>NZ_JANADK010000001.1:0-1237857 GCF_024199795.1 Bradyrhizobium sp. CCGB01
ATGAACACATCGGAACAAGATCGCTGGTCTCGCGTGAAGGGTCGGCTGCGCACGAGCGTTGGCGAGGACGTCTACACGAGCTGGTTTGCCCGCATGGATCTGGAAGGCGTGCAGGAGGAGAGCGTGCGCCTCTCGGTGCCGACCCGCTTCCTGAAGAGCTGGATCCAGGCGCATTATGCCGAGCGCGTGCTGTCGTGCTGGCAGGCCGAGATGCCGGAAGTGCATCGCATCGATCTCACCGTTCGCTCCGCAGTGCGCCCGGTCGTGCAGCAGAAGGAAGCGCCTGCGCCGGTCGAAACGCGCCGCGCGCCTGCTCCGGAGCTGCGCTCGACGGCGACCGCGCCGGTCTCCGCAAATCACGACGCGCTCGGCGGCTCGCCGCTCGATCCGCGCCTGACCTTTGCAAGCTTCGTGGTCGGCCGCTCCAACACGCTGGCGCATGCGGCGGCACGTCAGGTCGCCGAAGGGCGCCGCGGCGACCCCGTCATGTTCAACCCGCTCTACATCCATGCGGGCGTCGGCCTCGGCAAGACGCATCTGCTCCAGGCCGTGACCTGGGCCGGCAATTCCGGCAACGAGCGCAAGGTGCTGTACCTCACGGCTGAAAAATTCATGTACGGCTTCGTCGCCGCGCTGAAGACGCAGACGGCGCTGGCCTTCAAGGAAGCGCTGCGCGGCATCGACGTGCTGGTGATCGACGATCTCCAATTCCTCCAGGGCAAGTCGACCCAGGCCGAGTTCTGCCACACGCTGAACGCGCTGATCGATGCCGGCCGCCAGGTCGTGATCGCGGCCGACCGTCCGCCGTCGGATCTCGAAAGCCTCGACGATCGCGTGCGTTCGCGCCTCGCCGGCGGCCTCGTGGTCGAGATGGGCTCGCTCGGCGAAGATCTGCGGCACGGCATCCTGAAGTCGCGCGTCGCGGCGGCCCGCACCCATCATGCGACGTTCGAGGTGCCGGAGGAGGTGTTGACCTATCTGGCCCGCGCCATCACCCATAACGGCCGCGATCTCGAAGGCGCGATCAATCGTCTGCTGGCGCACTCGAAACTCAACAACCGGCCGGTGACGCTGGAGATGGCCGAGCACGAGGTGCGCGATCTGATCCGCCCCTCGGAGCCGAAGCGGATCAAGATCGAGGACATCCAGCGCGTGGTGGCGCGGCAGTATAATGTCAGCCGTTCCGACCTCCTGTCCTCGCGCCGCACCGCCAACGTGGTCCGGCCGCGCCAGGTGGCGATGTATCTGGCCAAGACGCTGACCCTGCGCTCGCTGCCGGAAATCGGCCGCCGCTTCGGCGGACGCGACCACACCACGGTGCTGCACGCCGTGCGCAAGATCGAGGCACTGGTCAACAAGGACACCGCGCTGTCCGAGGAGGTCGAGTCGCTGAAGCGCCAGCTTCAGGAATAAACGCCTGAGGCTCCTGCCACTCTCCCGCCGCCCCGGCCATGCCAGGGCGGCGGTCTTCGTTTTGGGCTGTAAATCTTGGGGAACCGCCCCGAATCCCTTGAAACGGATGGCTTTCCGCGCCACCTTGCGCGACCCTGACGGCTTTGGTCATATCGGCTGGATGATCCGGCCGTCCGGGTCTTCGGTGCCGTGGCGCGCGTCCCGCCGCCCGGCTTTTCCAAATTTGTGTTCCTTGGGGATCGGGCGAGTAGTGCAATGAAGGTTACGGTCGAACGCGCGCAACTCCTGAAGTCACTGGGTCATGTCCATCGCGTGGTCGAGCGCCGCAACACGATTCCGATCCTCGGCAACGTGCTGGTCCGCGCCGAGAATGCCAAATTGTCGCTGAAGGCAACCGACCTCGACCTCGAGGTGACGGAGACGCTTGCGGCGGAAACCGCAACCGCCGGCTCCACCACCGTGCCGGCCCACATGTTCTACGACATCGTGCGCAAGCTGCCGGATGGTTCGCAGATCGTGCTGGAGGCCGACGGCGACCGCGCCGTGCTGGCGATCCGCGCCGGCCGTTCGCGCTTCACGCTGCAGACCCTGCCGGAGAACGATTTCCCGGATCTGGCCGCCGGCGACATGTCGCATTCGTTCTCGCTTGCCGCCAAGGACGTCAAGCGGCTGATCGACCGCACCCAGTTCGCGATCTCGACCGAAGAGACGCGCTACTACCTCAACGGCATCTATCTGCACGCCGCCGGCACCGCGAAAGCCGCGACCCTGCGCGGCGTCGCCACCGACGGCCACCGCCTCGCCCAGCTCGACCTGGTGCAGCCCAAGGGCGCCGACGGCATGCCCGGCGTCATCGTGCCGCGCAAGACAGTCGGCGAAGTGCAGCGCCTGATCGAGGACACCGAAGCCGAGATGACGATCGAGCTGTCGCAGGCCAAGATCCGCTTCACCATCGGCAATGTGGTGCTGACCTCGAAACTGATCGACGGCACCTTCCCCGACTATGGCCGCGTGATCCCGCAGGGCAACGACAAGGAACTGGTCGTCGACAAGAAGGATTTCGAGAACGCAGTCGACCGCGTCTCCACCATCTCCAGCGAACGCGGACGCGCGGTGAAGCTGTCGCTGTCGCCGGGCAAGCTGGTGCTGTCGGTCACCAACCCGGATTCCGGCAGCGCGACCGAAGAGCTCGAGGTCGAATACGCCTCCGACGCCCTCGATATCGGCTTCAACTCGCGCTATTTGCTCGACATCGCCGCCCAGATCGAAGGCGACGTCGCCACGCTCAAGCTCGCCGACCCCGGCTCGCCGACCCTGGTCCAGGACCGCGACGACAAGAGCGCGCTGTATGTGCTGATGCCGATGCGGGTGTGAGGGAGGTGCTCCCTCACCGGCGCACTCTGCCTTTAGAACCAAGCGCGATGCGCATTGCTGCGCCCTCTCCCCCTGTGGGAAAGGGCTGCTCCGCAGGAAGATACGCATTCAGTCGGGTGAGGGGTTAGTGCCGCAGGAACCGTCCCATCGGTCGGTCCCCAAACATCTCCGCCAGTTTGCGAAGAACATGCGGCACGAACCGACGGACGCGGAGGCAGCGATGTGGCGTCTGCTCAGGGACCGTCGGCTCTCCACCTACAAGTTTCGTCGGCAAGTCCCATTTAAGAGCTACATTCTCGACTTCGTCTGCTTCGACGCGCGTCTCGTGATCGAGATCGACGGAAGCCAGCATGCTGAATCCCAACGTGACGCCGCTCGCGAAGCCGCACTTTCCGCAGAAGGTTTCTCTGTCGCGCGCTACTGGAATAACGACGTGTTGCAACAATCCGCGGCTGTTTTGGAGGACATCCTTGCAAAGCTTGCCGGGCGGTAACATACCCCTCACCCGTCGCCTCACTGCGTGAGGCGCCACCCTCCCCCACAAGGGGGGAGGGAAAGAACCGCGTCCATAACGAACAACTGATGACCCCCTCCCGCATTCATCGCCTGACGCTGACGCATTTTCGCAATTACCGGGCGGCGGGGCTCGAGACGGCGGCTGACATGGTGGCGCTGGTCGGGCCGAACGGGGCGGGCAAGACCAATTGCATCGAGGCGATCTCGTTCCTGTCACCGGGACGCGGCTTGCGGCGCGCGACGCTGGAAGACGTCGCGGACAACCAGGGCGACGGCTCCTGGGCGGTCTCTGCGCAGGTCGAGGGCGCGCTGGGGCTTGCGACGCTCGGCACCGGCATCGACGCGCCGCGCCCCGACAGTACGGTCAGCCGGCGCTGCCGCATCGACCGCGAGCCGGTCAATTCGGCGACCAGCTTCGGCGACCACATCCGCATGGTGTGGTTGACGCCGGCGATGGACGGGCTGTTCATGGGCGCCGGCTCCGAACGGCGGCGCTTCTTCGACCGCCTGGTGCTCGCGATCGACAACGAGCATTCCAGCCGCATCAACGCGCTCGAACGTTCACTGCGCTCGCGCAACCGCCTGCTCGAGACGCGCAATTACGACGACCATTGGTGTGACGCGATCGAGCGCGAGACCGCCGAGCTTGCTGTCGCGGTCGCGGCGACGCGCGGCCAGACCGCGGCGCGCCTCACCGGCATGCTGAACGCGCGCGCGCAGGCTTCCGCGTTTCCGTCGGCGCAAATCGCGCTCGACGGCTGGATGGAGAATGCGCTGCTGACCGAAACCGCGACGTCGGTCGAGGACCGTTATCGCCAGATCCTGCGCGATAACCGCCCGCGCGACGCCATCGCCGGCCGTACCACCGACGGTCCGCATCTCACCGATCTCCAGGTGATCTATGCACCGAAGAGCATGCCGGCGCGCGATGCCTCGACCGGCGAGCAGAAGGCGCTGCTGATCGGGCTCGTGCTGGCACATGCGACGCTGGTGGCCGAGATGACCGGCATCGTGCCGCTGCTGCTGCTCGACGAGGTCGTCGCGCATCTCGATCCGAACCGCCGCGCGGCGCTGTTCGACGAGCTGCGCAAGCTCGGCGCGCAGGTGTGGCTGACCGGCGCAGACCCGGCCGCCTTCGCCGAGATTGGCGCAGGCGGCGAAGTCTTTGACGTCGAGAGCGGACGAGTCTCCGCCCGTCGCTAGACCTCGCGGTTGAACCCGACGGTTTCCCTTCGCGACTAGCTTTTTGAGGGCGCGGCGATGCGTGTCGCAGCCCGTGCCATCGCGCAACGGATGACGCGCGATATCCCTGGAGAAGCGAGATGCGGACGGTAAGGACCGGGGCGCGAGTCCCGGCACGATGGCTGGCGTTTGCGTGCGGCCTCTTCCTGCTCGCAAGCTGCATGCTCGCGGCGAGCGCGAGCGCCTGGGTGCCGCATCTGTCGCCGCTGTTCTCCGGCGCGCTCACGCCGGATCCCGACACCAAGCTGCCCGCGCCGACCCGTTACAGCTACCGAGGAATTCACACCACTGTCGTGAGCGGCATCGAAGCCCCGCTCCGCACTAGGTTAGAGGCCACCGTGCCCGCCAGGCTCGGCGACGTGCTCGCCTTCTACCGCACCGAGCTTGGAAAGCTCGGCTGGCAGGAAGAGCCGGATGGCGTGCTGATCACCGCCGATCACGCGCAGCTCACCTTCGCCTCCCCGCTCGGGCCGGCGGTGCTGGAGCTCGGCCGCAAGGACAGCAGCACCGTGGTCAATCTCGTGCAGAAGAACTCGGATACGGCGACCAAAGCCAATGTCATGCCCGAACCGGGGCAGGCGAAAATGGTGTTCAGCAATATCGGCGAGAAGGAAGCTGTGCTCACGATCTCCGAGCGGATCATCAGGCGCCCGGGCGGCGCCCACGCGGTGGCGCTGGATCTGCCGCCCGGCAAATATCCCTACGAGCTGAGCGTGCCGGGTCGTCCGGCCTACACCAACAGCCTTACCGTAGCCGCCGGCGATTCCTGGGAGCTCACGGTCGGGCGCGACGGCGAGGCCTGGTCGCCGCTCCAGCTGTATTGAACCTCGCAGGTTCCTGCCGCGACTTCTGGTTTGAGGCCGCGCCGACGGTGTCGCAGCCTGCAAATGCGCGCGACCCCCGACGGAGCGCGAAATCCAGGAGTTTTGACGATGTCGATGATCCCGCGCGGGACGCAAGTCCCGGCCCGCTGGCGGCTGCTTGCATGTGGCCTCGTCCTGATCGCGAGCTGCTCGATCGCGGCGGCCGCTGACGGCGGCGGCGTCGACGTCCACGCGCTGCCGAAGCTGGAGGGCGCGGTGGAAGACAGCTCGCGCCCCGAATCCTGGCGCCTCGAATATCGCATGCCGACGCCGGAGGCCGTGACGGCGCCGGCCGTGAAGAAGCTCCTCAGCGCCGACGGCTGGGTGCCCTATCTGCGGCCGCTGGAGGAAAAGAACACCACGCTGAACTTCAAGAAGGGACGACAGGGCCTTTCGGTCTATCTCACACAGGGTCTCGGCCGTCCCGACCAGTCCATGGTGCATTATTCGAGCGACCGGATCTATTCGAACGTGCCGTTCCCTGACGGCGCGAGCGACATCATGTTCGATGGCACGAGGCCCTATCTCGGCTGCATTGCGCCCAGCGCGCTTGAGGCGACGTCGGATTTCTTTGGCCGCGAGATGGCTGCGATCGGCTGGCAGAAGCTCACGCCGGAAACCGCCGCGCGCTGGACGACCAGCCTGGACGAGACCGTTCCCAATGGTTTTCGCGCGTTCTACGCCCATCCGGACAACGAGGCGACCGGCTTCTACCGGCAGAAGCCGATCATGCTGACGCTGACGCGCCGCGACGACGGCCGCACCAATGTCGACATCCGCGTCGCGCCCTTCGCCCTGCCCGGCGATCTCAAGGCCGACAGCGATCTCGCCGGCCTGCCGCGGCCGAATCCGACCAAGACGGCGAGGGGCCTCGGCAGTGCTGACTCCAACAAGCGCGAGATGTCGGCCGCCGCGATGGCCGAGCTGCCGGCGGTGCTGGCCTTCTATCATCGCGAGCTCGCCGCGCGCGGCTGGCAGGAGGACGGCAGCGCGCCGCTCGCACCCGGCGATGAGGTGGCGATCAAGGTGTCCACGGCCGAGGAAACCGGCGTGCTGCGGCTCGGCCGCAAATATGATTTCACCATGATCAGCCTGAACGTGCAGGTGAAGGAGTCCGCGCTTGCCGCCCGCGCCAGGGCGAAAAAGGAAGCCGATGAGAAGTTCCTCGGCGATGCATTAGGCGCGGCCAAGCAACTCATCGCCGCCGACGAAGCGCGACGCAAGGTGCAGGCGGCCGCGCTGTCCGACGCGCCGCTCAATGCGCTCGCCGACAGCAAGACGCCGGTGCCGCTGCCCGAAACCGCCGAGGGCGTGAAGTTCGAAGGCAGCGACGGCCGGCTCGAATTTTCCTCGACCTCGAGCGTGAAGGCGCTCGGCACCTTCTATCGCGCATCGCTGAAGAATCTTGGCTGGAAGGAACAGCCTTCCGTCATCAACCAACCCAACATGGCGGTGATGGCGTTCTCCAAGGCCGGTAAGTCGATCTCGATGACCGTGATGCAGATGGGTCCGAAGGTGAATGTCAGCGCCAACGGCACCGGCCTGATCGTGGCCGCGGCAAAGCCGGCCGAGACGAAATCGGCAGAAGCCAGGCCGACAGAAGCCAAGGCGACAGAATCCAAGCCGGTGCAGGCGAAATCGACCGAGCCGCTCAAGCCCGATCCCGACTCCGCCCTGCCCGTGCCGACGCAGCGCAGCTCGAGCGGCATCAGCTCGACGAAATTCCCCGGCAGCGACCAGTCGTTCCGCAAGGAGCTCGAAGCCAGCATCCCCGCCGAGCTCTCCGACGTGCTCGCCTTCTATCGCGCCGAGCTGACCAAGCGCGGCTGGCAGGAAAAGGCTGACGGCGCGACCGTCACCGCCGAGCGGGCGGAGCTGGCGTTCACCTCGCCGGAGGGACCGGCCGTGCTGAAGCTCGGCCGTGCCAGGGACGAGACCACGGTCAGCCTGGTGCAGCGGAATCCACAAGCAGCGGCAAAAGCCGACATCATACCGAAAGCCGGACAAGCGAGGGTCATGCTCGGCAATATCGGGCCCAAGGAAGCGTCGCTGACGATCAACCATCAGACCGTCAAGATCGCCGCCGGCGCCGGCGGCCCGCAATCGCCGAAAGGGCCGATGCTCGACCTGCCGCCCGGCAAGTACCAATACGCGCTGCGCATGCCCGGCCAGCCCGCCCGCACCGACACCCTCACCGTTGCCGCCGGCGATGCCTGGGGCCTGCTAGTGGGTCCGACCGGCGAGGTGCTGCCGCTGCAAATGTATTGATCCCGCCTGGGCCTGTAACGGCCAGGTCGAACCCATCAGGTTCACGGGGCGACTAGTCCTCTGGAGGCGGCGACAGTGTCGCAGCCGCTGCATCGCGCGACAATCAAGGCGCGCAACATCCCCGGAGAGTGGGCATGACGACGGTAAGGCGCGGGACGAAAGTCCCGGCACGATGGCGGCTGTTGGTGTGCGGCCTCACTCTTCTTGCGAGCTGCTCGCAGGAGCCGCTGACCGCAGCAGATCCCCACGCCGACATGCCCGTGCCGAAGCGATCCGGCCACACAGGAAGCTTCACCAGCAAGTCCGTGAACGGCATCGAAGCCCCACTCCGACTCGAGCTCAAAGCCACCGTGCGGGCGGACCTCAGCGACGTGCTCGCCTTCTACCGCGTGGAGCTCGGAAAGCGCGGCTGGCAGGAAATGCCTGAAGGCGCGGTGGTGGACGCCGAGCACGCTCAGCTCGCTTTCGCCTCCCCGAAGGGGCCGGCCACCCTGAAGCTTGGCCGCGCGAAGGACGAGACCACCATCAACCTTGTGCAGCGGAATACGGACGCCGCGGCCAAGGCCGATGTCCTGCCGAAGCCCGGACAGGCGCGGCTGATCTTCGGCTTTCTTGCGCCGGACGTCGCCTCGCTCGTGATCAACGACCAAACCATCAAGATCGCGGGTGGCGTCAATCACCCACAAATGCTGGATCTGCCGCCCGGTACATATTCGTACGGGCTGCTGCTGTCGGGCCATCGGGTGCGCTCTGACACCATTACCGTGGCCGCAGGCGAGACCTGGTCCCTCAGGTTGGATAACGACGATAAGAAGTCGGACCAGATCTACTGAACCCGGTGGCCGGTTCCGGGGCGCCGCGGCGCCTCGGAGCGCGCTTCTCCACCCCGCAAAATCCACGCCTTTGAGGACCAAAAACAGGGCCTCGAATCGGGCTTTTTTCAACGCCCGGAATCGGCCTTCAAACGCCTTGAAAACCTGTTAAAAATCCCTATCTGATCAAAGGGTTGCCGGAAGATACTTTGCGCTATGCGCAAGCCCTCTTTCGTGGCACAAATAGCTTTCAAATCAGCGCCTTTTGCGCCGCTGATTCGGGCGACATCTCGAAGGCCTCTCATGACAGAACCTGCTCGGCAGACACCTGCCGAAAACGAGCCCTCAAATCCGAGCGATTACGGGGCGGAATCGATCCGCGTGCTCAAGGGTCTCGATGCCGTCCGCAAGCGTCCGGGCATGTATATCGGCGACACCGACGACGGGTCGGGCCTGCACCACATGGTCTACGAAGTCGTCGACAACGCGATCGACGAGGCCTTGGCGGGTCACGCCTCGCGCGTCGACGTCGTGCTCAATGCCGACAATTCGGTCACCGTGCGCGACGACGGCCGCGGCATTCCGGTCGACATCCACAAGGGCGAAGGCATCTCGGCGGCCGAGGTCATCATGACCCAGCTCCATGCCGGCGGTAAGTTCGACCAGAACTCCTACAAGGTCTCGGGCGGTCTGCACGGCGTCGGCGTCTCCGTCGTCAACGCGCTGTCGAGCAAGCTCGGCTTGCGCATCTGGCGCGACAACAAGGAACATTACATCGAGTTCGCCCATGGCGATGCCGTCGCACCGCTGGTGGTGGTCGGCGACGCGCCGGGCAAGCGCGGCACCGAGGTGACGTTCCTCGCCTCGACCGAAACCTTCAAGAACATCGAATATGATTTCGCGACGCTGGAGCACCGGCTGCGCGAGCTCGCCTTCCTCAATTCCGGCGTCAACATCGCCCTCTCCGACATGCGTCACGCGGTCGAGAAGCGCGAGGAAATGCACTATTCCGGCGGCGTCGAGGAATTCGTCAAATATCTCGACCGCAACAAGAAGGCGATCGTGCCGGCGCCGATCATGGTGCGCGCGGAAGCCAACGGCATCGGCGTCGAGGCCGCGCTGTGGTGGAACGACAGCTACCACGAGAACGTGCTGTGCTTCACCAACAACATCCCGCAGCGCGACGGCGGCACCCATCTGGCCGGTTTCCGCGGCGCGCTGACGCGCCAGGTCAACGGCTATGCCGAGGCCAATGCGAAGAAGGAAAAGATCGCACTGACGGGCGACGACTGCCGCGAAGGCTTGACGGCCGTGCTGTCGGTGAAGGTGCCTGATCCCAAGTTTTCGTCGCAGACCAAGGACAAGCTGGTGTCCTCGGAGGTGCGCCCCGTGGTCGAGAACGTCCTCAACGAGGCGCTCCAGGCCTGGTTTGAGGAGCACCCGAGCGAAGCCAAGATGATCGTCGGCAAGGTGATCCAGGCCGCCGCCGCGCGCGAAGCCGCGCGAAAGGCGCGCGAGCTGACGCGCAAGAGCCCGCTCTCGGTCTCCTCGCTGCCCGGCAAGCTCGCCGACTGCCAGGAAAAGGACCCGGCCAAGTCCGAACTCTTCATCGTCGAGGGTGACTCGGCAGGCGGCAGCGCCAAGCAGGGCCGTAACCGCGAATTCCAGGCCGTCTTGCCGCTCCGCGGCAAGATCTTAAACGTCGAACGCGTCCGCCCCGACAAGATGCTGTCGAGCGAGCAGATCGGCACGCTGATCACCGCGCTCGGCACCGGCATCAGCGACGAGTTCTCGGTCGAGAAGCTGCGCTATCACAAGATCATCGTGATGACGGACGCCGACGTCGACGGCGCTCACATCCGCACGCTGCTGCTCACCTTCTTCTACCGGCAGATGCGCGACATCATCGACGGCGGCTATCTCTATATCGCCCAGCCGCCGCTCTATAAGGTTTCGCGCGGCAAGTCCGAGCAATATCTAAAGGACGAGCGGGCGCTGGAAGACTATCTGATCGACGCCGGCCTCGACGATTGCGTCTTCATTCCCGGCACCGGCGGCGACCGCACCGGCCGCGATCTGCGTGCGCTGGTCGACGACGCCCGCGTGGTCCGCAGCATCCTGCGCAACCTGCACAGCCGCTATAACCGCAAGGTCGTCGAGCAGGCCGCCATCACCGGCGTGCTGAACAAGTCGGTCTACGGCAATCCCGAGAACGCCACGGCCGCGGCGCAGTACATCGCAACCCGGCTGGACAACCAGGCCGAGGAGGTCGAGCGCGGCTGGATCGGGCAATACGTGGAAGGCCAGGGTTTCCAGTTCGAGCGCACCGTGCGCGGCGTCAAGGAAGCTGCCGTCATCGACGATGCGTTCCTGGGGTCCGCCGAGGCGCGCAAGCTCGACGAGTACACGACGAAGCTTCAGGACGTCTATGCCCGCTCCGGCAAGCTGCGGCGGAAGGACAGCGAGCACATGGTCCACGGACCGGTCGACCTGTTCGAGGCCGTCACCGAGTCCGGCCGCAAGGGCATCTCGCTGCAGCGCTACAAAGGTCTCGGCGAGATGAACCCCGAGCAGCTCTGGGAGACGACGCTCGACACCGACGTGCGCTCGCTGCTCCAGGTGAAGGTCAAGGAGGTCGACGAGGCCGACGACATCTTCACCAAGCTGATGGGCGACGTGGTCGAGCCGCGCCGCGACTTCATCCAGGAAAACTCGCTCAGCGCGACGATCGATATCTGAGGTGGTCGCGTAAGCGGAGATTGGCGGGCGATCCCGCTGCGGCCATCCTTCGAGACGCCCGCTTTGCGGGCTCCTCAGGATGCGGTCTGGCTTCGCGGGGAAGGTCCTAAACTCTCATGGTGAGGAGCGTCGCTTGCGGCGTCCCTGAACCTCACCACCCGCGCTCGCGACGAAGTGGCATGAACCCGTTGGGCCAATTCCGGCCGGGAAGCGTCGCGCCATGACCGCCTCTGCAACCACCAGTTCCGCCGTGCCGTCCCGCCGGCTCGGCATCATCGGCAGCATTGTCGGTGTGCTGGCGCTGATGGCGGCGGTGTTGCCGCACTGGGTTGTGCCGATGGTGTTTCCGCCGCCGCCGGCGGACCAGGTCATCGTCGACACCGGACATCGCATCAAGGACCGCGTCATCGCGCGGGTGAAGGGCGTGGAATATCAGGCGCCGAAGGTCGAGAAATCGGCCGGACGAAGCTGGAGCGAAACGGCCTCCGTCACCGCGATTTCGCTCGGCCTGCTCGCCATCCTGCTCTCGGTCCTCTCGCTGATCTTCCGGGAGGAACGGCTCCTCGCTGCTGTCGCCGCCACGCTCGGCACCGGCGCCATCGCGATTGAGATCTCCTTCGTCATGATCGGCGCGCTGATCCTGATCGCGCTCCTCTATGTGGTGGGGAATATCATCGGCCTGCTCTGACGGCTGCTCGCCACACGCACCACCCTCATCCTGAGGAGCCCGCGACAGCGGGCGTCTCGAAGGATGGCCACGGCGAGCGCCGGGCCCTTCATGGTTCGAGACGCGCGTTCCGCGCTCCCCACCATGAGGGACTTACGGTCACTTCCTGGCCTGCGAACGGCCCTGAACCACGGCCGCCGCAATTGCTACCGCGCTCAAATCTCTGTAGTTTCCGCCCGAAACAGCCCGCCCCACCCAACAGCACAGCGAGTATCCACTTGGCGCCCATCCAGTACATCGTTGAGGGCGGTCACCGGCTCTCGGGTTCGATCGAGCCGTCCGGCAACAAGAATTCGGCGCTGCCGATCATCGCGGCCGCCCTGCTCACCGAGCACCCGGTGACGCTGGAGAACGTGCCGCGGATCCGCGACACCGAGACCCTGGTCGAGCTGGTCCGCTCGGTCGGCGCCTCGGCCGAGTGGACCGCCCGCAACACGCTTCACATCCACGCCAAGAGCATCCGCGCCGCCGATCTCGACCCCGAGCTCTGCGTCCGCATCCGCGCCTCGATCCTGCTCGCGGGGCCCCTGCTCGCCCGCTGCGGCGAAGTGATGCTGCCGCCGCCCGGCGGCGACGTCATCGGCCGCCGGCGCCTCGACACCCATGTGCTCGCGCTCGAGCAACTCGGCGCCAAGGTCACCGCGACCGACCGGCTTGAATTCCGCGCGGCACGGCTGGCCGGCGCGGACGTGTTCCTGGACGAGCCGAGCGTCACCGCGACCGAGAACGCGCTGGTCGCGGCGGTCGCCGCCGACGGCGTCACATATCTGCGCAATGCGGCCTCCGAGCCGCATGTGCAGGACCTCGCCAATTTCCTGGTCGCGCTCGGTGCGAAGATCGAAGGCATCGGCACCAACACCATGACCGTGCACGGGCCAGCGACGCTCGGCGGCGCGACCTACCGGATCCAGCCCGACCATATCGAGGTCGGCTCGCTGATCGGGCTTGCGGCCGTGACGCGCTCCCCGCTTCGCATCGTGCGCGCCGGGGTCGAGCATCTGCGTTCGATCCGCATGGGGTTCGAACGGCTCGGCATCGTCTGCCGCATCGAGGGCGACGATCTCATCGTGCCCTCGAACCAGACGCTGAAGATCCAGGACGATTTCGGCGGCCACGTGCCGAAGCTGGAAGACCAGCCCTGGCCGGCCTTCCCGGCCGATCTGATGTCGATCGCGATCGTCACCGCCACGCAATGCGAGGGCGTGATCCTGATGTTCGAGAAGATGTTTGAATCGCGGATGTTCTTCGTCGACAAGCTGATCGCCATGGGCGCGCGGATCGTTCTCTGTGATCCTCATCGCGCCATCATCGCAGGGCCCAGCCGGCTGCGCGGGGCATCGATGATCTCGCCCGACATCCGCGCCGGCATGGCCATGCTGCTCGCCGCGGTCTGCGCCGAGGGCACCTCGACCATCAACAACGCCGATCAGATCGAGCGCGGCTACGAGCGCATCGACGAACGGCTGAACGCGCTCGGTGCGAAGATCAAGCGCGTGCCGGAGAGGAAGGGCTGAGAAGACCTTCTTCCTTCTCCCCCTGTGGGAGAAGGTGGCGCGAAGCGCCGGATGAGGGGTTCTCTCCGCTTGCAAGATTGCTTGTGAGGATAGAGACCCCTCACCCGTCTCGCCGCTACCGCGGCGATCCACCCTCTCCCACAAGGGGAGAGGGGAAGAAGGCGAAATCTAACGTCTCAAACCAGTATCGTAGGGTGGGCAAAGCGAAGCGTGCCCACCGCTTCTGTAGCAGTGTGCGCCTTTGCCCACCCTACGATTCCGAGCGCGCGGTAGACCCCCTGACGAGAGGGTGAAGAAGCACGAGCCATGTTTTCGTCGCCCGGTTGTGCTAATCAGCCGCCCATGCTCGACACCGTGCAATATCAATCGCAGCCGCAAGCCGGCGTGCCGCAGAACCATTTCGCCGAGGAGTTCGTCGAGACGCTGCGGCTGGCCGTGCCCATGATGCTGACGCAGCTCGGGCAGATCGCGATGATCACGACCGATCTCGCGCTGATCGGCAGGCTGGGCGAGGATGCGGTCGCAGCGGCGGCGCTGGCGCATACGGTCTATTTCGTCAGCTTCACCTTCGGGCTCGGATTGATGTCCGCGGTGTCGCCGCTCGCCGCACAGGCCTTTGGCGCCGGCGATGCCAGGCGCATCCGCCGCTCCCTGCGCGTCGGATTGTGGGTCGCCCTGCTGATCTCGCTGCCGATGATGGCCTCGCCGCTCTATGGCGAGCACATCCTGATCGCGCTCGGGCAGGCGCCGCAATCGGCCGCGCTCGCCCAGCGCTATCTGTACGGGCTGGCCTGGGGCATCGCGCCGGCGCTCGGCTTCATCGCATTGCGCAGCATGATGAGCGCGGTGAACCGGCCGCAGGCGCCGCTGTGGATCACGCTCGCGGCGATCCCGGTCAATGCCGCGCTGGTCTATTGCCTGATCCATGGCCTGTTCGGCCTGCCGGAGCTTGGCCTGTTCGGCGCGGGGCTTGCGACCACGCTGGTCAATCTCGGCACCTTCGTCGCCGCGCTCGCCATCGCCGCGTGGCGAAAGCCGTTTGCGGACTATCAGCCGCTCGCCCATCTCTGGCGGATCGACTGGCCGCTGATGCGCCAGCTCATCGCGATCGGCGCTCCGATCTCGTTTTCGCTGCTGATGGAATACGGCCTGTTCTCGTCGGCAGCACTGCTGATGGGGCTGATCTCGACCGCCGCGATCGCCGCGCATCAGATCGCGCTTCAGATCACGGCCGTGCTGTTCATGGTGCCGCTCGGCATCGGCATGGCGGCCACGGTCCGGGTCGGCCATGCCTTCGGCCGCAACGAGCCGCTCGCGGTCAAGCGCGCAGGGCTCGTCGCGGCTGTGCTCGGGGTCGTGCTGGTCTCCGCCCTGACGGTCGCCATCATCCTCGGCCGCTACCAGCTGGGACGGCTGTTCTTCGGCTCCAGCGAGGCCAGCGCAGCAACCGTCGAGCTGACGGCGACACTGCTGGTGGTCGGCGCGACCTTCTTCATCGCCGACGGCCTCCAGACCATCGTCGGCGGCGCGCTGCGCGGCATCAACGACACCAGGATGACGCTGGTGTTCGCGGCGATCGGCTATTGGGGCGTCGCATTTCCCGTCGCCTGGCTGCTGGCTTTCAACGCCGGGCTTGGCGCGATCGGTGTCTGGATCGGGTTCTCGGTCGGGACGTTCGTCTATGCCGGGCTGCTGATCTTGCGCTTCCGGATGCTGACGCGCAGACTGGCGGGATGATCGGGACCGTTCGCGAAGTCACGCCTGAGGTCGACGCCGATGCCGTGCTGGCGGGCGCGCAGTTCATCGACGCGTTTCGCGTGGAGGTCGGCGCGACGACAGTGAACGCCCGCGAGGCCTGCATCCGGATGGTGCTGCACGGGCCGCGCTGGATCGATGCGCTGCTGCGCCTGCGCAACATTCTGGTGACGCCGTTCGGCCTGAAGACATCGGGCGAAGGCGCACCCGCGCCCGGCGGCCTGATCGGCCTGTTTCCGGTGCTGAGCGAAACGCCGGAGCGGCTGGTCGCGGGCTTCGACGATTCTCACCTCGACTTCCGTCTCGTGGTCGATGTGGCGGGCGACGATGCGAGCCGCCGGGTGACCTCGACCACGCTGGTGCGGACCAATAACCTGCTTGGCCGCACCTATCTCACCCTGATCATGCCCTTCCACAAGCTGGTGGTCCGCGGCATGATGGGGCGCATCGTGGAGGCGGCCCGATGACGCTGTCGGTCGATCTCTTCTTCTCCTTCCGCAGCCCGTTCAGCTATCTGGCGCTGCCGAAGACGCTGAATCTCGTCGCGGACTACGACCTCGCGGTGAACCTGCGACCGGTCTATCCGCTCGCGGTCCGCGTGCCCGGCTTCTTCAAGAAGACCAATCCGCAGTTCATCCGCTATGTCGTGCTCGACAGTACGCGCGTGGCACAGCACGAGGGTATTCCCTTTCGTTTTCCCCGGCCCGATCCGATCGTGCAGGACAAGACGACGTTCGAGGTCGCAGCCGAGCAGCCCTACATCCACCGCCTGACCCGGTTGGGTGTCATGGCTCAGCTCGAAGGCCGCTCGCTTGCGTTCGCCAACGCAATCGCATGCACGCTCTGGGACGGCTCGGTCGCGGGGTGGAACGAAGGCGATCACCTCGCGCGGGCCGCCGAAAAGGCCGGCTTCGATCTCGCCACGATGGATGCCGCGATCAGCGCCGATCCCGACGGCTACGAGCAGGTGATCGCCGGGAATGAGAAGGACCACGCCGCCTCCGGTCATTGGGGCGTGCCGACCTTCGTGTTCGAGAACGAGCCGTTCTTCGGCCAGGACCGCATCGATCTGCTGGTCTGGCGCATGCGGAGCAAGGGACTGAAGAGGCGCTAGCTCATTCCGCCACGCGCGCGGACTTGTTGGACGAGGCTTCCGACCATTCGCCGACGACGCGATCGAGATCGCAGAGATTCTGGTGCATCTGCTCCAGCGAGAAGCCGATGGCGAAGAAGCGCTCGGCAGTGTCGCCGGGATGGCCGCGGAGCAGGCCGTCCTGGCGGACGGCTGCGACCGCCTCGGCATAGTGCTGGAGCGCGACGTGGACGGGATGGATCGCCGGCGCTCCCGCGCCCTCGCGCAGGGCCGCGGCGGCGGAGCGAAGAAAGCGTGTGATCACGGTCGAGACTTCCGTCAGGGGAGCCGCAAGCCGCATCTGCACCTCGACCGGCAGCGGCACCACCGTGGCACGGCCGATCATCACGACGTCATGGCGCAGCCGCAAGACGGTTCGCAGCAAGGGGCCGGTATCGGGCCCGCTCGACAGCCGCGCGGAGCGCTCACGCTCGGCTTCGGCTCCGATGGCGTTCATGCCCACCATGGCGGTGCCGATGCCGTCCTGGATCCGGTGCAGCGCGTCGTTGTCGCGGCCGCGCGTGAGGCCCGCGAGCAGCTCGGTGAAAGCGTCCGCGATCAGCTCGAGCAGGAGCGCCGCGCTGGCGCGGATCTGCCGCACCGCGCGCGAAGGCAGCACCACGAAGGAGACCACCAGTCCCGTGATGCCCCCGACCGCAACCTCGCTGACGCGGTCGATCGCCGACGTCATGGGATCGGAGTGATGCATGGTCGGCACCAGCAGCACGATCACGGCGGTGACGGTGGCCGCACTGAGGCTCGGATTGATCGCCGCGATGAAGGCGAGCGGGGCGACCGACAGCACCAGCAGGCCCAAGAGCCCCGCCTCGCTCGAATACGGAATCAGGATCGCGATGGCACCGCCATAGATCGCGCCGCCGATGGTGCCGAGCATATAGTCGCGCGTCGCTTTCAGCGAACGGCCGACGCTCATCTGGGTCACGATCAGCGAGGTCAACACAGCCCAGAGCGGCAGCAAAAGATGCAGCGCGGTGGCGATCGCATAGGCCGCGGTGGCAGCCACCGTGACCCGGATCGCCAGTCCCAATTGCGTCCGCCGCGACCTGACCCCGTCGAACAGCTGTTTTGCGAATGCCATCGTCGAATGTCCCGGTCCGATCCAAAATCGCCAAAAGCATGGCTGATGCCCGCGGCCCCAAGCCCGCTTGAAAGGCCACATCAGCCCGCCTAACTTGCGCGCCAAAACGAGGAAACACGATGGCCCACGAAACCGCAACGCTCGCCGCCTACGTCGTCAATCTGACATACCAGGATATTCCGGCGGAGGTTCTGGATCGCGCCAAGGTGCTGACGCTGGACTTCCTCGGCAGCGCCATCCGGGCTCGCAGCGAAGCGGAATCCACCCCCTCGATCCTGAAGATGCTGGAAGCGCTCGCGCTCGACACCAAGGGCGAGTCCACCGTGTTCGGCGACAGCAAGACCTGGACGCCGGCGGTCGCCGCACTCCTCAACGGCGCGCTCGGCCATTCCCTCGACTTCGACGACACCCACGCGGATTCCTCGCTGCATCCGAGCGCGCCGGTGGTTCCGGCCGCCTTCGCCGTCGGCGAGATGGTCGGCGCCTCCGGGCGCGACGTGCTGACCGCGATCGTCGCGGGCTACGAGGTCTGCTGCCGGCTCGGCAACGCCCTCGACCCGACCTCGCATTATGCGCGCGGCTTCCACCCGACCGCGACCGCCGGCACCTATGGCGCGGCGGCCGCCGCCGGCAAGCTGTTCGGCCTGTCCGAGCCGCAGATCATCGCCGCTTTCGGCGTCTCCGGCAGCCAGGCCGCGGGCTCGCTGCAATTCCTGGTCAACGGCGCCTGGAACAAGCGCTACCAGGTCGGCGCCGCCGCGATGAATGGCGTGATCGCCGCGACGCTGGCGCGCAACGATTTCGTCGGCGCGACGGAATCGGTCGAGGGCAAGCACGGCCTGCTCGCCGGCTACACCGACGATGCGCATCCCGACAAGGCGGTCGCAGAGCTCGGCAAGACCTACGAGACCATGAAGATCGGCGTAAAACCGTATCCGAGCTGCCGCTACACTCATGCGGCGATCGACGCGCTGATCGCGATGCGGCGCGAGCACAATCTGACGCCGGACCAGGTCAAGCGCGTCGAGATCGGCTTGCATCGGAACGGCATCACCTTGACCGGCGATGCCGCGACCAAGCGCCATCCGACCTCGATCGTCGGCGGCCAGTTCTCGATGTTCTTCACCGGCGCGCTCGCGCTGGACCAGGGCTCGTTCGGCTGGGACGATTACAACCGTCTCGGCGATGCCGCGATCGACGCGCTGGCCGACAAGTTCGACGTGGTGCAGGACGACCGCCTCGAGGTCGGCCGCACCCATCCATTCGGCGCGCGCGTCAGCATCACCACGGATGACGGCGTGCACGAGCGGCTCTATGCCGATCCGTCCGGAGAGCCGACCTCGTTCCCGGATGCGCAGGCGATGCAGCAGAAATTTTTGACGCTGGCCCGCCCGGTGCTGAATGCGCGCGCGGAGAAGTTTGCCGACGCGATCATGACGCTGGAGCGGTTCGATCGCGTGGCGAAGGCGACGGAGCTGGGAAGGTAGAAGGTTCGCGCCACACGAGCGCTGCACCCTCTCCGCTTGTGGGAGAGGGTGGCTTCGCGACAGCGAAGCCGGGTGAGGGGTCTCTCTCCGCGAGTCCAACTCACATTTGAATGCACGGACAGAGACCCCTCATCCGGCGCCATAGCCGAAGCTTCGCTTCGGCGTTCTAAAGAACGGCGGCCGAAGGCCGCTTATGCCACCTTCTCCCACAAGAGGAGAAGGAAGAAGGAGCGGCACTTCGCTCTGCTTGTCTCAATCCACCCCCGCCAGCTTCCCCTTCTCGCGCGTGGCGGCCACCACGTCCCGCACGAGATCGAACACGCCGTCCGCCTCTGGCGGTGCGTTCAGCGAGCGTCCCAAGCGCACGATCACCAGACGCTCCGACGGGATCACGATGGTGTATTGCCCGATCGTGCCCTTGGCGAAGAAGGCATCGCGCGGCCAGCCGTGCGCGATGCGGAACTTCGCGCCAAAACTGTCGCCCTGGTTGGTCCAGAAGCCGGCGCCGATGCCGACCCAGGCATTCGGCGTGGCTGACGCCGAGTAGTTCACCCAGCCTTCGGGAAGGATACGCTTGCCGCCGGCGACGTCGTCATTGAGATAGAGCTGCCCGAAACGCGCCCAGTCGCGCGCGGGGGCCATCATCTCGCTCGAACCTTCGATCGTGCCGGCGCCGTCGAGCTGGAGCGTGACGTGACGCATGCCGAGCGGCGCGAACAATTCACGGCGCGCGAAGCGCAGTGCGTCCGCGGGTTTGCCGCCGGCGGCGTTACGGATCAGATGCGCGAGCATGATGGTGTTGCCGTCGTGGTAGTTCCACACCGTGCCCGGCGCGGTGGCAAGCGGCATGCCCGCGGCATAGGCGGCCATGTCGGTCTCGATAAATTTCATGCGATTGACGGGTTCGAAGGCGGAGCCGAGCGAAGCTTCCAACGAGCTGCCGAGCGCGAGGCCCGCGGTGTGCCGCAAGAGCTGGTCGACGGTGATGGCGCGGCGCGGATCATCCGGCTGTGTCCACGCGGCGACCGGCGCGGGCCCGTCGAGCGTGAGCTGACCCTGGCGCACGAGCACGCCTGTCAGCGCCGACATCACCGATTTCGTCATGGAGAAGCCGAGCAGCGGCGTCTCCGGGCCGATGCCGTCCGCATAGCGCTCGGCGACGATGCGGCCCGACTTCAGGACGACGATGGCACGGGTGCGGCGGTAGGGCGGCTGCGCGGGCTCGGTGAAGGCACGGTCGAGCGCGGCGGCGAGCGCCCCGCTTTGCGGCGGCACAATTGCGGAGCCAGCGATCTCCGGCAGCAATGCGGGCTGCTTGTCATCGGGCGGCAGTGCGACGTCGGCGATATCGGCGCCGTGATCGAGCGTGCAGCCGAGCCCCTCGCGATAGACGGCATGGCTGCGTCCGAGGCCGAACAGCGTCACCGTGACGTCCTTGCGAACGCGGTCGATCCGGTAGTCCATCGCCCAGGTGATCAGGCCGGTCCCGGGCATTGCGTCAGTGGTCTCGGTAAACGTGCGCTGCGGATCGAGGCCGGAGACGAACGTCTCGGCGCAGAGGATGTCGGCGAGGAAGCCGGTGGCAACCTGCGGCGCATTGCGGGCGCGGGCCGCGCCGAGCGCGAGGCCGATACAGGCGATGGCGGTGGTCAGGAGGATGATCTTGCGGCGGCGGGTCACGGGCTTTCTCCGGCTGGGGCGTATGCCGGGGATGAGGCCGGAGCGCGCAAGGCCGCGCTCGCCGGATTTGGAAAAGGGCTTGGCTGAAACTAAAGCGCTCTAGCCGATTCTGAAATCAGATCGATATTCCAAAGGCTTAAAGACTCACTGCCTTCAGCCGCCGATATTCCGTCGGCGTTACGCCCGTCACCGCCTTGAAGGCGCGGTTGAACGGCCCCAGCGACTGGAAGCCCGCGTCCATCGCGATGGTGATGACGGGAACTTCGGCCTGGGCGGGGTCGGCGAGCGCGGCCTTGGCTTCCTCGATCCGGTGGTTGTTCAGGAACACATTGAAGTTGCGGTAACCGAGCCGCTGGTTGATCAGCCGGCGCAGCCGGTATTCCGGAATTTTCAGCCGGGTGGCCAATACGCCGATGGTGATGCTCTCCTGGCGATAGATTCGCTCGTCCGCCATCAACCGCATTAGGGCGTCGACGAGCTTTTGATCGGCGGAATCATCGGCCGCAGGCTGACTGAAAATGGTAGGCGGTGCGGGCTCCGCCGCGGCCGGAAACAGATCTGCGCCATCAACGCGCATCATGGCATAGACGATCGCCGCGACGGTACAGGCGAGCACGCCGGCATTGAGGGTTTCGGCGACAGCGCCGACGTGGTGGCCGACGACGGCGATCTGGAGCACCGCATTCAGCCCGCCATAAAGCGCGATTGCGCAGACGATGAAGACACGAACGCGGCGGCGGCGCTCGACCAGGTCGGCCGGCCAGGAAGCGATCATCTGTCCGACCGCAAGCGCGATGAAACCCAGCACGATCAGATTGACCACCGTCACCGAGAACCGCACATGGCCGCTGGGGGCAATCCAGACGCAGCCTGCGAAGCTGAAGGCCACCACCAGCGCCCAGATCAGACCGTGCCACCAGCGGAGGCGAAACTCGTCGTCGAACAGGGCGCGTGTGAACAGCCAGAACACCACGATGGTGCCGGTCGACAACGCGACCAGAGGCGCATGCCAGAGCGGGATCCGCGACGTGACATCCAGCGAATAGCTCACAGCGTGCGCGACCGAGCCCAGCACGAAGGCGGCACCGAGGCGGGCAGCCAGCACGCTGCGAAAATCATGTAACAGCGACGCCGCCAGCACCAGCAGCAGCGCGACGCTGGCGGCGCGAAAGGCGAGCTCGGTTGCGGCAAGTGTCATCGGGCGATGCGGTCGGGCACGGTTGAAATCAGCCGAACATCGTTTGTTGCGCTCATTTTTTCAAGGACCATCCGCGTGCCACATATACTCTGTCATCGCCCGGCCGGTGCGCAATTGCGCACCAGGACCGTGCGATCCAGTACTCCGAGACGGAAGTGATTGAACCGAGGCGCCGCGGCGTACTGGATTCCCCGCTTTCGCGGGGAATGACAGCGGAGTATGTGGCCGGGCTTTGTCGCGACGACGGCGCCAAATCCTGCTACGATCGGACTCGCTAAAATACAGAAGGAACCCACCATGAGCTGGCAACCCTCGAACGATCCCGTGCTCGGCGATCCCATGTCCTGCGATGCGCTCGATCTCGTCATCGTGCCGCGCACGCGCGACCTCGGCGACGGATTTGCGGTGCGGCGCGCGCTGCCGCATGGCAAGCGGCAGATGGTCGGGCCCTTCATCTTCTTCGATCATTTCGGCCCGGTGCAGTTCGTTTCCGGCAAGGGCATGGACGTGCGGCCGCATCCGCATATCGGGCTTGCCACCGTCACCTATCTGTTCGACGGCGCCATCATGCATCGCGACAGCGAGGGCAATGTCCAGGAGATCGCGCCCGGCGCGATGAATTTGATGACGGCCGGGCGCGGCATCGCGCATTCCGAACGCACGCCGGACGCGCAGCGCGCCTCGGGCCAGCAGATGCTCGGCCTGCAAAGCTGGATCGCGCTGCCGGCCGGATCCGAAGAGATCGCGCCGTCGTTCCAGCACTACGGCGCCGGCGATTTGCCGATGATCTCCGAGCGCGATTTCACCGCGCGGGTGATCGCGGGCTCCGCCTTCGGTATCAGCTCGCCTGTTTCGATGGTGTCGCCCTGGTTCTACACCGAGGTCACGGCGATCGCGGGCGCGAGCATACCGCTCGACCCCGATCATGAGGAGCGCGCGATCTATGTCGTCGACGGCGAGGTCGAGATCGCGAACGAGCGCTATGAGGGGCCGCGGCTGCTGATCTTCCGTCCCGGCGACCGCATCACCGTGAAGGCCGTGAAGCCCACGCGGATGATGTTTCTCGGCGGCGATGCGCTGGAGGGCCCGCGCCACATCTGGTGGAATTTCGTCTCCTCCAGCAAGGAGCGGATCGAGCAGGCCAAGCAGGACTGGAAAACCGGCCGCTTCGCCGCGGTTCCGCAGGAACATGAGTTCATTCCGCTGCCGGAATAGGCTAATCCGGTGTCCGGCCGCGCTATCCAGTGCGGCCGGATTGTCTTCCCGAAGGCCCTGCCCCATGACCACCATGCTCTCCAGCGACCTGCCCCTGCCCAAGATCGGCCGCGGCAAGGTGCGCGATATCTACGCCGTCGACGACGATCGCCTGCTGCTCGTCACCACCGACCGCATCAGCGCCTTCGACGTCGTGATGGGCGAGACCATCCCGATGAAGGGCGCAGTGCTGACGCAAATCAGCGCGTTCTGGTTCAACAAGCTCGAGGGCGTGGTGCCGCATCACATGATCAGCGCCGACACCGACGAGATCATTGCCGCCGTGCCGGCCCTGAAGCCGCACCGCGCCGAGATCCTCGGCCGCGCCATGCTGTCGCGCCGTACCACCGTATTCCCGATCGAGTGCGTGATCCGGGGTTATCTCTCGGGATCGGCCTGGAAGGAATATGCCGCCAGCGGCACGCTCGCCGGCGAGAAGCTGAAGGCCGGCCTCGTCGAGAGCGAGAAGCTGGAGCCCTCGATCTTCAGCCCGGCGACCAAGGCCGAGACCGGCCATGACGAGAACATCACCATCGCGAAGATGCGCGAGGTCGTCGGCGACGAGGTCGCCTACACGCTCGAGAGCATGACGCGCGCGGTCTACACGCTCGGCGAGGAGCTCGCCCGCGAGCAGGGCATCATCATCGCCGACACCAAGTTCGAATTCGGCCGCGACAAGGACGGCCGCATCATCCTGATCGACGAAGTCATGACGCCGGATAGCTCGCGCTTCTGGGCCGTCGATGCCTACAAGCCCGGCCAGCCGCAGGCGAGCTTCGACAAGCAGCCCTTGCGCGACTATCTCGACGTCGAGCGCCGCGCCGGCCGCTGGAACGGCGACGCCCCGCCGCCACCGCTGCCCGCCAGCGTCGTTGATGCGACCAGCAAGCGGTATCTGGAAGCATATCGGCGGGTGACGGGGAAAGAGCTGAAGATTTAAGCCTCCGCTCGTTCGTCCCGCTCCGTCATTGCGAGGAGCTCTTGCGACGAAGCAATCCAGACTGTCTCCTCGGGTACATTTCTGGATTGCTTCGCTGCGCTCGCAATGACGGGGAGAGACCGGTGCTCCCCGTCGTCCCTGCGAACGCAGGGACCCATACCGCGGACTCTATCAATTGCGGATGGCAGAGGTACCGAACGGCCAGTCTTCGCCAAACCACTCCTGGGGTTATGGGTCCCTGCGTTCGCAGGGACGACAGCGGAGCATGTGGCCAAGACTTCGGGTTTTCCCTCCACCATATGGTTGAGCATTCACACGTCGTGAACGGCGGTCTTCATCGCGAAACTGTCGGATATCTCATAGTTACAAGAATCCTGTTGCGCTAAGCCCGTACTCGTCTACGTCTCGGACGACATTTTTTCAGGAGCGAGCGCAACAGCGTGACCGATCCCGCAATTACTTTCAGCCCGGCTCCTCGATTCAATCCGGCCCTCAAGCGTGCGCTGAATGATATACTGGGCGGAAGCGCCGCCAGCGTCCTGACCGTCACATTCGGACTGTCCTATTCGCTGCTGATTTTCGCGGGTCCGCTGTCGCCCTACCTGTCCTACGGCATCACGGCGACCTTCGTCAGCTCCGCCGTGCTTGCGGTCGTCATCGGGCTCGGCAGCTCCCTGCCCTTCGCGGTTGGTGCCCCCGACAGCTCGACCGCGGCGGTGACGGGAATCCTGGCGGCCTCGGTGGTCGAGCGCATCGAGACCGCGAACCTGTCGGCGCCGCTGCTTTCGCCGGTCCTCATCACGCTCGGCCTGTCGACAGTGCTGACGGGATTGGTGCTGTGCGGATTGGGCCTGACGCGGCTGGGCCGCGCCATCCGCTACGTGCCTTATCCCGTCGTCGGCGGCTTCCTCGGCGCCACCGGACTCCTCATCGCCCTGGGCGCGGTCCGGGTGATCACCAACTACCCGCTGCAGTTCACGACGCTGCCGCACTTCACTGACGGCACCATTTTGCTGGAGCTGGGCGCCGCCTGCGCGATGGCGCTGGTGCTCTACCTGACCTGGCATCGCTCACGCAGCCCGTTCGGACTGCCGATCATCCTGGTCGGCGGCGTGCTCACGGCGCATCTGGCATTCTGGATCACCGGCGTTTCATTCGATCATGCACGCGCCCTGGGCTGGACGTTTCAGCCGCCGCCGCAGGCGGTCTTCATGCTGCCCTGGCACACCGATGATCTCACCGCCTATCCCTGGTTTGCCGTGCCGGACCTGCTCGGCAACGTGGTTGCCGTCATTTTCGTCACGGCCTCCTGCACGCTGTTCAACACCACCGGCATCGAGGTCGCCGTGCATCGCGAGGCCAATCTGGAGCGCGAGCTGAACGTCACCGGCGTCGCCAATATCCTGACCGGGATGCTGGGCGGCTATGCCGGCTGCAGCTCGATCAGCCGCTCGATCCTCAATTTCTCCAGCGGCGGCCGCGGGCGCCTGTCCGGCCTTACGGTCGCGGCACTGTCGCTGCTGATGCTTGCGGTCGCGCCCGAGCTGCTCGGCTTCATCCCGAAATTCGTCATCGGCGGCCTTCTGCTCTATCTCGGCGCCGACCAGCTCCACAAATGGATCATCGAGTCGCGCAAGCGGCTTTCGAAGCTCGAATATCTTTCCCTGATCGCGATCATCGTCATCATCGTGACCTGGGGCTTCGTGCCGGGTATCCTGATCGGCGTGATCATCGGCTGCGCGACGTTTGCGTTCAGCGCCGCGCGGGTGGAGGCGATCAAGTACAGTTTCGACGGCTCGGAATATCGCTCCTCGCTCGACCGCTCGCGCGACGACCAGGACGTGCTGCTCGCGCATGGCGGCAATATCCAGGGCCTCAACCTCCAGAGCTACCTGTTCTTCGGCTCCGCCAACCGGCTCTACCAGCACGTCAAGCAGCTGCTCCAGGAGCGCCCGGAGTGCCGTTACCTGCTGTTCGACTTCAAGCTCGTGACCGGCGTCGACTCCTCGGCCGCCTACAGCTTCGCCCAGATCAAGCGCAGCGCGCATGACCTCGGCGTCGAGCTGATCCTGGTGCACCTGTCGGCGGCGGCCGAGAAGGTGCTGCGCTCCAGCGACTTCGTCGGCGAGGGCGTCACCATCATCCCCGAGCTCGATCATGCGCTCGAATGGTGCGAGAACGAGATCATCTCGCAGCATCAGGGGCGGGTGCAGGAAGAAGCCAGCCTGCGCGACTGGTTCACAGGGATACTCGAGAGCGAGGCCGACGCCGACGCGCTGATTTACCGCTGCCAGCGCCTCGAGGTCGAGGCCGGCGAAATCATCGTCCACGCCGGTGCCCCCGCCGATTCCATGCATTTCATCCTCGACGGCCGTGTCGGTATCATGGTCCCCGCCGACGACGACCGCACCACGCGCGTACGCAGCCTCGGCCGCTACACCACGATCGGCGAGATGGGCCTGGTATCGAACACCCCGCGCAGCGCCACCATCCAGGCCGAGGTCGACAGCGTGCTCTACGTGCTCAACACGCACCAGTTCGACGCCATCAGGAACGAGGACCCCGCCCTCAGCCACAAGCTGCTGACCTATTTCGTGTCGGTCATGGCCGAACGGCTGACCTTTGCAAACAGGACGATTGCGGTGTTGAGGCGGTGACCGCCCCCTTGGCTGCATCCGGGCTGCGATCTCGACTCCATTGATCCAGATCAAACCGGGAGCAAGCGACAAAAGAAAGCTGATCACCTCGGCTTTGACACAACAACGAGGGAGATCACCATGAGGCTGGTCGGCACCAAGCGAATGCTACTTGTTGCAGCCGCTCTGGGCTGTGGAATTTTCGGCTCGACCAACTGGTCAAACGACGCCGGCATCGCGTTCGGCGTTCCAAGCGCTGAAGCCAGGGTCGGCCGGCCGGCAACCCCCGTGAGCGTCGCCGGCGTCGCACGTCGAACCACGCGACGCGCGGTCGTAGGGGGAGCGGCCGTAGGTGCGGCAGCGGCCGGCGCAGCATGCGTCCGCGTTTATGTGAACGGCGCCTACGTGTGCCGCTGATGCCATTCGCGCCGGCGAATTCAAATCGCCGGCGCGCAACGTCGATCGCCGGTCAGACCCCCGCCATCATCACGTATTTGATCTCGACATATTCTTCCATGCCGTGACGGGAGCCTTCACGGCCAAGGCCGCTTTCCTTGACGCCGCCGAAGGGTGCGACTTCCGTGGTGATCAGGCCGGTGTTGACGCCGACCATGCCGGATTCCAGCGCCTCGGCGACGCGCCAGACGCGGCCGAGATCGCGGGAGTAGAAGTAGGAGGCAAGACCGAACGGCGAAGCGTTGCACATCGCGACCACGTCGGCCTCATCCTTGAAGCGGATCACCGGGGCGAGCGGGCCGAAGGTTTCCTCCTGCGACACCAGCGAATCCGGCTTGACGTCGGCAAGCACGGTCGGTTCGAAGAAGGAGCGGCCGAGCTCGCTGCGCTTGCCGCCGGTGACGATCTTGGCGCCGCGCTTGACGGCATCGGCGATGTGCCGCTCGACCTTGTCGACCGCCTTCAGGTTGATCAGCGGGCCCTGCGTGACGCCGCTCTCGGTGCCGTCGCCGATCTTCATCGCCGCGACCTTCTTCGACAACTTCTGCACGAACTCGTCGTAGATCTTGTCCTGGGCGTAGAGGCGGTTGGCGCAGACGCAGGTCTGGCCCATGTTGCGGTATTTCGAGACGATCGCGCCTTCGACCGCGGCATCGATGTCGGCATCGTCGAACACCACGAACGGCGCATTGCCGCCGAGCTCGAGGCCCAGCCGCTTCACGCCGACGGAGGCCTGCTGGTAGAGGATCTTGCCGACCGCAGTCGAGCCGGTGAAGCCGACGAAGCGGACCGCCGGATGCTCGCACAGCACCTTGCCGATCGGCGGCGCGTCACCGGTGATGATGTTGAGCACGCCCTTGGGGATACCCGCCTTCTCGGCGAGCACGGCCAGCGCCAGCGCCGACAGCGGCGTTTCGTTCGCGGGCTTGAGCACCACGGTGCAGCCGGCGGCAAGTGCCGGTGAGACCTTGCGCGTGATCATCGAGTTCGGGAAATTCCACGGCGTGATGGCGCCGCAGACGCCGATCGGCTGCTTGATCGCGAGCAGGCGCGCATCGGGCCGCTGCGTCGGGATGGTCTCGCCATAGACGCGGCGGGCTTCTTCGGCAAAGAACTCGATATAGGCGGCGCCGATGTCGACCTCGCCGAGCGCCTCGGACAGCGGCTTGCCCTGCTCGGAGGTGAGGATCAGCGCGAGGTCCTCGCGGTTGGCGATGATCAGCTCGAACCATTTGCGCAGGATGTTGGAGCGCTGCTTGGCGGTGTGCTTGGCCCAGGCCGGAAAGGCGCGCTCGGCAGCTTCGACCGCCCTGGTCGTATCGTCGGCACCAAGCTGCGGAACCTTCGCAAGCTCGACGCCGGTCGCGGGATTGTTCACGGCGAAGACCGGCGAGCCGACCCAGGCGCCGTCGATGTAGCAGGCCTCTCTGAGCAGCGAGGGGTCCTTCAGCCGGTCGCGCAGATTGGACGTGGCTTGCGGGGCGCGTGCGGCGGCAGTCGGGGTCATGGCGTCACTCCTCAGGGCGCGATCGGATCGGCCCGGAATATAGGGGCAGACACGGCGCAATGCACCGCCCCGCAACGCACATCTGCTGGCAGCTAAACAGGGAACGGCGTGGTTACGCCGCGCCGCTCATGTAGGTCTCGCGCCGGCCGATCATCCGTTCTGCGGCCGCCTTGGCGTCGGCCTTCGAGGACGTCGCGCAGGTCCGGTATTCGAGATCGGGAACGTCGGACGGGTTGCGGCGGCCGAACCAGTTCTTCGAGCCGACCGGCAGCAGCGCCAGCGCCTGCGCCAGATTGTCGACCGCGCCGAACGAATAGAGCGCGCCGGTGCCGGCGATGCGGACCTCGTAGATACCGGGCGAAATCGGCGCCTCGAGATTGTCGCCCCGTCCGGGACGGGGATAGCGCTTCCATTCACTCCAGGTCGAAATCATCTGAGGCCCCCTCGCGGCGGATCGTCGTCCGCCAAAATTTGCATCAAGTCTTAACGTCGGCCATCGGGCCGCGTGCTGAAACGCCGCAACGCACAAAATGTTTCAAGTGCTTTCAAACACGCGAAACATATCGCCAGAGCCCATCCACGGTCACGGCGAGTTGCGGCCATCCACCGCAGATTGTGACGGAGTGTTGCAGTTCAGCCGCCTCTCGTCCTTCGCGGGGCGCGGACCGTCAAGTCACGACATCGCGACCGGTGCGGGCATCTGGACGCGCTTGCCGCGCGGAGCGTGCGGGAGGACAATCAATCGCTTCCAACAATAATCAAACCGGAGGAAACGCGTATGCAACGCAAAGCCCAGATCGACGAGATTCTGCGCCAGAAGAGCGACGCCAAAGAGATTCCCGGCGTCGTCGCGATCGCCGCCAGCGGTAACGACGTGATCTACCAAGGCGCGTTCGGCCAGCGCGACCTGTCGAAGCCAGACCCGATGACGGCCGACAGCGTGTTCTGGATCGCCTCGATGACGAAAGCTGTGACATCAGCGGGCGCGATGCAATTGGTCGAGCAGGGCAAGCTGTCGCTGGATGCGCCGATCGGTTCGGTGCTGCCCGATCTCGCCAAGCCGCAGGTGCTCGAAGGCTTCGATGCCAAGGGCGAGGCGAAGCTGCGGCCGGCGAAGGGGCCGATCACGCTGCGCCAGCTCCTGACCCACACCGCGGGCTTTGCCTACAACATGTGGAACGGCGATCTCGGGATCTACCTGGAGAAGACCGGCATCCCCGCCATCACCACCTGCCAGAATGCGGCGCTGAAGACGCCTGTCATGACTGATCCCGGCACGCGCTGGGAATACGGCACCAATATCGATTTCGTCGGCAAGGCGGTGGAAGCCGTCAGCGGCAAGCGGCTCGATGCTTATTTGCGCGATAACCTGTTCACCCCGCTCGGCATGAGCGACACCGCTTTCAAGATCACCGACAACATGCGCAAGCGCCTGGTCGGCATGCACGCGCGCGGCGAGGACGGCCAGCTTGCCGCGATCCCGTTCGAGCTCGAGCAGGAGCCGGAATTCCACATGGGTGGCGGCGGCCTCTATTCGACCGCGGCCGACTACATCAGGTTCACCCAGATGATTCTGAACAAGGGCCGCGGCAACGGCAATCAGGTGCTGAAGGCCGAAACGATCGCCATGATGGGGCAAAACCAGATGGGCGACCTCACCATGGGCAAGCTGACCACGGCCGCGCCGATGTACACCAACGACGTCGATCTCTATCCGGAGCAGGTCAAGAAGTGGGGCCTCAGCTTCATGATCAACACCGCCAAGACCGCTGAAGGGCGCAGCCCGAACAGCCTCGCCTGGGCCGGTCTCGCCAACACCTATTACTGGATCGACCCTGCGCGCGACGTCACCGGCGTGATCCTGATGCAGCTGCTGCCGTTCGCCGACGCGAAATGCCTGGAGACGTTCGCCGGCTTCGAGCGCGGTGTGTATGCCGGGCTCGATGCAGGGAGCGGGAAGAAGGCGGCTTAGCCACTTAAGTATGAGGCGCGCGGCGTCGCGCGCCTGCGCCACAATCGATAACCTCGTGCCCAAAGCCATCGGCTTCAGGCACGAGGCATCAGCTTTGAGGAGACGAACTTGGCGGACGATCTGGCAGGCAAGGCCGACAGCTACGTTTGCGGCATCTCGGACACGCCGCTGCTCGGCGACACCATCGGTCGCAGCCTCGACCACGCCGTGCGGCGCTGGGGTAACCGCGAGGCGCTGGTCTCGCCCAGCCACGGCGTCAGATGGACCTGGACCGAATTCGCCGCGCGCGTCGATGCGCTCGCCGCGGGCTTTCTCGCGCTGGGACTCGAACGCGGGGAGCGGATCGGCATCTGGTCGCTGAACCGGCCGGAATGGACACTGACCCAGTTTGCCGCCGCCAAGGCGGGCCTGATCCTGGTGACGATCAATCCCGCCTACCGGCTCAGCGAGCTGGAATTCGCGCTGAAGAAAGTCGGCTGCGCGGCGATCGTCACCGCGACCGCGTTCAAGACCAGCAACTACATGGAGATGCTCAACACGCTGCTGCCGGAGCTGGCAAGCGCAAAGCCCGGACAGTTGCAGGCGACGCGATTGCCGGACCTGCGGATGGTGATTCAAATCGGCGGCCCGGCAGCATCAGGCACTGTCGCTTTCGAGGAAGTCGCACGCATGGGCGGTGCCGAGCATCGGGAGCAGCTTGCAGCGCTCGGCGCCGCCCTGCAGTTCGACGATCCCGTCAACATCCAGTTCACCAGCGGCACCACGGGATCGCCGAAGGGCGTGACGCTGACGCATCACAACATCCTCAACAACGGCTATTTCACCGGCCGCGCGATGCGCCTGACCGATCAGGATCGCATCTGCATTCCGGTGCCGCTCTATCACTGCTTCGGCATGGTGATGGGCAACCTCGCCTCCGTCACGCTTGGCACGACGATGGTCTATCCCGGCGAGGGTTTTGATCCGCTCGCGACGCTACGGGCGATCGAACAGGAGAAGTGCACTGCGCTGTACGGCGTGCCGACGATGTTCATCGCGGAACTCGATCATCCCGAATTCAAGACGTTCGACCTGAAATCACTGCGCACCGGCATCATGGCGGGCGCGCCCTGCCCGATAGAGGTGATGAAGCGCGTCAACACCGAAATGAACATGCGCGAGGTCACCATCGCCTACGGCATGACCGAAACCAGCCCGGTCAGCTTCCAGAGCGCGACAGATGATCCGCTCGAACGACGCGTCTCCACGGTGGGACGGATTCATCCGCATGTCGAGGTCAAGGTCGTCGATCTCGAAGGCAGGATCGTCAAGCGTGGGGAACGCGGCGAGCTCTGCACGCGCGGCTACAGCGTCATGCTGGGCTATTGGGACGAGAAGGAGAAGACGTCGGACGTGCTGGATGCCAACGGCTGGATGCACACCGGCGATCTCGCGACCATCGACGACGAGGGCTATTGCAACATCGTCGGCCGCATCAAGGATCTGGTGATCCGCGGTGGCGAGAACCTCTATCCGCGCGAGATCGAGGAGTTCTTGTACCGTCACCCCAAAATTCAGGACGTGCAGATTTTTGGTGTGGCCGATACGCGCTACGGTGAAGAGCTCTGCGCCTGGATCCGCGTCAGGCCGGGCGAGACACTGACGGCCGAGGAGGTCCGCACCTTCTGCCAGGGCCAGATCGCCCACAACAAGATCCCGCGCTATGTCGAATTCGTCGACGAATTTCCGATGACCGTGACCGGCAAGATCCAGAAATTCGTGATGCGGGATGCGGTGGAGCAACGTCTGGGGTTGAAGGCTGCGAAGACGGCGTGAGGGGCTGAGTGATCTCGCTACACCAACACCGTCATTCCCCGCGAAGGCGGGGAATCCAGTACGCCGCGGCTCCTCCGTATTCCACAGCTGCCTCTGGAATACTGGGTCGCCCGGTCCTAGTGCGCAATTGCGCACTGGCCGGGCGACGACAGCGGAGAATGAGGCTCGCAATGACGGCCGAGAGAGAGCGACTTCCTTAAACCGTCAGCCCGCGCTGCTGGGCCAGCTCCTTCAGCGACACTTGCGGACGTGCGCCGATGTGCTGGATCACCTCGGCGGCCGCGAGCGCGCCGAGCTCGCCGCACTGCTTGTGGGCGAGATTACGCGCGAGGCCATACAGGAAGCCGGCGGCGAAGAGATCGCCGGCGCCGGTGGTGTCCACCAGCTTCGTGATCGGCGAGGCCGGCGCGGCGACGGCGTCGGTCGGCGTCACCACCACGCAACCCTTCTCGCTGCGGGTGACGACGCCGAGCTTGACGTCGTTGCGCAGCTGCTTCAGCGCGGTGTCGAAATCCGAGGTCATGTAGAGCGAATGCAGCTCGGATTCGTTGGCGAAGACGATGTCGACGGTGCCGTTGCGCATCAGCCCCAAAAACTCGTCGCGATAGCGGTCGACGCAGAACGAATCCGACAGCGTCAGCGCCACCTTGCGCTTCGCGCCATGGGCGATCTCGGCCGCCTTGACGAAGGCATCCTTGGCGTTCTTGGGGTCCCAGAGATAGCCCTCGAGATAGACGATGCCGGCAGCAGCGATCTCGGCCGGGTCGATGTCGGCCGGCGACAGATCCTGCGCCGCGCCGAGATAGGTGTTCATGGTGCGCTCGCCGTCGCCCGTGACCAGAATGTAGGAACAACCGGTCGCGGGGCCGTCCTTTGCGGCGGGCGTGTTGAAGGCGACGCCGGCGGCGCGGATGTCGTGGACATAGAGCTTGCCGATCTGGTCGTCCTTGACCTTGCCGACATAGGCCGCGCGTGCGCCGAGGCTGCCGATGCCGACGATGGTGTTGGCAGCCGAGCCGCCCGAGACTTCCGTCGCCGGGCCCATGTCCTTGTAGATGGCGGCGGCCCGCGCCTCGTCGATCAGGGACATGCTGCCCTTGGTCATGCCGTGCTTGCCCAAAAAGGCTTCATCGGTCCTGACCAGCACGTCGAACAGCGCGTTACCGATCCCGAGAACGTCATATTTCACGTCAGCCATTCACCTTGATCCTGTTTGGCGGATTGCGATTGCCGCAAGAATCCGCTTCCTGTCGGCCTGAAATCTGGCTCGCGGCCTATCACGACCGGCCCTTCGCGGGCAAGCAACGGTATTATTACAGGCAATGATCCGCTCCTTCCTGACTGTCTCGACGGGAACACTGGCCTCGCGGCTGCTGGGCTTTGCCCGCGATTCCCTGATCGCGGCGCTGCTCGGCACCGGCGCCGTGGCGGATGCGTTCCTGGCAGCCTTTCAGCTGGTCAACGTGGTACGCCGGCTGCTCAGCGAGGGGGCCCTGAATGCCGCGCTGATCCCGGCCTGGCTGCGCGTTCGAGAACGCGACGGCGAGGCGGCCGCATCAGCGTTCGCCGGGCGCGTGCTCGGCACGGTCAGCGCGGCCCTGATTGTCATCTCGATCGTCATTGCGCTGATGATGCCGCTGATCATCACGGTGATCGCGCCCGGGTTTCTCGGCAGCGGCACGCTCGACCTCGCCGTCCAGAACGCGCGGCTGATGCTGCCTTATCTCGCCTTTGCCGGCCCCGTCACCGTGCTGATGGGGCTGCTGAACGCGCAAGGGCGCTTTGCGCTCACCGCGTTCTCGCCGCTGCTGTTCAATATCGCCCTGATCGCCGCAATCGCTGTGCTCCTTGTCTGGCATGCCGATGCCAGCTTCGACGCGTGGATGCTGGCCGCCACCGTCGGTGTCGCCGGTCTGCTGCAATTGCTGATGCTGCTGTCGCAGCGAAGCGCGCGGCTTGCGAGGCCGCTACGCGTCGGCTTCGACCCGGAGATGCGCGGCTTCTTCGCCAAGGCCATTCCCGGCATGATCGCAAGCTCGGGCCCGCAATGGCTGATGGTGGCCGGCGCGATCATCGCCTCCGCCACGCCCTCCGCCGTGTCCTGGCTCTATTTCGCCAACCGCCTGATCGAATTGCCGCTCGGCATCGTCGGCGTCGCCATGGGCACGGTGCTGGTGCCGGAGCTGACGCGCGCGGTGGGTAGCGGCGACCGCGACGCCGTGGCGCATGCGGAGTCGCGTGCGCTGGAACTCGCGACCGGGCTGGCGCTGCCGGCGACGCTCGGCCTGATCGTGCTGGCCGAGCCGATCGTGCGGCTGTTGTTCGAGCATGGCGCCTTCGGTGCGGATGACAGTGCGGCGACCGCCCACGCGCTGATGTGGCTGGCGCTGGGCCTGCCGGCCCACGTGCTGATCAAGGCCTTGTCGCCGGCCTACTTTGCCCGCAGCGACACGATGACGCCGCTGCTGGCCACCGCCAAGGGATTCGTGGTCGCGGTCGCGCTCGCCGTCGTGCTCGGACACGTCTTCGGCGCAAGCGGGATCGCCGCCAGCATCGCGGCCGGCGCCTGGAGCAGTGCACTCTCGCTGCTCCGAAGAGGCACCAGCGAATTCGGCTTCTCGGTCGACGCGGCCGCCCGCAGCCGGCTGCCGCGGATCGTGCTCGCCGCAAGCGCCATGGGCGCCCTGCTCTGGCTGACGAGGGGTCTCGTGGCTGCCGAGGCACATGGCCTGATCCGCTTCATCGTGCTGGGCGTGCAGATCGCGGCCGGAATCGCCGTCTATGGCCTGCTCCTGCAAATTCTTGGCGCCGCCTCCTGGCGTGAGGCGGTTAACGCCTTGAGACGGCCGGCCTAGACCGCCCTCGGCCGCCAAGCCTATCGAATTACCCTTGACGGGGCAGCGCCGCTGTTGGAAACGACGCCCCGTATCTTGCAGGAAAGCTGCCATGCCATTCGTTGAACGGGTTTTTTCGGGCGTCCAGCCGACGGGCAATCTGCACCTCGGCAATTACCTCGGCGCGATCGTCAACTTCGTGAAGATGCAGGAAACCCACAACTGCATCTATTGCGTCGTCGACATGCATGCGATCACGCAAGGCGTGGACGTCTGGGGCGGACCGGTCGAGCTGGCGCGCAACACCCGCGAGGTGACCGCGGCGTTCATCGCGAGCGGCATCGATCCGAAGAAGCACATCGTGTTCAACCAGAGCCAGGTTTCGGGCCATGCCGAGCTCGCCTGGATCTTCAACTGCGTCGCACGCATGGGCTGGCTCGGCCGCATGACCCAGTTCAAGGAGAAGGCCGGCAAGGACCGCGAGAACGCGTCGGTCGGGCTGTTCGACTATCCCGTGCTGATGGCCGCCGACATCCTGCTCTACCGCGCCACCCACGTTCCGGTCGGCGAGGACCAGAAGCAGCATCTCGAGCTCTCGCGCGACATCGCGCAGAAGTTCAACAATGATTTCGGCGACTCCATTCGTGCCCAGGGCGCCAATGACGGCCTGTTCTTCCCGCTGCCGGAACCACTGATCACGGGACCGGCGACGCGCGTGATGAGCCTGCGCGACGGCACCAAGAAGATGTCGAAGTCGGATGCCTCCGACAATTCGCGCATCAACCTGACCGACGACGCCGACACCATCGCGCAGAAGGTCCGCAAGGCGAAGACCGATCCGGAGCCGTTGCCGGGCGAGGAGAAGGGCCTGGAGGCGCGTCCCGAGGCCGACAATCTCGTCGGCATCTTCGCCGCGCTCTCCGGCCGCACCAAGGCCGACGTGCTACGCGAATTCGGCGGCGGCCAGTTCTCCAGCTTCAAGAATTCGCTGGTCGAGCTGTGCGTGACGAAACTCGCGCCGATCGCGGGCGAGATGAAGCGCCTCGTCGCCGACCCCGGCCATATCGACGCCGTCCTGAACGACGGCGCCGACCGGGCCCGCGCCATCGCCGAAGAGACCATGAACCTCTCGAAGGACATCGTCGGCTTCATCCGCCGGCGCTGATTACTGCGGTTGCGAAGCCCGGCCGACGCCGCAGCGTCGGCCGGGGCCCCTCTCCCAAACGATCGGGGAGTGTGGCAGCATGCCGACCGTGCACACGTCGGGACATGCATGACCAGCAAGCGACTTTGCTTCGAGCCGGGGCACAAGCCCAAATGCCTCGTCATCGTCGATGACACCGCCGAATGGGATCGCGCGGTCTATTACGCCAGCCGCTGGGCGATCCGCGCGGGCGGCGGCGTGGTCATGCTGCGCATCATCGAGAGCGAGGCACAGAGCCAGGAATGGCTTGGTGTCGCCGACATCATGCGCGCCGAAGCGCATGAGGCAGCGGAGGCCGCGCTCGACCGCGCCGCCGGCCGCGCCAACGGCATCGCCGCGATCACGCCGGAACGGGTGATCCGTGAAGGTGACGCGATGGAACAGCTGCTCGCCGTGATCGACGAGGACCCCGACATCGCCATGCTGGTGCTCGCCGCCAATCCCGGCGCGGAGGGTCCGGGGCCGCTGGTCTCGCTGCTCGCGCAGGCGCTGGGCACGTTCCCGGTGCCGGTGACGATCATCTCCGGCGCGCTGAGCGACGGAAGCGTGGATTCGCTGTCGTGACTCCTTTTTACCCTCCCCTGGAGGGGGAGGGTCGGCTCACATCTGAGCGCAGCGAAGATGAGAGACGGGGTGGGGTGACGGTCTCTCCTCATAGAACACTGCCCGTGTTGAGAGATCACCCCACCCCGCTCGCGCTGCGCGCGATCGACCCTCCCCCTCCAGGGGAGGGTAAGCGGCGCCCTAACCCGCTGATATAACAACGAAACAGCCACCCCGCCCCTTGATCGTGCGTTCGCCGTCGCCATCTGCTAGTGGATAGGGCACGCGCCGGCCTTGAACCGGCGACGTCTGGAGAAAACCATGTTCATTCAAACCGAAGCCACCCCCAATCCCGCCACGCTGAAGTTCATTCCCGGCCGCGTCGTGGTCGACGGCAGCCCGATGGAATTTTCGAGCCGTGAATCGGCCACGCGCTCGCCGCTGGCCGAAAAACTGTTCGACGTGCCCGGCGTCACCGGCGTGTTCTATGGATCGGATTTCATCACCGTGACCAAGGCGAACGGTGAATGGCAGCAGCTCAAGCCCGCGATCCTCGGCGCCATCATGGAGCACTACATGTCCGGCGCGCCGCTGCTCGCCGACGGTGTAGCCACCAGCGAAGTCGATCTCGACGACGAGGACGAGTTCTTCGACGAGTCGGATGCCGAGACCGTCGACATGATCAAGGATCTGATCGAGACCCGCGTGCGGCCGGCGGTCGCCAATGACGGCGGCGACATCACCTTCCGCGGCTTCAAGGACGGCGTCGTCTATCTCAACATGAAGGGCGCCTGCTCCGGCTGCCCGTCGTCGACCGCGACGCTCCAGCACGGCATCCAGAATTTGCTCAAGCATTTCGTGCCTGACGTGGTCGAAGTCCGGCCGATGTAAGAGGTACAGTAGGGTGGGTTAGACGAGCAGATGCGCGAAGCGCGTCTGCTTGACGTAACCCACCACTGCTCTATCCGCGTGGACATTAAAGAGGTGGATTACGCCAAGGGACTGCGCTTCGCGCAGCCCGGGGCTAATCCACCCTACGAGATCTACGCAGCCTGACCGATGCTGGCCGCCTCTTCCGCCGCCTTGCGCATGCTCGCCGACATCTCGTTCGTCACCGTGCTCTGCTCCTCGACCGCAGCGGCCGTTGACGAGACGTACTCGCTGACACCCTGGATCGCGCCCTTGATCTGCTCCAGCGCGGCGACGACATCGACCGAGATGCCGTTGAGATTGCTGATCTCCTGCTCGATCCGGTCGGCGGCCTGCTTGGCCTGATTGGCCAGATTCTTCACCTCCGATGCGACCACCGCAAAACCGCGACCGGCTTCGCCGGCGCGCGCGGATTCAATGGTGGCGTTCAGCGCCAGCAGATTGATCTGGCCGGTGATGTTGCCGATGAGCTGCACGATCATGCTCATCGACTCCGCCGCCTGGGTCAGCCGGTGCGCCTGCTGGTCCGCCACCTCGACACGATCGACGGCGGTCGCGGCGGTCTCGCGCGAGCGCGTCATGGCTTCGGCGATCTCGCGCACCGAAGCGTTGAGCTCCTCGGCGCCGGCGGCGACCGACTCCATCATGCTGCGCACCTTCTCGCTGCGCTTGCGCGCGATCACCTGCGCCGTGGTGTCGGAGGCGTATTTCACGACCTTGAACGGCTTGCCGTTGAGATCGCGGATCGGATTGTAGGAGGCCTGGATAAAGACTTGCCGGCTGCCCTTGCCGACGCGCTGATATTCGCCGGACTGGAATTCGCCGGCATTCAGCCTCGCCCAGAAGGCGCGATAGGCTTCGCCGTCGCGCTCGTCAGCGCCCACGAACATGCTGTGATGCTTGCCGACGATCTCGGACAGCGTGTAGCCGAGCGCGCCGAGGAAGTTCTCGTTGGCCGTCAGCACCTTTCCGTCCATGTCGAACTCGATCACGGCCTGCGACTTGCCGATGGCCTCGATCTGCCCGGCAAAGTTCGCGTTCGACAGCTTTTGCGCGCTGATGTCGGTGGCAAACTTCACCACCTTGAACGGCTTGCCGGTCTCGTCGAGGATCGGATTGTAGGACGCAAGGATCCAGACTTCCTTGCCGCCCTTGCCGATGCGCTTGTACTCGGCCGACTGGAATTCGCCGCGGGCCAGCTTTGCCCAGAACTCGCGATAGGCCGCGCTGTCGCGCTCACCAGGCGTAACGAACATTCGGTGATGCTGACCCTGGATCTCGTCGAGCCGGTAACCGACAGTCGCCAGGAAATTCTCGTTGGCGGTGATGATGGTGCCGTCGAGATTGAACTCGATCACGGCCTGGGCGCGGCCGATCGCGGAGATCTTGCCGGCATCCTCGAGGCTGCGGATCTTGCGCGCGGTGATGTCGGTGGCGAACTTGACGACCTTCACCGGCTTGCCGGCCTCGTCGATGATCGGATTGTAGGACGCCTGGATCCAGATCTCGCGGCCGCCCTTGCCGAGCCGCTTGTACTCGGCGGACTGATATTCGCCGCAGCCAAGGCGCGCCCAGAACTCGCGATAGGCCGCGCTGCCCCGCTCGTCCGGCGTCACGAACATGCTGTGGTGCTTGCCCTGGATCTCGTCGAGCCGGTAGCCCATCGCGGCCAGAAAGTTCTGGTTGGCGGTGAGAATGGTGCCGTCGAGATTGAATTCGATCACGGCCTGCGACTTCGAAAGTGCGCTGACCTGGGCCATAGCTTCGCGGGCCGAAGAACCGCTTCGCCAAAAAGACATAAAAGAAACCTTTCCAAAGGACCGGAAGATGCGCGGTTTGACCGCTCGAATGCTTCGTTCCGGTCGTCGCTAATGCGCCTTCCGCGCCCGAAAGGTGTCCGATGATTGCTAACCTTTCCTTAAAATGGAAATACTTCAAATACTTAGCTAGCTCACAGGTTGCAAATTGATGCATTTGTTTCAAAAAGAGGGCGCGAAGGCTTTTGCCAGTTCCCGTTCACGTAGAATTACGGGGCCAATGGTGCGCCTGTCGAGAAATCAAACTTGGACTGGTTCGATCGCGGCGGAACCGACTAAGCTGATTCGATGCTGATCCTCGCCATCGATACCGCGCTGGAGGCGTGCGCGGCCGCCGTTCTCGACACCGACGCCGGCCAGCTGCTTGCGCAAGAATCGCTTCTGATGAAACGCGGCCACGCCGAAGCGCTGATGCCGATGATTGCGCGCGTGATGCAATCGGCCGATCTGGCCTTCACCTCGCTCGACCGCATCGCCGTCACCGTCGGTCCCGGCAGCTTCACGGGCCTGAGGGTCGGCATTTCGGCGGCGCGCGGCCTTGCGCTTGCGGCAAAACGACCCGCCGCCGGGCTGACGACGTTATCGGCCTATGCCGCCACCGTCGTCGGTCAGAGCGGAACGGCGCCGGTGATCTCGGCGATCGACGCGCGGCACGATCACGTCTACTTCCAGATCGTGGCCGGCGACGGCAGCCAGCTGGTGCGGCCGAGCGTCGTTCCAATCGACGAGGCGATCGCGGCCTCGCGCTTCGGCGCACCGCATCTGGTCGGCAACGCCGCGAAGATCCTCGCCGATCGCTGGCCGAAGGATGGTCCACAACCCGTGGCGGTCGACGCGCAGCCCGCGCCGGACATCGGCTGGGTCGCGTGGCTTGGAGCTGCGGCCGATCCCGAGACAAATCCGGCGCGGCCGTTCTATCTGAAGGCGCCCGACGCCAAGCCGGCCGCTCTGCCGCCGCTCGCAGCGCAAGCTGCAAGCTCATGATGGGATGGTTTTCGGAATGGTGGCGCGGCGGCACGGCCGCCGTAGAGCCAGCATCCACGCGCGACGCGGCGCGGCTGGCGCAGCTGCACGGCCAATCCTTCGCCCGGGGCTGGGGCGAAGGCGAGTTCGAGGGCATGATCGGCGAGCGCAACACGCTCGTGCATCGATTGCGGCTCGGCCGCAAGACAATCGGCTTCGCGGTCTCCCGGATCGGCGCCGACGAAGCGGAAATCCTCTCCATCGCGGTCGACCGGGCGTACCGCGGCCGCGGCCTTTCCCGCACGCTGCTGATGACGCATCTCGGCCACCTCGCAGGGCGCGGCGTGCGCACAATATTTCTCGAAGTCGAGGAAAATAACCAGCCGGCGCGGCGGCTCTACGACCGGACCGGATTCATGGTGGTCGGGCGCCGCGAACGCTACTATAAGCAGCCCAACGGGGAACAATTGAACGCACTTCTGATGCGACGTGACTTGTCGTAACATTGATGGCAGAAAGCGCCCCCTCAGGCGGACACCCTATGACTGGACTTAAAGCTTCTTCCGCATCCAAGGCGACCGGTATCGAGGCGCGCTGCGCCGCGACCGGCATGCGCATGACCGAGCAGCGCCGCGTCATCGCTCGCGTGCTGGCGGAATCGGTCGATCATCCCGATGTCGAGGAACTGTACCGGCGCTGTGTCGCCGTCGACGACAAGATCTCGATCTCGACCGTGTATCGCACCGTCAAGCTGTTCGAGGATGCGGGCATCATCGAGCGCCATGATTTCCGCGAGGGCCGCGCGCGCTATGAGACGATGCGCGACAGCCATCACGACCACCTCATCAACCTGCGCGACGGCAAGGTGATCGAGTTCACCTCCGAGGAGATCGAGAAGCTCCAGGCGGAGATCGCGCGCAAGCTCGGCTACAAGCTGGTCGACCATCGGCTCGAGCTCTATTGCGTTCCGCTCGACGACGACAAGCCCACAAACTAAGTGCCCATCGACCTCATCATCTTCGATTGCGACGGCGTGCTCGTGGACAGCGAGGTGATCTCCTGTCGCGCGCATGCGGATGTGCTGACGCGACACGGCTATCCGATCACGTCGGAGCAGGTGCTGGTGCGCTTCCTCGGCGTCTCCGAGAAAGACGCGCGGCGGATGGTCGAACAGGAGATCGGCCGCAATCTTCCCGACGATCTGGAGCAGCAGGTCAATGCGGCTACGCTGCAATTCTACGCCAGCGACCTGCAGCCGATCACCCATGTCGCCGCGGCGATTGGCGCAATCGATTTGCCCAAATGCGTTGCATCGAGCGGCACACCGGAGAAGATCCTTCACGGCCTGACGTGTGCCGGGCTCTACGACCTGCTCGCTCCCAACATCTTTTCCGCAAGCCAGGTCGCACGCGGCAAGCCCGCGCCTGATCTGTTTCTGTTTGCCGCCGATCAGATGAAGGCCGCGCCGGAACGGTGCCTGGTGATCGAGGACAGCGTCCCCGGGGTAACAGGCGCGCATGCCGCCGGGATGGCCGTACTGGGCTTTCATGGCGGCAGCCACTGCCCACCAGGTCACGCCGAGAGACTGCGGGCCGCCGGTGCCGGATTGACGTTCGACGATATGCGGCAGCTGCCGGAGCTGCTCCGGCGCGTCGAGGCGGACGCCCTGGCGGGCTGATTCCACGCCCTTTTTGTCATTCCGGGTCACGCGCAGCGCGCGTGAACCCGGAATCTGGTGCCAAAATCCCTGGATTCCGCGCTTTGCGCAGGCACCGGCCCTGGAATGGGCCCAAACGGCTCCGATCGCTGGATTTTCGACCCTCCAGCCTATATTTGAGGGCCGTCCTCCACCTCAATTCCGGGTTCCATGACACCGCCGCGCAAGCTGCACATCAAATCATATGGCTGCCAGATGAACGTCTACGATGCCCAGCGCATGGTGGACACGCTGGCCCCGGAAGGATTCGTGGAGACGGCCAGCGCAGAGGACGCCGACCTCGTCATCCTCAACACCTGCCATATCCGGGAAAAAGCCTCCGAGAAGGTCTATTCCGAACTCGGGCGCTTGCGCGTCGCCAAGGACGAGGCCGCGCGCGGCGGCCGGGCGATGCAGATCGCGGTCGCGGGCTGCGTGGCGCAGGCCGAAGGCGAGGAGATCGTGCGCCGCGCGCCTGTCGTGGACGTCGTGGTCGGCCCGCAGAGCTATCATCATCTGCCCGAGCTGCTGAAGCGCGCCGGCAATGAAGGCCGCGCGATCGAGACCGAGTTTCCCGCGGCGGACAAGTTCGGCTTCCTGGCCCAGCCCAAGCCCGACGCCATCCGCGCGCGCGGAATTTCTGCTTTCGTCACGGTGCAGGAAGGCTGCGACAAGTTCTGCACCTTCTGCGTCGTGCCTTACACACGTGGTTCGGAGGTGTCGCGGCCGGTCGCCAAGATCGTCGACGATGTGAAGCGGCTCGCCGACAACGGCGTGCGCGAGCTCACGCTGATCGGGCAGAACGTCAACGCCTATCATGGCGAAGGACCTGACGGAAAAGCCTGGCCGCTCGGCAGGCTGCTCGAGCATCTGGCAAAAATTCCCGGCATCGCGCGGCTGCGCTATTCGACCAGCCACCCCCGCGACGTCGATGACAGTTTGATTGCAGCGCATCGCGACCTCGGCGAGCTGATGCCGTTCGTGCACCTGCCGGTGCAGTCGGGTTCGGACCGGATTCTCGCCGCCATGAACCGGAAACATACCGCCGATGATTATCTCGCTGTCATCGACCGTTTCCGGTCCGCGCGCCAAGACATTGCTTTTTCATCAGATTTTATCGTCGGCTTCCCCGGCGAGAGTGAGCAAGATTTTCTCGCGACCCTCGCGCTTGTCACGCAAATCGGCTACGCTGCAGCATATTCGTTCAAATACTCCGCCCGGCCGGGAACGCCGGCCGCGGATATGCAGGAGACGGTGTCCCCCGCCGAGATGGACCAGCGATTGGAGCGGCTCCAGGAACTGATCGACAGCCAGCAATCGGCCTTCAACAAGGCTGCGATTGGCTCAACGGTCGATGTGCTGTTCGAGCGTCCGGCCCGCAAGGAGGGCCAGATCGTCGGCCGCACTGCCTTCCTCCAGCCCGCGCATGTGATGGCCTCGCCCGACATCATCGGACAAATCCTGCCGGTGCGCATCGACAGTCTCGAGCGCTACAGCTTTCTCGGTGAGCTCGTGACGCCGCGCGGGCCCGCTTTATCTCAAATCGCCATTGGAGCCTGAACCCTTGCCAAAAAGCGCATCGGATTCGTCTTCGTTCGCTCCCAGCCGCAAATTTGACCGCGACATGCAAGTTCCGCCCGAGACCCAGGTCGTCATCGACTTCGACGACAACCGCGCCGCTTCCGCGCTGGTCGGCCCCTACGGCCAGCATCTCGCGCAGATCGAGCGGCGGCTCGGCGTCGTGGTCGACTCCAAGGGCAACCACATCACCATCGGCGGCACACGCGACGGCTGCGACGCCGCGCGCCGCGTGCTGGAGACGCTCTACGCGCAGGCCGTGAAGGGGCAGGATCTCGACCAGGGCGAAGTCGAAGGCGCGATCCGCGCCGTGATCGCGCAGGGCTCGCTGTTCGAATTCGACGCCAAGTCGGCCAAATCCACCTTCGACAGCATCAATTTGCGCAAGCGCCCGGTGCGCGCCCGCACCGCCGCGCAGGATTCCTACATCCGCGCGCTGAAGCGCCACGAGCTGGTGTTCGGCATCGGCCCCGCCGGCACCGGCAAGACCTGGCTCGCGGTCGCGCACGCCGCGCAGCTGTTCGAGCGCAAGGAAGTCGACAAGATCATCCTGTCGCGTCCGGCGGTCGAGGCCGGCGAGCGGCTCGGCTTTTTGCCCGGCGACCTCCGCGAGAAGGTCGATCCCTATCTGCGCCCGATCTACGACGCGCTCTACGACCTGATGGACGCGCGCATCGTCGAGCGCGCGCTCCAGACCGGCGAGATCGAGATCGCGCCGCTCGCCTTCATGCGCGGCCGCACGCTGACCAACGCCGCCATCATCCTGGACGAGGCGCAGAACACCACGTCGATGCAGATGAAGATGTTTTTGACCCGTCTCGGCGAAAACAGCCGCATGATCGTGACGGGCGATCCCTCCCAGATCGACCTGCCGAACGGCCAGACCTCGGGTCTGGCGGAGGCGACGCGTCTGCTGAGCGGCGTCGAGGGCATTGCACAAGTTCATTTCAAGGCCGAGGACGTGATCCGCCACGAACTCGTGGCAAGAATCGTCTCTGCCTATGAAGGGCAGCCGCAGCGGCCGGCCGCCGGTAAATCCTGACGAGACAACAGCCGGACCATATGGACGCGGACATGGCGTCCTTTCGTTCCGAACAAACAAGATGTCACATCCGAACCTTCCCATGACCGAGGTCCTCGTCGTCGCCGATTGCTGGCAGCGCGAGCCCGATTCCGAAGCGGTGATCCAGCGCGCGGTAGCGGCCGCCGCCGAGAGTGTCGATGAGGACGTCGCTGACGCCGAAGTGGCTGTGATGCTGACCGACGATGCCGGCATCCGCACGCTGAACAGCAACTGGCGCGGCATCGACAAGCCGACCAATGTGCTGTCGTTTCCGGCGCTCCAGCCGGAGGGCGAATGGAAACCCGGCGATGCACCGCGCATGCTCGGCGACATCGCGATCGCCTACGAGACCATGCGGCGCGAGGCGGACGAGGAACACAAGCCGTTCGATCACCATTTGAGTCATCTCGCGGTGCACGGCTTCCTGCATCTGGTCGGCTATGACCACGAGAACGACGACGACGCCGAGGAGATGGAAGCGCTGGAAACCGAGATCCTGGCTCATCTCGGCATCCCCGACCCCTATGCTGACCGCGCAGGGACGCACTGAGATGCCGGATTCCGAGCCAACCCACGACAATCCGCGCAACACGCCCAATCTGCCGGCCGTGGTGACGCCTGGCGAGGTGATGCGCCCGACCGCGGAAGGCTGGCTGCTGCGCGCCATTCGTACCCTGTTCGGCTGGAAGGCGGGATCGGTGCGCGACGACCTCCAGGTCGTGCTCGATGCCACGACACCCGACGACACTGGCTTCTCGACCGTCGAGCGCACCATGTTGCGCAACATCCTCGGCCTGCACGAGCGCCGCATCGCCGACGTCATGGTGCATCGCGCTGACATCATCGCGGTGAAGCGCGACATCCCGCTCGGCGAATTGATGGACCGCTTCGAAAGTGCCGGCCATTCGCGCCTTGTCGTGTACAACGAGACGCTGGACGATCCCGTCGGCATCGTTCACATCCGCGACCTGCTCGCTTTCATGACCGCGCGCGCACGCGTGTCGGAGGCCACCAAGACCAAGCGCAAGAAGCCGCTGCCGGCCGGCCTCGATCTGCGTACCGTCGATCTGGCGCTGCCGCTGCAGGATGCGCGCATCATCCGCAAGCTGCTCTACGTACCGCCGTCGATGCGGGCGATCGACCTGCTGGCGCAGATGCAGGCCACGCGCATCCATCTGGCGCTGGTGGTCGACGAATATGGCGGCAGCGACGGGCTGGTTTCGCTGGAGGACATCGTCGAGCAGATCGTCGGCGAGATCGACGACGAGCACGACAGCGACGAGCCGCCCTCGATCGTGCGCCTGCCCGACAACGCCTTCATCGCCGATGCCCGCGCCAGCCTCGACGACGTCCGCACGGTGATCGGCGAGGATTTCGTCACCGGCGAGGCCGGCGAGGAAGTCGAGACGCTCGGCGGCTATCTCGTCAGCCACGTCGGCCGCCTGCCGGTGCGCGGCGAGGTGATCTCGGGCCCCGGCAATTACGAGGTCGAGGTGCTCGATGCCGATCCGCGCCGCGTCAAGCGGCTGCGCATCTCGACGCGGAAAGAACGCCCCGCGCCACGCACCCAGCGCGAGAGCCGTCGCCGCGAGGCTACGCCGGAGAGCGGTCAGCCGCCGTCCGGCGACACGCCCACCCCGCCGCCAGGCGACGGGACCGGTCCGCAGTGACGCCCTTCCAGCGATTTCGACAGATCGCGCTTGCCATCATCCTCACCTGGGGATGGAAGCGCGCGCTCGTCGCGATGGGGTGCGGCGCGCTGTCGGTGCTGGCGCTGGCGCCGTTCAACGTCTTTCCGGTGCTGTTCATTACCTTCCCGGTGCTGGTCTGGCTGATCGACGGCGCGGGCGCCGGACGATATCGCGGCGTCCCCGCCGCAGCGCTGACCGGCTATTGGTTCGGGCTCGGCTATTTCGTCCCGGGACTTTACTGGATCGGCAAGGCCTTCTTCGTCGAAGCCGACGTGTTCGCGTGGCTGACGCCGTTCGCCGTGCTTGGCTTGCCGGCCTATCTCTCCATCTTCACCGCAATCGGCTTTGCGCTGGCCCGCCTGCTCTGGACCAAGGATGCCACGCGCATCCTCGCGCTCGCCGCGAGCCTCACCGTCGCCGAATGGCTGCGCGGTCACGCATTGACCGGCTTTCCCTGGAACGCGTTCGGCTATGCCCTGTCCGAGCCGTTGCCGCTGGCGCAGACGGCGTCGTTGATCGGCCTGTGGGGCATGACGTTCCTCAGCGTCGCGATCTTCGCGAGCCCCGCGGCACTGATCGACCGCACGCCTGATCGCCGCCCGGCGTGGCGCGCGCCGGCTGCTGCGATAGCGCTTCTGATCGTCATGGGCATCTTCGGCGCGATCCGCCTGTCGCTGCATCCGACCACGATGGTCGCGGGCACCAAGCTGCGCCTGATGCAGCCGGACCTCCAGCAGGACGCGAAATTCAACTACGCCGCCAAGGCGGAGGTGATGAAGAAATATCTGGCGCTGTCGGACCGCGCCTCCGGGCCGCAATCGACCGGCGTGCGCGATGCCACCATCCTGATCTGGCCGGAATCCGCGTTTCCGTTCTTCCTGACCCGCGAAGCCGACGCGATGGCGCAAATCGCCGAGCTTCTGCCGAAGGGCACGGTGCTGATCACGGGCTCGGTCCGCGCCCCCGATCTGCCGCGGGGCACGCCGATCACGCGCGCCTATAATTCGATCTACGTGATCGATCACGACGGCAGCGTGCTCTCGGTCTACGACAAGCTGCACCTCGTGCCGTTCGGCGAATTCCTGCCCTACCAGGACCTGATGGAGAAGCTCGGCTTCGAGCAACTGACGCGCGTGCGCGGCGGCTTTATTCCCGGCACCGTGCGGCATGCGCTGCCGGTGCCCGGCGCACCGCCTGCGCTGCCGCTGATCTGCTACGAAGCAATTTTTCCAGGCGAGGTCGCCGGCCGCAATGAGCGTCCGGGCTGGATCGTGAACCTCACCAATGACGGATGGTTCGGCATCTCGACCGGTCCCTATCAGCATCTCGAGCAGGCCCGGATGCGCGCGATCGAGCTCGGACTGCCGCTGGTCCGGTCCGCCAATACCGGCGTATCGGCGGTGATCGATCCGGTGGGACGAACCGTTGCCAGCCTCGGCCTCGGCGTGGAAGGCATATTGGATGCAAGCCTGCCCGCGGCACTCCCGCCGACCGTCTATGCGCGGGTGGGCGACGTGCCCGCAGCCATGCTTGTCGCGCTGGCTGTAATCTTGGCGGTCCGCCGACGCGTTGCCAAACGGGCACCCTGATCACGCCCTTGCCGCCGCAGTGACCGGAATCCTTTGACAACCGTAGTCCCACGGTTGACAGACTGCACGCGCCCTCCTCATTCTGCACCGGCTGCGAAAGACAGTGGGCGTTGCTAAATTTCTCCGCAATGTTTCCCAATAACAGGGTTTGATTTTGACGATGCTGACACCGGAGGCAATTCTTGTGATTGCGCCGAAGGTGATGTTTGGAGGCTGAGGAAATGTCGAAAGCGCCCAACCCTGTTGACAAATATGTCGGCAGCCGCGTGCGTATGCGCCGCATCATGTTGGGCATGAGTCAGGAGAAGCTGGGTGAAGCTTTGGGCCTGACTTTCCAGCAGATCCAGAAGTACGAGAAGGGGACGAATCGCGTAGGTGCGAGCCGCATTCAGCAGATCGCCGAGATTCTCCAGGTGCCGGTGTCGTTCCTGTTCGAGGGCGGGCCGAGCGGCGTGGCTGGTCCGGACGGCTTCGCCGAAGGCGCCTCGCCTTCCTATGTCTCGGACTTCCTCGCGACCTCAGAAGGTCTCGCTCTGACCAAGGCGTTCACCCGAATCACTGATTCGAAGATGCGCCGCTCGATCGTCGACCTCGTCGAGCAGATCGCCGCCCGCGAAGGTCCCGACAAACGGTGACGCGACGGCTCAATCCGATTTGAGACTGCGTCAAATCTGGCCTATGTCGTGATTTGCGGCCGCGTCTTGGTGCGCGCCCTCTTCGATGATGCGGTTCAAAGGCACAGATGCGTTCATGACCAAATCCAATTGGTTCGATTCCAGAACTATTCTCGATGGCATCCGCCGCTGGGTCGAGATCGAGACGCCGACGGACGCGCCCGAACAGGTCAACAAACTGATCTCTGTGGTCGCGGAGCAATATCGCGATCTGCCAGTGACGCTCGAGCGCGTCGCCGGCGTCGATGGCTGCGGCGATCATCTGATCGCACGCTCGACCTGGGGCCAGGACAAGCCGGGCATCCTGGTGCTGAGCCACCTCGATACCGTTCATCCCATGGGCTTCATCGAGCGTCTGCCGTTCAAGGTCGAAGGCGACAGCGCGTTCGGTCCCGGCATCTACGACATGAAGGGCGGCGCCTACATTGCCCATCACGCCTTTCGCGCGCTCTGCGCCGCCGGCGATCATTCGCCGCTCGGCATCACGCATTTGTTCACCTCCGACGAGGAGATCGGCAGCCCGACCTCGCGCGCACTGATCGAGACGGAAGGGCGCAAGGCCAGATACGTGCTGGTGACGGAGCCCGCGCGCGACGGCGGCAAGATCGTCACGGGGCGCAAGGGCGTCGGACGATTTCGTGTGTTCATCAAGGGCGTGCCTGCACATGCCGGCACGCGACCCCAGGACGGCCGCAGCGCCGTCCGCGAGCTCGCCAACGTCATCTTGGCACTGGAAGGCATGAACGACCTGCAGCGTGGCGTGACCGTGAATGTCGGCGTGGCGCGCGGCGGCACGCGTCCCAACGTTACGCCGGAGGAGGCATACGCCGAAGTCGATCTGCGCGTGCCGAGCTTTGCTGATGCAGAAGAATTCGTCGACAGGATCCTCGGACTGACATCGAAGACCGAAGGCGTCACCGTGAAGGTCACGGGCGAGCTCAATCGTCCGCCCTACGAGAAGAGCAATGCAGGCGCCTCGCTGTACGAGCATGCGAAGACGCTCGCCACGGAGATCGGCTTCGAGCTGGTCGACACCCACACCGGCGGCGGCTCGGACGGCAATTTCACCGCGGCGCACACCGCAACGCTCGACGGGCTCGGCGTCGACGGCAAGGGCGCGCACACCCATTATGAGCAGCTCTACGTTTCGTCGCTCGAACCGCGCGCGCGGCTGCTCCATCGCCTGTATCAGACGCTGCGATGAGCGAACGCAAATCAGATCCCGATCGCGACGACAGCGAACGCGCCTTCTTCGGGCGACGCAAGGGCCACAAGCTCAGGCAGCACCAGGCCGAGCTGGTCGATCATCTGCTGCCGCATCTTGCCCTCGACATCGACGGTGAAGCACCGGCGGACGCCCGCGAGATCTTCGACCCCGCGGCCGACGATGTGCGGCTCGAGATCGGTTTTGGCGGCGGCGAGCATCTTGCGGCCGAGGCGCAGACCTTCTCCACGACCGGCTTCATCGGCTGCGAGCCCTATGTCAACGGCATGGCGAAGATCCTCGCGCAGATCGAGGCCACCAACATCGACAACATCCGTCTGTTCGCAGGCGATGCCGCCGAGCTCCTGGCTTGGCTGCCGCAGGCTTCGCTGTCGCGAATCGACCTGATCCATCCCGATCCCTGGCCGAAGCGGCGACACTGGAAGCGGCGCTTCGTCCAGGACCGGACCATTGCCGCGATGGCGCGCGTGCTGAAAGCGGGCGGCGAATTCCGCTTCGTCTGCGACATCGACGATTACTGCGCCTGGACGCTGTCGCATCTTGCGCGCTCGTCTGATTTCGTCTGGCTTGCGGAGCGCGCCGACGATTTCCGGCAGCCATGGGTCGGTTACACCATGACGCGATACGGCAGGAAGGCCACGCGCGAAGGGCGCAAGACCGCGTATCTGCGGTTCAGACGCAAATGATCGTCGTTCCGGGGCGCGCGAAGCGCGAACCCGGAACCTCGTCATTCCGGATTCGCGCTTCGCGCGCTCCGGAATGACGACAGGGATGTTTTCAAATCGTCTGCCGGTTGCGCCAGAAATTCACGACGCGCTCGGCGGTCGTCGGCATCAGGCGCGTGAAATTCGTGCGCGCAGCCTCGATGTCGGCATCGGCCGGCGTGCGGTGCGGTCCGTACCAGAGCAGGATGAGCGCGCGCACCGTCGGCCAGCCGAGATTCAGCACGCGCCCCAGCACCAGAATTGGATCGTAGCGGTCGCCCGCGATCAGGCGATCGAGGATCGAGAGGCGGACGCCGGACATCGCCGAGAGCGAGGCGATCGATTCCTCGTATTTGTGCGCCTTGGCGAAGCCGAGCAGCGCGCTCTCGCCGAGATGACCCTCGCGATGCAGGGCGAGGACCGTGCGCTGCGCCCCCGAGAAATCGCGACGCGGGCCCGGCGGCAGCGCCGCCTCCTCGATCGCCGCCATGGCACGCTTGATCTCGACCTGGCGCGCAGGATTGACCACGCTGGAGAGACGGCGGCGGATGACGTCGAGCGTGCCGTCGAGAAGCTGTTTGAGGTGCTCGCCCGAAAGATCCTTGCGCTGACCGATCTTCAGCGTGAGCACACCGTCCTGCGACGCACGCTTGATCAGCTCGGAATAGCTGCCAGGCGAGAACACCGCGCCGACATTGCCCGCGGCGCGGCGCACCACGTCGCGATCGCCGCGCTCGACCAGCACGTCCGTGATGGCAGCCGACAGTGCGGGGCGCTCCGTCATCGCCAGCAGATGGCCCTGGCCCTTCAGCCGCGCGATCTCGACGAGAGCAGCGTCGTCGAGCACGGGCGAACGGCGCAGCACGGGGCCCGCCACCATGATCTCGTTTTCGCGCGCGAGCTGGTTCACCAGGTGCGGCGGCGCGTTGTTCAGGCGCGAGAAGCGTTCGGCGAGATCGACGCGCGAGGTGAGCTCGGCATGCGGGACCAGATCGATCAGAAGATTGTCGAAGAGATCGATGAGCTCGGGACGGAGTTTCTCGGCGTCCTGGAAGAACAGTTGGGCGATGGCGCGCGCGATCTCGCCGCGACGCCGCGGGTCGCCGCGTTTGACGATATCGTCCAGTCCGGGAATGAGCGACGTGGCAACGGTCATGAAAACGCAACTCGTACAGGGCACGCCGCGGGTGCGCCCTTGGTCCAAGCCGCCCCACAATCAGGGAATTTAGGCCTCGGAGATGAAGGAAGCGTTGCGCGGGGGGCCCACAGGCCGGGCGCAAAAAGCCTCGTCTGGCCAGCGATGGGCCTTGTCCGGGCGGGCGGAAAGGGCTATATCAGCGCCAATTCATCTTCTCATACGATCCGCGTAGTGAGAGTGGGCCCGAAAGGACCCGCTCTTTTTTATTACCTGAGCGCGGCTTGGCGGAAGATGCGGCCCGGCGCGCTGCCGGGAAAGCTCCGAAGCGGGCTTTGAAGTCTTAACCAAGCCTTAACCCAAGTCTAAACCTAAGCCTAAACCAACGAGCGCCTTGACCCCTGATATGATCGAACCGAACACTGGTTCCACGGATGCCGAGTTGCTGGCCGAGCCGAGGCTCGTGGTCGAGCCGGGCGTGGCGGCGCGTGTGTCCGCGGTCGCAGGTCCGGTGCTCGAGGGCATGGGCTATCGTCTGGTGCGGATCCGCATCTCGGGCGAGGCCGGCTGCACCGTGCAGATCATGGCCGAGCGGCCGGACGGATCGATGCAGCTCGAGGATTGCGAGGCAATCTCGCGGGCACTGTCGCCCGTGCTCGACGTCGCCGATCCCATCGATCGCGCCTATCGGCTGGAAATCTCCTCGCCGGGAATCGACCGTCCGCTGGTGCGCCGCTCCGATTTCGAGCGCTATTCCGGGCATCTGGTGAAGGTCGAGATGGCAGTCGCCCATGACGGGCGGAAGCGGTTCCGCGGCACGCTCGGTGCCGTCGAAGGCGACCGCGTGCATCTGCATCGCGACGACGTCAAGGCGGGCGCCGATGCCGACGTTCTCCTGACGATGGAGGATATCGGCGAAGCGCGGCTGGTGCTGACCGACGAGCTGATCGCGGAATCCATGCGCCGCGGCAAGGCCGAGGAGCGCCAGATGCGCCGCGATCTCGGCCTGGAGCCGCCGCAGGCGCCGCACGCCAAGATCAGCGAAAAGACCACCAAGAACACCAAGCCGAAAAAGAAGCCGGCCCCGACCAATACGAAGAAGCATCGCCTGGCCGCCGAACGCGCGCGACGGGGCGAGATCGAGCCTGACGAAGGAGATTAGCCATGGCAGTCAGCGCCAATCGACTTGAGTTGCTCCAGATTGCGGACGCCGTTGCACGCGAGAAATCGATCGACCGCGGTATCGTCATCGCGGCGATGGAGGACGCCATCGCCAAGGCCGCACGGGCACGTTACGGCAGCGAGACTGACGTTCATGCCGAGATCGACCCGAAGAAGGGCGAGCTGCGGCTGTCGCGCCACATGCTGGTGGTCGAGAAGGTCGAAAACCATTCCAACCAGATCTCGCTGGTGGACGCCCAGCGCGCCAATCCCGGCGCCCAGGTCGGCGACACCATCGCCGACACGCTGCCGCCGCTGGAATACGGCCGCATCGCCGCGCAGTCGGCCAAGCAGGTGATCGTGCAGAAGGTGCGCGAGGCCGAGCGCGACCGGCAATATCAGGAATTCAAGGACCGCATCGGCGACATCGTCAACGGCGTCGTCAAGCGCGTCGAATATGGCAGCGTGATCGTCGACCTCGGCCGCGGTGAGGCCATCATCCGCCGCGACGAGATGCTGCCGCGCGAAGTGTTCCGCAACGGCGACCGCGTCCGCGCCTATATCTTCGACGTCCGCCGCGAGACCCGCGGCCCGCAGATCTTCCTCTCCCGCACCCATCCGCAGTTCATGGCAAAGCTGTTCGCGCAGGAAGTGCCGGAGATCTATGACGGCATCGTCGAGATCAAGGCGGTGGCCCGCGATCCGGGTTCGCGCGCGAAAATCGGCGTGATTTCCCGCGATTCCTCGGTCGATCCGGTCGGCGCCTGCGTCGGTATGCGCGGCTCGCGCGTGCAGGCCGTGGTGAACGAACTGCAGGGCGAGAAGATCGACATCATCCCGTGGTCGCCCGACATCGCGACCTTCGTGGTCAACGCGCTGGCGCCGGCCGAAGTCTCCAAGGTCGTCATCGACGAAGACCGCGAGCGCATCGAGGTCGTGGTGCCCGACACCAACAACCAGCTCTCGCTGGCGATCGGCCGCCGCGGCCAGAACGTGCGTCTGGCCTCGCAGCTCACCGGCTGGGACATCGACATCCTGACCGAGCAGGAGGAATCGGAGCGCCGCCAGGCCGACTTCGAGAACTCCACCCGCGTCTTCATGGAATCGCTCAACGTCGACGAAGTGGTCGGCCAGTTGCTGGCGTCCGAGGGCTTCACCTCGGTCGAGGAACTCGCGATGGTGGATCTCAAGGAGCTCGCCGGCATCGAGGGTTTCGACGAGGAAACCGCGCAAGAACTCCAGAATCGCGCCCGTGAATATCTCGAGCAGCAGGAAGCCGAGATCGAGGCCCGTCGCAAGGAGCTCGGTGTCGAGGACGCCGTCAAGGACGTGCCCGGCGTCACCTCCAAGATGCTGGTGAAGTTCGGCGAGAACGACATCAAGACCGTCGACGACCTCGCCGGCTGCGCCACCGACGACCTGGTCGGCTGGACCGAGCGCAAGGAAGGCGGCGAGCAGACCAAATATCCGGGTGCGCTCGACGGTATCGACATCTCCCGTGACGATGCCGAAGCCATGATCATGCAGGCCCGCGTCAAGGCCGGCTGGATCACCGAAGCCGATCTCGCCAAGCCGGCCGAAGAGGCCGAGGCGACCGAAGATCAGCCGGCTTAAGGGCGAAGGAGAATGTCACCCGGATGCTCGCAGATACTGACCACGATCTCGACAATGGCCCGCGGACCGAAAGGTCCGCGACCATGCGGATGTGCGCGGTCAGTCGCGAGGTCCGGCCGATCGACGAGCTGATCCGCTTCGTCATTTCGCCCCAGGGCGACATAGTTCCCGATCTCAAGCGCAAGCTGCCCGGGCGCGGCATGTGGGTCACTGCCTCGCGCGAGGTGGTTGCGGAAGCCGTGCGGCGTCACCAATTTAGCAAGGCCTTCAAGCGCGAGCTGCGCATTTCCCAGACGCTTCCCGCCGATATCGAAGCGCTTCTGGTTCGGAGCGTGACGGAAGCCCTTGGGATCGCTGCCAAGGCGGGCCAGATCGTCGCCGGTTTCGGCAAGGTCGAGAGCGCCCTGCGGGAAGGCACGGTCGAGGTCCTGATCCACGCCAGCGACGGGGCCGCGGACGGAATCCGCAAATTAGACATGCTGGCACGTCAAAATGACGGAAATCGCGGGGCCAAGGCGCAGATTCCCGTCATCACTGCCCTGAAATCGATAGAATTGGATTTGGCACTGACCCGGTCAAATGTGATACATGCTGCCCTGCTCGCGGGCCCGGCGAGCAAGTCATTCCTGTCACGTAGCCAGATGCTGGTCCGATACCGGATGGCGGACGATGACAAGACTGCCGAAAAGCCCGGCCAGGATTTCTGAGAGACAACGACGACCCAATAAGACGGTGCGGCAACGCACAACGTTAACAAGATCAGGATTAGGACTGCTGAATGGTTGATACCAAGACCCCTGACGACAAGAAGCTGAGCGTTCCGAGCAAGACGCTATCGCTCAAGCCGCGCGTCGAAACGGGCACTGTGCGCCAGAGCTTCAGCCATGGCCGCAGCAAGCAGGTCGTGGTCGAGAAGCGTGGCAAGCGCCGCATCGACGGCAGCCCGGAGCCGCAGGCTCCGACGGTTGCTGCAAAGCCGGCACCTGCCGCACCTGCGCCCGCTCCCGCGCGCCCGGCTCCGCCGCGCAACGCCGGCTCCGGCGTGGTGCTGCGCACGCTGACCGAGGACGAACGTTCCGCCCGCGCCAGCGCGCTGGCCGATGCCAAGGTGCGCGAAGTCGAAGAGCGCCGCGTGGCGGAGGAAGAGGCCCAGCGCCGCGCTGTTCGCGAAGCCGCAGAACGCGTCGAGCGCGAGGCCGCCGAATCCCGCCGCAAGGCCGAGGAAGAGCGCCATCGTCACGAGGACGAAGCCAAACGGAAGGCCGAGACCGAAGCCAAGAAGCGTTTTGGCGAAGGCGAGCAGCCGCCGGCATCCGCTCCGCGTCCCGCAGCTGCCGCCCCGAGCGCTCCCGCACCGCGTCCCGGCGCTCCCGCAGCACGCCCCGGCACCACCACCACGGCACGCCCGGGAACCACGACGGCGCGCCCCGGAACGACCACCGCGAGGCCGGCAGGCGGCCCGCCGGGTCGCGCTCCCGCGGTCGCAGCCGGACCGGATGAGGACGATGGTCCGCGCCAGATCCGCCGCGGTCCCGGCGGCGCTGCGCGTCCCGTGGTAGCCCCCAAGCCCACCCACAAGCCCGGCCCGCAGAAGGAGCGCGGCCGCCTGACCGTCGTGACCGCATTCAATGCCGACGACGTGCGCGAGCGCTCGATCGCCTCGTTCCGCCGCCGCACCCAGCGCCTGAAGGGCCACGCCTCGAACGAGCCGAAGGAAAAGCTCATCCGCGAGGTGGTCATTCCGGAAGCGATCACCATCCAGGAGCTCGCCAACCGCATGGCCGAGCGCGCGGTCGACGTCATCCGCATGCTGATGAAGCAGGGCGCGATGCACAAGATCACCGACGTGATCGACGCCGACACTGCACAGCTGATCGCCGAAGAGCTCGGTCACACCGTCAAGCGCGTTGCCGCGTCCGACGTTGAAGAAGGCCTGTTCGACGCCACCGACGATTCCACCGACACCGAGACGCGCTCGCCGGTGGTGACCGTGATGGGTCACGTCGACCACGGCAAGACCTCGCTGCTCGATGCGCTCCGTCATGCCAACGTCGTCTCCGGTGAAGCCGGCGGCATCACCCAGCATATCGGCGCCTATCAGGTGCTGTCGCCCGAAAGCGGCAAGAAGATCACCTTCATCGACACGCCCGGCCACGCCGCGTTCACCGCGATGCGCGCCCGCGGCGCCAAGGTGACCGACATCGTCGTGCTGGTGGTTGCGGCCGATGACGGCGTCATGCCGCAGACGATCGAAGCCATCAACCACGCCAAGGCGGCGCGGGTGCCGATCATCGTTGCCATCAACAAGATCGACAAGCCCGACGCGAAGCCCGAGCGCGTGCGCACCGAGCTGCTCCAGCACGAGGTGCAGGTCGAGTCGTTCGGCGGTGAAGTCGTCGACGTCGAAGTGTCCGCCAAGAACAAGACCAATCTCGACAAGCTGCTCGAGATGATCGCGCTCCAGGCCGACATCCTCGACCTCAAGACCAATTCGGAGCGTCCGGCCGAGGGCACCGTGATCGAAGCCAAGCTCGATCGCGGCCGTGGTCCGGTCGCGACCGTGCTGGTCCAGCGCGGCACGCTGCGTGTCGGCGACATCATCGTCGCCGGCGCCGAGATGGGCCGCGTCCGCGCGCTGATCTCGGATCAGGGCGAGACGGTGCAGGAGGCAGGTCCCTCGGTGCCCGTCGAGGTGCTCGGCTTCAACGGTCCGCCGGAAGCCGGCGATCGTCTCGCGGTGGTCGAGAACGAAGCCCGCGCCCGCCAGGTCACCAGCTACCGCGCGCACCAGAAGCGCGAGAACGCGGCAGCCTCGATCTCCGGCATGCGCGGCTCGCTCGAGCAGATGATGTCGCAATTGAAGACGGCGGGCCGCAAGGAATTCCCGCTGATCATCAAGGCCGACGTGCAGGGCTCGCTGGAAGCGATCCTCGGTTCGCTGGAGAAGCTCGGCACCGACGAAGTCGCAGCCCGCATCCTGCATGCCGGCGTCGGCGGCATCTCGGAATCCGACGTGACGCTCGCGGAAGGCTTCAACGCCGCGATCATCGGCTTCTCGGTTCGTGCCAACAAGGAGGCGGCCGCGGCCGCCAAGCGCAACGGCATCGAGATCCGCTACTACAACATCATCTACGACCTCGTGGACGACGTGAAGAAGGCGATGAGCGGCCTGCTCGCGCCGACCCTGCGCGAAACCATGCTGGGCAACGCCGCGATCCTGGAGATCTTCAACATCTCCAAGGTCGGCAAGGTCGCCGGCTGCCGCGTCACCGACGGCACCGTGGAACGCGGCGCCAATGTGCGCCTGATCCGCGACAACGTCGTCGTGCACGAAGGCAAGCTGTCGACGCTGAAGCGCTTCAAGGACGAAGTGAAGGAAGTCCAGTCCGGTCAGGAATGCGGCATGGCCTTCGAGAACTATCACGACATGCGTGCCGGTGACGTCATCGAGTGTTATCGCGTGGAGACGATCCAGCGCTCCCTGTAAGTCCAAATCTTACCGAAGCGCCCGGATCTTTTTGAGCTGAAATTGCGGAGTGCGATGGCCGGATTTTTTCCGGCCATCCGCGCCGCATTCGTTTCAACAGGACAAATGACAATGCTCGTGTCCCAAACGCGGGCACGACGAGGTGATTTTCGACCATGCCCCGCCACCATCAGAAGAAAAGTTCCGCGCCGGGCGGTTCGCAACGCCAGTTGCGTGTCGGCGAGCAGGTTCGCCACGCGATGGCCGAGATTCTGGCGCAAGGCAATGTGCATGATGATGACCTCGAGGGTCACATCATCACCGTGCCAGAGGTGCGGATGTCGCCCGACCTGAAGCTCGCGACAGTCTATGTGATGCCGCTCGGTGGCCGCGACACCGAGGTCGTCATTGCTGCGCTCGAGCGCAACAAGAAATTCCTGCGCGGCGAAGTCGCGCGGCGCGTTAACCTGAAATTTGCACCTGACATTCGCTTCCGCGTCGACGAACGATTCGACGAAGCGGAACGGATCGAGAAGCTTTTGCGAACACCCGCGGTGCAGAAGGACTTGGACAAGAATCTGGAACAGAATCCGGATTCGGATCGGGAAGAAGAACAATGACGATGGACCCGGCTCACGGCACGATCGGCGGCGAAGAGGCCGATCAGCGCGACGTGCAGAAAAATAATTTTGCGGATCTCGGCGGCGATTCCCAGCCGCATCAGGAGCCGCGCCGCGTCAACAACGATCCCCGCGCCAAGCAGCAGAAGGGCAACCAGCCGCGCCGCGACCGCCGCGACGTCCATGGCTGGGTCGTGCTCGACAAGCCGATCGGCATGACCTCGACGCAAGCCGTCGCCGTGCTCAAGCGCCTGTTCAACGCCAAGCGCGCGGGCCACGCCGGCACGCTCGACCCGCTCGCCTCCGGCGGCCTGCCGATCGCGCTCGGCGAAGCCACCAAGACGGTCCCGTTCGTCATGGACGGCCGCAAGCGCTACCAGTTCACCGTGTGCTGGGGCGAGGAGCGCGACACCGACGACATCGAGGGCCGGGTCACCGCGACCTCCGACCAGCGCCCGACCCGCGAGGCCATCCTGGCCCTGCTGCCCCGTTTCACCGGGGTGATCGAGCAGATCCCGCCGCGCTATTCGGCGATCAAGGTCCAGGGCGAGCGCGCCTATGACCTCGCGCGTGACGGCGAGGTCGTGGAACTGGCCCCCCGCCCCGTCGAGATTCACCATTTAACCCTTGTAGATCAACCGGATAGCGACCGGGCGGTGTTCGAGGCGGAGTGCGGCAAGGGGACCTATGTCCGCGCGCTGGCCCGCGATATGGGCCGGATTCTCGGCACTTTCGGCCATATCTGCGCGCTGCGGCGGACCCTGGTCGGCCCATTTGACGAGAACGACATGATTCCGCTGGATCAGTTGGAGGCTTTATGCGATAGAGCCGCGTCCGGCGAGGGCAGCCTCGCCGACGCGCTTATGCCCGTTGAGACCGCGCTGGACGACATCCCGGCACTGGCCGTCACACGGGCTGATGCGGCAAGGCTCCATCGGGGCCAGGCCGTTTTGTTGCGCGGACGGGATGCGCCCACTTGTAGCGGCACAGTCTATGTCACGGTGGCAGGCCGCCTGTTGGCGCTTGCTGAAGTCGGCAATGGCGAAATCATCCCCAAGCGTGTGTTCAACCTGACCGGCCTGACTGCCAGCCCCGGTCGCAACGAGAGAAATTGACGATGTCGATTGCCGCAGAACGCAAAGCGGAAGTCATCAAGACCAATGCCACCAAAGCCGGCGACACCGGCTCGCCCGAGGTTCAGGTCGCGATCCTGTCGGAACGCATCAACAACCTCACCAACCATTTCAAGACCCACGTGAAGGACAATCATTCGCGTCGCGGCCTCTTGAAGCTGGTCTCGACCCGCCGCTCGCTGCTCGACTACCTCAAGAAGAGGGACGAGGCGCGCTACAAGGCGCTGCTCGAGAAGCACAACATTCGTCGTTAAGTGTTGCTGCGCGCGCCAATGGCGCGCGCTTTCGCACGTGGCTTCGAGCGAAAGCATTTGTTTAAAGGTTTTTGATCGAGGCTACGTGCACGTCGGATGCGAGCCGTTGATGATTCGCATCCGGGGCATGATGAGCGAAGACCGAAGGTTCGGCGTTCGCATTCATGCCGACTGAAAGTCCAGCAGCAATCCGGCGGCTGGGCACAACGGGCAAGGCGCCCGTATGACCCGAAAGGATGGACGCCATCCGAAATCCGAAAACCATGGCAGGATCGCAGGACGCTGATCGCCCGCTTCGATCAGCGTCCCGCAATCTTGCGCATGGTTTTTGTTTTTCGGGGCCGTCGGACTTTCGAGAACCCATGAAAGAAGACCTCTATGTTCAATAAGCATTCAGTCGAGATCGACTGGGGTGGACGCACTCTCAAGCTCGAAACCGGCAAGATCGCGCGTCAGGCCGACGGCGCCGTCGTCGCCACCTATGGCGAGACCGTGGTGCTCGCCACCGTCGTCGCGGCGAAGGCGCCGCGCGAAGGCGTCGACTTCCTGCCGCTGACCGTCGACTACCAGGAGAAGACCTACGCAGCGGGCCGCATTCCCGGCGGTTATTTCAAGCGCGAGGGTCGTCCGACCGAGAAGGAGACGCTGGTCTCCCGCCTGATCGACCGCCCGATCCGTCCGCTGTTCGTCGACGGCTGGCGCAACGAGACCCAGGTGATCGTCACCGTGCTGTCGCACGACATGGAGAACGATCCCGATATCGTGGCGCTGGTGGCCTCGTCGGCTGCGCTGACCCTGTCCGGCGCGCCCTTCAAGGGCCCGATCGGCGCAGCGCGCGTCGGCTTCGCCAATGACGAGTTCATCCTCAACCCGACGCTGGACGAGATGGTCGACACCCAGCTCGACCTCGTCGTCGCCGGCACCGCCGACGCCGTGCTGATGGTGGAATCGGAAGCCAAGGAGCTCAACGAGGACATCATGCTCGGCGCCGTGATGTTCGGTCACCGCCACTTCCAGCCGGTGATCAACGCCATCATCGAGCTCGCCGAGAAGGCTGCCAAGGAGCCGCGCGAAGTCACCGTGATCGACAATTCGGCGCTCGAGAAGGAAATGCTCGGGCTCGTCGAGCAGGAGCTGCGCGCCGCCTACGCCATTCCGGTCAAGCAGGATCGCTACGCCGCGGTCGGCAAGGTCAAGGAAAAGGTGATCGCCCATTACTTCCCCGAAGGGCAGGAGCCGAAATTCGACAAGCTGCGCGTCGCCGGCGTGTTCAAGGAGCTCGAGGCCAAGATCGTTCGCTGGAACATCCTCGACACCGGCAAGCGCATCGACGGCCGCGACAGCAAGACCGTCCGCAACATCGTCGCCGAAGTCGGCGTGCTGCCCCGCGCCCACGGCTCGGCGCTGTTCACCCGCGGCGAGACCCAGGCGATGGTCGTGACCACGCTCGGCACCGGCGAGGACGAGCAGTACATCGACGCGCTGTCGGGAACGTACAAAGAGACGTTCCTGCTGCACTACAACTTCCCTCCCTACTCGGTCGGTGAGACCGGTCGCCTCGGTGGCACCAAGCGCCGCGAGATCGGCCACGGCAAGCTCGCCTGGCGCGCGATCCACCCGGTGCTGCCGCCGCACCACGAATTCCCCTACACCACGCGCGTGGTGTCGGAGATCACCGAGTCCAACGGCTCGTCCTCGATGGCTTCGGTCTGCGGCGCTTCGCTCGCGCTGATGGATGCCGGCGTGCCCTTGAAGCGGCCGACCGCGGGCATCGCGATGGGCCTGATCCTCGAAGACAAGCGCTTCGCAGTTCTCTCGGACATCCTCGGTGACGAGGACCATCTCGGCGACATGGACTTCAAGGTGGCCGGCACGGAAGCGGGCATCACCTCGCTCCAGATGGACATCAAGATCGAGGGCATCACCGAGGAGATCATGAAGGTCGCGCTCGGCCAGGCCAAGGAAGGGCGTATCCACATCCTCGGCGAGATGGCCAAGGCGCTCACCAACGCCCGCGCCGAGCTCGGCGAATACGCGCCGCGCATCGAGACCTTCAAGATCGCCACCGACAAGATCCGCGAAGTGATCGGCACCGGCGGCAAGGTGATCCGCGAGATCGTCGAGAAGACCGGCGCCAAGGTCAACATCGAGGACGACGGCACCGTGAAGGTCGCCTCCAGCGACGGCGAGGCGATGAAGGCCGCGATCAAGTGGATCAAGTCGATCGCCTCCGATCCGGAAGTCGGCCAGATCTATGACGGCACCGTCGTCAAGGTGATGGAGTTCGGCGCCTTCGTGAACTTCTTCGGCTCCAAGGACGGCCTCGTCCACATCAGCCAGCTCGCTTCGGCGCGCGTGCAGAAGACCTCCGACGTCGTCAAGGAAGGCGACAAGGTCAAGGTCAAGCTGCTCGGCTTCGACGACCGCGGCAAGACCCGGCTGTCGATGAAGGTGGTCGACCAGACCACCGGCGAAGACCTCGAGGGCAAGGGTGAGGGCGAGAAGGCCCCGCGCGAAGCCGCCGGCGAGTAATCGCTCCGCACATCAGAAACACGAAGGGCGGCCTTTCGGCCGCCCTTTTTGTTTGTGCGTAGCCAGCGGCAATTGCGGAAAGCGTCCGTCAGTTCTTCTTGAGGATCACAGGCGGGGACGAAACGGTGAGATTGTCCGCCGGATTCTTCGGGACCTCCGCGGCGGCCGCCGGCGCCGGTGGGCCGGGAAGCTTGGTCGGCTCGTCCATGACGAGCTGGTTGATCGCACAGATGAACGAGGAAAGACGATAACCGCTGTGCTCGGCAATGACATCGTCATAGGCCCGCATGTTCCAGAACGGATCGTTCGCTCTCGTCACGGGCGTGATGCCGGCCATGTCGAAGCCGTGGGCAATTCTCGCCGACAACGGCTTCGCCAGCGGATTTTCATCCGGAGCCGCCGCAGCCAGATCGCTGCTGCTCCAGTTCGTGCCATGAGGCGCCTGCTGTCTGCGCGCCCGGCTCAGCCAGAAATGGCTGATCGGACACTCGACGAGCTTGCTCGTTGCGAGGCTCGAATACGACATCGATCTGGCGGCATTCGCGAGCCCGCGGATCTCGTGTGTCGTTCCGAACGGTTTGGATGGAATCAGATAGTCACCCAGCGTCCCGGCAGCGTGCCGCGGAACGTCGAGATTGCCGATGGTTCTGGTTTCCTCCATGTCGGAGTTCTGGAAGGGGGCATCGCGCAGGAGAGCTGCGATCTTGATCAACAGCCGCGACAACCGCGACTTGACCTCCGGCTCCCTGACGCAGGAGAGCCGCGGCACCTTCTCTTCCGCAAGGTATCGTGCGTATCGATCGAGCCGATCCGCCATCGGGCGGAAGTCGAACTTGAAGAAGGGAAACAGGTCGTGCGTCGCAGTGTCATAGACCACGCCGCCCTTCTTCGATTTCTCGTCGACATCATCAATGGCCGTGTGTAGTCGCTCCTCCTTTCGGCGCAGAACGTCGGCGCCCCCGACCACAGGGGGATCGTCCCTGAATGCCTTGTCGAAGTTGTACGCGACGGCGCAATCTTCCGTGCGTATGCCGCCTGGCGGCCACGCGAATGCCGACGTAATCGCGATGAGAACCGGACGCTGGTAGTCCGGAAAGAACTCATGGCCATAGTCCTCGTCGACCTTCGCCTCGCCTTCCCTGAACGCGATGTGCTGCCAGATGGCACGCTGGATCGAGGTCCATTTCCGCGCCTCGGCCGCGGGATTGATCAGGACAACGAGGTTTCCGAGCGGCGGCTCAAAATAGTTCTCTTGCTTCGGCGGGGATGAAGAGCGCCCGGAGCCTGCAAGAAGCCTGCTCTGGCGCAGCTCCGCGTTACGCGCCGCCTGCCATTCGACCCGCTTGACGGCGTCGTGTTCGAGTGCCGTCGCCAGCAGATTTCCGCCAAGACTGTGTCCAATCACCAGAAGACGATTCGGATTCTGCTCCCTTTCGTAATAACGAACCGTCCGTCCATTCCTCTCGATATCGAACGTGCTCTCGATTGACCGTATGGCAGTCAGAACATGCGGCGCGATCGTTTCGCTGACCGGCTTCCGGTCAAAGAGCGTAAGGGCCGCAATGAGCGAGGCCGTATTGTTGCCCAAGCCGCCCAGTGTCGTCCGCCAGCACCGCTTCGCGCTTCGACCTCCGCCAGCCGGCCTGGGGGAATCGTCCTCCCGGCATTTGTTCGGTCCACCGTCCAACCAATCTCCGGCCGCGACAAGCGGATCGACAATGCGCGGTTCGTCGATCCTCGCCCCCCGCCATCCAATGTAGACCGCCGTGACGACCCGTCCGCATTGCTCCTGTTCGCCGGCTCGGCATCGCTCCTTCAAGTAGCGCGCCGCATGGGCTGCATATCTGCGCAGTGCGGCGACGTTGTCGTCTCCGACCCGGGCGTCATGTCGCCAGCCATGGACGAACGCCACCACGTAGTTGCGGCCGGCTGTTTGCCGCAGCAGATTTGTGAGCGCCCGCAATTGTGTGATCGGCTCGCGCTTGTTGGCGCTGACAAAGCGGACCCGGCTCGACAGCTCCTCGATGGAATAGGGTTTGTCCAAATCCTTGATCAGCTCGTAAGGCGAACCGTCCTCCCTGAACTCCACGAACGCCAGGTTGTAGAAGAGTGGGTCGCCGCCATCAGCCGCGGGAATCGTATGCCGCTGAAGCGAGCAGGCGAACTTCTTCTTCCATCCGCCGGAGGGAAACTTCGCGACCGCCTTGATCTCATCATTGTCGACCGGCGCATCATTGGTTCCGGCTGGATCGGCAAGAACGGCCCATGCCTGATCTGGAGAGAAGCCGCAGATTTCCGAAGCGGGATCTATGTTTCGGTAAGCGACGTCACGGGGCGTCGTCGGCAGGACCAGGATCAGAATCGCCAGCACCGCAAGAGCGAGGACGAACAGCCAGACGAACGGCCTGAGAAGGTACCGAATCGCGCAAACGAAAAACCAGGAAACGGCCGCGATGGCGGCCCAAGCCTTCTTCCACATGGCATACCCGGCAAACGCGGCTTGAAAATCAATCGGCTGAAATTTCTCCCTATGATTGCATTTTTACAAGTCACCCTCAACGTCAGCATTCGATCCGCCGGCAAGCAAGCGTGGCCCCGGTTCCAAAACACGAAGGGCGGCCTCGCGGCCGCCCTTTTTGCTTGTCGCTTGCTTAGGCCTTGGGATCAGCCCGCGATGTCGTACCGGTCGAGGTTCATCACCTTGGTCCAGGCCTTGGCAAAGTCCTGCACGAACTGCTGCTTGGCGTCCGACGAGGCATAGACCTCGGCGAAAGCGCGGAGCTGCGAGTGCGCGCCGAAGATCAGGTCGGCGCGTGTGCCGGTCCACTTCACCGCATTGGTCTTGCGGTCGCGGGCCTCGTAGGAGCCGTCAGCGACCGGCACCCACTGCGTGCTCATGTCGAGCAGGTTGGCGAAGAAGTCGTTGCTCAGCGTGCCCACCTTCGCGGTGAGGACGCCGTGCTTCGAACCGTTCGCGTTGGCACCGAGCACACGCAGACCGCCGACGAGCACGGTCAGCTCGGGACCGGAGAGCTTCAAGAGCTGGGCACGATCGACGAGGGCTTCTTCCTGCTGCAGGAACTGATGCTTCTTGCCGATATAGTTGCGGAAGCCATCGGCCCGCGGCTCCAGCGGCGCGAAGGACTCCGCGTCGGTCTGCTCCTGCGACGCATCCATGCGGCCCGGCGTGAAGGCAACCTTCACGTCGACGCCGGCATCCTTCGCGGCCTTCTCAACCGCGGCAGAACCGCCGAGGACGATGAGGTCGGCGAGCGAGACCTTTTTGGCACCTGACGACGCGTTGAAGTCCTTCTGGATCGCTTCGAGCTTGCCCAGAACCTTGGAGAGCTGAGCCGGCTGGTTCACCTCCCAATCCTTCTGCGGGGCAAGCCGGATGCGCGCGCCGTTGGCGCCGCCGCGCTTGTCCGAGCCGCGGAACGTCGAGGCCGACGCCCAGGCGGTCGAGACCAACTCGGAGACCGAGAGACCCGACGCCAGGATCTTGGTCTTCAGCGCAGCGATGTCCTGATCGCTGACCAGCTCGTGATTCACGGCCGGAATCGGATCCTGCCAGATCAACGTCTCCTTCGGCACCAGCGGGCCGAGATAGCGCTGGATCGGGCCCATGTCGCGATGGGTGAGCTTGAACCAGGCGCGGGCGAACGCGTCCGCGAACTGAGCCGGATTTTCCAGGAAACGACGCGAGATCTTCTCATAGGCCGGATCGAGGCGCAGCGAGAGGTCGGTCGTCAGCATCGTCGGCCGATGCTTCTTCGACTTGTCGAAGGCATCGGGAATGATCGCGTCGGCACCCTTGGCCGTCCACTGGTTCGCACCGCCCGGGCTCTTCGTCAGTTCCCATTCGTACTTGAACAGGTTCTCGAAGAAGTTGTTGCTCCACTTCGTGGGCGTTGTCGTCCATGTCACCTCGAGGCCGCTGGTGATGGAATCGCCTGCCAGACCCGACGCGTGCTTGCTCTTCCAGCCGAGGCCCTGATCTTCCAGCGCACCCGCTTCCGGCTCCGGTCCGACCAGCGAGGGATCGCCCGCGCCATGGGTCTTGCCGAAGGTGTGGCCGCCGGCGATCAGCGCAACGGTTTCCTCGTCGTTCATCGCCATGCGGGCGAAGGTCTCGCGGATGTCCTTGGCCGCAGCGACGGGATCCGGCTTGCCGTTCGGCCCTTCCGGGTTGACGTAGATGAGACCCATCTGCACCGCGCCGAGCGGTTCGGCGAGCTGGCGTTCACCGCTGTAGCGCTCATCGCCCAGCCAGGTGCCTTCGGGACCCCAATAAAGCTCTTCCGGCTCCCAGACGTCGGCGCGGCCACCGGCGAAACCGAAGGTCTTGAAGCCCATCGATTCCAGCGCGACGTTGCCGGCGAGCACCATCAGATCGGCCCAGGAAATCTTGCGGCCGTATTTCTGCTTGATCGGCCAGAGCAGACGGCGCGCCTTGTCGAGATTGGCGTTGTCGGGCCAGCTGTTGAGCGGTGCGAAACGCTGCTGGCCAGCGCCGGCGCCACCGCGGCCGTCCGTGGTGCGATAGGTGCCCGCGCTGTGCCAGGCCATGCGGATCATCAGGCCGCCATAGTGACCGAAGTCGGCGGGCCACCATTCCTGCGAGTCGGTCATCAGAGCCGTCAGGTCCTTGATGACCGCGTTGAGGTCGAGCGTCTTGAATTCCTTGGCGTAGTCGAAATCCTTGCCCATCGGGTCGGACAGGGCGGAATTCTTGTGCAGCATCTCGATGCTGAGCTGGGTCGGCCACCAGTCGCGATTCACGCGCGTGGGTTTTCCGCCCGAAAACGGGCACTTTGAAGAGTCGTCCATGAATACCTCCTCTGGCGGGCGTCGAACTCGCGCCTTTTGACCAGGTAGAACCACTCTAAGCTTCGCGTTCGATCAGGGGAAGTTGACTTTAATGATCGCTGCGATAGGATTTTCTGATGATCAACGTGACGCTGCGCCAGCTCCGATATTTCGATGCGCTGGCGCGTCACGGCCATTTCGGGCGCGCGGCGGAGGCCTGTTCCATCTCTCAGCCGGCCTTGTCGATGCAGATCAAGGAGCTGGAGGAGGCGCTCGGCGGCCTACTGCTGGAGCGCAGCGCCCGGCAGGTCGCGCTGACCCGGTTCGGCGAGGAGCTCTCCCAGCGCGTCCGCGACATCTTGCGCTCGGTCGATGAGCTCGGCGATTTCGCGCGCGCCTCGCAGGACCGGTTTGCGGGCCGGCTGCGGATTGGGATGATCCCGACGATCGCGCCCTATCTGCTGCCCAAGATCACCAAGAATCTGACGCGCATGCATCCCGAGCTCGACATCCGCGTGCGCGAGACGATGACGCCGCGGTTGATCCAGGAGCTCGTCGAAGGCCGGCTCGATACCGCGATCGTCGCGCTGCCGGTATCCGAGCCCTCGCTCACCGAGGTCGCTTTGTTCGACGAGAAATTTCTGCTGGTGCGGCCGGGCTCCGATGAGGGCACGCCGGCGCCCTCACGCGAGATGATGCGCGAGATGCGGCTGCTGCTGCTCGAAGAGGGGCACTGCTTCCGCGATCAGGCGCTGTCGTTCTGCAACATGCAGTCGGCGCCGCCGCGCGAGATGCTGGACGCGAATTCGCTGTCGACGCTGGTCCAGATGGTCAGCGCCGGCATCGGCGTCACGCTCATTCCGGAGATGGCGGTGCCGGTGGAGACGCGATCCGCCTCGGTCTCGCTGTCACGCTTCCGCGACCCCGAACCCTCGCGCACCATCGGCATGGTCTGGCGCAAGACCAGCCCGCTGGCGCGCCAGCTCCTGCAGATCTCCGAAGTGGTGTGCCTGTCGGCCGGCAAGGTGCGCGCGCGGCCATCCATGCGCAGCCAGCGGGCCTGAGGCCGCAATGTCGCCTCCGGTTATCCGCCCCGCCCGCACGGACGAATACGACGAGGTCGGCCGCGTCTGGATGGAGAGCTGGGTCTCGACCGGACTCGGCGAAGCAAGCGCCTTCCTTCTGGCAAACCTGCGTGCGCGCATCCGGCGCGAGATCGAGAATGGCTGGAGCCTGTTCGTCGCCGACGACAACGGCACGATCGCCGCGATGCTGGCGCTGCATCTGCCAAAGCTCTATCTCGACATGCTGTTCGTCGCGCCGGCCTATCAGGGTCAATCGCTCGGACGGCAATTGCTCGCCTTCACCCGCACGCAGATGCCGGATGAAATGTTCCTGCGCTGCGTGCGCGAGAACGAAAAGGCCTGGCGCTGGTACGAACGCGAGGGTTTTGTGTTCGAGAAGGAAGAGATCGAACCGTCGAACGGGTTCATGATGAAGTATTATCGGTGGAAGCGGCAGCGACCTGCCGGATAGACAACGGTGTCCGGCTGCAGCTTGCGGTTGTCCGAGTCCCACCCTAGTGTGGCGCATCCGCTTTTCTTCCGCTGCTCTATGCCCTGGAATCCATGATTCGATTTGCTGCTTCTGTGATCGTCCTGCTGTCCTCTCTCGTTCTGGCAGCAGCCCAATCCCCTCCCGCAACCAACGCATCGCCCACTCAGACCGCACCGGCAAAACCGGCGACTAAGAAGGCGGCGCCGAAGGCCAAACCGGCTGCGAAGCCGACGGCCGCGGCGGACAGCGGCCCGTGTCGTCTTGGCGTGATCTCGGTGATCGGAGAGCATTACTCCGTACAGAAATTCGGCGTGACAATCTTCGAGGCTGAGGCAAACGAGGTCCCGATCGACTGGGGCCTCGATGATCTTGTTTTCGCGCGCGTACGTGCGGCGACGAACAACGATTCCTCAGTGCGCAGGATCGCCTATCCCAAGGGTGCCTTCGAGCCCTTCTATCATGCGAAGGCGATCTTCATCCCGGACCCCAAGGAGAGTCTGCCGGTGATCGTGAAGAGCTTCACCGCGAATGCGAATTGCGATCGCTATCTCGTCGCAACCACATTCAAGACGAAGCTGCCGAACTCGAACATGACGCTGAACGGCATCGGCACCTACAATCAGGGGCTCGGCAAAATCCTCCGGCACTCGCATCTTTTCGCCAATGTTGCGATCACGCTGATTGACGGTCGCAGCTACGAGCAGATCAAGCGCCCCCTTACGGATATCGGCGCGAACCTCGCCGTAAATATGCGTCTGTTTGAAGACCCGATCACCAAGCTCGACAACTCGCTGTTCCCCGATCCGCCCGAGACAGCTTCGACCAACGCGGCGCTGCGCGAGAGAACGCGCGCACTCGTCGTAGAAAGGCTCGACCGGAGCCTCCCCGGTTATTTGAAGGAAGACTAAGCCAAGATCGCGCATTGTTGATTCAACGCAAACGCGTCATGAATGCGGCCTCGCTCAACCCTCGCCGATGGAAGGTTTCGCACCATGATCAAGCTCTATTGGTCGCCCCGCTCGCGCTCGTTCACGACGCTCTGGCTGATGGAGGAAAGTGGCCTTCCCTATGAGCGGGTGCTGACCGACATCTCGACCGGCGCGCAGAAGGCGCCGGACTATCTGAAGGTCAATCCGATGGGCAAGGTGCCGGCGCTCGCCGATGGCGATGCTGCGCTCGGCGAAGCCGCGGCGATCTGCGCCTACATCGCCGATCGCTATCCCGAAACGAAGCTGGCGCCAGCCGTGACCGATCCGCGCCGCGCACGCTATCTGCAATGGCTGTTCTTCTCGCCCGGCTGCATCGAGCCCGCCATCATCCAGATCTTCACCAAGATCGAGATCCCGACCTCGACCGCGGCCTGGGGCAGTGCGACGCAGGTCTTCGACGTGCTCGAAGCTGCGCTCGCGAAGGGGCCGTGGATTCTCGGCGAGGAATTTTCCGCCGCCGACATCACGATCGGATCGGGCCTGAACTTCGCGGTGCGCCTGTTCAAGATGGTGCCGTCGCGCCCCGCGTTCGATGCCTATCTCGCGCGCTGCATGGCACGGCCGGCGTTCCAGCGCGCGGAGACAATCGCGGCGGGGTGAACCGACTCCCGTAGGGGGGCCAAGCGAAGCGTGCCCACCATTCGTCCCGCAATTGTGAGAGATGGTGGGCACGTCGCTTGCGCTCCTTTGCCCACACTACGGAGCCGCGTCTATTCCGCCTTCAAATCGTCCGGCCGCGGCATCAGGACGATGTTGTAGCCGGAATCCACGTAGTGGATCTCGCCGGTCACGCCGCCGGAAAGATCCGACAACAGATACAGCGCCGAGCCGCCGAGCTCATCGAGCGTGACGCCGCGGCGGAGCGGCGAATGCTTCTGCATGAATGCGAACATCGCGCGTGCCTCGCCGATGCCCGAGCCGGCGAGCGTACGGATGGGGCCTGCGGAGATTGCGTTGACGCGAATGCCGCGCGGTCCGAAATCGGAGGCGAGATAGCGCACTGAAGCTTCCAGCGCGGCCTTGGCCACGCCCATCACGTTGTAGTTCGGCATCGCGCGCTCCGAGGCGCCGAAGGTCAGCGTGATCATGCTGCCGCCCTCCGTCATCAGCTCGGCAGCGCGTTTTGCGACCTCCGTGAACGAGAAGCAGGAGATCACCATGGTGCGCGAAAAGTTCTCGCGGCTGGTGTCGGCGTAGCGGCCTTTCAGCTCGTTCTTGTCGGCGAAGCCGATCGCGTGGATCACGAAGTCGAGCTTGCCCCATTTCTCTCGCAGCACATCGAAGGTGGCGTCGACGCTGGCGATGTCCTCGACGTCGCAAGGCAGCACCAACTCCACACCGAGCGATTCAGCGAGCGGCTTGACGCGCTTGCCCAGCGCCTCGCCCTGGAAGGTGAAGGCAAGCTCGGCGCCATGGGCATGCAGCGTCTTCGCCATGCCCCAGGCGATCGAATGATCATTGGCGACGCCCATGATCAGACCGCGCTTGCCCTTCATCAAACCTTCCATTTCAGCCGTCGCTCCCATTTTCGACGTCATCGCCCGCGAAGGCGGGCGATCCAGTATTCCAGAGACCGTCGTGATAAATCGAGAAGCCGCGGCGTACTGGATGCCCCGCCTTCGCGGGGCATGACAAAGTCAGACGTCACACATCCAGCCGGCTGAACACCAGCGTGGCGTTGGTGCCGCCGAAGCCGAAGGAGTTCGACAGCACGGTGCCGATTTTGACGTTGTCGATGCGCTTGCGCACGATCGGCATGTCGGCGAACACGGGATCGAGCTCCTGGATGTGAGCACTTTCGCAGATGAAGCCGTTGTTCATCATGAGCAGCGAGTAGATCGCCTCCTGCACGCCGGTCGCACCGAGCGAATGGCCGGTCAGCGCCTTGGTCGCCGAGATCGGCGGGCACTTCTCGCCGGCGCCGAACACGCGGCGAAGCGCGTCGATCTCCGGCGGATCGCCGGCCGGCGTCGAGGTCGCGTGCGGATTGATGTAGTCGACCTTGGTCTTCACCGTCGACATCGCCATGCGCATGCAGCGCTCGGCGCCCTCACCGGAGGGCGCGACCATGTCGTAGCCGTCCGATGTCGCACCGTAGCCGACGATCTCGCCGTAAATGCGCGCGCCGCGGGCCTTGGCATGCTCGAGCTCTTCCAGCACGAGGACTCCGGCGCCACCGGCGATGACAAAACCGTCGCGGTTGACGTCATAGGGACGCGAGGCGGTGGCGGGCGTGTCGTTGTACTTCGACGACATCGCGCCCATGGCGTCGAACAGCACCGAGAGCGACCAGTCCAGTTCCTCGCAGCCGCCGGCGAAGATGACGTCCTGCTTGCCGATCTGGATCGTCTCATAGGCGTTGCCGACGCAATGGTTCGACGTCGCGCAGGCCGAAGAGATCGAGTAGTTCACGCCCTTGATCTTGAACCAGGTCGCGAGCGTCGCGGAGGCCGTGGACGACATCGCCTTCGGCACTGCAAACGGTCCGACGCGCTTCGGTCCCTTGGTACGGGTGATGTCGGCGGATTCGACGATGGTGCGGGCGGACGGGCCGCCGGAACCCATGATGATGCCGGTGCGGATGTTGGAGACTTCTTCAGGCGACAGACCGGAGTCCTGGATCGCCTGCTCCATCGCGATGTGATTCCAGCCCGCGCCCTGGCCGAGGAAGCGCATCGCACGGCGGTCAACGACCGTCGCGGGATCGATCGTCGGGGCACCTTGCACCTGCGAACGGAAGCCGAGTTCGGCATATTTCTCCGCCCGAGAAATGCCCGACTTCGCCTCGTGGAGGCTCGCAAGCACTTCCTGGGTGTTGTTTCCGATCGACGAGACAATGCCCATCCCGGTGACCACAACCCGCCTCATGACAGCCTCGCCTTAATCGTTGTCTTTCTTGGTGATGCGCTCAGCCCAGGCTCGTGCCCTGCTTGAACAGGCCGACCTTCAGATCCTTCGCGCGATAAATAATCTGGTCATCGACCGAAAGCCATCCGTCGGCGATGCCGAGCACCAGCTTTGAACGCATCACGCGCTTGATATCGACGTTGTACACAACCTTGCGGGCCTCGGGCAGCACCTGGCCGCTGAACTTTAATTCGTTCAGGCCAAGCGCGCGGCCACGACCTTCGCCTCCGGTCCAGCCCAGAAAAAAGCCGACCATTTGCCACAGCGCATCGAGGCCGAGACAGCCGGGCATCACCGGATCGTTCTTGAAGTGACAGCCGAAGAACCAGAGGTCCGGCTTCACGTCGAGCTCGGCGCGCACCACGCCCTTGCCGTACTCGCCGCCATTGTCGTTGATCTCAGTGATGCGGTCGAACATGAGCATCGGCGGCAGCGGCAATTGGGCATTGCCCGGGCCGAACATCTCTCCGCGGGCGCATGCCAGCAGATCTTCATATTCGTAACCGTTGCGCCTGTTCAGCATGCGGAAGCCTCTGTTCTAACCCCGATTGAGCGGCGTTTCTGGCAAAAATGGGCCCCGTTCTGTTCGGAAAGCAACGCCAATTGCCGTCGTCAGCAGGCGCGAATGCCGAGAGCCCGGATGGACCTGCGAACCTGGCCTCAATGCCCGGCCGCGCCACAATCGGCTAAGCGGAACCGCGCGCTCTCTAACACAGGCATTTCGGGTGGCAAAGCGATCTCATGAAGGTAAAATGAAGCAATCCTCGCCCGGTTCCAAGTCTGATTAGAACCTCTCTAGTTGCGAGAAACTTGCATCTGCATCTATCTGTCCATATATTGCAGGATGATAGTGTCCACGCGTGCCCGAAATCTGGAAATGAGCGAGAATACTGCGCCCCATCACGACGACGACCATGCAGCGGCCCTCCTGTCCGGCCGCCAGCCGGCGCTGACCGGCTGCCCGTGGCACGACGTTAACGAAATGCTCCAGTCCGCGGGGCTGCGTCCGACGCGCCAGCGCATGGCGCTCGGCTGGCTCCTGTTCGGCAAGGGTGCTCGCCACCTCACGGCTGAAATGCTCTACGAGGAGGCGACGCTGGCCAAGGTGCCGGTGTCGCTCGCGACCGTCTACAACACGCTGAACCAGCTGACTGATGCCGGCCTGCTGCGCCAAGTCAGCGTCGACGGCACCAAGACCTATTTCGATACCAACGTCACCACCCACCACCATTATTACCTCGAGAACAGCCATGAGCTGGTCGATATCGAGGACCCGCATCTGGCGCTGTCCAAGATGCCGGAGGTACCCGAGGGCTACGAGATCGCACGCATCGACATGGTCGTGCGCCTGCGCAAGAAGCGCTGAGACGATCCAAGCTGCTGAATTAGCGTCATGGCCGGGCTTTGTCCCGGCCATTGTCGTTTTGCGAGATTGTTCCGAGGCGTCGCAAAGCATCGCCCCGGGATGACCCTTCGGGTCAGTTGACCTGCTCGTCCGAGTAGACGCCCCAGAGGCGCTCCTGCTGGATCCAGCCGTCAAAGCCGTTGCCGGTGACGCGGCACCAGTTTGCAGTGCACTTCTTGACCTGCGTGACGACGCCAGCCTGAAGCTTGGCCGCAACCGCGCTGTCGAGGTCGGCGCGGTCGTAGATCGGCGCGAGGTCGTCCTTGTGTTTCATGGTGACGACCGCGGTGCGGCGGCCCGACAGCAGCGAATGATAGACCCAGCCCTCGGCGCCTTCAGAATCGCGCACCCGGCGCCAGTTCTCGAACTCGGCGGTGATTTCGACCGGCAGGCCGGCGCGGGTGTAGACCCAGGCGACGTCATTGTCCTTGGTCGGGCCGGCGCGGACGTTCACATGATCCGATTTGAGGCTGACATAGCGCGGCACCGGGAGGCCGCTTGCGGTCTGGGGGCTGCTGTCCTTCGCCGAATGCGAGGGGCTGACCGAAGCACTCAACCAGGTGCAAACGAGCGCCATCACCGAACAAAAACGCCCCAACGCCATCAACCCGTCTCCTGTCGAGGACCCCGCCGAGCCGGGTCCTCACCCCAAATTCCACACCTGCCGTGCACGCCCCTCTCCCGCCCCACGCGGGTGTTCCCGAGCCCTTAACCCGTGGTTCTTGTCTTGGCCCGGCCTTCTGCTAGAGAGGACGGACACTTGAACAACCAGTTTGCCCCGATTTTCCGGCCGGAAATGTCGGGAGAGCTTGAAGGAAGCGCCGGGGACGACACGGCAAAAGGCAGTGTCGAACAACCGGGTTAATGAGGCCTCAACGGCCGGCCTTTGGCGACAGAGGCGGCCTGCAACGCCTCATGAGGGCAGGACATGTCGGTGAAGAAAAAGCCCCTCGTCGTGGTGACGCGCAAGTTGCCGGACTCGATCGAGACCCGGATGCGCGAGCTGTTCGACGCGCGGATCAATCTCGACGACACGCCGCTGTCGAGCGAGCAACTCGCCGAAGCCGCGCGCACCGCCGACGTGCTGGTTCCCACCGTCACCGACCACATCACCGCCGACATCGTCAATCAGCCCGACTGCAAGCTCCGCCTGATCGCCAATTTCGGCAACGGCGTCGACAATATCGATGTCGAGGCCGCGCATGCCCGCGGCATCACCGTCACCAACACGCCGAAGGTTCTCACCGAAGACACCGCCGACATGACCATGGCGCTGATTCTGGCCGTGCCGCGCCGGATGATCGAAGGCGCCTCGATCCTGACGGAAGGAAAGCCCTGGCCGGGCTGGTCGCCGACCTGGATGCTCGGCCACCGCATCGGCGGCAAGCGTCTCGGCATCATCGGCATGGGCCGCATCGGCCAGGCGGTCGCGCGCCGCGCCCGCGCCTTCGGCTTGCAGATCCACTATCACAACCGCCGTCCCGTGGCGCCGAAGATCGCCGAAGAGCTCGGCGCGACCTATTGGGAAAGCCTCGACCAGATGCTGGCGCGGATGGACATCATCTCGGTGAACTGTCCGCACACGCCGGCGACCTACCACCTGCTGTCGGCGCGGCGGCTGAAGCTGATCCGCAAGGACGCCTACATCGTCAACACCGCGCGCGGCGAGGTGACCGACGAGGACACGCTGATCAAGCTGATCGAGGGCGGCGAGATCGGCGGCGCCGGCCTCGACGTCTACGAGCACGAGCCCGCGGTGAACCCGAAGCTGGTGCGGCTCGCCAAGGCCGGCAAGGTGACGCTGCTCCCGCATATGGGCTCGGCCACGATCGAGGGTCGCGTCGAGATGGGCGAGAAGGTCATCATCAACATCCGCACCTTCCTCGACGCGCACAAGCCGCCGGATCGCGTGCTGCCGAGCATGCTCTGAGTTTCCAATCGACTGCATGACAAGCCCTGCGTCCTCATCCTGAGGAGCCGCGAAGCGGCTTCTCGAAGGATGGCCACGGGCGAGTTCCGGGCCTTCATGGTTCGCCCGGCGATGCGTAGCATCGTCCGGAGAGGCGCTTCGCGCCTCCTCACCATGAGGGTCTAAGGCCTTGCCACGTTGCGCTTGCGCCAGTCCGCGACGAAATCGATGAAGGCGCGCAGCGCGGGCGGCGTCTGGCGTCGGCTCGGATAGTACAGGAACGGTCCGGGAAACGGCTCGCACCAGTCTTCCATCAGGCTGACCAGCGCGCCTGATTTCACGGCGTCGTGGACGTAGCCATCGAGCGTGGCCCAGATACCGGCGCCATCGAGCGCAGCGCGCATCGCAAGGCCCATATTGGTCGAGATCAGCTTTGCGGGCGGATCGACCTTCACGAGCTGGCCCGCCTTCTCGAACTCCAGATCGTGCATGACGCCGCTCGAGTAGCGGGCGCGGATGCAATCATGGTCGAGCAGATCCTTCGGATGCCCGGGCCTGCCGCGGCGCGCGATATAATCGGGCGACGCGACGACGACATAGCTCTGCGGGCCGCTCAGCGGGATCGCCACCATGTCCTGCGCGAGATGCTCGCCGTAGCGTACGCCGGCATCGAAGCCGGCGCCGACGATGTCGACGAAGCCGCTTTCGGAAACGATGTCGAGGTCGACCTGCGGGTACGTCTGAAGGAATGGCCCGGCCATCGGCGCCAGCACGAGGTCGACCGCCGGTGGCGGCGCGTTGATGCGCAGACGGCCTGAGGCGACCTCGCGCAGGCCGCGGACCTGATCCAGGGCGTCGCCGACATCGCGCAGGGCCGGGGCCAGCCGCGACAGCAGCAATTCGCCCGCCTCGGTCAGCGCCACGCTGCGGGTGGTGCGGTTCATCAGGCGGACGCCGAGGCGTTCCTCCAGGTCCCGTAGCCGCTGGCTAAGGCTCGACACCGACACGCGAATTTCGACCGCCGCACGCCGGAAATTGCGGGTTCGGGCAACCGCCACGAAGACATCGAGATCGCGTAGATCGGGCTCGGCCATTGTTCGCTAATGTGAACAAGCCATTCTGGATTGTCCAGCTTATCGGCGCAATGGAGCGGACGCATATCTGGCCTCGTCACGCGGCGCAATCAGTCAGCCGCCTTTTCGAGGAGAGCCATCATGGAACAGCGCAAACTCGGTACGACCGGCCCAACCGTCTCCGCCCTTGGTCTCGGCTGCATGGGGATGTCGGAGGTCTACGGCCCTGCCGATCGGGGCGAGGCCATCGCCACGGTGCATGCGGCGCTCGACGCCGGCATCACGCTGCTGGATACCGGCGACTTCTACGCCATGGGTCACAACGAGATGCTGGTGCGCGAGGCGCTCAAGGATGTTCCGCGCGAGAAAGTGCAGATCAGCGTCAAGTTCGGCGCGCTGCGCGGCCCCGCCGGCGAGTTTGCCGGAATGGACACAAGGCCGGCCGCCACCAAGAACTTCCTCGCCTATTCGCTGCAGCGGCTCGGTACCGATTATCTCGACATCTATCGCCCCGCGCGTCTCGACCCGAACGTTCCCATCGAAGAGACGATCGGCGGCCTCGCCGATCTCGTGAAGGCCGGCTACATCAGGCATATCGGCCTGTCCGAGGTCGGCTCCGACACGCTCCGCCGCGCGCATGCCGTGCATCCGATCGCCGATCTCCAGATCGAATATTCGCTGATCGAGCGCGGCATCGAACGAGACATCCTCAAGACCTGCCGCGAACTCGGCATCGGCATCACCGCTTACGGCGTGCTGGCGCGCGGCCTGATCAGCGGCCATTGGTCGAAGGACTCCGGCAAAACCGGTAAGGATTACCGGCTGATGACGCCGCGCTTCCAGGGCGCCAATCTCGACGCCAATCTCGCGCTGGTGGAGCAGCTGCGCGCGATCGCCACGGAGATCGGCGCGACGCCGGCGCAGGTCGCGATCGCCTGGGTCGCGGTGAAAGGCAAGGAAATCGTGCCGTTGGTCGGCGCCCGCACTCGCAATCGTCTCACCGAAGCACTCGGCGCAACCAAGGTGACGCTGACGCAAGCTCATCTCTCGGCACTGGCCAAGGCATTCCCGCGTGATGTCGCCGCCGGCACGCGTTACGCGGCCGAGCAGATGGCGCATCTCGATAGTGAAAAGCCCGCCACGACGTAGCGGCTGCGCTCAAGTACGATGGGCGCTGAGGTCGGTGATCACAGGCCCATCGCCGTTGAGCGGATTGGCCGGATCGCGCGCGTAGCGCAGCGTCTCGAAGCGCATCGCGCGCGCATCGATCATCAGGAGACGGCCGACGAGGCCGTCGCCGAAGCCGACGATCTCGCGGATGGCCTCCAGCGCCATCATCGAGCCCATCACGCCCGCGAGCGCACCCATGACGCCGGCCTCGGCGCAGGCCGGCACCGTGCCGGGCGGCGGCGCCTCCGGAAACAGGCAGCGATAGGTCGGGTTGAATTCGTCCTGCTCGTTCTTCTCATGCGCGCGGATGGTGGTGAGCGAGCCGTCGAAAGTGCCGAGCGCCGCCGTGATCAGCGGCCGCTTCGCGAAGAAGCAGGCATCCGAGACCAGATAGCGCGTCGAGAAATTGTCGGAGCCGTCGAGCACGAGGTCGTAGTCGCCGATCATGCCCAGCGCATTGTCGGCGTTGAGCCAGGTGGCATGGCCGACGAAGCGGACATGCGGATTGAGCGCGGAGATCCGCTCGGCCGCGCTCTCGACCTTGTGCCGGCCGATATCGGGCGTCGTATGGATGACCTGGCGCTGGAGGTTGGACAGCGAGACCACGTCGTCGTCGACCACGCCGAGCGTGCCGATGCCGGCGGCCGCCAGATACATCAAGGCGGGCGCGCCGAGCCCGCCGGCGCCGATCACCAGCACCGACGCCCGCTTCAGCGCGGCCTGGCCGGGACCACCGACATCGCGCAGCACGATATGGCGGGCATAACGTTCGAGTTCGTCCGGGCTCAGCATCGTCGTCCTTCGTTCCTCTCAACCCTCATGGTGAGGAGCGCTCAGCGCCTCTCCGGACGATGCTACGCATCGCCGGGCGAACCATGAAGGCCCCGGTATCGCCTGTGGCCATCCTTCGAGACGCGGCCCTTGGGCCGCTCCTCAGGATGAGAGCCTGAGTTCGTGGCGTCTATCGCCACCTGAACCACCCCAACATTGTTCGCGACCAACGAGATGTGCTTCAATGGCAGCACGTTCAATGGGCTGGCTGGATTTGTCATGAGATCGATGCTTGCGGCAACACTGATGTTCGCGACTGCCGCAGGCGCGAACGCCCAGATGACGACGCCACAGGTCCCCGGCGCCAAGCCGAAGGTCGTCCAGACCGTGCCGATCCGGCCTCCCGCACTGCAGACGCCGTCGGCGACGGCGGACGCGATGGCGCAGGCGGAACGGCTGTCGCTCCAGTCCGACCTCGCCTGGGTCGGCCAATATAACGGCGCCATCACCGGCGACGTCAGCGCGCGCATGGTCGAGGCGATCAAGGAGTATCAGAAGGCCAAGGGCGGCAAGCCGACCGGCGTGCTCAATCCGCAGGAACGCGCCGCGCTCGCCGAGACTGCGCGGCGAAAGCAGGAGAGCGTCGGCTGGAAGATCGTGATGGAGCCGACCAGCGGCGCCCGGCTCGGCATCCCCGGTAAATTGGTGCCACAGCAGGCGACCGATGCCAACGGCTCGAAATGGACCTCGCCGACCGGGACGGTGCAGGTGCTGCTGAGCCGCCGCAAGGAGGCGAACCCGACCACGGCAAAACTCGCCGAGTTGGAGAAGGAGCCGTCCGGGCGCAAGGTCGACTACACCGTGGTGAAGCCCGATTTCTTCGTGCTGTCGGGATTGCAGGGTCTGAAGAAATTCTACGTGCGAGGCACCTTCAAAGGCGACGAAGTCCGCACCATGACGATCCTCTACGACCAGGCGACCGAGAACACGGTCGAGCCGGTCGTGATCGCAATGTCGAGCGCCTTCAATGCATTCCCGTCAGGACCGCAAGCCGGGCCGCCGCCGCGCAAGAATGTCGAATACGGCACCGGCCTCGTCGTCAGCGACGACGGCGCGATCGTCACCGACCGCCTCGTCACCGATAGCTGTCTCGCAATCACGATCGCCGGCCATGGCAGCGCCGACCGTCTCGCCGAGGACAAGCAGCACGATCTCGCGCTCCTGCACATCTACGGCGCCCGCGGCCTGAAGCCGCTCGGCCTCACAGGCGGCACAGCGAAGACGAGCGTCGATGTCGTCGGCATCGCCGATCCCCAAAGCCAGGGCGGCGCGGCCGGCGTATCGAGCCTCAAGGGCGCGCTGGCGCCGGTCACGGCGAGCGATTCCGCGCTGTCGCCTCCACCGGCGATCGGCTTCTCCGGCAGCCCGGCCATCGACGGCGACGGCAAGTTCGCCGGCATCGCCCTGTTGAAGCCGGCGATGGTCGCGGGGCCATCAGTGCCGGCATCGCAGGCGGTGATGGTCTCTGCCGAGACGGTACGCGATTTCCTGAAGGCAAACGCCGTCACCACGAACGGCACGTCGACCGACGCGAAAGCGGCTGTCGTGCGCGTAATCTGCGTGCGGAAGTAAATCTCGGGTCCCGGCTCTGCAGCGCGCCACTTCGTGCCGCGCAGCGTCCGGGGCACGAGACCTGTACAAGCGCAGACCAGCCGCAACTTTTGTGAGTGGCTTCGCCGCAACGAAGTCATGGAGGCCGTGATAGCCTCCCCTCCAGCCGCAATCATAAGGCGTTCGGACGGGAGGATTTCATGAAAACCTATCAGCTCTACATCAACGGCGAGTATGTCGATCCCGCCAATGGCCAGTGGTTCGACTCGATCGATCCCTATCAGGGCAAGCCCTGGGCGAAGATTCCGCGCGGATCGGCGGCCGATGTCGACAAGGCCGTGAAGGCCGCCAACGAAGCGATGTGGCGCGGCCCGTGGGCGAAGATGACGGCCTCGGCCCGCGGCAAGGTGATGCGCAAGCTCGGCGACCTCGTCGCGGCGAATGCGGAGCGCCTCGCCGAGATCGAGGTGCGCGACAACGGCAAGCTGATGGCGGAGATGCTAGGCCAGTTGCGCTACCATCCGGAATGGTGGTGGTATTTTGGCGGGCTCGTCGACAAGCTGGAAGGTGGGCTCGTCCCGATCGACAAGGCCGACACCTTTGCCTACACGACGCATGAGCCGGTCGGCGTCGTCGCCGCGCTGACCGCCTGGAATTCGCCGCTGCTGTTTGTCGCCTGGAAGTGCGCCGCCGCACTCGCCGCCGGCTGTGCCGTGGTCGTCAAGCCGTCGGAATTCACCTCGGCCAGCACGCTGGAATTCGCTGCACTGACGAAGGAAGCCGGAATTCCCGACGGCATCTTCAACGTCGTCACCGGCTTCGGTCCCGAGATCGGCAGCGAGCTGATCTCGCATCCCGGCGTCGCCAAGATCACCTTCACCGGCTCGGACACGACAGGCGCGCGGGTCTATGAGACCGCGGCGCGCAGCCTGAAGCGCGTGTCGCTGGAGCTCGGCGGCAAATCACCCAACATCGTGTTCGAGGATGCCGATCTCGCCGCGGCCGCCGCCGGCGCCGTCGCTGGCATCTTCGCAGCGACGGGCCAGACCTGCATCGCCGGATCGCGGCTGCTGGTGCAGCGTTCGATCAAGGACAAGTTCGTGGACCGACTGCTCGAGCTCGCGCGCTCGGCCAAGATCGGCAATCCGATGCAGGCCGACACCAACATTGGTCCCGTCACGACGCCCGCTCAATACAAGAAGATCCTCGACTATATCGACATCGCCAAGGCCGAAGGTGCGCGCTGCCTGCTTGGCGGCAAGCCGGCCTCCGGCGAGGGCATTACCGGCGGCCAGTTCGTCGAGCCGACCATATTCACCGACGTCGACAACACGATGCGGATCGCGCGCGAGGAGGTGTTCGGGCCGGTGCTGTCGATCATTGCCTTCGACAATGAAGAGGACGCCATCCGCATCGCCAACGACACGATCTATGGTCTTGCGGCCGGCATCTGGACCCGCGACCTCGCGCGTGCCATTCGCGTGCCGAAGCAGCTGCGCGCCGGCACGGTCTGGGTGAACACCTATCGCGCGATCAGCTATATGATGCCGTTCGGCGGCATGAAGCATTCCGGCGTCGGCCGAGAGAGCGGCATCGATGCGGTACGCGAATATCAGGAAACCAAGAGCGTGTGGATCTCGACGGCGACCGACGTGCCGGCGAATCCGTTCGTGATGCGGTGAGGGAGTAGCGGGCAGCTCGCCCGCAGCCATCCTTCGAGACGGCCGCCTTTGGCGGCCTCCTCAGGATGAGGTTTCGGGTTGTGGCGAGGTGCTAACCCTCATGGTGAGGAGCCCGCGAAGCGGGCATCTCGAACCATGGAGGCCGAGCTGGCTGCTGCTAACTCAGCCTGAACCTGATCCCGGCCTTCGCGAGGCCACCCGATATCCCGACCGGCGTGCCGTCCGCGCGCCAGCAGGCGGCGCCGGTCATGGTGCCGTCGTCGTGGAAGGCGATGCCGTTCATGCCGCCGGCGACTGTCGCGACGGGCTGCACCTTGTGGCCGAACCCCGCGAGTCTTGCTCGCACGCTCTCCGGGACTTTCTGCTCGACTTCGAGCGCATTGCCTTCGGTCCAGACGCGCGGTGCCTCGACCGCCTCCTGCAAGCTCATGCCGTGGTCGATCAGATTGACCAGCGCCTGCATCGCGCTTGGGAAGATGCGCTTGCCCCCGGGCAGGCCGAGCGCGTAGCGCAGCTTGCCGCCGCTCAGCGCCATCATCGGTGACATCGAGGTCGTGACGCGCTTGCCCGGCGCCAGCGACAGCGCGTGGCCGGGACGCGGATCGAACAGGTTCATGTAGTTGTTCGCAATAGTGCCCAGGCCCGGAATCATGATCTTCGCGCCGAACAGATTGTTGATGGTCTGCGTGGTCGCGACCACGTTGCCGAACGCATCCGCGGCCGTCATGTGCGTGGTGTCCGCGGCTTCGAGCTGCGACACGCCGACGCCCCAGGCCCGCGCCCGCGCGGGATCGATGGCGCGACGTCGCTCCTCGGCATAGGCCTTCGACGTCAGCCGCTCCACGGGGACGCCGACATAATCAGGATCGCCGCTGGCCGCCGCGCGATCGGCAAAGGCGATCTTCAGGACTTCGGCAAGATGGTGGATGGTCTCTGGCGTGCCGAAGCCGAGGCCGCCGATGTCGTAGCCCTCCAGAATGTTCAGCATCTGGGCGATGTGCACGCCGGAGGCCGCGGGCGGCGGCGGGCCAAAGATGGTCCAGCCGCGGTAGTCGGCGCGGATCGGCTGTCGTTCGACGGTCCTGTAGCTGGTGAGATCGTTGCGGCGGATGAAGCCGCCGGCCTTCTCCATGTAGTCGACGAGGATGTCGCCAAGCGGTCCCGCATAGAGCGCCTTCTCGCCGTGCTCGGCGATATACCGCAAGGTCTCGGCATATTCGGCCTGCACCACGCGCTCGCCGACCTTGAGCGGCTCGCCATCAGGCAGGTAGATCGCCGCGATCGGCTTGTCCTTGCGCATCTCGGCGGCGCTCTCGCTGATGCATTCGTGCAGGTACGGCGTCGCCGCATAGCCGCGCGCGGCGTGCTTGATCGCGGGCTGCATGACGTCGGCGAGGCTCATGGTGCCGAACCTTTGCAGCGTCTCGCACCAGGCTTTCAGCGAGCCCGGCGTAGCGACCGCCTTCGGACCGTTGAGGTTTTCGTTGCCGACGGTGTCGAACACGTCATGGGCCGAGCCCGGCTTCGACGTGTAGGTGGTGTCACGCACCGCCGCAGGCACGGTGCTCTGGCCGTCGATGAAGCGGTGGCTGCCGTCGGCCAGACGTATGTGCGCCATGCCGCCGCCGATGATGCCGACCATCATCGGCTCGACCACGGTCAGCGTGAACAGGGTCGCGATCGCGGCGTCGATGGCGTTGCCGCCCGCGGCCAGCATCTCGGCGCCGGCGCTGGAGGCCAGTGGATGGTTGCTGACCACCATGCCGCGGCTCGCGACCGCAGGCATCTTCTGGCATTCAAAGGTCGTCGCCGTCCGGTCGCGCCAGTTTCCGCCCATGCCCCATGCCCCTTTTATTCGCGGCGGCGAGCACATCACACGCGCGACGACGGGTCCAGTATTGGTACGGATTAGCTGGCATTCCCGATTCTGCCATCATCTTATCCGTTGATTCGGACATCCGCGGTCTTTGGACTGGGCAGGGCACGTCCTGAGCGAGAAGAGCTCAGCATCGAGAAGCGATGCACGTTCGCGTGGCGTTACTCAAAGACCCCAGGAATTCCAAAGGAAATCATCTTCCATGCATACGATCGTACTGGCCACCCAAAAGGGCGGCAGCGGCAAGAGCACGCTTGCCATCGGCCTCGCACTCGCAGCCAGGCAGGCCGGCTTCACCGTCCGCCTGATCGAAACCGACCCGCAGGGCACCCTGTCCAACTGGCACCGCCGGCGCAACAATGACGACATCGTCGTCGAGCCGATCTATCACGCCGCCGATATCGAGCCTCGCCTGAAGATGCTGGCCGACAGCGGCCTTCAGCTCGCGATCGTCGACACCGCGGCCGGCCTCAGCGCCGCGACCACCGCCGCGATCCGTCATTCCGACCTGTGCCTGATCCCGGCCCGCCCGAGCGTGGCCGATATCGAGGCGACCGTCTCCACCCTCAGCGTCGCCCGTGCCTGGAAGCGGCCCTACGGCTTCGTGCTGAACCAGACGCCGATCCGCGGCCAGCGCATCGACAATGCCGCGAGCGCCCTCGCCGAGGAAGCCGCACTCGATCTTTCCGAGGTGCTGGCACGCCCGCTGATCGTGATGCGCAACGACCACCAGGACTCGCTCGCCGGCGGCCTCGCCGTCAGCGAGTTCGCGCCGAACGGCAAGTCGGCGGACGAGATCCGCGGCCTCTGGCGCTGGATCGAGACCCGGCTCGAGCTCGAAGCCACGACCAATGTCCTGATCGACCAGGTCATCTCGACCGCGAACGGGATGTTGCATGTCGCCGCCGAGCTTTCGGCGGACGAGAGCACCACACTGGCGTCCTGAGCGGGGCGATCGCCTATCCGTACGTCCGAAACCCTTACGAACACAGGCGCCGCCCAGAAGCTAAAGATCCAGTTCCCAACGGTGGCGGTCACACCTAAGCCAAAGCCCATTCTCGAATGTTTGCGAGGATCGCAAGTGCCCGTCACGGCAGCAGTAATCGTTCAAGACTTGGAAAAGCGAGGCATCTTCCGAACGTTGGGATCTGTGCACCATGAGCTCAAAAGCCAACCCGATACCTACGTCCAGATTTTTTCAAAGGGGTTCATGCTTCGTTCCGAGTGGGAGTCTCTGCCAGAGAGATACTTTCGAACTTCCGAGGAAGTCCTCGAACTGATCCAGGTGGCCATGAATCGGGCAGGCGAGCCTATGCGGCCGATTGAACTCATCGCTTTCTTCGCGCAGCAAGGGCTTCGGATCTACGGTAATGGGTTGACTTACCTTTGCACGTTGCTCAGCCGACATCGCGAGACCTTCCAGGCCTATGGACGGAATAGAGCCAGGTGGTCATTGAAACAGGATGACGCGCAGGACAATCAAGCCGCCTAGAAGCTCCATTGCCTGCCTCAGGGAAAGGCGCCGGGGCGAGGACGGTGAATGCAAGGATAGGCAGCAGAATCAGTCGAGGTAATTAGACGCCGTCCCGCCGGGCGTCGGGCGCGCCGGATTGCGGGAGGCGAGATCGGTTACCGACTGGTATGCTGGCAGCTATTTTTCTTACCTTCCGCACGACCCGATCCGCTCGGCGAGGGCCAGCAGGGGCCCATAGGCGCGGATATTCCGCCGAATCTCGGCAGAGGGAGGTGCCTTGAATTTGATGCCAACTGTCATATATGATGTGACACCTGTCGCAGAGACCTTTCATGCCGAGCCGCGGGACCGACCGACCTGAGCCGATTGAGAAGACACGGATGGCTGCGATCGCCAGCCTGCTTGGGGCGCCGTCGACGTTTCGAAAGGTACCAGAGAGCCCACTGGAAGCACATCAGATGCTCCTGAACGGGCTGCCGTCCAGAGCGCTGTTCCACCTGATTGAGAACCTGGCGTCTCTTCGCTGGGACGACTCGTTCGCCAAGGCCATTGGAATGAGCCATCGCACCTACCAACGCCACGCCTCCGCGGGAGCCAAGCCACTCAGCCCCGAGCAAAGCGGGCGAACATGGAAACTTGCGGAAGTCCTGGCGAAAGCGACCTCGATTTTCGGCTCCAAGCAGGAAGCTGAGCAATGGTTGGAACGGCCGGCTATCGGCTTGAACCAGCATAGACCAATCGATCTGTTGGCCACGCCGGCTGGCGTTGAATTGGTGGAAGATTTCCTCGTTCGACTTGAGCACGGTGTCTACGCGTGACGCCATTGCCTGCGGCGCTGGGTGGCGCCGAGCTTGTCGCCTGGCGGTTAGACCTGGCGACATACGCGGCCACATGGGACAGCGGTGAGGGAGCTTTTCTGGTCGGGGGCCGCTGGAACAGCAGAGGACACCGGGCCGTGTATTGCTCGATCGATCCCTCTGCTGCAATTCTGGAGGTTGCAGTCCACAAGGGATTCAGAGCGCTTGATACGATCCCCCACGTACTCACCGCCATGACAGTAGACCCAGCAAGCGTGTTCGTGGTGGACCCGACAATGATTCCAAATCCGAATTGGCTTCGGCCCGGCATCCCCAGCGCCGGACAGCAAGCATTCGGCGATGATCTTCTCAACAGACATAAGGTCGTGCTGATTCCGAGTGTCGTGTCGACCGCGAGCTGGAATCTGATGTTTATCGCGTCAAATGCAGCTGGCTGCTATAAGGTGAAGTCGCAGGAGCCGTTTGCCCTGGATCCTCGCCTGCACCCTCCGGCGGGTCCCTAGTCGCGACATGCACGGTTCTGTACGAACTGTCGAATGGACCGTCGAGAACCCTCCACGCGAAGAATCTGGCCCCAGAGGCGGTCTGGCTTAACCGCAGGACGAACGATCACGAACCCGCGCGGGCGTGATATTGTCCCCTGCGGACTGTACGCCTCCTAATCTCTTTCCCTGTATTACTCACACTTGTCCTGACCGGGAGCGATGGCCATCGACTAAGTCGTTGTGGATCGGAAAAATGGCCAAACATGAATCTCCTAGACGGTGCATCCCGTTGCGCTTAATCGCACCAAACTATTTTCCCGCGGCGAATCCAAAAATGAGAACGGCAGCCCGTTCTCAACCATACGGATGGATATAGGCTGACCCGGCCCTTATCGTCGAGCATGACATCCCACCGCGGCTTTACTCCTTGCAGCAACATCATTTCGAGGCGCTCCCCACATCCACACGGGCAACGCAGTCCGACTGACCAGTCTTCCTGACCGTCCCGCGCCAACACCAGATCGCGAAACGGGAGCTTGGCCGGAAGAGAATCGCCTTCGACGATTCGTAGCTTCCGCAGCGGTCCAACAAAGTCCAGGAGCCGCCGCCACCATACGATCTGCGGCCTCATGCGGCCCTCCGTTGCTTGCCGAGGGCCGGCAAACCGAGGAGTGGCTCTTGCGGACCCGCGGCAATCGGATAGCGGCCGGAAGCCACGAAATCGCACTCCGTGAATACGTCGGCATCGCCATCGGCCAACATGAAGAGTGTCCGTGCACGGCTGCCGTTGGGGGGGTGCCGGAACGGAAATGCCCGCGCGATGAATTCCATGAAGGCGTCGGAGGCGGCGCGCATGTTGAGGGTAATGACAGCGGGGGCCTGTTCGTCGATACCGCGAAGGTATCCATCATTGAGTTTTTGCCGGAACGCCTCCGGCGCCGTGCGGGCGAGGTACTCGGCCTCCAGGAGGGCGCCATCGTAGACCCCGCGGTCGAGCAACGTTGAACCGCCCGGAAAAACATAGTCGATGCGCCCACACACCTCCGCGATCTCGCGCTCGTCACCCAACCCCCTTCGCGTCGGAATCGAGACGCCGAGATCGAAGAGCGGCATGGCGAAGTAGGCAGCGAGGCGGTCCGCGATGTGCCGCCCTTCGGCCGTGTCAACGCACGAGAATAGAATATCGGCTTCGCTTGCCGCCAGAACCGCATCATGAGTTGCGATGGAGCTGGGTACACATTGCACGTCGCAGCCCGCGCGGTAGTGCCTCACGGCGGACGCGAACATCTCAACCTTGAGCCGGCCGATTCTCGCATCATCAATTGTCGCATTGAGAATACGATTGAGGTTACGGGGCTCGATCTTGTCGAAGTCGACGAGGATGATTTCGCCGAAGCCAATGCGGGCAAGCTGCTCGGCGATCACAGAGCCGGTCCCGGAGACGCCGATCACGCAAGCGCTGAGGCGGCCCAGCCATTCTGTCATGCCGCTCGTAAAGGCAACCGGCCTCTTCGGCGACGTTCCCAGGTGGGCATCCTGGTGCCACCAGAAACGCAGGTCATCGCCGAACGCGCTGACGAGATCGATCGTTTTTGCAACGCCATCGGCGCCGTAGAGGCGGCCGAGCATCGCACCGTCCGGGAGCATGATGGCCGAGCCAGCCACCTCGTCCGTTCCATGAAAGAGAGCGGGCAGCAGCAGCCTGTCGCTCGCATCATCAAGATCGGAGAAGGCGAACAGGCCGCCGGGGTGCGAGTGCACCGCGATGATGCTCAACCCCGCAGCCTCCGCACGCTCAATAGCCACCTCAACACAACTGCCTGGCCAGCTCAAAAAGTTCTCGGTGCGTTGCGCGCAGGCCTCGTAGGGCACTTCGATGAGGTTGCAGGCCAGAAGTTTGCGGCGACGTCCGGTCGCGCGCGTGCAAAGCAACAGGGCTGCGGCTTCGAATCCGTCTCCTGGAAAGAGGTGACGGTGCAGCCTCTGGAAGATCGGCTGTGGGAGCACCAAGGTTTCTTTCCGCGCGATCACCGCTCGACCTCCCGGCGCAGCGATTCTTCCACGAGTGCGAGGTGCGTGCTGACATTGTCACGCGCGCTATCCCACTGGCGATGCCTTGACCAGCGTTGAAAGCCAATCCCGTTGAGGGACTCGATGCATTGCACCTGTGGGATGGACTGACCGTTGCGCAACGCCAGGTGCGGATGACAATAGAACATGTCGAGCTGAGCGCCGGGATAGCTCACCGGCACCTCGATAGCCAGGTCCGTAACGGCGACGGTGTAGCCCGGCGGCAGTGGATACGCGCGGAGCAACAGCCAACGGCGCGCGCCATCGATGATGGTTTCCCAGCGCAGACCCAAGCGATCCAGGTGGACCTCGTCCTGCGGCAGCAACGCGAAATCGCGCCGGCAAGGCGCCGCGGCTTCGCCGTTGTTGATCTGGCGCGGGGTCAGTCGCAGCTTCTCGACGCCCGGATGCGAGAGGTCGATGGTCGCGTTGAGATCAACCTCCTTCCGCGGCTCGCCGGCGACCTTGAGGACGATGATCCAGTCGGCATCGGGGTCGAAGCCCGCCAATTTGATCGCATCCCGCACCACGATCTGAGGCGAACGCGAATCGATGACAACTCCTTGGACATTGAGCTTCCAGGTGCGCGCGGGATCGACCCCATCTCCATCGGCGCCCCCCTGATTAACGTCTTGGTTTTCCATAGCTTTCTCCATCAGGTCAAATCACCCGACTCAGCGTCAAGTGACCGTCGGATGGAACTTTGCTATCGTCCTACGACAGAAACGGTCGTAGGATTCCATGCGGCACGAGAAGGCAGCAGCCCTTCTGGATCTTGCGCGGACGCTGGCCTCCAGCGCCGAAGGGCTGACGTTGGACGAAATGGCCCGAGAACTCGGTGAAAGCCGCCGCACGATCGAGCGCATGCGTGATGCGCTGGCCTCTATCTTTCCGCAGCTCGAAGAGCACCAAGATGGCGCCACGAAGCGCTTCCGGATACCCGGCGGGCTCGATGGCTTCATCAATGCGCCCACGAAAGAAGAGCTGCTGGAGCTGAACAAGGCGATCGAGGGCCTGCGCCGTCGCGATGCGAACGCCAGCGCCGACGCTCTACAGAGTCTCGAGAAGAAAATACGCTCAGCGATAAAGCGGCCAGCACTCAACAAGCTGGCCCCAGATCTCGAGGTACTGCTGCGGGCCGAGATGATCGCGGTGCCAGCAGGACCTCGGGCTGTTGAAGATCCCGACGTGCTTCTCGCGATTCGCGATGCCCTCTTGCAGATGAAGGTCCTGCAATTTGTCTATCACGGCGGCTCAAGGCCTGGCGCCGCGCGCGAGGTCGTGCCGTTCGGTATCCTATTCGGACGCTGCAATTACCTGATCGCCGCCGATCTCGGCGCCACCAAGCCCAAGCATTGGCGGCTCGACAAGATCGAGTGCATCACGGTACTCGAGAAGACCGCGTCCCGACCCGCCGGCTTCAACCTCGTTCAGTTTGCCACCGGGTCATTCGGCTTCTTCCAAGGCGAACAGGAAGATGTGGTGCTTCACGTCCTTCCCCATGGCATGGACGAATTCAAGAATTGGCAATTTCATCCTAACCAAAAGGTCGAATTCCTTCCCGACGGCGGCGCGCTTGTGCGATTTCGAGCGAGCGGAATGCTTGAGCTCACCTGGCATCTCTTTTGTTGGGGCAACCAGATCGAAATCATTTCCCCCGTCTCCTTACGACAGCTCATGACCACGGAATTGCGTGTGGCCCTCTCCCGACACGAGGAGCCGCCGCGGCTTTCGTCCACCGTCCCGGGCCCCGTCGAATAATTTTCTTGGCTACGACCGCTTTTGTCGTAGGCCGCTGGTTGATTCGCCTCCATGAAAACACCGCTGTCACCCTCGCGTCTGAATGATTATCTCGGCTGCCCGCACCAGGCGGCGCTATGGCTTGTGGGCGCCAAAGCACCGGCGCCCGACGCAACAATAGACCTGATCCGCACCAAGGGCTTCGAGCACGAAGCCAAGGTTCTCGCCCACCTTGAAACGCAATATGGGAAAGCCGTCCATATTTCGGGGTCGGCACCGGCGAGCGAGCGCGACGCGGCAACGCGTGCCGCCATCGCGGCTAAAGCGCCGCTCATCTATCAGGGCGCGCTGATCCACGGCGACTGGATCGGGTTTCCAGATTTTCTGGTGCGGAAGCCTGCAACCGGCGGCGCGTTTGTCTACGAGCCGGAAGACGCCAAGCTCGCCCACAAAGCCAAAGTCGAACACGTCCTTCAGCTTGGCATCTATGCCGAACTTCTTGCCGCGACCCACGCCATGCCCGTTGCCCGGGGCACCCTCCACGTCGCCGGCGGTGATCCGACATCGTTCGATCTCGCGCAAACGCGGCATATCCTGCGGCGCCTCATGCGTCGCTTCGAGTCATTCTGTGCCGCCGAGACCCGCGCCACGCGTGCCATACCATGCGCCGCCTGTGCCCAATGCGACTTCAAACCCAACTGCGAGGCGGACTGGCGCACGACCGATAGCCCCTTCTTCGTTGCGGGCGTCAGCGGCGCACAGGTCGTCAAGCTTGAAGAGGCTGGAATCAAGACACTCGCGGACCTTGCCGCCATCCAGCCAGACGCCAAGGTGCCGGGCATGGGCGCCGAGACAGTCGCAAAGCTTGCGGCGCAGGCGTCCCTTCAGTTGCAAGCGCGCAACGATGGCGAGCCGCGTCTGGAGATCTTAACGGCCGTTCCAGGCCGCGGTTTCTACCTCTTGCCCCCGCCGGATGCCGGTGACCTCTTCTTCGATCTCGAAGGCGATGCGCTGTATGAAGAAGGGCTCGAGTATCTTTTCGGTGTAGTCGGACCGCTTGACGATAGCACGCCGGATACATTTCATATCTCGTGGGCTCACAACCATGCTGAAGAGAAAGCAGCTTTCGAGGCGCTCATGCGACGCTTCGTCAGGCATCTCACCAAGTATCCCGACGCCCACATCTATCATTACGCCGCTTACGAACTGACCGCGCTCAAGCGCCTGGCGATGCGATATGCCACCATGGAGGCCGAGCTCGACAGGATGCTGTACGAGCGCCGCTTCGTCGACCTCTACCGGGTGATCCGTCAAGCGATCCGCGCATCAACCGAAGGCTATTCGCTGAAAGACCTTGAGCAGATTTACCGCGGTAAGCGCGCCGGCGACGTGACCACCGCAGCAGATAGCATCGTAAAGTACGAACGGTGGCGCCTGACGGGCGAAGCCGCCATTCTCGAATCGATTGCGTATTACAACAAGGAGGACTGCGTCTCCACCGCGCAGCTCCGCGACTGGCTCGAAGGTATGCGCCCCCCAGGCGTTGATTACCGGGTCATTGACGAAGCCGGCGACAAACCTGAACAGAGTGCAGCGCGGAAAGCGCGCGAAGCAGCGAAGCAGGATCTCGCGAGGCGGGTGCGCGCGAGCGCCTCAGGAAATTCTGACCTGAGGGAGCTCGTGGCTGAACTGCTCTGGTTTCACCAGCGGGCACAAAAGCCCGGCTGGTGGTCCGTCTTCGAACGTCAAACTTGGTCGGAGGACGAACTCGTCGAGGACCCGGAAAGCCTTGGCGACCTCGTACCCGATCCGTCATCTCCACCCGTGCCGGACAAGAGATCCATTGAAACCACTTTTCGTTTCCCGCCGCAAGACACGAAGCTACGTACCGGAGGCATCCCAAAGATTGCCGCAACCCTGGCCCCTGCCGGGACCATCGTCGACCTGATGCCGGAAGACGGATTGATAGTTCTTCGGCGCGGCACCAAGGCCGGAGGCTTTCCACAGCGCTTCAGCCTTTTGTCGACGCCACTCAATCAGCGTGATCTGCCCGAAGCGGTCATGGCGTTCGCAGAGCGCTTTGCGATTGGCGCCCTCGAAAGCGACTCGGGCCTCATGCATTTGCTCGAACGGCGTGCGCCAAGGCTCAAAGGGCGCGCGGCGGGCGCCCCGCTTCAGGATATCGGTGAGTCAGCCGGTGCCGCGGCAACGCGAGCAGTTCTGGACCTCGACAACAGTTATCTCTTCATTCAGGGACCGCCCGGCACCGGGAAGACTTACACCGCTGCCGAGATCGCGGTGCTCCTGCTGAGCAAGGGCTTTCGCGTTGGCGTGGCATCGAATTCGCACAAGGCTATCAACAACGTGCTCGAGGAGATCGAAAAGCGGGCAGTCGCGATGAGCCTGGCGTTTCCAGGTGCCAAGAAAGGCCGCCAGGACGAGCCGGATAGTCATTTCAACAGCGCAAATATCCGAACGGTGTTCGATTCCAAGCACATCGGTCGCGCATTCCAGCTGGTTGGCGGCACCGCCTTCCATTTCTGCCGCGAGGATCAGAGGCAGCAATTTGACTACTTGATAGTCGATGAGGCAGGGCAAGTTTCGCTCGGCAATCTCGTGGCCATGGGATCAGCAGCTCGAAACCTTGTGCTGGTGGGCGATCAGATGCAACTCGCCCAGCCGGTGCAAGGGGTGCACCCGGGCGAAAGCGGACTCTCGTCCCTCGAATATCTCTTGCAAGACCAGGCGACCGTTCCGCCTGACCGCGGCATCCTCTTGAACGAAAGCCGGCGGCTTCATCCAACGCTCTGCAATTTCATATCAGACGCCATCTACGATGGTCGCTTGACAGCGCATGTTGAGACCAAAGCTCGTCAGCTCATCCTGTCACCCGGAGCGCATCGCGCGCTCCAGCCGGCCGGGATCACGCTGTTCGGCGTGCAACACGAAGGGTGCACACAATCGTCATCTCAAGAGGCTGACGCAATCGCAGCGCTGATCCAAGATCTGCTGAGGCACCAAGTACAAAAGCACCCAGCATCGATAACTCCGTTGTCTCTGGCTGACATCCTTGTCGTGGCGCCCTACAACATGCAGGTCAATTTGCTCAAGCGGTGCCTGCCCGCCGGCACTAAAATTGGCACAGTCGACAAGTTTCAAGGCCAGCAAGCAGCGGTTAGCATCATCTCGATGTCGACCTCGCGAGGCGAAGACGCGCCCAGAGGAACCGAATTCCTTTTCAATCGCAATCGATTCAACGTCGCCGTCAGCCGTGCGCAGTGCCTTGCGATTGTGGTGCTCAGCCATGAGCTGTTGGAAGGCTCCTGGCCGAGGCTCGAGGATCTCTTGCGCCTCAATTTGTTTGCGCACGCGGAGGCAATCGCCAAATGCGTCTAGTCACTCCAGAAGGTGGCGAGATCATTGAGCGACTTGAACGCTTCAGGCTACCGTTGCAACTCAAGCTGCTTTCGGTGGAAAAGCCCATGCATATCACAACTGGATTCGTCCAACATGCGGAAATCGGGTTAGAGCCGCACTATTCTAGATGCGAGTAAGTTGGTCCGATAAAGATTCGGGGCAGCATCGAGCGGCAAAGGAGAGAGGGCATATGAACCTTAGAGCAGCTGCGGCAGGAACTTCGAGTGAGCCCACTCTCTGTTGTCCAAACTGCAATCATGAGATCAGGCTGACGGAATCGCTTGCCGCGCCTCTCATCGAGGAGACGCGCCGGCGCTTTCACGAACAGCTCGCCAGAAAGGATGCCGAGGTCTCGCAGAAGTTGGAGGCCGTGCGTCAGGAACGCGAAGATCTCGCCAGGGCGCGCGAGCAGATTGATGATCAGGTTGCAGAGCGGCTCGCCGCCGAACGAAGCCAGATAGCTGCTATCGAAGCGAAGAAGGCGCGCGAGGTTAGCGCCGCCGAGCTGCTGACCAAGACGACGGAAGCTGCGGAACTCCGACGGTCGCTGGAAGCCAACAATATCAAACTCGCAGAAGCACAAAGGGCGCAAGCCGAGCTGATACGCAAGCAACGCGCGCTCGACGAAGAGAAACGCGAGCTCGATCTGACAATCGAAAAGCGTGTCGAGGCCTCTATTGCGGAAATCCGCGCCAAAGCAAAATGCGAGGCCGACGACGCGGCGCGCCTGCGAGTACTCGAAAAAGACCAGACCATTGAATCGATGGCGCGCACGATCGAGGAGCTCAAGCGCAAGGCTGAGCAGGGGTCGCAGCAATCTCAAGGCGAGGTTCTCGAGCTGGAGCTTGAGGAACTTCTTCGCGCGCGTTTTCCTACCGATCTCGTCGAGCCCGTCGGCAAGGGTGAATTGGGCGCCGACGTCGTCCAGCAGGTTAATGGCTCGATCGGTCAGCCTGCCGGCATAATTCTCTGGGAATCCAAGCGCACCAAAGCTTGGAGCGATGGCTGGCTACCAAAGCTGCGCGACGATCAACGCCGCTGCGGCGCAGATGTTGCACTTATCATCTCTCACGCACTACCGAAGCATGTCGAGCACTTTGACTTGGTCGACGGCGTGTGGGTGACCCATCCACGTTGTGCGGTGCCAGTTGCTGTCGCGCTTCGTCAGACTTTGATAGAGGTCAACAGCTCGCGCCTGGTCCAGCAAGGACAACAGACCAAGATGGAGCAAGTTTATCATTATCTGACTGGCACGAAATTCCGCCAGCGGGTGGAAGCTGTCATCGAGAAATTCAACGATATGCGCGAGGATCTCGACCGGGAACGCAAGTTCATAGGCCGGCAGTGGGCAAAGCGAGAGACGCAGATCGTCGCCGTGATCGAGTCCACCGTCGGCATGGTCGGAGACTTGCAGGCGATTGCGGGCAAGGCGATGCCCGAGATCGCTAGCCTTGATATGCCTCTGCTGGGAAGCCCGACGGACGGCGAACGGAAGGCGTCATGATCGATTGCTTTAGCATGACTTGGAGGACGGAATGAACTTGGCTCGGAGAGCCTTTTTTGGGGTGCTAGCGGCGGCAGCCAATCCTAGGGCCTCCCTTTCTAGTCCCGCTGTTTCGAGGCATTACCAACCGCGAGTTACGCAATCTGAGCTCGAAGACGCCATACCGCTGCACTCTCTCTGGCTCGATGGAGACGAGCGTGGCCGCAGAGCGGTATTCAGCAATCGAGACCTGTCTGGTTTGGACTTCGGCCGCACTAGGAGCGAACTCGTCGTTCTACGCGACGCGGACTTCACAGAGGCTGATCTAACCGGCATCCAAGGCAATGAAGTCAACTTTCATTGCGCTTCTCTACAGGGGGCGCGGCTATCTTACTCCAATCTGATCGCACCGATCTTTTCGGGGGCGACATTGCGGAGAGCTGAGTGCAAGAGTGCAGTATGGGGCCGGCCCGCAAACCCGGTCTTGGAATCGTCCAATTTCTCCGATCTTCCCGCTATCTCCGCCACTTTCATTCAAACAGATCTTAGCTTGGCGTGCTTCGATAACTCGATGATAAGAGGCTATTTCAGTGGCGCTAGCTTCTCCCAAGCCTCATTGAGGCATGCCGATTTCGATCGCACAATATTCGGAGGGGTAGAGATTTTTTGTCAGAATTCCTTTTCAGAGGCTTGCCTCTTAGGCACGAGCTTCAAAGGCGCACAAATTACAGCGGCGCGATTCCGTTTTGCGAAACTGGAGGACGTAGACTTTTCAAATGCACAGATTGGGCCTGGCTGTACTTGGCCGCCTCACTACACGCCGCCACTGAGCCCCCAATAAGCTGAGCATGAGAGGCGAGGCACGCCCTTTTTCGACCTAAACGAGCGGCTTCCAAAGAACCAGGAATGAGAATGAAGTTCTTGCATGGACTTGCACTTACAAATGAAATGAAGAGGCTTTGCGCAAAAGCCGGGAAACTCGATCTGGCTATTGCTTACTGGGGCTCGAGAGCGCTTCACTTGCTTAAGCTCGACCCCGAAAGACCTGACGTGAGAGTTATCTGTTGCCTGAAAGGAGGCAAATCCGCCCCCGAGGTTATAAAGCTTTTTGGCGCCAAGGCGCGGCAACTAGACAATCTCCATGCGAAAGTGATTTGGACGGAATACGGTGCGATTGTTGGTTCGGCCAACGCTTCCTCGAACGGACTACCGGAGGAAGAGGATTCCTCAGATGGCCTGCTGGAGGCTGGCGTACTCGTGCAGGACCCCGCCGAGCTGAAAGCGATAGCGGATTGGTTCCAAAAGCTCTTCGAGCATGAAAGCAAGAAGATCGAAGCGTTTGATCTAGAGCTCGCGGCCTTGGCCAGAAAGCCGAGCAATGGAGGCATTCCCTCACTGACTGAATTCATCGTCGCGCTTCGCGGTCGAGTACCCCCACAGGTACCAATTGCGCTGGCGATGTACAGCGATTCCGGAACAAAGGAACAAAGGCGCTTTATCGAACAAGCACTAGAAGATACGCAACAGGCCAAAAAGATAAGGGCATTCCTCAATATTAGCGACAAAGCTTTTGAGAAGCTCGACTGGTATATCGACTGGCCAGAGCTTCCTCCGGATCACTTCCTGATCGACTGCCATATACGCAACGGCAGAATAAGGATGGGCAATTTCCTCCACACTTTCGAAAAAGTCCGAGGTTGGCCGGGGCATTTTGGCAACGATGCAGCGGACTACTACTTCGTGTCGGACCGTGGATCGAAAGGGCCTCACTGCAGATTAACAAAAACGGACGCGAAGCTACTGGAAGCATGCAGTGCGGAGTTATGGAAGGCGGCTGCGAAGGAGGGAGACAATGAGGGGCGCGTACTGTCTCTCTCTGAGGCCGCGCCAATTCTCTACGAGCTCGCGACAACCGCCCGCGCCAAGTAAGTTATGCCAGGCAAGCGCATCCAGAAGCGAGGCGAAAACAGCTTGCTACGCGTTCGCCTGATGCCGCCTGTCAGGTGCTAGGGCGCAACAAACAAAAGGAGAGAGCATTGGCCGAAAATGAGTCATACCGAGGCGTTTAAGACCTACGGAGTGAAACCGCGCAATGCAAACTGGAGTTGGTCAGCCAGGTCGGAAGACGACAAGGTTGTAGTAGTCACGCTTTGGAAAGATGAGTTTATTGGGACCGCCGGACAGATGATCTACTCTCGGCCGAGCCGCGGCGACTGGTCAAACGGACCAGGCTTCCGCTACTTCATGGAAGATCTATTATGGGCGCGCGATCACTGTAATGGCATCGTCAGAGTGATCGTCGCCACTCCCAAGCAGGATGGTCAGACACGCCGTATCGCCGAATGTTATCCTCAGGAACGACTTGTTATGCGCGTCGTTGATGCCGATCCAGTGAGCGGCGCCTTCAGGCTCGAGCAGACCACAATAGGGAGCGAGTAAGAGGCCTCAGAGCTTTCGTGACGCAACATGAGCCTAGCCACAATGCTCCGCAATACCTTGCTTGATCGTACCATTCTTCAGCGGATCTATGCGATCTGCCTCCTGTTGCGCCCAATTTGCCCAATTCTCGAATTCTTCCTGCGTTATCGTCATCTCGCCGAGCCCCAATCGGGCTGATTCCACATAAGCCCGGATCTGGTTAGCGCGGTCCAGCGCCTTAGCCTGGGACAGCAAGCGTCGAATCCGTTCTCTCTCCAACCTCTCCTTAAGCTCGCGTGCTTTGCGCTCGGTCTCGTCCTGTCGTCGCTTGAGTTCAGCTTCGGCGTCAGCTTTTCGTCCAATGACCCATTCTCTATGGCGGATGAGACCATTGCGGTAAGAGGCTTCCGCACTGACCAGCATTTCGACCAAGATATCCGTTAGCTGGTCTTCAAGCCGGTTCTCGTCGCCATCTTCCCAGAATTTGTTTGCGTTTGCTCGATCGCGCGCCGTGCCGAAAGCAAGACGCAAACGCTCCTTCTGGCTTTCTTTTCTGGATTTGATCGGTTCGATCGTAAAGTGCACATGGGATCGGCCGATCGTGATACAGATATCCCTTTCATTGGCGGCAGCTTGTCCGTACTTTGAGGTGCTCATTGAGGATCGGCATCCAAGACGCGCGGCGGCCAGAAAGAGCGCGTTGATGACCAGTAGACGTCTCCGCTCGATTCCGGTGTCGTATTTTGGAGCGTAGTAGTCGGAACGCCATTTCGCAAAATCCTTCCGCCGCTCCTCGTCTTGTGCAAGAAGTTTCGCCACGAGCGGATGTGCGGGCTCGAACGCGCGCCTGCAGCGGACCTGGCCCACCAACTTTCTGGCGCGCTGTTCGACGGAACGCATGTCCTCATCGAAGGTGGGGACAGGAGGAATGGCTACCTCCTTGAATTTTACGGCCCAATCCGGGCCCCAATCGTTGCCTCCTGCTGATTCTCCAATGCGATCAGAGGCACTGGGAAAGCGAGGCGGCAATGCAATTTGTATGGTCGGTTTTCCAGCTTGTTTCCTCGCCCAATATCCTCGTTCCGGCACGGGAATGTCAGCCTTCTTGCAGTGCTTTGCGAGGGCAACGTCGGATATGCCCAGGCCGGCTGCCACGGTTCTCATCGGTTGAGACCACACGAGATCGTACAGCTCCTTCCGAGTAAATTCAGTGTTCATGCTCGCAGCTCTTGGTATCGAGGATTTCTTGGCGCGTTATGTCGATTGGCTATGAGTGCTCCGCCTAGTCTATTGTCAAGCAGAGACGCTCATGGGCGAATTCAATGTCGATGGAGCGCTGCCCCAAAGTCCAAAATGGTATGTACCGCGTAATGATATAGGACACCTAGCACATGGCTGTGGGGAGCAGAGTGGCTCCTCCATCCTGGTGAATGCGGCCTCGTAGTTTTGAGAATTATTTGACGTTGAATATACAAATCGTACTGTCGCGGAATGAAGATGATATTCAGCCGACGACAATTCCTCGCTCAGCTCGCAGCCGCACCAGTCTCGGCCGCCATTGGTAGCGATCTCTGTGCGTCTGCGCGCAACTCCAATGATAGCCTTACAGAAGTGTGCGTGGTTGCATGGAATGAAAGCAAGTCGCCAGCACGGACCGTCGACCTGTGGATGGCACGCTGCGGATCAATCGATGTCGCCCGGCTCTCCGACGTACTTGGAAGATTCGTCGTCTGGGATGAGGTCACCTCTGAGCGGACCGAGGGGCAATCAATAGATAAGATCAAATCTGCCATATCTCACTATTTTGACGTTCGCATTGGCGACGATGAATCGAACTTGGCTACACTCGTCGGGGAATTCGAAGACGTCCCCGAGGCGCTCGGCAGTGCCCTCGCCCGATTCAGGAGCAGACAGCCGTTTTCAGCGGGGTCCACTGCGATCATAGATTTGAGTTCTTGTGGCGTTACTCGGTTGCAATGGCGCGATCTCATGCCCTGCATCAAGCAAGCCTATGGCAAAGTGGTGGGCATCGACTACACGGATGCTCATTTGAGCGACGCCGATCCAGCGTACTACGATGCTCCTTACTCAACGTCGCAGGAGTCCTGGCGAACTCTAACGGCATGTGATTTCTGGGCGATTGCGTCGGATAGCTCGCTGTCGCATCAACCGAATCTCTGCTTCGAAGCCCGAGCCGCCCTTTCCACTGAAGCATTGAATGAACTTGCCCAACAAATCGCGCTGTCGCCCGACGTCGAGGCCGGATTTTTGCAGGCCACTCAGAAACACTTTCTGGGATATGGCTCTGGCCTGGAGAACTTCAGATCATGATAATAACTGATCTTCGGCTCGCACCACCAGATTGGACTCCGCAGTCCGATTGCCGGATGGCGCGGACCATAGGTCCCCCGGCACGGATGTCCCCCTCATATTCAATGCTCGCCGCGATGGTCCGACCAGGAGCCTAGCCGCTTGGCCGATAACCCTTCAACCCAGAGCCGCCTGACCGATGAATACCGAGCTCATCCGAATACCGGCAGAATGGGAGCCGCACCAATGCTGTTGGATGTCCTGGGCCGTGCATCGGGAATGGGGCTCATACTCGGACGCTGTCAAGCGTGAACTGCGCAAGGTGATATTGACGATCGCCAACTACGAACCCGTGATGCTGTTGACACCACCCGATCTGGCTTCGGAAGCGACAGCCCAGTTCGCCGGTAAGAACGTCGAGATCGTGCCGGCTCCCGTGAGCGACGTTTGGATGCGGGACATCATGCCTACTTTTGCGTTTCGTGGAAGCGCGGCTTTGCTGATAGGCTGGAATTTCAATGGCTGGGGCTCGACGGCAACCCGTCCAGCTCGGGCCGGAGATCGTTTGGTTGGATTTATATCTACTCTCACCCGCATCCCTGTTATGACTGCGCCCTTTGTTTGCGAGGGCGGCGCAATAATTACGGACGGACGTGGCACAGTTCTCACTACCAAGAGCTGCCTGCTCACTCGCAATAGAAATCGAACATTAGACATGAAGGAAATCGAGGGCGGCTTTGCTAAACTCGGTGCCCGACAATTGATCTGGTTAGACGGCGACCCCGAGGAGCCAATCACAAGCGGCCACCCTGACGGATATGTTCTATTCTCAAATTCAGGGACGATACTTGTCGAAGCAGTTCACCCACTGCACAAGAATGGGCGAAATCGTGAGCAAGATATCCGAATGCTTGAGCAGATCAAAGATGTCGATGGGCGCGAGCCACTCCTGAAGCTGGTGCTGGCGCCGCGCCAAAGGTACTGGCGCTATTCTGGGAGATTCTTCGCCCCGTGTTATCTAAACGGCTACGTTACCAATGGAGCCCTCCTCGCCGGACGGTTTGGAGATCCAGAGAGGGACGAACTCGCCCGGCTGGCCTTGAAGGACGCCTTTCCTGGCATGGAAATACACATGCTTGAAATCGACCATATTGCAGCTGGCGGCGGCGGCATACGCTGCTTGACGCAACCTCAAATCGAACCTAGGAGCAGCCTCTGATGCGGCAACCCTCCTCACTCTCGCATGATCTGACATCTGGGCTCGCCGATGCGATCTCCCATTGGATTGCTTACAAGCAGCGTTGCGGCTTCGAGGGGCTGCTGAGCGAGTCGATGTTAGTCATGCCGATAGCTGAATATTTCATTGGCCACGGCCTGGCCGTAACAGCAGAGCAAGATCTGTACAGGCTTGTCCAAAAAGGAAAATCAGGAGTAATCAACTACGATTTAGTGGCTGAAAATAGGAGTTCGAGCAGTTCCCTAGGTGAGGCCAAGATACTCGTTGAGGTCAAATTCATGACTGCCAGAGGTCAAAATCATGCGCGCCTTCATTCTGATTTCGTCAAACTAGCAATTCCGGAAGGTCAGTTCACACGGTTTGCGGTCGTAGCTCGCGACCTCAATGTAAGCTTTCCAAGTTTTCTCAAGGAGACGAAAACGTATTCGTACGGGGGCGGGGCCCAACATCACGCAATCGGCAACACCGATGTCCGCGCCTCTATCGCCGGAAAGCTCGAGGCTTACGGATTGGAAGAGGTGACCTGCAGCGTAAAACCTGCGGCTGAACGCGAAAACGTTGTCATTCTGGCAGTCGACCGAATGGAATTGCCAACCAGCGTTAGGCTTGATGCCTCGACCTAGGGCGAGATCATTCCCGAAGGGCGGGTGATATCGAACGGACCGCACAGAGCACCACTCTCGCTCACGAGTACAGCCTAACCCTTTGGTGAGGACGAAACAGACCCAGGGCAACTCTCCGACAGAGATGAAAGCTCAGCAAGCCGCATTGGGCTGCGGCGACGGCGATGACGGTGCCATTAGCCCACTGAATAGAGCCGGTGTGGCACGAGCCGCACGGGCAATCAGCCGGCGCTCAAGGCGTCCGTGTATCGGTCGTAAAGGACATCATCCTGGACAAAGCGCCCTAGCCGATCTGCTACATAGGTCTGCGCCCGCGCGACCACCTGCTCATCGAAGGTTGCCCATCCCAAGGGAACAGCCTGGCCGGATGTTGCGCCGATTGGAGCATGCACTAGCGCGGCTACTGCGACTCGCGGGAAGATCATCATTTCCAACGCCGGGGGAAACTCCGGAGCATCCGAACAATGGATCTCGTCGAACGTTCTTTCGACGTAACGCGGAGGTTTTCCGGCAAAGAGACAGACAGTACTCACATCAGGAGATTCGGCAGTTGGGTTGAGTCCGATCCTGCGCCTCAAAAATGTAAGCGTGTCGCGCAGCTGGGTCGTGGCGCCCCAAAATCCAGTCTGGGGAGCAACCGACAAAACGAAGTCGGCGAGTTCGGCTTTGTCGCGCAGACCGTAATCCAGCACGCCGAGAAGGCGCTTGGCATTATCCTCGGTATACAGCGGACCTACAATCGGGATCGTCTTTCGGTCGCTTCGCGGCTCGCCAGCGCGCCCGACGGCCTCTCTCCAGTATCGGTTGGCCGCGAGTCCACTGCGCGTAATGAACTCTTTCAGGAACTCTGGTGCCAGCTCGGCCAGCACTTCGTAGGCAAGATTCGCATTGAGCTGGTTGCCTGTGACTTTGAGATCTTCGATCAGCAATGCAGCCGAATTCTCGATCTGCGCTCGGTCCGCGACCTCATGATCGGGACGCCATGAGCTTAAGTCGATTTCGGCAAGGCTTGGGCTTGAGGCCTGAGCGAAAGCACGAATGCGAACAGGAGCCTGGAAACGTTCCTTTGGAATGACCCCATCAATCGAATACAGGTCCCGCCGCTGAAACTGCTCACGGTCGTTGCGATCGGCAAGCTCATGGAAAAAACGGCCAAATCGTTCCGTAATCTTCTCCGCGACTCTACCAGTCCCCGCGCCATCTTCGATGGGCAGCTCGGGAAGCCATTGTTCGACAGAATCGACAGGTCTTGGCTGCTGCGGCGCAATCGCAAGAAGATCAAAGCCGACAGCTCGACGACGATCCTCGACTGAAAAGATGGCGGGTTCATCCTCGCCTTCTTTGAACAGTCCGTCGCCAGCAGTTGTAAGCCACAAGCGTGCGTCCTTCCGCTCAACGAAACCCGGACCTATTGCCTCGTTAAGCACATAGGCAATCTCGGCACGGGAATAGCCGAAGAAAGCCGCTGTTGCCTCGTCCGAAAGACCAGGCACGGATTTGAGGAGGCGAAGCAGAAACTCGAGGCTTGGACTGACTTTGCCTAAGACCGCGACCTTATACGATACTTCATATTTCCTGCAGGGAAGCAGGACGTCGTAGACGCCGATCTCGACGCGCCGGTCTTCGTCGGGCGGCACGAGTTCTTGTCCTTTGAGGCGAAGAATCGGCTGACGGCTAACGCTGCCCATGTGACCCTCCTGCGGCTGTTGCCGGTCGATTCTGCAGAGACTTGACCCTGCCTTTCTTTTCGGGGACAGCGGCGTCGCGCTCAAGTAGCGCCTGCACTTCGACCGAGCGAGCCGTTCCGGCGGCTTCTTGACGTTCGAACGCAGCGGCCAGCCTACCAAGCGGACCGCGGCTCGACCACCTTCTCCGCGCGCCGACGATTACCAATCTGTCCATCGCGCGGCTTGCGGCAACGTTGATGCGATTCGGCGCTGTAAGAAATCCCTCTTGGATCCGCCTGACACCGCTTTCCAAAGGCCCGTCCTCATTGTTGCGGACCAGTGAGAGCAGAATGATAGGATTTTCCTTTCCCTGATAGCTATCAACTGTCCCCACCTTGACATGCTGATTTAGAAGATAGGCGAGCGGCGACTGCCGCAACCGCCGTCGTATCAAATCCCGTTGCGCTGCATACATGCAGATAACGCCCACGCCAGCGGGATGCTTCTGCTGCGTCTGCAACCAGCCACGGAAAGCGTCGTGTGAATGCCACTCCTCCAGGAGTGAGACAATTGCATCTGCTTCGACTCTGTTGATCCGGCTGCTTCCATCTTCCGCACGCCGGTCAAACGCTGCTTCGCCCAACGCATCTGTTTCCACCCAGATGAGAGGCTTGTCGAGGCTTGCGGGCAAAAGCGATGGCTCTATTTCGGGCTTGCTTCTACCTGGTTCTAGGGCAAGGTCAGGGTAGAACGTTTCCGATACGAGCGCTCCGATCGGCGGCCACATGCGATACTGAGTCTTCAAACGCGCACCGGCTTGCTTGCCGTATGGAGTCGAGAAGACCCGCTCGAAGTCGCTCCGTTGTATTTCGCGCTTGGGAATTCCCGTACGTTCAGCGACTTGGTTTATCACCTCGGCCTTGTGATGCGGCTCAAGCTGCGCATGATCCCCGACAAGTACAGCCCAACGCCCCGCCTGCAACGGCACTAGGAGCTCGCTCGCGGTGCAGCGAGCCGCTTCATCGACGATCACCAGATCGAATGCGGTGTTGGTTAAGCCTAGAGAAGTGCGCCCCAGCCCGACGCATGTTCCAACCACGATCTGCCTGGTACCAGCAAGAAAGCTCTCAAAGCTCCGCTGTATCCTGGACACGCTCCCCGTAAAATCCCGCCCAACGACAGCGGCTCTGTAAAGGCTGTCGATCCGGCCAGCGTTGGTACCGTTGGTCCGTGAGTGACGGGACATAAGCCTCTCGGCAGCACGCTCGACAAAAACGGACCAGTCCTGTTCTTCTTCCGCCAAGAGCTCAACAAGCTCTAGTTCTTCCAGATGCCGCTTCAATGTCTCGATCAGCCCGTTGTAACGCTGTTCGTCGTATTCGGCGCTCTCGATCAATTCGTTGATGCGCGCAGCGATCGGGCGGATATTAGCTTCAAGAGCGACAATATCGTCGACGACGCTCTCGGGCAGACCAAGAGACTCGCCGATTGTCCAAAGGCGCTCGCGGAAAGAGGCCCGGAACCTGTCCTTAAGCGACTGCTCCACTTTGGTCGTGTGAAATGGCCGCAGCGGAGGTGACACAAGTTCTTCATCCGCAGCAACCCGCAGGAGACTCGGCTGCCCGCCGGTCTTCCGGAAGAGCGAAAGCACAGCCTCCGCGGCGGTGTTCACCGCCTCGTGGGATTGACTGGCGAGGAGGACGTTTCGGGCAAGCCCCTTCGTAATCGCGTAGTGCGTCAATGCAGCGATAAATCGCGTCTTTCCTGTGCCGGGAGGACCTTGCAGCAGACCGACAGGCCTGCACGCGATGATGCGCTCGAATGCCTGCTTCTGATCCGGATTCAACTCGTAAAGAGCCAGCGACTGCCCGTCGATCTCGTGGTGAAGCCGAGTCGGCGTCGCCTGCGATCGCGCATCGAAGACCGACAGCAAACCGCGCGAACGCCCATTCCCGGCGAGAATGCGGTCCACCGCATCGGTGCGCCGGCGGAGGCTTTGCACTTCAAAGTGGCTGACAAATCGTAGCCGCTGCCCCGCGTCCACCAGCCTTCCCTGATATGGGGTACCAAGATCGGTCGCATTGATGACTGCAAGCTCTGGCTTGGACAGCTGCACGTCCAGCTCGCCAATGCGTCGCCAGCCACCTTTTCGGTCTTGCCTTTGCACCCCCACAGTATCGTTACGGGCGAACTCGAATACTCCGCTTTCAAGTTCAAGCGCTACCTTGTACCGGTTGACAACTCGATCGAACGAACTGTCAAGCTGCGCGACTCCTTCAATCGTCAATTCGTTCTCAACATCGATGAGGGTGCGCCATAGCCGTTGGACATCAATGTAGGGCAAGTCCGCGGGTGGGGCAGCCGCAATTTCCTCGACGAGAATTTCCTCTGCCTCTTCCTCAGAGAGTTTTGCTGCTCTTGGGTCTTCCGGGTCGACGGAGGCGGGAGACGAAGCACCGGCGATCTCATCATCAATGCGCTGCTTGACGACGGGATCGTTTAGGAGCGGCACAAGCTCTGACAGATCGTTGGTGTAGCCGCGGGTTACGGCCAGAGCCGAATCAATTCGATGGAACTCGTGAGCAGAAAAGCGCTTGATTAGACGCTGCTCAAGGCTGCGCCTTCGCGCAAACAGCGCTTGGCCATCGTTATCAAGACGTAAGTCTATCTCCTCCACAGCTCCGCGGATCATAAGCGAAAGTGTGCCACGCTCCGCGTTACGGCGAATCCGCAAGAACAAATATCCCTCGTCAGGCGCGATCGGACCGGGCGCGGCGCCCATTATGGAAATATTGATCTGCACTGGCAGGGCATCCGCCGCTTCCACAGCGGGCGCTTCTAGTTGTTGGATGCTCCGCTCGATCTCGTCGAGCAACGGAAGCAATGTCGAAAGGCGCGGCTCCTTCTCCCGGCACTCCAAGATCACTTTGGCAAGCTGCGCTGCGGCCGCAGCGTCCAGCTTGGCGTTCGCAAGCACCTCTTCGGCTATCTTTGTGAGCGCAAAGCGGTCGCGCTCGAAAGTGCTTCCGCTTTCCGGTGCATATGCGGAAGAGATCAGTTCGCCATCGCTTCGCGGCGAAAAGTCGAGCGCATCGATAAGAACCGGTTCACCTTCCGGACTGATGACGATATTGGCCGGCTTGAGGTCGCCGTGACCGAACCCGCCGACATGAATTCCGTCGATCGTAGAGATAAGCCGTTTGATCAGCGACAGCGCCGCGAGTCCCGAACGTAGCTCTTCCGGGGGATTCTCAATTAAGTGCGCGAGGGTCGCACCGTTCACCCAGTCCTGGACGATCGCGAAGGCATCGCCCAGCCAAAAGACTTCTCTGACTTTCGGCAATCCGGCCGGCCCATCTGCCATCATGTCGGCGGCGCGTTCAAGGAAGGCCAGCACTGCCGCACCTTCGCGCTTTAAATCGCCCCACGCGGCCTGCTTCCAGAGCTTTACGATTGCGTCGGTTTCTCCGTTTCCGCTGCGCCAGGTCTCAAGCCGATCACTTTCGAGCATCGGCTCCCCGGCTATTGGATAAGCGGAGACCAGTTGCCGCTGTGAGCGCACACTTGTGCGAAAGCGATCAAGGCCAGTCGTCAGCTCTTCGTGCGTGGGGCGCGATGACGTTGCCTTGTTGAATGCACTGAGAGCAACGACAGCATCGGGAAACCGATTATTCGGATCGACTTCCAGCGCCTGTGCTAGCCAGTGATGCAGCACTGCAAAGTCTGAGTTGGCGTCGATCGCTGCGTCCCATTCTGGAGGATCGCCCTTTGGGATGACGCCGAAAAACAGCTGATGGATGGCCACGCCTGCGAGAAACACGTCCCGGCACTTCACTCCCCTATCCACGCCGAGGACGTCGTCAGGTACGTCCACACTGGCCAGAAACTGGTAACGCGATTTTCCGAGTGACTTCACCTCCGGAAAGCGCGCTGCCAAGAGGTGTGAGAACTTAATCGTGGTCGGAGACTCAACCCAGATGCTGTGACCTCCTAAGTCGAGATGTGCAGCATCGTGGCGATGCAGACCAGCAAGAGCTGCAATGAGTTGGCGCGCAAGTTCAACGCGCTCTGCAGGCAGAAGCTTCCCCGCCTCTGTTTCTGCAAAGACCGCAAGCCGTTGCAGCCGGCGACGCCTGTCATAAACTTCCCAGTAATTTACGCCGCGGTCGGGATCATCTATCTTCGGGGTTAGAAGGTTCTGCTCTGCCTCCTCGCTACGATCCCGCAGCCAGTGGTCAACCTGCTGCTCGCGGCCAGCTATTTCGAGGCGCCCTTCCTCGCTCTGAAATTTGGTGTCGCACTTGCTAAAATCCCAAAGGCGTAGCGTACCGAGATTGTTCTTGTTGCCTTCCTCTGCAGCGTCGTACTCACAATAGATTTCCTTTGGATGCGCGAAGCTCGGCACATCGTTAGCGGTAAACCTTTCGAAGCGCCGTTTGCCGGGCTTGAACGGCGAACTCGGTCCCGCGTTGAAGAAGCGGTTGAGGCGCTCTTTCCAAAACGGATCAGTGAGCGGCCTGTTAAGAAACTCCTCGGCGACATTTCCGAATGTCTGGCGCTCTAGTTTGTTATCTTTGACGGTTCTCACAAACTCATCGATCGTGAGGACTTTCGCACGTTCGGTTTCGGCAATGCCGGACCGGTCGGCCTTTCCAGTTAAAACTACAAGCCCTTCGATACGTGGGAAGGGCAGGTTGCGCGTCTCAGGGCGCTTCTTCAGCTCTTGACTAAGAAGCGGAGCCATGCCGCGAGCAATGTCCGTTATTTTCGCAACCGGGGACGCGTCCTTCTCGACCCCGTCGAGATGCCATCGCCCGTCGACGCTAGTTATCTGCCCGTACCAGTCTTTGATATCGACAAGATAAATCCGCCGCTCGGCAACGATGATGACATCAATCTCGCGCGCTTTTCCGGCACCGAGAACCAGATCGAGATTCGTGAATCCGTACCAGCCTCCGGGAAGATCATTCTTTAGCCGGTCAATTCCCCTGATCTCACGCGTGTGTATCCCGCGCCCGCCATTTGTTATTTTCACAATACGGCCCCCGATTCCTCGCAGAGTATAGCCAATCGAGCATTACGCACGAAGTGCTTTTCCTTTTAGAAATGGAATGAGTTCTCGGCTTTGCTGAGCAGCCCGCAATCACTTGCCAGCTCCAGAATAGTCGGCAAGCGGTCCTCCGTGACTGTAGGTTCCCACGGCTTGCCCGCGAGGGAGATCAAACCATCTTCCTCGATCGACAGTCTGAGCCTCTGGTTCTCACCGTCAAAGCGATTGACCGCCGTAGCAAAATGCTGGCTGAGCACCATTGATTCCAGAACGAACTGGATAGCTTGTTTCAAGGGAACATCACCGAGTGCAGATAATCGCTTGCGGAGATGAAGAAGCGACAGGCGTGAAGAGCCACCGGACGAGACAGCCGCCCTCTCATTGTCGGCGAAACATCCCACGAATGACGCGCACAACAGCAGACTATAGAGGCTTACGGCAGCGAACCGCTCGTTGCGGGCATTGAACGCCGCTTGAATCTTGTCAATGAGAGCAAATGGGGAAAAGAGTGTATTGGAGCGCCCCAGAGCTACAAAGCTCTCAACAGATGAAATTTGCGCGTCAAGTCCGCCGATCATTGCGGCAAGAGTATCATCCGCCTTCAGTCCGAAGTTTTCCGCGCGAAAAAGAAGCTCTGCTTCCTTCGTAAGCGCCTCCATATCGTGCATCCCGCTGATCACGCGCTTTTCGCACCAAGACAGCAGGCTTTCCAGCGCCAGCCGTTGCAGCTGACGGACCTGAAGCACAATCCACTTGCGCAGAGCGGGTCGTAGCTCCGCAGGCAGCGGGTATGAGGTGCCGTCAGCAAGCCCCGAAAAGAACATGCCACGGCGGACATCATCAGCTGGAACTGCACCTGCAGTCTGTGACAGGTGGAGCTTGGCTAAAGCGATCGTACTGCTGCGTTGGCCAATAAGGGTCGTATAGTTGCCGACGCTGCTTCTATCGAAGACCGCATCGCCAAATGCCTTCCGCTCCACGAAAGTAGGTGAATGCACGCCCCATAGCGTCCATAGCGCGCGCGCATCGTCTTCCGTAGCGAGGACCGGCGTGAGCGTATCAAGCAAGCGCGCATAGCGATCAGTATCAGACCGGAGAATGCCATCAAGCGCTCCGGCCAACTGGCCGCCGCGATCGGTCGCCCGGAAGAAGCCGCCATTGCACGGTTCGAGGAAACCGAGCCCGGTCGCTGTTTTGGATGCGGGCCCGTACCAGAGAGCGGCGATAAGGCTGGTACTGTTTTGGACTCGTCCCCAGGCCTTAAACGTGAGGGGCACCGCACCACCGCCAGGTGGAGGCTCCGCTTGCTTCCCCGGTATACCGGGAGTGTCCTCAATCCTCGCGCCCCAGGTGAAAAGAACCTCGATGCGCTCCCTGAACTCTCGCATTTCCTCGCTGTTTGGCCGCGCTTTTCCAGCGCGTTCGCATAGGCCGTGAAACTTCCAGAATATCCAGCTAAGGAGCGAGAAAGGACGAATATAGGACGTCACGTTGTTCGTTCCCGGAATAAGTTCCGCCATCATGTCGAGGTTGGCTTGGCGCAAGCCGAGAAAGTCCACCCCGCTGTTCTCCGATGACGGCGGCGGCAAGAAGAACGCTGAATTTGGAAGGGAAGCATTCATGGATGTAAATTCACCGTAAATCGCTTGCAATGGATACAGCGGCCGATGCGATGACGCCGGAATGCAGCCGCCTCATGGACTGAAAAAGAAAAATAGTCGAACGCGCATGATCGCCACTCAGGACCGCCGGCGGCTCTTACTCTTTTTGACCAACCTGGTTCTGACAGCGCTTCGTATAGTTCCGCACCTGGCTCGGAGCTGAATATCTGCCAACTCGCCGGTATAGGCTGTCCCTTTTCGGCGAAAGAAATAGCATCCGCGAGCTGTTGCCTGCTCGTTCTTTGCGACAGGATCGCCATCAAGGCGTCGGCAAGCGTATTCCAATCCGTCGCTCCTGACAGGAGAGCAGCAAACCCCGTCTCGGGATCAGGAAAGAGCGAACGCACCGCTTCATCCTGATCGACCATCCCACCGAAATAAAGCTCCAAGTTGTCATGAAGCTCGGCAGCGACCTTGCTTGCTGTGTCGGATCCGGAAGCCAGCCGGTATAGAATTGCAGCCGCTGTCACGATATGCTGTTGCAGCGAACTTAGTTCGCCGAATTCAGGTTTTGCGAGCCTGCACGCCTTCGAGAACCAGGAATAAAGGAACTCGTGGGCGCCATCGAAATCGTTAAGGCGGTGGATGCGCATCCACATCACCACCTCAAGCTCCATCGTGAGCAGACCTCTGAGCAATTTCTGGCTGCCCTTCATTTCTGCGATCAGACGCGTCATCTCGCGCTCGAAGTCAGCGAGGCCAAGCTTGCGCGCCTGCTCTTCAGGTGTAGGCACATCCGGATTGCCGGCGTGGGGATCATCGGCCAGAACAGGCTCGCCTGAACGCTGCGAGGCCAAAGTCTTCGCTCGGCCATGTCCCAGCAACATGCGTCGCAAGCGGGTCATTGCCGCATCGAACTGATCCAGAGTAGATGACGTCCCGGACCGAGGCGCTTCACTGTTGGTGCCTGCCGCTCCGGGAGCGAGGTCGGCCAAATCGACAGTAACGAGCTTCACTCCGCCGTCGTCCTCGCGCTCTTCAGAATTCTTCTGCACAGGACGGTCGAACATCCGCAGGTGATGCTCCGCCTGCATGCTCAAGTAATCGAGCAAAGCTTCGATGTCGTCGTCCGTCCCCTCCCGCCGCATCAACCTGCTCAGCGATCCTGCGGTCAGGCGCCGCCTGCCGGAGATCGATAGAAACAACTCGTTGTGCACCCACCCGCGCGCCTCCCGGTCGCCGAAGGTCATGACAATCTGCACCGCGGGCATTTCCGAGAAAGGTTCGAACGTCGATGAACGAACGGCAAAGCTTCCGTCTGCGTCAATCGGCGTCGCGAACGAGACAGCGTCGCCATCGGCCTGAATCAGCCGTCCAGCCCAATTTCCCTGCGTGGATTGCAGTGAAATGATTCGGCCACTCAGCGCAGCGGGCTCGTGACGGTCGAAGGAGGCATAAACAATCTCATTTGATCTGAGCCCCGAAGGCATTCGCTCTTGCGGCTCGAACGCAGGCCGTTCGACGGCTTCCCAGGTGGCCGGGATGGTGCCGGAAGGAAGCGGCCGCAATACACCGAGCTCTACATTGTCAGTGGTGGTAAGCGCCTTGCGAGTCGCATTGATGCTACCCGTCAGGAGCAGCCTGTGTGTCCTCGTCTGAAACTCGTACCACTTCGCATGGACAAAACGTTTATCTCTTCGGGCAAGCTTCACCGGCGAGACAGGACGTGGCCATGTCGCCGTCAGTTCAAACGGAAAGGGGCTCACCCCCGCCTTCGTAACCGCTACGCTGATACTGGACGCGCCGAGCCGTTCGCCCAGAGTCTGCAACGCGAAGGCGTCCTTGTCGTGATACGGCGACATGATGATCGCATCAGCGCAGCTTTCGTACGGGGCCAGAAGTCCCGGCAGCTGGTCAACCACAGGTTCATCGAGGGAATGGATAAGCCGCAAAGACGGCAATACTTCTTGATCTGTCCCTCCATCCGCTGCCAGACGCGCGCGGGCGGCGAAGTCGTCAACCCATTCAGAGCGCGCAAGCCTGATGTCGGGACGCGAGCCTATAGCTTCAAGAAAATCAGCAAAATCTCGGAATGCCGTTGCCGCCCTGTTCGGGGATAACGCCTCGAACACTTCCGTGTTCTTTCCATGACCACCAAAGGTTACGTTGCCGCTGCCGACGAGCAACAAATCGCCTGCGTCGCCGGCGAGGTAGATACACTTTGCGTGAAAGACCCCGTCGGGCAAGGCCACAGGGATCAGCCGGTATTCCTGACCCACACGCATCGAGTGCCGCTCCAGCAGCGACGAACGGTACCCCTCCGCATCGGCAATAAGCCAGATGTCAGAGCAGCCGCCTCGTAGTAGAGGCCGCAGGATTTCCGACTCAAAATAGCTAAGACTCAGCGTGTATGTCGTAAGCAGCGCATGCTTCCATGCACGCATCTGCACAATATCGGATATGGACGGCGTTTCACTCTCGTCACTCATTCCGTTTCGCGCCCCCGCGTCCGAAATCAGCTCACGGCGGCCAGCGCGTAACTGGCGCTGCTCTCCCCCTTCACCCCTGACGAGTTTGCCCCGCTCAAGGAGAATATTGATATCGAGTAAAGTTGTAGCAGGCGAGCTTTTTCCGATCCGTCAGCCAATGTCGCTGAGCACAGCAGCGCTAGCGCAATAACAGTAATTCTCCTCAAAGCAGTTCTCCCTAGATCGCCTATTAATTGATGGCGACACCTCATCATAGAAGCTGTATTTCGACTTCAAGCTGGAACTAGGTCGCGCACACACAACTAAGGTCTAGTTCTTTGAGCCCAATAATGATCTTGAGGTATGAACGACCGGGCACCTAATGATTAGCTTTAGGCCAACTCCGCCGAGCCACCATTTACGGCCCGCCGCTCGTCATGTTGAAAACCATATCGCTCACGAAGCGTTTGAAAGATTCGTTCTCTACAAACTGCTTATAGACCTGCGCATCTTCCTTAAGGAGCGCCTGCATCACCCTGCTTAGGGCCTGGTCATGCGCCATGCGCGCGGTGTGCGGCGTGTTTGCTTTCGCGTTCTGATATGCGGTATCGGCTGCAACTTTCGGGGCAATATCCTGCCGGATGCGATTCACAACGCGGTCGGCGTCGGTAAATAGGGTGCCGAAGGCATCATTGAAGTTCTTCAAAATATTGCTAAGGCGGTCGAGTTCCGGTTCGGGTCTGTGGCCGCCTCCTGTCGTTGGCACCGGCTCAATCTCGGCTTCGGTATCCGCAAGCGCGATTTTCAGGCTGGCTTTCTTTTCGACACGGTAGCTGTCCATGTCGATGGCATCGAGAATGCCCTTCGCCAAATCCTCTTCTTGAGGTGCAGGCAACTTGGGAATCAGCAGCGTCAGGAAGATCGAGAGTTTTTCCCATCCGACGTTGCTGTACGGAAGGATGGAGGACAGGAAGCCATAGGTGCGTACAAACGCCTTGGCCTTACCCTTGAAGTCCACTTGTCCGTCTTCGTCGAGCGTGTTCGCGTACACGCCCACGCAAGAATCAAGGATCGGGTCGAGCTTGTCCCGGTCGGCTCCGCTTAAAAACAGGGAAACGAGATTCTCGATCTGATCCGGAGAATAAACCTGCGTGTTGTCGAGTTGCGCCTTGAGATCGTGGATCTTGTTGGGATCCGTTTCTTCAGCAAGAAGGGTTGTGCGGTAATAGTCCTGAAAGGCGAACGTAATCGCCTGGCTGTTGTTCTGGAAATCAAGCACGAAACAATCGTGCTTCTGTGGGTGTGCCCGGTTAAGCCGAGAGAGCGTCTGGACTGCCTTGATGCCCGAAAGCGGCTTGTCAACATACATCGTGTGCAACAACGGCTCGTCGTAACCAGTCTGAAACTTGTCGGCGCAGACCAGAAACCGGTAGGGGTCATTCTGGATTTTATCGGCAATGTCGCCGCTCGGAAAACAGTTGAGCGACGCCTCCGTTACTTTCGCGCCCTGATATTCATGTTCACCGGAGAACGCGACAATGGCCTGATAGGGGCTCTTGCGCTCTACGAGATAGGCCTTGATAGCATGGAAATACTGGATCGCACGCTCGATCCCGCTGCACACGACCATGGCCCGCGCCTGCCCTGCTATCTTGCCGGGGGCAATAACCTGATCGTGGAAGTGATCAACCATGATCTCGGCCTTGAGCCGAATCGCGTGGTCGTGGCTCTCCACGTACCGGCGCAGCTTCTTCTGCGCCTTCTTGGCATCGAATTCTGGGTCGTCCTCTGTCTTCTTCACCAGCTTGTAATAGCTGTCCACTGGAGTGAAGTTCTTGAGCACGTCAAGAATGAAGCGTTCTTCGATGGCCTGCTTCATCGTGTAGCTATGGAAGGGCCGGTGCTTCACCTTTCCTTCTGCATCCGGCGGCAATGCCTCGCCGAACATTTCCAGCGTCTTGTTCTTGGGCGTCGCGGTGAAGGCAAAATAGCTCGCATTGGCGAGCAGTTTGCGCGCGGCCATGCGCTTTTCCAGCGCCTCGTTCACTGTATCCTCGGTGTCCTCGCTATCGTCCTCTTGCTCCCCCTTGCCGAGCGCCTCACTCATCGCCGCCGAGGTCTTCCCACCCTGGCTTGAATGCGCCTCATCAATCAAGATGGCGAATGTCTTTCCGGCTTCCGCCGCGATTTCGTCGAGGATAAAGGGGAATTTCTGCACCGTCGAAACGATGATCTTTTTGCCCTGCTCGATGAACTTGCGAAGGTCGCCCGAATGCTGCGCGTGTCCAACGGTCGCCCCCACTTGCATGAACTGCTTGATGGTCTTTTGAATCTGGTCATCCAGAATGCGGCGGTCGGTGACAACAATCACCGAATCGAAAACATCCTTCCCGCCGCGCCGGATACCAATCAATTGGTGCGACAGCCAAGCGATGGAATTCGACTTACCACTTCCAGCGGAATGCTGAATCAAGTAGCGCTTGCCAGCGCCGTTCTCCCGAACAGCAGAAAGTGCCTTACGCACGACGCCAAGCTGGTGGTAGCGCGGCCAAACCTGCCTGCGCTTTCTCTTGCCCGTGCGCTCGTCCTTTTCTTCGACGATCTGCGCAAAGTTTTCGATAATGTCGGTCAGACCGTTGGGCGTCAAAACATTCTTCCAGAGATAGTCGGTCTTGAGGCCCTGCGGGTTTGGTGGGTTTCCCGCACCGTCATTGTACCCCTTATTGAACGGCAGAAACCACGAACCCTTGCCCTTCAATTCCGTACACATCATGACTTCGGTGTCATCGACAGCGAAGTGAACAATACACCTGCCAAACTCAAATAGCCGCTCGCGCGGATCGCGGTCGCGCCGATATTGCGCAATAGCGTCCTCCACGGTCTGCTTGGTGAGGCTATTCTTCAGCTCAAACGTCGCAATCGGCAGGCCGTTGATGAACAGGCACAGGTCAAGCGCCCGGCGGGTTTCATCCATGCTATAGGCAAGCTGTCGTGTGATCGAGAAACGGTTCAGCGCATGCAGCGCCGCCGCCTTCTCGTTCCCTGGCGAAGGCGTACCATAGAACAGATCGAAATGCACCGGCCCGTGGTCGATGCCCTTGCGCAATACATCGATGACGCCTCGCTTGCTGCCAAGCTCGGACGACAGGCGCGCAAGAAACTTGAGGCGGATGATGTCCTTCGGATCATCCGGATCGGCGATCCCAAGCTTCTTGAAAGAATTCGGCTGTGTGGTCCGCAAAAAAGCAAAGAGCTGCGTAACGTCAATCGCATGCGCCCGGTCGAAGCTCTTGGGACTACCGGCGACATACCCCGTTCCGCCAAAGGGCGGCATCTTTGCCGCAGCTGCGTCTGGCGCAACGGCAAGTCCGTCTTCGCCAGTCATGTGAAGCATAATAATAGTTTCGAGGCCTTTCTCGCTGGTATCAGTCGTCAAGCAGCGGCCTCCACGTCATCGGACTCATCACCCTCGATGAACTCGTCGTCGCCCACGGCTGCCTCCTCCGGCATACTCTCCTCTGGAAGCCGTGCTGCAACCTCACGCACATCAAGCTTGCCCGTCACGACATCGGCGACAAGCCGGGTGCGATACTCGCGCAAGAGTTCGATCTCGCGTTCAAGGCGAGAGATCGTGGAGTTCAAACCGAACAGCTCCGAGTCCAGTCTCGCCATTATCGCGGACTGCTCGTCCCGCGGCGGAAGCGCTACATGAATTCCACCCATCCTGTCGCTGTATAGTCGCAGAAAGCCCGAAGTGCCGGTACCAAGTCCTTTCGATTCAGCACGAAACTTCGCCCTTACAGTCCGACTGCGGAAAAGTTCACCGAGGAACTCCACATTTGCATCGCCAATGGGATCAAGCACCGCATAATCCGGGCTAACTAGCCCAGTTAGCCTTGAGGCGAAGATCAGCCCATTGCCCGCTTGCATCCTATTAACCACAAACTGGCCTGGCCGCACGATTTTGAATCCGACCAGCGATGCCGCTTGAGGTGGTCTAGAGAAATGCTCGGAGAAGAGGACAAGTCCATGGTGCATCCGCATCGACAACAATGGCTCGGCCCCGGTTGTCGAGCGCTCGTCCACTTCTCGAAGCAGATACTTGATCCTGCTAACCTTCCAATGCTGCGGAATATTACCAAGCCAATCGACGCCTGAGGGCTTAAGTGGCACGTCGACATCAAATCCGCGCGTGACGGCACGATGGATGATGGCGTCCTTTTGCTCGTTCAACAACAAAACAACATTCTGCTTCGCGCGGATCGCCTTTTCCAACCGCGCGTTCGCGTAGTTCAGGAATCGTACGATTGCCGCCATCTCCTCTGGGGGCGGTTGGGGCGTCTTCGCGCCCATAAATCTTTCAAGGGGAATCGTGTTTCTTAGACCAGAATACAAAGGACTGAGAAGCTTCCGATCATCCATCGCACGATAGAAAAGCTCGAAGTACTGCGCCTTCGACGCCTCGACCATTTCGAGAACGGTGTATGCGCCAGTTATCATTCCGTCGTGAGAAGACAGACCGACTGTACGCGGGGTTTCTGGCACATCAAAAAAGCAAAAGACGAGATCACCTTTTCGCACCTCTTGCGAGCTGCCTATGTCCGACGAGAACTTTCCCTTTCCAGTTGAGATGTCACGCACGATCACGCCCTGCTTGGTCAAAGACAGCAATCGGTAATCGCTGTGCCGCTGTCCAACAAGCACCTTTCTTTTTCGCACAAGGCCACGATTGGGAACGAGATCCCAATGATCTGGGACATCTCCTACCCAAGGCAGACCTGACGATTGATGGCTGGGATAAGGGTTGAGACGAGCAATCATTCTGCAGCCACTCCCAACAAATCATCAAGCAATCCCTCTGCCTCACGTTCGGCGGCAATGATGTCAGTGCGGATTTCCTCGAGGGTACGCAGCGCCTTCGGTCTGTAGAAGTGGCGGGTGAAGCTCACCTCGTAGCCGATCTTGGTCGCGTCATCCTTGATCCAGGCATCCGGGGTATAGGGCAAGACTTCGCGGCGGATGAATGCTTCGATACCGCCTTCTTCGAGCAAAGGTACCTGCTCGGTGTCGCGCAGCTCGGGATCCGGCTCATATTCGACGACAACGGGCTTGCCTTCGACCGTTGCCTGGAACAGCCCCCGCAGCGGGTCGGCCTCGGCTTTGCCCGGCTTGTGGGACTTCGCAATGACCCGAGGGGCCGTTTCAACCCGCCAGCTCACGGCCCTCAAGATCAGTTTCTTGTCGGGAGCTGAGAGCTTAACACCGGCGACTTTCAGCGCGGCGTCGACGTGCCTGCAGAAGACGTTGTGATCTTCAAAAAGATGATCCCCCATCGCCTCGCGCAAGGCTGTAGCGGTTTCAACGAGGCGCGCATCACGCGCCCAAGTATCAGCGTCGAGCAGTTTCTTTCTTTTCTTTTCCGGCAGGCCTTTCTTTGTACTGCCTCTGTCCTCACTATCATCATCCTCGTCGTCCGCGCCCCATTCCGACAGGCGTTTCTCAAGTTTTTCGGAGATTTTTCTGAAGTCCACAAACAGGGCGTCGCCAAACTCCTCGTACAGCGCCGCGCGGATATTTTCATCGCCGGACGCAAAGCGGAGCGGCTCAATCAACCGCAATGAAAGCTGGCTATGCAAGCGTAGCGGGCGCTCAACCGTTACTTTCCAATAGCCGAAAGCAGCGCTAGGAAAGATTTTGGATTCCGGCGTCTCCTTAAAATCGAGGAATAGGCGACTGATATGCTCGATGTCTTCGGGCGACAGTTCGCAATTTTTCTTCCCGAGATTCTTTCGCAAGGGCTTGAAACGCTGCGTCGCGTCGATGAGTTGCACCCTGCCCTTGCGCTCATTGAGCTTCTTGTTGCTCAGGACCCACACATAGGTCGCGATTCCGGTATTGTAGAAGAGGTTGAGCGGCAATGCGATGATGGATTCCAGCCAATCGTTTTCGATAATCCAGCGCCGAATGTTGCTTTCGCCCTGTCCCGCATCGCCGGTAAATAGCGACGATCCGTTATGAACCTCGGCAATCCGGCTTCCCAAGGCCGAGTTATGATTCATCTTTGAGGCCATGTTGGCGAGAAACAACATCTGACCGTCGCTGGATCGGGTGATGAGCGAGAGTTCTTCGTTATCGTGCATCACCTTGAAACGTGGATCGCGGATACCCTCCTTCCCGCCCATGGCTTCAAGGTCCTTTTTCCAGCTTTTTCCGTATGGAGGATTGGCCAGCATGAAATCGAATTCCCGCGCCGGAAAGGCATCATGCGAAAGGGTTGACCACTCCGCGCCGCCGACGATGTGCTCGGCGCTCTCACCTTCGCCTTTTAGCAGCATGTCAGCCTTGCAGACTGCATAGGTTTCAGGGTTGATCTCCTGCCCGTACAGAAGGCACCTGACATCCTGTTTGCGTTTCTCGGCGATGGCCGTAAGCGTTTCCTCAGCGACGGTCAGCATTCCGCCGGTGCCGCAGGCGCAGTCATAAAGAAGATACGTGCCCGCCTTGATCTGATCCTTGATCGGCAGAAACACGAGATTAGCCATAAGGCGGACAGCATCGCGCGGTGTCCAATGCTCGCCCGCTTCCTCATTGTTTTCCTCGTTGAATTTGCGAACGAGCTCCTCGAACACCGTGCCCATGGCATGGTTATCGATCCCAACGGGAGAGAGGTCGATTTCCGGGTCCAGAAATTTGTTGATCAGGGCGCCGAGAGCATCCGCCTTCGACAGCGTGGGTATCTGATTGCGGAATTTGAAGTTGTCGAGAATGTCCTGAACGTTCGGCGAAAAGCCATTCAGGTAGTCCTCGAAATCCGCAAGAAGCTGTTGCTGGCTACCGCGTGATCTGAGATCGCGGAGCGTGAATTTCGACGTGTTGTAGAACGCTTGACCGGCGGCTTCGCAAAGGGCGGCACGCTGCTCGGTGATGTGTGCTTCATCAAGCATTTTCTTCGTGTCGACGACAGCCTTCTTGGTGGGCTCCAGCACGGCATCGAGACGACGTAACACGCACATCGGCAGAATAACATCGGGGTACTTTCCACGCTTGAATAGGTCGCGCAGGACATCATCCGCAATACCCCAGATGAACGACACGATTCTGTTATGCGTTGCTTGATCCATTTTGTCGCTTAGCTTTCCTTATCCGGCCAAGAAATCTCCGGTCACGCTCCTCGTTCTGCGTGACGCACTGGCGCCGCCGCAGGCGCTTTCGCCGCTTTCAGCCGTTCGTATTCCTACACCGACATCACCACGACCACCCCCCTGCCGTGCTTTTCGATCGTGACCGGCCCGGCACGCGCAATGTCGATCAGACGGCCAAAACCGTTCTTCGCGTCTTTCGCGGAAATTGTCTTCATTCGGGAATGCCCCAGCGTGCGCATAATGGACAAAATGGCTATTTCAGGCAATACGGGCATGCAGGGAAGTGGACAAGTTTAGCGGGAACAGTTGGTTGCCCTGACAAGCGCGCGCGAGCGCGCATTAATGCGAACGTCGCCCGGATGGTACTTCTGGTTAATAGTCCAGCAACTCCATCCCGAGCGCCTTAAAAAGATCTCCAGGTCGGCCTTGGTCAATAACAATGGAGATGGCATTAACGACCTCATCCGCGCTGGGCTCGTTTACGTGCGCACTGTCATTTCTCACGTTGGCAAGATTCTGAAGCCTGTCGAAAAAGCCGCGGCTCTGCAGGAGGTCTCGTCCCCGCCAGTTGGCTGAGCGAATGTGCGTCCTAAACGATTTAAGTACGGCCGGATCCGCGGAAGAAAACGGCCTTGCAGTGTGTCGGAGGAGACGTACGATCCCACCCATGGACGGCGGACGCCCGCCTGCAAGAAAAGCATCGACGTCCCGAAACCGATCATCGGGCGCAAGCGGCCCTCTGGCGTTTGCATCGCGGAATGGAATTAGCAGACGGTCCACGAGGAGCTTCTCGGCCACCTTCGCGGTGAACATAGCCAGCGCAATCTTAAGCTCAGCAAGGTTTGTGAGGCTGTGGTGAGCACCTGCGAGCCACCCCGAGAGGGGAGGGCCCAGTGCTAGGATCCAGGGCCATTCGGTTTCGGCCGCGCGTGTTTGCGACGCGGGAAGCGCGGTGGCGGCCAACTTGCCAGCTGCCACAAGCTCACCGAGCCGATATCCGAGGTCCTCGCTACCGTACTCCAGGAGCCCCGGCCGATGCCCGGCAAGTATTTCGGTAGCTCTGTCGAGCCGCGAGAGGCCAACGAGTGTTTCGACCGTCAGACGGAGTGTCCGAGGTTCAGACGGGCGGCGCCGCAGTGCGTCGACCAGAACGGCTTCTGCCTCGTCATCTTCGCCCAGATCCACCAACGCATTGACGTAGACGGCGCGCGCGAGAACGCAAGATGGATCACGTCGCATCGCTTCGTGCCCGCTTTGGCGAGCCATCTGCAATTCGCCGCGCCAGCGGGCAACCGCGGATAGGACAGCGTGTGCTAAGGCATCAGGCCGCCCTTCAGGATGCGAGTAACCATCAGCATCCGAGCCGCCCGCCACAGGCATCGCAAGCCGCTCAGCCGCATCCGGATCGTCGTTCTCAAGCGCCACTAACGCCAATGAAATCTGAGCTGGTACTTGCTGTTCCATTCCTTCCAGGAGCACTGGAATGTCCTTTGAGCAACCAGCCGCTCGAGCGATTTCCGCGTTCAAGATTCGCCAATCTCCGTCATCCCAGCGTGGCCATTCGAACACTGCGCTCACCAGTTCGGACAATTGCTGGAATCGCTTTGACTGCAGCAGTGCGAGGGCATAAAGCTTGTGGATATCCGCGCTCGGCGAAAGAAAGAGGGATTGGTCATCGGGATCGTGCAGGATCGAGTGCACGTCTTCGGGTGGAATGACCCTCCCATCATGGACTAGAGCCTCAGATGCGAAGTCCGCCGCCGTAGCTGGCCGACCCGCCAGCATGTGTCCTTCGGCAAGCAGGATCGAGCGCTGCGGCGAGGGGTCCCATCTATCCATAAGAGCGGAGACGAAGTGCTCCGCCAACGAAGGTTCGCGCAGGTCCTTGATGCATTCGAACGCATTTAGGAAGGGCAGGACGAACGGCCGTTCGGTCTCGACTGCTTTCCGGTAGGCCTCGATTGCGGCTGCTCGCAACCCGGCCTGATTCCGAATATTTCCCAGAACGGTGTGAAACCGCTCGCCCGCCGGGGGTCTCGACTCGATAAGGGTTAGGGCTTCCGCAGTTCTACCCAGACGATCGAGCGCGACCGCCTCGTTGACGCTTAGAATGCCCTCGGCATCGAACGGAGCTGCATCCCGCCAGGCCTGGAGAGCCAGTTCATCGTCGCCAGCCTGACTGCCATCGTGGCTAGACCCGACAGAAACTCGAGCTGTTCGGAATGTTCGGCGTGCGAGCGCCGTCGCCAGGCACGATTGAGCAACACGCGCCTGCCAGGTGCCCCAATGTGCTCTCCCACCGCGCCGACGATCACTAAGTATTCGCGCGGGTCCAGTGTTTCGTCGCAGAACGCCGCAATGAGCTCATCCTTTATGAGCGGGTGCACACTGGGAATCTGCTTAGTTTCCTTCCAGAGCCTTCGCGCATCGATCGGACGCCCCGCCGAAAGAAAGGCTAGGATCAAATTGTCCCGATAGAGCCCATTGCCGGGTTCAAGCGCCACCGCCTTCTTGTGGTATTCAATCTCGGTTGAGTAGTCCTGTTCGAGATAGGCAAAACTGTTGCCCATCAAATGTAGGGCGCAGGCGTAGTGTGGGCTGTCTGGCCCCATTTCGTCGATGGCTGTTTGAAGGTAATTGCGCGCTCTTACGACATCCTCATGCATTGTACGCGAGGCGAAATTCATCAGTGCGAGTGCGCTGCGCGGGTTCGCCTCGATCGCCTTGCGATACATGGCCAGTTCGCCGTCGGGATCCCCAGTCTTTTTCGCGATCAGACCAAGAATGGTCCACGCTTCGTCTTTATCGGGATCGGCAGCAACTACACTATCGAGGAGAGGCTTCGCCTGGCTCAACTGGCCCGCGACGTAGCGAGCGTAAGCTAGATGGTAGGCGGCAGAGATATCTGCGAGATCGCGATCATGGACGGCCTTAAGCAGGTGGACCGCCGCTTTGGCCTGTTCCGTCGGCGGATGCCGGGCTAGATCAGGATCGCCGAAGCCAATCTTGCGAAGGATCGCCTGCTTTCGCAGTGCTCTCAGGTCCTCACCTTCCTGCAACGCCGAAAGCCGTTCGCGGTCGGACCGCGTAGCGTTTGGTAAGTCAACGGCAAGGGCTAAGGACCGTATTGCCGCTTCGCGTTTGCCCGCGCCGATCTCGGCCAAGGCCTTCAAGGAAAGAACGTCCCTTGAGTCTGGCGCAAGTTCGGATGCCTTCTGAAGGTACGGCAGGGCAAGCGAGTCCAAACCTCTGCTACTTAGGATCCATCCGAGATCCATCAAACACGCGATGCTGGGATTTGGCAGGTTTGCTCCCTCAGTCAACGCATCAATGCCCTCGTTGATGAGCGACTCGTCTTCATCCAAAAGGCCATTGAAGACGAGGTATTCACCCAACATCCACCATTGATCAGGTGATCTTCTGTCTGCCGACAAGCCACGTATTGCCAAGATGGCACGATCACGATCAGACCTTGGTGGATAGCTGCGCGCGAACACCCCAAGATGGCCCAGTTCATAAGAGCTACCCGTTGCCGCTTGTACGATCTTGGACGACTTCCCACCCGCCGAGTACTTGTGGCGATTCCTACGAAAACCTCGACCCACTTTGCTGAACCTCTCGCCCCGTAGCTTCGTTATTTAATGTGTTGCTCAGCGCGCGTACTCAGACTGCACGCCGGCTGGCGGCAAACGGCCCTCCCGATAGTCGAACCCACGAGCTTCGGGGATGTAATGGAACATGGCGCTGGGAATCTTCCCCAATTTGGCTCCCCGACTTCCTCTGCAACGCCGTCGGTCGGGGTCGTAACCGACGACGATTTGGCCTGTGAAGTAAGACAGCGCAGCGGCGGCTGTGGAGGCATCAAAATCCCAGTCGGTCTCGATCAGAGCTCCACAAAATGGTTTGTTATCCTCGGCCATGTTTCTTGTGATTCGTAATGTTGCTTGGGCCTTTGCTGACTGACACGCTGTGATTTGTAGGTCAACGCGCCTAAAGGCGAAGTCGGTCGGACGGCAAACCAATCAAAGCTAGGAGCTCCAGGATCGTCATGAAGGAATGGATTGCTGTGTTAAGAGCTGCTGACGCTGCCGCGCGGTGGCACGTTCACCAGCGACGCAAAGGCGCAGCTCAAGAGCCCTACAGCTGGTGATTGCGGCCCTCCTGCACGATGCCATCGAAGATCAGGAACTTCCCTACGAGCTCCTTGCAAGAGAGTTTGGAGCCAGGGTTGCCGCGACCGTCGCGGAAGTGACCGATGATAAGTCGCTGGACAAGGCAGAGCGTAAGCGGCGTCAAGTCGAGCACGCGCCGAAAAAGACCGACGCCGCGAAACTCATCAAGCTCGCCGACAAGGCCAGTAACTTGCGCGCGATTGCGTTCGCGCCCTCTCCCGACTGGTCAGTCAAACGCCGCCTCGAATATATCGATTGGGCCAGGAAGGTTGTTCAGGGCTTGCGGGGGGGCCTCCCTGCATCTCGAGGAACAATTCGATCGGGCAGTCGAGGATGCTGAACGGTCGTTGGCCGTTCCCAAATCGCGGACCTGAGGAGTGCGGGGCATGCCATCGCCAAATCTCCTCCTTCACATCCCCCATAGCTTCGGGCTCATTCCGCCTGATGAAAGAGCGCAACTTGCTCCTGATGACGGAACGCTGTCGCTCGAGTTGCTTGGTATGACAGATGCATTCACGGACGACCTGTTCCCACTCACGCCAATCAAGGCTGCGCGGGTGGTATTTCCCGTCAGCCGCCTGATCTGCGACGTCGAACGATTTCCCGACGACGCCGACGAACCGATGGCAGTGCGGGGCATGGGCGCCGTCTACGTGAAGACAACGGATGGGCGGCCTCTGCGCGAGCATTTGACAGCAGCCGAGCGGGCCCGAGTCATCGAGACCTGGTACCGTCCCCATCATAAGAAGCTCACAGATTTGGCGGCGCAGCTGATTGCCGGGGGGGAGGAGCTGCATCATCGTCGATTGCCACAGCTTCTCATCGCGACCTCTGCCGCATGAACCGGACCAAGACCCGGCTCGGCCGGATATTTGTATCGGAACGGACAATTGGCATATACCCGCACGTTCGCGATGAGCTGGTTGCCGCAGCGTCCGCTGCCGGATTTTCCGTGCTCATCGATCGTCCCTTTGCCGGCGCCCTGGTTCCTGCAAAGCACTATCAGCGCGAGCCGAGGGTCCAAGCCGTGATGATCGAGGTCAATCGACGGCTCTACATGGGATGAAGAGACCGGCGAACGACTGCCGGGCTTTGGCGCAATTAGGCAGGCGATTTCGGAGATGTTGGCGCGATGGGTCGCTATTCCCAATGAATGAAGCGGTGAGCGCTTGCAAATGCGCTGCTCCAGCAACCCGAAGGGCCTTGTGACAACGATTTTCGCGTCGGAGAAAAGTTCGAGAAGCGCTGCGAAGGTCGAGGGATATTGTTAGCGCTCCCTAAGTGAATCGAACCTTGGATAAGACTTGAGTGCGCTCAACGTTTGAGCGGACGAACAGAAATGAACCTGGCGTAGCTTGGGTTCTGGCGGCTCCTCCACCCAATCGCAGATCGTTTTGGCGTAAAGGATTCGACCTTAAAAAGGGTTGCTCTAAGCGAATCCTACGCACTCGCAAACCCGCGGCGCATTGGAACCGGCGGGCCTTCCGGGGCGTGCCCAAGGGCCAAGGATTCGAAGACCGAAAAGTCAAGCAAGGATTCGGCTGGGTGACGGACGCAAGAGCGATGTATGCTGGGTGCTCCACAAGGGTGCTACACACCGTTTCACCCAAGCCTGCGACATAGCCTTGTTTTGCCGGGGTTTCCCTAGCTCTTCGGACGCGTGGCGGAGAGGGAGGGATTCGAACCCCCGATAGGCTTGCACCTATGCCGCATTTCGAGTGCGGTGCATTCAACCACTCTGCCACCTCTCCTGAAGGCGCCATATAGGAGCAGGGCCCCTGTGGTTGGGGGCGTTAATAGGCGAGGATGGCTGGCCAGACAAGGCGCGAAAGGGGAAAATCCGCTGCCTCTTTCACCCGCCGTTCTTCAGCCCGGAGGAACCGCCATGGAGCATCTCACGATCGAGGCTAACGGCGCCAAATTCCACGTGGCTCGCGCTGGAAGCGGAAAACCGCTGCTTTTGCTGCATGGTTGGCCGGAATTCTGGCTGACCTGGGAGCCGGTGATATCAAGGCTTTCGGACCGATTCATGCTGATCGCGCCCGATCTGCGCGGCTTCGGCGACAGCGCCAAGCCGGACGGGCCCTTTGGGCCGGACAGCCATGCGGCGGACATGCTGGCGCTGATGGACGGGCTCGGCATCGACCGATTCGGCGTCGTCGGCCACGACGTCGGCGGCGCGGTGATGCAGCCGCTGGCCCGGCAGGCCGAGGGGCGGCTAGCCGGGCTGTTTTTCTTCGATTTCGTCTATCCCGGCATCGGGCCGCGCATGGCGGCGCCTGATAGGCTCAACCACATCTGGTACCAGTCCTTCCACCAGATGGAGATGGCGCCTGCGCTTGTCGGTGCGAGCCGGGACAACTGCCGGCTCTATATCAGCCACTTCCTCAAGGGCTGGGCGCATCGCAAGAACGCCTTCGACGATGTCCTCGACGCCTTCGCCGACAATTTCTTCAAAGACGGCAACCTCGCCGGCGGCTTTGCGCATTATCGCGCCTCACATGCCGGGCGTGTTGCGATGATGAAGGGCGAGGCGCCGCAAGCGCCGCCGATCAATGTGCCGACCTGCGTGCGCTGGGCCGAGCACGATCCGCTGTTTCCCTATGCCTGGACCGACCGGCTGGGCGAGACGTTCAGCGAGCTTGATCTCAAGATGTTTCCGGACGTCGGACACTTCCCGCATCGGGAAGATCCCGACCGCGCGGCCGCGGAGATCGGGGCGTTCTTTCAGCGCATCGGCTGGAGCTGAACGCGGCCGAGAAAGATCAGGCGTCTCAGCCGCCAAACACGGCCAGGGCCGTGAAAAGAACCGGCAAGGTCCCGAGCCCGACCACAGCGATACGAAACAAGAGATCGTTGCTCATGGCAGGCATTTTAGGCGCGAGAGCGCGACCGGCCAGTGCAGTTTGTGCCAGTATGATCCGCAGGACTTCACGGGCGTGGGAGCGGAAGCTCCGGGGGTGGGACCGCCAGACGCGGTAAACACTGGCGGTCCCGTGCCGCTCATTAAAATACTGGCTGGGAAGGGCGGCTTCGCCGGCCAGGTGAGGCGACGATTCGACCCTAGCGTGCGGCCGGGGCGCTGCAACGCAAACCGGTCCTTAACCTAACCAGTCAAGGTTACTCCTTGTCCGCCTTGCTCTTTTTCTTCCCGTTCTCAGTAGAATCCCGGTCTTTTCCGTTGTCCTTGCGGCGGTTGGTGAAGCGGGCATTGCCGAGCCCGGTGCCGATGGTGAGCACGCCCCAGCGATCGACGTCCTGCATGAACGGCACTTCGGAGAGGCCCTGAACCACGCCGTCATTGTGCATCAGGATCGCGGTGTCGTGCTCGCCGATCTCAGGAATGCCTTCGATCAGGCTCGCCGGCAGGTTGAACTTGCTGCTCTCCCAATTGCCCGGCAGGTTCTGCGCGCCCTTCTCGATCGAGCCGTCCGCGTCGATCACGCCGGGACAGGCGATGCCGACGAACGGCGCAAGCTTGAAGCCCTCGTTTCCGGCCTCGGTGATCAGCCCCTTCAGCATCTTGATGAGCCGCTTCACCGCGCCCTCGCGGGTCGGCTCGTCGTCGGCATGACGCCACAGCTCGGATTTCACCACCTTGGCCTTCGACAGGTCCTTTGCCTTCTTCCAGCTGGTTTCCACCAGGCCGCAGCGGATGTTGGTGCCGCCGATGTCGACGGCCAGGATGCTGTCATGGGCCTCGAAGATCCAGGACGGCGCCAGATGCAGCGCGCCGAGCAGGCCGGCTTCGTCGGGGTGATGGCGGATCGGCATCATGTCGATCTTGAAGTCCTCGGCCTTGAGGATGATCTCGGTGCGCGCGATCGCGAGCTCGCCGAGCCTGGAATCGCGGAAGCCGCCGCCGACCACGATGCGCTCGGTCTTGGCCCAGGCCTTGGTCTTGAGGAAACGCCGCGTGACATAGGCGAGCTCCTGGGCGAAATCCTCGATCGCGCTGTGCACCACCGCCGAGGCCTCGGTGTCGTCGCCGACTAGGATGGCGTCCAGCGTCTTCTTGCTGATGTTCTCCGACGGCTCCTTGCCGAACGGATCCTCGCCGGTCTTGCGCAGCGGCTTGCGCCAGCGGTCGAGAATCTCGCGGAATGCGCCCTTGCTGGCGCGATCGCCGAGAAAACCGTCCTCGTCCTTCATCTCGATATTGAAACTGTCGACGTCCACCGAAGGCAGCCGCGCGGCGCCGTGATGGGCGATGCCCGTCGTCTTGACCAGTTCGTCTGTTGCCATGGGAGCCCTTGCCCGCTTACCTGTTCCGGCCGGGACAACGGCGCGGGAACCCGTTGGTTGCAAGCCGGCCGCAGATTCGGCCGATGCGCCGGAAGGGGCTCAAATCCTTCAAATCCGGGCCTTTTCCGCCCGCTTTTCCTTGACTCTCGGCGATCGGCGGCTATAAGTCCCACGACCGGCGCGGGGCGTTTCTCGCGCCGCTTGTTTTTGCGTGGGTTTTCAAAGGGATAACTCCCGCCCGCACAAAACTCGCATAAACCCATAGCGACTGACAAAAAGCCGGCCCGGACGATTCCCGTCGCGAGGCCGGGATTTGAACACGGAGAAAAAACGATGTTCGCAGTCATCAAAACCGGCGGCAAGCAATACCGCGTCGTGCCGGATGATGTTCTCGAAGTAGGCAAGATCGAAGGCGAAGTCGGCTCGATCATACAGTTGAATGAAGTTCTGGTGGTCGGCGGCGACACGCCGATCCTGGGCATTCCGACGGTGGCAGGCGCCTCCGTTGCGGTCGAGGTGCTCGACCACAAGCGTGGCCCCAAGGTCATCGCGTTCAAGAAGCGCCGCCGCAAGAATTCGCGCCGCAAGCGCGGCTATCGCGACGAGATCACGGTTCTGCGCATCTCCGAGATCCTGACGGACGGCGCCAAGCCCACCAAGGGCCCGCGTCCGAAGAAGGAGAAGGTGGCGAAGGAGCCGGCAAAGGAAGCCGACGCCGCATAATTTGATCACGCGCAATCACAAATTGATGCGTGGGAAATTGTGAAATGATTCCGTCAAGGAATTGATCTAGAAGTACGCAGGATTTTGGAGACGAGCCATGGCTCACAAAAAAGCAGGCGGTTCATCGCGCAACGGTCGCGATTCAAAGGGCAAGCGCCTCGGCATCAAGGCGTTCGGCGGGGAAGTCGTGATTCCCGGCAACATCATTGCGCGTCAGCGCGGCACCACCTGGCATCCCGGCCTTAATGTCGGCATGGGCACGGACCACACTCTGTTCGCCAAGATCGAGGGTCGCGTCACGTTCCAAGCCAAAGCCAACGGCCGCACCTTCGTATCGGTGCTCCCGCTTGCAGAGGCGGCCGAATAGACGGTGGACCAAATTTGGAGTCCGCCGGGTCCCTTACCGAACCGGCGGAGTCCAGATCACAGAGATCTAAGGCTCCAGGGGAGGCGGGAAACCGGCCTCCCCTTTCGTTTGACTAGCTCACTTTTCACTTAGTGACTTTGACGGAGCCGGACATGTTGCAGGATTTCTCGAGCGTGACCTTGCGGGAGGCGAGACCCAGCGTCGTCGCCACCGAGCGGCTGACCTTGCGGCGGCCGACTCTCGCCGACGTCAGGACCATCGCCCACCTCGCCAACGACCGCCGTGTCGCGGAAAACACCCGCCGCCTTCCGCACCCCTATTCGCAGGACGACGCCGTCGAATTCATCCGCGCCACCGCCGTGCTCGGCAGCGAGACCGTGTTCCTGATCGAGCACGACACCGGGCCGGTCGGCATGGTCGGCATCGACTGCTCCACGCCCGACAATGCCGAACTCGGCTACTGGCTCGGCGTCGAGCATTGGGGCCAGGGCTTTGCCACCGAGGCCGCGCGGGGCGCGATCGACTTCTTCTTCGAGGAGTTCGAGGATGAGCATCTCTATGCCGGTGCGCGCGTCACCAATCCGGCCTCGCGCAACGTGCTGGAGAAGTGCGGCTTCCAGTGGAGCGGCGTCCAGCTGCATCGCTTCCTGGCGCTGGGCTCGTCCACGCCGGTCGACTGCTTCCGCCTCTCACGCGGCGTGTGGTCGTCGCTGAAGAGCTGGAGCAGCGCGCGGCGCGTGAGGTAGGCGCCCGCTGTCGTCCCGGGCTCGCGCTACGCGCGCCCCGGGACGACAGCGGAGCTACGCCGGCGGATTCACCTCGACACTCTCACGCCCGAGATCACGCTCCCGCAAGTAGATGTAGAACCCGGCGCCGATGATGATGGCGGCGCCGATGATGGTGGCGATGGACGGCACGTCGCCGAACACTACGAAGCCGAAGATCACGGCCCAGACGATCATTGAATATTGATAGGGCACCACGACGCTGGCCGGCGCCAGCTTGAGCGAGCGGTTGACGCAGAACAGCGCCGTCACCGAGACGCAACCCGCCAGCGCGAAGATCATCAGGCTGCCAGGGGTCGGCGGCACCCAGTGGAACGCGGACAGCACCGCACCGAGCGAAAACGTGCCGACGAATTGCGACGACGCCATCACGATATCGGGTGTCTTGCGCAGGCTGCGCGTGATCAGCATCAGCGTCGCAAAGGACAGGCTGCCGCCGAGCGCGATCAGCGCCGGCAGGCTGACCGTCTGCGCCGACGGCCGCAACGCGATCAAGACGCCGCAGAAGCCGATCAGGATGGCCGTCCAGCGCCGCCAGCCGACCTTCTCGCCCAGGAAGATCGCCGACATCGCGGTGACGAAGATGGGGCCGGCGAGATAATAGGTGATGACGTCGGCAAGCGGCAGATAGACGGTGGCAAGGAAGAAGGCGGCCACTTCCAGCGTCGACAGCACGACGCGAAACAGCTGCAAGCGCGGCCGCTCCAGATGCAGGAACTGGTGACGTTGCCGCCAGACCAGCGGCGACAGCAGCAGCAGCGCGGCGCAGGCACGCAGGAACAGCAGCTGCCCGACCGAATACGTCCCGACCAGGAACTTGCCCATGGCGTCGCCGAACGAGAACATGAAGATCGACAGCACCATCAGTGCAATGCCGGCCAGTCGCGCCGAGCGGTCGTCATAGGCGGAGAGATTCTTGAAGAGGGGCATTGGCGCCGTTTTAATCACGTGGACGCGGCGGACAAGCCCGCATCTGCCGATTGAACGGATTGTCGCACTCTTCGCGGCGCGATAGCGATAGGCGTCAGCCCAACCAAAGAGCCAGGAAAAGAGCCAGGACATGACCGACTTCGACCCGACACAGCATCGCATGATCCCCGCGCAACGCTGGTTTGAGGATTTCGTGGTCGGCGAGCGCTTCGTGCTGCCGAGCCGCACCCAGACCTCGGCGGTGTTCGCGGCGTTCCAGACCGCGAGCGGCGACACTCACCCCGTGCATTACGACGTGGAATATTGCCGCAGCCGCGGCATGCCGCACCTGCTCGCCCACGGCTTCCAGACCTTGATCCACACGGCTCCCGGCGCGGGCCTGTTTCCGTTCATGGTCGAGGACTCCCTGGTCGGCTTCCTCGAGCAATCGAGCCGGTTCCTCAAACCCGTCTTCGCCGACGACACCATCTATCCCGCGCTCGAGGTCACGGAGCTGGTGCCGGGTCGCACGACCGGCGCGGTGACGCTCAAAAGCACCGTGTTCAACCAGCGCAAGGAGCTGGTGCTGGAGGGGATGCAGAAATTCCTGATCCGGAGACGGCCGGGCTGAGCCACCTCGCGGCGCCGGCGGACGAGGCGGGATCGGCGTGGGCTCGGCATGAACCGCCGCGAGCAAAGTGCCGACAAAGCCCGTGCACACCCCGACCGTACAATGATGGCCCGCAATGGCATTGCTTCCGCCCTGCTCCGAGACACTTAAGCTTTCGCTCCAGCGCGCGACGTCGACCGCCCGGGCGCGGGGCCGCGCGCATCCCGACCCGCAGGATCTGCTGATCGCCTTGATCGACGATGACGACGCATCGCCGGTGATGCTGGCTTGCAGCATCGACCTGGCGCGCTTGCGACGGGATCTCGAGGCCGCCGGCGCAACGACCGGAAACCCTTCAGGCGATGCACCGGCTGCGACAGGCCTGGGCCATGTGCTTCAGCTCGCCTTCAACGAGGCGCAACTGTCCGAACGGCAGGTCGTGACGGGCGCCGATATGCTCATCGAGCTCTTCGCCGAGCCGGTCGGGCGCTTCCTTCAGGCCCAGGGCGCAACCCGTTACGATGCCCTCGTCTATTTGAGCCATGGCATTGCCAAAGGCGCGAAGGCAGATGGCGAAGCCGATAGCGGGGCGCCTTCTCTCGAGGTCGTGCTTCTGAACGACCCCTATACGCCCTCGGAATTCGTGGTCTCGGTTCTTGAAAACGTCTTCCAGATGAGCCGCGAGCGCGCGACCGCGGTGATGTTTTCCACCCATTCGCGCAAGCGCGGCTCCTGCGGGATATTTCCCCGAACCGAGGCTGCGGCCTTTCGCGCGAGAATCCAGAGCCTTGCGGCCGCCCGTCAGCATCCGCTTCGCTGCGTGCTGCTGCCGGCCGGCGAGGCATTGCGGGCCCAGGATCGACCGTCGCCGGATTGAGGCAGAAGCGGGATCGGGGGGTTAAGCAAGCACCGAAATTTGCCGATTTTCCTGCTTTTCACGGAGAAGTTCGGGTTGCCGCATCCCCGCCCCTGCCCTACCTATGGCCCATGAAATTCCTCGACGAAGCAAAGGTCTATATCCGCTCCGGTGACGGCGGGAACGGCTGCGTGGCGTTCCGCCGCGAGAAGTTCATCGAATTCGGCGGCCCCTCCGGCGGCAATGGCGGCCGCGGCGGCAATGTCGTCATCGAGGTCGCCGACGGCCTCAACACGCTGATCGACTACCGCTACCAGCAGCATTTCAAGGCCCAGAAGGGCGAGAACGGCTCGGGCTCGGACCGCCACGGCGCCAACGGCAAGAACATCGTGCTGAAGGTCCCCGTCGGTACCCAGATCTTCGACGAAGACCGCGATACGCTGATCCACGACTTCACCGATGTCGGCGAGAAATTCGTGCTGGCCGAGGGCGGCAATGGCGGCTTCGGCAACGCGCATTTCAAATCCTCCACCAACCGCGCGCCGCGCAACGCCAATCCCGGCCAGACCGGCGAGGAGCGCTGGATCTGGCTGCGGCTGAAGCTGATCGCGGATGCCGGCCTCGTCGGCATGCCCAATGCCGGCAAGTCGACCTTCCTCAGCAAGGTCAGCGCAGCGCGGCCCAAGATCGCCGACTATCCCTTCACCACGCTGCATCCGCAGCTCGGCGTCGTGAATGCCGACGGCCGCGAATTCGTGCTCGCGGACATTCCGGGTCTGATCGAAGGCGCGCATGAAGGCACCGGTCTCGGCGACCGCTTCCTCGGTCATGTCGAGCGCTGCCGCGTGCTGCTGCATCTGATCGACGCCACCTGCGAGCACGCCGGCAAGGCGTACAAGACCGTGCGCAAGGAGCTCGACGCCTATGGCGGGCTCTTGACCGACAAGATCGAGATCGTCGCGCTGAACAAGATCGACGCGGTCGAGCCGGACGAGTTGAAGAAGCAGAAGGACCGCTTGAAGCGCGCCGCCAAGAAGACGCCGCTGTTGCTCTCAGGCGTGACAGGCGATGGCGTCAAGGAAGCGCTGCGCGCGCTTGTCGAGGTGATCGGCGAGGCCCCGGTGTCGGCCAAGGCCAAGAGCGCGGCCGAAGCGGAGCCGTGGTCGGCCTGATCTCTCTACTGTCGTCCCCGCCTAGTGCGCAATTGCGCACGGGGCGCGGGGACCCATACCGCGTGATCGGTCGGTTGCGGCCGGTCGTAATACCGAACGACGGATCTTCGTCAAATTACTCTCTGTGTTTATGGGTCCCTGCGTTCGCGGGGACGACAGTGGAGTGTATGGCTGCAGGCACACGCATCGCTGAAACCTTGCCATCGCCAGCGCGATAGCGCAGCATCGAACAATCAAGAAACGACAGGGGCGAGGCATGGCGCGCGCGAAGAACGTTCTCTGGATCATGTGCGACCAGCTTCGCTATGATTATCTCGGCTGCACCGGCCATCCCACGCTGAAGACGCCCAACATCGACGCCATGGCGAAGCGCGGCGTGCTGTTCAGCAAGGCCTATGTGCAGTCGCCGATCTGCGGCCCGTCGCGGATGTCGTTCTACACCGGGCGCTACATGCGCTCGCACGGCTCGCACTGGAACGGCTGGCCGCTGCGCGTCGGCGAGCCCACGCTCGGCGATCATCTCAAGAAGATCGGCGTGCGCAACGTGCTGGTCGGCAAGACCCACATGGCGCCCGATCTCGAAGGCATGAAGGCGCTCGGCATCCCGCCGGAATCGATGATCGGCGTGCATGTCGCCGAATGCGGGTTCGAGCCCTATGAGCGTGACGACGGCCTGCATCCGACTGGACGGCCGCGCCCGAAATACGATGAGTATCTGCGCCAGCAGGGCTTTGAAGCGACGAACCCCTGGGAGCACTGGGCCAATTCCGGCGCGGCGGAAGACGGCTCCTTGCAGAACGGCTGGCTGCTCGTGCACGCCGACAAGGCCGCGCGCGTGCCGGACGAGCATTCCGAAACGCCCTACATGACGCGCCGCGCGATGGACTTCATCAGCGAGGCCGAGACCGACGGCCGGCCGTGGTGCCTGCATCTGTCCTACATCAAGCCGCACTGGCCCTACATCGCGCCAGAACCCTATGCCAGCATGTATTCGACGGATGACATGATCCCGGTGATCCGCTCCGAGCGCGAGCGGCAGAATCCGCACCCGGTGTTCGGCGCCTACATGGACATGCGCTACTCCCGCAACATGGCGCGCGACGATGCCCGCGAGAAGGTGATCCCGACCTATATGGGCCTGATCACCCAGATCGACGACCAGATGGGCGTGCTGATGAAATTCCTGGAGGCGCGCGGTCTCCTGGACACCACCATGATCGTGTTCACCTCCGATCACGGCGATTACCTCGGCGATCACTGGATGGGCGAGAAGGACCTGTTCCACGAACAGTCGGCGAAGATTCCACTGATCATCATTGATCCCTCGAAGGAGGCCGACGCTACGCGCGGCACGCGCAGCGATGCGCTGGTGGAAGGCATCGATCTCGCTCCGACCTTCGTCGATTATTTCGGCGGCAAAGTGCCAGGCCACGTCCTCGAAGGACGCTCACTGCTGCCGCTGCTGCGCGGACCGACGCCAGCGGATTGGCGCAAGGTCGCATTCTCCGAATACGACTACGCCATGCAGGATGTGCGGCTGAAGCTGAACCAGCCGATCGAGCGCTGCCGCCTCTTCATGGTGTTCGACGGCCGCTGGAAATACATCCACGCCTCCGGCTTCCGCCCGATGCTGTACGATCTCGAAACCGATCCGGAAGAATTTCTGGATCGCGGCGACGATCCGGAGTGCGCCGGCGTCATCGCGCGGCTACAGGCCGAGCTATTCGACTGGGCGCTGCATCCCAACGACCACATCACCACGCCGCGCGAGAAGATCGCGGCCTATGCGGACAACCAGCTGCAGGTAAAGGGCGGGGTTCTTATCGGCATCTGGGACGAAGCCGAGCTCGCCGCGATCAAAGACGGCATCGCCCAGCGCGCGAAGATGTGAAGGTACTCTTCGCCTCTCCCCGCCTGCGGGGAGAGGCCGACGCGCCCGAGCGATGCGAAGCATCGTCTCGCGCGCGGCGGGTGAGGGGGACTCTCCGCGAGCCCAACTGTCACCGCCCCCGCGGAGACTCCCCCTCACCCCGACCCTCTCCCCGCAAGCGGGGCGAGGGAGAAAACCTCAATTCTCGATCTTGTATCCCGTCGCCTTCACGATCGGCTGCCAGAACGCGGTGTTCGCGGCGAGCTCCTTCGTCAATGCCTCCGGAGTTGAGCCGACCGGGATCAGCCCGATCGCGGTGAGCTTCTCCTTCACCTCGGGCTTGGCAAGCGCGGCGCTTGCGGCGGCACCGAGCTTGCTCGCAAACTCCGGCGGGCTGCCGGCGGGGAGCCACATGCCGTACCAGGCGTCGGCGACGAGATCGATGCCGCTCTCCTTCAGGGTCGGGACATCGGGCGCAAAGGGCGATCGTTCCGCGCTCGACACCGCGATGATCTTCACGCCCTTGGCACGATGCTGCGGCAACGCGTCCGCCAGTGTCGTGATGCCGAACGAGATATGGCCGCCGACGAGGTCGTTGAGGATCGGCGCGCTGCCGCGATAGGGCACGCGGGTCAGGGGAATGCCGAGATCCTTCTCGAGCTTGGAGCCCATGAAGTGCGGAATGGTGCCGTTGCTCGGCACGCCGAACGACGTCTTGTCCGGATGCGCCTTCAGCCAGGCGACGAATCCCTTGAAGTCAGTGGCATCGATCCCCGGGCCGATCACGAGCGCGAATTCGAACCGCGCCAGCAGCGAGACCGGCACAAAATCCCTGGCGGTATCGAAGCTCGGCGTCGCCTCCACCATCGGCAGCAGGTACATGGTGGGACCGGTCGTCACCAGCACCATGCTGCCGTCGGGGCTGCCGCCCTTCACCGCCTTGATGCCGATCAGACCGTCGCCACCGGTACGGTTCTCGACCACGATGGTCCGTTGCAGCGCCGGCGCCATCTCCTGCGCGATCAGCCGGCACAGCGTGTCGCCGCCCGCCCCGGCCGCAAACGGGAAGATGATCTTGCTCAGCCCGGCCTGCGCTTGCGCTTCGCCCGCCTGCGCCAGCAGCGGCAGACCGAGACATCCGGCCATGAATTTGCGGCGATCCATTCGCGTCCTCTCCAGCCCATTATTGGTTGGCGGCATTAGAGCCGGGCTGGCGCCCAACACAAGGCCGACCTTCGCCGTTTACCATTCCGGCCGCCTTGCGCCGGCCATCGTCCTGCTGCAAAAGCAGGCCTCATCGGGGCCGTCTTTTCGCCCCGCCGCTTCCCAATCAAAAGCAATTCGTTGCACGCACCATGGCCAGCCCCGAACTCAGTCAATTCCGCCGCATCGTCGTCAAGGTCGGCTCCGCACTGCTGGTCGATTCCGACAAGGGCGAGGTGCGGGCGTCCTGGCTGGCCGCGCTCGCCGATGACATGGCCAAGCTGCACCGTGAGGGCCGCGACGTCCTCGTGGTGTCCTCGGGCTCGATCGCGCTCGGCCGCAGCCGCCTAAAACTGCCGCGCGGGCCGCTGAAGCTGGAGGAGAGCCAGGCCGCCGCTGCCGTCGGCCAGATCGCGCTGGCGCGGATCTGGTCGGAGGTGCTCGGCGCCCACGGCATCGGCGCGGGGCAAATCCTGGTGACGCTCCAGGACACCGAGGAGCGGCGGCGCTATCTCAACGCGCGCTCCACCATCGGAAAGCTGCTGGAGTGGCGCGCGATCCCCGTCATCAACGAGAACGACACGGTCGCCACCAACGAGATCCGCTACGGCGACAATGACCGCCTCGCCGCGCGCGTCGCCACCATGGCGAGCGCCGATTTGCTGGTGCTGCTGTCCGACATCGACGGGCTCTACGACGCCCCGCCGAAGAACAACCCGAACGCAAAGCTCATTCCCGTCGTCGACAGCATCTCCTCGGAGATCGAGGCGGTGGCGGGCGATGCCGAGTCCGAGCTGTCGCGCGGCGGCATGCGCACCAAGGTCGAGGCGGCCAAGATCGCCACCACCGGCGGCACGCATATGCTGATCGCCTCCGGCAAGATCGAGCATCCGTTGCAGGCGATCGCCGACGGCGGCCGCTGCACCTGGTTCCTGACGCCGGCCAATCCCATCACGTCACGAAAACGCTGGATCGCGGGCTCGCTGGAGCCGAAGGGCACGCTGACCATCGATGCCGGCGCGGTCGCCGCGCTGCGCGCCGGCGCCAGCCTGCTCCCCGCCGGCGTGATCAAGGTCGAGGGCCAGTTCGCCCGCGGCGACGCCGTGATCGTGCGCGGCCCCGACACCAGCGAGGTCGGCCGCGGCCTGATCGCCTACGACGCCGACGACGCCGAACGGATCAAGGGCCGCTCGTCGCCGGACGTGATGGCGATCCTCGGCATCAGCGGGAGGTCCGAGATGATCCACCGCGACGATCTGGTGGTGGGCGGGTAAGGGCCGCTGCGGCCCTTTCGTTGGGCCAGTGGCCTAGCCTGAGCGCAACCCGGGGTACCAGCCATACCCTCCCGACCCTTCGCAGACGCGGGATTTCCGTGCTAGGACACCGCCTTAGCAGAAGGTTGAAACTCCAATGGCCGCCCCCCTCAAAGCCGTCGACGGCAATGCCGATCTCCAGGCGCTGATGTCCGATCTCGCCGCCCGCGCCCGCGCTGCCGCGCGCGTGCTGGCGCTGGCGCCGCCTGAGCAGAAGAACCGGGCGCTCGAGGCCATGGAGCGGGCGATCCGCAGCAACGCTGCGGCGATCCTCGCCGCCAATGCCGAGGACGTCGCGGAGGCCCGCGCCTCCGGCAATGCCACCTCCTCCTTCATCGACCGCCTGACGCTGACGCCGGCGCGCGTCGAAGGCATGGCCGAGGGCATCGGCATCGTGCGCGGCATCGCCGATCCGGTCGGCATCGTCACCGAAAGCTGGCAGCGGCCGAACGGCATGACCATCGAGCGCGTACGCGTGCCGCTCGGCGTCGTCGGCGTGATCTTCGAGAGCCGCCCGAACGTTGCGGCGGATGCCGGCGTGCTGTGCCTGAAGTCAGGCAACGCCGTGATCCTGCGCGGCGGCTCCGACAGCTTCCGTTCCTGCCGCGCCATCCATGAATGCCTGGTGCAGGGACTGCGCGAAGCCGGCCTGCCCGAAGCTGCGATCACGCTGGTGCCGACGCGCGACCGCGCCGCGGTCGGCATGATGCTGTCTGGGTTGAACGGCGCCGTCGACGTGATCGTGCCGCGCGGAGGCAAGAGCCTCGTCGCGCGCGTCGAGCAGGAGGCGCGCGTGCCGGTGTTCGCGCATCTCGAAGGCGTCAACCACGTCTACATCGATGCCAGCGCCGACCTCGCCATGGCGAAGTCGATCGTGCTCAACGCAAAAATGCGCCGCACCGGCGTCTGCGGTGCGGCCGAGACGCTGCTGGTCGATCGCGCCGCTGCGGGCAAAAACCTGAAGCCGCTGGTCGAGATGCTGATTGAGGCCGGCTGCGAAGTGCGCGGCGACGACGCCGTGCAGAACGCCGATGCACGCGTAAAACCCGCCAGCGAGGACGATTGGGACACCGAATATCTCGACGCGATCATCGCGGCGAAGGTGGTGGACGGTGTCGACGGCGCAATCGCGCATATCCAGAACCACGGCTCGCATCACACCGACGCGATCGTGAGCGCGGATGAGGCTGCTGCGACGAAATTCCTGAGCGAGGTCGATTCCGCGATCGTGTTGCACAACGCCTCGACGCAGTTCGCCGATGGCGGCGAGTTCGGCTTCGGTGCCGAGATCGGCATCGCCACCGGCCGCTTCCACGCCCGCGGCCCGGTCGGCGCCGAGCAGCTGACGAGCTTCAAATATCGCGTTCACGGCACCGGTCAGACGCGGCCGTAAGTAACGTCGCGAGGCGGGGGCATTGAGCAAAAATTTCGTCGTGCCGCGTTCCGTCGCGCAAGCGGCCCCGCCCTCGACATCGGGCATGCGCATCGGCCTGCTCGGCGGCTCGTTCAATCCGCCGCATCAGGCCCATCGCGCGATCAGCCAGTTCGCGCTGAAGCGGTTGCAGCTCGACCGCGTCTGGTGGCTGGTGACCCCCGGCAATCCGCTCAAGGAGAACGGCAATCTGCACGAGCTCGGCGAGCGCATGCAGGCCGCGCGCGAGCTCGCTGATGATCCCCGGATCGAGGTGAGCTGTCTCGAATCCGTCATTCGCACCCGCTATACTATCGACACGATCAACACCTTGCGCCGCCGCTTCAGAGGCCTGCGCTTTGTCTGGATTATGGGCGCCGACAACCTCGCTCAATTCCATCGTTGGCAGGACTGGCGGCGCATCGCCGCCCAGGTGCCGATTGCAGTGATCGATCGCCCGCCGCAGAGCTTTCGCGCCCTCGCCTCGCCCGCCGCCAAGGCGCTCGCGCGCTACCGCCTGCCCGAGAACAAGGCGGCATTGCTCGCGGACCAGCGGGCGCCGGCCTGGGTGTTCCTGAGCGGATTGAAGCTGAATCTGTCCTCAACGGGCCTGCGGAACCCGGACGGGAGCTGGAAAGGTACGAAGTGAGACAGAGTCTGCGGACAGAGTGTGGGCTTCGGGCTCTCTGGCATATTGAAACCCTTAACCCCACATGATGTAGTGTAACCGGTGAGCGCTGGATTCGGCGTTCGCGATACAGTGAAAGGAATGGTCCCTGACCACATCTGTATTGTCCAAGTCTGTTTTACCCAAGGTTGCCAAGCCTACGCGTAAAACATCGACCAAAGCTGCGGCCTTGAAGGCGCAACCCGACGCCGACAAGACGCTGAGCCTGATCCTCTCCCGCCTCGACGACATGAAGGCGGAAGAGACGGTCACCATCGACCTTCGCGGCAAATCGGCGTACTCCGACTACATGATCGTCACCACCGGCCGGGTGAACCGGCATGTCGGCGCGATCGCGGAAAACGTCGCCAAGGGCCTCAAGGAAAACGGCATCAAGAGCATCCACGTCGAGGGCTTGCCCAATTGCGACTGGGTGCTGATCGATTCCGGCGATGTGATCGTGCACGTGTTCAGACCCGAGGTCCGCGAGTTCTACAACCTCGAGAGGCTGTACACGCAGGGCCCAGGGGCGGCGAAGGCGATCTAGGCTCGCTGGGCCGATTTCGAATCGGCTGACGCGCATGCTAGCGTCGTGCGCGCGCATATTGCGCGCGGCCTTGAAAACACGACCCTGAAGATATCATGCGCGTTGCTGTCATTGCGGTGGGCCGGCTGAAGCAGGGCCCCGAACGGGAACTTGCCGACCGCTATTTCGAGCGGTTCGACGAGGCCGGCCGCAAGCTCGGATTCCGCGAGCTCGTCATCCACGAAATTCCCGAAAGCCGCGCGCGCGACACCGCGACCCGGATGGCCGAAGAGGCCGCCGCGATCAGTGCGCACATCCCGGAAAAATCGATCCTGGTGGCGATGGACGAGCGCGGCCAGAATCTCGACTCCACCGTATTCGCACGGCACCTCGGGCGCTGGCGCGACGAGGGTGCCGGACATACTATCTTCGTGATCGGAGGGGCCGACGGACTTTCGCCCGAATTGCGCCGTAAGGCCAAGCTCGCGATCGCGTTCGGCTCTGCGACCTGGCCGCACCAAATGGTCCGCGTCATGCTTCTGGAACAGCTTTATCGGGCCGCCACCATTCTGGCCGGCCATCCCTATCACCGCGCGTGATGCGCGCCACAACGAGCACCTTTGCGTAAAGCGATGCGAGCGCCGATCCTCAACCTGCTGCTGATCGCGGGCGTCACGGGCGCAAGCCTCGCGCAAGCTCAGACGGCAGCGCCGGTGCCGCAGACGGCGGCCGTCTCGCCCGATGCGATCAAGCAGCGCGAGCAGGAGCTCGAGGCTGCCCGCGCAAGGCAGAAGAGCGCGGAAGAGGCCCAGGCCAAGCTCAAGGCCGAGATCACCTCGCTCGGCCAGGACCGCACCCAGCTCAATCAGCAGCTGATCGACACCGCGGCCAATGTGCGGGGCGTCGAGACCAAGATCGACGAAGCCGAAGCGCGGCTGCGCGCGCTGAACGGCCGCGAGCAGCAGATGCGCAGCTCGCTGGAGTCGCGCCGCGCCGACATCGTCGAGGTGCTGGCGGCCTTGCAGCGGGCCGGCCGGCGCACGCCGCCGGCGCTTTTGGTGCGGCCCGAAGACGCGCTGCAATCGCTGCGCACCGCCATGCTGCTCGGCGCCGTGGTGCCGGAATTGCGCGGCCGCGCCGAGAAGATCGCGGCCGACCTCGGCGAGCTCGTGGCCTTGCGCAAAAACATCGCCGCGGAACGCGACCAGCTCGCCACCGACCGCGACAAGGTCCGCGACGACCAGAGCCGGCTCACCGCCCTGGTCGACGAACGCCAGCGCCAGCAGTCCTCGCGTGAAAAGGACTTGGACGCCGAGAATTCACGCGCCATCGCGCTTTCGAGGCAGGTCGGCGATCTCCAGGGGCTGATCGCCAAGATGGAGCAGGATCTGCAAAGCGCCGCCAAAGCGGCCGAGAAGGCGGCTGAGGCGGCAAGGCAGGCCGAGGCCAAGGCAGCTGCAAACGCGGCCGCCAACGTTAAGCCCGGTCCGGGCGCTTTCAAGGACCGGTCCCGGACTACCCCTGCGATCGCCTTCGCGTCGGCCAAGGGGCTCCTGCCTCTTCCGGTTAACGGTAACAAGATCAGGGACTTTGGCGGTTCCGACGGGGTCGGCGGTGTCCAGAAGGGCATTTCGCTGGCAAGTCGGCCCGGCGCCCAGGTCACGACGCCGTGTGATGGCTGGGTCGTCTATGCCGGCCCGTTCCGCAGCTATGGACAACTCTTGATCCTCAACGCCGGGGGCGGGTATCATGTCCTGATCGCCGGGATGGAGCGCATTTCGGTCAACATCGGTCAGTTTGTGCTCACGGGCGAACCGGTCGCGACCATGGGGTCGACTTCTCAAGTCGCCTCCATTCTCGCCACGAACGCGAGTCAACCTGTGCTGTATGTCGAGTTCCGTAAGGACGGCACTCCAATCGATCCAGGCCCATGGTGGGCCGCAAATGAAGGCGAGAAGGTTCGCGGATGATGCGCAAGACTTCAGTTATCCTCCTCAGCGCGGCCACCGGTGCGGCGCTGACGCTGTTCGTGACCCAGCCGCGCGCGGTCTTCATGGGCTCCAGCGCGCGAGCCGCCACCGCAGACACCTATCGCCAGCTCAATCTGTTCGGCGACGTCTTCGAGCGCGTGCGCTCGGACTATGTCGAGAAGCCCGACGACACCAAGCTGATCGAATCCGCCATCAGCGGCATGCTCACCGGGCTCGATCCGCATTCGAGCTACATGGACGCCAAGAGCTTCCGTGACATGCAGGTGCAGACCCGCGGCGAGTTCGGCGGCCTCGGCATCGAGGTCACGATGGAGGACGGCCTGATCAAGGTGGTCTCGCCGATCGACGACACCCCGGCATCGCGCGCCGGCGTCATGGCCAACGACATCATCACCAATCTCGACGACGAAGCCGTGCAGGGCCTGACCCTGAACCAGGCGGTCGAGAAGATGCGCGGTCCGGTCAACACCAAGATCAAGCTCAAGATCATCCGCAAGGGCCAGGACAATCCGATCGACGTCACCTTGGTGCGTGACAACATCCGCGTCCGCTCGGTGCGCGCGCGCATCGAAGCCGACGACATCGCCTATATCCGCATCACCACCTTCAACGAGCAGACCACCGAAGGCCTGAAGCGCGAGGTCGCCAACCTCTCGAATCAGATCGGCGACAAGCTCAAGGGCTACATCATCGATCTCCGCAACAACCCGGGCGGCCTGCTCGAGGAAGCGGTCACCGTCTCCGACTCGTTCCTGGAGAAGGGCGAGATCGTCTCGACCCGCGGCCGCAATGCCGAGGAGACCCAGCGCCGTACCGCGCATGCGGGCGACCTTACGAAGGGCAAGCCGGTCATCGTGCTGGTCAATGGCGGCTCGGCCTCGGCGTCGGAAATCGTCGCCGGCGCGCTGCAGGACCACAAGCGCGCGACCATCGTCGGCACGCGCTCGTTCGGCAAGGGCTCGGTGCAGACCATCATTCCGCTCGGCTCGGGCAACGGCGCGCTGCGTCTGACCACGGCGCGCTACTACACGCCGTCGGGCAAGTCGATCCAGGCCAAGGGCATCGTGCCCGACATCGAAGTGCTGCAGGACGTGCCGGATGAGCTGAAGTCGCGCACCGACACCAAGGGCGAGGCTTCGCTGCGCGGCCATCTCAAGAACGACGGCGACGAGAAGACCGGCTCGCAGTCCTACGTTCCGCCGGACGCCAAGGACGACAAGGCGCTCAAGCTCGCCGACGACCTGCTCCACGGCATCAAGAACAGCGCTTCCGCGGCGCCGACGCCGGGCAACGACAACAAGGCCACGACCGACAAGCCCAAAGCGGCGAACTAAGCCGGCGCATCACTCGATCTCGCGAAAGGGGCGGCTCCAGGAGCCGCCCCTTTTTGCTTGGAGCTGCCGACACCCCCGGCCTATCCGGCCTGCCGTCGCTTGACCCCGGCGTGGTATCGTCATTGTTGAGTGATTCGGGATCGCGCATGACTGAAACGGCCGATGATCTGAGCGCCCCGCTCGGACAGGACAAGCCGCGCCGGAAACGGCGGCTGCGGCTGCCGTTCACCGCCATGCAGGCCCTCGCGGTCATGCTCGGCCTGTTCCTGGTCGCCTTCGCCGGCTTCGCCATCTTCAACAAGGATCCGCTCGGCGGCGAGCCGATGACGCGGATTGCGATCCGTGAACCCAAGGCCACCGACGAGAAGCCGGCCGCCGCCGCGGGCCATGGTCAGGACAGCAGGCAAGAGAGCAAGCACGAGACCAGGGAGACGCCGAAGCAGGCGGGCGAGCAGAAGACCGTCACCATGATCGACGGTTCCACCGGCACGCGCCACGACGTGGTGATCGGCGGCAGCGATGCCGCAGACAAGGGCGAAGCTGCGGCCGCATCCGCTCCACCGCCCGTCATGGCCGGGATCGACCCTAAACTGCTGGAAAAATCGCGCTACGGCATGATCCCGGTCGTTGCCGGGGACCTGAAGCCGTTCAACGTCTACGCAGCGGACGCCGATCGCGCCAAGGCGGCGAAAATGCCTGTGGTCGCGATCCTGATCGGCGGCCTCGGCGTCGGTGCGGCCAAGACCACCGACGCGATCATGCGGCTGCCGCCGGCGGTCACGCTGGCCTTCACGCCCTATGGTGCCGATCCCGGCAAGCTGGCCGAGCGGGCCCGCGCGCAACGCCACGAGATCTTCCTCCAGATCCCGATGGAGCCCTACGACTTCCCGGACAACGATCCGGGCCCGCAGACGCTGCTGACCTCGCTCACGGCCGACCAGAACATGGACCGCCTGTACTGGCACCTGAGCCGGATGCAGGGCTATGCCGGCCTCACCAATTTCATGGGCGCGCGCTTCATCGCGACCGACGCCGCGATGCAGCCGATCATCCGCGATGCGGCCAAGCGCGGCCTCGGCTTCTTCGACGACGGCTCCTCGCCCCGCAGCATCGCGCCCCAGGCCGCGGCAAGCCAGGCGATGCCGTTCGGCAAGGGCGACATCGCGATCGACGTGGTGCCGACCCCGACCGAGATCGACCGCGCCCTGAACAAGCTCGAATCGGTGGCGCGCGAGCGCGGCGTCGCGGTCGGCACCGCCTCCGCCCTGCCGGTCTCGATCGAGCGGATCGGCAGCTGGACCAAGTCATTGAGCGACCGTGGTATCCTTTTGGTGCCATTGACAACCGCGATGCTGAAATCAAAATCCAGCTAAATCAACGGATTGGTACCGCACTGGCCCTCGGGGCCGGCATGCCCACCAAAAGCACGCGAGAGGTCTGGCGGAATGGCGCGTTACGAAGATCTGCCCTACCGGACTTGCGTCGGTGTGATGCTGATCAACAAGAAGGGTCTGGTGTTCATCGGCCGCCGCGCCGGCGGCATCGAGCATGTCGACGACGCCCATGTCTGGCAGATGCCGCAAGGCGGCGTCGATCCCGGTGAGGACACCTGGGATGCGGCCAGGCGTGAGCTCTACGAGGAGACCAGCGTGCGCTCGGTCGAGCGGCTCGGCGAGGTTCCGGACTGGCTCATCTACGACATCCCGCGCACGGTCGCGGGGCGCGCCTGGAAGGGCCGCTATCGCGGCCAGCGCCAGAAATGGTTCGCGGTGCGCTTCACCGGCAAGGACAGCGAGATCAACGTCGAAAAGCCCGGCGGTGGCGGCCACAAGGCCGAGTTCGTGAGCTGGCGCTGGGAGCCGATGAAGAACCTGACGGGGCTGATCATCCCGTTCAAGCGCCCGGTCTACGAGCGCGTGGTGAAGGAATTTTCCGCGCTGGCGGATGAATAAATCAAATCGTCATTCCGGGTTCGATGCTAATGCATCGCCCGGAATGACGATGAAAGATACGCTCGTGACCGATCAGAAGCCCTACCGCCCCAACGTGGGGATAGCCCTCTTCAATGCCGATGGCCGTGTGCTGATCGGGCACCGCTTCAAGGGCGACGGACCCGAGATCATCCTGCCGGGCCTCGACTGGCAGATGCCGCAAGGCGGCGTCGACGAGGGCGAGAATTTGCGCGACGCCGCGCTGCGCGAGCTTTGGGAAGAGACCAGCGTCAGGAGCGCTGACTATCTCGGCGAGACCGACTGGCTGACTTACGAATTCCCTCCCTATGACGGACCGCAGACGCACCGGCTGGCGAAATTCCGCGGCCAGCGGCAAAAGTGGTTCGCGCTGCGCTTCACCGGCAAGGACGACGAAATCGATCCGCTGACGCCGCGCAACGAACAGCCCGCGGAGTTCGACGCCTGGCGCTGGGAGCGGCTCGACCGCGTCGCCGATCTCGTGGTGCCGTTTCGCCGCGACGTTTACCGCGCGGTGGCGCGAGAGTTTGCGCCGTTCGGAAACTAACCTGCGAAAACAACCCCATGCACAGTAGAGATGGGGTTGAAATCGTTAGAGGATTTTTCGCCGGAAATTTACGTGTGAGCGTGTGAGGGGCGCACCACTCTCTTATTCCCTCCCCTCTTTCGGGGGAGGGAACGCACCTTCGTTGGCGCGCTGGTTCGAGTCTCAACTCATCGCAATTCTAATTCATCGGTCCCACCGTGAACGGGCCGATCGCGATGACGTGGCAATCGCTGTCGCGCTTGGCGCAGTCGGCGAGCGCGGAATTGACGGCGGTCTGCTCGTCGGCGGCTTTCAGGCCGAGGCCCGGCCGGCCCGCGGTGCCGACCGCGACCGCGGTCCAGCCCATGGCGTCGGTGAGCTTGCGCATCACCTCACCGCGCGCATCGGCCACGATCGAGGCGCTGGAAGCGGCATTGAAGAAGCCGGTGATCCTGAACAGGGTCGGGATCGGCACGACGAAATTGTCGTCGATCGCGACGACCAGGCAGGCGACGCCGGCGATGGCGCCGCACGATTCCAGAGAACGCCGCGCCGCGTCCTCAGTGGATGATGCGCCGAGCACCATGAAATATTGTCCGCCCGGTCCGAGCGCGACCGAGCGGGACTTCGCCGCCGGCACGAACATGTTCTCGAGCCGGACCTTCTGCGGTTCGCGCACGATCGGAAAATCCTTCGAGGCGAACGGCCGCTCGGTCATGGCGTCGTGCCGCACCCAGGGCTGTGGCGGCATCGGCGGCTTGCCGTGCGCGTAGACCATCGTGTTGCCGACGGCATAGAGCTCGCAGCGTCGTGGCGATTGCGCGGCATCGGCCCGCTTCTGACACTGCTCGAGCGCGGAGCTGCGCGCGGCCTCCTCGTTCGGCTGGTTCAGCGCCGAGCCGGTGAAGCCGCCGACATTGAGCGCGAAGGCCTTGTAGTCGCCGGCCGTGGAATAGTCGCCGGCGAGGTAGCTGCGGACGCGCTCGTTGATGAAGGGCACGCTGTCGGCATTGAACTTGCCGGCCATCGGCGAGGCGGACGGTGACGGTGCGGGCATCGGAGCCATCGCAGCGCCGGCATTCGCCGGTGCCATCGGCATCATCGGCGTCTTTGCCATCTGGGTCGGCATCGGGCTCGGCGCCGCCGTCATTGCGCTCGGCGCGGCACTCGGTGTTGCGACCGGCGGCGCGGCGACGCTCGCCGTCTGCTTGAGCTTGGTGTTGTAGAGGAAGCCGGAAACGCCGATGGCGGTGACCGAGACCACCGCAACCACCAGCGGCCACATCCATACGGGTGCGGCGGCCAGCTTGGAGACCGGCTTCTTGATCTGCGGCGTCGCGTAGCTGCCGTCCTCGCGCCGCATCGCCACCATGTAGGCATGCACCGGCGTCGGGATGTTCTTGACCTCCTGCGCGCCGATATCGGCGAAGTGCACCGACAATTTGTTGGCGACCTGCTCGTGCACGGCGCGGGAGACGCAGATGCCGCCGACCTCGGCGAGGCCTTCGAGCCGGGCCGCGATATTGACGCCGTCACCGAGCAGATCGCCGTCGCGCTCGACCACGTCGCCGATGGTGATGCCGATGCGGAACGACATCTGCCGGCTCGGCGGATAGGCCATGTTGCGGGTTCGCAAGGATTCCTGGATGTCGATCGCGCAGCGCACCGCATCGACCGCGCTCGGAAATTCCGCGAGCACGGCATCGCCCGCCGTGTTGAAGATGCGTCCGCCGGCCTTGGCGATGAAATCGTCGACGACCTCGCGATAGGAGGCGAGACGCCGCAGCGTCTCCTCTTCGTCTTCCGCGACCAGCCTCGAGTAACCGGCAATATCGGCTGCGAAAATCGCTGCGATCTTGCGTTTCATCTGTCACCAGCCCCGGAACAAATTCGCGAGGGCAGAATGCCGCTATCGGCGGCGCGGTGCAACAAAGTTTCAGCGCCCGCCACTTCCGTGACGAGCGCTGAACCTGTTCAGAAATTTGAAACCTGAGCCCCGGAGCAGTGCACCGGGGCTTAGTGCATAGCCGTGCTGTTGAGCTGCTGCTGGATGCTCTTGAAGTGGTCGAGCCGCGCGATGGCCTGGTCGAGCTCGTCGCCCTCGTGCTCCTTCAACCCTTCCTCCATCTCCGCGACGGTCGCAGCAAACTGGATGCGGTCGAGTTCGGCCAGCGACGTCGCGACGTCGGCGAGCACGGTGAGGCCCTTTTCGGAGACTTCGGCGATACCGCCGAGCACGATGATCTTCTCGTGCCGGCCGCCGGAGGTCACGGTGAGAATGCCGGGCCGGATCGCAGCCACGACCGGCGCATGTCCCGCCAGCACGCCGAAGTCACCTTCGACGCCGGGGATGTCGACCTGGTCGACCTCGCCCGAGAATGCGAGCTTTTCCGGCGAGACGAGATCGAAGTGGAAGGTGGCCATTGGAAACCTGCGAATGGTGAGTAGCGAACGGGCGACTGGCGAATAGCGAATGGCGAATAGATTCTACTCGCCACTCCCTATTCGCTATTCGCCTCTTAGGCGGCTTCGGCCGCCAGCTTCTTGCCCTTCTCGACTGCCTCTTCGATGGTGCCGACCATGTAGAAGGCGGCTTCCGGCAGGTGGTCATACTTGCCTTCGCAGAGGCCGCGGAAGCCCTTGATGGTGTCCGCGAGGTCGACGAACTTGCCGGGCGAGCCGGTGAAGATTTCGGCGACGTGGAACGGCTGCGACAGGAAGCGCTCGATCTTGCGGGCGCGGGCCACCGTCAGCTTGTCCTCTTCCGAGAGCTCGTCCATGCCGAGAATGGCGATGATGTCCTGGAGCGACTTGTAGCGCTGCAGCACCTGCTGGACCTGACGCGCGGTGTCGTAGTGCTCCTGGCCGACGACGAGCGGCGAGAGCATGCGCGAGGTCGAGTCGAGCGGATCCACCGCCGGGTAGATGCCCTTTTCCGAGATCGCGCGCGACAGCACCGTGGTGGCGTCCAAGTGCGCGAACGAGGTCGCGGGCGCCGGGTCGGTCAAGTCGTCGGCCGGAACGTAGATGGCCTGCACCGAGGTGATCGAACCCTTCTGCGTGGTGGTGATGCGCTCCTGCAGCGCGCCCATGTCGGTGGCGAGCGTCGGCTGATAACCCACCGCCGAAGGAATACGACCCAAGAGCGCCGACACTTCCGAGCCGGCCTGGGTGAAGCGGAAGATGTTGTCGACGAAGAACAGCACGTCCTGGCCCTGGTCGCGGAAGTGCTCGGCGACGGTCAGGCCGGTGAGGCCGACGCGGGCGCGGGCGCCGGGCGGCTCGTTCATCTGGCCGAACACCAGCGCGCACTTCGACTTCACGCTCGGATCCGGATTGTGCGGATCGGCGTTGACCTTGGACTCGATGAACTCGTGATAGAGGTCGTTGCCCTCGCGTGTACGCTCGCCGACGCCGGCGAACACGGAGTAGCCACCGTGCGCCTTCGCGACGTTGTTGATCAGCTCCTGAATCAGCACGGTCTTGCCGACGCCGGCGCCGCCGAACAGGCCGATCTTGCCGCCCTTCGCATACGGAGCCAAGAGATCGACGACCTTGATGCCGGTGACGAGAATTTCAGCTTCGGTCGACTGGTCGGTGTAGGTCGGCGCGTCCTGGTGGATGGCGCGCACGCCTTCGGACTTGATCGGGCCGGCTTCGTCGATCGGCTCGCCGATCACGTTCATGATGCGGCCGAGCGTGCCGTCGCCCACCGGAACCGCGATCGGCTGGCCGGTGTCGGTCACTTCCTGGCCGCGCACCAGACCCTCGGTCACGTCCATCGCGATCGTGCGCACGGTGGACTCGCCGAGATGCTGCGCAACTTCCAGCACGAGGCGGATGTTGCCGTTCTTGGTTTCCAGCGAATTGAGAATGGCCGGCAGGTGGCCTTCGAACTGAACGTCGACGACGGCGCCCATGACCTGGGTGACGCGACCGACCGGGTTAGCTGCTGTAGCCATGAAGCTCTCCTTCGAAATTCTGTACTTGAACGACCGTCGTTTAGTTCGTGCGTCAGACCGCCTCGGCGCCGGAGATGATCTCGATCAGCTCCTTGGTGATCTGGGCTTGACGGGTTCGGTTGTAGATCTGGGTTTGCTTGCGAATCATTTCACCCGCGTTGCGGGTGGCGTTGTCCATCGAGCTCATCTGCGCGCCGTAGAACGAGGCGTTGTTTTCCAGCAGCGCACGGAAGATCTGGACCGCGATATTGCGCGGCAACAGGCCGGACAGCAGCTCGTCCTCTTCCGGCTCGTATTCGTAGGACGTCGTCGCCGCGTTCGCCGCCTTTTCCTCGACGACCAGCGGAATGATCTGCTGCGCGGTCGGGATCTGGGCAATCACCGACTTGAACTGCGCGTAGAACAGCGTGCAGACGTCGAACTCGCCGTTGTCGAAACGGGCCAGCACCTTCTTGGCGATGTCCTCGGCGTTGACGAAGCCGAGCTGGCGAACGCTGCGCAGGTCGAGATGCTCGACGATCTGCTTGTCGAACAGGCGACGGAGCTGCTCGTAGCCCTTGCGGCCGACGCAGAAGAATTTGACTTCCTTGCCCTGCGCGATCAGCGCCTGGGCGCGTTCGCGCGCGAGGCGAACGATCGAGGAGTTGAAGGCGCCGGACAGGCCGCGCTCGCCGGTGCAGACCAGCAGCAGGTGGACCTGGTCCCTGCCGGTGCCGGACAGCAGCGCCGGCGCGCCGGGCGAACCCGCGGCAGCGCTGGCGATATTGGAAATCACCGCGCTCATCTTGTCGGCATAGGGCCGCGCCGCCTCGGCCGCCTGCTGGGCGCGGCGCAATCTGGACGCCGCGACCATCTGCATGGCCTTGGTGATCTTCTGCGTCGCCTTGGTGGAGGCGATGCGGACGCGCATGTCTTTAAGTGACGCCATTCTTCGTTCACCCCGGCGGTTCGACGCAACATCGAACCGCTAGCCTGTCCCTAACGCGATGCCCGGCCGGGCGCCGGGCACGCTTCGTGTTGTCTTGCCTCTCGCGAAGCGGTCATGGCCGGAAGACCCGGCCATGCAGCAATCAGGCGAAGCTCTTGGCGTAGCCTTCGACCGCCGACTTCAACTTGGCGGCGGTGTCGTCGGAGAGATCGCGGCTGTCCCGGATCGCGGTGAGGATGTCGGCGTTCTTGCCGCGCAGCAGCGACAGCAGGCCGTCCTCGAACGCGCGCACCTTGTTGAGCGGCAGCGGATCGAGATAGCCGTTGGTGCCGGCCCAGATCACGCAGACCTGCTCTTCCATCTTCAGCGGCGCGAACTGCGGCTGCTTCAGCAGCTCGGTCAGACGCGAACCGCGGTTGAGCAGGCGCTGGGTCGAGGCGTCGAGATCGGAGCCGAACTGCGCGAACGCCGCCATTTCGCGGTACTGCGCGAGCTCGCCCTTGATCTTGCCGGCGACCTTCTTGGTGGCCTTGGTCTGCGCCGAAGAACCGACGCGCGACACCGACAGACCGACGTTCACCGCGGGACGGATGCCCTGGAAGAACAGGTCGGTTTCCAGGAAGATCTGGCCGTCGGTGATCGAGATGACGTTGGTCGGGATGTAGGCCGACACGTCGTTGGCCTGGGTTTCGATGACCGGCAGCGCCGTCAGCGAGCCCGAACCCTGGTCCTTGTTCAGCTTCGCCGCGCGCTCAAGCAGGCGGGAGTGCAGATAGAACACGTCGCCCGGATAGGCTTCGCGGCCCGGCGGGCGGCGCAGCAGCAGCGACATCTGGCGGTAGGCGACGGCCTGCTTGGACAGATCGTCATAGATGATGACGGCGTGCATGCCGTTGTCGCGGAAGTATTCGCCCATGGTGCAGCCGGTGAACGGCGCGATGTACTGCATCGGCGCCGGGTCGGAGGCGGTGGCGGCGACGACGATCGAGTATTCGAGCGCGCCCTGCTCTTCCAGCACCTTCACGAACTGGGCAACGGTCGAACGCTTCTGGCCGATCGCGACGTAGACGCAATACAGCTTGATGTTCTCGTCCGGCTGCGCGTTGAGCGGCTTCTGGTTCAGGATGGTGTCGAGCGCGATCGCGGTCTTGCCGGTCTGACGGTCGCCGATGATCAGCTCGCGCTGGCCGCGGCCGATCGGGATCAGGGCGTCGATCGCCTTGAGGCCGGTCGCCATCGGCTCGTTCACCGACTTGCGCGGAATGATGCCGGGCGCCTTGACGTCGACGCGCATGCGCTTGTCGGCCTGGATCGGACCCTTGCCGTCGATGGGATTGCCGAGCGCGTCGACGACGCGACCGAGCAGGCCCTTGCCGACCGGCGCGTCCACGATGGCGCGGGTGCGCTTGACGGTCTGGCCTTCCTTGATCTCGCGGTCGGCGCCGAAAATAACGACACCGACGTTGTCGGTTTCGAGGTTCAGCGCCATGCCGCGGGTGCCGTTCTCGAACTCGACCATTTCACCGGCCTGGACGTTGTCCAGACCGTAGACGCGGGCAATACCGTCGCCGACGGACAGCACCTGTCCGACTTCGGAAACTTCAGCTTCCTGGCCGAAATTCTTGATCTGGTCCTTGAGGATCGCGGAAATTTCCGCGGCGCGGATGTCCATCAGCCTGCCTCTTTCATCGCGTGCTTGATCGAATTGAGTTTGGTGCGAAGCGAACTATCGATCATGCGGCTGCCAAGCTTGACCACGAGGCCACCGATGATCGAGGGATCGACCTTCACGTTGAGCGCGACGTCCTTGCCGGTCACCGACTTCAGGGCAACCTTGAGGGCGTCGAGATTCTTGTCCGAAAGCGCTTCCGCCACGGTGACGTCGGCCGTCGTCTCGCCCTTGAACTTGGCGACGAGGGCGCGATAGGCGCGAATGACGTCAGCCACCGCGAACAGGCGGCGGTTGGCGGTCAGGACCTTCAGGAAGTTGGCGGAGATGCCGGCGATGCCCGCCTTGTCCAGCACGGCCGAGAGGGCCCTGGACTGGGCATCGGCCGCAAAAACCGGGCTGCGGACGAGGCGCTTCAGATCGGCGCTTTCGTTCAGCAAGGCCTCGAATTTATCAAGATCGGCCTTGACCTCGTCGACCACTTTCTGGTCGCGGGCCAGTTCAAACAAGGCCGTTGCATAACGACCGGACACACCTGAAACGGACGTATCTTCTGCAGCCACAGACGCGCTCTTTTTGCTGTCAAATTCGCAAGGGAAAAACCGTCGCCACAACGCGGCGCCAAGCGATCCAAGCCCTTGGAATTCAAGCGGGACTTCGATTTTCGGCCGACACGGGAGGTGCCGGATCCGTTAAAATCGCGGCTTTGCTATCATAGCAGGCGCGCACGTGCAACATGACGCCAAATTAAAGGCACGACCTTCTGTCGCCAGTTCGTCGCAGACGACGGCGCCGCGTCAACGAACTGCCACGACACGGAATTGCCGCGAGCATTGCGGCGGCCCGACGCCCATTCGTTCCTGCCCCCAGCGCATAGCCGCCATGAACACAGATCGCTGAGGCGTGATTCCGATCCCGTCGGTTCCACCTTCCGAATACTTACCCAATTCTAAATATCGGGAACAACAACTTCGATCTACAGTATTCGAAAGTAATCTTTAGATTAACAAATCGTTAAAGCCGAAGGCTGCGGAGCATCGGCTGAATATCGGCCGCCGGTAACAAGATATTACACGACGACATAGAACAGATTTACTGCCCAATTCACGCCTCATTAGGAATCGAAACGCGATCCCGCTCACAAACTGATAGGGGCTCCTCTTGCCACATATGTGGCAATACTAGCTTAGGGACTGATAAATGCTGTCTTTGAAGACGCTGGGCGTGACCCGGCCGCGTACGGCGATCGCTTTCATCGCCGCAACCCTGGTCGTCGGTGGAACCGCCACCGAAGCCTCTGCCAAATCCCGGCATCACCACCGCTATTCTCACCATCATCACCGCCACCACGCCCAGAACGATACCAACACGACCTCCGATTGGCGCAACGCCAATGCGTCGATGACGCCGTCGTCGGGCACGGGCCGCAGCTTCTCTGGCATGGCCTCCTACTACGGCAACGAATCCGGCAGCAGGACTGCCTCGGGCCAGCGCTTCAACCAGAACGCCATGACCGCGGCGCATCGTTCGCTGCCGTTCGGCACCAAGCTGCGCGTCACCCATGGCAGCTCGAGCGTCATCGTCACCATCAATGACCGTGGTCCGTTCATTCGCGGCCGGGTTCTCGATCTCTCCACGGGCGCTGCCCGCGCCATCGGCCTCACCGGTGCCGGCGTCGGCCGCGTCACCGCGGAGGTCGTCTCCTAAGGCGCGAGATGCGCCTCACCGCAGTTCCCGTCAGCGTCCGCATGGACCTGTGAGCGACGGGATCAGCGGGTAAAACAAACCCGCCGTCTTGGGGGACGGCGGGTTTTTCTATTCTTCCGTCATTGCGAGCGAAGCGAAGCAATCCAGAGTCTTTCCGCGGAGGCTGTCTGGATTGCTTCGCTTCGCTCGCAATGACGGGGGAGAACTACAAAAAGCTCTGCGGGTCGACGTCCACTTCGAGCTTCTGATTGCCCTTCGGCTTCGGGCAGACGGCGAGCCAGTTGCGCAGATAGTCCGACAGGTCGAAGCCGCGCGCCGATTTCACCAGGATGCGGAAGCGGTAGCGGCCCTTGATGACCGCGAGCGGCGCCTCCGCCGGACCCAGCACCACCACACGCTCGTCGCGCGGTGCGAGCGCAACGAGACGGCGGCCAAGTCCTTCGGCGCTCGGACGGTCGCCTGCCGAGATGATCAGGCTCGCGAGCCGGCCGAACGGCGGATAGAGCGTGCGCTCGCGCAGGTCGATCTCGCTGTCGTAGAAGGCCTCGCGGTCGCAGGCGATCAGCGCCTTCATCACGGGATGATCGGGCTGGTGGGTCTGGAGATAGCCGACGCCGCGGCCCTGCTCGCGCCCGGCGCGGCCGATCACCTGGTTGAGCAATTGCCAGGTGCGTTCCGAGGCGCGCGGATCGCCATTGCTGAGGCCGAGATCCGCATCGACCACGCCGACGAGGTTGAGCCGCGGGAAATTGTGGCCCTTGGCGACGAGCTGCGTGCCGATGATGACGTCGACGCGGCCCTCCGCGATCTCGGCAAGTTCCGAGCGCATGGTCTCGATCGAGGTGATGAGATCGCTCGACAGCACCATGGTGCGTGCGTCCGGGAACAGCGCGGCCGCCTCCTCCTGCAAGCGCTCGACACCGGGCCCGACCGCGACCAGCGATTCCTCCGCTGCGCAATGCGGGCAGGTCTGCGGGCGCGGCATCGAGAAGCCGCAGTGATGGCAGACGAGGCGCTGGCGGAAACGGTGATCGACCAGCCAGGCATCGCAGATGGTGCAGGCGAAGCGATGGCCGCAGGCACGGCACAGCGTCAGCGGCGCGTAGCCGCGGCGATTGAGGAACAGCAGCGCCTGCTCGCGCTTTTCGATCGCCGTTCTGATTTCGGAGGCCAGGCGCGGCGAGATGAAGCGGCCGCGCGCGGGCGGCTCGCGGCGCATGTCGATGGCCTCGATATGCGGCATGTGCTGGCCGCCGAAGCGCGAGGGCAGCGCGATGCGCTGATAGCGGGTCTTGCGCGCATTGACCTCGGACTCGACGGACGGCGTCGCGGACGCCAGCACGATCGGAATCTTTGCGATATGCGCCCGCACCACCGCCATGTCACGGGCGTGATAATGCACGCCCTCGTCCTGCTTGTAGGCCTGGTCGTGCTCTTCATCGACCACGATCAGCCCGAGATTGGCGTAAGGCAAAAACAGCGCCGAGCGCGCGCCGACCACGACCGGGGCGGTGCCTTCAGAGATCGCAGCCCAATTGCGCGCGCGGGTGCGCGGCGTCAGTTCCGAATGCCATTCGATCGGGCGCACGCCAAAACGCTGCGCAAAACGGTCGAGGAACTGGCCGGTCAGTGCGATCTCCGGCATCAGGATCAGCGACTGTTTTCCGCGACGGATCGCTTCCGCGACCGCCTCGAAATAAACCTCGGTCTTGCCGGAGCCGGTGACGCCGTCCAGCAGCGCGACGTGGAACGTGCCGTTGGCGGCAAGCGCACGCATCGTATCGGCGGCGGTGCGCTGGAGCGGCGAAAAATCCGGCCGGCCGAATTCCGGATCGGGCGCGGGCGGCGGCGGAGGCGGCGGCATCGGCTCGACCGTCAGCGTGCCTTCGTCGACGAGGCCGTCGATCACGCCGGCCGAGACTCCCGCTTCCTTGGCCGCCTCGGACTTGCCGTGCAGCAGCCGGTCCGACAGCACCTCCATCACGCGCTGCCGCGCCGGCGTCAGCCGCCGCGGCGGATCGCCGACCAGGCGCACGCCGGCGCGCACCCGCTCGGGGCCGAGATTCTCGCCCATCCGCAGGCACATGCGCAGCACCATGCCGCGCGGGCTCAGCGTGTAATTGGCGACCCAGTCGACCACGGAACGCAACTCGGGCTTCAAAGGCGGGATGTCGAGCTTTTCGTTGACCTCCTTGAGGCGGTTGTGCAGGCGCGGATCGGGATTGGCGTTTTCGGCCCAGACCACGGCGAGCACCTCGCGCGGGCCGAGCGGCACGCCGACGAGATCGCCCGCCTTCAGCTCCATCCCGCGCGGTACCTTGTAGGAATAGGTCTGGTCGAGCGCGACCGGCACCAGCACGTCGACCATGCGGGTCGCGTTGGCGGGGGCGGCGTTGCTGCGCGACGAGTGATCCATGAAGTGTCTTGGAGGGAGAATCGGAACCTGGAGACCTCGAGGCTAGCGCCCCGGGGCGGCCTTAGCGAACAGTAAAGGGGTGTGATGCGATATACTGTGCGGAATCATTACGTCCAGAGCGCATGAGCAAAGCGGCCGCCCCAAAAATCGAGCTCGCCAGCGCCGATCCTGACATCGCGCAGGAGATGACGCGCTGGCTGTCGCATCTCGGCGCCGAGCGGCGGCTGTCGCCGAAGACGCTGGAGGCCTATGGCCGCGACCTCAGGCAGTGCCTGGATTTCCTCTGCTCCCATTGGGGCGAACGCGTCACGTTGGCGCGCTTCGCCGCGCTGGAAGCCACCGACATCCGCGCCTTCATGGCGATGCGCCGCGCCGACGACATTGCCGGCCGCAGCCTGATGCGCGCGCTGGCGGGCCTGCGTTCGTTCGGCCGCTTCCTCGAGCGCGAAGGCAAGGGCAAGGTCGGCGCGTTATCCGCGATCCGCGCGCCAAAGGTTGCGAAGAGCCTGCCGAAGCCGCTGCCGATGGCATCGGCAAAGCGCCTTGCGGACGCCGACGAGCGCGCCGGCGAGGAACGCGAGACCTGGGTTCTGGCGCGCGATGCCGCGGTGATGGCGCTGCTGTATGGATCGGGCCTGCGCATCTCCGAAGCGCTCGGCCTGAAGCGCCGCGAGGTGCCGCGTCCCGGCGAGGGCGACGTGCTGATCGTGACCGGCAAAGGCAACAAGACCCGCATGGTGCCGGTGCTGCAGAACGTGCTCGAGCTGGTGCAAGAGTACGTCGCGATGTGCCCCTATCCGCTGCCTCCCGAGGGCCCGATCTTCCTCGGCGCGCGCGGCGGCCCGCTCAGCCCGCGCATCATCCAGCTGGCGATGGAGCGGCTGCGCGGCGCACTCGGCCTGCCCGACAGCGCGACGCCGCACGCGCTCCGCCATTCCTTCGCCACGCATCTGCTCTCGCGCGGCGGGGACTTACGCGCCATCCAGGAATTGCTCGGTCATTCCTCGCTCTCGACCACGCAGATCTACACCGGAATCGATTCCGAGCGGCTGCTCGAGGTCTATGCGAGCGCGCATCCGCGGCGCTGAAGCCTGACATGAAGCTGTCATAACGCGCGTCCCTCTTGCGCGGCGCCCGCGGTTCGGTCAATCGTGAGGAACCGAGACCGGAGGGGAATCATGAGCGCACACGAAAGCATGGAGCACGCCGAGCACGCCGAACACGCGTCCGGCTCGAACAAGAAGATCGCGCTCCTGATCGCGATTCTGGCGCTGTTCCTGGCGATCTCGGAAACGCTCGGCAAGGGCGCCCAGACCGAATCGATCAGCAAGAACGTCGAGGCGGCCAATCTCTGGGCCTTCTTCCAGGCCAAGAGCATCCGCCGCACCGTGGTGATCACCGCGGCCGAGCAGGGCAAGCTCACGCTGGGCGCCACGACCGACGACGCCATGAAGGCGACGGTGCAGAAGCAGGTCGACGACTGGACCAAGACCGCGCAACGCTACCGCTCCGAGCCGGAGACCGGCGAAGGCACCGAGCAGCTCGCCGAGAAGGCCAAGCACGCCGAGCACGTGCGCGACGAGGCGACCGCGAAATACCATCACTTCGAGCTGGCGTCCGCCGCTTTCCAGATCGGCATCGTGCTGGCCTCGGCCACCATCATCACCGGCATGATCGCGCTCGCTTATGTCGGCGGCATCCTGACGCTCGCCGGCCTGTTCATGACCGCGCTCGGCCTGTGGTGGCCGCATCTGCTGCATTTGCATTGAGCTGATGCGGGGCGCTTGAAGCCACACAGACAGTGTCATGCCCCGGCTTGACCGGGGCATCCAGTACGCCGCGGCTTCTCGGTGTTTGATTGACGTCTCTGGACAACTGGATTGCCCGCCTTCGCGGGCAATGACACTGAGTATGTGTCAGCGCGCCTCGTGCACGCTCTTGCGGAAGCGCTGGATCAGGCGGAGCGTGCGGGAGGACCAGCCTTCGCCGTTGCCGGCGATCAGCTCGCGGACGCGCCGCTTGATCGGGTCGACCAGCTCGGCGGCCTTGGCGCGCAGCTTCATCACGAGATCATAGACCCGCTCGAACCACTGCATCTCCATGAGCTTGTCGCGCGTCACGTCGAACACGAAGGCGGTGACGCCGACGCCGAGCAGCTTTGCGAACAGGATGGTGAAGACCGCGCTGGTCCAGTACTCGTGCGCGAGCAGCCACAGCCCCACCAGCTTGAGCGGAAACAGCGGGATGATCGGGACGGCGAAGACGATCAGCGTCATCGCCGGCGACAGCGCATCGACACGCTCCGACAGCCATTGCTTGAACCGGGCGAGCGGGATGATTGCGACAACCCGCGCGACGACCGGCTCGAGATGGTCCCACAGCCAAGCTTCGATCAGGAAGATGATCGCCAGCAGGACCCAGACCGGTTGAAGTAGGCGGCGTAGCATGTGATGTCCCGCCCGATTTGGCGCTGGGCGCCGCCTACATATGGATCGCCCGCTTGCCGACCGCAAGCGCGGCCTCCTTGATGGCCTCCGAGCGGGTCGGATGCGCGTGGCAGGTGCGGGCGAGATCTTCCGCACTGCCGCCGAACTCCATGAGAACACAGGCTTCGTGGATCATTTCGCCGGCTTCGCGGCCGATAATGTGCACGCCGAGCACGCGATCGGTCTTCGCATCTGCGAGAATCTTCACAAAGCCGTCGGTGGTCTGGTTGACCTTGGAGCGGCCGTTGGCGGTAAAGGGAAACTTCCCGACGGTATAAGCCACACCCGCCTGCTTCAGCTCCTCCTCGGTCTTGCCGACGGAGGACACTTCCGGCGTGGTATACACGACGCCTGGGATAACGTCGTAGTTCACGTGGCCGGACTGGCCCGCGATGATCTCGGCGACGGCGACACCTTCATCCTCGGCCTTGTGCGCGAGCATGGGCCCGGCGACGACGTCGCCGATGGCGTAGACGCCCTTGAGGCTGGTGGCGAAATGCGGATCGATCTGCACGCGGCCGCGATTGTCGAGCGCCACGCCGGCTTCCTTCAGGCCGAGCCCATCCGTGTACGGCACGCGGCCGATGCAGACGAGAACGACGTCGGCTTCGATCGTCTCGGCCGCGCCACCGGCAGCCGGTTCGATCTTTGCGAGCAGCGCCTTCCCATTGTTCTCGACACCCGTGACCTTGGAGCCGAGCTTGAACGCAAATCCCTGCTTTTCCAGGATGCGCTGGAATTGCTTCGCGATCTCGCCGTCCATGCCGGGCAGGATGCGATCGAGGAATTCGACGACCATGACTTCGGACCCGAGTCTGCGCCACACCGAGCCGAGCTCAAGCCCGATCACACCGGCGCCGATCACCAGCATTCTGCCGGGCACTTTCTCCAACGACAGCGCGCCGGTCGACGACACGATGCGCTTCTCGTCGATCTCGATGCCCTTGAGACGCGCGATGTCCGAGCCGGTCGCGATCACGATGTTCTTCGTCTCGATCACCTGCGACTTGCCATCGGCGGAGACTTCGACCTTGCCGGTGCCTAAGATCTTGCCGGTGCCCTTGAGCACATCGACCTTGTTCTTCTTCATCAGGAACTCGACGCCCTTGACGTTGCCGTCGATGCCCTGCTGCTTGAAGTTCATCATCGCCGGCAATTCGAGCTTCGGCGCGGAGACGGACACGCCCATCTTGGCGAAGGAATGCCCGGCTTCCTCGAACATCTCGGACGCGTGCAGCAGCGCCTTCGACGGCATGCAGCCGACATTGAGGCAGGTGCCGCCGAGCGTGGCGTTCTTTTCGACCACGGCGACTTTCATGCCGAGCTGGCTTGCGCGCACCGCGCAGACATAACCGCCAGGTCCGGTGCCGATGACGACGAGATCGTAGGTAGCCATGAGAGGAAGTCCCGTAAGTTTAGCGTGATGAGAATGTGTCAGCGTCCGCGCGGCGCGTCAGCGTCCGCCGGACACATCGAGAGTGGCTGCGGTGACGTAGGACGCCTCGTCCGACATCAGCCAGACGATGGCGTTGGCGATTTCGTCGGCGGTGCCGACGCGCTTCATCGGCACCATATGGGCCAGACGATGGGCACGGTCGGGCTCGCCGCCGGCGGCATGGATTTCCGTGTCGATCAGGCCGGGGCGGATGCCCGCGACGCGAATGCCTTCACCCGCGACCTCGTAGCCCAGGCCGGTGGTGAAGGAATCGATCGCGCCCTTGGACGCCGCATAGTCGACATAGGTATTCGGCGCGCCGAGCTTGGCAGCAACCGATGACAGATTGACGATGACGCCGCCCTTGCCGCCATGCTTGGTCGACATCCGCTTCACGGCTTCACGGGCGCAGAGGATGGAGCCGGTGACGTTGACCGCCATGACGCGCTGGATGCGCTCGGCCGACATCTCGTCGACGCGCACGCCACTCTTGCCGACGATGCCGCCATTGTTGACGAGCGCGCCAAGCGTACCGAACTTGTCCGCTTGCTTGAACAGCTCGACGATATCGCCTTCTTCGGCGACATCGCATTTCACCGCGATGGCCTTGCCGTTGCTCGCCGCGATCTGCGCGACGACCTCGTCGGCGGCCTGCTTGTTGCTGGCATAGCCGACCACGACGCGATAGCCGCGCGCGGCCGCCGCGATCGCAGTCGCCCGCCCAATGCCGCGGCTGCCGCCGGTGATGACAACGACCTTATCCGTCACGCGCGCCTCCATTGTTCGACACGCGCCGTCGCGCGAGAGAGCGACGGCGCTCGCAGAGCATCAGGGATCAGAGATCGAGCACCAGACGCGCCGGATCTTCCAGGCTCTCCTTGACGCGAACCAGGAAGGTGACGGCTTCCTTGCCGTCGATCACGCGGTGATCGTAAGACAGCGCCAGATACATCATCGGGCGGACCTCGATCTTGCCGCCGACGACCATCGGCCGCTCCTGGATCTTGTGCATGCCGAGGATGCCGGACTGCGGCGCGTTCAGGATCGGGGTCGACATCAGCGAGCCGTAGATGCCGCCATTGGTGATGGTGAAGGTGCCGCCCTGCATCTCGTCGATCTTGAGCTGGCCGTCACGCGCGCGGCGGCCGAAATCGGCGATGCCCTTCTCGATGTCGGCGATCGACTTGTGGTCGCAGTCGCGCACGACGGGGACGACGAGGCCCTTGTCGGTGCCGACGGCGACGCCGATGTGATAGTAGTTCTTGTAGATCAGATCGGTGCCGTCGATCTCGGCGTTGACGGCCGGGATGTCCTTCAGCGCCTGCACGACGGCCTTGGTGAAGAAGCCCATGAAGCCGAGCTTCGAGCCATGCTTCTTCTCGAACGCATCCTTGTAGTGGGCGCGCAGCGCCATGACGTTGGTCATGTCGACCTCGTTGAAGGTCGTGAGCATGGCCGCGGTGTTCTGCACGTCCTTGAGGCGGCGCGCGATGGTCTGGCGCAGCCGGGTCATCTTGACGCGCTCTTCGCGGGCGGCGTCATCGGCCGGTGACGGCGCGCGAACCTGCACGGCGGCGGCAGGCTGGTTGACCGGGGTCGGCGCGGACGCCGCACGCTCGATCGCGGCGAGCATGTCGCCCTTGGTGACGCGGCCGTCCTTGCCGGAGCCCGGAACGGTCGAGGCGTCGATGCCGGTCTCGGCCGAGAGCTTGCGCACGGACGGGGCGAGCGGGGCGTCGGCCGGCGGCGCCTTCGCCGCAGCGGGAGCCGGCGCGGCAGCAGCCGCAGCAGGAGCGGCAGCCGCGGGCTTGGCGGGCGCGGCGGCGGGCTTCGCAGCGCCGGCACCGTCAGTGATCTGGCCAAGCAGCGCGCCGACCGCAACGGTCGCGCCATCGGCGGCGATGATCTCGCTCAGCGTGCCTGCGGAGGGCGCCGGGACTTCGATGGTGACCTTGTCGGTCTCGAGCTCCACCAAGGGCTCGTCGACGGCGACGGGATCGCCGGCCTTCTTGAACCAGCGGCCGATGGTGGCCTCGGTGACGGATTCGCCGAGCGTCGGCACACGAATTTCAGTCATGGTCTTTTCCTTAAGGAGATCGCCAGTGCGGTCGGGAATTCTCAGGTGTCATCGGCCAGCGAAAAGCAGGCCATCCAGCGAGCCGGGACGTTTGCAGTCGCGACGTACTGGATGCCCCGCCCTTGTGCGCAAGTGCGCGCCGGGGCGGAGCATGACGCAGTTCAAAAACTTCAGCTCAGTGCTTCGTCCAGGAACGCCTTCAACTGCGCCTGATGCTTGGACATCAGACCAGTGGCGGTCGCGGCGGAAGCGGCGCGGCCGACATAACGCGGACGCCGGCTCACGCCGTGCACCTGGTTCAGCACCCATTCCAGATAGGGCTCGATGAAGTGCCAAGCACCCATGTTGCGGGGCTCTTCCTGGCACCACACCACTTCAGCCTTCTTGAAGCGGGACAGCTCGGCCACCAGCGCCTTCAACGGCACCGGATAGAGCTGCTCGACGCGCATCAGGTAGATGTCGTCGATGCCGCGCTTCTCACGCTCCTCGTAGAGGTCGTAATAGACCTTGCCGGAGCAGAGCACGATGCGGCGGACCTTCTCGTCGGGGACGAGCTTGACCGCCTCGTTCGGCAGCATCTGGGCGTCATCATAGAGGATGCGGTGGAAGGTCGTGCCCTTCGCCAGCTCCTCGAGACGCGACACCGCCCGCTTGTGACGCAGCAGCGACTTCGGCGTCATCAGGATCAGCGGCTTGCGGATCTCGCGATGAAGCTGGCGGCGCAGCACGTGGAAGTAGTTCGCCGGCGTGGTCGGATAGACCACCTGCATGTTGTCTTCGGCGCACATCTGCAGATAACGCTCCAGACGCGCCGAGGAGTGTTCCGGTCCCTGGCCCTCATAGCCGTGCGGCAGCAGGCAGACCAGGCCGGACATGCGCAGCCATTTGCGCTCACCCGAGGAGATGAACTGGTCGAACACGACCTGCGCACCGTTGGCGAAGTCGCCGAACTGGGCTTCCCACAGCGTCAGCGTGTTCGGCTCCGCGAGCGAATAGCCGTATTCGAAGCCGAGCACGGCTTCTTCCGACAGCAGCGAGTTGATGACCTCGTAATGGCCCTGCTCGTGGCCGAGATGGTTGAACGGCGTGTAGCGGCTCTCGTCTTCCTGGTCGATCAGGACCGAGTGGCGCTGCGAGAAGGTGCCGCGCTCGGAGTCCTGGCCCGACAGGCGGACATGGTGGTTCTCGTTGAGCAGTGTGCAGAACGCCAATGCTTCGCCGGTCGCCCAATCGATGCCGACGCCGGTGTCGATGGCCTTGGCGCGATTGTCGAGGAAGCGCTGGATGGTGCGGTGGGCGCGGAAGCCGTCCGGCACCTTGGTGATCTTGCGGCCGATCTCCTTCAACTCGGCGACGTCGACGCCGGTGACGCCGCGTCGTGCATCTTCTTCCTGGTCGGCGATCTTGAAACCGGACCACTTGCCGTCGAGCCAGTCGGCCTTGTTGGGCTTGTAGCCGGAGCCGGCTTCGAGCTCGGCGTCGAGCCGCGCGCGCCAGTCGGCCTTGGCCTTGTCGACCTCGCCTTCGGTCAGCACGCCTTCGCCGATCAGGCGGCGGGCGTAGAGCTCCAGCGTGGACGGGTGAGCCGCGATCCGCTTGTACATCACCGGCTGGGTGAAAGCCGGCTCGTCGCCCTCATTATGGCCATGCCGGCGATAGCAGAACATGTCGATGACGACAGGCTTGTGGAACTTCTGCCGGAACTCGATCGCGACCTTGGCCGCGAACACCACGGCTTCCGGATCGTCGCCGTTGACGTGGAAGATCGGCGCATCGATCATCTTCGCCACATCAGACGGATAGGGCGAGGAACGCGAGTAACGCGGATAGGTGGTGAAGCCGATCTGGTTGTTGACGATGAAGTGGACAGAGCCGCCGGTGCGGTAGCCCTTCAGGTCCGACAGGCCGAAGCATTCCGCGACCACGCCCTGCCCCGCGAACGCGGCGTCGCCGTGCATCAGGAGCGGCAGCACCGAGATGCGCATGTCCGGCGGATCGCCGTGCTGGTCCTGCTTGGCGCGGACCTTGCCGAGGACGACGGGATCGACGATCTCGAGATGCGAGGGGTTGGCGGTCAGCGACAGATGGATGCGATTACCGTCGAACTCGCGGTCCGAGGACGCGCCGAGGTGATACTTGACATCGCCGGAGCCTTCGACCGCGTCGGGATTGGCCGAGCCGCCCTTGAACTCGTGGAACAGCGCGCGGTGGGCCTTGCCCATCACCTGGGTCAGCACGTTGAGGCGGCCGCGATGCGGCATGCCCAGCACGATCTCCTTCACGCCGAGATTGCCGCCGCGCTTGATGATCTGCTCGAGCGCGGGAATCAGCGATTCGCCGCCGTCGAGACCGAAGCGCTTGGTGCCGGTGAACTTGGTGTCGCAGAATTTTTCGAAGCCTTCGGCTTCGATCAGCTTCATCAGGATGGCGCGGCGACCTTCGCGGGTGAACGAGATCTCCTTGTCCGGACCCTCGATGCGCTCCTGGATCCAGGCCTTCTGCGCGGCATTGCTGATATGCATGAACTCGACGCCGAGCGTCTGGCAGTAGGTGCGCTCGCAGATCGCGGTGATCTCGCGAAGCGTGCCGTATTCGAGGCCCAGCACATGATCGAGGAAGATTTTCCGGTCGAAATCGGCCTCGCTGAAGCCATAGGTGCGCGGATCGAGCTCTTCGCGGTTGCGCGGGGCTTCGATGCCGAGCGGATCGAGCTTGGCGTGGAAGTGGCCGCGCATGCGGTAGGAGCGGATCAGCATCAGCGCGCGGACCGAGTCGCGCGTGGCCTGGAGCACGTCGGCGGAGGAGAGGCCGGCGGCCTTGTCACCGCCCTTGGCCTGCGCCTTGGCGGCGATCTTGGCGCCAACCGCCTTCTCGACTTCAGCCCAGTTGCCGTCGAGGGCGGAGGTCAGATCGTCTTGCGGGGTCAGCGGCCAGTTGGCGCGCTCCCAGGACGGGCCTTCGGCGTTCTTGCTGATATCGCCGGGCTGGTCGTTGAGGCTCTTGAAGAATTCCTGCCACTCGGCGTCGACCGAGGACGGGTCCTTCTCGTAGCGGGCGTAGATTTCGTCGATGTAGGTGGCGTTGGTGCCCTGCAAAAAGGAAGAGAGGGCAAAGGCTGCGTTCGCGTCCTGGCGAGACATACTTGAGTTCCTGGCGATTTTGGTTCGCGCATAACAAACGGCGCTGGCGCTGAGCTCCCCGGCAGAGGCCCAGCGCGACAGGCACCATTTATCCTATTTGCTGCGAAACTTCGCCCGGAAAAGCACGAAGGAGTGAATTAGCCCTTCAATTTTTCGGCAAGCGTATGACCGAGGCGGGCGGGCGACGGCGAGACTGTAATTCCAGCCGATTTCATCGCGTCGGTCTTGGAACCGGCGTCGCCCTTGCCGCCCGAGATGATCGCACCGGCATGGCCCATGCGGCGCCCGGGAGGTGCGGTGACGCCGGCGATGAAGCCGACCATCGGCTTCTTGCGGCCGCGCTTGGCCTCGTCCTTGAGGAACTGGGCGGCGTCCTCCTCGGCGGAACCGCCGATCTCGCCGATCATGATGATCGATTCGGTCTTGGGGTCGCCCAGCAGCATCTCCAGCACGTCGATGAACTCGGTGCCCTTGACCGGGTCGCCGCCGATGCCGACCGCGGTGGTCTGGCCGAGGCCCTCCTGGGAGGTCTGGAACACAGCTTCGTAAGTGAGCGTGCCGGAGCGGGAGACGATGCCGACGCTGCCGGTCTTGAAGATGTTGGCCGGCATGATGCCGATCTTGCACTCGCCGGCGGTCATGACGCCCGGGCAGTTCGGCCCGATCAGGCGCGACTTGGAGCCGGCCAGCGAGCGCTTCACGCGCACCATGTCGACCACGGGAATACCTTCGGTGATGCAGACGATCAGCGGGATCTCGGCGTCGATGGCTTCGCAGATCGCGTCCGCCGCGCCCGGCGGCGGCACGTAGATCACCGACGCATCGGCGCCGGTCTTCTCACGCGCATCGCGCACGGTGTCGAACACCGGCAGGCCCAGATGCGTCGAGCCGCCTTTGCCCGGCGAGGTGCCGCCGACCATCTTGGTGCCATAGGCAATCGCGGCTTCGGAATGGAAGGTGCCGTTCTTGCCGGTAAAGCCCTGGCAGATGACCTTGGTGTTCTTGTCGATCAGGATGGACATGAGGTCTGCTTTCGCGAACTAACGAGTGAGAGGTCAGTGGATGCGGCGGTAGACGCCGGTGAGCACGTCGGCCCAGCCTTCCGCGTCCGGCGAGAACTGGATCTTCAACGAGTAGGAATTGTCGTCGATGATCTCGTAGACGTGGCGCGCATTGCCGCGGAGCGAGCCGCGCACCAGCGTCAGGGTCTTGCCGACCCACCCGCCGGAAGCGGGCGAGGGCGGCGTGTAGCCGAGCGAATCGTGCCAGAACAATTTGTAGGTCCGGTCGTCGCGGTCGTAGGTGAAGATGCCGTGGGTGGCGAAGCTCTGCTTGCCGTTACGCGTCTGCACCGTGTCCTGGATCAGGTAGAAGCCATTGAGATCCATGCGCGCGACGATGTGAGAGGTGGCAGGGCCACCCTCCATCCAGCGCGACGGAAAGACCACCTCTTCGCCATTCCATTCGCCGGCGAACGCGGCGAGGCGCGCATGCTCTGCAAGCGGAGATGATGCGGCGAGATGGTCCTGGGTCATGGCCTCAGCCTCCCTTGACGGCCTTCACGATCTTCTGCGCGGCGTCGTCGAGATTGTCGGCCGGCACCACGTTCAGGCCGGATTCACGGATGATCTTCTTGCCGAGCTCGACATTGGTGCCTTCGAGGCGAACCACCAGCGGCACGCTGAGGCCGACCTCGCGCACGGCGGCGGTGACGCCTTCGGCGATCACGTCGCACTTCATGATGCCGCCGAAGATGTTGACCAGGATGCCCTTCACGTTGGGATCGGCGGTGATGATCTTGAAGGCGGCCGCGACCTTCTCCTTGCTGGCGCTGCCGCCAACGTCGAGGAAGTTGGCCGGCGCCATGCCGTAGAGCTTGATGATGTCCATCGTCGCCATGGCGAGACCGGCGCCGTTGACCATGCAGCCGATGTTGCCGTCGAGCGTGACGTAGTTGAGGTCGTATTTCGACGCCTCGATTTCCTTGGCGTCTTCCTCGGTCTCGTCGCGCAGCGCGAGCACTTCGGGGTGACGGAACAGCGCGTTGTCGTCGAACGAGACCTTGGCGTCGAGCACGCGGAGCTGGCCCTGCTTGGTCACGACCAGCGGGTTGATCTCCAGCATCGACATGTCCTTGGCGACGAACGCCGCGTAGAGCTGTGCGGTGAGCTTCTCGGCCTGCTTGGCGAGATCGCCGGAGAGCTTCAGCGCGTTGGCGACGGTGCGGCCGTGATGGCCCATGATGCCGGTCGCCGGATCGACCGAGAAGGTCACGATCTTCTCGGGGTTGTTGTGCGCGACGTCCTCGATGTTGACGCCGCCCTCGGTCGAGACGACGAACGAGACGCGCGAGGTCTCGCGGTCGACCAGGATCGAGAGATAGAACTCCTTGTCGATGTCCGAGCCGTCCTCGACGTAGAGGCGGTTGACCTGCTTGCCGGCGGGGCCGGTCTGGATCGTCACCAGCGTGGCGCCGAGCATCTGCTTGGCGAATTCGGAGACCTCGGCGGCCGACTTGGCGATGCGGACGCCGCCCTTGTCGCCGGCGCTGGCTTCCTTGAACTTGCCCTTGCCGCGGCCGCCGGCGTGGATCTGGCTCTTCACCACCCAGACCGGACCCGGCAGCGCCTTGGCGGCAGCCTCCGCATCGGCGGGCTTCAGGACCGGCACGCCCTTGGAGATCGCTACGCCGAACTCGCTCAGCAGCGCTTTGGCCTGATATTCATGGATATTCATATGGTCGCTCCCTGAACCCGCGGGCGGTGACCTCTTGGGCCCACCTCAGTCTTGTGGCTGGCATACCATATACCACAGGAACTGCAACCCGGATTCTTTGACATCGATCTCTGGACTGCCGAACCGGAGGCCCGCCAAGCCTGCAACTGGTGGTCGGCCGGGCCCCGGAAGTGAAACCGCCGAAGACCGGTTTCGGTCTTCGGCGGGGATTGTTTGACCTTAGCGGCCGAGAAGATCGGGTGCGATCTTCTTGCAGGCGTCGACCAGGCCCTGCACGGCGCCGACCGACTTGTCGAAGGCCTCGCGGTCCTTGCCGGCGAGTTCGATCTCGACGACGCGCTCGACGCCCTTGGAGCCGATCACGACGGGCACGCCGACATACATGTCCTTCACGCCGTATTCGCCGTTCAGGTACGCGGCCGAGGGCAGCACGCGCTTCTTGTCACGCAGATAGCTCTCGGCCATCGCGATTGCCGAAGCGGCCGGGGCGTAGAAGGCCGAGCCGGTCTTGAGCAGATTGACGATCTCGGCGCCGCCGTTGCGGGTGCGGTCGACGATCTCGTCGAGGCGCGCCTGCGAGGTCCAGCCCATCTTGACGAGGTCGGGCAGCGGAATGCCGGCGACGGTGGAGTACTTCACCAGCGGCACCATGGTGTCGCCGTGGCCGCCGAGCACGAAGGCGGTGACGTCCTCGACCGAGACGTTGAACTCGTCGGCCAGGAAGTAGCGGAAGCGCGCCGAATCCAGCACGCCGGCCATGCCGACGACCTTCTTGTGCGGCAGGCCCGAAGCCTTCTGCAGCGCCCAGACCATCGCGTCGAGCGGGTTGGTGATGCAGATGACGAACGCGTCGGGGGCATATTTCTTGATGCCGGCGCCGACCTGCTCCATGACCTTGAGGTTGATGGAGAGGAGGTCGTCGCGGCTCATGCCGGGCTTGCGCGGCACGCCGGCGGTGACGATGCAGACCTTGGCGTTGTCGAGCGCCTCGTAGGAGTTCGCGCCGGTGTAGTGCGCGTCGAAGCCGTCGACCGGCGAGGACTGCGCGATGTCGAGCGCCTTGCCCTGCGGCACGCCCTCGGCGATGTCGAACATCACCACGTCGCCCAGTTCTTTCAGGCCGATGAGATGAGCCAACGTTCCGCCGATCTGACCTGAGCCAATCAAAGCAATCTTGTCGCGCGCCATGTGAACCTGTCCTTTAGACACGTAAGGAGGGGAAAACTGAGACGGGTGGTTATCCCTTTCGCTTCCCCCGTTCAAGTCGCCGGATGCCCAATTGTCGGGCTTGCCGAGCATTCGAGCGCATCCCTGTCATTCCCAGGAGCGACGAAGGTCGCGAACCCGGAATCCATCGGGCGCCAACAATGGCGGCGAAATGGATTCCGGGGCTCGCGCGTCCCAAAATGACAGCGCTGGCAAATAGGACTTAAGTCTCCACCAGGCCCTTGGTGGAGCCGCTGGCGGTGGAATCCTTGCGGCCGTGAGGCAGCGCCAGATAGGATTCCGAGCTCATTTCGATCAGGCGCGACGCCGTCCGCTTGAACTCGTTGGCCTCGTTGCCCTCGTGCGCGAGGTAGAGCGAGATCGGGTTGGCATCGGCCGAGGCCATCAGCTTCACGGCATTGTCATAGAGCGTATCGATCAGCGTGATGAAGCGCTTGGCCGCGTTACGCTGGGACAGATCCATCACTGGAATATGGTCGACCAGGATGGTGTGATAGTCGTGCGCGAGCCTGAGATAGTCGGATGCCCCGAGCGGCTTCTCGCAGAGATCGGCGAAGGTAAAGCGCGCCACGCCATGGGCCGAGCACGGCACGTGCAGGATGCGGCCCTTGATCGAAATATCGCGCGGCTTGCATCTGGCGTTGCCGGTCATCTTCGACCAGGCGCGGTTGAGCGCGGCGTCCGCATCGCCGTCGGCCGGCGTCAGCCACATCGGCACGCCCTGAAGCTTCTCCAGGCGGAAATCGGTGCGCCCATCGAGCCGCAGCACGTCCATGCGGTCGGTGATCTGCTTGATGAAGGGCAGGAACAGCGAACGGTTCAGGCCGCCCTTGTAGAGATCGTCGGGCGCGACGTTGGAGGTCGCGACCACCACGGTGCCGAGCTCGAACAGCTTTGCGAACAGGCGCCCCAGGATCATCGCGTCCGCGATGTCGGTGACGTGGAATTCGTCGAAACAGAGCAGCCAGCTCTCCTCGAAGATCGCGTTCGCAGTCAGCGCGATGACGTCGCCATCGGCGATCTCGCCGCGCGAGATGCCCTGACGATAATCGTAGATCCGCTCATGCGCTTCAGCCATGAACTCGTGGAAATGCGCGCGGCGCTTGTGCTCGACGGTCGAGTGCTGGAAGAACAGGTCCATCAGCATGGTCTTGCCGCGGCCGACTTCGCCATGAATGTAGAGCCCGTGCGGCGCCTCGTCCTTGTCGCTGCTGAACAGGCGACTGAGCAGGCCCTGCTTGCGCTGCGGCTTGTAATTCGCGAGCCGCTGGTCGAGCGCCGCATAGGCTTCGGCGATTTCGGCCTGCGCAGCATCGGGCTCGATCGCGCCGGACGCGACCTCTGCCTGATACGCCTCGCGGAATGAGGAGTTTTGGGTCGAGAGCATCGCTCTTTACCGCCAGAGACCGGCGGAAATTGCAAGCCGTCAATTGGTGGACGGGGTATGCGCTTTCATGTCCCGGACGCGCGGCGGCGTGGAACGCTGCCGCGCAGAGCCGGGACGCACTGTTTCGTACATCGCGAAGAGCGGCCTACTCACACAGTTCGTAGGCGTCCTCGACCACATACGGCCCCCCGCCGGTGGAGGCGCGCGACGAGAACAGCACGAAGCGTTCGGCCATGAACGCCTTGCTCGGGAAGTAGCCGCGCAGCGAGAGATAGTCGGCGACGTCGCGGTCGGTGGCGTCGTGCAGCCGGGCCAGCGTGACATGCGGGATGAACTTGCGTCCCTCCGGATTAAGACCGATCCGCTGCATCATGCGCTCGAGCTCGGCCTGCAATTCCATCAGCGGCTTGCTCGGCGCGATCGTCGCAACGACTGCCCTCGGTTTGCGGCCGCCAAAACTCGTCAGCCCCTGCACCTTCACCTCGAACGGCTTGCGGTCGACGCGAAACAGCATCGAGGCGATCTCGTTGGCGGACAGGCCGTCGATGTCGCCGATGAAGCGCAAGGTGACGTGATAATTTTCGGGATCGATCCACCGGGCGCCGGGAAGGCCACCCCGCAAGTTGGAAAGCGACTGGCCGATCTCGGCCGGAATTTCCAGACCAGTGAACAAACGCGGCATCGTTCAGCACTCCCGATGCTTGGGCACAGTCCCTGAGCAGGACCTTACCCAAATTAGAGCCGGCGACGAATCACCGGTACCCTGATTCCTATCGCAGTTGTGTGACTCTGCGAAGCATCGCGCGCCCCACCCCGGTAAATCCCTGGGAATTACGGCTGGCGCTGCCCGCTTTTCAACGCCGTTGCTCGCTTATCGTGCCAAGGAATGCCTCCACTGTGGGCATGATGTTGCCGACGATGATGTCGACACCGGCTGCGGTCGGATGAATGCCGTCGGCCTGGTTGAGCTTGGCGTCGGCCGCAACACCGTCGAGGAAGAACGGATAGAGCGGCACGTCGAATTTCTTCGCCAGATCCGGATAAATCGAATTGAAGCGCGCCGCATATTCCGCGCCGTAATTCGGCGGTGCCAGCATGCCGCACAGCATCACCGCGATCTTGCGGGCCTTGAGCCGCGCGACGATGTCGGTCAGCGCAGTCCGTGTCAGGTCGGGATCGATGCCGCGCAGCGCGTCGTTGGCGCCGAGCTCGATGATCACGCCGTCGGTTCCGTCCGGGACCGACCAGTCAAGCCGGTCACGGCCGCCGGACGAGGTGTCGCCGGACACCCCGGCATTCGTCATGTCCACCGCTATCCCTTTGGCTTGCAAGGCTTTTTGAAGTTTTGTCGGGAATGCTTCCTGGACCTGAAGGCCGAGGCCGGCGCTCAGGGAATCGCCGAGAACGACGAGCTTGACCGGTTTCGTCGCTTCCGCCCAAGCCGGGTTCACGACCGTCATCAAAGCGAGCATCAACACGGCTATGTGCATGAAGAATCCGTAACGCCTCTCGACCGCGTGTGCGGAGTTGCCATATGACCGGACCATGGACACTCGCATCGAAACCTCTTCGCTCGCCGGCACCGCGCCGGACACCATCGCCATCTCCAACGTCAATCTTTCATTGGGTACGGGCGCGGCACGCGTTCACATCCTCAAGGATATCAGCCTGCGGGTCGGCCGTAGCGAGACGATCGGCCTGATCGGCCCGTCAGGCTCGGGCAAATCCACGCTGCTGATGGTGATGGCGGGGTTGGAGCGTCCTGATAGCGGAGAGGTGGTGGTGAATGGCACGCCTTTCAATGCCCTCGACGAGGACGCGCTGGCCCGCTTCCGCGGCCGCCAGGTCGGCATCGTCTTCCAGTCCTTCCATTTGATCCCGACCATGACGGCGCTGGAGAACGTCGCCGTGCCGCTCGAGCTCGCCGGCAACCCGGACGCTGCAAAACGCGCGGCGCAGGAGCTGCAATCGGTCGGGCTCGGCGACCGCCTGCATCATTATCCGACCCAGCTGTCGGGCGGCGAGCAGCAGCGCGTCGCACTGGCCCGCGCGCTGGCGCCCGATCCCGCGATCCTCGTCGCGGACGAGCCGACCGGCAACCTCGACGAGGCCACGGGAAAACAGATCGTCGATCTGCTGTTCGGCAAGCATGCCGAGCGCGGCATGACGCTGGTGCTGGTGACGCACGATTCCTCGCTCGCGCATCGCTGCGATCGCGTCATCCGCCTGCGCTCCGGGCGCATCGACACCCAGTCCGCGCCGGCATGAGCGTCGCGGCTGAACCGTTCGCGAGGCCCAACGCCGTCGCGCTGTCGCTGCGCTACGCGCTGCGCGAATTGCGCGGAGGCCTGCGCGGCTTCTATGTCTTCATCGCCTGCATCGCGCTCGGCGTGATGGCCATCGCCGGCGTCGGCTCGGTCTCGGCGAGCCTCTCCGACGGTCTCGCCCGCGAGGGCCGCACGCTGCTCGGCGGCGACGTCTCCTTCGCGCTGTTCCAGCGCGAGGCGAAGCCCGAAGAGGTCTCCTTCCTGCGCTCGCGCGGCACCGTCTCGACCGCCGCCACCTTGCGCGGCATGGCGCGCTCAGCGGACGGCAAGCTCGCGCTGGTCGAGATGAAGGCGGTCGACGACACCTATCCGATGCTGGGCCAGCTGACGCTGGCGCCGCAGCTAGCGATGTCCGATCTGCTCGCGATGCGCGACGGCGCGTTCGGTGCCGCCGCCGATCCGACGCTGCTGGCGCGGCTGTCGCTGAAGACCGGCGACCGCGTCACCATCGGAAGCGCAACGTTCCAGATCCGCAGCACCGTCGAAGCCGAGCCCGACAAGCTCGCCGGCGGCATCGGCTTCGGGCCGCGCTTCCTGATCAGCGAGGCGGGCCTGCGCGCCACCGGCCTGATCCAGCCCGGCAGCCTGGTGCGCTGGGTCTACCGGGTGAAGCTGCCTGATACCGGCAACAGCGAGCGCGCCACGGAGGCCTTCATCGCGGATGCGCGCAACGCGGCGCCGCAGGCCGGCTGGGAGGTCCGCAGCCGCTCCAATGCCTCGCCGCAGCTCGAGCGCAACATCAGCCGCTTCACGCAATTCCTGACGCTGGTCGGCCTCGCCGCGCTGCTGGTCGGCGGCGTCGGCGTTGCCAATGCCGTCAAGAGCCACATCGACCGCAAGCTCGAGGTCATCGCGGCCTTCAAGGCCGTCGGCGCCACCGGGCGCGACGTGTTCGGCATCTACCTGGCGCAGGTCCTCCTGCTGGCCGGAATCGGCTCGGTGATCGGGCTTGCGCTCGGCGCCGCCATGCCTTTCGCCATCGTCGGCCTGTTCGGCAAACTGCTGCCGCTGCCGGTGGTGCCGGCCGTGCATGCCGACGAGCTGGCGCTGTCCTTCGTCTATGGCCTGCTGACCGCGCTGGCCTTCGGCCTGTGGCCGCTCGGGCGGGTGCACGACGTGCCGGTGGCGGCGCTGTTCCGCGACACCATCAGCTCCGAATGGCACCGGCCGCGCCTGGGCTATCTCGTGTTCATGGCCGCCGTGGTGGCGCTGCTGATCGCGGTCGTGATCGGACTGTCCTTCGACAAGCGCATCGCCGCGGTGTTCGTGGCCTCTTCGGTCGTCGTGTTCGCCCTGCTCCGCGGCATTGCCGCCTTGCTGATGGGAATCGCGCGGCGGCTGCCGCGCACCCGCCTGCCGATGCTGCGGCTTGCGATCGCCAACATCCACCGGCCGGGCGCGCTGACGCCTTCCGTCGTGCTGTCGCTCGGGCTCGGGCTCGCGGTGCTCGTCACCATCACCCAGATCGACGGCAATCTGCGCCGGCAATTCCTCGCGGCATTGCCGGACCGCGCGCCGTCGTTCTTCTTCATCGACATCCCGAGCACGCAGGCCGAGCAGTTCGACGGCTATCTGCGCCAGATCGCGCCGGGCGCGACGGTCGAGGACGTGCCGATGCTGCGCGGGCGCATCGTCGGTGCGCGCGGCGTCCGCGCCGAGGAGCTCAAGCCCACCACCGATTCGGAGTGGGTGCTGCAAAGCGACCGCGGCCTGACCTATACCGCGGAGCTGCCGAAGGGCTCCAAGGTGGTCGAAGGCGAATGGTGGAAGGCCGACTATTCCGGCCCGCCGCTGGTCTCGATTGAGAAGAAGATCGCCGACGGGCTCGCCCTCAAGCTCGGCGACGAGGTCGTGGTCAACGTGCTCGGCCGCGACATCCCGGCCAGAATCGGCAATCTGCGCACCATCGACTGGCAGGGGATGGGCATCAATTTCGTTCTCGTGTTCTCGCCGAACGCCTTCAAGGGCGCTCCGCACACCCATATCGCGACGCTGACCGAGGCCGGCGGCGATGCGGCCGGCGACGGCAGGATCATCAGGCAAGTCGCCGACACCTATCCGATGGTGACGAGCGTGCGCGTGCGCGAGGTGATGGAGACGGTCGGCTCGGTCGTGACCAATCTGGCGCTGGCGATCCGCGGCGCCAGCGCGATCACCCTGATCTCGGCGATCCTGGTGCTGGGCGGGGCACTCGCCGCCGGCCACCGCCACCGGGTCTACGATGCCGTGATCCTCAAGACCCTGGGCGCGACCCGGCTGCGGCTGCTCGGCGCCTATGCCCTCGAATACCTGCTGATTGGCCTCGCCACCGCGGTGTTCGGCGTGATCGCCGGCAGCATCGCGGCCTGGATGATCGTGACGCGGCTGATGACGCTGACGTTCGTCTGGCAGGCCGGCAGCGCGGCCGGCGTGGTCGCGGCCGCCCTGGTCGTCACGGTCGGACTTGGGCTCGCCGGGACGCTGCTGGCTTTGAACAAAAAGCCCGCCACGGTGTTGCGGAATTTGTGACAAATGGTAGCGGGTAGCCGCGCAATGTCGGAATTGCACGATTCCAGCGATTAACCACGCCTGCTCGTCAGGATTGCGGGCGAGGGCGACATTCAGCCGCGCGTGGACGGTTGCAGCGAATGTGTTAGTTTCCCACATATCCAATGGGTTCGGACCCCCGATTGTGAGCCAAATTTAATGTCGGCGCACACCGGTATCCGAGATAGAATTTGACGAACCGGCGGCATGGCGACCCTCATGCCGGACCGGGCCAACCAACGGGAATTCGACCATGTCGGACCTAGACCGTAACTACGCTTCTCCTTTCGGCAGGGCCGCCGGGCGTGTTGACGCCGCGACGGTCGATGCCGGCCTGCGCGCCTACATGCTGCGCATCTACAATTACATGAGCATCGGCCTGGCCATCACCGGCCTTGCCGCGCTTGGCGTCTATATGGCCGCCGTGACCGACGTTCCGACCCCGGAAGCGGTCCGCGTCGGCAAGCTGTTCCTGACGCCGTTTGGCTACGCGATGTTCGTCAGCCCCCTGAAGTGGCTGTTCATGCTCGCGCCGCTCGCAATGGTGTTCGTGATCTCGGCGGGCATCAACCGTCTCGCCCCCTCGACCGCGCAGATCCTGTTCTGGGTGTTCGCGGCGCTGATGGGCATCTCGCTGTCGTCGATCTTCCTGGTGTTCACGCACACCTCGATCGTGCGGGTGTTCTTCATCACGGCCGCCACGTTCGGTGCACTGAGCCTGTACGGCTACAGCACCAAGCGTGACCTGAGCGGGATGAGCTCGTTCCTGTTCATGGGCCTGATCGGCATCATCATCGCCAGCCTGGTGAACCTGTTCCTGGGCAGCTCGCTGCTCCAGTTCATCGTGTCGGTGGTTGGCGTGCTGGTGTTCGCGGGCCTCACCGCCTGGGACACCCAGCGGCTGAAGAACGACTACATCTACGGCTACGCTTCGGCCGGCGGTGAAATCGCAGAGCGTGCGGCCATCACCGGCGCCCTGTCGCTGTACCTGAACTTCATCAACCTGTTCACGCTGCTCCTGCAGCTCCTCGGCCAGCGCGACTAAGCGCTGGACCTGAGGGAACGGACGCAAACCCCGGCCGGGAGGCCGGGGTTTTTGTTTGGGCCGGGGCTCGTCCCACACGCGCCGTCATTGCGAGGAGCCCTTGCGACGACGCAAGCCAGAGTCCCACCGCGGATGCATCTCTGGATTGCTTCGTTGCGCTCGCAATGACGGGGGTGGAGGCGCCGGTGGGCCTTCCAGCGGCCGCGGGAAGGCTCTAATCTTCCCCTATGTCCGCACCTGAAATCAGGCCTACAACCGAGGCCGACCTTCCCGCCATCACCGCCATCTACCAGCAGGCCGTCCGCGAGGGCACCGCGACGTTCGAGCTGGAGCCGCCCGACCTCACTGAAATGACGCGCCGCTACCGCGCGCTGGTCGATGGCGGCTATCCCTATTTCGTCGCCATCCTCGACGGTCGCGTGGCCGGCTACGCCTATGCCGGCGCCTACCGGCCGCGGCCGGCCTACCGCTTCACGGTCGAGAACTCGATCTATCTCGACCCCAGCTTCCACCGCCGCGGCATCGGCTCGTTGCTGCTGGACCGGCTGGTCACGGAATGCGAGGCGCGCGGCTTCCGCCAGATGATCGCGGTGATCGGCGATTCCGCCAATGCCGGCTCGATCGGCGTGCACACGCGCGGCGGCTTCAAGATGATCGGCACGCATCCCAGTGTCGGGCTGAAATTCGGCCGCTGGCTGGACACGGTGATGATGCAGCGCGACCTCGGCGAGGGCGCGAGCACGGTGCCGGGGAAGTAGGGGCGGTCTCGTAGCCCGGGTGAGCGCAGCGATACCCGGGAACGCTGCAAGCAAGGTCCCGGATGTCGCTTCGCTCATCCGGGCTACGGACGGCGGCTACACCACCGCCAGCTTCCGATCGATCACCAGCAGCACGCGCTCGAGCTCGTGGCCGCGGCGCAGGATCAGGCCGGTCGCGGAGATCACGCTGTACATGCCCTGCTTGCGCGCGAGGCGCGGGTCTTTCTCGATGCGATAGATCGGCACCTCCGAGGCGCGGCGGAACACCGAGAACACGGCGCGGTCCTTCAGGAAGTCGATGGCATAGTCGCGCCACTCGCCGTCGGCGACCATGCGGCCGTAGAGATTGAGGATGCGGTGCAGTTCGAGCCGGTTGAACGTCACCCGGTTCGGCTGGGCGTTCGCAGCGGCGGGGTGCGCCACTGCACGCTGTCCGCTCGGATCGGCATCCTCCGACGTCACACCCATGGCGGCTCCTGTCGCATCAGCATGATCGCGCCCGCGAAGACCGTCCCCGGAACCGCGGATCATGACAGTTGCATGATTGCGCCAACCGTTCCGCACCGCAAGGGGCTCCCTTACTCAACTCATTGAATCGGGTGCGAATCGGAGCACACGCAGGAGTGGAACTCTGTCGCGACGAACCGTCACGGGATCGTTAGAAGGAATCATAGTATCGCCTCTTTTCCGCCAAGCGCCTGCCGCCCTGCATTGCGAAAAGACTTGTGTGCGTTGACCCGGTCCTTTCGGTTCCGGATTCCTCAGCCCCCAGCCCCCCGGGGCCGTCAGGATCGGGTCTGTACGCGCGACAAGGAGGGCCAACGCAAGTTGGTCCTTTTTTGTTTGTGGCTGGATGTTTCCTGCACGACGCACCCTTCTTCGAACATCCGCGCGAAAACTTTCTCCCCTCATCCTGAGGAGCCGCGAAGCGGCGTCTCGAAGGATCGAGGCCGCGCGGCATCAGCGGGGCCTGCATGGTTCGAGACGGCGCTGACGCGCCTCCTCACCATGAGGATTTAGACCGTGTTTGCGTCGGGAGATGAGAAGGGGTCGCTTCAGTGCAGCGACGTGTACGCCGCGCCGAGCATCGCGCCCGGCTTTTCACGGTTGCCGTCCTGGACATAGACCACAGCGCCGTCGACGCCGTCGCGCGTGAGATTTTCCAGCGGTACCGTCCAGCTTTCCGGACGTCCGTTCCAGTCGCCGACCTTGAGTAGATTGCGCACGACGTTGTGATAGGTGAGCTGCTGTCCGCGATTTTCGCCACGGCTGATCTCGATCGGCACCGATTTCGTGATCGAGCAGATCCAGACCTCGCCGTGCGAGACCGCCGGCTCCTTGCTCTCCGCCACCGAGACATTGATGTGCTTGCCCGCAAGCGACATCGTCACCGGCACGCTCATCACGCCCATGCCCTTGTCGGTCTTGCCGATCGCGCTCTCGATGCCGGCGCGATCGCTGCCGATGACATGCGTGGAACCGTTGACCACGACTTGCGGCGTATAGACCTCGCGGTCGCCGCGCATGCGCGAATAGGCGCGCTGCCGCGCCGAGAAGCGCGAATCCGCAAGCGTGTCCTTCCAGCCGAGATAGTCCCAATAGTCGATCGGCATGCTCAGCGCGATGATCGACGGGTCGTTGGAAAGATCGCCGATGACCTTGTCGGCGGGCGGGCAGGAGGAGCAGCCCTGCGAGGTGAAAAGCTCGACCACGGCGCGGGGATCAGCCTCGGCGGGGCGGATGACGGCGACGATTGCGCAGATCCCAAGTGCTCCCGACCAGAGGGCACCGGACCAGCGCGAAACCAGATGAGAAGCCGTCATTGTTGTCATGTCGAACGCCGCACACCATTGCTCGTGAAGGGAAATCTTATCGCCTGATGGTCACCGTAGTCTTACGGGGCGCAGCACATTCATCCGTCCAGGCAACCGTCCAAGGGGAGGTTTTCCGCCGGGCGGGCCCACAGAAGCATGCCGCAAACGCGCGAAGGCGGCCTTTTGATAGGCCGCCTTCGTTTAACCTTCTACTCACGTCGCGGTGAGCCACCGTTCACAAATTCGCGCTTAGGCCGCGAGCTTGCGCAGCACGTAGTGCAGGATGCCGCCGTTCCGGTAGTAGTCGAGCTCGTCCAGCGTATCGATGCGGCAAAGCAGCGAAACGCGCTGCAACGAGCCGTCACCCGAGACGATCTCCGCGGTCAGCTTCTGACGCGGCTTCAGGTCGCCGACGAGGCCGCGCAGCGTGACCTTCTCGTCGCCCTTCAGGCCCAGCGACGACCATGAGGTGCCTTCCTCGAAGGTCAGCGGCAGCACGCCCATGCCGACCAGGTTGGAGCGGTGGATGCGCTCGAAGCTCTGGCAGATCACGGCGCGCACGCCGAGCAGACGCGTGCCCTTCGCGGCCCAGTCGCGCGAGGAGCCGTTGCCGTATTCGGCGCCGGCGAACACCACCAGCGGCACCTGCTCCTGCTGGTACTTCATCGCCGCGTCGTAGATCGACATCTGCTCGCCGTCGGGCCAGTGCTTGGTGAGACCGCCCTCGGGAATGTTGCCGTCCGCGCCCTTCAGCATGAAGTTCTTGATGCGGATGTTGGCGAAGGTGCCGCGCATCATGACTTCATGATTGCCGCGACGCGTGCCGTACTGGTTGAAGTCGGCGGGACGCACCTGGTGCTCGCTGAGATATTTTCCGGCGGGCGAGGTGAGCTTGATCGAACCGGCCGGCGAGATGTGGTCGGTGGTGATCTTGTCGCCGAACATGGCGAGGATGCGCGCCTCGACGATGTCGGTGACCGGCTCCGGCTCCTTCTTCATGCCGTCGAAATAGGGCGGGTTCTGCACATAGGTCGAAGACATGTTCCAGCGATAGGTCTCGCTCTCGACCGTCTTGATCTTGCGCCAGTTGGTGTCGCCCTTGAACACGTCAGCATACTTCTTCTTGAAGATCGACGCGGTCACGAACTTCTTCATGAAGGCGTTGATCTCCTTGGTCGTCGGCCAGATGTCCTTCAGGTACACCGGCTTGCCGTCCTTGCCCTCGCCGAGCGGCTCGACCGCGAGGTTCTTGGTGACGCTGCCGGCGAGCGCGTGTGCGACGACCAGCGGCGGCGAGGCCAGATAATTCGCCTGCACGTCCGGCGAGACGCGGCCTTCGAAGTTGCGGTTGCCGGAGAGCACGGCGGCTGCGACGATGCCGTTGTCGTTGATCGACTTCGAGATCTCCTCAGGCAGCGGACCGGAATTGCCGATGCAGGTGGTGCAGCCGAAGCCGACTAGGTTGAAGCCGACCTTGTCGAGATCGGCCTGCAGGCCGGAATCGGCGAGATAGCCGGCGACCACCTGGCTGCCCGGCGCGAGCGAAGTCTTCACCCACGGCTTTGCCTTGAGGCCCTTCGCGGCGGCGTTACGCGCCAGGAGGCCGGCGCCGATCAGCACGCTCGGGTTCGAGGTGTTGGTGCAGGACGTGATCGCGGCGATCACGACGTCGCCGTGGCCGATCTCGAAATTCTTGCCATCGACGGCAAAGCGCTTGGTCGGCTCCTCGGCCTTCTTGTACTCGGTGCCGAGTGCGAGCGAGAAGCCTTCGGCGACCGACGGCAGCGCGATGCGGCCTTCGGGACGCTTCGGACCGGCCATCGAGGGAACGACGTCGGCGAGGTCGAGCGTCAGCGTTTCCGTGAACACCGGATCGACCGACTTGGCGGTGCGGAACAGCCCCTGCGCCTTCGCATAGGCCTGCACCAGCGCGACGCGCGCCGGCGCGCGGCCGGAGGTCTTGAGGTAGTCGATCGCGGCGGCATCGACCGGGAAGAAGCCGCAGGTCGCGCCGTATTCCGGCGCCATGTTGGCGATCGTGGCCTTGTCGGCGACCGAGAGATTGTCGAGGCCCGGACCGAAGAACTCGACGAACTTGCCGACCACGCCGAGCTTGCGCAGCATCTGCGTGACGGTCAGCACGAGATCGGTCGCGGTGACGCCTTCCTTCATCGCGCCCTTCAGCTTGAAGCCGACGACGTTGGGCAGCAGCATCGACAGCGGCTGGCCGAGCATGCAGGCTTCCGCCTCGATGCCGCCGACGCCCCAGCCGAGCACGGCGAGACCGTTGACCATGGTGGTGTGGGAGTCGGTGCCGACAAGCGAGTCGGGATAGGCGACCTCGAAGGTGCCGGTCTTCTTGCCGACCGTCATCTTCTCCTTCTTGGTCCAGACCGTCTGGGAGAGATATTCGAGGTTGACCTGGTGGCAGATGCCGGTGCCGGGCGGCACGACGGAGAAGTTCGAGAACGCCTTCTGGCCCCACTTCAGGAACTCGTAGCGCTCCTGGTTCTGCTTGTATTCCTCGGCAACGTTCTTGCCGAAGGCCTTGTTGTCGCCGAAGAAGTTCACGATCACGGAGTGGTCGATGACGAGGTCGACCGGCACCAGCGGGTTGATCTTCTCGGCATCGCCGCCGAGCTTCTGCATCGCGTTGCGCATCGCGGCGAGGTCAACGACGGCCGGCACGCCGGTAAAATCCTGCATCAGCACGCGGGCCGGGCGGAAGGCGATCTCATGCTCCAGCGACTTCTTGCGCAGCCACTTCGACACCGCGACGATGTCTTCCTTCTTGACCGAGCGGCCGTCCTCGTTGCGCAGGAGGTTCTCGAGCAGGACCTTCATCGAGTAGGGGAGTTTCGAAATTCCCTTCAGACCATTCTTCTCGGCCGTGGGCAGGCTGTAATAGACATAGGTCTTGGCGCCGACCTTGAGGGTCTTTTTGCATTTGAAGCTGTCGAGCGAGGTCATGTAGGAAAATCCCAATTGTTAGTTATACCCGGCAAGGGGTATTTTAACACCGTCAGCGAGTCCGGCTGGGTCGCTTGCAGGGGCAGGTTGAGTTGCTGCATCAAGTAGTTCCGGGCTTATAGAAGCTTTCTAACCGCGCCGCCACAGCCACAATCGTACCGCAGCAATTCGCGAGCCAAAAATTCCCATGCGCTACCCCAAGTTTTCCTGAGGCCTGGCTTTGAGCGGGTTGAAGCAAGGCGAGATGCAGCTGTCCGGACGCGGGGTGACCTGCGTGCGGGGCGGCCGCGAGGTGTTTTCCGGGCTCGATTTCGAGGCAGTTTCAGGCGAGGCCGTGGCCGTCGTGGGCCGCAACGGATCGGGCAAGACCTCGCTGCTGCGGCTGATCGCGGGCCTGCTCATTCCGGCCGGCGGGACAATCGCGCTGGACGGCGGCGATGCCGAGCTGACGCTGCCGGAGCAATGCCACTATCTTGGCCATCGCGACGCCCTGAAGCCGGCCCTGAGCGTGAAGGAAAACCTGTCGTTCTGGGCTGATTTTCTTGGCGGCGAGCGCTGTGACGCCGCCGAGAGCCTCGCCATCGTCGGGCTCGACCATGCCACCCACCTGCCCGCAGGCTTCCTGTCCGCCGGCCAGCGCCGCAGGCTGTCGCTGGCCCGTCTGCTGACGGTGCGCCGCCCGGTCTGGCTGCTGGACGAGCCGACCACGGCGCTGGACGCGGCCGGCCAGGACATGTTCGAGCGCCTGATGCGCGACCATCTCGCCCGCGGCGGCCTGATCATCGCCGCCACCCACGCCCCCCTGGGGATCGAATCGCGGGAATTGCGGATCGGGGGCGCGGCATGAAGCGGAGGGACCCTCAGCTTTTCGAGCGGCAAGGCTTCGCTCTCTCCATTCCCTTCCCCCTTGCGGAGGAGGGTCAGGGAGGGGGATGCGGCGCGGCAGGGCGTATCGGTTCTAGCGTTCGAGCAACGGGCGATCTGCTCCCGGCGACTCGCCCCCAAAGAGCATCTCGCCCGGGGCTACCCCCCTCCCCCACCCTCCCCCGCAAGGGGGGAGGGAGCGCAGTTTGCCTAGGGCAGGCGCCGGGCTCTCATGGCCGCCTCGCCACTGGAGCCACCGCATGACCGCCCTCTCCGCCCTCATCCGCCGGGACATCCGGATCGCGCTCCGCGTCGGCGGCGGGGCGCTGATCGGGGTGCTGTTCTTCCTGACCGTGGTGGTGCTGATGCCGTTCGCGGTGGGGCCGGATCTGGCGCTGCTGTCGCGGCTGGGGCCGGCGATCCTGTGGCTCGGCGCACTGCTGGCGAGCCTGCTCACCCTGGACCGGCTGTTCATGGCCGATCATGAGGACGGCTCGCTCGATCTGATCACGATGAGCCGGACGCCGCTGGAACTCGCCTGCGCCGCCAAGGCGCTGGCGCATTGGCTGGCGGCGGGCCTGCCGCTGATTGTCGCAACCCCGGTGCTCGGCCTCTTGCTCAACCTCGACATGGTCGCCACCGGCGCGGTGGCGCTGACGCTGCTTGCCGGCACCCCTGCGCTGACCTTCACCGGCATGATTGGCGCAGCATTGGCGGTGACGCTGCACCGAGGCGGACTGCTGATGGCCGTGCTGGTGCTGCCGCTGTCGATTCCCGTCCTGATTTTCGGGGTCGCGGCCTCGCAGGCCGTGATCGTCGGCCCCATGACGTTCGGCGCGCCGTTCTCGATCCTGTGCGCGCTGTCGCTGGTCAGCCTCGTGGTCGGCCCCTTCGCCGCGGCGGCGAGCCTGCGGCATGGTCTCGACTGAGATGGGCCCGACTGACCTTGACCCCGATCAATTTTCGTCGCTCGCTTTCGTGCTGATTGCCTGAGCGCTTAGCTGTGATTATCAGAATACCATGACGCTGATCGACCTCGCCAATCCGACACGGTTCCTCGCGCTGACGGCGCGGGTGTTGCCATGGCTTGCGGCCGCGACCGTCATCCTGCTCACCATCGGCCTCTACCAGTCCGCGCTTGCGCCCGACGACTATCAGCAGGGTGCGACCGTGAAGATCATGTTCATCCACGTGCCCAACGCCTGGCTGTCGATGTTCGTCTGGGGCGTGATGAGCATCGCTTCGCTGGGCACGCTGGTGTGGCGCCACCCCCTCGCCGATGTCGCCGCGAAGGCCGCAGCACCGATCGGCGCCAGCTTCACCTTCCTCGCGCTGCTCACGGGCTCGCTGTGGGGCCGGCCGATGTGGGGCACCTATTGGGAATGGGACGCGCGGCTGACCTCGGTTCTGATTCTCTTCCTGATGTATCTCGGCCTGATGGCGCTGTGGCGCGCGGTCGACGATCCCTCGCGCGCGGCGCGCGCCGCCGCGGTGCTGACGCTGGTCGGTGCGATCAACCTGCCGATCATCAAGTTCTCGGTCGACTGGTGGAACACGCTGCACCAGCCGGCGTCGGTGATGCGCATGGGCGGCTCGACGCTCGACAAATCGTTCCTGATTCCGCTGTTGCTGATGGCAATCGCGTTCACGCTGCTGTTCGTCACGCTGCATCTGGCGGCGATGCGCAACGAGATTTTGCGCCGCCGTGTCCGTTCGCTGCAGATGATGCAGGCGAGCCAGAAAGCTGCGTGATCATGTCGCTCGGTCCCTACGCGTCCTTCATCGTGACGTCTTACGCCGCTGCGGCGCTCGTCGTCGTGATCCTGATCGGCTGGATCGTGCTCGACTATCGCAGCCAGACGGAGCGCCTGCGCGAGCTCGACCGCAGCGGCGTCACGCGCCGTTCGGGCCGCAGCGCGACAGATCGGCCGTGAGGCATCCATCATGAGCGATCAGTCGAGCTCCGGACCGCAGCGCCGCACCTTCCTGATGGTGCTGCCGCTGCTCGCCTTCATCGCCCTGGCGCTGCTGTTCTGGTTCCGGCTCGGCAGCGGCGATCCTTCGCGGATTCCCTCCGCGCTGATCGGCCGGCCCGCGCCGCAGACCGCGCTGCCGCAGCTCGAGGGATTGCAGGCCGACAACGCGCAGGTGCCGGGCCTCGATCCCGCCGTGTTCAAAGGCAAGGTCAGCCTCGTCAATGTCTGGGCCTCCTGGTGCGTGCCCTGCCATGACGAGGCGCCGCTCCTGACCGAGCTCGCCAAGGACAAGCGCTTCCAGCTCATCGGCATCAACTACAAGGACGCCGCCGACAATGCGCGCCGCTTCCTCGGCCGCTACGGCAACCCGTTCGGCCGCGTCGGCGTGGATGCCAACGGCCGCGCCTCGATCGAATGGGGCGTCTACGGCGTGCCGGAGACGTTCATCGTCGGGCGCGAAGGCACCATCGTCTACAAGCTGGTGGGACCGATCACGCCGGACAATTTGCGCACGGTGCTGCTGCCGCAAATGGAAAAGGCGTTGAAGTAAAGACGTCGCGGCCTGTCAGCGCCCTTCGTTGCGTCGCGAGATCCTCGCCAGCCCGCTTGACAACCAAAGGGTGAGGATTAGGCTCGCCACCAGTGGCTGACCGTTCCAGCCATCGATTTCATCATGAATTTTTATGACTATTGCTTGTGAGCGAGGAATTGCGCATGGCGCTGCTCGAAGCCTACGACCCTCCCGCGCGGATGACTGATTTCGATTCCATCAAGGGACAGCGCGAGGCCTGGCACAGATTTGTTCTCGAGTCGTTCGATTCCTCGATCGCCACCGAAAACGCGGCCTTGCGGAAAGTCACGGAAGAGGCGGCTCGACCGGCTTTTTTCTCGGCCGTACGGTTTGACCCGGGTCCGACGATCGAGCAGGCCGTCCTCTGGAATGCGTTTCCCAAGGAATTGCTGCGCCGTTTCGGCCGGCGGCGCGCGCTGATCGAGGCCGACCGGCTTTGGCCGATGTCGGCCTATCAATATGATTGGCGCTACAATCCGGACGTGCCGGCGCGGACCGGCGCCGGCGAGCCCGGCGTCAGCCTGCCCGATGACATCTTTTTCCGGCCCACGGTCGAGTATTGCGAATGGCACGTCGACCGCGATCCGGATTCGGGCCGAATCCGCCGCGTGTGCTTCACATCCGAACCACCCGAGTATTGGTTCGCGATGTATGGCGGCACGATGGATGGATCGAAGGTCGATTTTCCGGGGTCCAGGGATCTGGTGCTGGAGCTCTATCGCAAGCTCGTCAGTCCAAAGGTCGAGTTGAAGGATCTGCAGGCGCAGGCGCCGATCAATTCGCCCTTCGGCAATTTGAAGCCTGGCGACTACAACCCCCACAACAAGTGGAATACGACGCACGGCATCGTGCACCTGACCGCACCGCCCAACGCGCTGACTGCCGAGATCCAGCTGGGCGCCGATGCAACCCAGCTCTATCATAATGCGCATGGCAATCCGGTGACCGATCCGGACGCTTTCATCGCCGGAACGGGCATGGGCGGTCCCAACCGCAACAGCGACCCGACAATTGCAGCCACCGTGAACGCGCTCGCCAGATTGGGGGCCGTGGTCACCCTGGCCAATCCTGTCGGGCTCTACATGGATCACATCGACCTCACCGGGTGGGAATTCCCCGGCGGCATGGCTCCGGACGAGTGCGTCCATATCGTGCGCGGGCAGCCTCACCTCATCGAGCGATTGGTCGTGGAAGTGCCCGGCGACGAGTTCACGGTATCCGACATCACGATCGGCGGCGTGCCCATCGCCTTCGGCGGACACATCGCCGAATGCATCACGGTCAAGCTCGTTGGCGCGGCGGGGGCAATCGGCTCGATGAGCAATCCGTCGCTGCCGATGCCGGGCGTCGGTTACGTCGATCCCGTCGGGGCCCGCGAAGTTTTCGTCGGCGCGCGAAGGGGCGTGCCCAACGGGACCATCCCGGCCTTCGTCTATGAAAGCGGAGAACTGGCGCAGCGGGTGACGCGCGCAACGCTCGCAAGCGCGCGGCCCGACAGGGGGGTCCGATGAGCAACGCCGACAACATGCCTTGGCCGCTCGAGCCTCGCCTCGACATGGACGATATCCAGGGGATTGCGGCGCCCGGTTTTCTGAAACCGCACCAAATTCTGCTCGGCATTCGCTATCAGCGCAAAGAGCCCGACATGGCGAGGCTCAGATCGCTTCTGGCGAAGATGACGCCCGACATCTCGACCGCGGCCGATACCCTGCGCGATCGCCGCGAGCACCGGCAGTTGGCCAAGCCCTCCGACCAGAACAAGTCCTCCGAGCGGAAAAAGAAGATCTTCCCGCCACTGGTGGCAATCGGCTTCGGCTATCAGGGACTGTTCGATCTCGCGGTCGGCGCCGCGCTGATCCCGAGCGTGGCGTACAAGAACGGCATGGTCGCGCGCTCCGCCTTGCTGGGCGACTCGGCGGAGCCGGGAACGCCCGGCAATCCGACGACCTGGAGCGTCGGCAAGCCCGGTGAAGAGCTCGACATTCTCGTTGTCGTCGCCGGCGACGACCGGAAATCGGTCCGGTTGCGCGCGGACGAGATCGTGAAGGCCTTCGTGGCCACCGGCGCCAAGGTCGACCAGCAGGTCGGCAATGTCCGGGACGACGTCAAGGGCGAGGTCGGCCACGAGCACTTCGGGTTCGACGACGGAGTGTCGCAACCGGGCATTCGCGGACGGGCATCCGACGCAGAGGACGACTTCATCACCGACAGATATGTGGACCGATCGCAATTTCCGGCAGCCGCGCTTTGTGGCTATCCGGGACAGGATCTGGTTTGGCCGGGTGAATTCGTCATCGGCTATCCGCAAACGGGCCCCGACCCGCTGATACCTGGCCCCGTCCTCGAGCCATCACCGTGGTGGATGCGAAACGGGTCCTATCTGGTCTATCGCCGCCTCTTGCAGGATGTTGGCCTGTTCTGGCGGACGATGCGGGACGAAGCAGAGCGTCTCTCCACCCTTCCCGGCTTCGACAAGATGGACGAGAAGACGCTCGCGTCCCGGCTGGTCGGACGCTGGCCGAGTGGCGCGCCCGTTAATCGGGTACCCGAGGGCGACGACAAGGACCTGGGCAACAACTCGTTCGCCAACAACCACTTCCACTTTGATTCCGACACGCATGCCTTGAAGCTCATCGGCGGCAAGGATCCGTTCCCGCAGGCGAAGGCGGACCCGGTCGGACTAACCTGCCCGCTCGCCGCACACATCCGCAAGGTGAACACGCGGGATGCTCCCTCGGATATGGGCGGACGCAGCTCCACCTATGAGCGGAGACTCCTGCGCGTCGGCGTTCCCTTCGGCCCGTCCCTGATGAATCGCTACGCCAGGAAGGTGGAAGGCGAACCGGAGCGCGGATTGCTGTTCCTGAGCATTCAAAGCTCGATCGAGGAGCAATTCGAATTCCTCCAGGCGCGCTGGATCAACGATGAATCGCGGCCCAAGGCGCCGAGTGGCCACGACATGATCGTCGGACAGAACGCGGCCACGGCAGACGGCGTGCGCAGGTGCGGTATTTTCGGCAAGGGACTGCAGCAGGCGCCGGTCGAGGCCGACGGACAATTCGTGACCGCGTCCGGCGGAGGCTACTTCTTCATCCCTTCGATCACCGCGCTCGGAACTGTCATCGCCGGCACGCAACCCGCGCTATCCATCCAGCTCTCCGCCGATCACCGGCTGGAAGGTGTGAGCCCGAGCAAGGATCTTCCGAAGGTGGCGCGAAAGGCATCTCCGGCACGAAAGGCGCGCGGCAAGCGCTGACGCCAAAGCGCGATGAGATGAGGATGAATCGTCGTCGCGCTTCAGGTCGCCGTTCGAGCATGATCTTTCCGGAAAACCGCTGCGCGCTTTTCCGGATCGTGCTCTAGCCCTTCCGCACATCCCCCGCCTCGGCCTCGCTCGCTTCCAGCGACACCGGCTCGAGGTGGTAGCGCTTGGTCAGCGGCATCTGCGCGATGGCGAAGACCATGGTCAGCGGGGTCACGCCGAACACCTTGAAGTTCACCCAGAAGTCGGTGCTCTGGGTGCGCCAGACGATCTCGTTCAGGATTGCCATGCCGGCGAAGAACAGCGCCCAGCGCAGCGTGAGGATGCGCCAGCCCTGCGGGGTCAGGTTGAACATCTGGTCGAACATCACGGCGATGAAGGAGCGGCCGAACAACAGGCCGCCGCCGAGGATCGCGGCAAACAGGCCGTAGATGATGGTCGGCTTGACCTTGATGAAGGTCTCGTCGTGCAGCACCAGCGTCAGCGTGCCGAACACCAGCACGATCACGCCTGTCACGATCGCCATGATCGGAATATGGCGCGTCACCACATAGGACGCGATCATCGCCGCGACGATCGCGACCATGAAGGCGCCGGTCGCGGCGAACAGATTGAACTTCGCATTCACGAAGAAGAAGACGAGCAGCGGACCGAGTTCGGTCGCAAGCTTGAACAGCGGATGCGGCTGGGTCTTGTCCATTCTCAGCTTTCGATTCCGGCGATCGCGCGGGCGAAATCGCGCGCGGTGAACGGCGCGAGATCGTCGACGCCTTCGCCGACGCCGATGAAATGCACCGGCAGTTTGAATTTTTCCGCGAGCGCCACCAGGATGCCGCCGCGCGCGGTGCCGTCGAGCTTCGTCATCACGAGGCCGGTGACCCCGGCGGTGCGATGGAAGGCCTCGACCTGCGACAAAGCGTTTTGGCCGACGGTCGCATCAAGCACAAGCAGCACCGCATGCGGCGCAGTGTCATCCACCTTGCGGATCACGCGCACGACCTTTTCGAGCTCGTTCATTAGCTCGGCCTTGTTCTGGAGGCGGCCGGCGGTGTCGATCAGCAGGACATCGACGCCCTGTTCCTTCGCCGCGGTCAGCGCGTTGAAGGCAAGGCTCGCCGAATCCGACCCCTGCGCCCCGGCGACGACCGGCGTCTTCGTGCGTTCGCCCCAGACCTTCAGCTGTTCGATGGCTGCGGCGCGAAACGTGTCGCCGGCGGCGAGCATCACCTTGCGGCCCTCGGAGGCGAATTTTTGCGAGAGCTTTCCGATGGTCGTGGTCTTGCCGGAGCCGTTGACGCCGACCACGAGGATGACGAACGGCTTCTTCGCCGTGTCGATCACGAGGGGCTTCGCCACCGGCGATAGCACCTTCTCGACCTCGGTCGCGACGACGTCCTTGACCTCGTCCGCGGAGATCGCCTTGTCGTAGCGCCCCGTGCCGACGGCGTCCGCAATGCGAACCGCGACCTGGGTGCCGAGGTCGGCGCGCAGCAGCACGTCCTCGATGTCATCGAGCATGGCGCGGTCGAGCTTGCGCTTGGTGACGAGGTCGGCGACCGCGGTCCCGAGCGAGGACGAGGTGCGCTTCAGCCCGTTGGACAGCCGGCGCCACCAGCTCAGCTTGGGGGTCTCGGAGGTATCGTTCATGGTGCTCGTGCCGCCGATTTGAAGTTCCTACTCTCTTGCCGCAAGTTCGGTTAGGAACTTCAAATCGAAGAGCGGCACGAGAAAATATTGTTGCCAGTGCGGCCCTGGATTTGGCATTCGCTTCACGTTTCGCGGCGAGCGCTGAGCGAATGCCAAATCCACCGCACTGGTGTGTTAGCCGTTCCGGCTCCCAAACGAAAGTCTTGCAGTTGCTCGATGTTCCCGAATTGACCGCTGATGAGATCCTGGCGCGCGTGCTCCATCGCGACGGGCTGATGCTGGTCATCGACAAGCCGGCCGGCCTGCCGGTGCATCGCGGCCCCAAGGGCGGGGCCAATTTGGAAACATCGTTCGACGCGCTGCGTTTCGGCCTGCCGCGGCCCCCGGTGCTGGCCCACCGGCTGGACAAGGACACCTCCGGCTGCCTCGTGCTTGGGCGCCATCGCAAGGCGACCGCCTCGCTCGGCCTCCTCTTCAAGCACGGCAAGATCGGCAAGACCTACTGGACCGTGGTCGAGGGCGGCCCTGCCGAAGACGAAGGCACCATCGACATGCCGCTCGGCCGGCTCAACGCCGAGCGCGGCTGGTGGCAGAAGCCCGATCCGGAAGGGCAGAAGGCCATCACCAACTGGAAGGTGATGGGCCGGGGTGATGGCTTCACCTGGCTCGCCATGGAACCGGTGACCGGCCGAACCCATCAATTGCGGGTGCATTCGTCCGCGACCGGCTGGCCGATCTTCGGCGATAACATTTACGGCAACGGCCCGCGCTTCGGCGAGCCGAAGCTGCACCTGCATTCCCGCGAGATCGTGGTGCCGATCTCCCGGAACAAGGAGCCGGTCCGCGTGGTCGCGCCGGCGCCGCCCCACATGCACGAGAAGCTCCGCGCCTGCGGATGGAATGGGGAATAGGCGACCCTCATGGTGAGGAGGCGCGTCAGCGCCGTCTCGAACCATAGAGGCCCCGCTGCCGTATCTCGCCCGCGGCCATCCTTCGAGACGCCCGCTGCGCGGGCTCCTCAGGATGAGGAACAGTGCCCGGCTACCGCGCCATGGTTTACGAAACGTTCAGGGCTCGTCTCTAATGATAGCGGTTGCTTAGAACAAGCTTCCGTCAATCTGCTCAGGACGAGCTACGCGTCATGTCCACGGCCGGGCTATCGATCATCGACGAAGTCGAATCCGCGATTCGGCTCGGCTCGGCGGAAAAGGGCCTCGAAACGGCCCGCCGCGTCACCGACCTGTTCCTCTCCTCCGCCGGCAGTTTTGACGACGAGCAGATCGCGCTGTTCGACGACGTGCTCGAGCGCCTGATCGGCACCATCGAGCTGCGCGCCATCGCGGACATGGGTGCACGCGTTGCGCTAGCCGAGATCAGCGCGCAGCTTGCGCCGATCGCGCAGGCGCCGCCCTCCGTGATGCGCCGCCTCGCCAACAATGACGAGATCCGCATCGCCGGTCCCGTGCTGCAGGAATCCGCGCGCCTCGACGACGGCGAGCTGGTGAAGATCGCCTCCAGCAAGGGCGAGCCGCATCTGCTCGCGGTCGCCGGGCGCTGGTGGCTGAAGGAGATCGTCACCGATGCCTTGCTGGCGCGCCGCTATCCCAGCGTCAGCCGGCGGCTTGCCGCCAATCCCGGCGCGCGCGTCTCCGGCAAGGGGTTTGCCGTCATCGTCGGACAGGCCGAGGCCGACCCCGAGCTCGCCGTGAGCGTCGGCGTGCGCGTCGACCTGCCGTCCGACTTGCGCCGCCAGTTGCTGCGCTCGGCCACGGATGCCGTGCGGACCCGCCTGCTGTCGCGCGCCCCGCCGCATCTGTTCGAGGAAATCCAGACTGCCATCGCCGCCGTGACCGTCGGCGTCGAGCGCGAGATGTCGGGCGTCCGCGACTTCGAAGGCGCCAAGCGGGCGATTGCGAATCTCAAGGCCGCGGGCCAGCTGACCGAAGCAACGTTGCTCGGCTTCGCCACGCAGCGGCGCTACGAGGAAGCCGTGGCTGCCCTGGCGGCGCTGTCCGGGTCGACCGTCGAAGTGATTCGCCCGCTGATGCAGAGCCTGCGCGAGGACGGCCTGCTGGTGCCGTGCAAGGCGGCGCAGCTCAGCTGGGAAACCACCGTCGCCGTGCTCGAAAGCCGTTTCGCCACCGGCGCGATGAAGCCGGCGGACATCGCGAGGGCGCAGGGACATTACGCAAGGATGACGCCGGAGAATGCGCGGCGGACGCTGCGGTTCTGGCAGGTGCGAGCGTCGTAGGGCCACACATTCCGCTGTCATCACCCGCGAAAGCGGGTGATCCAGTATTCCAGAGACGTTCCTGAGATGCGGAGAAGCCGCGGCGTACTGGGTCGCCCGGTCAAGCCGGGCGACGACACCGTCTATGCAGTCAGCCGCACGCCATCACTCCCGGCAATCGTCAGCGCCACAACACTCCCCACACGCCCACCCGCAATCGCCACCGGCAGAAAATGCTCCGTGCGTCCCTGCCCTTCGCTCTCGATCAGCACATCGCGCGTCGCACCCACTTCGGCTTGCAGCCGCTGCCGCAACGCCGCCTCACCGGCCTCACGCAGCCGCTTCGCACGCGCCTTGATCGCTGGCCCCGCAACCTGCGGCATCCGCGCGGCCGGCGTGCCGGGGCGCGGGGAATAGGGGAAGACGTGCAGGAACGTCAGACCGCATTCCTCGACCAGATCCAGCGAGCGCGAAAACATCTCCTCGGTCTCGGTCGGAAAGCCCGCGATGATGTCGGCGCCGAAGGCGATGTCCGGGCGCAGGCGGCGCACCCGGTTGCAGAACGCAATCGAATTGCTGCGCGAATGCCGCCGCTTCATGCGCTTCAGGATCATGTCGTCGCCGGATTGCAGCGACAGATGCAGATGCGGCATCAGCCGCGCATCGTCGGCGATGGCGTCGAGCAGATCGTTGTCGGCCTCGATCGAATCGATCGAAGAGATGCGCAGGCGCCTCAACTCCGGCACATGCCGCAGGATCTGCTTGGTCAGCATGCCGAGTTTCGGCGCGCCGGGCAGATCGGCGCCGTAGCTGGTGAGATCGACGCCGGTCAACACGATCTCGGCATGGCCGCGCGCAACAAGCGCCCGCACCTGATCGACAACCGCGCCCATCGGCACCGAACGCGAATTGCCGCGGCCGAAGGGGATGATGCAGAAGGTGCAGCGATGGTCGCAGCCGTTCTGCACCTGCACGAACACGCGCGGCAGGCCGCTCGCGAAACCGTCGATCAGATGCGGCGCCATCTCCTTCACCGACATGATGTCGCTGACGGCGATTTTTTCGTTCGCACCGAGATCGAAAGCGGCACGCGCCTCGCGCCAGGCTTCGCCGCGCATCTTGTCGTCATTGCCGACGACGCGGTCGACCTCGGCCATGTCGGCGAACATCCGGCTTTGGGTCTGCGCCGCGCAGCCGGTGACGACGATGCGCGCACCGGGCCGCTCGCGCTTCAATTTGCGGATCGACTGACGCGCCTGCGCCACCGCCTCGTTGGTAACGGCGCAGCTGTTGATGACGATGGTGTCGGAAAGCCCCGCGCCCTCGGCCTCGCGGCGGATGACCTCCGCCTCAAAGGCATTGAGGCGGCAGCCGAAGGTGACGATGTCGACGGCCATCAGCCGACCGGCGCGAACAGCGCCGGATCGAAATTGCCTTCATATTCGAAGGTCGCGGTGCCCGTCATCAGCACATGGTCGTCGCGCTCGCGCCATTCGATGCCGAGCTTGCCGCCTGGCAGCGTCATCTCGACATTGCGCTCGGTGCGCTTCAGACGCGCAGCCGCAACCGCGGTCGCGCAGGCCGCCGAACCGCAGGCCCTGGTGAGGCCGGCACCGCGCTCCCAGGTGCGCATCGTGATGTGCTCGCGATCGACGATCTGGGCCAGCGTGATGTTGGCGCGCTCGGGGAAGATCGGGTGATTTTCCAGCAGCGGACCGAAACGCTCGAGATCGTAGGCGTTGACGTCATTGACCCAGAAGATCGCGTGCGGATTGCCCATGCTCACGACCGACGGCGAATGCAGGATCGGATTGTCGATCGGCCCGATCTGCAATTCGATGTAGCGGGTGTCGCGAAACTCTTCCGCCAGCGGAATGTCCTGCCAGCCGAATTTCGGCGCGCCCATGTCGACGGTGTAGAGATCGGGCGCCGGCCCCTGCCAGGCGTTGAGCAGGCCGGCAGCGGTCTCGAACGTCGCCGTGGTCTGACCGCTCTTCTCGAAGATGCGCCGCATCACGCAGCGCATGCCGTTGCCGCAGGCGCCGGCCTCGGAGCCGTCATTGTTGTAGATGCTGATGAAGGCTTCGGTGCCGTCGAACCGCGGCCTCTGGAGCACCATGAGCTGGTCGTAGGGCACGCCGCCTTGCGCCGACGCAACCGCGCGGGCGTCGTCCGGTGTCACCTTTGCCGTGGAATCGCGCATGTCGACAACGACGATCTCGTTGCCGATGCCGTTCATCTTGGCAAATGCGTGGTTGGCCAGCGCGCTCATGAAAATTCCCGAATTTCGCCTGCCTTATATGGCGATCCTTGCCGGCTTGGCCAGTGATTTGCCGCCATGGCCAAGACGCTGCCATGACGCATCTGTCATGGGACGAATTCGGCACTCGCGTGTTAGAACGGCGCGGTTGGCGCAATCCGGGACGCGCGGCCGGCTTAAGGCTTTGGGGGGCCTAAGGCCTTTGGGGGTGTAAGGCCTTGGCGGATAAGCTCTTGGGGAGAATAGAATGTATCGTTTTTGCCGTCTTGCTCTGTTCGCGCTGATCCCGGCAGCGACCATGTCGTTTGGTGTGCCCGGCGCCCTGGCGCAGACCGCGAGCCCGGCGCCCGCCGCATCGGCCAGCCCCTCGCCGGCACCGTCGGCTTCGCCCGCCCCGGCCGCAAGTGCCGCGCCTGCGCCCGCGGCAACGCCTTCTCCAGCGCCATCGCCTGCGGCCAGCGCTTCGCCGTCACCCGGTCCTGCGGCCCCGCCGCCCGCTGCGGCCGCAACGCCTGCCCCGGTGCAGACCGCCGATCCCTTCGGCCTTGAGACCACGCTCGAGCCGAAGAAGGTCGTGATGGTCAAGGGCACTGCCAATTGGGATTCGGCCTTCGACACCCTGATCGACGCCTTCAAGGCGCTGAACACGCTGCTGGACAAGCAGGGCATCAAGCACGCCGGCAATTCGATGATCGTCTACACTTCGACCGACGACACCGGCTTCACCTTCCTCGCCGAGATCCCGGTCGAGCAGGACCCGAAGAACCTGCCCAAGGACATGAGCGTCGGCAAATCGCCGGAAGGCAAGGCGCTGAAGTTCGTCCACCGCGGCTCCTACGACAACATGGACAACACCTACGAGGCGATCACCAATCACCTCGACGACAAGAAGCTGGAAGCCAAGGACACCTTCGTCGAGGAATACCTCACCGATCCCCTGAAGACGGCCGAGGACAAGCTCGTGATCAACGTGTTCGTGCCGCTGAAGTGAGACCGATGAAAAAGCCTGCCGCTGTTACCCTTGCCGCCGTTGTCGTCGCCATGTTGCTGGCAGCGCCCGCACGCGCCGATGATTTTCCTGCCGCCATTACGGTGAGCGGCGAAGCCACGACGTCCGCGGCGCCGGATCTGGCGCACATTGACGCCGGCGTCGCCAACGATGCCAAGACGGCGAAGGAAGCGTCCGATGCCAACAACGCCGCGATGGGCAAGGTGCTGCTGGCGCTGAAGGGCGCCGGCATCGCCGAGAAGGACTATCAGACCTCGCGCCTGTCGCTTCAGCCGCAATACGGCCAGAACAAATCCACCGGCGCCTCGCCCGTGGTCGGCTTCCGTGCCTCTAACCGCGTCACCGTGAAGATTCGCGACGTGACCAAGGTCGCCGGCATCATCGACACGCTGGTCGGCGCCGGCGCCAACGACATCGGCAATATCTCCTTCGAGGTGACGCAGGCCTCAAAACTGCTCGACGACGCCCGCGAGCAGGCGGTCGCCGATGCCCGCCGCAAGGCGGAGATCTATGCCAAGGCCACCGGCGTGACGCTGGGCGCCCCGCTCAGCGTGTCCGAGGGCGGCGCTCCGGTGCCGCTGTTCAAGTCGCGGATGGCGACGGCGCCGATGGCCGCGCCCGCTGCGGTCGCGCCGGGCGAGGAGACGCTGTCGGTGACGGTGAATGTGAGCTGGGCGATCAAGGCCAAGGAGCAATAGGCCGGAACAGGCACACTGCCTTCGCTTCGCTTGTCCGGGACGACAGCGAGAGCTAAATCTCCACCACCTGCCCCGGCTTCATCGCCACGAACCGCTCCTGCGGAATCTGCGCCGCATCGAGCGCCTCGACCAGCGCCTTGGCCGGCGCGTCGATCGCCTCGTCGGTCAGCTGGAACGTGCCGTGATGATGCCCGAGCGCTTGCTGCGCGCCGCAATCGCATAGGGCCTTCACTGCATCTTCCGGGTTCATGTGCTGGTCGCGCATGAACCAGCGCGGCTCATAGGCGCCGATCGGGAGGATCGCCAGGCGGAGCGGCCCGTGCTTCTCGGCGACGCGGCGGAAATGCCCGCCATCGCCGTAGCCGGAATCGCAGACGACGTAGAGTTTGCCCGCCGGCGTCTCCAGCACGAAGCTTGCCCACAGCGCCTTGTTACGATCGAACATGCCGCGCGCGGTCCAGTGCCGGGTCGGCACCAGCGTCACGGCGATGCCGCCGCCGAGCTCGACGCGGTCGTGCCAGTCGAACGCTTCCACCTTGATGGCGGAATCGGCGCTACGCATCGTCACGTCGTTGCCGAGCGGGGTTACCACACGCGGCGCGAAATTCTTGGTGAGCCGCGACAGCGTCGCGATGTCCAGATGATCGTAGTGGCCGTGCGAAACCAGCACGGCGTCGATCTTCGGCAGTTTGTCGAACGCGATGCCGGGATCGTTGTGACGCTTCGGTCCGGCCCACCCCACCGGCGAGACCCGCATCGACCAGACGGGATCGACGAGGATGTTGAGGCCGCCGGTCTGGATCAACCAGCTGGCGTGGCCGACGAACGAGAGCCGCACCTTGTCGCCGTCGACACGGGGCGGCGGAGCGTCGGCTTGGGGGTTGGGGACCCAATCCGGCCAGGACTCGCGTTTCCGTCCGCCGCCGAACTGCCAACGGAACACTTCGCCGAGCGATCTCGGCGGCGCGCCGTTCGGATCAAAGAAGTGCAGGCCGTCGAAATGATCGGAGACGGGACCGTCGTAGTTCTTCATGCGGGAGATCCAAAGGGACGGAAGACCGACCAGCGCGCCGGTCCCGGCAAGCAGTCCGAAAAGGTGGCGGCGGGTGATCGGCACAGGCTTCAGGGATGATCGAGGCGGTCAGACATCACCCTCTCATATGGGCGGGGCCGGCGGAAAAGGAACCCGCACCCAAAAGAGCCATGTTTTCAGGGCCTTGCCCTGGCAAAGAGGCCGCGGCACCCTAACTTTCCTTGACTTTTGGGCGGGAGCGGCGTTTAACCCCGCCACTTTCTCGGAAAGGCTTTCTTTTCGACCCGCCGACTGGCCCTGGAGGCCAGAGGTCAACGCCCGACAGCGCTGTGCGCCCTCGGGCGTGAAGGTGTTTGGAAGATCGCTTGCCCAAGTAAGTGGTCATCCCCCGCGAAAGCGGGGGATCCAGTATCCCAGAGGCAGCCCCGGCTGGAACCGAGGCGCCGCGGCGTACTGGATGCCCCGGTCAAGCCGGGGCATGACAGTAGTGAACGCGACAACCCTGCGCGAGCAGGACAAAGGACAACGGCATTGTTCGACAATCTGTCGGAACGGCTTGGTGGCATTCTCGATCGTCTGACGGGGCGCGGTGCGCTGACCGAAAAGGACGTCGACGCCGCGATGCGCGAGGTGCGCCGCGCGCTGCTGGAGGCCGACGTCGCGCTCGAAGTGGTGCGCAGCTTCACCGAGCGCGTCCGCGAGCAGGCGATCGGCGCTACCGTCGTCAAGTCGGTCACGCCCGGCCAGATGGTGGTCAAGATCGTCCATGACGAGCTGATCAACACGCTCGGCGCCGAAAGCCAGACCATCGACGTCAATTCCGTGCCGCCGGTGCCGATCATGATGGTCGGTCTGCAAGGCTCGGGTAAGACCACGACCACCGCAAAGCTCGCCCGCCGCCTGGTCCAGCGCGACAAGCGCAAGGTGCTGATGGCCTCGCTCGACGTCTATCGTCCGGCGGCGATGGAGCAGCTGGCCGTGCTCGGCCGCGACCTCGACATTCCGACCCTGCCGATCGTGGCGGGCCAGCAGCCGCCGCAGATCGCAAAACGCGCACTGGAGGCCGGCAAGCTCGGCGGCTACGACATCGTGCTGCTCGACACCGCCGGCCGCACCACGCTCGACGAAGAGATGATGGCCGAAGCGGCCGCGATCAAAGCCGCCGCGAACCCGCATGAAGTGCTGCTGGTCGCGGACAGCCTCACCGGCCAGGACGCCGTCAACCTCGCGCGCGCCTTCGATCAGCGCGTCGGCCTCACCGGCATCGTGCTGACCCGTGTGGACGGCGACGGCCGCGGCGGCGCGGCGCTGTCGATGCGCGCCGTCACCGGCAAGCCGATCAAGCTGATCGGCACCGGTGAAAAGACCGATGCGCTGGAAGATTTCCACCCCGACCGTATCGCCGGCCGCATCCTCGGCATGGGCGACGTGGTGTCGCTGGTCGAACGTGCCGCCGCCAATATCGACGCCGAAAAGGCCGCGCGCACCGCCGAGCGCATGCGCAAGGGTCAGTTCGACCTGAACGACATGCGCGAGCAGCTGTTGCAGATGGCGAACATGGGCGGCATCAGCGGCCTGATGGGCATGATGCCCGGCATCGCCAAGATGAAGAACCAGATCGCGGCCGCCGGCATCGACGACAAGATCCTGAAGCGCCAGGTCGCGGTGATCGATTCCATGACGCGCGACGAGCGCCGTCACCCTGATCTGCTCAAGGCCAGCCGCAAGAAGCGCATCGCCGCGGGAAGTGGCCAGAGCGTCGAGCAGGTCAACAAGCTGCTCAAGATGCACCGGAACATGGCCGACGTGATGAAGGCCATGGGCTCGGGCAAGCGCGGCCCTCTCGCCGGCATCGCACAGGCGATGGGCTTTGGCGGCGGCATGAAGCCGCCTTCGCCGGAAGAGATGAAGGCGTTGCAGGAAAAGATGCAGAGCGGCGGCGGTGGCCTGCCGAATCTGCCGAAGGATTTGCCGGCCGGGCTGCGCCAGGGTCTGCCGAACGTTCCAGGACTGACCGGGCTGAGCGGCAAGCCGATGCTGCCGGGCCTCGGCGGTTTCCCGGGCAAGAAGAAATGAGGAATTCGTCGCACGGGTCGCAAATGCCCCGCGTGACGCGAAAATACCGATCAACCGAACAAACTGTATTTTGAAGGAGAACTAAATGTCCGTCGTTATCCGCCTCGCTCGCGCAGGCACCAAGAAGCGCCCCGTCTATCACGTCGTCGTCGCCGACTCGCGCTTCCCACGCGATGGCCGCTTCATCGAGCGTCTCGGGTATTTCAACCCGCTGCTGCCGAAGGACAACGAAGCCCGCCTCAAGCTCGACATGGACAAGGTGAAGGCCTGGGTCGCCAAGGGCGCGCAGCCGTCGGACCGCGTGTCGCGCTTCCTCGACGCCGCCGGCGTCAAGAAGCGTGAAGCCCACAACAACCCGCAGAAGGCCGTGCCGCGCAAGGAGCGCAAGGCGCAGGCCGAAGCCGCCGCGAAGGGCTAAGGCCAGGACATGTCGGCGCTGGTCTGCGTCGCGCGGATCGGCGCCGCGCATGGTGTGCGCGGTGCGGTCAAACTGTGGACCTTCACCGAAGATCCCTTTGCCATCAAACGCTACGGCCCGCTGCTCGCCAAGGACGGCAAGCGCCAGTTCGAGGTCGCAACGGCGCGTGAGGCTCGGGATCATCTGGTCGCGACGTTCAAGGGCGTCACGACCCGCGATGAGGCCGAACGCCTCAACGGCATCGAGCTCTACGTCGCGCGCGAAAAGCTGCCCGCGACCGATGCGGACGAATATTACCACACCGACCTGATCGGGCTCGCCGCCGTCACCACTGACGGCGAGCCGCTCGGCCGCGTGCTCGCGATCCATAATTTCGGCGCCGGCGACATCATTGAGATCGCGCCCCTCAAGGGCACGACGATGCTGCTGCCATTCTCGAACGCGGTGGTGCCGGAGGTCGATCTTGCCGGCGGCCGCGTCGTGATCGCGCTGCCGCTCGAGGTCGAAGGCGATCGGGACGAGGGCGACGATCCCTCCGCGAGTCGTCCCCGCGAACGCGGGGACCCATAACCACAGGCCGCGGTTTTGGCTAAGCTGATCGCTCCAGCCATCGCAAAACTAGCTGCGGCAGTTATAGGTCCCGGATTGCGCTTCGCTTGTCCGGGACGACGAGAACCGAGATCGAATGACCAACCCCTCCCCCTGGCGCGCGACGGTGCTGACGCTGTTTCCGGAGATGTTTCCGGGACCGCTCGGCGTGAGCCTGGCCGGCCGCGCGCTGGCCGCCGGGCTCTGGGCGGTTGAGGCGCGGGACATCCGGGCCTCGGCCACCGACCGGCATCGGAGCGTCGACGACACCCCGGCCGGCGGCGGCCCCGGCATGGTGCTGCGGGCGGACGTTCTGGCCGCCGCGATCGACGCGGCGGAGATCGGCCCGGACCGGCCGCGCCTGCTGATGAGCCCGCGGGGTCGGCCATTGACCCAGGCCCGGGTCACCGAGCTCGCCAAGGGCCCCGGCCCCCTGATCGTCTGCGGGCGCTTCGAGGGGGTGGACCAGCGGGTGATCGACGGACGGGGCCTGGAGGAGGTCTCGATCGGCGATTACGTCCTCTCCGGGGGCGAAATCGCCGCCCTGGCACTGATCGATGCCTGCGTCCGGCTGCTGCCGGGCGTGATGGGCAAGGAAGCCTCGGGAACCGAGGAAAGCTTCTCCGAAGGCCTGCTCGAATACCCCCAATACACCCGCCCGCAGCTGTTCGAGGGGGCTCCGATCCCGGAAACCCTGACCTCCGGCGACCACGCCAAGGTTGCGAGCTGGCGGCGGGCGCAATCCGAGGCCCTGACGGCGGCCCGGCGGCCCGATTTATGGGCCCAAATCCCGGCCAAGGCCCCGAATCGCGCCGGTCGCCAAAAAACGCCAAAAAACAAGACAGACGGGTGACAAACGCTCCGGCTTGCCTTATAGGAGCGCCCACATCCGCAATAGCTGGATCAACGAATTTCGCGCAGCCCCCGGTTCTCACGGCTGGGCGCGCCGATGGAGATTTACCCATGAACCTGATCAAGCAGCTCGAGCAAGAGCAATTCGACAAGCTCTCCGCCGGCAAGACCATCCCGGAATTCGGTCCCGGCGACACCGTGATCGTCAACGTGAAGGTCGTCGAAGGCGACCGCACCCGCGTGCAGGCCTATGAAGGCGTCTGCATCGGCCGTTCCGGCGGTGGCCTCAACGAGAGCTTCACCGTCCGCAAGATCTCCTACGGCGAGGGCGTCGAGCGCGTGTTCCCGGTGATGTCGCCGATGATCGACTCGATCAAGGTGGTGCGCCGCGGCAAGGTGCGTCGCGCCAAGCTCTATTACCTCCGCAACCTTCGCGGCAAGTCGGCCCGCATCGTCGAGAAGCAGGACCGCGCGACTGCCGTCGGCGAGTAATCTCCGCCACCAGGCGAGTTTCAGAGAGCGCGGGGCCAAACCCCGCGCTTTTTTGTTGCGTCAGCCGTGCGCGTCAAACCTCTCGCGCTTCCAAATCGGCCTGCTATATATTCTTGGAATGTTTCCAGATCTGACCAGCCCCTCGTCCGTCAAGCGCATCGTCATCGACGATCGCTCGCGGCTGCCCGGCCGGTTCTTCGGACGCTTCGCGACCTCGGCAACGTCAGAGCTTACGCGCGCAGCCTAAAAGCTGCGCTGACGATTTTGTTGCCCCGCGCGCCACCCGCGCACATCCGCTTACACAACATTCCTTCGGAGCTGACGCTCATGTCCAAGCCGACCACATTGTACGACAAGATCTGGAACGATCATCTGGTGCACGAAGCCGAGGACGGCACCTGCCTGCTCTACATCGATCGCCATCTGGTGCACGAGGTGACCTCGCCGCAGGCGTTCGAAGGCCTGCGCGCCACCGGCCGCAAGGTCCATGCGCCGGAAAAGACGCTCGCCGTCGTCGACCACAACGTGCCGACCACCGATCGCACCAAGCCGAACCCCGATCCTGAGAGCATCGAGCAGATCAAGGCGCTGGCCGAGAACGCCAAGGAATTCGGCATCGAATATTACGACGAGTTCGACAAGCGCCAGGGCGTCGTCCACGTCATCGGCCCCGAGCAGGGCTTTACCCTGCCCGGCACCACCATCGTCTGCGGTGACAGCCACACCTCGACGCATGGCGCGTTCGGCGCGCTTGCGCACGGCATCGGCACCTCCGAAGTCGAGCACGTTCTGGCGACGCAGACGCTGATCCAGAAGAAGGCCAAGAACATGCGCGTCACCGTCGACGGCAAATTGCCTGAAGGCGTGACGGGCAAGGACATCATCCTGGCCATCATCGGCGAGATCGGCACCGCGGGCGGCACCGGCTACGTGCTGGAATACGCCGGCGATGCGATCAGCGGGCTCAGCATGGAAGGCCGCATGACGGTCTGCAACATGTCGATCGAAGGCGGCGCGCGCGCCGGCCTCGTCGCGCCCGACCAGAAGGCCTACGACTTCCTGCGCGGCCGCCCGAAGGCGCCGAAGGGCGCGGACTGGGATGCGGCGATGCGCTACTGGGAGAAGCTGCGCTCCGACGAGGGCGCGCATTTCGACAACGAGCTGCGCCTCGACGCCGCCAAGCTGCCGCCGATCGTGACCTGGGGCACGAGCCCTGAGGACGTGATCTCGGTGACCGGCTTCGTACCCGATCCCGACAAGATCGCGGACGAGGCCAAGCGCCTGTCCAAGCATCGTGCGCTGAAATACATGGGCCTGACGGCGGGCACGAAGATCACCGACATCAAGGTCGATCGCATCTTCATCGGCTCCTGCACCAACGGCCGCATCGAAGACCTGCGCGCCGCGGCGAAGATTGCCGAAGGCAAGCACGTCTCGGGGCATGTCAACGCCATGGTCGTGCCGGGCTCCGGCATCGTGAAGGAGCAGGCGGAAGCCGAAGGTCTGGACAAGATCTTCATCAAGGCCGGCTTCGAATGGCGTGAGCCCGGTTGCTCGATGTGCCTCGCGATGAACCCGGACAAGCTGAAGCCGGAAGAGCGCTGCGCCTCGACCTCGAACCGCAACTTCGAGGGACGCCAGGGCTTCAAGGGCCGCACGCATCTGGTGTCGCCGGCAATGGCGGCAGCAGCCGCGATCGCGGGTCACTTCGTCGATGTCAGGGAGTGGCGGTAAGCCGTTCCCCGCAATTTGAGCGAAAGCGGCAAACGGCCGTTAATCGCCAGCACCGACACTGCGTCCTCGCGACGGTTTCGCGAGGACGCGTCTCATGGCCAACAAGCCTGAATATGTCGACCTGATCGGCGATGCGACGCGCCAGCACCGACGGCGCGCGACGCCGCTGCGCGCCGTCGCCAGGCCCGAGGTCGAGGAGACCTCAAGGCTCAGCCGCTGGCCGCCGGCGATGTTCAAGCAGTGGAAGCTCGAGAATTTGACGCGATGGAAGTCGGCGTCATGGAAGCTGAAGGATTGGCTCTAGCCAAAAACAAAGGGCGCCGTCGAGGCGCCCTTTTCATGTCGATCGCACTTCACCAATAGCGGTACGGATAATGCCAGCGATGCCACCGGCAGATGCGGCGCGGACCGTAATAGGTCCAGATCACCCGGCAGCGGCGCGGATAGTGGTAGTAGGGATAATAGCCGCCGTAATAGTAGCGCCGGTGGAAGTGACGATAGCCATAATGCGGGCGATAGCCCCAGTGGCGATGATAGCCGCCATAGCGGTGAAATCCGCCATAGCGATAGCCGCCGCCGTGGAAGGCCGGCGCGGCACGGACGACACCGATATGGCCGCCACGAAAGCCACCGCCGCGGAAACCGCCGAAATGTCCTCCGCCACCATGGAAGCCACCACCGCGAAAACCTCCGCCGTGAAAACCTCCGCCATGTCCGCCACCGCCGTGCCCGCCGCCACCATGGCGAACCTGCGTGACGAGGTCGTCGGTCGCGGCCTTGGTCGCGGGTGACGTTGCCGGATTGATCAAGCTCAGCGCTTCAGCACGACGCGCGGTCCCGGCCAACAGCATCAGCGTCGCGGCGGCCGCGATCCCGAGCAAGCGCATCGGCCTTGCCCTGAGACCGAATATCCTCAGCATGACTCCTCCCTGAGTCTGACAGCGTCAGTTTGGCGCAGCGTCTCACGCCACCGCTGTTCATTTGCGGTCGCTCCCAAGATTAGAATTAGGGATGGCGACGTGAACGCCTCATGAATGAACGACGTTCCCGTCGCGGCGCGCTCCATCCGGGCTGCGAGACAAGAGGGATTTGAGAGATGACTGTCTACGCGATTGCGCAATTGAAGATGACGGATCGCGCGGCCTATGACCGCTATCAGGCGCGCTTCTTCGACGTGTTCAAAAAGTACAATGGACGCCTGCTCGCCGCCGACGAACAGCCGCGCGTGCTCGAAGGCGCATGGCCGTTCGACAAGCTCGTCATGATGTCGTTTCCCGACGAGGCCGCATTCCTCGCGTTCTCGAATTCGCCCGACTACGAAGACATCTCGCGCGATCGCAAGGCCGGCGCGCAAGCGACTGTGCTGCTGGTCAGGGGATTTGCGCCCGGCGGCTAGCCGATCACCAGAACGGCCCGAAGCCGAACACGAACGGTGCAGGCACGCCGTAGGGATATGGCCGGTAGTAGACAGGCCGCGCGTAGTAGCGCGGGTCATGGCGCGCAGCGGGCCGCGCAATGTCGTAGGAGCGCCCGTGCCGCCGCGCATCGAACACCGCAGTCCCCGCCGAGGCTTCCGGCTTCACCGTACCCTGCCCCGCGGAAGCGCATTGCATGCCAGCAACAAGCCCGACGACGACGGCCAATCCGATCCATCTCGTCATGATCACCTCTGCTGCGCCAGGAGGGTCGATCAGCCCCGCCGCCAGTAGCAGCTCATATGCGGCACGATCACCGTGCCGCTCGGCCTGTATTCCTGCACATAGGTGGCGTTGCATTCGCGGACCGCGTCGGGACCCGGGTCGTAGCGCGGATAGACGCCGTCCGGGCTGTAATAGGGCGTGACGCGGATCCGCGGCGGCGGCCGCTTGCGCGGCGGCGGGGCGTCGGGCACGTCCGCCTGGGCGACGCGGACTTCGGCGCCGGCCGTCTGGGCTTCCGCGCCAACGCAAAATTGCGAAAACAACCCCATGCACAGTAGCGTCAGCGCTGTTTTCGCTCGCATTTTTCCGCCCACCTGAAACGTCCCATTCGAGGCCCCACGCTCCCCGTTTTGGCGGCGCCCGTCAACCTCGACGCGCTTATAAAGCCAGATGCATCAACGGGGAACCCGCGCTAAGAGGTGCTTATGTGGACGGAATTGAAAGCGCCCTCGCTGGCCGAAATGGAAGCGACGGCCCACGAACTGTTCGAGCGCCTGCCGGCGGAGTTTCGGAAGCTCTGCGAGGGCGTGATCATCCGCGTCGACGATTTCCCGACCGAGGAAGTCCTGGACGAGATGAAATGCGAGAGCGAGTTCGACCTGCTCGGCCTGTTCCAGGGCGTCGGCCTGCCCCAGCAGAGTTTTGGCGACGTGGCGCGGCTGCCCAACATGGTCTGGCTCTACCGGCGGCCGATCCTGGATTACTGGGCCGAACACGACGAGAGCCTCGGCCACATCGTCCGCCACGTCCTGATCCACGAGATCGGCCACCATTTCGGCCTCTCGGACGACGATATGGCCGCGATTGAGGCTCAAGCAGACTAGATCTGCCGAATTCGGCCTAGGATTCGGACGTCGATCGCGATAGATAATCGGTTCCCCTGAACCACCCCCGGGAAAGCGCAACCATGGACAAGTTCACCACGCTGGAAGGCGTCGCGGCGCCGCTGAAGATCATCAATGTCGACACCGACATGATCATTCCGAAGCAGTACCTCAAGACCATCAAGCGCACCGGCCTTGGCAAGGGGCTCTTCTCCGAGCAGCGCTACAAGGACGACGGCAGCGAGAACCCGGATTTCGTGCTCAACCAGCCCGCCTATCGCAATTCGAAGGTGCTGGTCGCCGGCGACAATTTCGGCTGCGGCTCGAGCCGCGAGCACGCGCCCTGGGCGCTGCTCGACTTCGGCATCCGCTGCGTGATCTCGACCTCGTTCGGCGACATCTTCTACAACAACTGCTTCAAGAACGGCATTCTTCCGATCCGCGTCAGCCAGGAAGACCTCGACAAGCTGTTCGACGACGCCGAGCGCGGCGCCAACGCGACGCTGACGATCGACCTGCCGAACCAGGAGATCCGCGGCCCCGACGGCGGCAAGGTCAAATTCGAGATCGATCCGTTCCGCAAGCACTGCCTGATCAACGGCCTCGACGACATCGGTCTCACGATGGAGAAGAAGTCCTCGATCGACACCTATGAGGACAAGCTCAAGCACGAACGCGCCTGGGCCTGATCTCGATATCCGGTTCGAGCCCCGGTGCTGACGGCGCCGGGGCTTTTTCTTTGCCCTGATTATCTCCTAAGTTTGCACGCATGCTGCCCGACATCGTCACCTTCTGGCATGGCCCGATGGACGCACTGCGCCAGACCTGTCTGCGCTCGCAATTGGCTGCCGGCCACAAGGTCACGGTTTACAGCTTCGACACCATTCCCGGCCTGCCCGCGGGCATTGCGAACGCGGACGCCGAGGCGATTCTGCCGCATGCCTTCTCCGAACGCTTGCGGCCGCCGCAGCCGGACGGAAGCTGGCGCGACTGGACCACGCTTCAGTTCAGCGATTTCTTCCGCATGAAGCTGATGGCGAAGAACCTCGGCCTCTGGCTCGATGCCGACGTGCTGCTGCTCAAGCCCGTCGAGATCGATCCGGCAAAGCCCTACTTCGCCTGGGAGCGGCCACGCCAGCTCGGCAATTCCGTGATCTACCTGCCGCCCGAACACGGCATCGTTGCCGCCTTCGAGGAGCTGATGGAGCAGGAGGAGCTGACGCCGAACTGGCTGTCGGTGCGCCATCGCATCACCTTCATGATGCGCCGCCTGCGCGGCGGCTCGAACCGTCTCTCCGACATCCGCGTCGCGATCTTCGGGCCTGCCGCACTCACGGCACTCGCGCGCCGCACCGGCGAGCTGGAACGCGCGCTGCCGAAGCAATCATTCTACGCGGTGCATGCCGAGCCAAAGCTGTTCTTCGATCCCTCGAGCTATCTCGGCCTCGTCACCAACCCCGAGATCATCGGCCTGCACATCTCGCCCAAGGGGCGCGGCGGCGAGAAGCCGATTCCGGGCAGCCTGTATGCCTGGGCCGCGGAGCGGTTCGCGTAGCTGCCGCACAGGACGTGCTTTCTTGTTCGCGGGCAGAGTGCCTTTTAGGGCCGCCAGAGCGCGCGCCTCGTCCTTCGAGACGACCGCTCCGCGGTCTCCTCAGGATGAGGCTAATCGACCTCGGTGCCTGTCGAAATCGTTGCCGCGCACTCCGTCCTCATCCTGAGGAGCCCGCCCAAAGGCGGGCGTCTCGAAGGATGGCCGCAGCGAAGCCACTCTCAATGCGATAGTCCTCGCACCTGCGGTGAGGTTGAACGCCCGCGGCCCCATTCTCAATTTGATCCAGCGCAACGCGCTTCTGCATGATTGTGCCTAGTCTCGCTCCAATCCCGTTATTCGAATGGAGCCTCGCATGAGCACCGCAAGCAGGCCGTATCCCATCGTCCAGGACCTCATCGAATCCTTTGCCGCCTGGCTGAAGCATCGCCGCGAGATGAACGAGATGCGACAGCTCGATCGCGCCGATTTCGACCGAATCGCGAGCGATCTGAGGATCGCGCCTGACGATCTGGAGGAGCTGGTCCGCCATGGTAAGCATGCCGCCGACGAGCTGCCGAAGATGCTCGAACAGCTCGGCATCAGCGCAGAAGGGTTAGGACGCGCACAGCCGCTGCTGCTGCGCGACATGGAGCGGGTCTGCGCGCTTTGCCATAACAAGGGACAGTGCGACCGCGATCTCGCCGACGGCACTGCTGCGGAGAACTATCAGGGCTATTGCCCGAATGCCTCCACACTGGAGTCGCTCGATCGCGACGTCGCAGCAACGCATTGACGAGCGGCCTACTGGGTACTTGGAAAGCGCCCCTGACGAGATGTAAGACAATCCCGCTTACTCAATTGCGCGGGCACTCGAAACCATCTCCGACTTGTGAACACATGGCACCGATTCGCCGACAAGAGGCTTTTCGGTCTGTGTTAAACCTAGCCGCGCGTATCAAGCGGAGCAGGGGCAGCACTTCCAGTCAGTACGGGAGTATTCAATGTCAGACCTCGTTGCGATCGTGTACCCATCCGAAGCCAAGGCAGAGGAAGTCCGGCAGAAGATTCTCACGCTTCAGAAAGAGTATCTGATCACGATCCACGATGCCGTGATCGCGGTCAAAACCGGGGATTCCGTCAAACTCAATCAGCTTGTGAACACCGCGATGACGGGCGCCGCAAGCGGCAGCTTCTGGGGACTGCTATTCGGGTTGGTGTTCCTGAATCCTCTGATCGGCGTGGCTCTCGGTGCCGGCGCAGGCGCATTGGGCGGCGCTCTCACCGACTTCGGGATCAGAGATCAGTTCATGAAGGATCTGGCCGCGAAGGTGAAATCGGGCGATGCCGTTCTGTTCCTGCTGATCAAGAGCATGACCGCAGACAAGGTTCTCAATGAGATCAAGGATGCGGGAGGGGTGGTTCTCAAGACCTCGCTCGATGAAAAGAAAGAGCAGCACCTGCGCGATACCCTCGCAGCCGCAACTCAGCCCAAGGCGGCATAGCCGCGTGGGGCAAAGAGCAGACGCCCCTTATGGCACTACCCGATTTGCGTGAGGCCGCCGATCAGCTTCGCCTCACGCAAACGGCCCAATGCGACGCGTCGACGTCGCGCTAGTTCACCTTCTTGACCGGTGGCGGCGTCCAGCGGCCGTCTATGGCTTCGCGCATCGGTGAGTAAAGCCGCATGGCCAGATTGAACTCGCCTGCCGGCGCTGGAAGCCAGTTGCTCTCCTTGTCCGGGCCAGGCGTCTCGTTCTGGATGAAAATGTCGAGCGACCCATCGCTGTTGAACTTGAGCTTGTCCCGGTCGCCGAGCGCAAAACGGTTGAGTGCATTTGGCGACTGAAACCCGTCCCTGTCGTAGAGCGTGACCGACCAGAAGGCCTCGGCGGGCGGCAGTCTCCCCTTGTCGAAGTGCAATGCGTAGCGGCTCGTTCCGTTGTAAGGCCTGCCCTCTGCATCGATAAAGGACGCAGGATAAATGGCGTCCTCCGGTAGGTTTACGCCGAGCCCGATCAATGCCGCCATGCCACGAAGCTTGTAGGCCGTTCCATAAGTGCCAACTGTGCTGGTTTGATAAAACCAGCCGTTGACGTGAAGGCCGATGCCGGCCCCGCGCTTACCCGACTGCTCGATATCAGCGAGCGCATCCTTCGCGGCCGCATTGATCGTTTTGATGAGAGCGGGATCGAGCGTCGATGCGCCGAACGCCTTGCCAGGTTCAAGGCCAATCTGCTTCATGCGGAACAGAAGTGGATAATCGTTCGAATGCGGCGGATTCTTTGCCGCCAGTTCGGCGAAACGGCCCAGCACCTCGACGCCGTCCATCCGGTTTACCTGAACGAGTGGGGGCGTCTTGCTGTCGATGGCCGGGTCGGTCGCGGCACTTGCCGGCGGAACGTAGCTTTTGCCCCATTGGCTCAGCGGCGTCAGCTTGTAACCATCCTGAACCTTATGGACATTCTCGTAGTCGGCAGGCCCATTCGTCTGGGTGCGCCCGAGTATCCAGATCATCTGTGTCGGGGCTACAATCTTGGTCATGCCGTCGGGCAGTGACCCGCGCCAATCCGGGCCCACAAGAAGGAAATTGCCTGCCTTCGTTCCGGTCGTCCGCGAGCCGACGACGCAAAATACGTCGGTCCACGCATCGAGCATGGGAAGCAAATAGTAGCGTCCCGCCGTATCAGGAACGGATAGTACGATGGGTTCAGGCCCAAGGTCGAGCCAAGCCGGAGAATAAAGCGTATCGAAATTGTAGCGCACGACGTCTCGGTCCTCGGCGCGAGGGTAGCTGCGTGCATGGGCAAACTGATTGATGGGCGCACGCAACGGCACCGCATTGGGATCCGGCACGTTCGTCGATTGGCGCCTGGACACGTCCATGGTGACGATTGGATATGCGAAGACGTATGCGTCGCGGGCGATTTCGTAAGCCTGCTCCCTGGAAAGGGTCTGCGCGTCAGCGGCCGAAATCAGGACCGGGCCGAAAAGGACGAGTGGCGAAAGCACGCAGAGAGCGGATCCGAGCGCTGCTCTTTTCATGGCACCCTCTATCGATTTTTCGAAAGAGAGTAACAGCGGCTATCCGAATGTCCTGTGCAGTTTGTGCCAAAGAGACGAAGCGCCGCCTTCGTTCAGAAGCGGTCATGCCCTCGGTAAACAGAAGATTGACTGATGGCGTCGGAAAAGCAGCGATCGCCGTTCTGAAGCAGGCGCCCTAGCCTTTCCCCATCGCCGCGATCGCATCCGCGATCTCGATCGTGCGCCGGGCCATATCCGCGTGCAGCCGCTCGACCATCGCACCATCCAGACGGATCGCGCCGCGCGAGACGTTCTCCGGCAGTTCGAAGGCCGCGATGATCTTTCGGGCGCGCGCGACTTCCTCTTCAGGCGGCGTGAAGATGACGTTGCAGGCTTCGATCTGCGAGGGATGGATCAGCGTCTTGCCGTCGAAGCCGAGGTCGCGGCCCTGCGCACACTCCGTGGCGAAGCCATCGGGGTTGGCGATGTCGCTGTAGGGGCCGTCGAGGATTTCGAGGCCGTGAGCGCGCGTTGCCAGGATGCAGTGCGTGATCATCGGGATCATCGCGGCGCGGCCGGGCAGCATCTTGATGCGCGTCTCGCGCGAGATGTCGTTGGGGCCGAACACGAAGCCCGACAGGCGCCTCGATGGATCGCGCCCGGCGGCGGCCAGCTCCTCCGCATGCAGCACCGCGCGCGCGGTCTCGATCATGGCCCAGACCTTGACGGTCGGCGCGGCGCCAAGCTCCGCGAGGCGGCTGCCGATCGTCTGGAGATCTTCGATGCTTGAAACTTTCGGAACCAGAATTCCGTCCGGCGAGGCTTTGGCGGCCATCGCGACGTCATCGGCCCACCAGGGCGTGTCGAGGCCGTTGGTCCGGATCAAAATCTCGCGCTTGCCAAAGCCCTTGGCCGCGATCGCGGCGGCGATCCCGTCACGCGCCGCTGCCTTAGCATCGGGGGCCACGGAATCCTCGAGATCGAGGATCAGGCCGTCGGCGGCGAGATTCCGTGCCTTTTCCAGCGCGCGGGGGTTGGAGCCGGGCATGAACAGATGGCTGCGGCGCGGGCGGGTCATGCAAGCGTTCCTTCCGGTTTCCTCGTCTCACTTCCGACCGAAGCCGATAGCATCTGGCCTGCCTATTCGAAAGGCTTGTTCGCCCCTGCGGTCTATGATTAGGCATAGGTCATGATGACATTCCCAGAGCATTTGCTGGAAGGCTACAAGGCCTTCGCCACCCAGCGGCTGCCGACCGAGCAGAGCCGCTATCGCGAGCTGTCGGTGAAGGGGCAGTTCCCGGAAGTGATGGTGATCGGCTGCTGCGACAGCCGCGTCTCGCCGGAGGTGATCTTCGACGTCGGCCCGGGCGAACTGTTCGTGGTCCGCAACATCGCCAATCTGGTGCCGGTGTATCAGCCCGACGGCAATGCGCACGGCGTCTCCGCGGCGCTGGAATATGCCGTGACGGTGCTGAAGGTGAAGCACATCGTCATCCTCGGCCACGCGCAATGCGGCGGCATCCGCGCCTTCGTCGACAAGATCGAGCCGCTCACGCCGGGCGACTTCATCGGCAAGTGGATGCAGATGTTCATCAAGCCGGGCGAAGTGGTCGAGCAGCGCGACCACGAGACCATGGCGCAATTCGTCGAGCGTATCGAGAAGGCCGCGGTGTTCCGCAGCCTGGAAAACCTGATGACGTTCCCGTTCGTGCGCAAGGCCGTGGACGCCGGCCAGATGCAGACCCACGGCGCCTATTTCGGCGTGGCGGAGGGATCGCTGTTCGTGCTCGACAAGGCGAGCAAGGAATTCAAGAGCGTCAGGGACGCGGCTTAGCCCTGCTTCGGCTCGGCTTGAATTCGTAGGGTGGGCAAAGGCGCAACGCGCCGTGCCCACCATCTATCTCGATTGAAACGCAGGTGGTGGGCACGCTTCGCTTTGCCCACCCTACGAGACCGGTGACGGCGCTTACGCCGCCTTCTTCTTTGCGCTGATCAGCTTGCGGTTGATCAGCACTTCCGCGATCTGGATCGCGTTGAGCGCGGCGCCCTTGCGCAGATTGTCGGACACGCACCACAGCACGAGGCCGTTCTCCACCGTGGCGTCTTCGCGGATGCGGCTGATATAGGTCGCGTCCTCGCCGGCGGCTTCATACGGCGTGGCGTAGCCGCCGGGCTCCTGCTTGTCGATGACGAGGCAGCCGGGCGCCTTGCGCAGGATGTCGCGCGCCTCGTCCGCCGTGATCGGATTCTCGAACTCGATGTTGACGGCCTCGGAGTGGCCGACGAACACCGGCACGCGCACGCAGGTCGCGGAGAGCTTGATCTTGGGATCAAGGATCTTCTTGGTCTCCGCCATCATCTTCCACTCTTCCTTGGTGTAGCCGTCCTCCATGAAGACGTCGATGTGGGGGATGACGTTGAAGGCGATGCGCTTCGGGAATTTCTTCGCGACCAGCTCGTCATTGGTGTAGACGGCCTTGGTCTGCGAGAACAATTCGTCCATCGCGTCCTTGCCGGCGCCCGAGACCGATTGATAGGTCGAGACCACGACGCGCTTGATGTTCGCCTTGTCGTGCAGCGGCTTGAGCGCGACCACGAGTTGCGCGGTCGAGCAGTTCGGGTTGGCGATGATGTTCTTCTTCTTGAAGCCGGCCGTCGCGTCCGCATTCACCTCGGGCACGATCAGCGGCACGTCCGGATCCATGCGCCAGGCGGACGAGTTGTCGATCACGACGGTGCCGGCGGCGCCGATCTTCGGCGACCATTCCTTCGACACCGAGCCGCCGGCCGACATCAGGCAGATGTCGACGTCGGAGAAGTCATAATGCTCGAGCGCTTTGACCTTCAGGGTGCGGTCGCCATAGGAGACCTCGACGCCGACGCTGCGGCGCGACGCCAGGGCCACGACCTCGTCCGCGGGGAATTGGCGCTCATCCAGGATGTTGAGCATTTCCCGTCCGACATTGCCGGTCGCGCCGACGACTGCGACTTTGTAACCCATCGTTCACTCTCCGATGAAAAAGCCCGTTCCTGAAGCTGACGCTTAAACAGGAAGAGCAGCGCTTCTATGCGAGAACCGGCCTCAAGACAACGTTGGACCCTGCCTGAAGGCCGTGGATGCAGTCGCCTGAGGCCAGAACGGCCGCAACTCCCGCCCAATTCCATCTGGCGCTTGCAGCATTCGCCGACGAGGTGGTCGGCACGCTGGCGCGCCTGTTCGCCTATGTGGGGGCGCTCATCCTGTTTGCCATCCTCGGCCTCGCGGCGCTCGGCCAGCTGCCCAGCCTGCCTGACGACGAGCCCGCTTCGAGACCGGGATGGAGCGTCGCCGACCGCTCGCATCCGGCCTTCGCCCTCAGCCGGATCGATTCATCAGAAAAAACAGCATCTTACACCATCTTCAGGCACCCCGAGGGCGGCCGCAGGGACGTGCTGCGCTGGACCGGCGAGGCCGACAGGCCCGTGGCGGAGCTCGAGATTTATCGAGAGGGCGGCGAATTCGACGTGACCCGCCCAGCGACAGCCGATCTGGCGGTCCACATGGGCCTGGGTGAGGCAACCCCGCTCGAGCAGGCCGGCCTGATCGACACGAAGTTCGGCCCCGTCGCCCTGTTCCGGCCAACCGGCACGGCGGAGGGCGCGCGAGCGTGCCTGGCCTATCTCAAGCGCAGCGAAGAGCCGGCGCTGCAGATTTCCGGCTTCTCCTGCCAGGGCGACACCCTGCCCGCCCGGCGCGCGGCGATCGCCTGCACCTTGAACCGGCTGACGCTGCTGACCTCGGGCAACGAGCCGAAGCTGGCGGAATTGTTCGCCCATGCGGAGCTGAAGCGCCGCGCCTGCGCGCCCCAAGGCTCGTCGGACTGGCTGCTGGGCGCCGCGAACGCGCAATTGCGCGGGGCGCTTTGACCTGCATCAAGCCCAAGTGGCTGGTATTGATGCAACTTTTGCCGACGCGCACGATTATTCCGTGCTGGTGTGACCCAATAGACCTAGTTGCGGCCGCCCCGGCCGGGCTAGTATGGAGATGAAATCGATTGGCGGCTTGCCGCCTGAAGGGGACGTGATGAGCTCGAATTTCTCTGCCGCGAACAAACTGGCGATGTGGCTTGCGGCCGGCGCCGTCATTGCCATGTCCTCAGCCCTCGCGACACCAGCCTCGGCCGACACCAAGAAGCAGCGCTATGACAACGGCCGTCCCTATTACGGCCCGAGCGGCCCCAACGCGGTCTATCAGCAGGGCCGCACCCGTATCTATGTGAGCAAGCGCTCCTGGCTCGACGGCGGCACCGAAGTCAATCCGGGCGACCGCAAGTACTCCGACTACGCCTTCCCGCCGGCCGTCGGCTATCCGTCCTTCGGCCGCGAAAACCTCAACCGCCCGATCGATCGCCAGCCGCTGAGCCCGCCGCTCGATGTCGGCGGCTATCCGCAGAATTTCCCGCTGTACTGAGGCGGACCTACCTGACGAATCAAAATGGCCGGGCTCACGCCCGGCCATTTTTGTTTTGGAAGGTGCCGTAGGGTGGGCAAAGGCGCGAAGCGCCGTGCCCACCACCTTTCTCGATCGCAGGAAATGCGTGGGCACGCTTCGCTTTGCCCACCGTACGAAACCTGCCGTTGAGGCAACATCCAGCTTACGAATTGGCCGCCGGATCGTAGCGCCTGCAAAATTCCTCGATCGCCTCGGAGCGGAAATCGCCAAGGCGTTCGAAGATGAGCTCGTCCGGCCAATTCCACCACGCGATGCGGCGCAGGCTGTCCGCGACGGAATCGTCGAAGCGCTTGCGGATCGCGCGCGCGGGAACGCCGCCGACGATCGTGTAGGGCGGCACATCGCGGCTGACGACCGCGCCTGCGGCAATCACCGCGCCGTCGCCGACGCTCACGCCCGGCAGCAAGATGGCGGCGTGGCCGATCCAGACATCATTGCCGACGATGACGCGATCGCCGCGGCGATCCGCGAAGAAATCGCAGTCGCGGGTGACGCCCGCCTCGTAATATTCAGGGACATAAGTGAAGCGATGCTGGGACGGGCGGCCCATCGGATGATTCGGCGCGCCGATCCGTACCGAGTTGGCGATCGCCGTGAACTTTCCGATTTCCGCGTCGGCGACCTCGCAGTTCTCGCCGAGATAGGAATAGTCGCCGAGCGAAGCATACTCGATGCGCGTGTTGGCGAGGATCTCGCAGCGGCGCCCGATCTGCGCCTCGCGCTGACGCACCGTCTCATGGATGATGGTTTCCGCGATCTTGGGGCGGGGTGAGGCATCCATGAACGTAACTCCGAGAGCAGGTGCCGTAGGGTGGGCAAAGGCGCAAAGCGCCGTGCCCACCATCTCTCTCAAATCAAAACCGATTGGTGGGCACGCTTGCGCTTTGCCCACCCTACGAGAGCTGTGCTCGTCTTACGCGTGCAGCTTCTGCAATTCCTTCAGGATCGCTTCGCCCATCTGCGTGGTCGAGGCGGCCGTGGTGCCTTCCGACTTGATGTCGGCGGTGCGCAGGCCGCTGGCCAGCACGGCAGCGATCGCGGCATCGACCTTGTCGGCGAGATCGCCCATGTCGAAGGAATAGCGCAGGGCCATGCCGAAGGACGAGATCATCGCGATCGGATTGGCGAGGCCCTTGCCGGCGATGTCGGGCGCCGAGCCGTGCACGGGCTCGTACAGCGCCTTGCGCTTCTTGCTCTTCACATCGACCTCGCCGAGCGAGGCCGATGGCAGCATGCCGAGCGAGCCCGTCAGCATCGCCGCGATGTCGGACAGCATGTCGCCGAACAGATTGTCGGTGACGATGACGTCGAACTGCTTCGGCCACTTCACCAGCATCATGCCGCCGGAATCGGCGAGCTGGTGCTCGAGCGTGACGTCGGCATATTCGCGCTTGTGGACTTGCGTGACGACCTCGTTCCAGAGCACGCCCGACTTCATGACGTTGCGCTTCTCCATCGACGTCACCTTGTTCTTGCGCTTCTTGGCAAGCTCGAAGGCGACGCGGGCGATGCGCTCGATCTCGTAGGTGTCGTAGACCTGGGTATCGATGGCGCGCTTCTGGCCGTTGCCGAGATCGGTGATGGTCTTGGGCTCGCCGAAATAGACGCCGCCGGTGAGCTCGCGCACGATGACGATGTCGAGGCCCTCGACCGCCTCGCGCTTCAGGCTCGAGGCGTCGGCCAGCGCCGGATAGCACACCGCGGGGCGGAGGTTGGCGAACAGACCGAGATCCTTGCGCAGGCGGAGCAGGCCGGCTTCGGGGCGCACCTCGTAGGGCACCGCGTCCCATTTCGGGCCGCCGACCGCACCGAAGATGATCGCGTCGGCGTCCTTGGCCTTGGCCATGTCGCCCTCGGAGATCGACACCTTGTGGGCGTCATAGGCGGAGCCGCCGACGAGGCCAGTGTCGGTCTCGAATTTGGCGATCCCCGCCGAATTGAGCCAGTCGATCAGCCGCTTCACCTCGCCCATCACCTCGGGGCCGATACCGTCGCCGGGGAGCAGCAGCAGTTTGTGGGTCGCCATGGTCGTTTCCTCTCAGATCGAATTCGGCCGGAGTGCTAGAGCGGCGTTGCGCGCTTGGCAAGACACCATTGCCGCCTCGCGGCTGTGCAAGGCGGGCGGGGCCTGCCACACTGCCGGATGCCGGAGTAGCCCTTGCACGCCCCTGATCGCCCTCTGCCTCCTGCGCATCCCGCGCGGCTGATCCTGACCCTGTCGCTGGCGGCGACGGTCGGGCTCGGCATCGGCCGCTTTGCCTATGCGCTGGTGCTGCCGGACATGCGGGAGACCCTCGGCTGGTCCTACTCGGCGGCCGGTTTCATGAACACCATCAACGCCGTCGGCTATCTCGCGGGCGCGCTTGTGGCGTCGCGGCTGATCCAGCGCGTCGGCTGGTCGGCGGCGATCCGGGGCGGAACCCTGGCCTGCGTCGCCGCGCTCGCCACTTGCGCGCTGACAGGCAATTTCGTCGCGCTGAGCCTTGCGCGTCTCGTGCTGGGCCTGGGTGCCGCGGCCGGCTTCGTCGCCGGCGGCGCGCTGGCCGCTTCCATCGCGCAGTCTCGTCCCGAGCGGGCCAATTTCCTGCTGAGCCTGTTCTATGCCGGGCCCGGTATCGGCATTCTCGCCTCAGGGCTGATCGCCCCGTTCACGCTGCAATATTTCGGGCCGGGCTCGTGGTGGATGGTGTGGTGGGCGCTGACGCTGCTGTCCGTCGTCATGACCGTGCCCCTGTTCCTGGTCCGCATCGCGAGCGACGTGCGTTTTTCGGAAGGCAGCCACGCCACCTTCGCGATAGTTCCGGTGCTGATCTATCTCGCCGGCTACTTCCTGTTCGGCGCCGGCTACATCGCCTACATGACCTTCATGATCGCCTATGTGCGCGACGGCGGCGGCGGGGCCGCGGCACAGGCTGCGTTCTGGAGCCTGATCGGCCTCAGCGCCTTTGCGACGCCCTGGGCCTGGCGCGGCGTGCTGGCGCTGGATCGCGGTGGCCTCGCCACCGCGATCATCCTCGGCACCAACGCGCTCGGCGCGGCCTTGCCGATGCTGGGGCATTCCCCCGCGTGGCTCGCGGTGTCGGCGGTGGTGTTCGGCGTCGCCTTCTTCGCCGTGGTCGGCTCGACCACCGCCTTCGTCCGCTTCAACTACCCGCCGGAGGTGTGGCCGACCGCGATCGCGGCGATGACGATCTCGTTCGGCGTCGGGCAGACGCTCGGCCCGATCGTGGTCGGCGCGATCACGGATGCGCTGGGGAGTTTGAGTTACGCGCTGAACGTCTCAGCGGCGTTGCTGGCGCTCGGGGCGGTGGCGGCTCTGTGCCAGCGGAAGGTCGGGCCGAAGGCTTCGGTGCCGTAGGGTGGATTAGCCCCGGGCTGCGCGAAGCGCAGTCCCTTGGCGTAATCCACCAACTTCGTTCGGCAGACTCGGAAGCGTGGTGGATTACGCCTTCGGCTAATCCACCCTACGGCAGCGGAGCTAGCTCCCACTGAACGAATTGTACCCCTGGTCTTCCCAATAGCCGCCCTTGTAGTCGTTGGTGACTTCCATCGAGACCACGTATTTCGGGTTCTTGAAGCCGAGCTTCGTGGGCACGCGGATCTTCATCGGGAAACCGTAGGCGCGCGGCAGGATCTCGTTGGCGTATTTGACCGTCATCTGGGTCTGCGGATGCAGCGCGCTGCGCATGTCCAGCGGCGAGTTGTAGCCGTCCTTGTCGGCACACTGGAACCAGACATATTTCGCACGCGTGTCGGCGCCGATCAGCTTGAGGAAATCGCGCAGCGGCGTGCCGGTCCAGCTGCCGATCGCGCTCCAGCCCTCGACGCAGATATGACGGGTGATCTGGTTCACCTGCGGCAGCTTGTAGAGCTCGTCCAGCGTCCACGACTTCTTGTTGTCGACGAGACCGCGCACCTCGAGCTTCCAGTCCTTGCCGTCGATGTCGGGCGCGTCGTCGAGATCGTAATAGGCGTTGAACGGGAACGGCTTCGTGATCGCGCTCTCGGGGAAGGTCGGCGCCAAGGCGTCGGGATTGAAGATGAAAGCCTGCACGGCGTCGTTGAACTTCGAGACCTTCGCCAGCATGGTTTCGGCCGAGGAGGAGTCGACGACATCGCAGCCGGTGAGCAGCGTCAGCGCACCTAAGCTGGCGCCGCCCGCGATGAAGCGGCGTCGCGTGAAGTCAGGCATCGCCTTGATGGAGTCCTTGATCAGCAGCCGCTTGTCGACGCCGGGGATCAGGAACGAGCGCTTGGCCATGGTTCTCCCTCCGCTCAGCGGCCAATGATCATCGCGCGCAGGCTCTTCGGCACCAGCAGCGCGAGCAGGACGTGAATGACGAGGAAGGCGCAGATCGCGGCCATGCAGAAGAAATGGACATAGCGCGCGGTCGGGTAGTCGCCGAACAGCATCACCAGATAGTAGAGTTGGACCGGTTTCCACATTCCAAGGCCGGACAGCACGATCAGCACGCCGACGACGATGATGCCGGCATAGAGCACGCGCTGCACGTAATTGTAGACGGTGAGATCGTCATGGCCGAGCTTGAAGGTCAGGGCAGCCCTGACGTCCTGGAGCACGCCGGACGGGGTGATGGGCAGCAGCTTCTTGCGGAAGCGGCCGGTGGCGAAACCGGTGACGAGATAGGCGAGGCCGTTGATCATCAGGAGCCACATCGCCGCAAAGTGCCAGAGCAGACCGCCGCCGAGCCAGCCGCCAAGCGTATACTCGCGCGGGAAACTGAAGCCGAACAGCGGCGAGGCGTTGTAGATCTGCCAGCCCGACAGGATCATCAGGATCATGGCGAGCGCGTTGATCCAGTGCATGACCCGGACCCAGGCCGGCTGGATCACTTTGGCCGGGGTAGCGCTGACCTGTTCGTCGGTGACTGTGAGGCTCGACATGATGGTTCCGTCCTGAACGCCGTGTGACCCTGAATATACGCCGATACTTCCGCTTTCGTTACGCCCCGTTTCGCATTGAAACGATGCCGTCAGGCTATCGTGGTCACAAACAAGCGAGCCGGGTCCCCCCGGCTCGCCGTCTCAAAGCATCCTGTTCGAGGGATGAAACAGGGCTGGACGGTGTTACGTCGCCGGCATCAGCACGGTGTCGACCACATGGATGACGCCGTTCGACTGGTTGACGTTGGAGATCGTCACCATCGAGGTGCCGCCCTTGGCATCGACGATCCAGACCTTGCCGTCCTGCTTCTTCACCGTCAGCTCCTCGCCTTCGGCGGTCTTCATCTTCTTGCCGTCGGTGAGGTCGGAGGCCTCGAGCTTGCCCGGCACGACATGGTAGGTGAGGATCTTGGTCAAGGTCGCCTTGTTCTCGGGCTTGACCAGATTGTCGACGGTGCCGGCCGGCAGCTTGCCGAAGGCGGCGTTGGTCGGCGCGAACACCGTGAACGGGCCCTTGCTTTCCAGGGTCGGCACCAGGCCGGCCGCCTTCACCGCCGCCACCAGCGTGGTGTGGTCCTTCGAGTGGACGGCGTTCTGGACGATGTTCTTGGACGGGAACATCGCGGCGCCGCCGACCATCACGGTCTTCTCCTCGGCACGAACCGGCGCGACGACGGTCGCGGTGATGGCCAGGGCGCTGAAGGCGGCGGCAGCGAGATAGGCAATACGCTTCGACATGGAGAGTCTCCCGATGAGCTGTGACCGGCAATGGCCGGCGTTTGAGTTGGGCAACAACAGTGGCTGCGACAGTTTGACGTGAGGCAGCAGCGCCGTCGTTGGCCGAACTACGGGAGGGTTTGCGATGGGGTTTCGAACAAAAATTCTTTGTGATGCGTGAAACTATGGGGCGGTGAGTTCGTGTGATGGATGCGGCCACACGCTTCACTGTCGTCCCGGACAAGCGCAGCGCAGATCCGGGACCCATAACCACAGGAAGTCGTTTGGCGAAGACTCGGAGTACCTATCTCGCGCGACAACCTCTCCCTGTGGTTATGGGTCCCGGGTTCGCGACTGCGTCGCGCCCCGGGACGACGAGGAGAGATTGCCGCGCAGTGTGCCCGCTTCAATCCCTGTTGTTCGGCGTCTGGATGAAGCCGCGATTGTGCGTCGGGCTGATCAGGAGCTCGTTGATGCACACTCTGGGCGGCATGCTCGCGATAAACGCGATGGTGCGGCCGAGATCTTCGGATTGCAGCATCTTGGCCTGCTCTGCCTCGCTCGGCACCACCGGGCGCAGCTTCAGGATCGGGGTCGCCACCTCGCCCGGCATCAGGCAGCAGGCGCGCAGGCCGTTGACGCATTCGTCCATGTTGAAGGAATGGGTCAGCGCCAGCACCGCATGCTTGGTGGTGGTGTAGGCCGGGCCCGGCATCTTCGAGACGTGGCGGCCGGCCCAGGACGAAACATTGATGATCGAGCCGTCCTGCTGCTTGCGCATCGTCGGCAGCACCGCGCGCATGCAATAGAGCACGCCGTTGAGGTTGACCTGGACCAGCTGGTCCCAGCCGTCCAGTTCCATGTCCTTCCAGCTCCGCTTGGGGACATTGATACCGGCGTTGTTCACGAGCAGGTCGATCCGGCCATGCTTCGCGACGATTTGATCGGCCGCCTTCTGGGCCTCAGTCGCGCTGGAGACATCCAGCGCGATGGCCTCGGCCACCCCGCCCGCCTTGGTGATCTTGGCAACCACGGCATCGAGGGCGTCCTTGCGGCGGCCCGAGACCACGACGGTCCAGCCGTCAGCAGCCAACGCCTCGGCACCGGCTTCCCCGATCCCGCTGCCCCCGCCCGTCACCCAGGCCACGCGTTTCCCACCTTTGGTCATGCAAACTGTCTCCGTTGCTTCATTGGGGCGGTTTTTGCTAATCCAGCCCTCGGCTTTGACCGGCCTTGTCAGTCTTGCGGTCGAGGAAATCTTGCATGAACCAAGCAGCCAACGCCAACCTGTTTTCCCGCCTGTTCGACGGCCTCGACGATCCCGAACGCCTCGCGATCGAGACGCAGGACGGCGCTCATATCAGCTATGGCGATCTGATCGCCCGGGCCGGGCAGATGGCGAACGTGCTGGTCGCGCGCGGCGTGAAGCCCGGCGACCGCGTTGCGGTGCAGGTGGAGAAATCCGTCGCCAATATCGTGCTGTATCTCGGCACTGTCAGGGCCGGCGCAGTCTATTTGCCGCTCAACACGGCCTATACGCTGAACGAGCTCGATTACTTCATCGGCGACGCCGAGCCGTCGCTCGTGGTCTGCGATCCCTCCAAGGCGGAAGGGCTCGCCCCGATCGCGGCCAAGGTGAAGGCCAAGGTCGAAACGCTCGGGCCTGACGGAAAAGGCTCGCTGACGGACGCCGCCGGCAAGGCCAGCAGCGAATTCACGACCGTCGCGCGCGCGAACGACGATCTCGCCGCGATCCTCTACACGTCGGGCACCACCGGCCGCTCCAAGGGCGCGATGCTGACGCACGACAATCTCGCGTCCAACTCGCTGAGCCTCGTCAGCTACTGGCGCTTCACAGACAAGGACGTGCTGATCCACGCGCTGCCGATCTATCACACCCACGGCCTGTTCGTGGCGACCAACGTGACGTTGTTTTCGCGGGCCTCGATGATCTTCCTGCCGAAGCTCGACCCGGACCTCATCATCAAGCTGATGGCGCGCGCGACGGTGCTGATGGGCGTGCCGACCTTCTACACGCGGCTGCTCCAGAACTCTGCGCTGTCGCGCGAGACGACGAAGCATATGCGGCTGTTCATCTCGGGCTCGGCGCCGCTGCTGGCCGAAACGCATCGCGAATGGTCGGCGCGCACGGGCCATGCGGTGCTCGAGCGCTACGGCATGACCGAGACCAACATGAACACGTCGAACCCCTATGACGGCGAGCGCGTGCCCGGCGCGGTCGGCTTCCCGCTGCCCGGCGTCTCCGTGCGCGTGACCGAGCCCGAGACCGGCAAGGAACTGCCGCGCGAGGAGATCGGCATGATCGAGGTCAAGGGCCCGAACGTGTTCAAGGGCTATTGGCGTATGCCGGAGAAAACAAAATCGGAATTCCGCCCCGACGGCTTCTTCATCACCGGCGATCTCGGCAAGATCGACGACAAGGGCTACGTCCACATCCTCGGCCGCGGAAAGGATCTGGTGATCTCCGGCGGCTTCAACGTCTACCCCAAGGAAATCGAGAGCGAGATCGACGCGATGCCGGGCGTGATCGAATCCGCCGTGATCGGCGTGCCACACGCCGATTTCGGCGAGGGCGTCACCGCGGTGCTGGTCTGCAACAAGGGCGCCGATGTGACTGAGGCCGCAGTGCTGAAGGCGCTCGACGGGCGCCTTGCAAAGTTCAAGATGCCCAAGCGCGTCTTCGTCGTCGACGAGCTGCCGCGCAACACCATGGGCAAGGTGCAGAAGAACGTGCTGCGCGATACGTACAAGGATATTTACGCGAAGAAGTGAGGAAGGGCGATCCGTAGGGTGGGTTAGCCCTGCGGCTGCGCTGAGCGCAGTCGCTCGGCGTAACCCACCTCTTCTGCTTCCGCGGATATAGACAGTGGTGGGTTACGCCTTCGGCTAACCCACCCTACGATTGCACTCTATTGCCCGCCCACCAGGCTCATCACGAACCGGCTGCCGACGATGAAGAGATAACATCCGAACGCGACTTCCAGCGTCCGCTTCGACATCGCATGCGCGGCCCTCACCCCTAACGGCGCCGTCACGAGGCTCATCGGCATCACCAGCACGGCGCCGATCAGCGAGACGTAGCCGAGTGCGAACGGCACCTGCAGAGCCGAAACGCCGGGATAGGTCGCCGCCGCCGGCCAGCCGGCATAGATGTAGCCGAGCGCGCCGGGGATCGAGATCAGCACCGCGAGCGCCGACGAGGTCGCGACGGCCTGATGGATCGGACGGCCGTAGAAGGTCATCAGCAGGTTCGAGAACAGCCCGCCACCGATGCCCATCAGCGTCGAGAGGATGCCGACGCAGAAGCCGTAGATTCGCATCAAGGGACCCTTCGGCAGATCGTCGCCGAACTTCCAGCCCTCGCGCGCGAAGATGAGGCGGGCTGCGGCCGAATAGGCGACGGCGACGAAGACGATCTTGAACAGCTTTTCCGGCGCGTAGCGCGCAATCACGCTGCCGGCGATGACGCCGATCACGATCGGCAGCCACCACACCCGCAGGATCGTCATGTCGACGGCGCCGCGCTTGTAATGCGCCTGGAACGAGCGGATCGACGTCGGGATGATCACCGCGAGCGAAGTGCCGATGCAGAGCGGCATCCGCACCTCCAGCGGCACGCCGGCGATCCGGAAGCATTCGTAGAACACCGGCACGAGAATCGCGCCGCCACCGATGCCGAACACACCGGCCAGGAATCCCGAGAGCGCGCCCGTTGCGATCAGCAACAGCGCGAGCTCGATGATCTCCTTGATATCAAGACCTGCAATCACCCCTGACCTGCCCCGGCGACTGGCCGCAGCGTCTCCGAATCGTCCGCCCGGATTCGGCTGCGGTCCAAGCTGTAGGCGATCTGATTTGGCCGGTCGACACGCCGCGCCTCGCGTCTTGGGTGGGATGCAGGCTGCGCATATCCGGGACTGGCAACGAAAAGCGGGCGTGGCAGCGGGTCGACGCCTGATGGTTGGACAAGGAGAGGTCGCTGGCCGGCACCTGCAGTGATTTGGACGGCATGGTCCGTTTAGAGGTGTTCCAATAGCGATTTCAATGCTTCGGGCGCGCGCTTGAAGAAACGAATATTGATTCGATTTTTGGTCGATAGGCCAAGGCTCTGGTATACCAAGCCCCTGATTGGCCTTGTTTCATCAAGGGTCTAGGGCTGAACCACCGTTCGATTTATGGCGATTTGGTGATTGCGCAGGTGAAATCGACTCCGTAAATAGAGCCGACCTTTCGCGATCCCCGCGCGCCCCATGCTGGGCCGCAATAAACATCAAAAGCCCATGACCGCACGGATCGAACGACCGCTTTCCCCCCACATGCAAGTCTACCGCTGGACGCTGACGATGGCGCTGTCCATCGTCCATCGCGCCACCGGCATCGCCCTCTATGTCGGCACCCTGCTGCTGGCCTGGTGGCTGATCGCGGCGGCCTCCGGCCCGGCCGCCTATGGCCACGTCCAGGCCTTCACCGGCAGCATCATCGGCCGGCTGATCGTGTTCGGCTACACCTGGGCGCTGATGCACCATATGCTGAGCGGTATCCGGCACTTCGTGTGGGACCTCGGCTACGGCTTCAAGGCCAACGAGCGCGAGGCCCTGACCTGGGGCGCGCTGATCGGCGGCATCGTGCTGACGGTGCTGATCTGGATCATCGCCTACGCGACCGGAGGTGGACGATGAGCGCAACCGATTCGCCCAAGCGCAGCATGCGCACCCCGCTCGGCCGCGTCCGCAATCTCGGCGCGGCGCATTCGGGCACGTCCGACTTCTGGCGTCAGCGCATCACCGGCGTCGCGATGGTGCTGCTGATGATCCCGGTGATCGTGGTCATCGTGATGCTGTTCGGCCGCAACCAGGCGTTCGCGGCGCAGATCCTCGGCTCGCTGCCGATCGCCATCATCATGCTGCTCTTCATCGCCGCCAGCGCCTGGCACATGAAGATCGGCATGCAGGTCGTGATCGAAGACTACGTCCATAACGAGAAGCTGAAGCTCGTCTCGATCATGCTCAACAATTTCTTCTCGGTCGCCGTCGCGCTCGCCTCGACCTACGCGATCCTGAAGCTTTCATCCGGAGTGTAACCCATGGCCACAGAGACCAATGGCAAGGGCACCGGCGCTCCCGCCACCAACGGCAAGGCCTATCCGATCGAAGACCACACCTATGACGTCGTCGTGGTCGGCGCCGGCGGCGCGGGCCTGCGCGCCGTGGTCGGCTGTAGCGAAGCGGGTCTTCGCACCGCCTGCATCACCAAGGTGTTCCCGACCCGCTCGCATACGGTCGCGGCGCAGGGCGGCATCTCGGCCTCGCTCGGCAACATGCACAAGGACGACTGGCGCTGGCACATGTACGACACCGTGAAGGGGTCGGACTGGCTCGGCGACCAGGACGCGATCGAATACATGGTGCGCAACGCGCCCGAGGCGGTCTACGAGCTCGAGCATTGGGGCGTGCCGTTCTCGCGCACCGAGGACGGCAAGATCTACCAGCGTCCGTTCGGCGGCATGACCACCGAGTTCGGCAAGAGCCAGGCGCAGCGTACCTGCGCCGCCGCCGACCGTACCGGCCATGCCATGCTGCACACGATGTACGGCCAGTCGCTGCGCCATGCGGCCGAGTTCTTCATCGAATTCTTCGCCATCGACCTGATCATGGACGACCAGGGCGCCTGCCGCGGCGTCATCGCGCTCAAGCTCGACGACGGCACGCTGCACCGCTTCCGGGCCCAGACCGTAATTCTCGCGACCGGCGGCTACGGCCGCGCCTACGCCTCCTGCACCTCGGCGCACACCTGCACCGGCGACGGCGGCGGCATGGTGCTGCGCGCCGGCCTGCCGATGCAGGACATGGAGTTCGTGCAGTTCCACCCGACCGGCATCTACGGCTCGGGCTGCCTCGTCACCGAAGGTGCACGCGGCGAAGGCGGTTATCTCGTCAATTCCGAGGGCGAGCGTTTCATGGAGCGCTACGCGCCGTCCGCGAAGGATCTGGCCTCGCGCGACGTCGTCTCGCGCGCGATGACCATCGAGATCCGCGAAGGCCGCGGCGTCGGCAAGAAGAAGGACCACATCTTCCTTCATCTCGACCATCTCGATCCCGCGGTGCTCGCCGAGCGCCTGCCGGGCATCTCCGAATCCGCCAAGATCTTCGCCAATGTCGACGTGACGCGCGAGCCGATCCCGATCGTGCCGACCGTGCACTACAACATGGGCGGCATCCCGACGAACTATCACGGCGAAGTGCTGACCAAGAAGGACGGCGACGACAACGCCATCATCCCCGGCCTGATGGCGATCGGCGAAGCGGCCTGCGTCTCCGTGCACGGCGCCAACCGCCTCGGCTCGAATTCGCTGATCGACCTCGTCGTGTTCGGCCGCGCCGCCGCGCTGCGCCTTGCCGAGAAGCTCACGCCCAACGCCAACCAGCCGGAGCTGCCGGCGAACTCGTCCGAGCTGGCGCTCGGCCGCCTCGACCATTACCGCTACGCTTCCGGCGGCACGCCGACCGCAAAGCTGCGCGAAGGCATGCAGCACGTGATGCAGAACAATTGCGCGGTGTTCCGCACCGGCGAGATCCTGAGCGAAGGCCAGAACCTGATCGAGAAGGTCCATAGCGGCATCACCGACATCGCCGTGTCCGACCGCTCGCTGGTGTGGAATTCGGATCTCGTCGAGACGCTGGAGTTCGACAATCTGATCTCGCAGGCGGTGGTGACGATGAACTCGGCCGCCAACCGCACCGAGAGCCGCGGCGCGCATGCCCGCGAGGACTTCTCCGAGCGCGACGACAAGAACTGGATGAAGCACACGCTGGCCTGGCTGAATGACTCCGGCAAGGTCAAGATCGAGTACCGCCCGGTTCACGACTACACTATGACCAACGACGTGCAGTACATCCCGCCCAAGGCGCGCGTGTACTGAGAAACAACAGTAGCTCGTCATTCCGGGGCGATGCACAGCATCGAACCCGGAATCTCGAGATTTCGGGCCTGGTCCTTCGGACCATCCCGGAATGACGAAAGGTTAGAGCAATGGTTGAATTCGCACTTCCGAAGAACTCCAGGATCACCGGCGGCAAGACCTGGCCGAAGCCCGCGGGCGCGACTGAAACGCGCGAATTCCGCGTCTATCGCTGGAATCCCGACGACGGCAAGAATCCGAGCGTCGACACCTATTACGTCGACACCCATGATTGCGGTCCGATGGTGCTGGACGGTCTGATCTGGATCAAGAACAACATCGATCCGTCGCTGACCTTCCGCCGCTCCTGCCGCGAAGGCGTCTGCGGCTCCTGCGCCATGAACATCGACGGCCAGAACACGCTGGCCTGCACCCGCTCGATGCACGACGTGAAGGACGGCGCGGTGAAGATCAATCCGCTGCCGCACCAGCCGGTGGTGAAGGACCTCGTCCCCGACCTGACCAATTTCTACGCGCAATACGCCTCCGTCGAGCCGTGGCTGAAGACGACCTCGCCGACGCCGCAAAAGGAATGGAAGCAGAGCCACGAGGACCGCGAGAAGCTCGACGGCCTCTACGAGTGTATCCTGTGCGCCTGCTGCTCGACCTCGTGCCCGAGCTATTGGTGGAACAGCGACCGCTATCTCGGTCCCGCCGCCCTGCTCCAGGCGAACCGCTGGGTGTCCGACTCCCGCGACGAGGCGACCGGCGAGCGGCTCGACAATCTCGAGGACCCGTTCCGCCTCTACCGCTGCCATACCATCATGAACTGCGCCAAGGCCTGCCCGAAGGGCCTGAACCCGGCGGAAGCCATCGCCGAGCTCAAGCTCAAGATGGTCGAGCGCCAGATCTAGCCGCCGTTCACGTCACGATCCCCGGCCGGGCCGGCCGGGGCATGCTACGGCCGGCGCGGATTCGAGCAGATTTTTCTTCCAGCCCGCGCCACGGGCGAAGTTCCGGATTGCAACCTCCGGTTCCATCGACAAGCCGCTTCCTTCCCGGCGGGAATTTCAAGTAAGCTCTCCGGTCAGGGACCGGAGCAGTGCAGGGCGCGCAACGCAATTCGTTGAGACTGTTGCAGTGGATGATGGCTGCATCCCTGGCGCTGCCGATTGCGCTGTTCGTCTTCACCTCCACGATTTCCTACACATCGACCAAGGACATCGCCGACCGCGAGATCGAGCGCACCCTCGATGTCGCCCATGAGCACGCGCTCAAGGTGTTCGAGACCATCGACCGCAGCCTCGCCGAGATCAACGAGGTGGTGCGCGGCCTTCCCGACGACGTCATCCGCTCGCGCGAACCGGCGCTGCACCGCCGCCTGAAACGGCTCGCCGATTCGCTGCCGCAGCTCAAATCAGCCTGGATCTTCGACGCGAATGGAAAGTCGCTGGTCAACAGCCTCGCCTCGCCGCCGCAGGATCTGAGTTTCGCGGACCGCGATTATTTCTATTCCCATGTCGACCAGAACATCGGCACGTTCGTCGGCGCGGCCCTGACGCCGCGTCCGCCCTATCAGGGCGCACGCTTCTTCGGCGTGAGCAGGCGCCGTGAAACCGACGATGGCAGCTTCGTCGGCGTCATCCAGGCCTCCGTCCTGCCGGAATATTTCGAGAGCTTTTATGCCAGGATCGGCTCCGATCCCGGCAGCTTCTTCGCCATGGGACGCACGGACGGCGTGCTGCTCACGCATTTTCCGCGGGTAGACCGCGACTTCCGGCTAGATCCGACCGGGCCGGTCGGGCGGCAGATCGCCGCTCACCCCGAGCACGGCCTCATCACCATCGCCTGGCCCTCGGACGGAATCGAGCGGCGCATCGGCTACAGGCGCGTGGCGGAATATCCGATCTATGTCAGCGCCGGGCTCGAGACCTCGGCGATCCGCGCGCGCTGGTTCGCCACCATGGGCCAGCATCTGGTGTTCGGCATTCCGGCTACGGCGCTGCTGTTTCTGCTGCTTGCGTTCGCGCTCCGGCGCACCCGGCATCTCCACGCCGAGGCCACGGCGCGGCGCGAGGCCGAGGAGGCGCTCAAGCACAGCCAGCGGCTGGAAGCGCTCGGGCAGCTCACCGGCGGTGTCGCCCACGACTTCAACAATCTGCTCACCGTGATCCGCGCCTCGGTCGACCTGTTGAACCGGCCGCAACTGACGGAGGAGCGGCGGGAGCGCTACATCACCGCCATTGCGGACGCGGTCGCGCGCGCGGCCAAGCTGACCTCGCAGCTTCTGGCGTTTGCGCGGCGCCAGACCTTGAAGCCCGAGGTGTTCGATATCGGCGAGCGGATACAGTCGCTGCACGACATGCTCGCGACGCTGCTTGGCCCGGCGATCGAGATCGCGATGCGGCTCCCGGCGGAGCCGTGCCTCGTCAATGCCGATGCCAGCCAGTTCGAGACAGCGCTGATCAACATGGCGACCAATGCGCGCGATGCCATGCAGGGCAAAGGCAGGATCACCTTCGTCGTGCAGGCGGCGGCGACCGTTCCTGATACGCTCGCACACCTCTCAGGCAGCCAGATCCCGGAAAACGGCGGCTTCGTCAGCGTCGCCGTCAGCGACACCGGCATCGGCATTCCCGCCGCACGCTTGGGGCGCATCTTCGAGCCGTTCTTCACCACCAAGCAGGTCGGCCAGGGCACCGGCCTCGGCCTGTCGCAGGTGTTCGGCTTCGCCCGGCAATCCGGCGGCGAGGTGACCGTGACGAGCGAGGTCGGCCAGGGCAGCACCTTCTCGCTCTATCTGCCGCGCGTGCCGGCGGACCTGCTGCCGCAGCGGCAGGCGCCGAACACCGCGCCGGCGGAGGCAGGCAGCGGCATGTCGGTGCTGGTGGTCGAGGACAATATCGAGCTGGCCAATTTCGCGGCCGACGGCCTCACCGAGCTCGGCTACAGCATCACCCTGGTCGACAATGCCACCGACGCGCTCGCCGAGCTGGTCGTGGATTCGGATCGCTTCGACGTCGTGTTCTCCGACGTGGTGATGCCTGTCATGACCGGGCTCGATCTGGCGCAGGCCATCCGCGACCGCGGCATCCGCGTGCCGGTCGTGCTGACCACGGGCTACAGTCAGGCCCTGTCACAGGATGGCGCCGCCGGCTTCGACCTCGTGCAAAAGCCTTATTCGATTGAGGAATTGTCGCGCGTTCTCCATCGGGCCGCGAGGCTGCGGCCGGTCCGCGACGGCGCCGCCGAATGAGGCTGGTGCGGAACCTGCGGGAACCGACTGATTTCTTTCGCGTTAGCCGCGCATGCACAAGCCGGCCGCAAAGCGCGAACAGGGCAAGGAGCCGCCCATCATCGAGATCACCGGCGAGGGCGGCGATGAGGTCGCACCGCCGCCGCCCGAGCTGGTCGAACCTGACCCCGAGCTGTCGCCCGAAGAGGCCGAGCAGGCCCGCAAGGACTATCTGCTGACGCGCTTCTGGATCAGCGCACGCGGCTTCTGGGGCCGCAACGGCGACCGTCTCGCCTGGCCATTCTCGATCGGACTCGGCGTGCTGATCATCCTGACCGTCGGCTTCCAGTACGGCATCAACGTCTGGAATCGCGCGATCTTCGACGCCATCGAGAAGCGCGACGCAGCCACCGTCTTCCATCTCACGGCCATGTTCTTCCCGCTCGCGATCGGCAGCATCGTGCTCGGCGTCGCCCAGGTGTTTGCACGCATGGGCATTCAGCGGCGCTGGCGGGCCTGGCTCACCGCCAGCGTGCTGACGCGCTGGCTTGCCAACGGGCGCTACTATCAGCTCAACCTGGTCGGCGGCGACCACAAGAACCCGGAATACCGCATCGCCGAGGATCTGCGCGTTGCGACCGATTCTCCGGTCGATTTTCTCGCCGGCGTGACCTCGGCGCTGTTGTCAGCCGTCACTTTCATCATCGTGCTGTGGACCATCGGCGGCGCGCTCACGGTCACGCTCGGCGGCTCGACCATCACCATTCCGGGCTTCCTCGTCATCGCCGCAATCCTCTATGCCGCGATAGCCTCCGGCTCGATCCTGGTGATCGGCCGGCGCTTCGTGCAGGTCTCCGAGGACAAGAACCAGGCCGAGGCGGATTTCCGCTACACGCTGACGCGCGTGCGCGAGAACGGCGAGAGCATCGCGCTGCTCGGCGGCGAGGAGGAGGAGCGCGGCGGCATCGACCGCAACTTCACCAGCGTGCTCAGGCAATGGGCGCGCCTCGCCGGCCAGCACATGCGCACAACGCTGGTCTCGCAAGGCTCGAGCCTCGTTGCACCGGTCGTGCCGCTGCTGCTCTGCGCGCCAAAATTCCTCGAGGGCAGCATGACGCTCGGACAGGTGATGCAGGCCGCCTCCGCCTTCACCATCGTGCAGAGCGCGTTCGGCTGGCTGGTCGACAATTATCCGCGGCTCGCCGACTGGAACGCCTGCGCCCGGCGCATCGCCTCGCTGATGATGTCGCTTGACGGCCTCGAGCGCGCCGAGCAGGGCGACGGCCTCGGCCGCATCAAGCGTGGCGAGACCAGCAACGACGCCATGCTGGAATTGAACGACCTTTCGGTCACGCTCGACGACGGCACCGCGGTTGTCGGCGAGACCGAGGTGGTGATCGAGCCCGGCGAGCGGCTGCTGGTCGCCGGCGAATCCGGCACCGGCAAGAGCACGCTGGTCCGCGCCATCGCAGGGCTCTGGCCATGGGGCGGCGGCAGCGTCAATTTCCATCCCGACCGGCGGCTGTTCATGCTGCCGCAGCGGCCCTACGTACCGTCCGGCAGCCTGCGCCGTGCTGTCGCCTATCCCGGCGCGGCCGACCACTGGACCGTCGAGGAGATCGGCGAAGCGCTGCACAAGGTCGGCCTCGATCATCTCAAGGAGAAGATCGAGGAGGACGGACCGTGGGACCAGACGCTGTCGGGCGGTGAAAAGCAGCGCCTCGCCTTCGCCCGGCTGCTGCTGCACAACCCCGACATCGTCGTGCTCGATGAGGCGACCTCCGCGCTCGACGAGAAGAGCCAGGACAAGATGATGCAGATGGTCACCGACGCGCTGCCGAAGGCGACCATCGTCAGCGTCGCGCATCGCGTCGAGCTGGAGGCCTTCCACAGCCGCAAGATCGTGCTGGAGCGCCGCAAGGGCGGCGCCAAGCTCGTCAGCGACATCGACCTGATCCCGCGCAAGGGCCGGCGAAAGCTGCTCGGCCGCTTCCTGCGCCAGCGCAAGGCGACACCGAAGAAGGCGGCGTAGCACACTCTCTCCGTCATCCCGGACAAGCGCAGCGAAGCGGAGCGCAGATTCGGGGCCCATACCCCCAGGGAGCAGTGTGGCGAAGACTCGGAGTGGGCATCTTGCACCACAATTCCTCCGCGTGGTTATGGGTCCCGGGTTCGCTTCGCGCCCCGGAACGACAGCGAAATTGTAGCTCTCATCAAAACCGGCTATGCATGCGCCGCTTGCAACGAGGACCGCCTGCTTGACGCCCGACAACGCCCCTTCGTCCGCGCCATTCGGCGCATTTGCGCCAAATGCTGCGCAGGCTGCCATCATTCGCCTCGCGACGCAGTCGGGGCTGAAGCGCGGCGCGTTCCGTCCGTGGATGTCGCGGCTCGTCAATCTGCTGCGCGGCGGCCCCGTTGACGTGCAATACCAGGGCGCCTCGTTCCGGCTCTATCACCAGGGCAGTGCGACCGAGCGCGGCGCGCTGTTCAACCCCGACTACAATCTCGACGAGCTCGACTTCCTGCGCCGGCACACGCCCGCAGGCGGCACGTTCGTCGACGTCGGTGCCAATGTCGGCACCTTTGCGCTGGTGATGGCGCGGCAGGTTGGCACCACGGGCAAGGTGGTCGCGATCGAGCCGCATCCGATGACGTTCGGGCGGCTGTCGTTCAACCAGGCCGCATCGAACGCAACGCAGGTGCGCCTGGTGCAGGCCGCCGCCGGCGACAGCGACGGCGAGCTGATGATCGAGAGCGGCGGCGGCAATCTCGGCGCCACGCATGTCGTGACCGGCGCGGCCAGCACGGATGCGATCAAGGTGCCGTCGCTGCGGCTGACGCGCATCCTGGACGAGGCCGGAGTTGCGCAGGTCGATTCGCTGAAGATCGACGTCGAAGGCTTCGAGGATCGCGTGCTGATCGGCTTCTTCCGCGACGCGCCGCAATCGCAGTGGCCGCGCGCAGTCGTGATCGAGCATCTGTCACAAAACGAATGGCAGCAGGATTGTATTGCCGACATGGTCGCACGCGGCTTTGCGATCGTGCGCAAGACGCGGAGCAATACGTTCCTGTCGCGCTGACAGGGGCGAACAACGGAGGTTGCGATGATCGACCATTTGGGTTTCTCCGTCTCCGACTATGAACGCGCGAAGGCGTTCTACGCGGCGGCGCTCGCTCCGCTCGGCTACAGCCTGATCATGGAAGTGACGGCGGAGCAGACCGGCCACTCCGCTGCCGCGGGCTTCGGCGCCAACGGCAAGCCGGACTTCTGGTTCGGCGCCGAAGGCCCGATGAACAAGCCCGTGCATGTTGCGATCGTCGCCAAAGACCGCGCCACGGTCGATGCGTTCTACAAGGCGGCGATGGCGGCCGGCGGACGCGACAACGGACCGCCCGGCATCCGCCCGCATTATCATGCGAACTATTACGGCGCGTTCGTGCGCGATCCCGACGGCCACAACATCGAGGCCGTCTGCCACGCACCGGAATAGGCAGCTTTCAGGACGACGGCGCGAGGAACATCGGTGCGGCATCATCGTTATCGTTCTCCTGACAACTGACCCCGATGATGCTGATGCCGATTGAGCCGCCCGAGATTCCGCCGTCGACTCCCGGCACGCCTACCGAGCCGCCGCCTGGAATTCCGCCGGGCAATCCGCAGCCTGAAATCACGCCGCCGGTGCGCGAGCCCGGCTCGCCACCGCGACCCGACGAATTGCCGGGCCACATGCCGGAAGAGATTCCATCGCGCGGACCGACCGGGCCGCTCACGCCGAATCCCGCGACGGATGCAAGTTCGCCGCGGGATCACATATGAGGCGAAGCATCACATGTGAGGCAATTGCAACCTGCTTCTGAATGCGCAATGAACGTCACCATAGTGAGGTGATTTGCGTGCAGAAATAAATCGGACCGCGACCTCTTCGCCCGCCACATTCCGGCCTAACGCGTAGCCGTTCATCCCGACACTTCGTCAAAGAACCTTCCGGGGAAGTTCACCAATATGACTCACCTTCGTTTCGTGCTGCTTGCAACGACGGCTCTGACCGCGATGCAGTTCACAAGCTCCGCATCGCATGCGCAAAGCGCGCCGCCGCTCGTGGTTGCGCAGGCCCAACCACAACAAGAGACGGGCCCTGACGGAAAACCGAAGCAGCCTCCGAAGGGACCGCCAGCGGCCGCGCCGCCTGCGGCGCCCGCGCGCCCCGCGGCACCGCCGCCCGCGGCTGCACCGCCCCACCCGCCTGCTGCGCCTCCGCCGGCTGCCGCACCGCCGCGCCCTGCAGCGCCGCCACCGCCTCCGCCGCCACCTGCGGCCCGCCCGGCGCCGCCGCCGCCCCCACCGCCGCCTGCCGCCCCGAAGCAGCCTTCGCCGCCGCCGGCTGCAGCGCCGCAGCAGCACGCTCCGACACCGCCGCCTCCGGCACCGCCCGCAGCACGTCCGGCTCCCACGCCGCCAGCACCGCCTCCCGCGGCGGCTCCGCAGCAGCACGCGCCGACGCCACCGCCGCCTGCGGCTCGCCCGACTCCGACGCCGCCTCCGCCGCCTCCGGCAGCGGGTCCTGCGGGGCGCCCCGCGCCGGCGGCAACGCCTGCTGCTCCGACAGCAGCACCCACGGCTCGCCCGAACGCGCCTGCCCCGGCAACCACACCTGCACCGACGGCAACACCTGCGCCGACCGCAACGCCGGCTCCGGGCAGCACGCCTGGCGCACCCCCTGTTGGCCGCCCCGGCGCGCCGCCGCCCGGCGCACGGCCCGGCACCCCTCCGGCTGCGGGATCGCCGACACCGGCTCCCGGTGCCGCGCCCGCTCCGACGGCCACACCGGCCCCCGGTGCCGCAACGCCGCCGCCCGGACGTCCCGGTGCGGGACCAGCGCCCGCGCCTGGTGCAGCCCCGACCACGACGCCGCCCCCCGGCCAACAGGGTGCAACGCCTCCTGCCGGCGCGCCCGCTGCCGGAGCCCCGGCCGCGCCGCCCCAGGCCGGTCTGCCGCCCCGGCCACCGGCTCCTCCCGCCGGCGCCGCGGCACCGACCGTCGTCCCCGGTACGCCGGCCGCGGCACCGCCGCCCAACAGGGCGCAATACGCGCCGCCGACGGTCGCACCGGCCTTCCGTGCCGCGCCGACAGTCGCAGCTCCGCTGCCGCCACCGCCGCGTCCGCAGCAGCGTGACTTGACGCCGCTCGCGATCGGCGCGGGCGTGGTTGCCGGTGCCGTGATCGGCGCGACCATCGCCGACATGCACAGCCAGCGGCGTGAGGTCGTCGAAGGCGGCCGCACCGTCTACACCGAGCCGGACCGCATCATCATCCGCGATCCGGGCGGGCAGGCCTATGTCCGCGGCAACGATCTCTATCGCTTCCGCTACGGCGCCCGCGACATCCGCACCGACACCGTCGGCGGCGAAACCCGCACCGTCGTGGTCCGTCCCGACGGCAGCGAGGTGATCACCGTGGTCGGCGCGGACGGCTCGCTGCTGCGGCGTATCCGCAGGGACCCGCGCGGACGCGAGATCATCATCATCGACAACACCTATCGCGATCCGCGGGCGGTCGGCGGCTTCTATGTCGACGTGCCGCCGCCGGTCGTGAACATTCCCTATGATCGCTACATCGTCGACGCCCAGGAGGCGTCGCCGGACGTGATCTACCAGACCATGGTGGCACCGCCGGTGCAGCGGATCGATCGGCGTTACTCGCTCGACGAGATCCGCTACAGCCCCAATGTTCGCATGCAGATGCCGAGCATCGACGTCAACACGATCAACTTCGAGACGGGATCGTGGACCATCCCGCCGGACCAGGCGGCCCGGCTCCAGGTGATCGCGGACGGACTGAACCAGGCGATCCAGCGCAACCCGCGCGAGGTGTTCCTGATCGAGGGACACACCGACGCGGTCGGCAACGACGTCGACAATCTGTCGCTGTCGGACCGCCGTGCGCAGTCCGCGGCCGAACTGCTGACGCAACAGTTCAATGTGCCCGCCGAGAACCTGACGTCACAGGGCTACGGCGAGCAGTATCTGAAGGAGCAGACGCAGGGGCCGAGCCCGATCAACCGGCGTGTGACCATCCGCAACATCACGCCGCTGCTCAATGGTGGTCAGGCTTCGCTGCCGCCGCCCCCGCCCGGCACCGCACCGCCGCGCTGAGGCGAGGCACGAATGGAAAATGGCCGGGAGCGATCCCGGCCATTTTTGTTTTAATCATGCACCTGACGCCTGATGCGGCATGCAGGCATCGCAGATGGCTGCGAGATGCCTGTGATCAGTGCCACAGCAGCCGCCGAGCAACTGCATGCGCGGGAACGCGCGCCTGAGCGCCAGATAGCGGCGGCCGAGATCGACGGGATCGCCACTGTCGATCGCCTCCGATTCGTCAAGCTCGGCATGGCTCTTGATCGAGGCGTTGGCGCGAACGCCATGAATGCGCTCGACCCATGGCTCGCCGGCTTCGAGAGCACCCTCGAAATGTGTTGGATGAGCACAGTTGATCAGAAAATATTCGCACGCGCGTTCCGTTGCATGATCGACCGTTTCGATCGCCTCACGCAGGGTCTCTCCCCTGACCAGACGACCGTCGGTTTCGACTGTGAACGAGACCGCAACTGGAATCGCCTGCATCTTCGCCGCACGCACAACGCCGATGGCTTCATTGACGCTGTTCAGCGTGAACGCGGTCACCATGTCCGCGCCAGCCTCGGCAAAGGCCGCGATCTGAGGCGAGTGATAGGCCATCGCCTCGGCCGCATCCATGTTGCCGGCCTTGTAGCCATCGCCCCTCGGGCCGATCGCGCCGTTGATCACGCAAGGCCGGCCAGGAGCCTCCCAGGCACCGCGCAATTCCTCGATAAAGCGAATGGCACGCATGTTGAGCGCCTTGAGCCTGTCCTCATCATAACCAAGCTTGGCACCCCAATCAGCATTGGCGCGCCAGGTCGGACTGTCGAGCACAAAGCCGAGCCCACGCTGCCGCGCGATGGCGAGATAGGCGTCGTAATATTCCTTCAGATGTGATCGGCCTTCCGCGCTCTCGAGCAGCACGAATGCAGCGAAGTGGGGAAGCTCCAGTCCCTTGTGAAAGATCAGGGTGGTCTCCATGCCACCGTCGGTCAGGAAGATGCCGCCTCGATGCTGCGGCAGATCGTGTCTGTGTCTGGCCATGGGTCGCTCCGTCGTGACAGGCCCCACTCATTCGGTCGTTTCAGACACCTTCCGGTCTCGTGGAACACAGTGCCGCATAATGTCGCGCGGCACGCTGCCGAGCCTCGATTTACAAACGGACGCAAAATCAGGCGCTTGCACGCCGCGGCTCGGCGGCAGTCAGGCCTCGCTGCCGCCGCCCCCAATCGGTGCTGCGCTGAGGCGAAGCATGAATGCAAAATGGCCGGGAGCGATCCCGGCCATTCTTGTTTCTTGTTGTAGGGCGGATTAGCGAAGCGTAATCCGCCGACTTCGTTTGCCAAACGCGGAGGCGTGGCGGGTTACGCCTTCGGCTAACCCGCCCTACGGCCTCAGCCCTTGTCGCTCTCGAGCCTGAAGATCTGCGAGCCTTCGCTGCCCGACAGCAGACCGGTCTTCGAATAGAGACCAAGCTTGGTGCGCGTGTCGGCAATGTCGAGGTTGCGCATGGTGAGCTGGCCGATGCGGTCAGCCGGCGTGAAGGCGGCGTCCTCGACCTTCTCCATGCTGAGCCGCTCCGGCGCATAGGTCAGGTTGGGGCTCTCGGTGTTGAGGATCGAGTAGTCGTTGCCGCGGCGCAGCTCCAGCGTCACCTCGCCGGTGACGGCGCGCGCGACCCAGCGTTGCGCGGTCTCGCGCAGCATCAGGGCCTGCGAATCGAACCAGCGGCCCTGATAGAGCAGACGTCCCAGGCGCATGCCGCTGATGCGGTACTGCTCGATGGTGTCCTCGTTGTGGATGCCGGTGACGAGGCGCTCATAGGCGATGTGCAGGAGCGCCATGCCCGGCGCTTCGTAGATGCCGCGGCTCTTGGCCTCGATGATGCGGTTCTCGATCTGGTCGCTCATGCCCAGGCCATGACGGCCGCCGATGGCGTTGGCTTCGAGGAACAGCGCGACGGGATCAGAGAAGGTCTGGCCGTTCAACGCAACAGGCTGGCCTTCCTCGAAGCGCACCACGACCTTCTCGGCCTTGACGTTGCAGTCGTCGCGCCAGAACGGCACGCCCATGATCGGGTTGACGATCTTGATGCCGCTGTCGAGGCTCTCGAGATCTTTCGCTTCGTGCGTGGCGCCGAGCAGATTGCTGTCGGTCGAATACGCCTTCTCGGCGCTCATCTTGTAGGCAAAGCCCTGCGCCGTCATGAACGCCGACATCTCGGCGCGGCCGCCGAGCTCGTCGATGAACTGCTGGTCGAGCCAGGGCTTGTAGATGCGCAGGGACGGGTTGGTCAGCAGGCCGTAGCGGTAGAAGCGCTCGATGTCGTTGCCCTTGAAGGTCGAGCCGTCGCCCCAGATGTTGACGCCGTCCTCCTTCATCGCCGCGACCAGCATGGTGCCGGTGACGGCACGGCCGAGCGGCGTGGTGTTGAAATAGGTGATGCCGCCGGTCGAGATGTGGAAGGCGCCGGACTGGATCGCGGCGATGCCCTCGTGGACCAGCTGGGTGCGGCAATCGACCAGCACGGCCTTCTCGGCGCCGAACGCTTCCGCCTTGCGCGGGATCTCGTTGTAGTCGGCCTCATCGGGCTGGCCGAGATTGGCGGTATAGGCGTAGCAGCGCGCGCCCTTCTGCTTCATCCAGAGCAGCGCCGCGCTGGTGTCGAGGCCGCCCGAAAAAGCGATGCCGACTTTCTCACCCTTGGGCAGGCTTTTCAGGATCGTGGTCATGGCGCTTCCAATCGGGTCTCAAAGGGCTGATGTGAGGGTGAACTTGACCGCGCGAATATCAAATTTCGCACGTCTCGGCACCCATTTAATGGCTCAAACCGAGGGCTCGGCGCCCGTCTTGCGGCCGAACAGGCGCTGGCGGAGCCGGTAAGCGGGCATGTTCAGCCGGGTCAGGGCGGCGTCGACCGCCTCGTCCGAGAACCGGGTCCGTGGCCAGCGGTAGATCAGCGCGTAGGCGAACCAGATCACGACGAAGGTCACGAGGCCGGCGATCGAGACATCCGTGAAGAAGTGGCCGCCGAAGGCCATCCGCAGCCCGCTGGTCACGATGCCGAAGACCACCGCGGCGGCATAAGCGAGCGGCCGCCACGCCGGCGGCGCCAGCGCGGCCGGCGCCAGGGTCCAGAACGCGGTCGCACCTTCGCCCGAGAAGAACGAGCAGTTGCGCGCACACTCGCCGCGCGGATCCCACCACGCCACGAACTGCTGGTCGCCGGCGAACTGCGTCACCACCACCGGCCGCGGCCGGCCCCAATAGGTCTTGAAGGTGAGGTTGGTGAGGATGCCGGCCGACAGGATGATCGTGACCAGCAGGAACACGATCGCGCGCCCCGACACCATCAGCGGCCGGTCGGGCCGGAACATCTTGACCACGAGTGCGACAAGCGACGGCAGCACGAACGCCCAGGCGACCCACATCGCAGCGTCACGCGCAAAGCCGGCCCAGTCGTTCAGCTTGAGCGGAAAGGTTTTTGTGTCGGGATCGAAGAACAGCGCGGCGAGCTTGAGGTCGAGTTCGGGATAGAGGCCGAAAACGACGCCGATCACGAGCCACAGCGCCAGGGCGATGAAGAGTCCAGTCCGGTTCATGGCGCGCGGTTTAGCGGAGTGGGACGGAGATGAAAACCCTGGCCGGCGTCATTCCGGGATGGTCCGAAGGACCAGACCCGGAATCTCGAGATTCCGGGTTCGATGCTGAGCATCGCCCCGGAATGACAGCACAAATCATCGCGCGTCCGGCCTTGAATTCGACGGCAGCGGCGGAGGCGGTTTGCGCGGGGGCGAGGGGTCGCGCCAGGCGCCGGCATTGCGGCCGGCGATCAGCCAGTAGACGATTCCGGCGACGATGCCCGCGCCGGTCATGATTTCCAGATGCCGCCGCACGATGCCTTCGAACTGCAACGTATCGGAGTGGAAGGGAACGAGGCCGAGATAGCAGGCGAGCCCGACGAGGCCGCCGCCAGCGGCGTAGGCAAGCGCGCTGCGGATATAGAGCGCCTCGGTGATCGCGACGATCACCGCCGCCGGCACCAGCGCAAAGCCCGAGACGAAGATGAAGCCGAAGCCGAGCAGGATGTCGATCGCGCCTTGATCGACCGGGCCCGCGCCAAGATCGGCGAATTCCGGAAACAGCAACGCGACGACGACGATCATGCCGCCGACGAAACAGGCGGCGAGGAAGCCGATGAAGATGACGACGAGGCGGCCGATCAGGGACATGCGGGGGAAGCCACCGTTGTCGTTATTGCGAGCGCAGCGAAGCAATCCAGAGATGCGTCCGCGGAGACAGTCTGGATTGCTTCGTCGCTGCGCTCCTCGCAATGACGAAAGAGCGCGAGCATGAAAGGCTAATCCGTCATCGCCATGGCGCGCAGCGCCTGGCGTTCCCTGGCCGAGAGCTTTTCGGTCTCCGATTTGAGCTGGCCGCAGGCGGCGAGGATGTCGCGGCCGCGCGGGGTGCGGACCGGCGAGGAATAGCCCGCGTTGAAGATGTATTCGGAGAATTTTTCGATCTGGTCCCAGTCCGAGCATTCATAGGCCGTGCCGGGCCAGGGATTGAACGGGATCAGATTGATCTTGGCGTGAATGCCCTTGAGCAGCTTCACCAGGAGTTTCGCATCGTCGAGCGAATCGTTGACGCCCTTGAGCATCACATATTCGAAGGTGATGCGGCGCGCGTTCGATGCGCCGGGATAGTCGCGGCAGGCCTGCAGCAGCTCCTTGATCGGATATTTGCGATTGAGCGGTACCAGCTCGTTGCGCAGCTCGTCGCGCACCGCATGCAGCGAGATCGCGAGCATGACGCCGATCTCCTCGCCCGCACGAACGATGTTCGGCACCACGCCCGAGGTCGACAGCGTGATGCGGCGGCGGGAGATGCCGATGCCTTCATTGTCGCCGACGATCAGCAGCGCATCGCGCACCGCGTCGAAATTGTAGAGCGGCTCGCCCATGCCCATCATCACGATGTTGGTGACGCGGCGCGTGCCGTCCTCGCGATCGGCCCAATCGTTCAGGCGATCGCGCGCGACCATCACCTGTCCCACGATCTCGCCGGCGGTGAGGTTGCGCACCAGGCGCTGCGTGCCGGTGTGGCAGAAGGAGCAGTTCAGCGTGCAGCCGACCTGCGAGGAGACGCAGAGCGTGCCGCGATCGGTCTCGGGGATGTAGACGCACTCGACTTCATGCGCCCTTTCGGCGTTGTCGCCGCTCGGCAGGCGCAACAGCCATTTGCGGGTGCCGTCGTTGGAGATCTGCTCGGCCACGACTTCGGGCCGGTCGACGGTAAAATGCTGCGCGAGATCGGCGCGAATGCCCTTCGAGATCGAGGTCATGTCGTCGAAGCTTTGGGCGCCGCGGAAATAGAGCCAGTGCCAGAGCTGCTGCACGCGCATCTTGCGCTGGGCGGGCGCGACGCCGATCTCGCCGAGGCGGTCGGCAAGTTCAGTGCGCGACAGGCCGATCAGCGAGGGCTTTGCCGGCGGCACATAGGTTTCGAGCGGAGTCTTCTCCACCAGTGTTGCGTTGTGCGGCTCGGTCATCGGTTGCATTGAATGGACCTGATTGTCTTGTCGTTCCGGGGCGATGCGCAGCATCGAACCCGGAACCTCGAGATTCCGGGTCTGGTCCTTCGGACCATCCCGGAATGACGGAAAAACTTGGAACCGTCTCTATATAGCAACCGGAACAGCCGATTGCGACCGTGATACCGCCCGCAGCCTTAACGCCTGCAATCCTGCGAAATCCGGTCTAGCGCCTGGGCGAGGCCTTTCAGCGAGAAGGTATCGGTCGTTTCGGTTCCCTTGGCCGAGACGCCCTTGACCACGAGATCGGCGGATTTGCGCATGGCTTCCACCATCCGCTCCTCCTCGGCCGCGTTCTTGATCCAGAGCCCGTCGCCCTGCGTGTACATCGCGAAGGCGGCGCCGCCGACCTCGACCGAGGATTCCGAGCCCGGCTTCAGCGCGTAGCCGATCATGACCGAGACTTCGTTGTTCACCTTTTCCGCCGGCCGGGTCGAGACGAAGGCATAGGCGGGATCGCGCGGACGGTTCGGCGGGTTGGTCTTCGACGACGACGGCTTGGCCAGCGCGAAGCAGACCTTCTTGCCGTTGGGCGTGGCCGAATAGGCGCCCCAGGTGCCGAACTGGCCGATCAGGGTGGGCTCGGCGCCGCCCGCAACCGCGGCGGCCGGAGCCGCCGGCTTGCTCTCGGGCTTTGCTGCCGTCTTGGCAGTCGGACTGGCAGCCGGTGCAGCCGCCTTCGGTGCGGCCTTGGGCGCAGGTTGCGCCGTCTGCGCCCGCGCGGAATCGGTGATTCCCACGGCCATCACGCCAGTCATCAAGGCTAAAATCAGCACCCGCCACATGCTGGAGTGGTTCCCTCAATATTGTGACTGGAAGATGGCCCGGCCGCGCGTTGTCCCCGCAGCAGGGATAGCGGGGAAAGTCCAATTTGGGAAGGCAGTTAGCGGGTCAGCCCCTGGATCGCGCCGCGCGCTGCTCGGCCCATTGTGCGTCGGTCCAGCCGAGCAAATCCTCGGCGCCGGAACTGCGCAAATGCGCGCCACCGTCGATCACGACCATCTCGCCATTGATGTAACCGGCACGGTCCGAGACCAGGAAGCTGGCGAGGTCGGTAAGTTCGCTGTGCTCGCCGGTGCGGCCCATCGGGTTCCGCGCGGTCCAGCCTTCGTCGCGGCCCTCGGGACGGAGCTGGCCCGAAGCGCCCGCGGTCGGGAACGGCCCCGGCGCGATCGCGATGGTGCGGATGCCCTTCGGGCCCCACTCGACCGCGAGGCTCCTGGTCATCGCCAGCACCGCCGACTTGGCCATCGCCGAGGGAACGGTGAAGGCGCGGCCGGTGATGGTCGAGGTCGAGAGGATCGAGAGCACGACGCCATGATGCTTGCCGTCGATCCAGCGCTTGCCGGCGGCGAGCGTGCAATACATCGCGCCATGCAGCGTCGGCGCGAGGATCGCGTCCGCGGCGCGAAACGACAGATGCTCGCTCTGCGCGATGAAGGTCGCGGCGGCATTGTTGACGAGGATGTCGAGCGGCGCCTCGCGCCAGATCGCATCCATCATGCTCTCGACGGCTGCGCCGTCGCGAATATCGCAGGCCATCGTCGTGACCTTGCCGCTGGTCTGCGCGCGCATCTCGCTCGCTGTTGCCTCCAGCCGGTCGAGCTTGCGGCCGCAGATGATGAGCTCGGCGCCGAGCGCGAGGAAGCGAAGCCCCATCGCGGCGCCGAGGCCAGATCCGCCGCCGGTGACGAGGATGCGCTTGTCCTTGAGCAGTCCCGTTTCAAACATCGTTTGAATCCTTTTTTCTTGTTATCGTCGTTGCGAGCCACCAGGTCCGCGCAAAGCGCGGCCCGATGACAGGCTCCGCGAAGCAATCCAGACTATTTCCGCAGCACGGACTCTGGATTGCTTCGCTGCGCTCGCGATGGCGTGACGATAGGCCTGTGCATTGCTTTGGGCAAAGAAACCGGATTGTCGCCCGTGCCTAAATCCGGCAGAAACGGGCCAACTATAATTCCACCCCGAAACGCTCCAGGTGCCGCCATGAAAGCCATCCTCTGCTCGCAATATTGCCAGCCCGACGATCTCGTGCTTGCCGACGTGCCGGATCCGGTGGCAGGTCCCGGCGAGGCCGTGATCGCGATCAAGGCGGCGGCACTGAACTTCTTCGACATCCTGATGATCCAGGGCAAGTACCAGATCAAGCCGCCGTTCCCGTTCTCGCCGGCCGCGGAAGTCGCAGGCGTGATCGAGAGCATCGGCCCCGGCGTGACCGATCTGAAGGTCGGCGATCGCGTCGTTGCGTCCTGCGGCCACAACGGCGCGCGCGAGAAGATCGCGCTGCCGGCGGCATCGATCGTGAAGATCCCCGACAATCTCGACTATGACCGCGCGGCCGGCATTATCATCATCTACGGCACCGCGCTGCATGCGCTGGAAGATCGCGCCAGCCCGAAGCCGGGCGAGACGCTCGCGGTGCTGGGCGCCGCCGGCGGCACGGGCCTTGCTGCCTGCGAGCTCGGCAAGCTGATGGGCCTGAAGGTGATCGCCTGCGCTTCGTCGGACGAGAAGCTCGAATTCGCGAAGGCGCATGGCGCCGAGCTGACGCTGAACTACGCCAAGGAAGATTTGAAGGAAGGCTTGCGCAAGCTCACCGGCGGCAAGGGCGTCGACATCATCTTCGATCCGGTTGGTGGTGCGTATGCCGAGCAGGCGCTGCGCTCGATCGCCTGGGAGGGCCGCTTCCTCGTCATCGGTTTTGCCGCCGGCGATATTCCGAAGATGCCGCTGAACCTCGCGCTGCTGAAGGGCTGCGACATTCGCGGCGTGTTCTGGGGCGCATGGACCCGGCAGAATCCGGAGAAGAACCGCGCCAATCTCGAGAAGCTCGTGAAGTGGACCGCGGAAGGAAAGATTTCCTCGCATGTCGACCGCACCTTCCCGCTGGCGCAAACCGCCGACGCCCTGAAGGTGCTCGCGGGACGCCAGGCCATGGGCAAGGTGATCTTGCACCCGTGATGTGAGCGCGTAGCGACCTCGTCGAGGCGCTGCGCAGCACGCGCTCGACCGTCGTCGTCCGGCTTGCCGTCTTCGCTGAAGCTACGCCGGCCCCATACAAGGCCCAGCGAAGCCGTGGCGGAACCGGGACCGGGCGACCCGGTATTTCCGGAGATGACAGTGACTTGACCGAGAAGCCGCGGCGTCCTGGACGGCGGGGAATGTGGAGGCAGCACGGGCGGGCGCGGCGACGTCCGGTAGAGCCTTCCTCAACCATCACCGCTGAAATTGCGGTGCATTCCCCGACCTCGCCTCAATCAAACCCAACTATTTCCAGATTCGCGCAAACCGTCGTCGTTTTTTGGGCTGATTCACGCGGCGTTTTACCGGTTCCATTTACGGGACAGTTCTGGACAAAAGCAAGAAGACTGAAGCCGGAAATGCCCCTGCGTTGCGTTAGTTAAGGGGAGGATCACCATGGAAACGACGGCGTACCGCCAGTCGAAGGAGTCGACAGCCCTCGACGCCAATCGAGCCGCATTACATCCGCCGACCGCGTCCTTTATCCGCGCGCGCGCCGCGCGGGCCGATCTTTCGCAGGACGATCCAATTCCGCTCTTCTTGTCCGATCCGCTCGGTGCGCCGGACCCAAGCGAATATGAGCCGGTAGAGGTGCGCTCCAGAATCGTCCCGCGCGTTCTCGCGGCCGTTCTGACGGCATCCACCGTGGCGGTTGTGGTCACACTGTTTCAGTCCGACCTTCGCGGCCTCTTCGCCGCCAATGCCGGTCGCTGGATGGTCGTCGCGTCGGACCAGGCCATGGCGTCGGTCAACGCGGCGGCCATGCCGCAGACCTCGCTCAAGGATCCGGCCGGCGTGACAAGCACGAAGCTGGCGAGCGCCGACACGCAGGGCCTCCCTGCGCCGTCAACGCCGAGCCGCGAGGCGATCGCGACCGCCTATCAGACCGCGCTGCAAGCCCAAACGCCGGTGGCCCTGCCCGCACCCGTCGCGGCGCCGCCTGCACCCCCTCCGCCCGCCAAGGCGCTCGACGCCGATACGCTGGCCGGGCTGATGACGCGCGCGAAGAACCTGTTGAAGGTCGGCGATATTGTTGCGGCCCGCTTGCTGCTCGAACGCGCGGCCAATGCACAGGATGCGACAGCGGCATTTCTGCTGGCGCAGACCCATGACCCGGCCGTGCTGGGCACCAGCGACGCGCGGAGCGTCGCTGGCGACGCGACCGTCGCGCGCGACTGGTACCAGAAGGCCGCGGCACTCGGATCGGCGGAGGCGCGGCAACGCCTCACCCAGCTTCAGAACTAAAACTTTTCAGAGGATATCATGCGTAACGCTTTGGGAATGGCGCTTGCCGCCATCATGACGATTTGTGCCTTCGCGGCACGCGCGGAGCAGACCGAATACGATCCAGCCAAGGTCTCGGACAGCCTGAAGGCCATCTTCCAGTTCGGCTCGACCTCGACCAAGCAGTCGCTGAACGCGAACACCGTCACGCTGATCACCGGCACGATCGGCGGCACCTATGTGCAATTCGGCGCCGACCTCGCCTCCGTGCTCGACGACGGCAACAAGATCCGCGTGCTGCCGATCGTCGGCCGCGGCTCGGTGCAGAGCGTCGCCGACATCCTGTTCCTCCAAGGTGTCGATCTCGGCGTCGTGCGGGCGGATACGCTCGACTATCTCGAGCGCAAGGGTTTTGCCAAGGACATCAAGAAGCAGTTCACCTATGTGACCAAGCTCTATAACGAGGAGATGCAGGTGATCGCGCCGAAATCGGTCGCGACGCTCAAGGACCTCGAAGGCAAGACTGTCAGCGTGGACCTGCCGAACGGCGGCACCTTCGTCACCGCGCTCACCGTGTTCGAGCGGCTCGGGATCAAGGCGAAATTCGTCTATGTCGAGCAGCGCATCGCGATGGAGAAGCTGAAGGCCGGCCAGATCGACGCCGTCATCGTGGTCGGAGGCAAGCCGTACAAATCGGTTTCGACCTTCGCCAACGACGGGCGCTTCCATCTTGCGGGCGTCGACTATGAAAAGCCGCTCCAGAGCGACTATCTGCCGGCGTCGCTGACCGCCAAGGACTATCCGAACCTGATCAAGGAAGGCGAGAGCGTGGACACGATCGCGGTGCCCGCGGTGCTTGCAGCCTATAATTGGGCACCGAACACCGAGCGCTATCGCAAGATCGCGCTGTTCGTGGACGCGTTCTTCACGAAATTCCCCGCGCTGCAGAACCCGCCCTTCCATCCCAAGTGGAAGGAGGTCTCGCTTTCGGCCCCGCTGTCCGGCTGGAACAGATTGCCGGTCGCACAGCAATGGCTCGACAAGCATGGCATCGAGCCGGTGACGCGACAGCGCTTCGAGGCGTTCTTGAAGCAGAGCCCGACGGCCGCAAAGGTGTCCGACGCGGACAAGGAAGCGCTATTCAAGCAATTCCAGGCATGGGACGCGGAGAAGGCGCGGGCCGAGGCGGCACCGCAGAAGAAGTAGAGAGCGTCATTGCAAACTCCGTAGCCCGGATGGAGCGCAGCGCAATCCGGGCTACGAAGCAAAGGCGCACTACGCTGCTTCCGCCTCATCCACCCCGCGCTTCAGCACGGCACGCGCGGCTTCGCGGTGCTCGGTCGTGATGTGACCGGCGACCATGCGTATGGCGGTGGCGAGCACGGCGGCGTCATCGGTGAAGCCGAGGATCGGCATCACGTCGGGGACGAAATCGAACGGCAGGATGAAATAGGCGATCGCCCCGAGCAGCGACGCCTGGACATGACGCGGCGTCTGCCGGTCGAACGCGCAGTAATAGGCCGCGAGCAGATCTTCCGCGAACGGCAGTTGCGCGGCGACACGCTTCAGCTTGCGCCAGAAGCGGCGGCGCACGCTTTCGCGATCTTCCGCGAGCCGACCGGCCGGCTCGAAGCCGACGCTGTGTTCGGCAGCCATGTTCGACAAACTCCCCGTTCAGCCGAGGGCGGCGGATCGCCGCATCCCTTGCTGAGCACAACATGGGGATGCGGCCCGTCCCTGCAAGATGTCAGCCCGGTGTCAGCTTGGCGATGGCGTTCATCGCCTTGGCCAGCTCGATATCGAGCTTGGTGACGCCGCCGGCGTCATGAGTCGACAGCACCACCTCTACCGTCTTGTAGACGTTGCGCCATTCGGGGTGATGATCCATCTTCTCGGCGACCAGCGCCGCGCGGGTCATGAACCCGAACGCCTCGTTGAAATCCTTGAAGACAAAGGTCTTCCCGATGGCGTCGCGGCCCTGGACCTCGGTCCAGCCCGATATGGCGCCCAGCGCCTGCTTGCGTGCTTCCACCGTCAGCCGCTCTGCCATGATGATCTCCGTTTTCAGGGGAACTTTACCCTAACACCGTGCATATGGCCCGGGTTCATGCGGGATTTCGTCCATCCGCTAACCATGACGGAGATGTAACCCCGCCGGACAAGAAATTTGCTACAATTGCCGGCGTAAATCGCCGGCCAAGATGAAGCTGCGCCTGAAACGCCTGTATGGGAGATCGATGACCGGGGGTCTGGACCTGGCCGAAGCGCCCACCCCTCCTTCACCGCGATCAGCGGCGCGGAAGACCGCGCTCGTATCGCTGGCGCTCGTGCTTGCGATCGTCGGCGCGCTCGCAGGCGGGTACTATTTCGCGATGCGGCCGGTGACGCTGAAGATCGCGGTCGGTCCCGGCAACAGCGACGACCTCAGGGTCGTGCAAGCGCTGACGCAGGCGTTCACGCAGAACAAGAGCCAGGTGCGGCTGCGGCCGATTCAGACCGACGGCGCCACCGCCAGTGCCGAGGCGCTCGCGGAAGGCAAGGTCGATCTCGCCATCGTGCGCGGCGACGTCGACGTGCCGAAGAATGCGCAAGCGGTTGCGACCCTGCGCAAGAACGTCGTGGTGCTGTGGTCGGTGCCCGGCAAGGGCAAGAAGAAGGGCGCGAAGATCACCAAGATCGCGCAGCTCGCCGGCCATCGCGTCGGGGTGATCGGCCGCACCCAGGCCAACGTCAATTTGCTCAAGGTGATCCTCCAGCAATACGGGGTCGATCCCGCCAAGGTCGAGGTGATCCAGTTCCCGGCCAATGAAGCCGCCGAGGCGATCAAGACCCAGAAGGCCGATGCCTATCTCGCAGCCGGCCCCGTCAACAGCAAGATCACGTCGGATGCGATCGCAGCGACGGTCAAGGAGGGCGGCACGCCGACCTTCCTCGCGATCGATTCCGCGGACGCGATCGCGCAAAATCATCCCGTCTACGAAGCATCGGAGATTCCCGCCGGCACCTATGGCGGCTCACCCGATCGCCCCGACGACGAGGTCAAGACCATCAGCTTCTCGCACCACATCGTGGCGCGCAAAGGTGTGTCCGACACCACCATCGCGGCGTTCACGCGCCAGCTCTTCGCCGTGCGCCAGCAACTGGTGGCGGAATTCCCGCTGGCGGCGAAGATCGAGACGCCCGACACCGACAAGGATGCGGTGATTCCCGTGCATCCGGGCGCCGCCGCCTTCGTCGACGGCGAGGAAAAGACCTTCCTCGACAAATACAGCGATTACATCTGGTGGACCCTGATGGCGCTCTCGGCGATGGGCTCGATCGGCGCCTGGTTCGCGGGCTACCTGAAGAAGGACGAGCGCGACAACAACAGCCATCTGCGCGACAGGTTGTTCGACATGATCGCCGCCGCGCGCAAGAGCGAGACGACCGACGAGCTCGACCAGATGCAGACCGAGGCCGACGAGATCCTGCGCGATACGCTGCGCTGCTTCGACCACGGCGCCATCGAGGAGGGCGGGCTCACCGCCATCAACATCGTGCTCGATCAGTTCCACGCCGCCGTCGCCGACCGCAAGGCGGTGCTGTTCAGCATGCCGCAGAATCTGCAACGCGCCGGCGCGCAGTTCAGGGCCGCGGGCAACGCGTAGCCGCTCGCGCGCGTCGTTATTGCTGCGTCACACTGTCTCAGTATAGTTTTCGCTGTCATTCCGAAGCGCACGACATGCGCGCGGCAAAGCCAGCGAAACCTTCATGAACATCAAATTCTCCCGCCGCCGCTTCCTCAGCACCGGCGCCGGTGCGCTCGGCGCGATCGCCATGCCGCATCTGTCGCGCGCGGCCGACCGGCCGGCGGTCACGCATGGCGTGCAGTCGGGCGATGTCACCGTCGACGGCGGCGTGGTCTGGGCGCGCACGGATCGGCCGTCGCAGATGCTGGTCGAGGTCGCGACGACCGAATCCTTCAAGAATGCCCGCGCGCTGCCGCCGATCGCCGCCCTGCCGGAGAGCGACTTCACTGCCAAGATGCTGATCGAGAACCTGCCGGGTGGACAGGACATCTTCTATCGCGTCCGCTTCCGCGACCTCTCGCATAGCGCGATCGAGGGCGAAGCTGTCATCGGCCGCTTCCGCACCGCGCCGGCCGACCGCCGCGACGTCAGCTTCGTCTGGGGCGGCGACGTCGCCGGCCAGGGCTGGGGCATCAATCCCGATGACGGCGGCATGTTGACCTTCTCGGCGATGCGCAAGCATCGTCCGGATTTCTTCCTGCACTCGGGCGACACCATCTACGCCGACGGCCCCATTCAATCCGAAGTCAAACTCCCCGACGGCAAACTCTGGAAGAACCTCACCATCCCCGAGAAGGCCAAGGTCGCCGAGACGCTCGACGAGTACCGCGCCGCGCACAAGTACAATCTCACCGACGACAATGTCCGCGCCTTCAATGCCGAAGTCCCGATCTTCGTGCAGTGGGACGATCACGAGGTGACCAACAACTGGTCGCTGTCGAAGGAGCTGCCGGCGACCTACAAGGTGCGCGACATTGCGCTGCTGGCTGCCCGCGGCGCCCGTGCCTTCCACGAGATGTATCCGATGCGAGAGAGCATCAATGAGCCGGGCCGGGTCTATCGCCAGATCTCGTACGGCCCGCATCTCGACGTGTTCGTGCTCGACGAGCGCAGTTATCGCGGCCCCAATGGCGCCAATCTCGAAACGGAATATGGCCCGGCCAGCTACTTCCTCGGCCCGGACCAGATCGCCTGGCTCAAGCGCGGACTGTTGAATTCGCGCGCGACCTGGAAGGTGATCGCGTCCGACATGCCGCTGAGTCTCGTCGTGTCGGACACGCCGAAGGGCGGCTCGGAAGCGTTCGCGCAAGGAGACGGCCCGGTGCGCGGCCGCGAGTTCGAGATCGCCGACATCCTGCGCTTCATCAAGATGGCGCCGATCAACAACACGGTGTGGCTGACCGCGGACGTACACTACGCCGCCGCGCATTATTACGATCCGAACAAGGCACAATTCCAGGAGTTCGAGCCGTTCTGGGAATTCGTCTCGGGCCCGCTGCATGCGGGCACCTTCGGTCCAAACGCGCTCGACAACACCTTTGGGCCGGAGGTGCGCTTCGTCAAGGCGCCGGGCAAGGACAACCAGAACCTGCCGCCGTCCGCGGGCATGCAATTCTTCGGTCACGTCAAGATCGACGGCGCATCCGGCCAGATGACGGTGACCTTGCGCGACCGCGCCGACGTCGCGTTGTGGTCGACCACGCTCGATCCGAAATTTGCCTGAAGCTGGGAAAACGCAGCCGAGCGATCAGGCGCCGCGCGCGCGCAGCGCGGCCTCCAGCGCCTCGCTCGAGCAGGGCTTTTGCAGCCGCGGCCGTGCCTTGAATTCAGCAGCGATCCGCGCCTCGGCGCCGTAGCCCGTCACAAAGACGAAGGGAATTTGCGCAGCCGCCAGCCGCTCGGCGACGGCAAAGCTTTTCTCGCGGCCGAGCTCGACGTCGAGCAGCGCGAAGTCGGGCGCACGCGCTGCGATCGCCGCAAGCGCCTGCCCCACCGACCCCACGGTGCGCACGCTCTTCACGCCAAATCCGAGCAGGCGATCCTCGAAATCGATCGCAATGATCGGATCGTCCTCGACGATCAGAACATCCGCGGGCATGCCGGCCGAGCCGTCCGGAGTAGCAGGTATCATGATGTTGGCTATCGAGGGCTGCATGTTCGTATCCACCAAGGACAGCCGCATCCCGACGCCTGCGCCCAGCGCATCGGAGGGTTCCAGGAACGAAACTCACCACAGAACAGTTTTTACGTCTGTCCACTTGTGCACACAGCCAAGGATCGGACCTCGCTAGTGTCGAAAGGAGAGCAGGGGATTTACGATGGATGCGCGTATCAGCAAGACAACCGAGGTCGGCAGCCGGCCGGCCAACAATCTGCTGCGGCGCTTGAGTCCGGCCGACTACGCGCTGCTGGCACCGCACATCACCCTGGACGATGCCGGGGCCAACGAGCTGCTCTACAGCCCCGGCGATGATGTCCAGGTCGTGCACTTTCCCTGCGGGCCGTCGCTCGCGACATTTCTCGTTCCCAACGAGGACGGCCGCGACGTCGAGACCATCCTGGTCGGCCGCGAAGGCGCGGTGGGCGGCATCGTCAGCGAGGGGTTCTTGCCGGCCTATACCCGCATCTGCGTGAAGTTCGGCGGACCATTTGCGCGCATTCACGTCGCCAAGCTGGAAGCGGCGAAGATGCGCTCGGCCTCGCTGCGCAACATCTTCGCCCGCTATGCCGACTGCATGCTGGCACAGATCTTCCAGTCCACCGCCTGCAACGCCATCCACTCCATCGAGCAGCGTACGGCCAAGTGGATCATTGCGGCGATGGAGCGGACCGGCGACCAGAGCAGCGTGCCGCTGACGCATGAGCAGCTCGCGACGCTGCTCGGGGTCGGCCGCAGCTATGCGAGCCGCGTGCTCCAATCGTTCAAGGCCGAGGGCGTGCTCGATACGCGGCGCGGCGCGATCCTGGTCCGCAATCTCGATGGCCTGCATCTGCGCGCCTGCCTGTGCAACGACGCGGTGAAGATGCACTTCGAGGAGGTGCTGCGGGGGGTCTATCCGACCGAGGAATCGGGCGACGCAGGGTAGTCGCTCCGGCGCGCCCTTCTGATTCTTCCGCCCGAGGCAGGTCAGCGTGCGACCCCATGTTCGCCGTGCTATGCTCGTCGCGCATGAGCGGGGCTTTCCTTCACACCCTCTTCGATGTCGCAGCGTGGCTGGCCGCCGGTGCGGCGGTCTACTGGCTGTCGCGACGGGGCTTGCGGTTTCCGGCGCAATCCTTCGCAATGCCCTATGTCGCCGCGCTGGTGTTCGGCGCGGGTCTCGGGGCCTATTTGTTCGGCTCTGCCAATCTGTGGCTGTCGGGCGAGAGGGGCATCGCGCGCTCGGTCGAAGGCGCGCTCGCCGGTGGCATCGTGGCGATCGAGCTCTACAAATGGTCCGCAGGGATCGCCGTGCGGACCGGCGCCCGTTTTGCGCTGCCGCTGGCGCTCGGCATCGCGATCGGCCGGCTCGGCTGCTACTTCGCCGGCCTCGACGATTTCACCTACGGCACGCCGACGGCGCTGCCTTTTGGCCATGATTTCGGCGACGGCGTTCTGCGCCATCCCGTGCAGCTCTACGAGAGCGCGGCAATGGCCGTGTTCGCGCTCGTCTATGTGCTGGCTGTCGTGAACCGGAACGGGTTTGTGATCACCAATGGTTTCTACCTGGTTCTCCTCTATTATGGCGCGCAACGCTTCCTGTGGGAATTCCTCAAGCCCTACGGCACGCTGATCGGCCCGTTCACCCTGTTTCACCTGCTGTCGCTGTCCATCCTGCTCTACGCCGCCGCCATGCTGGCAACGGCGCCCAAAGCGAGACCCATGCATGAACGCGCCGTTGCGTAAGTCGCGGCCCTATATCTTCTGGGGCCAGACCCAGTCTCTTTGCGAAACCTGCCTGAAGCTGGTGCCGACCAAGATCCAGATCCTCGACAACGAGGTCTGGTACGAGAAGCGCTGCAAGGAGCATGGCGTTCAGTCGACGTTGGTTTCGACGGATGCCGCCTATTGGCGCCTGTGCAAGGATTTCATCAAGCCGGGCGACCGGCCGCTGCAATTCCAGCAGCGCACGGAATTCGGCTGTCCCTATGATTGCGGCCTGTGTGCCGACCACGAGCAGCATTCCTGCCTGGCGCTGATCGAGATCACCGAGCATTGCAACCTCACCTGCCCGGTCTGCTTCGCCGAATCCTCCCCTGTGCGGACGCGTTTCACGCCGCTGGCAACGGTCGAGAAGATGCTGGACGCGCTGGTCGCGAGCGAAGGCGAGCCTGATCTGGTGCAGATTTCCGGCGGCGAGCCGACGCTGCATCCGGATTTCTTCGAGATCCTGGAAGCCGTGCGCGCCCGACCGATCCGCCACGTCATGATCAACACCAACGGCCTGCGCATCGCCCGCGAAAAGGATTTCGTGGCGCGGCTCGCCGAGAACAAGCGCGGGCTGGAAATCTATCTCCAGTTCGATTCGCTCGAGCGCGACGCATTGATCAATCTGCGCGGCGCGGATCTGCGCAAGATCCGCCAGCAGGCGCTGGAAAATCTCGAGCATTACGGCGTGTCGACCACGCTTGTCGCGACCATCAAGCGCGGCGTCAACGATGCCGAGATCGGCGGTATCGTCCGCCATGCCCTGAGCTGGAAGTGCGTTCGCGGCGTCACGCTGCAGCCGGTTCAGGACGCCGGCCGCAACGAGAATTTCGACAAGAACACCGACCGCATCATGCTGTCGGAGATCCGCAAGCGCGTGGTCGAAACCGGCGTGTTCGGCGAAAAGGACATGATCCCGCTGCCTTGCAATCCCGAAAGCATCTCGATCGGCTACGGGCTGCGCAATGGCGAGAAGGTGCTGCCGCTGACCTCGCTGATCCCGCAGGATCAGCTCGTGGCCGTGATGCCCAACACCATCAGCCCGGAGAAACATCCGGTGCTGCGGGAAAAATTCGTCGATCTGTTTTCGCTGTCATCGGGACCGCTGAACACCAGCGAGCGCGTCTGCGAATTGCTGTGCTGCCTGCCGAGCTTCGAGGTGCCGCAGGGCCTCACTTACGAGAACGTGTTCCGCGTCACCATCGTGCAATTCCTCGATCGCTTCAATTTCTGCGTCGGCAACGTCAAGCGCAGCTGCATCCATTTCGTCACCGAGAGCGGCGCGATCATCCCGTTCGACACCTACAACCTGTTCTACCGCAACGGAAAGATCGACGGCATCCGCGCAGAGCTGGCGGGGCAGACTTATCGGGAAGCCAGGCAGGGCGAGGCGATGCCGCGATGAGCGACACCGGCACGCCTCCTCCGGCTCCGAAGCCGCCGCTTCAAGAGGACGCGTCCTCGGCCGCGCCGCCGCAGCGCAGCGGCTGCCTGACCGCTTTCATGGTGATCGCCGGCGTGGTGCTGCTTTTCCCCGGCCTATGCTTCCTGGCATTCGGCGCCCAAGCCGGTGCATTTGTCCCGATTGGATTGGTCCTGATCGGAATCGCGATCTTCCTCTTCATCCGCGTGGCGACCCCACCCGGGCCCCGGCAGTAGCGTCGCATCGTCATGAGCAACATCGAACCCCCGCCCGCGCCTTCTCCGGCCGCCCCGCCGCAGCGCAGCGGCTGCCTGACCGCGATCATGGTGATCTTCGGGGTCATCATGTTGCTGCCGGGTCTTTGTGCACTGCTGTTTGGCGGGGCCTCCGTGGTCGACGGGGGACGGATCGACTCGGACATCGCGCCGCTGGTCTTCGTGGGATTGGTGGTCGGCATCGGAGGCGTCGCCTTGATCTGGGCGGCCATCAGGGGGCGAAAGGCTAGCCCGGCCCGGAACCGCCCCTAACCCCCGGAGATTCCCGGACAAAATTCAGTCAACCAAGCGGCAAAGAACACATTGTTTTTTGGCGGTTTTTGCCTATATTGCGCCGCAACGCATAGGCTGCCCGGTCGATATGACCGGGCTTCCTTTTTGGGCGGAAAGCGCCCCGTTTCCAGGTCTTCCAGCGTTGTTTCGAAAGAAGGTCCCGGCTTGACCGGCGAGATCGCGCTTAACCCATTGTCCGACCGCAAAGAAGCTCACTCATGAATCTTCGTAACATCGCCATCATCGCCCACGTCGACCACGGCAAAACCACCCTGGTCGACAAGCTGCTGCAGCAATCCGGCACCTATCGCGACAACCAGAAGGTCGCCGAGCGTGCCATGGACTCCAACGATCTGGAGCGCGAGCGCGGCATCACCATTCTGGCCAAGTGCACCTCGGTGACTTGGGAAAACACCCAGATCAACATCGTCGACACCCCCGGCCACGCCGATTTCGGCGGCGAGGTCGAGCGCATCCTGTCGATGGTCGACGGCGTGATCGTGCTGGTCGACGCCGCTGAAGGCCCGATGCCGCAGACCAAATTCGTGGTCGGCAAGGCGCTCAAGCTCGGCCTGAAGCCGATCGTCGCCATCAACAAGGTCGATCGTCCTGACGCTCGCATCTCCGAAGTCGTCAACGAGGTGTTCGACCTGTTCGCGGCGCTCGACGCCACCGACGAGCAGCTCGACTTCCCGATTCTCTACGGCTCGGGCAAGAACGGCTGGATGGCGAACTCGCCCGACGCCTCCCATGATGTCGGCATGAAGCCGCTCTTTGAGCTGGTGCTCAAGCATGTGGCGCCCCCCGTGGTCCAGGAGGGCCCGTTCCGGCTGCTCGGCACCATCATCGAGGCCAATCCCTATCTCGGCCGTATCATCACCGGCCGCATCGCGTCGGGTTCGGTGAAGCCGAACCAGGCCGTCAAGGTGCTGTCGCGTGAAGGCAAGCTGATCGAGAGCGGCCGCATCACCAAGATCCTGGCGTTCCGTGGCCTCGAGCGCCAGCCGGTCGAGTTCGCCGAGGCCGGCGACATCGTCGCCATCGCGGGCCTCACCAAGGGCACCGTCGCCGATACCTTCTGCGATCCCGCGGTCGAGAGCCCGCTGCAGGCGCAGCCGATCGATCCGCCGACCGTGTCGATGACATTCATCGTCAACAACTCGCCGCTCGCCGGCACCGAGGGCGACAAGGTCACCAGTCGCCTGATCCGCGACCGCCTGATGCGCGAGGCCGAAGGCAATGTCGCGCTGCGCGTCGTCGAGTCCCAGGACAAGGACGCGATGGAAGTATCGGGTCGCGGCGAATTGCAGCTCGCGATCCTGATCGAGACCATGCGCCGCGAGGGCTTTGAGCTCTCCGTGTCGCGTCCGCGCGTCGTGTTCCAGAAGGACGAAGCCACCGGCCAGACCCTGGAGCCGATCGAGGAGGTCGTGGTCGACGTCGACGAGGAGCATTCCGGCGTCGTCGTGCAGAAGATGAGCGAGCGCAAGTCCGAGCTGATCGAGATGAAGCCGTCCGGCGGCAACCGCCTGCGTCTGGTGTTCTACGCGCCGACCCGCGGGCTGATCGGCTACCAGGGCGAGCTGATGACCGATACCAAGGGCACGGCGATCATGAACCGCCTGTTCCACAACTACCTGCCCTACAAGGGCCCGATCCAGGGCCGTCGCAACGGCGTGCTGATCTCGAACGACCAGGGCGAGTCGGTGGCCTATGCCATGTTCAAGCTGGAAGACCGCGGCCCGATGATGATCGAGCCCGGCTGGAAGGTCTACAAGGGCATGATCGTCGGCGAGCACACCCGCGACAACGATCTCGAGATCAACGTGCTCAAGGGCAAGCAGCTCACCAACATCCGCACGACGTCGAAGGACGAGGCTGTGCGCCTGACCCCGCCGATCCGCATGACGCTGGAAAAGGCGCTGGCCTATATCGAGGACGACGAGCTGGTGGAGATCACCCCGAAGTCGATCCGCCTGCGCAAGAAGCACCTCGATCCGAACGAGCGCAAGCGCGCGGAAAAGGCCAAGGAAGCGGTGGCGTAAGCTACCGCTCTCGCTGTCATTCCCCGAGAAAGCGGGGAATCCAGTACGCCGCGGCTTCTCGGCTCTATAACAACTGCCTCCGGAATACTGGATCACCCGCCCCAGTGCGCAAGTGCGCACAAGGCGGGCGATGACAGTTCGCTTTGTGGCGGCTTCAGCGCACTTCGCGAACGTGCTAGAGCCGACCCATGGCTTCCCTACCCTCCTCCGTCGACGTCGCGATCATCGGCGCCGGTGCCGCCGGCCTCGGCGCAGCGCACGCGTTGCACAGCTCCGGCCTCTCCGTGATCGTGCTGGAGGCGCGCGACCGGCTCGGCGGCCGGGCCTGGACCGTGCAGGCCTCGCCCGAGGTCACGTTCGACGTCGGCTGCGGCTGGCTACACTCGGCAGACAAGAATTCCTTCGCCGCCATCGCGAAGCAGCTCGATTTCGAGGTCAACAGGGACCTGCCGCCCTGGCGCGAGCGCGCCTTCGGCAATGCGTTTCCGCAAAGCGAGCGCGACGATTTCATGCGCGCGATGGAGGCGTTCTATGAGCGCCTCTGGCAGACCGCGCAAAACGGCAAGGACGAGCCCGCGAGCCTGAGCCTCGAGCCCGGCAATCGCTGGAATCCGATGATCGACGCAGTCTCGACCTACATCAACGGCTGCGAACTGAAGGACATGTCGACGCTGGACTGGGACGCCTATGAGGACAGCGACCTCAACTGGCGCGTCCGCCGCGGCTATGGCACGCTTGTTACGGCCTATGGCGCACCCTGCCCGGTGGCGCTGAACTGCAACGTGACGCTGATCGATCACTCGGACAGGCGCATCCGCATCGCGACGTCGCAGGGCACGCTGACCGCGGACAAGGTGATCGTCACCGTGCCGACCAACCTGATCGCCGATGAAGCCATCCGTTTCTCGCCGCCGCTTCCGGCCAAGGTCGATGCCGCCGCCGGCCTGCCGCTCGGCGTCGACGACAAGGTGACGCTGGCGCTGAGCGATGCCGAAGCCTTTCCGAAGGAAGGCAATTTGCGCGGCGCCACCATGCGCACCGAGATGGGCACCTACCACATCCGCCCGTTCGGCCAGCCCTGCATTGAAGGCTTTTTCGGCGGCAGCTTTGCGCGCGCGCTGGAAAACGCCGGCGAAGGAGCCATCGCCGCGCAAGGCATCGACGAGATCGCGGGCTTTTTGGGCAACGACATCCGCCGCAAGCTGAAGCCGCTGTACGAGTCGCGCTGGGCGCATGATCCGTTTGCACGCGGCTCGTATTCACACGCGCTGCCCGGCCATGCCGGTGATCGCGCCGTGCTGGCTGCGCCGGTGGACGGGCGATTGTTTTTTGCGGGGGAGGCGACGTCGCCGGAGTTTTTCACGACGGCGCATGGGGCGCGGGATAGTGGGGAGCGGGCGGCGAAGGAAGTGCTGGCGGCTCTGAACAGGCCGTAACCGCAAACGCCGTCAGTCGATCACCCGTGCCCGCAGATCAGCATCCGGCACGAAGCACGCATCATACTTGCCAAAAATGCGGTACCGGTTTCGCGCGATGAGGCTGTAGACGGGGTCGCGCAGCGGCTTTGGCACGGCAAACAACATGCGTACCCAGCCCCAACGCGGCAACTGCGACAGCACCGTCAGCGCTGCGTCCGACTTCATGAACACCTCGCCGCCATGGACCACGGCATTGGTGTCGGGATCATCCGGATCGATACCGAACGTGCGCGCGAGTTTCGCGCCATAGTCCGATTGAATCGGCGTGAAGCGAAATCGCTTTGCCGTGTCGCGCTGCGCGACGAAACGAACCCAGCGCGAGCAGAAGATGCAGACGCCGTCGAACAGGATCACGTCGTCGTCGGGCCATTTGGGCATCAGCGCTCTCTTTTTGACGCGTTTTCTTCACGCGAACCGGGATCCACTTCGCTCGAAAACGCTACCGATTATCCAGCATGAGCAAAGCCACCAGCATCAGCACGATCGCAGGTCCCGTCTTCACCAGCGCGCCGAGGGGCTCGATCCAGAGGTCGGGCGTCAGGATCGCTGCGCCCACCATATAGCCGAGCGAGGCGACGATGCCTGCGACCAGCCCGATCGCCGCGGTGCGGCGGAAGGCGATCAGCACGCCGATGCTCATGTCCATGAGGCTGGTGCCAATGGTGATGGGATCGACCAGCGCGGGCGGGAAGTTATGCGCGCTGAGGATTCCGGCGGCGGCACGATAGGACACGAACAGCGCGATGAAGCCGGAGACGATCCAGAACGCGACCAGGCTCGCGAAGATCAGCGCCTTGACCAAAAACAGTCGTGCGAACCATTTGTCCTGGATGCTTGCCGGATGGCGTCCGACCGTCTCAGCCATCGTCTTCGGCGTGATGCGTGTGGCGGCAATCCACGCCGAGGGTTCACCCCTCACGCCGCGGCGCAGCTCGGCAATGGCCGTGGTGCGCATCGGCGGCATCCAGCCGAGATGATTGGCGAGATCGCCGAGCCTTGCGCCGAGATCGAGCATAAGGGACGGCATCGCGATGCGCGGCCAGCCGGCCGTGCCGAAGGCGAGACGAAACTGCGTGATGACGCCGGCCATGGTGACCGGATCGGCCTGCATCAGCTCCCAGCTCACGGCGTTGACCGAGGCATCGTCGATGTCGCGCGCAGCGAGCCAGGCGATGGTGGCGGCGATGTCCTCGACAGCGACAGGCTGGAACGGCGTCGCCATCTCCTTGCCCGGCAGATCGAGCGGGAGAGCGGCGAGCGCGCGAAGCATGGCGCTGCCGCCATAGGCTGACGGTGCGACGACAAAGCCGGGCCGCAAGATGGCGTGGGGAACGCCGGAGGCCGCGATCAGGCGCTCGGCCTCGCGCTTTGTCGTCGCGAAGGCGGTACGATCCGCCTCCGCGGTCCCGGGGATCGAGATGTGCACCAGCCGGATCGCGCGGCCGCTGTCGCCGATCGCCTGAAGCAGGCGCGCAACGAAATCGCGATGCACCGCGCTGGTATCGCTGCCGGGGCCGTCCTGGAGCACGCCGAGACAGTTCACGACGACATCGACGGCATGCTCGCTGATGAGCCGCGCCAGCGCGGCTGTATCGAGCGAGAGGATCGGCCGCTCGATATCCTGTGCGCCCATCTTCTGCGCCGGCGACAAGCGTCGCGCCACACCAACCATGCGAAATCCCCGTGCGCGCAGATCGTCGGTGATGAAGCGGCCGATCAGGCCGGAGGCGCCGAGCACCAAAATGGTTCGCTGGGTCATCGCATCTCTCAAAACGGTTTCGCGATCATCAGCCACAGGATCAACATCGTCGCGCCGAAGCCGGGGAAGCCGAACGCGAACCAGCGGCGGTAGAGCACGAAGTAGCGCTCAGGCAGAGCGCTACGCTGCCCGGCCGCCTTGCGCGCGAGATCACGCATCTCGATCTGCATGAAGACGACGGGGATCCAGAACAGGCCGGCAAAGATGTAGAGCGCAAGCGAGGCCAGCAGCCAGCGTTCCGTGATCGGGATCGCCGAAAGCATCATCAGCAGGCCGCCTGTGATCGGTTGCAGGACCACGGCCGACAGCGTGAAGATCGCATCCGCAATCACCACCACCGACGCGGTGCGCGCGATGAATTCTGCGTCGTTCGTGCGATGCGCCATCAGCATGAAGAAGGCGATGCCCGTTCCAGTGCCGAGGATGACGATGGCACCGAGCACGTGGAGGAATTTGACCAGGAAATACAGCGTCATGGCTTCTTGGCCGCCGCAGCTTTGGACCGGTTCAGCGCAAGCTCGAGCTCGTGGCTGGCGGCCTTGACGCCGGCTTCGCTCTCGATCATCCAATGCCCTTCGCTGCCGACGGCCGGCAATGTGCGGAAGTCGACCTTGCCGCCTCCGCCGCGAAACGCATCCGCCAATCGCCGCGAGAACGCCGGCGAGAAATAGCTGTCATTGGTCGCCACGAGCCATGTGACGGGAATACGCGCCGCTTTGCCGAACTCGGCCACGGCCGCAAGAAGCGTCTGCGGCGCGCAGATCCTGTTCGGTTCATCATTGGCATGGCCACCGCGCCCCGGCGCAAACGCGATGATCGCGGAGATCGCGTTCGGATCGGCGTTCGCGAGCGTCAGCGTACCCCAACCGCCGGCGGAATGCCCGATGACAACCGCGGCATCCTTGCGCACGAAGTTCTGCTTGCGCAGATAGTCCAGCGCGAGCGAGATTTCGGTGGCCGTCACGCGACCCGAACGCGCGTAGTCCGCCTCGTCGCAGCCGCCCTGATCCTCGACATAGCGGCCTCCGGTCGCACCATGGCCGAGCCGTTCCGGCACCAGCACGGCGAAGCCGCGTGCGACGAGAAACGCGACAAGGGCGGGGTACTCCGGCTGCGGCATTTGCGCCCGACGCAACACGTTTTGCGTCGAGGCATGTGCGATGACCGCAAGCCGAAACGGACCGGCGCCGCCGGGGCGAAACAGCAGCGCATGCGCGGCAATGTCGGTATCCAGCGATGGCACACGCCATTGTTGCCTGCGAAACGGCTCGCCCTCCGTACCCGATGACCCAAACGTGACCTGCGCGCATAGCGGCGGCGCCGTCGACAAAGCCAGCAGTGGCAGCAGGGCGAAGATGTTGAAGCGCCGCATGAATTGCCGAAGGCGAACACGGACAGCGGCAGACCGGTAGGAACGAATCATTGTCGGCGGACTTTTTGCGTTGCCATCGCGGTTCATTGGTTGCCGCAAGGCAGTTTTGCACCGACGACGGCAGGCCGGTGCCGTTCGAAATGGCGTCTTGTGTTTTTTCGGCACAACATGGTTAAATACTGATGCACAAAGTCCACACGTTAACCGATAATTAACGATAGGTCTTGCCGCCGGCGCGGCGACTTGGTTTGATTGCGTCCATGAGCACAACCCTGATCGAGGTCCGGCCGGCCAAAGCCGCAGATGCAACTGCGGTGGCGTCCACCCATGACGAAGCCTGGCGCTCCGCCTATCAGGGCATCATTCCCGGCGGCGAGCTGGAGAAGCTGATCAACCGCCGCGGTCCGCAGTGGTGGGACAGTGCGATTCGCAAGGGCAGCCGCGTCAGCGTTTTGGTGTTCGGCGACAAGATCGCCGGATACGCCAATTACGGCCGCAACCGCGCCCGCAGCCTGCACTTCGACGGCGAGATCTACGAACTCTATCTGCGTCCGGAATTCCAGGGTCTCGGCTTCGGCCGTCGCCTGTTCACAGCCGCCCGCCGCGATCTGATGCAGAGCGGCCTGAAGAGCATGGTCGTGTGGGCACTCTCGGACAACGATCCGGCGACCGAGTTCTACCGTGCCTTGGGCGGCCGCATGGTGGCGCGCTCCTCCGAGCGTTTCGGGCCGAAGTCGCTCGACAAGGTTGCCTTCGCTTGGACCAATTGAGCTGCTGAAAGTCTAGCCGGCAACGCTTCCCATCCGTCGATACCGCCCGCCTTTTGCGCCGGTAGTCGCTGGATTCATTATTTCACAAAAACACGATGGATTGGCGGGCCAAGCCCGCGTATGACAGCGCCAAAATCGCTGCCGGGCGCGATTTAACCTCGGCAACAACGGAGCCTTGAATGCGTATCGATGCGGTCTCGATCGGAAAAAACACGCCACACGAAGTCAACGTCATCATCGAAGTCCCCGTGGGCGGCGAACCGATCAAATACGAGATGGACAAGGAGGCCGGCACGCTGGTGGTCGACCGCTTCCTCTACACGCCGATGCGTTACCCCGGTAACTACGGCTTCATCCCACACACACTGTCCGATGACGGCGACCCCTGCGACGTGCTGATCGTCAACACCCGCGCCATCATCCCCGGCGCCGTCATGAGCGTGCGTCCGGTGGGCGTGCTGTTCATGGAAGACGAAGCCGGCGGCGACGAGAAGATTCTCGCGGTGCCGTCGTCGAAGCTGACGCAGCGCTACGACAAGGTGAAGTCGTACTCCGACCTGCCGGACATCACGCTGCAGCAGATCCAGCACTTCTTCGAGCACTACAAGGATCTCGAGAAGGGCAAGTGGGTGAAGATTTTGCGCTGGGGCGGCCCGGAGGAAGCACAGAAGCTGATCCTCGAAGGCATCGAGCGTGAGAAGAAAAAGAAGGGCTGAGGCCTTCTCCCTCGCTTGCGGGGGAGGGTCGGGGTGAGGGGGAGTCTCCGCGAGTGAGGTGAGAGTTGGACTCGCGGAGAGTCCCCCTCACCCGGAATCCGCGCTTCGCGCGAATTCCGACCTCTCCCCGCAGGCGGGCGAGGTGAAGAAAATCTACACCGCCGGCTTCGGCAGCCCTGCAATCGCGCAAGCCGCGCGCAGCGTATTCACCAGCAGGCAGGCAACCGTCATCTGACCGACACCGCCCGGCACCGGCGTCACCGCGCCCGCAATGCCGAGCGCTTCCTGATAGGCGACATCGCCGACCAAGCGCGTCTTGCCGTCGTCCTTTGGAATCCGGTTGATGCCGACGTCGATCACGGTCGCGCCCGGCTTCAGCCAGTCGCCGCGCACCATCTCAGGCTTGCCGACCGCGGCGTAGACGAGGTCGGCGCGCTTCACGAGGCCGGGCAGGTCGCGCGAGCGCGAATGCGCGATCGTCACCGTGGCGTTCTCATTCAGCAGCAATTGCACCAGCGGGCGGCCGACAAGATTTGAACGGCCGATGACGATGGCGTTCATGCCTTCGAGCGAGGCGTGCACGCTCTTGGTCAGGATGATGCAGCCGAGCGGCGTGCAGGGCGACAGGGCCTCGAAACCGCCGGCGAGCCGGCCGGCGTTGTTCGGATGCAGGCCGTCGACATCCTTGGCGGGATCGATGGCATTGATGACGGCCTCGGTGTTGAGGCCCTTCGGCAGCGGCAGTTGCACCAGAATGCCGTGAACGGCGGGATCGCGGTTGAGCTTTGCGACAACGGCCAGCAGATCGGCTTGCGAGACGTCGGCCGGCAGCTTGTGCTCGAACGAGGCCATGCCGGCGGCCTGGGTCTGCGTGTGCTTGGAGCGGACATAGACCTCACTGGCAGGGTCGCTCCCGACCAGCACCACCGCAAGGCCCGGCACCAGGTTGTGCTCGCGCTTGACGCGGGCGACCTCATCAGCGACGCGCGCGCGGAGTTCCGCGGCAATGACTTTTCCATCGATGATCTTGGCGGTCATGTCAGTTCCCTTGGTCTGTCGATTTGGCCGAGGCAAGCTTACGCAGGACGTCGCCGAGCCGCGCCGGATCGCCGTCCACCGCAATCTGCTTCAGCCGCGAAGTCGCTCCGGACAGGAGCTTGACGCTGGCCTTGGGGACGCCAAGCGATTTCGCCAGCAGGACCAGAACGGCCCTGTTGGCCTCGCCGCCATCAGCGATGGCGCGCACCCGCACCTTGAGCACGCTGCGGCCATCGGCCAGCTGTTCGATCCCGTCGATATCGTCGCGGCCGCCGCGCGGCGTCACCCGCAGCGCGATGCTGATTCCCGTGGCCGAGTAGCGCCAAGGTTCCTTGAAAACAAGGTTCTTTGGCAATCAAGGCGCTCCCGCCTGCTCAGATCACGTTCGGGTAGATGTAGTACAGGATCACCCGCTCGATGAACATGATGAGCAGGATCAGGATGATCGGCGAGATGTCGAGGCCGCCGAGGCTGGGCAGGAAGTTGCGAATCGGCGCCAGGACCGGCTCGGTGATCCGGTACAGGAACTCCGCCACCGCCGAAACGAACTGGTTGCGGGTGTTCACGACGTTGAAGGCGATCAGCCAGGACAGGATCGCGGAAGCGATCAGCAGCCAGACGTAGAGGTCGAGCACGATGATGACGATGTCGAGAACGGCACGCATGGCTTTTGAAAACTCTGGCTGCGGTCGGGATTGACGCTTTTTGCTAGATATCGGTTCCCCCCGGCCCAAACAAGGGAAGTCGGTACCAGGATGGCTAAAACCGGGTTACACGCGTCCTTGACTTGACCTTGGCGGGGACTTAAATGGCGCCCGGTTGTCGGCCGCATTCACCAGAGCGGCCAGCAAACGGGGCCATAGCTCAGCTGGGAGAGCGCGTCGTTCGCAATGACGAGGTCGGCGGTTCGATCCCGCCTGGCTCCACCACGCTTCGCCCTTCGGGCTACGCGTGGCGCAGCCGCGCAGAGCCTGAAGGGCGAAGCGTGGTGTCCGGCGAAGCCCAAAGGGCGAAGACGGACTGGCTGAGGAACACTTCCCCTACCTCCCGGTAAACCTCGGCGGCCGCTTCTCCATGAAGCTCGCCACGCCCTCCCTGAAATCGCTGCCGTTCAACGCGACCATCATCTCCCGGTTGGCCTCGATCGTCGCCTCCGCCAGTGTCTGGAACGGCACCTCGTAGAGTTGCCGCTTGATCACGGCCATCGCACTCGGCGAGACGAAATCGGCGAGGTCGCGCGCATAGGCGTAGGTCTCCTCGCGCAGTTTTTCAGGCGCGCAGAGCCGGTTGACCAGGCCGATCCGCAGCGCCTCATCGCTGGTCACACGCCTCGCCGAGAGCAGCAGATCCATCGCATGGGCGTGGCCGACGATGCGCGGCAGCATCCAGCTGATGCCGTGCTCCGCGATCAGGCCACGCCGCGCGAAGGCCGTCGTGAAGACGGCATTGTCGGCGGCAAAGCGCAGGTCGCAATAGAGCGCGTGGACAAGGCCGATGCCGGCGGTCGCGCCGTTGAGCATCGCGATGACCGGCTTCTTGATCGAGGGATAGAAGCCGTAGCGCGTCTGCCAGTCCGGCCGGCGGTTCATGTCGAAGGGCGGCAGGTTCGAGGCGCGCCTGACGTCGTTGGGATCGAGCACTTTCAGCGCACCCATGTCGGCGCCGGCGCAGAAGGCGCGGCCCGCGCCGGTGATCACGATGACGCGGACATTGTCATCCGCGCTCGATGCCTCCATCGCATGGCGCACGTCGCGCTCCATGATCGGGGTCCACGCATTCATGCGATCCGGGCGATTCAGCGTGATGGTCGCGATCTTCTCGCTGACGTCGTAGAGAATGTGCTCGTAGGCCATGGCGCTCTCCCTTTGTCTGCCGGCACGGTTTCGCGCGTGCTCGTTGGGTGCGAGCCTAGCATATAAAGGGATGAGGCAGGGGCTTGTCGCGCGAAGGCGCGATCACTCGGCGGCTTGCGCCAGCATTGGCCGGCGCGCCAGCCAGCCGTCGATGAAATGATCGAGCCAGGCGCGTTCGGCCGCATCGTACACGGCACGGTCCGCGAAATGGTGATGCCGCTCGCGCGCGCCGGGCGCGCCGAGGCCGTCATAGCCCCGCGTGGTCCAGCAATGCATCATCGCGTAGGTCACGTCAGGATGAAACTGCACCCCGAATGCGTTGCCGGTGCGGAACGCCTGGATCGGAAAATCATCGCCTTCCGCAAGCAGCTCGGCGCCGACTGGCAGTTCAAATCCTTCGCGATGCCAGTGATAGACCTGCGCCGGCCAATTCGGGCAGAGCGCGTGGCCCGCGGGGGTCGGGCGGATCGGATAGTAGCCGATCTGGGTCAGTGCCTCCGCATGCGGCGCAACGCGGGCCCCTAACTGCATCGCCAGCATCTGCGCGCCGAGGCAGATGCCGAGGAACGGCCGCTGTTCGCGGAGCGGAATTTCGATCCAGTCGATCTCGCGGCGGATGTAGTCGTCGGAATCGTTGGCACTCATCGGACCGCCGAAGAAAACAGCGCCGGCGTGTTGATCGAGTGTCTCGGGCAGGGGATCGCCGAAGCGGGGACGGCGGATGTCGAGGCGATGGCCGAGCGCACGCAGCGCATTGCCGACGCGGCCGGGCGTCGAGGATTCCTGATGCAGGACGATCAGAACCGGCAACCGGGTCTCGGAGGCGGCGGCGCTCGGCGTCCTTCTGGGGAAGGGCACCACTTCTGCGCCACCAAACCTGTCCGTCCGGAACAACATGGCCCCTGCGAGTGCTATCGGTTCAGATCGCCAGCATAACTAAGCGATCGTTAATTTCGTGTGAGTTTGCGCACACACGTCCGACAGTGAAGCAAGCTCCGGGCCACTACGGATTCTTTAGTGCCTCTGCCGCTGGAACCGGCTGGTGGCGGACAGGATGAAGCCGCGCGGAAAGAAACGCAGCGCGAATGGCACGATCTTGATGCCGAGACCGGGCAGCACTGCCCGTTTGTTGGCCATCAGGCCACGATAGGCCTGCTGCGCAACTTCGGCGGCGGAAACATTGAGAAGGGCCGTGTCATGTCCGGCACCGACGCCGGCGCGCGCCTGGAATTCGGTTGGCACCGGACCCGGGCAAAGCACGGTGACGCGAACGCCGCGCGGCGCGAGCTCCGCCCGCAAGGCTTCGGTGAGGGAAATCACATAGGCCTTCGACGCGTAATAGACGGCCATGCCGGGGCCGGGCAGAAAGCCCGCGACCGATCCGACATTGAGAAGACCGCCCTTGTTCCTGATGAGCTGATCGGCAAAGCGCAGCGACAGATCCGTCAGCGCCCGCACGTTGACATCGACGATGCCGACCTGCTCGGCGCGGTCGCGCTCGATTGCGTCACCGAAGACGCCGAAGCCGGCATTGTTGACGAGATGATCGAGCTCGACGCCTTCGGCCGCGAGCGCGGCGGCGATCTTCTCGCCGGCATCTGCCGCCTGCAGATCGCAGGCAATCACGATCGGCTTCTTGCCGCCCTTGGCGACGATCTCGTTCGCGAGCGCTTCCAGCCGGTCCGCCCGGCGCGCCGTCAGCGCGAGGCGGTGTCCATTGGCGGCGAACACACGCGCCAGCTCCGTGCCGATGCCCGCCGAAGCACCGGTGATCAACGTTACCCGCTCAGCCACGATCGAAGTCTCTTGAATTGAAGTTTTCAGGCCCCGCAATCAGGGAACGAGAGCATAGGCCGTGCTCGGCAGGCAAGCGGCGCCGATGGCATGGCTGCTTGAGCAGGCGGCAGGGAAAGCAGGAAAACCGCGGATTCACGGGGGAATCCGGAACCCGCGCGGCCGAGGGCTACATTAAAGTTTTGTCATGTGGTCCGTACAACCGGCAATAAGACCGCGCCGGCGCAGCTCACCCGCCGACGGCGTCGTCCTTGATCTGGGTACCGGCGCGGTCCGCGACCGCATGCTTCAGCTCGATCCGGTCGCGCTGGGAAATCCCGAGCAGGTCGGACGCCCGCCAGACGACGTTGTCCTCGAACTCGGTGACCTGGCCGTCGGCGTAGACGAGCTCCCACATCATCTGGACGATGCGCTTGCGGCCCTCTTCGTCGAGCGAGCGCATGATGACACTGGTGAAATGATAGAGGTCGACGGCCTCGCCCTCGACCTCTGTGGCGTCCGCGATCAGGCGATCCGCGGTGCCGTGATCCAGCCCAAAGTGGCTCTCGATCAGGCTGTGCAGCTTGCGCTGCTCGGTCGCCGTCGGTTGACCGTCCAGCGAGACCACGTGAACCAGCAGCGCGGTGGCCGCAAGCCGGTAATCGCTATCACCGAATGCGCGGTCCTGCGCCTGAGGGGCGACAATGTCCGCAATGAATTGGCGCAGGCCGTCGAGCATAAGATCCTACCGAAATCAATGAAGCCGCGGGGGTCGCAGCCGCCACCAGCACTATATGAGCGGGAAACCCGACCGCCGCAACGTGCGTCAGTTTCGCGCGCGCATTACGTTTCTGCAATCTGGCCGCTGTGATTAGGCGCGAGTAGCAAGCCGACCCTCAGATGTCGTCCCTGCGAAAGCAGGGACCCATAACCACAGGCTGTGGTTTGGCGACGACTTGGGCAACGACCATCCTGCCGATTTCAGAAATCACGCGGTATGGATCCCCGCGTTTCGCGGGGACGACAGCGAAAGCCCCTCACGGTATCTCGTACACCACCATCTTGTCGGCGATGCCGCGGAGCGCCGCCTGCTTCTGGATCGGCTTGATCGCACGCTGCTCGAGCAACTCGGCGACCGCGGGTGCATCGAGCACGGGGCCGGTGATGTGGATTTCCTGCGCGGTCGACAAGCTCTGCACGCGCGCGGCGATGTTGACGGTCTGGCCGAAATAATCCTGCCGCTCGTTGAGCATCACCGCGAGACACGGCCCCTCATGGATGCCGATCTTGACAATGAGATCCTCGGTGCCGCGCTGCTTGTTCAGCTCGTCCATCGCCGCGCGCATCCGGAAGCCGGCGACGATCGCGTGCTCGGGACGGACGAAGGTCGCCATCACGGCGTCGCCGATGGTCTTCACCACGGCGCCCTTCTCGGACGAGATGATCTCGAGCAGCGCATGGAAATGCGCGCGCACGAGATCGAAGGCAGCGAGATCGCCGACACGCTCGTAGAGCGCGGTCGAGCCCTTCAAATCGGTGAACAGGAAGGTCAGCGACGTGATCTGGAGCCGCTGGTCGAGACTGAGATTGTCCGCCTTGAAGACGTCGCGGAATGTCTGGTTCGACAGCATGCGCTTGGCGGTGAGGAACGGCTTGCGCTTGCCGATCAGATGATGGAGCGCCTCGGCCGCGATGAATACCGACGGCAGCACGCGCACGCCGGCCTGGTTCTCCAGCGACAGCCGCAGCGGACCCGGCCGCATGGTCGTGGTTCCCGTCGGCGCCTGCACCTTGTTGTACATGATGGCGAGTTGCTGACGGTCCTTGGTCGGCTCGCCCTGGACGTCGATGAACTGGGCAGCGTGCGTCACCGGCTCGAAGATGATGATGAAGTCACTCGGCAGATGCAGCGACATCGTCGCCTTCTCGCCGGCCGGCAGCTCCATCGTATCCAGAGTCACCTCGTTGGCCAGCGTCGCGAACGATTCCTTGTTGAAGTCGACGCCGGAGCTCCAGAACACCTGCTTGAAATATTCCCAGACCGGAAGCGTATCAGGGTCGTGCGCAGCGATGCGCCGGACGCGCGAGTTCACGGTGAAGGACACCTCGACCTGGTCGTCGACCGAGGCCTTGTAACCGCAGGCGCAGAGCGCGCAGTGGTAATCACCCGGCTTGAGCGCCTTCAGGGTCGAATGCGCCCCCAACACGCCACCGCAGCCCGGGCACAGCACGTTCCAGCCGAGATCGAACAGCCCGAGCCGCGCCGCGTGCAGGAAGGCGGAGATCGCATGCTCTTCGTCGACGCCATGCTGCGTGGCAAAGTCGAGGACATTGACGCGGTTGAGCTCGTGATCCTCGCCGTCCTCGATGAGACGCGCGATTGCGTCGACCACCTTCGCATCGGCGGTCTGCTTGAGAACGGAAAGCTGGGCCTGGATGTCGCTCATGGCAGGGGCTCTATCTGGGTTGGACCACGCCGTCGGCGAGGCGGGCGCCTGTCATCGACGCGTGATGCGGAACATGGGTGAATGGTCCGGCTGGGTCGTGACCACGCCGAGCGGAATCACGGGACTGGTCGTCTCGGCAAGCTCGACACGGAAAGCACCGATCAGCCGGGCCAGTGCCAGCACGGATTCGGCCTGCGCGAACGGCGCGCCGATGCAGACGCGCGGGCCCGCGCCGAACGGCAAATAGGCGAAGCGGTCGGGCGCTTCCGCCGACATGAAGCGCTTGGGAATGAAGGCGTTCGGCTGATCCCACAGCTTCTCGTGCCGATGCAGCAGCCAGGGCGCGATCATGATGATGTCGCCCTTGCCGATCTCGACGCCGGCCGCATTGTCCTTTTCGCGCGCGGCACGCGCGACCAGGAAGGCCGGCGGATAGAGCCGCATGGTCTCCTCGATCACCGCGCGGGTGAACTTCTGGCGATCGATGTCGGCCATGCTGTCGAGATGTTCGCCGCGGGTTTCGGAGGCGACCTCTTCCTGCGTCTCCGGATCGAGCGCAAGCAGGTAGAGCGCCCAGAACAGCGCGGTCGCCGTGGTCTCGTGACCCGCCAGGATCATGGTCGCGACCTCGTCGACCAGCTGCTCGTCGGAAAAGCCCTTGCCGGTTTCAGGGTCGCGCGCCGCGTCCATGAGATCGAACAGGTCGCGCGGCGGCGCGCCGTCCTTCTTGCCCATCGCACGCCGCTCGGCGACCAGCATGGCGACGAATTCCGTCCAGCGTTTGCGGAAGCGGGCGCGCGCCCGATCCATCGGGGTCGGCCAGGACACCGGCAGCAGCATGTCGAGGAAATACGGCCGTCCCAGCCGCTCGCCATATTCCATGACGAAATTGCGCAAGGTCGCACCGTGCCGATCCATGCCGAACGAGAACATCGTCCGTCCGGCGATCTCCAGCGTCATGCGCTGCATCGTCTCCCGCAGGTCGACCGGGTCGCTGGTCCGCTCATCGAGCTTCGCGATGGTCTCGTCGAGCACCGCCGTCATGTGCGGGACCAGATTTGCGGTCGCGCGCGGCGTGAAGGCCGGCGCGAGCGTCCGGCGCTGATGCGCCCAGGCGTGGCCTTCCGCGATCAGCAGTCCTTCGCCGAGCACGGGACGCAGCATGCGGATCCCCGCCGGCGTGCGGGTGTAGTTCTCGTAGTTGCTGAGCAGGACGTGCCGGATTGCATCCGGCTGATTCAGGATGAAGCTGTTGTGGAGGAAGAAGCGGCCCTTGATGACGTCTTCTTCATACGCACGCTGCCCCCAGGTTGCGATCATGTTCTGCCTGAGGACCGCGACCCGGCCGAAAAACGACATGTCGTCGGGCGCACGCGGCGGGGTCGGAGGGATGATGGGCCGACGCACACTGGCGATATTCATGGCTCCCTCCCGAGAGATGTGACGCAGGCAATTAGCTAGTAAGTCAGCTCGGCAACCGCAATCCTGTTCTCGGAGGCGGGCCAGGTGCGTGCCACAATTCGTTCTTCGTCGAACTGGGCCACGACGTTACGCCCGACCTCCGCGGCCGGAAGCCGCAAGGTTGCTGCCGAATCCGTGGGCACACCCGGCTTGACGTCGGCCGGCTCCTTGCCGTCGAGCAGCACCACGTCCCGCGGCAGGCCGAAATAGCCGCGCGGTCGCGACATGATCACGACGGCGCCGGCATCCTTGTCCGCCGGCCCGAGCGGGCGCGCGGCACGCAGATGCACGACATCGGACGAGCGCGGGAAGGGCGAGCGGTAAATGTGCGTCGTCGGCGCATCCGGCGATGTCAGGACGAATTCGAGCGACCAGGACGGCTCGACCTGCGCCGGACCCCAGCGGCCGTCGGCGCCGGTCTTCGCGCTGTGCACGGCGCCGCCCTTGCGCTCACCGGTTTCGGGATCGACGCGGAAGACGTCGACGGTTGCACCTGTCACCGGACGATTGGTCGATACGCCGCCCGGTGTGCCGGTTACGAGGCCGCTCAGCCTGACGCTCTGGTCCGGCACGATCGCGATGCGCGCGGGCTCGCGGCCGGCGATGAATTTGTAGATCTCACGGAAGGCGCGCGGGTGGAACGCCACTTCGCGATGATCGAGCGCGCCGAGCACGAGGTTGGTGGCGCCCTTCAAGTCCGGCCCTTCAACGGTGACGCCGGTCGGCGTGCCGGGCTTGCCGATGAACCGGCCGTCGGCCTGGGCGTATTTGTCCATGCCGTCGCTACGCAGCGTAAGGAAGGCCACGCCCGGCGTCACCTCGCTCTCGCCCTCGTTCAGGCCGCGCAGGTATGTGCCGCGGCCGTTGAACTCGTTGTTCGGCTGGTCATCGGTCGCGAACACGCCGTGATTGGGCGTACCGCACAGCACGGCATGGCTGACATCGCCGGCGCCGCCATTCCTGATGACGTTGCGGATCGCATAGCCGCCGCGCGAGCTGCCGACCAGTGCCACGCGGGCCGCGCCGGTGCGGCGCTTCAGGTCCGCGATGGCAGCAGTGAGCTCGCGGCGCTGGTCCTCGGTCGAGGAGCGGTTCGCCTGCTCGACCTTGTCGTCACTGCGCGCATTGGGATCGGTGAAGTTGATCGCCAGCATGCGATCACGCGCAATGCCGTTGGATTCCATCCGCCACATGGTCGTCATCCAGAGCGCGTCGTAGTCGCCATTGCCGTGGACGAACAGGATCGGCGGCACCTCGGCATTCTGCGCCGCGGGCGCGGTCTGGGCCAGCGCGCCTGTCCGCAAGCTCGCAACCGCGAAAGGCAAGCTGCCTGCCCCTAGCAGGATCGACCGTCGCGACAGCTTCATATATTCCTCCGAGAAAACCATGCCTTTGCACCGCTTATACCGGCCTAACCACTGGACAGCGAAGGACTTTCGCGGGCATCACTGAATTTGCCGGAATCACCCAAAGATCACTCCAAGCCCACTTCTGCCAGCACATATGGAAGGGGATATGACCGAGCAGCCGAACCGTCAGAAATTCGCCGGCGACGGGATCACCGCGCCCTTGCGGTACACCGTGTTCCGGCGCATCTGGCTCGCCAGCCTGCTCTCCAATCTTGGCCTGCTGATCCAGGGCGTGGGCGCGGCCTGGGCGATGACGCAGATGGCGGCCTCGGCCGACAAGGTGGCGCTGGTGCAGACCGCCCTGATGCTGCCGATCATGCTGATCTCGATGCCGGCCGGCGCCATCGCCGACATGTATGACCGCCGCATCGTCACCCTGGTCTCGCTGGCAATCGCCCTGATCGGCGCGACCGCGCTCACGGTGCTGGCCTGGCTCAATCTCATTACCCCGGAATTGCTGCTCGCCTTCTGCTTCGTCGTGGGCAGCGGCAACGCGCTGTTCGGTCCGGCCTGGCAGTCCTCGGTCAGCGAGCAGGTGCCGCCCGATGCGCTGCCGTCGGCGGTCGCGCTGAACGGCATCAGCTACAACATCGCGCGCAGCTTCGGTCCCGCGGTCGGCGGCGTCATCGTCGCCGCGCTCGGCGCGGTGGCCGCCTTTGCCTGCAATGCGATCCTCTATCTGCCGCTGCTGGTCGTGCTGCTGCTCTGGCGTCGTAACACCGAACCCTCGCGCCTGCCGCGCGAGAAGCTCAACCGCGCGATGGTCTCGGGCTTCCGCTACATCACCAATTCGCCGCCGATCAAGATCGTGCTGTTGCGCACGTTGGTGATGGGCCTGATCGGCGGTGCCATCATGGCGCTGATGCCGCTGGTCGCGCGCGACCTGCTGCATGGCGGCGCGCAGACCTACGGCATCATGCTGGGTGCCTTCGGCATGGGCGCCGTGGTCGGCGCGCTCAACATCCACGAATTGCGCAAGCGCATGAGCGGCGAGGCTGCGATCCGGGCCTGTACGATCTCGATGGCATTCGCGATGGCCGCACTTGCCGTGAGCACGGAGCCGGTGCTGACCGCGACCGCGCTGGTGCTCGCCGGTGCGGTCTGGATGGCCGCGGTCGCGCTGTTCAACATCGGCGTGCAGCTCTCGGCGCCGCGCTGGGTCGCGGGCCGTTCGCTCGCGGCGTTCCAGGCCTCGATTTCCGGCGGCATCGCGATCGGCGCCTGGGGTTGGGGTCATCTCACCGATTATGCCGGTGTCGAGGTCGCGCTGCTGACGGCCGCCGGCCTGATGCTGATCTCGCCACTGCTCGGATTCTGGCTCACGATGCCGCGCGTCGGCGCGCGCAACGAGGATGCGGACGTGCTGGCCGATCCGGAAGTCAAACTGTCGCTCACGGCGCGCAGCGGGCCGCTGGTGGTCGAGATCGAGTACCGGGTCTCGCAGGAGAACGCGCGCGCCTTCCACAATGTGATGCAGGACGTGCAACTCTCCCGGCAGCGCAATGGCGCTTATGGCTGGTCGATCGCGCGCGACATCGCCGACCCCGAATTGTGGACCGAGCGCTACCACTGTCCGACCTGGCTCGACTACTTACGCCAGCGCAACCGCTCGACCCAGTCCGAGCGCGCGCTGCATCAGGAGGCGATCGCCTTCCACATCGGACCCGATCCGGTGCGGATCCGCCGCATGCTGGAGCGTCCGTTCGGCTCGGTGCGCTGGAAGGAAGAGACGCCGGATCGTGCCAGCGCCGAGGTGCTGCCGGTGGTCGCCACCGCGGCGGGAAGCAGCACGTAGATTTTTTGAGTTCGTAGCCCGCATGAGCGCGGCGACATGCGGGGCAGAAGTCCCGGATATCGCTTCGCTCATCCGGGCTACGACGCCACGTCTCACTGCCCGTGGTCCGTCAGCACCTTGTCGCAGCCTTTGCTCAGCCGGGTGCGGTTCTGCTTGAGGCAAGCAAGCACGGCACCATCGCCATTGTTCATCACGGCGCGGCAGAAGCGCGTGACGTCGCGCGCGCAGGCATCGTGCCCGGGCTGCTGCTGCGCGGATGCGCCCGATGCGCACAGGATCAAAGAAACAATGAAAAGAAATCTGGTCATCGCGTAATGCCTCTTACCCCTCGAGATGAGCGGGCGAAGCTAGTGCGACGATCCCGGAGCCGCAACGGCTTTATTGACGGGCTGCATGGCGCCACCGCGTGGCCCCGGCTTGACGCCGGGGCACATCGCGAGGGGAGCTAACCGACGCAACGATCGCTACGTCGCTCTTATTGGTTCTGGGCGTCAGCGATCTTGCGTGAGGCGCCCTTGGCGAGGTCCTTGTCCATCACCGCGCGGCAGCCCGCGCTCAGGTCCGACCGATGCTTCATCATGCACGCGGTGATCTTCGGGATGTTGGGGATTTCCGAGGAGCACAGGCGGAAGGCATCGCCGGTGCACTGCTGCTGCGCTTCGGACGAGAAGGCGAAGCTCGCGCTCGTCGAAACGATCGAGACGATGGCCGCAAGGCCCAGCGCCAGGCTGGTGTCGCGGATCCTGCTCGTCAGGGACTTTGCAGAGGACTTGTCGGAGAAAGACGTGGTCATTTGAAGCTCCCAATGGCGCCGCTGGGAACGGAGCCCGTTGTTGATGGGAACTACGATGCTCCAGCAAAACAGTTTCTACTGTGATGACCATCACGGGAGACCGCTCCTCTGTGACATCGGTCACTTTGGCGCACCTCGCTGAAAATCCGGCGCAAACGCTGTCGTGTTGGTGTCACGTTAACTGTTCCTTCGCATTAATGGCTCGTCGCGCGGGAAATTCCGCCGGGTTGGTTGCGTAATTGGAAAGAATAGCGATGCGTAATGCGTTGGGCCTGATGTTGGCCAGTGTAGTTGCCGCGGTCGTGATTGCCGCCGGCGGTTGGTTTTATTATTCCTCGCGCGCCGATCAGGGCGCTCCCAAGACAGTTGCCGCCCGTGCCGCCGATCCATTGCCGGCACAGGCGAAGCTGGCCGCCAAGGACGACGTTACGACCACCGCGACGATCGCGGCCAAGCCGACGGCAATTGCCCAGGCACCCGCGCCTGCGCCCGCCCCGGTCGCGCCAGTTCAGCCGAAGCAGGCCTGCGCCAACCCGAACGCGCTGGGCGTCTCCCGCGTGGTCGAGATCGACACCACCGGCGGCCCCGGCTTCGGCTTCGACCATTTCAAGCAGTTCGACTTCCTCACCGACAAGGAGGTCGTGCTGACCTTCGACGACGGTCCCTGGCCGGTGAACACGCCCGCGGTGCTGAAGGCGCTTGCGGATGAATGCACCAAGGGCCTGTTCTTCTCGGTCGGCAAGCATGCGACCTATCATCCGGAAATCCTGCGCCAGGTGCTGGCCCAGGGCCATACGGTCGGCACGCACACCTGGTCGCACGTCAATCTGAACGGCAAGAAGATGACCGAGCAGATGGCCAAGGACGAGGTCGAAAAGGGTATCAGCGCGGTGAAATTCGCGCTCGGTGCCAATCCCGCGCCGTTCTTCCGCTTCCCGCAGCTTCAGCACAATCCGGCGATCGTGAGCTATTTCGGCACCCGCAACGTCGCGATGTTCTCGACCGACATCGACTCCTTCGACTTCCGGAAGGGTGCGACGCCGGAGAAGATCATCGAGACGGTGATGACGCGGCTCGACAAGCTCGGCAAGGGCATCATCCTGATGCACGATTTCCAGAAGCACACCGGCGAAGCGATGCCGGCGCTGCTCGCACGGCTCAAGGCCGGCGGCTACAAGGTCGTGCAGATGAAAGCGAAGACAACGCTTCAGACGCTGCCTGAATACGACGAGGCGCTGATGAAGGACATGAAGGTGCCGACCGCCAGCACGAGCATGCGTCCGATCTCGAGCGTGGTGCAGACGGTTTCGCAGTAAGCACTGCTCGATCACCGTTCCAAAACGTGCATGGCCGGGCTTCGCCCGGCCATTTGCTTTTTGGGGGTAGGGATCGCTTACCAGTAGATGCCGTAGCGATGCAGCTCGCTGATGATGCGGCGCTCGGTCCATTCATGGTTACGTCTCGGCTTGTTCGCCTTTGCCGTCTTCGTAGCAGGCTTGCTTGTCACCGCCGGGGCCGAGGCCGTCGTTGTCGTGGTCGCTGCGGGAGTGCTCGCTGCAGCGGGTGCAGGAGCCGAGACTGCCGACGGACGCTCGATATACTTCGGAGCTTCGACCGCCGGCACAACTTCGCTGGTTTGCGTCGTTGCAGCGGTGCTTGTCGTGGTGGCCTGCGGAGCCGGCGCGTTGACCTGGCCCAGCGACAGGCTGCGGTCGCCTGCATGGGCAGACGCGGAAGCCAGGACCATGGCGGCAACCAGAATGATCTTGCGCATGTGAGATCTCCCCGAGTTGGCGTGATCGGGACATTACGGATCTCGCGTTGGGGATAATGTGACCGGGATCACTCAGAGTGCCGCGCGATCTCGAACCTGCGCGTGCTCATGCCGGCCGGATGCCGCGGTCAAAACGCTGACTTATGACGATTGGTTGAATTGGGAGCGCTGGTGCCGCAAGAGGGATTCGAACCCCCGACCCCGTCATTACGAATGACGTGCTCTACCGACTGAGCTATTGCGGCGAACCCTGCCGGAACCAGGCAATGCCGGTCCCGATACGCGCGCTCCTGATATCGGGCATGGCCCGAATTGGCAAGGTGGAGCAGGGTCCGAAATGCGTCTCACGCGCCCCAACGGGACCAGAATCCGCGCCAACCACCAGCCTGGGCCTTTGCATGGGCGGGCGTTCCGATTTGTTCCGTAAATTCATCGCTGGGACCCTCGTCATCGATCCCGGGATCATCGGGGGCGCGGACGATCGGGATGACGGCCTGGATCGGCGCCTGTGCAGGCTTGCCGAGGTCGGCGCGGGTCCGGAACACCGGGGTTGCCGCTACAGGAGATGATTCGGCCGCCTCCGGGGCCGGCGCGACCGGCTCGGCAAGCGCGACCGCAGGCTCTTCCTTGACGATCTCCTCGACGGTCTCCTTGGCAGCTTCCTTGCCAGCCTCCTTGGCCTCAGCCTCAGGAGGTGAATTGTCCTGCGCGGCTGGCACCGGCGCCGGAGTCGTTGCGACCGGTTCCACCGGGGCTTCGCTCGGGGCTGCCGTCACCCGCTTCGGCGGCGGAGCGGCCAGCATGGCTTCCTCGAAGGCCGAGGATTCGATCGTGGCGCCCTTGCCGGAGGGCAGGCTCGCGACCGGCGTCTGCCACTGGAAGGCATCGAGGCGGCCGGTGACCGGCGAGACCGGACGCCAGCGGTCGCTGACATAGCCGTCCGCGGTCCAGGCCGGATCGTGGCGGGCGCGCACCGCGCGCAGGGTCCAGGCGCGGGCACGGCCGCCGTCGCCGTGCTCGGTACGTTCGATCTCGGCCATGAGCAGCGCGACGCGCTGGGTCGGATCGTTGACGTAGGGCGCCAGCACGTCGCGCGCACGGGCGAACTCCGACGCGTCGATTGCGGCGCGCGCGATCGCCAGCTGGCCCTCGACATGGCCGGGCCTGTCGACAGCGGTCTTGTCGTTTGTCTTGGCCGCGAGCGTCTCGACGCGCTGCAAGCGCTGCCGCGCGGAATCGCCGAGCTTCACATGCGCGTAGGCGTCGGCAAGATCCGGATGCGGATTGGCGAGCCACGCAGCTTCGACCATCTTCATCGCGCGGCGCACCTGATGCGCTTCGCTCTCGAATTTGGCGGCGAGCACCGCGGCCGGCACCAACGTCGGCGCGAGCTTGATCGCCTCCATCACGCTCTCGCGCGCGACGTCGCGGTCCATGGTTTCCAATTCCAGCGCGCGCGCCGTGAGCAGTACGCCGCGCTGCCGGCGATAGGCCGCCTTGTCGATCAGGCCCGCGGACAGATTCGAATCTAGAATCGCGAGCGCGCCGCTCCAGTCGCCGCGCGCGCAGCGGAAGCCGAGCACCGCGTGCGAGGCCCAGGTCGAGGACGGCGACAGCTTGATCGCTTCCTCCGCGATCATCACGGCGCCGACAGCATCGTCGGCACGCTGCGCCTCGATGAACAGGCCGCGCAGGCCGAGCAGGCGCGTATCCTCGCGCTCGGCCATGACGCGAAAGACGCGCTGCGCCTCGTCGCGATTGCCCTCGAGCTGGGCCGACTGCGCGTGCAGCAGCAGCGCGAGCGGATCGTTGGCGGCCAGCCGCCGCGCGGTATCGGCGTGACGGCGGGCGAGGGCGGTGTCGCCATGGCCGATCGCGAGCAGGCCGTGGGTGATGGCGTGGCGGCCGCGGGCGTGACGCTTTTCGTGACGGCGGCGGCGCATGCGGCCCGGCAATCGCCAGGTCGCGGTCAGGAGGCTCCAGAGCAGGACGATCGCCACGGCAAATATGCCGAGAAGGAGCACGAACACCGGAATGGTCGGAGAGGCTCGCCAGCCGCCCCAGGTCATCACGACTTCGCCGGGCTGGTCGGCAACCCAGGCCGCGCCGGCGCCAGCGAGTGCAATCAGGACGAGGAAGAGGACGATGCGAAGCATGGCGATCCCTATTACGCGCTGATTATTGCGCGAACCTTTACTGAGCAGGCTTGACCGGATCGGACTTGGCGAGATCCGCCATGGCATCGTCGGCGAATTTGCGTGAGGCGGCGAGCGCGGCGTCGCGGGCATCGGCCTTGTCGAGCCAGGCTTGCGCCGGGGCGCGATCGGCCTCCGGCAGCGTCTTCAGCTCGCGCCGCGCCTCCGCGAAATCGTTGCGGAGCGCCGCCGCCGTCACCCGTGCGACGATGGCCCCGCGATCACTGCCGACACCGTCGGTGCGCTCGATGCGAACGAGTTTCGAGGCCCCCGCCTGGAGACGCTCGACGATGCCGGCGCTGGCCGCCGGGGCTTCCGCCGGCGGAGAGAGCTTTGGCACGATGTTGAGCAGCTCGCGGCTCAGCGCGACCGGCGTCGGGATCCCTGACGATGCAAAGGTGTCGAGCGGCTTCAGCAATTCGGGCTTGGCGGTCAGCGACCGCGCCGCGGACAGCTGCGACTGATAGGGGTCGCCATGGCGAACGGCGACGTCGAGCAGGGACGCTGCCACGACATAGCGCAGCGGCTTGTCGTCCATCGTCTTGGCATCGGCGATCTTCTCGCCCTGCTGCGCGAGCTCGGCGCGTTCGGTCTTGCTGGCGCGCTCGAGCTGCGCGACGCGGTTGGCGAGATCGGACGATGCCGCGGCGTCGCGCGGCGCGGATTTCGCGTCGTTCAACGCGCTCGCGGTCTTGTCGGACTGCGCGCGCAGATTGGCGACGTCGCCGCGCAAGGCATTGACGGATTTCTCCAGCGCGTCGATCCGCGCCACCATGGCCGGATCGGCCGCGGGCTTGCCCGCCTTGGCTTCGACCGCGGCGACACGTCCGCTGAGCGCGTCGACCGTTGCGCTCGTCACTTGCGGAGCGGCCGGCGGCGCCTGCACGGCGGGCCAGCCCAGCATCCAGCCGACCCCGATCACGACGGCCGCTGCAACGGCACCGGAGAACGGAGCGACGATCCAGGGCGATACGGGTGCGGCCGCGACGGAAGGCTGCTCCTCGGCGGGCTGCGGGTCCGGGTCAGCCGCCTCGGATTTGGACTCGTCGACCGTGGCCTGCTCGTGCGTGGCTTGCTCGGACGCCGCCTGAGCCTCCGGCTCGCCCGTCACCTCCTGCGGCTGGGTCGAGACTTCGGTTGCCTCAAGGTCGATGGTGGGCGGGGTGCGCCTGGCACGGCCGGACTCGGGAGCCAATCCTGCGTCTTCAGGCTTGTCGTCGGCCATCGTGACGGTTCCTCACACTTACATGCCCCAAACGGACCCGATTGCGTCGGATTCGGCTCGACCTCTTACGCCAAACGGGTCCGCAAAGCACGCTCCAAGGTATCAAATAAGGCATTTTCGTCCGGCGTCGCAGCCCCCAGAACCTGTGACGCGCCGGCATCGCGCAGCACGCTGGCGACCGTCTCGGACAGGCAGCATTGCGGGATCGCCAGCGCCGAGATTTCGACGCCTTCGTCCCGTGCCGCATCCAGGAAGGCCCGCGCGCTGCGACGGGAGTAATGCAGCACCGCGTCGATCCCATGCGCGGCAAAGGCTTCGCAGACATCACGCGGCAGGATCTTGACCGGAGCCATGCGATAGGTGGTCTGCGTCACCACGCTAAAGCCCTCCGCGCCAAGCTCGCCGCCGAGATCGCGCGACAAATCCGCGCCAGCGAGATAGAGCAGCGTGCTTTTCTTCTTCAGCAGCTTGTTGCGTGCGCTCTGCATCACCTTGTCACGCAAGGCCGCAGCGTCGCCGCCGGCGACGATCACATCAGTGAAGCCGGCGTCGCGCGCCACGGCAGCCGTGTGCTCGCCGACCGCGAACAGCGGCAGCTCCAGCAGGCCAAGGTTCTTCAAGCCAAGATCTTGCAATTGCGGCGCGACGGCGCGGATCGCATTGGCCGACGTGACGATGACGGCGCTGTAATCCGCCTCACTCTCGTCATGGAAGGCGACCGGCTCGAACCTGAGCATCGGCGCGAGCAGCACCACATGACCCCGCGCCCGCAAATTTTCCGCCGTCGCCTCATTGTCGGGATGCGGCCGTGTGACAAGAATGGACATCGCTTGTGTTCCCGAACCACGTGGCGGTGACGCATTCACGAGGACGGCTGCGCGTGACGATTGCGCAAGCCGACCCCGGAATGCTACCGGATGTACCAGAACGCTGCTTTCCGGATGAGCGCAAGGGCGCAAATTGGATAACGATTCGCCAATGCTGGTGCTGGGCATCGAAACCACCTGCGACGAGACCGCCGCGGCCGTCATCGAACGCGCGCCCGACGGCATCGGCAGGATCCTGTCCAACATCGTGCGGTCGCAGGTCGAGGAGCACGCCCGCTTCGGCGGCGTGGTGCCGGAGATCGCCGCGCGCGCGCATGTCGACCTGCTCGACGGCATCATCGACCGCGCCATGCACGAGGCCGGCATCGACTATGCGCAGCTCAGCGGCGTCGCGGCCGCCGCGGGGCCGGGGCTGATCGGCGGCGTCATCGTCGGCCTCACCACCGCGAAGGCGATCGCGATGGTGCACGACACGCCGCTGGTCGCGGTGAACCATCTCGAAGCGCATGCACTGACGCCGCGCCTCACCGACGGAATTGAGTTTCCCTATTGCCTGTTCCTCGCCTCGGGCGGGCATACCCAGATCGTCGCGGTCACCGGTGTCGGCCAATATGTGCGGCTCGGCACCACCGTCGACGACGCGATCGGCGAGGCCTTCGACAAGGTCGCGAAGATGCTGGGCCTGCCCTATCCCGGCGGCCCGCAGGTCGAACGCGCGGCGGCAAACGGTGATGCCACGCGCTTCGCGTTCCCGCGGCCGATGCAGGGACGCCCCGATGCCAACTTCTCGCTATCGGGATTGAAGACCGCCGTGCGCACAGAAGCGAGCCGGCTCACCGAGATCACGCCGCAGGACATCAACGATCTCTGCGCGAGTTTTCAGGCTGCGGTGCTGGACTCGACGGCCGACCGTCTCAACGTCGGCTTGAGGCTTTTCCGCGAGCGGTTCGGCGCCCCCCATGCACTGGTGGCGGCCGGCGGCGTTGCCGCCAACCATGCGATCCGCGGCGCCTTGTACGGCGTCGCGCGAGAGGCGGACACGCAGCTGATCATGCCGCCGCCCGCGCTCTGCACCGACAATGGTGCAATGATCGCCTGGGCCGGTGCCGAGCGCCTCGCGCTGGGCATGACCGACACGATGGAAGCCCAGCCCCGCGCGCGCTGGCTGCTCGACGCAAACGCGACGGCGCCCGCTGGTTACGGCAAGACGCGGGCGGGATACTAGCAATGGCTGCGTTCCAGTCCGTCGCAGTGATCGGTGCGGGCGCATGGGGCACGGCACTGGCGACGGTAGCGGCGCGCGCCGGACGGAACGTGACGCTCTGGGCGCGCAATGCCGAGCATGCCGCGCGAATCGCCTCGACCCGCGACAATCCGCGGCTGCCCGGCGTGCGGCTGGTGCCGGAGATCGTCGTGACGCACGCGCTTGCGGAGGCCGCGCGCGCGGACATGGTGCTGATCGCAACGCCCGCGCAGCATTTGCGTGGCGCGGTCAACATGCTGGCCTCGCACCTGACAAAGCCGGTGCCGATCGTCGCCTGTGCCAAAGGCATCGAGCACGGCACCCACAAATTCATGACCGAAATCATCGCCGAGGCCGCGCCTCAGGCACAGCCAGCGATCCTGTCGGGCCCGAGCTTTGCCGACGACGTCGCGCGCGGCCTGCCGACGGCGGTGACACTGGCGGCGAAGGATGAGGCGTTGGCGAGCAGCCTGGTGCAGGCGCTGGGCTCGCCGACCTTCCGTCCCTATCACTCCACCGATATCCGAGGCGTCGAGATCGGCGGCGCGGCCAAGAACGTGCTGGCAATCGCAGTCGGCATCGCGGTCGGGCGCAAGCTCGGCGCCTCGGCCCAGGCTGCGCTCACGACCCGCGGCTTTGCCGAGCTCACGCGCCTGGGTCGCGCGCTCGGCGCGCGCGGCGAGACACTCACTGGCCTGTCCGGCTTCGGCGACCTGATCCTGACCTGCTCTAGCCCGCAATCGCGCAATTTCGCGCTCGGCCTTGCGCTCGGCCGCGGCGAGCAGCCGCCCGCCGGCAAGCTTGCCGAAGGCGAGTTCACCGCACCCGTGCTGATCGAGCTCGCAGCTTCGCAAAACATCGAGATCCCGGTATCAGAAGCGGTCGCTTCGATCCTGAGCGGCCGGAGCACGATCGACGCCGCGATCTCGGGGCTGTTGACGCGCCCCTTCAAGGCAGAGGAATGAACATGGCGTACTGGCTGGTGAAATCCGAACCGTCGGTGTGGTCCTGGGACCAGCAGGTGGCGAAGGGCGCCAAGGGCGAGGCCTGGACCGGCGTGCGCAATTACACCGCGCGCATAAACCTCGTGAACATGAAGAAGGGCGACAAGGCGTTCTTCTATCATTCCAACGAGGGCAAGGAGATCGTCGGCATCGCCGAGATCATCAAGGAGGCCTACCCCGATCCCACCGACAAGACCGAAAAATTCGTCTGCGTCGACATCAAGGCCGACAAGCCCTTGAAGACGCCGGTGACGATGGCCGCGATCAAGGCCGAGAAGAAGCTCGCCGACATGGCGCTGGTGAAATATTCGCGCCTGTCCGTGCAGCCGGTGACGGCGGAGGAGTGGAAGCTCGTCTGCAAGATGGGCGGGGTTTAGGTGTAGGTGCTGTAGCCCGGATGAGCGAAGCGACATCCGGGACCGCTGGCCCCGCATATCGCTTCGCTCATGCGGGCTACGACTCCCGAACTTGCGGCTCGGGCAGCGCAAACACCTCGCACGGCAAGGCAATGCCGCGCAGCGAATGCGATCCAAGCGCGACGAGTGGCATGTCCGTCTCGGCTGCGAGCGCGCCCGACACCAGCACTGTCCTGCCAAGTTGCTTGCATAATCCTTCGAGGCGGCTGGCGAGATTGACGGCGGGACCGATCGCCGTGAAATCGAGCCTGTTGGCGGCGCCGATGTTGCCCCAGAGCATTTCGCCGAGATGTAGGGCCGCGCCGAACGCGAGCGGCGGAAGCCCCTGGGTCCCTCGCTCCCCATTGAGATAGGCCATGCCGGCTTCGGCTGCGCTTGCGGCGCGCAGGGCGGCATCGCACGCGCGCCGCGGTGACGCCTCGACCACCGGAAAGATCGCGAGCACACCGTCGCCGATGAATTTCAGCACCTCGCCGCCGAAGGCGTGAACCGCACCGGCGATGCGATCGAACCAGGCGTCGAGCGCTGCGATGACCTGGGCGGGCGGTGTGGTGTCCGACAAGGTCGTGAAGTTGCGCAAGTCGGCATAGAGCAACGCGGCTTGAATGGTCTCGCCGAGATCGCGCCGCAGCGGTGCCGCCAGCACCCGCTCCGCGCTGCGCTTGCCGAGATAGGCATCGAGCGTTGCGCGCAACGTGGCGCGCGCAGCGAGCACCGCCAGCGGCGTCGCGGCGAAACGCGCAGCCTGGCGCAATTGCTCGGTCTCGTCCGCGGTGAACGGACGCGGCCCGATCCAGCCGAGCTGCGGCCCATCCTGCCGCCCGACGACCTCCTCGTGCACCTCGCCGCGCGCGATGTCGCGCAGCCAGCGGCGACCGGCATCATCGGGCGGGTCGGGCGCCAGCCCACTTGGCGCGAAACCGAGCGCTTCGATGACCCGCCCGTTCTCCGCACGCCACAGCCAGGTCCGCTTCGCGATCAGCGGATGCGGCACCTCCAACGTCAGGCTGCCTGCCGCAAGCGGCACGCCGTCGGCGACCAGATGTGCGCCGAGCTCCGCGAGCAGGCGGTCGGCTCCGGGGCATTCCGAGGCGGCATCGACGAGCCAGGCGAGGGTCGAGGGGAGCTGCATGTGGAGATGATGGCGAAGGTGGACCGTCTTTGTCACGGGCAATCCTTGACGGTCCGCTTTGGCGCCGCCATGTGCCAGTGTCAGCCCAGGGATGATCGCCGATGACCGAGCCGTTCGTAGTGCGACGCGAGACCCAGATCGCCGCCCCGCGCGCCACCGTCTTCGCCTATTTGACCGACCCCGAGAAAATCCTGAGCTGGATGGGCTCCGACGCGACCACGGAACCGCATCCCGGCGGGCTCTATCTCCTCAAGGGCATCGGCCCGCGCGGCGGAGTCGCTCGCGGCGCCTTTCGCGAGGTCGTGCCGGTGCATCGTCTGGCCTACACGTTCGGCTGGGAAGGCGGCCAGGAAGTGCCGCCCGGCTCGAGCCTGATCGAGATCGACCTGATCGAGCGCGACGGCGGGACGCTGCTGCGCATGACCCACAGCGGACTGCCGACCGAGGAACAGGCGGCTGCGCACGCAAAAGGGTGGGGGCACTATCTGGAACGGCTCACCATCGCGGCCGCGGGCAGCGATCCCGGGCCGGACAAGGGTGTTTCAGACAAGACGTAGCGATACGGCTGGTCACACCGCCGCGGTCGCCACCACCTGCTGCAAAAGTTGCTCGCGCCGGGCCTGCGAGCGCTGGCCCTTCATGGTCGCGGCGAAGCGTTCGAGGATACCGTCCTCGAAGGCCGTGACGATGGTGTCGTGGACGTAGCTCTTGCGGCAGATCGCCGGCGTGTTGGAGAGCTTGTCGGCGGCGGCGCGGATCGCGTCCAGCACCTGCTTCTTGCGGCCGCGCTGGCTGGTCGCCGGCGTGATCCGCGACAATGATTCCACCACGACGGCGGACGCCATTAGCGTGCGGAAATCCTTCAGCGAAATCTTGATGCCGGCGATCTCGCGCAAGAACGCGTTCACCTGCGTGGTGCTGACCGCGCGCACGATGCCGTAGGCGTCGCGATACTGGAACATGCGCTTGCCGGGAACGCCGTTCAGGATGCCGATGGCACGCACCAGCTTGGCCGCGTCGCACTCCTTGCGCACCGCCTTGCCGCCCTTCGCCTTGAAGGTCAGCACGAAGCAGTCGTCTTCCAGCGTGACGTTGGATTTCAGCAGTGTGGTGGCGCCGCGAGTGCCGTTGAGGCGGGCATAGGATTCGTTGCCGGGACGGATCGCGGTGCGCGCGATCAGCTCGATCACGGCCGAGAGCGCGAATTCACGCGTCGGCTCGTCGCCCGACAGGAACGCCGAGACCTTGCGCCGGATCTTTGGCAGCGCGCCGACGAGCTTTTCCAGCCGGTGCGCCTTGCGGTGCTCGCGCACCTTTTCCCAGTCGGCGTGATAGCGATATTGCAGCCGGCCCGCGGCATCGCGTCCCACCGCCTGGAGATGCGAGCTCGGATCGGCCGAGTAACGCACCTCGCGGTAGGCCGGCGGCACCGCCATGGCGTGCAGCCGGCGGATGGTGCGCGCGTCGCGGATATGGGCGCCATTGGGACGGACGAAGGAATAGCCCTTGCCACGCCTGATGCGGCGGATCGTGAGCTCGTTCTGGTCGCCGAGCCGCAGGCCCAGCTCCTTGGCGAGCGCCTCGACCGTCGCCGCAGGCGCCGTGTCGAAGACCCTTTTCGGGCTCGCGCGCCTGAAAGCGGCCGGTTTCGGCCATTGTCCGAGGGCTTTGGCCAGCGCAACGGCTGCAGGATCGGCTGAAGCGGGCCGCATCGTCCCGAGATTCTGCTGATCCATCATACTCTTATGCCTTAGCCCTGCCTGTTATCGGTCAATGCAATTGTTCTAATTTTTGTTCCAGAGGCCTCGTTGGACCCCGGGTTGGCCATTTAGGGTGTTCCGAACCCTATTGCGAGTCCCGAATCAGTGAGCAGTGGTTCCTAAATACCTCCGTGGGATGCATGGGGCCCTGCGCGGGCCCGTTCCGGGGGTTTTGGTAAAGACCTCGAAGGCCGCCCCGGCCTGTTTCAGATCTGCGACAGTCGCTCCAAGTGGACTTGATCGTCCGCATGGCCGGCCGCTCGTCGAAGGTCCAGCTTGTGCTCCTTGTCGGGTCCGGTTAGCCCGACGCATAATCGGTTCAACGATGACGTCGGCTCGCCAGTCACCTGGCTCGGCTTGCCGTATCTGGAGGGAAGCATGTCCGAGAAGATCTACGACGTCCCCGCGGAATGGGCCAAGCGCGCCTGGATCGACCAGGCCAAGTACAAGGACATGTACGCCCGCTCGATCTCGGACCCGAACGCCTTCTGGGCGGAACAGGCCAAGCGTATCGACTGGATGAAGGCGCCGACCAAGATCGAGAACGTCTCCTTCGCGCCCGGCAACATCTCGATCAAATGGTTCGAGGACGGCGTCCTCAACGTCGCCCATAACTGCATCGACCGGCATCTGCACAAGCGCGCCAACCAGACCGCGATCATCTGGGAGGGCGACGATCCCTCGCAATCCAGGCACATCACCTACAAGGAGCTGCACGACGAGGTCTGCCGGATGGCCAACATCCTGCGCACCCGCAACGTCAAGAAGGGCGACCGCGTCACCATCTACCTGCCGATGATTCCCGAAGCGGCCTACGCGATGCTGGCCTGCGCGCGGATCGGCGCGGTCCATTCCGTGGTGTTCGCGGGCTTCTCGCCCGACAGCCTCGCCCAGCGCATCAACGACTGCCAATCCAAGGTGATCATCACCGCGGACGAAGGCCTGCGCGGCGGCAAGAAGGTGCCGCTGAAGGCCAATGTCGATGCTGCGCTCGCCAAGGCCGACGGTGTCGACTGGGTCGTCGTGGTCAAGCGCACCGGCGGCAAGATCGACATGAACCCGACGCGCGACCTCTGGTATCACGACGCCGCCAAGATGGTGACGACGGAATGCCCGGCCGAGCACATGCACGCCGAGGATCCGCTGTTCATCCTCTATACGTCAGGCTCGACCGGCCAGCCCAAGGGCGTGCTGCACACCTCGGGCGGCTATCTCGTGTTCGCGTCGATGACGCATCAATACGTCTTCGACTACCACGACGGCGACATCTACTGGTGCACGGCCGACGTCGGCTGGGTCACCGGCCACAGCTACATCCTGTACGGACCTCTGGCGAACGGCGCGACCACGCTGATGTTCGAGGGCGTGCCGAACTATCCGGACAATTCCCGTTTCTGGAACGTGATCGACAAGCACAAGGTCAACACCTTCTACACCGCGCCGACCGCGATCCGCGCGTTGATGCAGAGCGGCGACGAGCCCGTGAAGAAGACCTCGCGTGCAAGCCTCCGGCTGCTCGGCTCGGTCGGCGAGCCCATCAATCCCGAGGCCTGGGAGTGGTATCACCGCGTCGTCGGCGACGACCGCTGCCCGATCGTCGACACCTGGTGGCAGACCGAGACCGGCGGCATCCTGATCACCCCGCTGCCGGGCGCCACAAAACTGAAGCCGGGCTCGGCGACACAGCCGTTCTTCGGCGTGGTCCCTGAAATCGTCGACGCCGACGGCAAGGTGCTGGACGGCGAGACCACGGGCAATCTCTGCCTGACGCGGTCATGGCCGGGCCAGATGCGCACGGTCTATGGCGACCACGCCCGCTTCGAGCAGACCTATTTCTCGACCTACAAGGGCAAATACTTCACCGGTGACGGCTGCCGCCGCGACGCCGACGGCTATTACTGGATCACCGGCCGTGTCGACGACGTCATCAACGTCTCCGGCCACCGCATGGGCACGGCGGAAGTCGAGAGCGCGCTGGTCGCGCATGAGAAGGTCTCGGAAGCGGCCGTCGTCGGCTTCCCGCACGACATCAAGGGGCAGGGCATCTACGCCTATGTCACCCTGATGGCCGGTGTCGAACCGACCGAGGATCTGCGCAAGGAGCTCGTCACCTGGGTGCGCAAGGAGATCGGCCCGATCGCATCCCCGGACCAGATCCAGTTCGCGCCGGGCCTGCCAAAGACCCGCTCCGGCAAGATCATGCGCCGCATCCTGCGCAAGATCGCCGAGGACGAGCCGGGCAGCCTCGGCGATACCTCGACACTGGCCGATCCCGCCGTGGTCGACGACCTCGTCAAGAACCGGCAGAACCGGACGAAGGGCGCCTGAGCGCGCGCAGCAAGCGGCCGATAGCCAAGCTGTCGGCCGCACGCGGTGTAGAGCAGACGTCTATCCGGATTTTTTCGCCTTCTTCTTGACCGTTTTCTTGGTCGTTTTCTTGGCCGTCTTCCTGGCGGTCTTGCGGCCGCCCTTCTTGGCCGTCGCCTTCGCAGTCTTTCCGGCCGCCTTCCTGGCGGGCGCTGTTTTCTTCGCCTTGCTCGGGGCCCTCTTTTTTGCGGCCTTCTTGGCCGGCTTCGGCCCGTCTGGCGCCACTCTGGCGGCAGCCGCGGCGGCCAGCGCCGCATCAACGGCGGCCGCGGCATCGACCTGGCCAAAGCCGAAACGATCGCTATGGCCGTTGGCGTCGTAAGACGCGGCCGGCCCGATCTTCTCCGCCGTGCTCTGGAGAATATTGCGAACGTCGTCGCGGCTGAGACTGGAATTCGCCGCCAGGACGAGGGCCGCGACCCCTGCCGCCAGGGGCGTTGCCGACGAGGTCCCGCCGAAGACGTTGGTGTTGAGTCCGTCGGTGCCGCCGGCCGCGGCGCTGCCGATATTGAATCCGCGGCCGGGTTTGCTCACGTCGGTCGTGAAGATTCCTTGCGCGCCGCCGCTTGACGGCGCGACCACGGAGACTTGGGGGCCCCGGTTGGAATAGTCCGCAAGGTCTCCCTGATCGGTCGATGCGCCGACACCGATCGAGAAGGGCGACTGGGCCGGAAATCCGACCTGATCCCGAAAATCATTGCCGGTCGCGCAAAACACGGGACAGCCCTTTCCGCCGCGGCCCGCACCTGCCTCTTCGAGCGCGAACCGGATATCGGGCGATGCCGGTCCACTCCACGAGCAGGACAGGATGTCGGCAAAACGCGAAGCATACCGGATGGCATTCGCGACTTGCGATTCCGTGGCGAGATCATCCGCGTGGAAAATCTTGACTGGAAGGATGCTTGCTCTCGGCGCGATTCCGAAAACGCCCTTCCTGCCTGATGCCGCCGCGACACCGGCACAGCAGGTCCCGTGAATGTCATTCCCCGCCATCATGTCGAACGGTGCGCGAAACCGTTTTGGCGTCGGATCGAAATGATCGGGCGCGTCCTCTCCGACGAAGAAGTCGCGCCCGAACCGGTCGCGCGGCTCGTTTGGGTCGGGCCTGCGCCTGATGTTGGACGCGAGATTCGGATGGTCGACGTCGACACCATCGTCGAGGACGGCGATCACGATGCCGCCTCCTTGCGATTTGCTCCAGGCCCTGCGTGCGTTGACCGTGGCGAGATGCCATTGCGCAGCGATTGGCTTGGGGGCTTGCAATCCGCGCTTGAACTCGGAAACGAAGTTCGGAAAGGCAAACACGACTTCGTCGGTTTCAGTCAGCTCGTTGGCGAGCTCGACCATCTTTTCGGCAATGTACTTGCGCGTCGGATCGAAGGCGATCAACTGATCCGACTGGAACGCGTTGCGGACGCGGACCTGGAGCCCGTATTTGTCGAGTACCGCTTTCTGTTTCGCCTCCGCGACGTTCGGCTCGAACCTGAGCACGACTTCGCGATAGACCACGCGCAGCGTGCCGCGCGGATCGGAGAATACGGCGGTCTTGACCTTGTCCAGGTCGGCCGCCGCGCGTTGAGCCGGCGAGGCATAAGCGGGGACGCTCTTTTGAAAGACCTGCTGCACGACACGATTGGCAACCACCGCGGCACGGCTCGCGGCCGCGCGCTCCGTCGGCGATGCCATCGCCACCTGCGGCCCGAGCGAGAACGTTCGCATGCCGCGTTGAACATGCGAATCCAGCGACACCGGCTCCAGCTCGAGCCAATCGTCCTTTCCATATCGCAATTTCATGGACCCCTCCCGACTGACCGACGGTTGAGGGGATCATAGCTCGCGACTTTCGATAGTCACGTGCTTTCGCGCCGGAACGCCGCCCGGACGTCCGGCCATGCTGTCGCAACCTTGCTGTCCTTTTCCATCTCCGCGGCGACATCAGGGAAATAGCGCGTATCGTCCGTGCGCACGGCGAACTCGGCCTGCTGGGGCGACCATTTGTTGCGTTGGCCGGGCGCGACCTTGTGCCTCTTGGCAAAGGACTGCAAAACCTTGTCCGTTGGCGCTTCCTTGAACCGAACCTGCATCCGGCCGGTAGGCAGCAACCGGTTGCCTTCGTCGTCGGCGAGGATCGGGGCCACCACCCCCTCCGTACCGACCACCTTGTTGACGCGTTCGGACAACCGGCGGAGATCCTCCCCGGTCGTTTCCAGGACGTGGGTTTGCGGTACGCCAGAGACGGTTGCGATCTTGCCGTCGGCGACCTTCGCAAGCTGTTCCTGAATCTCGGGCGAGAGCGACCCGATGATGACGATTCCCCCGCTTGGGGTACGCGAGCCGTCGCTTGTCATGGACACCTCGGGCTTAAGGCGAGAGCGGCACCCAGAATATAGGGCGGCGACCGCTTTTCGATAGTTGCGCGGCAAAATTATCCCATCCGGAGCGGAAAGTAAGCGGCCGGCAGGTAGCCCGCGGCCGGGGACGCGAGAGCGACGGCGCCCCCTGAAATAACAGCCGTTCACACCCTCACGGACTTGTCAGGACACGCGGCGGCAGGTCCGCATCTTTCCGGCCGGGTGTTGTTTCCAGGTTATTTACTTTATTTCGAACATTTCCTTTGTTCCCCCTGCTGGCTGGCCCTCGGTGGCCGTGCGTGGAAACCATCCGGTTAACGGGCGCGGTTAAGAATGTCCCCTGACAAGGACCTGGAGAGCCGGCGATTGCCGGTTTTGCGTAGATTTGGACGGCCCGTTCCGGGCAAGGGGAAAATTGATGTCCATGAGGATTGCTGTGGCGCTGACCGCCACCATCGTTGCTGGGGTCTCGATGTCGACGGCGGCGCAGGCGCGGCCGGAAATGGTGGGCGCGCACCTGGCCGACTATTCGCCGGGCACCATCGTGGTCAAAACCAACGAGCGGCGGCTCTATCTCATCCTCGATAACGGCCACGCCATGCGCTATCCGGTCGGCGTCGGCAAGTCAGGCAAGCAATGGGCCGGCACCACCCGCATCGACGGCAAATATCTCAACCCGGCCTGGTCACCGCCTGCGGAAGTGAAGCGCGACAAGCCCAGCATCCCCGACGTCATTCCGGGCGGCTCGCCGCGCAACCCCATGGGCGTTGCGGCGATGACGCTGGCCGGCGGCGAATATGCGATCCACGGCACCAACGTGCCCGGCTCGGTCGGCGGCTTCGTCTCCTATGGCTGCATCCGCATGCTCAACGACGACATCACCGATCTCTACAGCCGCGTCTCCGTCGGCACCAAGGTGGTCGTGACGCGCTGATCTCCGGATCGAGGCAAGACAACAAAGCCGCGTCCGTCGACGCGGCTTTTTTTGTTACCAGAAGCGCCAGCCCCGCGCGCACCAGCCGTCGCGGTGGCCGCCATTGTAGCTGCGCACATGACCGCCCGCGAGCAGCGCCGCCGAGACGTTGGCGGTGCGCTTGGTCGCCACGTCGGCGAGAACGCGGCCGTATTTGTCCTGGCCAAGATTATAGATCGTCACGCCGCCCTGGCCGAGCAGGGCGCGCAGCGCGTCGCTGGCGGCTTCGGCCTTGTCCAGCTCAGCTTGGCAGGATGCTTTCATCTCTGGCGCATCGATGCCGCGAAGACGGACACGCGCGACGAGGTCGCGGCCGTTAGGCTGATGCACGCGCGCAAGGAAAGTATCGCCATCGACGGTCCTGATAACATCAACCGCTTGACGCATGTCGGAATTGCCGGACTGCTGCAGGATGATCTCGGCATCACGCGCTTGGCCGTCATCCGCATGCGGAAGCGGCCAGTTCGTCCCGTGACGGAAGATGAGCACGGCCGCGACCGCGACGCCGACCACGAACATCCACGGCAACAATCCGGAGAAGCGGCGGCCGAACGGTGAGCCGCTGTATGAGGGCCGGTATGGATGGCTGGGATCGAAGCGCGGCATCCGCGCACGCTAGGGCTGAGTCGGCTGAACCGGCAAGCCGGCTTAAAAACTTAGAAGGAGAGTGCGTAAAGCCGGTGCCTCAAAAGTCCGAGGCGATACCTTTGCGCTCCCAATCGCCGTATCGGGTGGGCTCAGGCCCCTTCGGTCCCTGCAATTCCCTGGGCGCAGCTTCTGCATGCGCGGCGGCCGCAGCCTGCCGGCGCGCCTCCGCTTCCGCCAAAGCGCGCTGGGCGGCCGGCGAAAGCGGCTTGCGATCGGGAACGGAGGGCTGGTCACTCATCTCGGCGGTTCCTAGCGCAGGATCACGGGACGTGCGAGGTCCAATATCGCATTGCTGAAATGGTCATCGCGGGCTGTAAACGCGAGAGACCATTCTTACATTTGGCATATTCGCGTGCCAGAGATCGGTTTCTCGAGGCATGCGCCCATTGCGGCGGAACTGCCGCTCGCTCAGAACCTTGCCTCCGCATGCCATCTCAACGTTTTGCCCCTCCGTCCGAAGTGCCAGGTCTCGCGGCACGGCGGATTGCCGCCGACATCGTCGACGGCGTGCTGCACAAGCACCGCACGCTTGACGACCAGCTCGACGGCGGCGGTGCCCATCCCGGATTGAAGACGCTCGCCGACCGCGACCGCGCGCTGATGCGCCGCCTGGTTGCGACCGTGCTGCGCCGGCTCGGTACGCTCGGCCATGTTCTCTCTCGGCTGCTCGACAAGGGCATTCCCTCCGACGCGCCCCGCGCACAGAGCGCGCTGCTGATCGGCGCCGCACAGATCCTCTGGATGGACGTGCCCGATCACGCCGCGGTCGACCTCTCGGTCCGCCTCGTGCAATCCGACCGGCGCGCCGCGCGCTATGCCGGCCTCGTCAATGCCGTGCTGCGCCGCTGCGCGCGTGAGGGCCAGGCGCTGGTCGAAGAGGTGTCCTCGCAATCGCTGGACCTGCCGCCCTGGCTGCTGGCGCGCTGGAGCACGCATTACGGCGAGGCGACCGCGCGCGACATGGCGCTGGCGCTCGGCCATGAACCCTCGCTCGATCTCACCGTGAAGTCGGATGCCGCGCAATGGGCGAGCCGCCTGCATGGCGAGACACTGCCGACCGGGACGGTGCGGATGCTGCTGCACGGCTCGGTGACGGTGCTGCCGGGCTTTGCCGAAGGACAATGGTGGGTGCAGGACGCTGCCGCCGCGCTGCCGGCGCGCCTGTTCGGCGACATCAAGGGCAAGGCGATTGCCGATCTCTGCGCCGCCCCCGGCGGCAAGACCGCGCAATTGGCGCAAGCCGGCGCGCATGTCACCGCGATCGACCGCTCACCCGCCCGGGTGGCACGTTTGCGCGAGAACCTCACGCGGCTGTCGCTCCAGGCCGAGACTGTCGTCGCCGACGCCGTCGAATGGGCGGGTCCGGCCGACGGTTTCGACGGTATCCTGATCGATGCGCCCTGCACATCGACCGGAACGATTCGCCGCCACCCCGACGTCGCCTGGCTCCGGCAGGAATCCGACATCGCCGCCCTGACCGCGCTCCAGCAGCGGCTGCTGAAGAAATCCGTCTCGCTGCTTAAACCGGGCGGCACGCTGGTCTACTGCACCTGTTCGCTGGAACCCGAGGAGGGCGAGCAGGCGATCGCGGCGCTGCTGGCCGCGGAGACTGGCCTGCGCCGTGTGCCGATCGAAGCGTCCGAGGTCTCCGGGCTGAGCGAGATCATCACCAGCGAGGGTGACCTGCGCACCCTGCCCAGCCACCTTCCGAACGCCGATCCCAAGCTCGGCGGGCTCGATGGATTCTACGCAGCCCGGCTCGTTAAATCCTGATTTTGCACCGGTTTTTGCGACGGGGCCGATTCGCGCAGCTTCAAGATGGTGTTAGCCGGCCGAATTTGGGATTAAGAAGGATTCGTCGTTAATCCTCTCCCCCTTCAAGGCAAGGCGTGTCGGTCGCTCAACGCAGACGTATCTCGACGCTGGTGATGAGCCGCTTCGCGCGGAACGTGCTCGCGCGCGCGAGCGGCGGTTCCGTGGCGGTGTCGCGCGTCTGGCCCGGACGCACCGACCGGCTGATCATCGCGCCGCATGACCTGCGCACGGCCGATGCGACGCGTGCTGCCGAGATCTATGCCGGCCGCTTCGTCTTCGCCGGCAAGATCGTCAATTGCCACGGCCGCTCGATCTTCGATCTCGAGCCCCCGTCGGAAGACTGGGAGGTCGCGCTGCTCGGATTCGGCTGGCTGCGCCATCTGCGCGCCGCCGACACCGCGCTGACGCGGGCCAATGCGCGCGCGCTGGTCGAGGACTGGATCGCCAACCCCGCCAACAAGCGCCGCCCCGTCGCGCGCCGCGCCGACGTGCTGGCGCGGCGCGTGATCTCGCTGCTGTCGCAGGCGCCCTTGGTGCTCAACGACACCGACAACAAATTCTACCGCCGCTATCTGCGGGCGCTGGCGCGGGAGATCCGCTTCCTGCGCTACACCATGGTCAACATTCCCGACGGGGTGCCGAAGCTCCAGGTGCTGATCGCGCTGTGCTACGCGTCGCTGTGCCTTGCCAACCAGGCGCGGCACATTCGCAGCGCCTCGAAAAAGCTCTCGGACGAGTTGCAGCGGCAGATCCTGCCCGACGGCGGCCACATCTCCCGCAATCCGGGCGCCCTGATCGAACTCCTGATCGACCTGTTGCCGCTGCGGCAGACCTTTGCCGCGCGCAACATCGCGCCGCCGCCGGCGCTGCTCAACGCGATCGATCGCATGATGCCGATGCTGCGCTTCTTCCGGCACGGCGACGGCAATTTCGCGCTGTTCAACGGCATGAGCGCGACGTCCTCGGACCTGCTCGCGACGCTGCTGGCCTACGACGACACCCACGGCGCGCCCATGGCGAACATGCCGCATACCGGATTCCAGCGCCTCGATGCCGGCCAGACCACGCTGATCATCGACACCGGTCCGCCGCCGCCGGCCGGCGTCAGCCACGACGCCCATGCCGGCTGCCTGTCGTTCGAATTGTCTTCCGGCATCAGCCGCATCGTCACCAATTGCGGCATGCCGACGACGGGCCGCGACAATTGGCGGCCGTTCGCGCGCGGCACCGCGGCGCATTCGACGCTGACCTATCACGAGACGTCCTCATGCCAGTTCGTGGAGATGTCGGCGATGAAGCGCCTCCTGCACGGCGCGCCCGTCACCAGCGGCCCCGTCGAGGTCGAGAGCTATCGCGAAATCGTTCAGAACGGCACGCTGCTCACGACCTCGCATGACGGTTATCTTTCCAAATTCGGCGCGATCCACCGCCGCGTGCTGATGATCGCCAATGACGGCGCGCGCATCGACGGCGAGGACACGCTGTCGCCGCCGCAGGGCGGACGCTTCAAGGGCGCCGACGCCGACTTCGCGGTGCGCTTCCATCTGCATCCCGCGGTAAAGGCGAGCCGGTTGTCGGACGCCCGCGGCGTCATGCTGGTGCTGCCGAACCGCGACGTCTGGACCTTCGAGGCGCTCGACGACAAGGTCGACCTCGAGGACAGCGTGTTCCTGGCCGGCAATGACGGCCCGCGCCGCACCGCGCAGATCGTGATCCGGCAGGATGCGCGACAGGCGCCCTCGGTCCGCTGGAGTTTTGTGCGATCCACGGCCTCACCGACCGTGACCAATGCCCGGCGCAACGCGCGGCGGGAGCCGGAACTCCCGCTGTAAACGCGCGTCTGCCAGTCCTGTCTGGCGTTGTGAAAACGACTGAAAACTGCTATCGAGCCCTCGCTCGCGCGACTGGCGACCTTGGATGGAGCACCATCGGGAAGCGCGGGATTTAGCTGCCGCGCGCCTGGGCATAGACACTCCTTAAGACAGAGGATCTTGCTCATGACTGACCATCCCCGCCGCGTCACCCGCGCCCTTCTCTCCGTTTCCGACAAGACCGGCCTGATCGAGTTCGCAAAGGCGCTGGCCGCGCACGATGTCGAGCTGGTCTCGACCGGCGGCACCGCGAAAGCGATCGCCGCGGCCGGCCTCAAGGTGAAGGACGTTTCCGACCTCACCGGCTTCCCCGAGATGATGGACGGCCGCGTCAAGACGCTGCATCCGAAGGTGCATGGCGGCCTGCTCGCGATCCGCGACAACAAGGAACATGCGGAAGCGATGAAGGCGCACGGCATCGCGCCGATCGACCTGCTCGTCGTCAACCTCTACCCGTTCGAGGCGACCGTCGACAAAGGCGCGGGCTTCGAGGATTGCATCGAGAACATCGACATCGGCGGCCCCGCGATGATCCGCGCCGCCGCGAAGAACCATGACGACGTCGCCGTCGTGGTTGAGGCGGAAGACTACAAGGCCGTGCTCGACGAGCTCGCCGCCAACAACGGCGCGACCACGCTAAAACTGCGCCGGCGGCTTGCCGCAAAGGCCTATGCGCGAACCGGCGCCTATGACGCCGCGATCTCGAACTGGTTCAACCGCCAGCTCGAAATCGATGCGCCCGACTTCCGCGCCTTCGGCGGCAGACTGATCCAGTCGCTGCGCTATGGCGAGAATCCGCACCAGACCGCGGCGTTCTATGCGACGCCCGACAAGCGCCCGGGCGTCTCGACCGCGCGGCAGCTCCAGGGCAAGGAGCTCTCCTACAACAACATCAACGACACCGATGCGGCCTATGAATGCATCGGCGAGTTCGACGCCCAGCGCACCGCGGCTTGCGTCATCGTCAAGCACGCCAATCCCTGCGGCGTCGCGGAAGGTTCGAACCTCGTCGAGGCCTATCGCAGAGCACTGGCTTGCGACTCCACATCGGCGTTCGGCGGCATCATCGCGATGAACCGCGCGCTCGACGCCGACACCGCACGCGAGATCACCAAGATCTTCACCGAGGTGATCATCGCGCCCGACGCGAGCGAAGAAGCGATCGCCATCATCGGCGGGAAGAAGAATCTGCGCCTGCTGCTCGCAGGCAGCCTGCCCGATCCCCGCGCGCCCGGCCTCACCGCCAAGACGGTGGCCGGCGGTCTGCTCGTGCAGAGCCGCGACAACGCCGTGGTCGACGACATGACCTTCAAGGTCGTGACCAAGCGTGCACCGACGGACGCCGAGATGCGCGACCTCAAATTCGCGTTCCGGGTCGCAAAGCACGTCAAGTCCAACACGATCATCTATGCCAAGGATCTCGCCACCGTCGGCATCGGCGCGGGCCAGATGAGCCGGGTGGATTCAGCGCGGATCGCGGCGCGCAAGGCGCAGGATGCGGCGAACGAGCTGAAGCTCGCCGAGCCGCTGACCAAGGGCTCGGTCGTGGCGTCGGATGCGTTCTTCCCGTTCGCAGACGGCATGCTCGCCTGCATCGAGGCCGGCGCCACCGCCGTGGTGCAGCCCGGCGGCTCGATGCGCGACGACGAGGTGATCAAGGCCGCCGACGAGCACGGCATCGCCATGGTGTTCACCGGCACGCGGCACTTCAGGCACTGAGCCTCACCACGAGCGTAGCCCGGATGGAGCGTAGCGAAATCCGGGTTATGTCCTCGCGGATAGATCGTCCCGGATTACGCTTCGCTCCATCCGGCTACGGGACGACGGCGGGAGTTACTTCTCCCGCACCCGCATCAACAGCCCCAGTCCCGCGACGAAGAACACCACCAGCACGGCCATGCCGGCCTTCTGGCTCGCCGTCACCGCGGTGATCATGCCGATCAGCAGCGGGCCGATGAAGGACGTGACTTTTCCAGTCAACGCAAAGAGGCCGAAATACTGCGCGATGCGGTCCTTCGGCGCGAGACGGATCAGCAGGGTGCGTGAGGCCGCCTGCAGCGGGCCGCCGGCAGCGCCGATGAGACAGCCCAGCACGAGATAGGCACGCTCGGCCGCGCTCGAGAACAGGGGCGCGCCCGGCTGCGGCGGCGCGACCTTGACGAACAGCACGCTGTCCCTGTCGACCAGAAGGATCGCCGCCACCGACAGCAGCAGGATCAGCAGGCTGCCGGCGATGACGCGCCTCGGCCCGAGGCGATCGTCGAGCTTGCCGCCGAGCCATGCGCCAAAGGTGCCGGCAATCGCGAGCATGATGCCAAAGGTGCCGATCTGGATCGTGTGCCAGCCGAAGGTGCCAGCGGCATAGATGCCGCCGAACGCGAACAGCGACACCAGGCCATCGGTGTAGATCATGTTGGCAAGCAGGAACGCCGCGAGCGATTTCCGCTGCGGCAGCCCCTTGATCGATTGCTTCAGCTCCGACAGCCCTTCGTGCAGCGCCTCGCGCACCGGGCGCTTCGCCGGATAATCCGGCGTGAACAGGAATAATGGCGTCACGAAGATGATGAACCACAGCCCGGTCAGCGGTCCGACGATGCGATCGCCCTGATGGCTGACCGGATCGAGCCCGAACAGCGGCTCGAAGCCGAGCAGCGTGCGGCCGGTCTCGGGATTGGCGGCGAGGAAGCCGAGCACGATGATCAGGCTGACGATCCCGCCGATGTAACCGGTGGCCCAGCCGGTGCCGGAGAGCCTGCCGATCCGCTCCGGCGGCACCAGGGTGGGCATCATCGCGTTGTTGAAGACGGTGGCGAATTCCGCACCGACGCTGGCGAGCGCGACCGCGGTGAGCAGCGGCGGAATGACGGCGGGATCGCCGGGCTTGCCGATCCACAGCGCGCAGGCCGCCAGCACCAGCAGCGCGCCGAATCCTGCGATCCAGGGCTTCCTGCGGCCTGAGGCGTCGGCAATGGCGCCGAGCACCGGCGACAGCAGCGCGATCGCGAGGCCCGCAGCCGCCATCGCAAAGCCCCACAATGACTGGCCGGTGGCGGGATTTGGCGCGATGCTGGTGGCGAAATAGGGCGCGAAAACAAAGGTCGTGATCAGCGTGAAATAAGGCTGCGCGGCCCAATCGAAGAAAATCCAGCTGATGACGGCGGCGCGCGGCGGATAGGTCCGCTGCGCCCCTACGCGCGCATCCGAGGCGATCGTCGTCATCGTCCAGTCCCCATCACGAACAGTTTTGCCTCTCTTGGCGCAGACCGTATAGCATTGCGGCGGCGCGTGTGAACTGCCCCAAAGCCACGGCGGAAGTTAGAGATGTCGTCATATTCGACACGGCGGACATTTTTCGCCTTTGTTGCCACTCTGGCGTTTGGTCTTGCGCCTGCGGCCGCGCAGGATGCGCGGCGGACCTATCTCCCGCCCGCGCCCGGCACGGTGCGCGCCGTTCCGTCCGAGCACGGCATGGTGGTGGCGCAGGAGAAGATCTCCGCGCAAGTCGGCGCCGACATCCTGCGCCGCGGCGGCAATGCGGTCGATGCCGCGGTCGCCACCGGCTTTGCGATGGCCGTGACCTATCCGCGCGCCGGCAATATCGGCGGCGGCGGATTCATGGTGATCCACTCGGCCGAGCGCAACGAGGACGTCACGATCGACTATCGCGAGACCGCGCCCGCTGCGACCACGCCGCAGATCTTCCTCGGCGCTGACGGAAAGCCCGATACGGCGAAGTCACGGGATTCCGCGCTCGGCGTCGGCGTGCCCGGCACCGTCGCAGGTCTTGCGCTGGCCCTGGACAAATATGGGTCGGGCCGGTTCACGCTGGCACAGTTGCTCGAGCCCGCGATTACGCTCGCCCGCGACGGTTTTGTCGTCACTGACGACATTGCCGACACGTTGCCGGGCTGGCACCGGCGGCTCGCGCGCTGGCCCTCGTCGGCCAGGATCTTCTCGCGCCCCGACGGCACGCCGCTCGGCGAAGGCGACAGGCTGGTGCAGAGCGATCTTGCCGAAACGCTGTCGGCCGTCGCCGCACAGGGGCCGCGCGGCTTCTATGAGGGGCCGGTCGCGGACAAGCTCGCCAAGGCCGTGACTGACGCCGGCGGCATCATGACGCCGGCCGACCTGACATCCTATCAGGCGGTGATCCGGGCCCCGGTGCGCGGCACCTATCGCGGCTACGACATCGTCTCGATGCCGCTGCCGTCCTCCGGCGGCGTGGTGCTGGTGGAGACGCTCAACATCCTCGAGGGCTTTGAGCTCGCCGATCTGAAACAGGGGTCGCCGGCATCGCTGCATCTGCTGATCGAAGCCATGAAGCGCGCCTATGCGGACCGTGCGCGCTATCTCGGCGATCCCGCCTTCGTCAATGCACCGATCGCGTCGCTGACCGCAAAGGACTACGCCGCCAGGCTGCGCGCCGGCATCTCCTCCGATCGCGCGACGCCGTCGAAGCAGCTCGTCTCCACCCCGCCCGCGCCGCGCGAGGGCACCAACACCACGCACTTTTCCGTCGTCGACGCCGGCGGCAATGCGGTCAGCAACACCACCACGCTGAATTTCAGCTACGGCGTCGGCCTCGTTGCCGATGGCACCGGCGTGCTGCTCAACAACGAGCTCGACGATTTCACCGCGGCGGTCGGCGCTTCCAACGCCTATGGCCTCGTCGGCTACGAGGCCAATCTGCCCGGACCGGGCAAGCGGCCGTTGTCCTCCATGTCCCCGACCATCGTGCTCAAGGACGGCAAGCCGGTGCTGGTGACCGGCTCGCCCGGCGGCAGCCGCATCATCTCGACCGTGCTTCAGGTCATCGTCAACGTGCTCGACTACAGGATGGACGTGGCCGCCGCCGTGGCGGCCCCGCGGCTGCACCATCAATGGCTGCCGGACGAGGTGCGCATCGAGAGCGGCTTTCCCGACGATGTGCTGTTCGAGCTGAAGGCGATGGATCACCTCATCGTCGAGCCGATGGGACAGACCTCGGCCAATTCGATTCTGGTGACGCGGAACGGGCCGCTCGGCGCGCCCGATCCGCGTACCCGCGGCGCGGAGGCCGCGGGACAGTAGGCTTACCGTTGCATGGCACGGGAGCGCGCGCCTGCTTGCTCAGGCTGCCCCGCGTGCTACCACCGCGCAGCTTCAAAAGGATTGCCGGGAAACGCACATGAGCACAGCCGATCCGACCGGGCGCATCGAGCGCGCCGAGATCGAAGACACCAGCCTTCTTGCCTTCTACCGCGACATGAACGCGCCGGAGCGTCGAACGTTCTGGGCCTGTGCGGCGGGCTGGGCGCTCGACGGCATGGACTTCATGATCTATCCGCTGGTGATCGGCACCATCATCGCGCTGTGGAAGGTCGATGCGGCCTCGGCGGGGCTCGCCGGCACCGTGACGCTGCTGGCCTCCGCGATCGGTGGCTGGCTCGGCGGCTATCTCTCCGATCATATCGGACGTGTCAGGACGCTCCAGATCACCATCATCTGGTTCTCGTTCTTCTCGCTGGTCTGCGCGGTCGTGCAGAATTTCGACCAGCTGCTGATCGCGCGCGCCGTGCTCGGCCTCGGCTTCGGCGGGGAGTGGGCGGCGGGCGCCGTGCTGATGGGCGAGGCGATCCGGCCGCAATATCGCGGACGCGCGGTCGGCTCGGTGCAGTCGGGCTGGGCGGTCGGCTGGGGTCTCGCCGTGCTGTCGCAGGCGATCCTGTTCTCGGCTTTGCCGCCGGAGACGGCGTGGCGCTGGATGTTCGTGATCGGCGCGCTGCCGGCGTTGCTGGTGTTCTACATCCGACGCTCCGTCACCGAACCCGAGATCGCCGCCGAGGCCCGCGCAAAGCAGGCTGCGAGCGGCGATCGTCCGGCGCTCTGGGAAATCTTCTCCGGTCCGATCCTGAAGACCACGATCCTCGCCTCGCTGATGGCGACGGGCTGCCAGGGCGGCTACTACGCCGTCACTTTCTGGGTGCCGCAGTTCCTGACCAAGGAGCGGCACCTGTCGATCGTCGGTTCGACCGGTTATCTCTCGACGCTGATCATCGGCTCCTTCATCGGCTATCTCGTCGGCGCCTGGCTCGCGGATCGGATCGGCAGGCGTAACCTGTTCCTGATCTTCTCGATCGGCGCCATGGCCGTGGTGCTGCTGTACACGCAGCTGCCGCTCACCAACGAGATCCTGTGGGTGCTCGGTTTCCCGCTGGGCTTCTTCGCCTCGGGCTATTTCTCGGGGATCGGCGCGTTCCTGACCGAGCTCTATCCGACTCGGCTGCGCGGCTCCGGCCAGGGCTTCTGCTACAATTTCGGTCGCGGCATCGGCGCGCTGTTTCCGTTCCTCGTCGGCGCGCTGTCGGCGACGACGTCGCTCGCGAATGCGATCGCGATGTTTGCAGTGGTGGCTTACGCGGTGTTCTTCATCGCCGCCTTCGCGCTGCCGGAGACGCGCGGGCGCGTGCTGCACGCGGACTAGCGGCCGCTGTCATCCCGGGGCGGTGAGGAAACTTACCGCCCCACCTGATACGGCCCGCCCTTCTCCAGCGCGCGGGCATAGGCCGGCCGTGCGTGGATACGCTCCAGGAAAGCCATCGCCTTGGGATGGCCCTGCTCCAGCCCGCCGCGCGCTTGAGCTGCTTCGAGCGGAAAGCTCATCTGGATATCGGCGGCGCTGAACTCGTTGCCGGCGAACCACTCGCTCTTGCCGAGCTCGCCTTCCCAATAATCCATGTGCTGCTTGAGCTGCGGATTGACCAGTGCGGTGAGGGCCTGGTTCGAGACCTTGCGCACCAGCGGACGAAGCAGCGCAGGCGCGCGCTTCGGCATCAACGTGAACAGCAACTTCAGGAGCAGCGGCGACATCGCGGAGCCTTCCGCATAGTGCAGCCAATAGGTGAAGCGCAGCCGCTCCGGCGTGTTCGGCGGCGGGATCAGCCTGCCATTGCCGTAGGTCGCGATGATGTATTCGATGATCGCACCCGACTCGGCGACGGTGTTGCCGTTGTCGGTGATGACGGGCGACTTGCCGAGCGGATGGATCGCGCGCAACTCCTTCGGCGCGCGCATATCCGGCTGGCGCTGGTAGCGCACGATCTCGTAGGGCACGCCCAACTCTTCGAGCAGCCACAGCACGCGCTGCGAGCGGGAGTTGTTGAGGTGATGAACGGTCAGCATCGTTGGGGTCCCCCGGCTCGGCGTGGTCGGTCAGCCGGTACCTGCCAGCACGGGAACGCAATGTCGAGCCATCCGGACGGATAATTTCACCCGGGTATATTGACCTTGGCAATTTACCCGGATATTAAAAGACCCCAACGTCATCAATTTGGCAGTGATTCCAATGCAGAAGACTTTCACCGCCTTCCAGGGGCCGCGTCGCCTGGTGTCCGGGCCGGCAGGAGAGGTCGCGCTGGTCGTCAAGCGGATGGCGCCACGGCCGGACGAGCCCATCATCATCTTCGAGGACGGCACGGGCCGCTCGATCGACTTCGATCTGCGCGGCGGTGATCGCGAGGTGCTGACGCGTTTGGCGAAGCTTGTCCCGCCGCCGGTCGAGGACACCGCTCCCCCGGCCGAGCCACGCGGGCGCGGCCGGCCGAAACTCGGCGTGGTCGCACGCGAGGTGACGCTGCTGCCGCGGCATTGGGAGTGGCTCGGCGCACAGCCGGGCGGCGCCTCGGTCGCGCTGCGAAAGCTCGTCGACGAGGCAAGGCGCGCAAGCGGCGACAAGGACCGCGAGCGCCAGGCGCGCGATGCGGCCTATCACTTCATGTCGACCATGGCAGGCAACCTGCCGCAGTTCGAGGAAGCCTCGCGCGCGCTTTTCGCAGATGACCGGCGGCGCTTCACCGGACTGATCGCGGACTGGCCGACCGACATCCGCGACCACATCGTCAAGCTCGCCTACAGCGACCGCGCTTAAGGCGCAACGCTTCTCACACCCCATCGACGGCCGGGCCCGCGTGCTGCGCGCGGGCTGCGGCTTCGCGCGCCCTGATGAAAGGCCAATCCATGTCCGCCCCGAAACCGCTCTGGACGACGTTTCTTCGCTTCCTCGCGCCGCTGATGCTGAGCAACGCGCTGCAATCGCTGTTCGGCACCGTCAGCAACGTCTATCTCGGCCAGATGATCGGCGTCGACGCGCTCGCGGCGGTCTCAGTGTTCTTCCCGGTGATGTTCTTCCTGTTCGCCTTCGTCATGGGCCTGAGCACCGGCGCCACCGTGCTGATCGGCCAGGCCTTTGGCGCGGGCGAGCACGACAAGATCAGGAGCGTCGTGGGCACGACGCTCGCGGTCGGCCTGCTGCTGTCGATCTCGGTTGCACTGGTCGGCGGCATTTTCAGCCGGCAATTGATGATGATGCTCGCGACACCCGCGGACATCCTCGACCAGGCCAGCGCCTATGCCCGCATCATGCTGCTGACGATGCCGCTCGGCTTCGTCTTCCTGCTGATGACGGCGATGATCCGCGGCGTCGGCGACGCGCTCACGCCGCTGTTGGCTCTAGCATTGTCGACCACCATCGGACTGATCCTGACGCCGATGCTGATCCGCGGCTCGTTCGGATTGCCGGCGGCCGGCATCACCAGTCCGGCATGGGCGGCCGCGATCTCCAACGCGGTAACGTTGATTGCGCTGGCCGGCTACCTGCTGCGGAAGAAGCATGCGCTCGCACCTGATGCTGCGTTGCTGCGTCATCTGCGGCTCGACCGCGCCGTGCTTGGAAAAATCCTCGGCATCGGGCTGCCGAGCGCAATCGGCATGGTGGTGATGGCCATCGCCGAGCTGGTGCTGCTCGGCCTCGTCAACGGCTACGGGTCCGAGGCCACGGCGGCCTATGGCGCCGTCAACCAGGTGATGGGCTACACGCAGTTTACGGCGATGTCGATTTCGATCGCGGTCTCGATCCTCGGCGCGCAGGCGATCGGCGGCGGCGACAGAGCCCGGCTCGACAGCATCGTGCGCAGCGGTCTCGCATTCAACCTCGTGCTGACCGGCGGGCTGGTCGCGCTCATTTACCTGGCGCCGCGCGCGGTGCTTGGCATCTTCATCACCGACGGCGCCGTGCTCGATCTGGCGAAAGGACTGCTCCATATCGCCTTGTGGAGCTCGGTGCCGTTCGGCCTCGCCACCGTATTTTCAGGTGCGATGCGCGCGGCCGGCGTCGCCTTGACGCCGATGCTGCTCTCGATCTTCGCCATTCTCGCGATCGAGCTGCCGGCCGCGGTGATCCTGAGCCGCGCGATCGGCCTCGAGGGCGTGTGGGCCGCCTATCCGATCGTGTTCTCCGCCATGTTCGTTTTGCAGATGGGTTATTACCTCACGGTGTGGCGCAAGCGCGCGATCAGGCGTCTGATCTGACCAGATCGTCAAGATATTATGACCATCATTAAACGGTGGACCTGTGGCGCGCGCTGCGCCACAATGCGCGAAAAGCGACGTCAGGGAGAACGATTTTGACCCGCACAGCCCCGCAATTCCTGTTCGATTTCGGCAGCCCGAACGCCTATCTCAGCCACCTCGCGATCCCCGCGATCGAGCAGCGCATCGGCGTCAAGTTCGAGTACGTGCCGATCCTGCTCGGCGGCATCTTCAAGTCGACCAACAACAAGTCGCCGGCCGAGACCCTCGCCGGCATCAAGAACAAGCGCGAATTCCAGGCAGTCGAGACCGAGCGCTTCGTCAAGCGCTTCAAGGTCCAGCCCTACGTCTTCAATCCCAACTTCCCCGTCAACACGCTGAACCTGATGCGCACGGCGATCGCGGCGCAGGCCGAGGGCGTGTTCGAGAAATACGTCGAGGCCGCCTTCCACCATATGTGGCGCGAGCCGAAGAAGATGGACGACCCCGAGATCGCGGCGAAGGCGCTCGCGTCCTCCGGTCTCGATGCCCAAAAGCTGTTCGCCCGCGCCCAGGAGCCCGAAATCAAGGGCAAGCTGATCAAGAACACCGAGGACTCGGTCGCCCGCGGCGCGTTCGGCTCGCCGACCTTCTTCGTCGGCAACGAGATGTTCTTCGGCAAGGAGCAGTTGCGCGAGGTCGAGGAGATGGTGCTGGAGAAGTAGTCTCCGCATCCTCAGCGACAGAATGTGATCGCGGTGACATTCTGGGTTGCTTCGCTTCGCGCGCAAGGGCGACTATAGATAGACCGCCAATAGCAACAATAAGGACAATCCCATGCGTATCCTCGTGGTCGGCGCCGGCGCCATCGGCGGCTATTTTGGTGGCAGGCTGTTGCAGGCCGGCCGCGACGTCACCTTTCTGGTGCGCCCGCGGCGCGCCTCCGAGCTTGCGAGCGACGGCCTCGTCATCAAGAGCCCGAACGGCGATGTCACCTTGAAGAATCCGCCGACCGTGCAGGCCGACGCGCTCAAGGACAAGTTCGACGTCGTGCTGCTCAGCTGCAAGGCGTTCGACCTCGATGACGCCATCAAGTCGTTTGCCGCGGCGGTCGGACCGAACACCGCGATCATTCCGATGCTCAACGGCATGAAGCACCTCGATACGCTCGACCAGAAATTCGGCAAGGAGCGCGTGCTCGGCGGCCTCTGCGCGATTGCCGCGACCCTGAACGAGAAGCGCGAGGTGGTGCAGCTCCAGCCGATGCAGTCGCTCAGTTACGGCGAGCGCGACGGCAAGCTGTCGGATCGCGTCAAGGCGATCGACGAGGCCTTCAAGACCGGCATCAATGGCGCGGCCGCCAGCCAGAACATCATGCAGGACATGTGGGAGAAGTGGGTGTTTTTGTCCTCGCTCGCCGCAAGCACTAGCCTGATGCGCACCTCCGTCGGCAACATCCTCGCCGCCCCCGGCGGCCGGGACTTTTTGCTCGGCATGCTGGACGAGACCAGCGCGATCGCCACCGCGTCAGGCTACACCCCGGGCGGCCCGTTCTTCGAGCGCGTGAAGGGCAACCTCACCACTGAGGGATCGCCGATGACGGCATCCATGTTCCGCGACGTCAAGGCGGGCCTGCCGGTCGAGGCCGATCATGTCATCGGCGATCTGATCGCGCGCGCAGATGCCGCCAAGGTGCCGGTGCCGAAGCTGCGTATCGCGTACACGCATCTGAAGGCGTATGAGAAGCAGCGGGCCAGCTAACCAAATATTCCGCTGTCGTCCCGGGGCGCACATAGCGCGAACCCGGGACGACGATTGCGTTTGCGGGTACAGCCGCGCGTTATTTGAAATACGCCAGATAATGCGAAACGGCGGTGATCTCCTCGTCGCTCATGTGATAGGCGACATCGGCCATCGCGGCGACGCCGCCGCCGACGCGCTGGCCCGTCTTATAGTCGTGCAGCGCCTTGACCAGATATTCCTCGCGCTGACCCGCGAGCCGGGCGACGGCCTTGGTGCCGGCGAAGCTGTCGGTGTGGCATGAGGCGCAGCGGCGGCCGACGGCGACTTGCGCGCCCTTTTTCGACAGGTCCGGATCTTTGTCCTCCTCGCCCTTCGGCGGCGTCATCTGCGCGAAATAGGCGCCGAAATTGCGGATGTCCTCGTTGGTGATTTCCTCGACGATCGGCTGCATCTGGTCGTTCTTGCGCGAACCGGCGCGGAAGAACACGAGCTGCCACTGGATAAATTGATCGGGCTGGCCGGCCAGCGAAGGGATGTTCTCGGTCTGTGAAATGCCGTTCTCGCCGTGACAGCCGGAGCAGACCGCGGCCTTCTCCTTGATCGCGGCATTGTCGGCGGCCTGGGCCGGGACCAATGCAAGCGCTGCGAGCGAAAGCGCGCCGATGACATACGAAGAAAACTGGCGGCGCATGATGGGGATTCCGATCTATCGAGCTCGTCATAGCGGGGCGCGTGACGCGAGCCCGAAATCCATAACTTCCGTGCGTGGATATGGGTTCCGGACTTGCCGCAAGCCGCGCGCAATCCGGAACGAACGGTTGGGCCTTGAAATGAATGAGGCTGCGGCACCTCCCGGACACCGCAGCCTCCTTCCGTTATCGCGCTACTTCTTGCTGTAGCTGATGCGGTAGATCGCGCCGGCCCAATCGTCGGCGACGAGGATCGAGCCATCCTTGGCGAGGATGATGTCGTTGGGACGGCCGAGATAGCCCTGGTCGCCCTCGATCCAGCCGGAGGCGAACACCTCTTGCTTGGCGTTCTTGCCGTCGGGCCCGACGATCACGCGCACGATGCGGCCGCCCTGGTACTTGTGGCGATTCCAGGAGCCGTGCTCGGCGATCAAAATGTTGTTCTTGTACTCGGCGGGGAATTGATCGCCGGTGTAGAACTTCATGCCGAGCGGAGCGACGTGGGCGCCGAGGTTCAGCACGGGCGGCGTGAACTCGGAGCATTTGTGGCCCATCGCGAACTTGTCATCGGGCAGGTTGCCCTGATGGCAGTAGGGATAGCCGAAATGCTCGCCGATCTTGTTGATCATGTTCAGCTTGTCTGAGGGCAGATCATCGCTGATCCAGTCGCGAGCGTTCTCGGTGAACCAGAACTTGCCGGTCCGCGGATCGACGTCGCCGCCAACCGAGTTGCGAACGCCGAGCGCATAGATTTCGGCGTTGCCGGTCTTGGGATCGACGCGGCGGATCTGCGAGACGCTGGTCGGCGGGATGCCGACGTTGAAGGGCGGTCCGAACGGCAGGTAGAACCAGCCTTCCTTGTCGACCGCGATGTACTTCCAGCCATGCGCGGCATAGGAGGGCATGTCGTCATAGACGACCTTGCCGTCACCGAGCTTGTCGAGATTGGCTTCCGCATTGTCGTAGCGGATCAGCTTGTCGACGGCGATGACGTAGAGCGCGCCGTCCTTGAAGGCGAGACCCGTGGGCATGTTCAGCCCCTTCAGGATGGTCTTGACCTCCTTCTTGCCGTTGTTGTCCTTGATGGCATAGACGTTGCCGAGGCCGAACGAGCCGACGAACAGCGTGCCCTTGTCACCCCAGGCCATCTGCCGCGCCGCGAGAACGCCGGGCGCATAGACCTCGATCTTGAAGCCCGCCGGCAGCTTGATCTTCTTCATCATCGCCGCGAGCTCGGCCTCGGACGCGCCGGTCGGCGGGCCCGAGGGCGGCGCGAGGCCCTTCTGCGCCTCGGTCTCGTCGCCGAGGAACCAGTCATCCGGCGGATGGGTCCAGAACTCCTTGGTGCCGGATTCGTATTTCTTCAGTGCCCGGTTCTTGTCCTGCTGTTGCGCATTGCCTGCACTGGTCCCTGCAAGAAGGGCCACGGCTGCAAGCGCCAACACGGATCGATGGAACATCGATGTCATCGCGTCACTCCCCTAAGGCAGCCGTCAAGGCCGCGCATTATTTTGTTATGGCTAGTCGAGAGGCGAAGTTTGAAGTCTGCCGAGCGGCAGACGCAAAAAGGTTAGCACATCTGACGGCAGTGAGAAGCGCGCTACGTGTGCTGCAGTTGCGCTCAATAAAAATTGAGACGGTTTTTCTCTCGACGCGAGGCGCGCGACAACAACGCTCTCGCTGCAACGCGGAATCAACCGAACGCGCAGCGCATTCGCGTGCCGCGAAAAGAGCCGCCAAACAAAAAGCGCGAAAACAACCCCATGCACAGTAGAAAGGCTCAGGCCATCTTGCCCCCGGTGACGCCGGACAGATGTTTGATGCGTCGAGCAAAACAGCAAACGCGGCGATTACGAGGCGACGGGGTAGGGCCCGTCATCGAATATCGCGTCATGATAGCCTTTCGACCCGATCTCGCGTGCCAGCGTGCTGCGAAACTCCGTCCCCTCGCGCAGGCTGTTCAGGACATGGGCGAAGTCGAATTCGGGCCTCCAGCCCAGCTCGCGCCGGGCGCGCTCGTTGACATAGACGCGGTCGATCGCGGGGAAGAGCCGCCAGCCGCGCGCCGCATAGAGCTCCGCGCAATCCGGGTAGAGCGCGCGCACCACGCCGGCCGCGTTGCGCGCGAGCGCCGCGAGATGGCGGGGCTCGAACGGGCTCGTGGCCGACACGATGTAACGGGCGAAGCCGATCTTCGGCGCACGCTCGGCGGCGAGCAGATGGGCGCTCACCGCATCCGCGATGTCGAGCCGGCGATACAGCAGCTCGTTGGCCTGCGCGTTGTCCAGCGGGTAGGCAGACCGCATCGCGGGATCGTCGTCATCCTCCGGAAAGAAACGCGAGGTTCGCAAGACGACGATCGGCAGACCGCGCTCGCGAAAGAACAGCTCGCAAAGAGACTCAGCCATCAGCTTCGTCGTGCCGTAGATGTTCTTGAGCACCGGCGGCAGATCCTCGGTGACCCACACCGCGGCCTGTCCCGCCTCGGGCCGGAGCTGCGAGCCGAACGCGCTGGTGGTGCTGGTGAAGACGAAGCTGCGCACGCCCGCCGCGGCGGCGGCCTCGAGCAGATTGAGCGTGCCGGTGACGTTGGTGTCGATGAAGTCTTGCTTGCTGTGGGTCGCCACATGCGGCTTGTGCAGCGTCGCCGTGTGGATCACGGCGGTGACGCCGTCCATCTGGCACCGGACGAAGTCGGGATCGACGATCGAGCCGACGGCATCGGTGAAGGGCGATGTCTTCAGGTCAAGCCCGCGCACGAGCGAGCCCCGCCCGCGGAGCGTTCGGACGATGGCCTCCCCGAGGTGGCCTGCGCTGCCCGTGACCAGAATTGTCATTTGAGACCCAATACAGCCGCCAGCGGCGTGGAAAACCACGTCCCGACCCGGTTTGGCTGGATGCTTGGGAAAAAACTGGAGCGGGCGAAGGGGCTCGAACCCTCGACCCCGACCTTGGCAAGGTCGTGCTCTACCACTGAGCTACACCCGCATCCTGTGTCGGTCGCGTGACGCGCCGGCAACGGCTGTCGTATGCCAAAAGCGGGCGGCGAATGCAACAGCTACCGGCAGCAAGATTGGCATCTTCTGCCCCCATATGGACCCCGATTCCGGTCAGATCAGCCAAAAACGCCCTGGAACTGCCGAATCGGCTGCCATGGATTGAAATTCGGCCGTCCCGGCCCAATTTTAGGCCCGACAACGAAGCAATGGAATTGGCGACGTGCTAAAGACCCGCCATTCCAGACATCAGACGAGGGGATCCCGTGACGATCATCGACCAGGGTAACGGAGCGGCGGGCCCGGCTGCGGCCGATCTGATCAAGGACACCACAACCCAGACCTTCGTGAAGGACGTCATCGAGGAATCGAAGCGCCAGCCGGTGCTGATCGACTTCTGGGCGGAGTGGTGCGGTCCCTGCAAGCAGCTCACCCCCGTGCTGGAAAAGGCGGTCAGGGCGGCCAAGGGCAAGGTCAAGCTGGTCAAGATGAACATCGACCAGCATCCGGCGATCCCGGGCCAGATGGGCATCCAGTCGATCCCGGCCGTGATCGCCTTCGTCAACGGCCAGCCGGCCGACGGCTTCATGGGCGCAGTGCCGGAGAGCCAGGTCAACGCCTTCATCGAAAAACTGACCAAGGGCGTCACCGCGCCCGGCGAGGTCAACATCGCCGAGATTCTCCAGGAGGCCGAGGCCGTGCTCGCCGAGGGCGATGCCGCCGCGGCCGCCCAAATCTATGCCGAAGTGCTCCAACATGATTCGACCAACATCGCGGCCCTTGCCGGACTTGCGAAATGCTACGCCGTCTCCGGCGCGATGGAGCAGGCCAAGCAGACGCTGGCCATGGTGCCGGAATCCAAGCGCAACGACCCCGCGGTGAAGGCCGTGCAGACCACGATCGATCTCGCCGAGCAGGCGGAGCAGCTGGGGCCGGTGGCCGAGCTGGAACAGAAAGTCGCCGCAAACCCGCTGGATCATCAGGCCCGCTTCGACCTTGCGACCGCGCTGAATGCGCAAGGCAACCGGGCGGCGGCTACCGAGCAGCTGCTGGCGATCGTCAAGCGCGACCGCAAATGGAACGACGACGGCGCCCGCAAGCAGCTGGTGCAGTTCTTCGAAGCCTGGGGCGGCACGGATGATGCAACAGTCGAGGGACGAAAGCGCTTGTCGACGATCCTGTTTTCGTAGGGCGAGCTCGCGAGGCTAGCGGGGACCAGGCAGATGCCGATCAACATCGAATATCGCGGCCCCGCCGACCTTCCGGAGATCGTTCCGGTGTTTCCGCTGCCGGGCGCGCTTTTGCTGCCGCGCGGCCAAATGCCGCTCAACATCTTCGAGCCGCGCTACCTTTCGATGGTCGACGATTCCTTCCGTGACGGCCACCGCCTGATCGGCATGATCCAGCCCGACGTCGCACACTCGCCGAAGAATTCCGACAGGCCGGCGCTGTTCCGGGTCGGCTGCGTCGGCCGCATCACCCAGCTCGCCGAATCCGGCGACGGCCGCTACATCCTCGAGCTCACCGGCGTCTCGCGCTTCAAGGTGGTCGAGGAGCTCGAAGTGCTCACCGCATACCGCCAGTGCAAGGTGGACTTCTTCGCCTTCGTCGACGACTTCACCGCGCGCATGGGCGAGGACGAGGTCGATCGCGAGGCGCTGCTCGCGGTCCTGGCGGACTTCCTGAAGGCCAACAATCTCAAGGTCGACTGGGAGGGCGTCGAGAGCGCGCCCAACGAGGCGCTCGTCAATGCGCTGGCGATGATGTCGCCCTATGGCCCCGCGGAGAAGCAGGCCATGCTGGAAGCGCCGGATCTGAAGACCCGCGCCGAGATCCTGATCGCCGTCACCGAGATGGACCTCGCCAAGAAGCGCACCAGCGGCGATCCGCCGTTGCAGTGAGAAGCGACGTTGCCACGTCGCAAGGTCCGTGATGGCCGGGCTTGACACGGCCATCCACGTCTTACAGGCCGCACGAAGAACGTGGATGCCCGGGACAAGCCCGGGCATGACGAGGAATAGTACTCCGCGCTACTGATGACTGCGGATGCGCTTGCGTCCCGTGATCATCGCGCGGATCAGGTTCTCGCGCTGGAGGATCCCCATCAGGACCACGCCCACCACGTGCAGCACGACCAGGACAATGACCGCGTCGGATGAATAGTGGTGGGTGTCCTCGACCCACCAGACGCCGAAGAAGGTCACGGTCACCGACATCGCGCCGGTGATGGTCGAGACGGCGAGCGACAACAGCAGCGCCACCAGCATCAACGTACCGGCGGGGTTGAGACCGATATAGCGTCCCGTCATGCCGCGACGCAGATTCCAGAGATAGCCTGGCGCGGCACGAAGCCTGACGCCGACCATGCGGAAGCGCGAATAGCGGCTTCCCAGAAAGCCCCAGGCCACACGGAAGGCCAGGAGTCCGAGCACTGTATAGCCGAGGATGCGGTGAAGGCCGTCATAGACGGTCGGGGTGAACCAGGCGGCCAGAACGCTGGCCGCCAGGACCCAGTGCCAGAGGCGCAGCGGAAGATCCCAGACCGAAATCGTCCGCGAGGCGGTTTGATCCGCGGGGGTCCTGCCGGACACCCCGCGCGCTTCTGGCACCGCTTCTTCGATCAAGCCAGCATCCTAAGAGGTCACTCGGCGCCGATCAGTAGCGCCGATCACTTGGCGATCGTGTGCTTCAGGCTCAGATCTTCGGGGCTGTAGAACAGCTCGTAGAGCTTGCCTTCCTTGACGCCGTAGACCTCATAGCACGAGCCTTCGATCTTGGAGCGCCGCACCTCGTAGCCGAGCGCCTTGGCCTTGGCTTCGGCTTCGCTCGCCGGCTTCCACGACGCCTTGTCGAGCTTGGTGCAGTCCTTGAAACCGTCGGCCATCGCCGCCGATCCCATGCCAATCCCGATCGTCAGTGCAATGGCAGCAACACGAATGACTTTCACGAACGTCTCCTCCTCTGTCGTGGCGCGGCCTGAAGCCGCGAAGCGGGACTGAAGGAAGCAAAGGAGATGATGAAGTCAATCCGGTTCGGGGCGGGACATCTTTAGAGTTATTCTAACAGTGCTAAAAAGATCAGCGCTCCCCGTGAGCAGCAGGTGTTTGAAGGGCCGCTGCGGCCTTACGCCTCACGGTTCGGAATGGCTGCGATCGAGCCGGTTGCACTAGGCCGCACTTCGCGTTGCCAAATCGTGGTGCTGCAGCCAGTCCGCCCAGGTGAGGCGCCCGCGCACACCACGGCTGACGACAAACCCCATGCCGCGCGCCTTCGCCTCCGATAGGCCGACCGGCAGGATTTTTCGGTGCAACCTCCTCGCGTCCTGATATTGGCGAGCAAGGGTGACGAGATCGAGATCTTCGGGGCCGCCGATGTCCGCGCGCTCGCCGCGCTGCCCGTCGAAAGCGCAAGTCACGACGTGATCGGCAACATCGGAGGTATCGACGGGATTGAACAGCGTCGTCGGCATTGGCCACACCGGAAGCCAGCCGAGGCCCGAAAGCAGCCTGTCGAGCAGATAGTAGAACGGCATCGCGCGAACGAGGGACCAGGACAGGGCGGATGCACGCACCAGCCGCTCGCCGGCGAGCTTGACCCTTGCATAGGGCAGGGTCGCTTCGTCGAGACCGACGATCGAGACGTGGAGGAAGTGCCGCACCTCGGCCGCCCCGCTGAGCGACAGCAGCCGCTCCGTGCCCTCAACATCCACGGCGGAAGGTGACCTGAAGAAGTCGATCGGGCGAATGCCGCCGCGCCGCGCGATAGGCGAGTAAGTCGCCGCATTGATCACCGTGTCGACATCATGCAGCGCTTCCCGCAGCCCGGCGCCGGTGGCGAGATCACCTGTGGCCCACTCGACGTCGGATCGCAGGCCCGGCGATCGCGCAAGCACCCGGACGCGACGTCCGTCGCGGACTAGGCGATCGACGATATCCCGGCCGAGATGGCCTGTGCCCCCGGTAACCAGTGTCAGGGTCATGCGAGGCTCCATCGCGGCGCGCGGTTTTCGAGATTGCTTCTGACCGCTTCGCCATGATTGGGCGCGCCAAGCAGCGTCGCCTGTTCGGCGGTCTCCGCGGCGAGGCCGGTCGCCAGATCGCAAGTCGCAGACAGATTGAGCAAGCGCTTGGCCGCGCGGATCGCATCGGGGCTGCGGCCTGCAATTTCGCGCGCGGTGGCGAGGGCGGCCGCCACGGGATCATCGGCAAGCCGCGTCGCGAAGCCGTAGGCGAGCGCTTCTTCAGCCGAGAAGACACGGCCGGTGTAGGTCAGTTCACGCACGACATCCTCGCGCGCGAGGTGACGCATCAGCTGCGTGCCGCACATATCCGGCACGAGGCCCCATTTGGTCTCGATGACCGCGAGCTTGGTTCCGGGCGCGAGAAAACGGAGGTCGGCACCGAGCGCGAGCTGGAAACCGCCGCCGAAGGCAACGCCATGGACGGCGGCAATCACGGGCACCGGCAGCTCGCGCCAGAGCCAGACGAGATGCTGGGCATAGTTGGCGATGCCATGGCTCCGTCGCGTCAGGTCGACGGATGGAATCAGCGGATCGCCGTTCGACGTGGCGAGAAGTCGGTCCAGATCGAGACCCGCGCAGAATGCGCGCCCTTCGCCGGAGAGGACGACGGCGCGGATCTCCCTGCGCGCACCAAGCTGCGTGCCGGCTTCGATGATCGCTTCGAACATCGCCGGATCGAGCGCATTCATCTTGTCGGGATGATTGAGCCTGAGATGGGCCACGCCATCCTCGACGGTCAGCCGGACACGATTTTCCATGACGTTGCTCCGCTTGAATGGCTGGCTCGTCACCTTGACGCTCAGTAGCCGGCGATCGCCATCGCGACGACGGCGCTGAGGGCCATCCAGCCGAAATGCCGGCCGCGCGTCGCCCATGCGTTGGCGAGAGCCGAGAAGCCGAACACACAGGCCATGGTGACGACGATCCAGTGACGCGCCGGCTCCGATGCCATCCAGGGCGCCGCGATCAGCAACACGCCACCGCCGATCCAGGCGACCGTCGAGGCCTGCCAGACCAGGCGGATCAGGGTACGGAGCCGCTCCGGCTCGATACGGGCGCGGGCGAAGACCTTGGTCTCGCCGAGGATGCCATGGATGAGGGCTACGGCGATGGTCACGACGCCGGCGCATTGGAGCAGGAGATCACGCATCGGCAGGGCTCCCTACATTCGTCCATACAGTTATGTATGGTGAGATAGGCGCTGGTGCGCCGCCTGTCAATACACTAGTGTATGGCGCAGTTCCGGAACCCGACATGACCGAACAACTCTCCGCCGACGACTGGATCAAAGAGGGCCTGAAGGCCCTGGCCAAGAGCGGCTTCACGGCCCTGAAGGCCGATCCGCTCGCAAAGTCCATGGGCGTCTCGCGCGGCAGCTTCTATTGGCATTTCGCCGATCTCGGCGCGTTCCACGCCGCTGTCCTGAAGCGCTGGCGCGAGATCGCGGCGGAGCAGATCATCGCCGACGTCGAGGCCGGCAGCGACGATCCGCTGAAGGCGCTGCTGCGGAGATCCTTCGGCGCCCGGCTCGAGCTCGAGCGCGCCGTGCGCAACTGGGCGGCGTTCGATGCCGCCGCGCAAGGTGCGGTCCGCGCGATCGACCGGCGCAGGATCGACTATATCGAGACGCTGCTGGCGAAGCGGGGGCTTGAGTCGGGACAGGCGCAGGCGCGCGCGCAGATCCTGTACTGGACGTTCCTCGGCTTTGCCCTGTCGGGCACGCCGGTGCCGGCGGCGCGGCTCCAGGGCCTGCTCGACGAAATTATGCGGATGGTTTCCGCCTAGACCGCGATTTTCTGTGCTAGAGGCAATCAATTGCCGGAGACACCAATGAACGCGACCGCCGAACGCCCCGAAAACAGCGTCGATCCCAAATTGCTGGAGATCCTGGTCTGCCCGCTGACCAAGGGCCCGCTGGAGTTCGACTCCGCAAAACAGGAGCTGATTTCGCGTTCCGCAAAGCTCGCCTATCCGATCCGCGACGGCATCCCGATCATGCTGCCGGAAGAGGCGCGGAAGATCGATTGAGGGTGGCGAATAGGGAATGGCGAGTAGCGAATGGGCCTACTCGCTATTCGCTACTCACCATTCGCCCCCTTACAACGCCTCGCCCTTCAACAGCCTCGGCACCTCGCCTGTCAGCCCGGCTGCCTGGCGGATGAAGAGGTTCTTCAGCGGCGGGGCGCGGTCGACGAGGCCGAGGCCGATGTCGCGCACGGTGCGCAGCAGCGTCGACTGGTTGGAGAACAGGAAGTTCAGCGAGTTGGTGGCAACGCCCATCGCCATGGTGTCGAAGCGGCGCCAGCGCTGGTAGCGTTCGAGCACGTCGGCCCCGCCGAGATCCATGCCGAGCCGTGCGGCATCGACCACGACCTCGGCCAGCGCGGCAACATCCTTCAGGCCCATGTTGAGACCCTGGCCCGCGATCGGGTGAATCACATGCGCGGAATCGCCGACCAGCGCGAGGCGCTCGGCGATGAAGGAGCGCGCCACGAAATAGGACAGCGGAAACGCGCGCGGCTTGTCGAGCGCCTTGACCTCGCCGAGATGCAGGCCGAAGCGGCGCTCGAGCTCGCCGTGAAACTCCTCCTCGCCCAGCGCAATGATGCGCGCGGCCTCAGCTCGGCGCTCGGTCCACACCAGCGATGATCGCTTGCCGGATAGCGGCAGGATCGCGAACGGACCTGCGGGCAGGAAGTGCTCTTCGGCGCGGCCTTCGTGATCGCGCTCATGGCCGACGGTGACGACGATGCCGGACTGATCGTATTCCCAGCCATGGGTGGCGATGCCCGCACGTTCGCGCAGCTTCGACCGCGCGCCATCGGCGGCGACCAGGAGGCTCGCCGCGATCACGCTGCCGTCGCCGAGCGTCACGTCGATGCCTTCGGAACGCGAATCGTAGGACGCGACCGTGGTGGCGCGGAGATCGATGCCCTCGGCCTCGGCCCGCACCACCAGCGCATCGATCAGCCGGCGGTTCTCGACCATATGGGCGAACGGCTCGCCCGGCGCGACATCGCCGGCAAAGTTGAGGAACACCGGACGGGTGGCGTCCTCCAGCCTGGAATCGGTGACGACCATGTCGAGGATCGGCTGCGCCTCGGCCCTGACGTCGTCCCAGGCGCCGATCGCCTCGAACAGGCGGCGGCAGGCGGCCACGATCGCGGTCGCGCGCGGGTCACGGCTCGGACGCGTGCTGAGCGCCGGGTCGGCGACGATGACGGGAATCTCGGGCCCGAGCCCCTGGCGCAACGCCAGGGCCAGCGCCAGCCCTGCAAACGCGCCGCCGCCAATGACAATGCTACCCTGTACCGACATACCCAAGTTTTCCTGCCAAAATCCCAGTCAATTCTTGGTCTTGCTAGCAGACTATAGCTGGGCGAAACAGTGAGGTGAAACAAGGGCCGCGAGCCCCCATTGTGTCATTCCGGAGCAGTCGGCCCGGGAGTGACGAGGCGAAAGCTGAATTTCATGTCCAAGAGCCTGTTCGACCTGATTTCGATCCTCGACCTCGAACAGCTCGAGGTAAACCTGTTCCGCGGCAACAGCCCGAAGACGGACTGGCAGCGGGTCTTTGGCGGCCAGGTGATCGGGCAGGCCATGGTCGCGGCCTGCCGGACCGTCGAGGGGCGCCTGCCGCATTCGCTGCATTGCTATTTCATCCTGCCCGGCGACCCGAAGGTTCCGATCATCTACCAGGTCGAGCGCCTGCGCGACGGCAAGAGCTATTCGACGCGCCGCGTCACCGCGATCCAGCATGGCAACGCGATCTTCTCGATCATGGTCTCGTTCCATGCCGAGGAGGACAGCGCCTTCGATCACCAGGACAGGATGCCTGATGTGCCGCCGCCGGAAAAGCTGACCGCAGAGGAAGTTGCGAAACAGCCGATGTTCAAGGAGATGCCGGAGTTCATCCGGCGCTATTATGAAATGGATCGGCCGATCGAATTGCGCCCTGTCGAGATCGGCCGCTATTTCGGCCAGAAGGTCGACGACGGCCGCATTCACATCTGGATCCGTACGGCCGCGAAACTTCCTGATGATCCGGCACTGCATCTGTGCGCGCTCGCCTACGCGTCGGACTTCTCGCTGCTCGACGCGATCATGGCGCGCTACGGCCGCACGCTGTTCGACAAGCGCATGATGCCGGCGAGTCTCGATCACGCGATGTGGTTTCACCGCCCGTTCCGCGCCGACGAATGGCTGCTTTACGCCCAGGATTCGCCGAACGCACGCGGCGGCCGCGGCCTGTCGCGCGGCCTCATCTTCAAGCCTGATGGCACGCTGGTGGCTTCCGTCGCGCAGGAAGGCTCCGTGCGCGAGCGCAAAGCCTGAAGCATGATCTCACGGCGGCCGACGTCAGCCGCCCTGTAGACCCGTGGCCTTGATCACCGGCCCCCATTTGAGCCGCTCCCGCGTCTCGAACCGGGCAAGGTCCGTCGGCGTTCCGCCGGCCGGATCAAATCCCAGCTCCTGCAGCCGCTTCCGCGTCTCGGGCAGGGCCAGCGCCCTGGCGAACTCGCCGTTCAACAGCTCGATGACGGCCTTTGGCGTGTCGCGCGGCGCGTAAAAGGCATTCCACCCCGCCATCTCGAAATCAGGCACGCCCTGCTCGGCAACGGGCTTCACGCCCGGCAGAAGTTCGCTCGGCTTCAGCACGGTGATGCCGAGCGCCTTCAGCTTGCCGTCGTCGATCTGAGTGCGCACCGCCGTTACCGTATCGATCAGCAGCGGCACCTGTCCGCCGAGCACGTCGGTCATCGCCGTCGCCGATCCCTTGTAGGGAACGCCGAACACCGGGGCACCGGTCATTTCCTTGAGAAACTCGAAGATGACACGCGCCGTCGTGCTCGGCAGGGCGATGTCGATCTTGTCAGGCTTCGACTTGGCCGCGGCGATCAGGTCGGCCACGTTGTTTCCGGCGAACGACGGACTGGCCGTGATCACCAGCGGCAGCTTGCCCACCAGGATGATCGGGGCGAAATCCTTGTCCGGCACAAAGCCCAGCGAGGGATACATGAACTCGTTCATGGTCTGGGTGGCGTTGGTGCCCATCAGCAGCGTGTAGCCGTCGGGCTCGGCGTGCGCCGCCTGCTCGGCACCGATATTGCCGCCGGCACCGGGCTTGTTCTCGACATAGAAGCGCTGGCCCAGCGTGCGCGACAGATGGTCGGCGAGGTATCGCGCCACGACGTCGGTGCCCTGGCCCGCCTGATAGGGAACGATGATCCTGACCGGCCTCGTCGGATAGGTTTGCGCGAAGCTTGCGCAACTCCATAGCAGGGCCAGCCATCCCACGGCCCATCTCGCGGATTTCAGCATGCTCGTTTCCTCTCGTTATATTTATATTTGTTTTGATTGTTGTCTTGGTCGCCTTCTTATCGTTGTGCGGGGTCCTTCCGTTGCGGCGCGACGATGCCTGCATCGAGCAGGCGGTCGATCATCGCGTCGCCAAGACCGGCTTCCGCCAGAATTTCACGGGTATGCTCGCCGAAGCGGGGCGGCCGCCGCCCGGTGCGACCGGGCGTCTGCGCGAGCTTCACGGGAATGCCGGGTGCACGATGGCCCTCGCTTTCGACCAGCATGTCGCGATGGGCGGCATGGGCTTGCGCGAACGCCTGCGGCACGGTGTTGACGGCGCCCGCGGGAACGCCGGCCTGCATCAATTCACGGCAAAGCGTCTCCGATTTGAAGCCGGCCAGCGTGCGTTCCAGCTCGGTGCGCAGCGCTGCGACGTGAGTGAGCCGGTCGGCATTGGTCCGAAAGCGCGGATCATCCAAGAGGTCACCGCGTCCGACCTTCTGGCAGAAGCGGCGAAACTGACCATCGTTGAGGATGCCGAGGAATATCTCGCCGTCGGCCGCCGCGAACTTGTCGTAGGGCGCGATGTTGGGATGGGCGCTGCCGAGACGACCGGGCGCGTCCCCCGAGCAGATCCAGTTCGCCGCGTGCGGAACCAGCAGGCCGAGCGCGGTGTCGAACAGCGTCACCTCGACGCGCTGCCCCTGTCCGGTCCGTTCGCGCGCCGCGAGCGCCAGCAATACGCCCGTGAGCGCATTGTAGCCGGTGACGTAGTCGACGATGGGAACGCCGACGCGCGTGGCGCCCGAATCCTGCGTCCCGTTGATGCTCATCAGGCCGCACATGGCCTGGAGCACCGCATCGTAGCCGGGAAGTCCGCCGAGCGGCCCGTCGGCGCCGAAGCCGGAGATGGCGCAGTAGATCAAGCGCGGAAAGCGCGCGGACAAATGAGCGTCGTATCCGAGGCCCCAGCGCTCCATGGTGCCGGGCAGGAAATTCTCCACCAGCACGTCCGCGTCCTGCAGCAGGGCCTCGAGCACCGCGCGTCCCTCCGCGCGCGACAGGTCGAGCGCCATGCCGCGCTTGCCGCGGTTGACGGCGCCGAAATACGCGGCTTGTCCGGCCGCATCGAAGGGTGGCCCGAGACCGCGGGTCTCATCGCCGGATGGTGGCTCGATCTTGACGATTTCGGCGCCATGATCGGCCAGCATCTGCGTGCACAGCGGCCCCGCCAGCACGCGCGACAGATCGACGACCTTGAGGCCGGTCACCGCTCCGCGCGCGAGGTCAGGTGCGGGCATGCTCATTCGCCCAGTTGGTTGTTGTCAGGTGCGGCTCGGCAATTCCACGATGCCGGTTCCGAGAACGGACAGTTCATCGTCCTGGTTGCGTGCTTCCTGCTCGATCTCGACGAGGTGACGGCCGTTCTCGACGAATTTGCGCTTCACCTTGCCCTTGATGAACAGGATATCGCCTTCGGGATTGTGCCGGCGGATCTTGCAGGTCGCGCGGCGCAGGAAGCCGTCATCGCCCATCCAGTTGGTGAGGTGATGGGTGAGCCAGGAGCAACGCTCCGGGCCGTAATCATAGGCGCCGGGCGCGCCGACCTCGAGCGCGAATTCCTCTTCCCAGTGCACGCGCTCCGGACAGTCGGGGATATTGAAGCGGTTCGGGATGCCGAGGCCACGGTGGGCGTCCTGCAGCCTCCAGGCGAGCTTGTTGGCGCGAATGTAGAGACCGCCCCAGCCTTGCGCATAGGCGATGAAGCCGGTGACCGTCATCGGGCCCTTCAGCATCACCGGCAGCGCCTCGCCTTCGGTGACGTCCTGCCAGTAGCGCGGACGCGAGCCCTGAATCCGCTCCTCGGCGTAGTGCTTGTAGGCCGCGGCCAGCTCCTCGTCGCTGTAGCGGCGCGGCGCGCGGGCCTTGACCTCGCTGTACTTGGTGCCTTGGTCGCGCGCGTGGTCGCGCTCCGTTCGGAAGCACCAGCTGTCCGCTTCGGCGACGAGGTCGCCCTGCTGGTTGAAGAAATCGACATGATAGGTCTGCTGGATGGCACGGCCGGCGAAACGCGTCTGATGCTCGACGAGGTCCTTCAGCTTGGCCTCGGTCGAAATGACGTCGTTGCGCCTGACGGCCTTGTGCCAGGTCCAGTCCGCGCCCGACCACATGGCGTGGACGCCGGGCATCCCGCCGACATAACCCGACACGATGCGGCTGGTCGAGAACAGGAAGCTCGGCAGCGCGATGATGCCGCCATAGCTCGACTTGGCGGCGTATTCCGGATCGCACCAGAGCGGGTTGTCGTCGCCGATGCCGTGGGCGTAGTGACGGATGTTGTCGCGCGTTGCCTCGTAGCACCAGGGTTCGGCGGTGACGCCGATCGTGACGCCGATGCGCTTGCGCAGATCGTCGAGGCCCTCTTCGGTGATCTTCGGAAATCTGGTTTCGATCTTGTCGAGCATGTGACGTTCCCTTTCTCTAATTCGCGGCTTCTGATTGTTTGACGGCCTGCTCGCGGTCACGCAGCACCTTGCGGTTGACCTTGCCGGCCGGCGTCTTGGGCAGCTCCGTGACGAAGCTGAGGAGACGCGGATATTCGTGATGGCTGAGGCGCTGGCGCACGACGTCCTGGATCTCGTGCTCGAAGGACGCATCGCCCGGCCGGTCGGCGACGACGAAAGCCTTCACCACCTGCCCACGCAACGGATCGGGCACGCCGATGGCCGCGGCCTCGCGCACGTGCGGATGCTTCAGGATCGCATCCTCGATCTCGACCGCGCTCATAGTCCAGCCGGCGGAGATGATGACATCGTCGGCCCGGCCGCCGTGATAAAAGTACCCGTCCTCGTCGATGCGCCCGAGGTCCTTGGTCGCGATCCACTCGCCGCGGCGCCAGACTTTCAGCTCGCCGGCGACGCCAGGTGCGCACGACCGCCCCTCGGCATCCTGCACGTCGACGCGCCCGCCGGGGATCGGCTTGCCGAGCGATCCCGGCTTGACGGCGAAATCGTCCGCGCCGGGATAGCTCACCAGGATCACGCCGATCTCGGTGGTGCCGTACATGCTGCAAACCTGGCGGCCGAAGGTGTCGTTGACGAAGGCGGCCGTCTCGCTGTCGATCGGCTCGCCGGTGAACGACAATTTCTCCAGCGCGTAGCGGTAGCGCGGCGCGGCTCCGGAGTTTCGCATCATGCGATAATGCGTGGCGGCCGCGGAGATGTTGGTGAACTGATACTGCTCGAGCGCAGCCAGCAGCCGCTCCGGATTGAACTTGCCGGCATAGGCGCCGATGGTGATGCCGAGGGCCAGCGGCGCAAGCGTGCCGTGCCAGAGCCCATGCCCCCATGCCGGCGATGACGGGCATATGAAGCGATCGCCCGGCCGCAAACCGGTGCCGTACAACGCTGCCACCATCAGCGTCACGATCGAGCGATGCGTGTGCTTGACCGCTTCGGGCAATTCGCGCGTCGTGCCCGAGGTGTATTGAAACAGGGCCATCGCATCGGCCGCCGTATCGGTGGTGAAGTGCGGCGCAAAGCGCAGCAGGCCGTTCAGGAAAGCGTCATCGGCGACCACGACCTCCGTGCCGATCCCGGCGAGAAGTGGCGCCTTGTCCGCGTTCGTCACGATCAGCCGCGGCTTGCAGTCGTCGACACGCAGCTTGACGCCGTCAGGCCCGAACAGCGTGAACAACGGCACCGCAATGGCGCCGGCCTTCATGGTGCCGAACACCGACACATAGAAGGCGCGCGAGGGCTCGAGCATGACCGCCACGCGATCGCCCGGCTTGACGCCCTGGCTCACCAGGTAATGCGCGAAGCGCGAGGAGGCCTCCGCGAGCTCGCCAAAGCCCAGCACCTCGTCCGGCCCATCCGCGCGCACGACGATCACGGCCGGGTCGGAGCGGCCGGCGTGCCGGTCGATGCATTCATGCGCGATGTTCAGGCGCGCACGATTCCCCTCGAACAATTCCCAGAGCTTCTCGGAGGAGAAGTTGGACTGCGCGTCCGCGTAGCTCGTGTAGTCGGTCAGCTTGTTCATGACCGGCACGATACTCAAGCGAAGCTAATTGTCAAATAGCACTATCGATTGTATATGTACAATTAGTGTGAGGCAGAAGGAAGCCAGCTGCGCGGCCGGAAGTTCGAGCCGAGCCGGCGCTGCCGCGATGAGATGGTGTTGTTGCGCTCCGACCGCTGTTGTACCGATACGGTCATGCCGAATCCCCGATCACCCCGTGTCCGCGCCGTGCCTGCGGTCACGCGTGCCGTCGCCATCCTCCGCCTGCTCAGCCGCAGCCCCACGCCGCAGAGTCTCAAGGCGATTGCGGACACTCTCGATCTGGTGCCGAGCACTGCGTTGCACATCGTGCGGGCGCTGCTCGCGGAGGATTTGCTGCAGGTCGATCCGCAGACCAAGCGCTACAGCCTCGGCGTCGGCATGCTGCCGCTGGCGCGCGCCGTGCTCGAGAATGCCGACTTTCCCAGCCTGATGCGGCCGAAGCTCGAGGAGATATCAGGCCGCTACGGCGTCACGGCGATCGGCGTCGAGGTGCCGGATCTCGACAACATGATCGTCGTCGCACTGGCGCGCAGCCAGGCGCCGGTGCGGCTTCACGTCGACATCGGGAGCCGTTTTCCCGCATTGATCAGTGCCACGGGCCGCTGCGTCGCCGCCTTCAGCGGCCAGCCGGAGAAGGAGATCGAGAAGCGCTTCCGTCTTCTGCGCTGGCACAACGCGCCGACCTATGATGCCTGGCGCAAGGAAGTCGATCAGGTCCGCAAGCAGGGGTTCAGCATCGATCGCGGCAATTACATTGCCGGCGTGACGATCGTCGCCGTGCCCGTCCTGAACGCAAAGGGGACGATCTCGCACACCGTCGCGGCCGTCGGCCTCGGCAGCCAGCTCGACCGCGCAAATTCGCTGGCGCTGGCACGCGACATGCGCGCCGTCGCCGAAGCGATCGCCGCGCAACTGGCGATTCACGCCTGAGACATCGCGCGCGAACGGAAAGGCCTAGGCGTTCGTGCCTGCACCGCGTTCAACGAGCGCGAATTGCGACATGGTCCAGGCGAAATACCGCCGCAGCAGCCACGGAATCGGAATCAGGAAGAGACATCCGAAACCGAATGCCAGGGTGCGCCAGAGCAGCTGGAAGCCGGTGGCGGTGAAGACTATCTCGCGGCGCGTCCCAATGATGCCACGACATATCCACCGCATCCACGCAGCCATGACCCAGGCCCAGCCGATGATCGTGAACACGGCGAGGAACATCACGATCTGCCAGCCGATGAAGCCCCATACGCTGCCGGTGTATGTCATCGGAATCGGCTGACCATTCGAGCTGAGATTGGCGACCACCCAGCGCATGATCATCCAGGACAGGACCGCCTGGACCGGCATCGCCAGAATCTGAAGGATGCTATCGACATAACCTGCGTAGCCGACCAGCCCCATCGCGACGAAGACGTACCAGATATCTCCGACCTGGCCGGTGAAGGTGATGTTCGGTCGCTGCGGAACGTAAACGCGCGGGAAGAGCCAGCGATAATAGCCTGTCGCGGTCCACGGCGCCGGGATCACCAGCAGGTTGCCGATCACCAGCAGGATCCACCATCCCAGGAACGACCAGAGCGGCAGGTCCACCGATAGCGGACCTCCGCTATGGCCGCTCGAGCTGCCATCGATCAGCAAGGCGGGCGGCGCCGCGGCGCCCGGGACGAGACCCGGCACCTCGCCGGCCTTCTGCCAGCCCGCCATTCCTTCCGCCCAGACCAGCGTATCGGCGCGCACGATGCCCTGGGCGATGAGGTCGCGAAACTGCGCCTCGGGAAACGGACCTTTCTGCTGGCCGCCGGATGCGTGAAACCAGATTCGGCTCGACATCCTGTCTGTTCGCTACCCGACGCCAGCAGCCGTTACATGCGAGCCTGCGCGCCGCGCGGAGCGAGCTCGGTCTGCGATGCGAACCAGTTCATGATCCAGCGATACACCCACGGGATCGGGATGATCAGGCTGAACAGGATCGCGGCCACGATCCCGCGCCAGAGGATCCCGAGACCGCTCCCCTTGAACACGATCTCGCGGCGCGTGCCTTCGATGCTGCGGCAGAACCAGCGCATCTGCGCCGCGGCGACCCAGGCCCAGCCAATGATCGTAATCATCGAGATCGCGAACAGCAGGTTCCAGCCGATATAGGCCCAGACCGAGCCCGTGAAGCTGAGCCCGAGCGGCTGCCCGTTGGAGGCAAGATTGGCCACCATCCATCTGGCCAGGAGCCAGTAGAGCGCGAGCTGCACGATGAACAGCAGATTGCTCAGTAGCGCACTGCCGATGAAGCCGATCACGATCGCCAGAACGATGAAGCCGAAGAACCAGGGCACCAGCGTCATCGCATTGCCGGTGAAGCTGAGATTGGGCCGGCCAGGCACCTTCACGCAGGACACGATCCATTTCGTGTACCAGACGAACACCCACGGAATCGGGATGATGAAGCACATGCCGATCAGCATCACGATGCTGCGCCAGGTGAACTCGAGGATGCCGAAATCGACCGCCAGCGATCCTCCGCTGGCGCCGCCGCCAGCGTAACCACCGCCGCCCATCATCGGCGGGCCGCCGGCCGGCATCATTGGAGGCGCACCGCCGCCGCCGATCAGGCCGGGGATTTCGGCGGCCTTCTGCCAGCCGGCCATGCCCTCCGACCACACCAGCGTATCCGGGCGTACAATCCCTTGCGCGACGAGGTCGCGGAACTGCCCCTCCGGATAGGGCCCCTGTTGCTTGCCCTCGGATGCGTAGAACCAACTCGCCATGAAGCGCCCCCTCAAACATACTTTTGTACCGGCCGGGACGCTTAGGTTCACCGCTTCGGTTCACCGCATCCATGCCAAAAACGCATTGTGAGGGATGAACGGATGCCCTGTACAGAGGCGGGCGTTCACATGGCCAAACGTTTTTCCGCTTCAGTCTGCAAGTTTTTTATGCCATTTGCCCGGAAAGATGCCAGATTGACGCGGCGCCGGGGACATACGGCGCGGCGCATCCCCGGGGAATAGGCCTGACCATGAAACTCGTCGTCGCGATCATCAAACCCTTCAAGCTCGATGAAGTCCGCCAGGCGCTGACCGCGATCGGCGTCCACGGCATGACCGTGACCGAGGTGAAAGGTTATGGCCGCCAGAAGGGCCATACCGAGATCTATCGCGGCGCGGAATATGTCGTGAACTTCCTGCCGAAGCTGAGAATCGAGATCGCTGTCGCCTCCGACGTCGCCGACAAGGCGGTCGCCGTGATCACCGCGACGGCGCGCACCGGGCAGATCGGCGACGGCAAGATCTTCGTCACGCCGATCGACCACGCGCTGCGCATCCGCACCGGCGAAACCGACAGCGACGCGCTCTAGATTTTGGTTTTGACGCGTTTTCTTTCCGCGAACCGGTATCCGCTTCGCTCGAAAACGCTCTGATACGTCTTCTTCGATCGCACCGGGCAACGACGCCATAGCGTGCGACGCAATTTCTATGCTGGGGGAAATGACATGGCGGGATTGTTGCGCCGCGCGGCCGTCATGGCTGCGCCGGTCGGATTGGTGTCGATCACTGCCGCGCCCGCGCATGCCGCGGCCTCCGAGATCAACACCGCCGACACCGCCTGGATGATCGTCGCCACCGCGCTGGTGCTGATGATGACGATCCCGGGGCTGGCGCTGTTCTACTCCGGCATGGTGCGCAAGAAGAACGTGCTCGCCACCATGGCGCAGAGCCTTGCCGCGGTGACGATGATCTCGATTCTCTGGGTGGCATTCGGCTATTCGCTCTGCTTCGTCGGCGACGGGCCGTGGATCGGCACGCTCGACCGCTGGTTCCTCGCGGGCATGACGATGGACAGCGTCAACCCGGCGGCGAAGACGATCCCGGAAGCGCTGTTCATGCTCTACCAGATGACCTTCGCCATCATCACGGTGGCGCTGGTCGCGGGCTCGGTCGCCGACCGGATGCGCTTCTCCGCCTATCTCGTGTTTTCGGTCGCCTGGTTCATCTTCGTCTACATTCCGCTGGCGCATTGGGTCTGGGGCGGCGGCTTCCTTGCCAGCATGGGCGTGCTGGATTTTGCCGGCGGTCTCGTCGTGCACCTGTCGGCCGGCACCGCCGGCCTCGTCGCCGCCAAGGTGATGGGGCGCCGCCACGGCTACGGCACTGAAAATCTGTCGCCGTTCGATCTGTCGCTCGCGGTGATGGGCACCGGCCTGTTGTGGGTTGGCTGGTTCGGCTTCAACGGCGGCTCGGCGGGCGCGGCCAATTCGCGCGCGGTGCTGGCGATCATCGCGACGCATCTTGCCGCCTGCTCCGGCGCGCTGACCTGGGGCGCGATCGAATGGTCGACCCGGCGCAAGCCGTCGGTGCTCGGCATGATCTCCGGCGCGGTTGCCGGGCTCGGCACCATCACGCCGGCCTCGGGCTTCGTCGCGCCATGGCATGGCATCATCATCGGCGTGATTGCGGGGGCGGTCTGCTACTGGGCCTGCACGTGGCTCAAGCACCGCTTCAATTACGACGACTCCCTCGACGTGTTCGGCGTCCACGGCATCGGGGGCCTGACCGGCACGCTGCTGGCCGGCGTGTTCGCAACCAGCGCGATCGGCGGCACTGCCGGCCTGATCGAGGGCCATCCGCAGCAATTGCTGATCCAGCTCTACGGGGTCGCGGTCACCTTCGTCTGGTCGGCGGGCGTGAGCTTCATTCTGCTCAAGCTGGTCGCCCTGTTCGTGCCGCTGCGCGTATCCCGTGAGCACGAGCTGGAGGGGCTGGATATTTCGCAGCACGGCGAGGCCTTGCAGTAAGGGCTTGCGCAACACATAAGCGCATGCTTATGTGTTGCCATGATCGAAGCCGACATCTTCAAGGCGCTTGCCGACCCGACGCGCCGAAAGGTCTTTGAAAAGCTTGCAGGCGGAAGCCTGAACGCCAGCGCTTTGCGCGACGGCCTGGAGATCAGCCAGCCGGCGATGTCGCAGCATCTCGCCGTGTTGCGCGCGGCAGGCCTGGTGCGCGAAGAGCGACAGGGCCGCTTCGTGAACTACGAGGTCGATCCGAACGGCATTGCCACCATCGGGACATGGCTCGCACGCTACCGCGCCTACTGGCCGAAGCGCATGGAAGCGCTCGCCGATCTCTTGAAGGAGATGGATCAATGAGCGACGCCGCGAAGCCCGATCATCCCGACACAGCCCTGGTGCTCGAATACGAATTCGATGCGCCACCGGCAAAAGTCTGGCGCGCCGTGACCATTCCGGCCTTGCGCGAACGCTGGCTGCCGGATTGCGACCTTGCCCGCGCCGAGCCGGAATCATCGATCACAGGCGAAGAAGTGCGCTACCGGCTGCGCGATTCCGAGCCGCCATTTCGCGAAAGCCACGTCATCTTCCGGATCGAGCCGAATGAGGACGGCGGCACCCGCATCAGCATCATCCAGCGGGTCTGCGACGATCGAACGAAGCTGCCGCAGCCGGCCAACAGCAATTGCTGCCTGATGCGCGCGGCGGCCTAGAGCATGATCCGGAAAAGTGTGAAGCGGTTTTCCGAGAAGATCATGCTCCACTAAGAGCACCACCCAAACAGACTTCATCACCTGCAGACATGGAGGTCGCCGATGCGCGACATGCTTCAGCTCGTCCCTATGGTCGTCGAACAATCCGCCCGCGGCGAGCGATCCTTCGACATCTACTCGCGGCTCCTGCGCGAGCGCATCATCTTCCTCAACGGCGAGGTCAATGATGCGATGTCGGGCCTCGTCTGCGCGCAATTGCTGTTCCTGGAGGCGGAGAATCCGAACAGGCCGATCAATCTCTACATCAACTCCTATGGCGGCGTGGTCACCTCAGGTCTCGCCATGTACGACACCATGCAGTTCATCAAGGCGCCGGTTCACACGCTGTGCATGGGCACCGCACGCTCGATGGGCTCGTTTCTGCTGATGGCCGGCGAGCCAGGCCACCGCGCCGCGCTGCCCAATGCGAGCCTTCACGTGCATCAGCCGCTCGGCGGCTTCCAGGGCCAGGCGTCCGATATCCTGATCCATGCCAACGAAATGCAGGAAACCAAGCGGCGCATCACCCGGCTCTACGCGCAGCATTGCGGACGCACCGAGGAAGAGGTGGAACGGACCCTGGACCGCGACCACTTCATGACCGCGCAACAGGGGGTCGAGTGGGGCTTGGTCGATCGGGTTTTTTCGGAGCGCGAGGCCGCCTGACGGTCCGACATGGACCTTCAGCCAAGGGACCGTCCGGCATCATCCGGCACGCTCCATCCTGCTCAAGCTGGCTGATCCGCTGCGCATATCCCATGGGCACGCATTCGAAGAGCTCGATATTTGGCAGCGCAGTTAGGCTGCTCGGCGAGCCTCTCCGTAATTAGATACCTTCTAACTGCCCGACACATGAGCAAGATTGTGTCGGCAGCCTGTCGTGCTCGTCTTTTGAGCAGGCGTGGTCATGTTTTAAGCGCGACGTAATAGCGCACTGCACCCCACTACGCGTCAAAGGCGAAAACACCCGTTTTCATAGTCCGTTAGGCAAGCCGCCCGATCTGGCACGGCATTTGATTCTAAGGGTCCTGGCTGTGCCCGCGTAGTGAACTTCTCCCTCGTGGCGAACCAGTCGAGAAACGCCCGGCCACGTCCGGACCGGGCCAAGCGGGGATAGGACCCATGAAAATTGTTATGGCGATTATCAAGCCATTCAAGCTGGAAGAAGTCCGTGACGCCCTGACCGCCATCGGCGTTCACGGTCTCACGGTGACGGAAGTCAAGGGATATGGCCGCCAGAAGGGCCATACGGAAATCTATCGCGGTGCTGAATACGCCGTGAGCTTCCTGCCCAAGATCAAGATCGAAGTCGCTGTCGCCTCCGACCAGGTCGACAAGACCATCGACGCCATCACGTCCGCCGCGAAAACCGGGCAGATCGGCGACGGCAAGATCTTCGTCATCAACCTCGACCATGCGGTTCGCATCCGCACCGGCGAGGCCGATGCCGCGGCCCTTTGATTTCGCGCTCAACCTTTACCAATCAGGAGTGAATAAAATGACGTTTAAGCGTCCCTATGGCGCGGGATTGGCGGCTCTCGCAGTCGGCATGTTCGCTGCGACCGCGGCCTATGCCGAGCCAACGGTCAACAAGGGAGACAACGCCTGGATGCTGACATCGACAGTGCTCGTGCTGTTGATGACGATCCCCGGCCTCGCGCTGTTCTACGGCGGCCTCGTCCGTTCCAAGAACATGCTCTCCGTCCTGATGCAGGTGTTCTACACCGTCTGCGTCGTCACCGTGATCTGGGCCGTCTACGGCTACAGCCTCGCCTTCACCGGCGGTTCCGACTTCATCGGCGGCTTCTCCAAGGCCTTCATGATGGGCGTCACCACCGACTCGAAGGCCGCGACCTTCTCGGTCGACGCCAACATCTCGGAACTCATCTACATGTGCTTCCAGATGACCTTCGCGGCGATCACGCCCGCCCTCATCGTCGGCGCCTTCGCCGAGCGCATGAAGTTCGCGGCGATCGCGCTGTTCATCCCGCTCTGGGTCACGCTGATCTATTTCCCGATCGCGCACATGGTCTGGTACTGGCCCGGCCCGGACATGATCCAGGACGCTGCCAAGGCTCTCGCTGCTGCCACTGACGCGGCGGCAAAGACCGCGGCGCAGGCCAAGCTCGACGAGATCAACGCCGACGCAGGCTGGATCTTCAAGAAGGGCGCGATCGACTTCGCGGGCGGCACCGTGGTGCACATCAACGCCGGCATCGCAGGTCTCGTCGGCGCTCTCCTGATCGGCAAGCGCGTCGGCTACGGCAAGGAGCTGATGGCTCCGCACTCGCTGACCATGTCGATGATCGGCGCCTCGCTGCTCTGGGTCGGCTGGTTCGGCTTCAACGCCGGCTCCAACCTCGAGGCCAACGGCGGCGCTGCCCTCGCCATGACCAACTCCTTCGTCGCCACCGCAGCCGCCGCGCTGTCGTGGATGTTCGCGGAGTGGATCATCAAGGGTCACCCGTCGGTGCTCGGCGTCATCTCCGGCGCTGTCGCGGGCCTCGTGGCGGTCACGCCTGCGGCCGGCTTCTCCGGCGTGATGGGCGCGATCGTGCTCGGCCTCGTCGTCGGCGTGGTCTGCCTGTTCTTCTGCACCGTCGTGAAGAACGCGCTCGGCTACGATGACAGCCTCGACGTGTTCGGCGTGCACTGCGTCGGCGGCATCGTCGGCGCCCTCGGCACCGGCATCCTCGTCAACCCGGCGCTGGGTGGCGCGGGCATCATCGACTACACCGCGATCCCGCCGAAGGTCGCCGATTACGACTTCGCGGCGCAGATGCTCTCGCAAGTGTGGGGCGTCGGCACCACGCTGGTGTGGTCGGGCATCGGTTCGGCGATCCTCTACAAGGTCGTCGATGTGATCGTTGGCCTCCGCGCCAATGTCGAGAGCGAGCGTGAAGGCCTCGACATCACCGAGCACACCGAGCGCGCCTACAACATGTAAGTCTCCTCCCGGGCGCGGCCCCTCCGGGGGCCGCACCCACAACTACGGTTTGGGGCACATACCCGGCAATGTCCCGACCGTTGAGGGGCTCCAGCGCAAGCTGGAGCCCCTTTCTTTTTGGCGCGCCGCATCGTCGCAGCAGCTGGGCCTGCATCAAGCCCAAATTGCATTGTCCCAAGACTGGTGAATATCATGCTCCCGCCCGGAGCACGGTTTCATGCGCCTGTTGCGTTACGTGACCTTGTGTTTGCTGTTGCTCGCCTTGTCTGCCCTCGACGCCAAGGCTGACAAGCGCGTCGCGCTGGTAATCGGCAACGGCGCCTACCGGAACGTTCCCACCCTTGCCAATCCGACCAATGATGCGGCCGACGTCGGCGCGGCCCTGAAGCGATCGGGATTCGAACCTCTGGTCGTGACCGATCTCGATCAGGCCGCCATGCAGGAAGCCGTTCTTCGCTTTGCGCGCGCGGCCCGCGGCGCCGACGTGGCCTTGTTCTATTACAGCGGACACGCACTTCAATTCGCAGGCGTCAACTATCTGGTGCCCATCGATGCTGTCGTGCGCGACGAGGTCGATCTGCGGCGCCTGGTCCGCGCCGACGAGATTCTGGCGGATCTCCAGCAGGCCAAGAACCTGCGCATCCTCGTGCTCGACGCCTGCCGCGACAATCCGTTCGCCGACGAGCTGCGGCGAAACGTCGGACAAACACGTGGCGCAACCGTCGGCCGCGGGCTGGCCAAGATGGAGAGCCCGGAAGGCACCATCATCTCCTATGCGACCCAGGCCGGTCGCACCGCCGACGACGGCAACGGCCGCAACAGTCCTTATACCAGTGCGTTTCTTGAGCACATCAGCGACAGAGACAACATCAACGCGGTGTTCCAGACGATCGGCGCCAGCGTCTACCGGCGCACCAAGGGATCACAGGTCCCGGAGCTGTCGCTGTCGTTCTTCGGCGAGCTTTACCTCAATGGCAAAGCCGAAATCGCAGCGCTGACACCATCGTCACCTCGGACTGACCCTTGCGCAGAGGCCGCCGACCATTGGCGCGGTGCGGATGCGCTCGGGACCGTCACGGCATTCAGGGATCATCTGCTTCGCTTCCCGTCCTGTGCCTTCGCAGACCTGGCGAAATATCGCATCGAGCTGTTGTCGAAGCCCATCGAAAGCGCGAAGCGCCCGACCACTTTCGACGGAGCCTGGATCGCCAACGAAAGCTGCGAAAGCAAGCCGCCTTTTCCAGAATCGCGTCGCCAATATGTGTTTCGCATCAAGGACGGAGTGCTGCACACCGTGTTAGGGGACGCAGGCCAGCCCGGCTCCGTGATCTATGACGGCAAGATCGAACCGGACGGCAGCAGTACCGTCTCGGTCAACGGTATCGTTGGCGACAAGGATCCGCTGAACCGCACTCGCGGATCGTCCTATCAGTACAAGGTCGTGATCGAACTAAAGGATTCCAAAGGGGCTGGCGTCCGCACCGAAACCTATTGGCCGTGTCGTTACGACTTTTCGAAGGTATCCGCGCCGAGCGGAGAAGCCGATCGGAGGCAGCCCGACCCGAAGCGCGCCGCAAAGCGTAATGACAATGCGGCTGCTGCACCTTCCGATCGGCGCGAGGGCGGACAGGCCACGCCAGGCGGCAACGGGATGAGTTGCTCCATCATGCGCAGAAATTGCGCGGTGGCTTGCGTCAACTTTGGCGGCCAGCTGAATTGCGGCTCAACCTTTTGCGTGCGACAGGAAGCGGAATGCATGAGCAGCGGATGCTGGAGAAGTCGAGCTTTCAACGGCTGCGGCCTCGCCAGGCGATAGGCGCAAGGCAATATCCATGGCCTGACCATCGATCGGGCCGCATTCTTTTTGACCGCGCGCAAAAGAAAAGGATTGCCATTCCAGATTGCCGGCGCAGAAATACCGGCCACAACGAACAACAAATCGGGAGGTCGTCATGCGTTTGGAAGGCGGATGCTATTGCGGCGAAGTGCGCTACGTGGCCGAAGGCGATCCGATGATGCAGGCCCAGTGTCATTGCCGAGAGTGCCAGTACATCTCGGGCGGCGCGCCCAACACCTTCATCGCGATGCCGGCGACCGGCTTCAGCTACATCACAGGGCAGCCCAAGCAGTTCACGCGCAAGGACCTCGAGCGCGCCGTGACGCGCGAATTCTGCGCCGAATGCGGCACCCATCTGGTGACCAAGGTTCCGGGCCTGCCGGCCGCGATCCTGAAGGTCGGCACGCTGGACGAGCCAAAACAGTTCCACCCGCAGATGGCGATCTACACCTGCGACAAGCAGGAGTTCCATGCGATCCCCGCGGGCATGGCGACATTCGAGAAGCTGCCGGGGCACTAGGCGCCGGCGATGCAATTTGCACGACGGTGATGCGCAAGATTCGGCGCCCCGCAAAGGGCGCCGGGGCGGCCTGAGTTTCGCGATGCGGGAACCCGCAACGTCGCGAACAAGCCCCGCATCCCGTTGTTATCCGGCCCAATTATTCCACTCTGGACGGGCCGGCCGGCCGATGGTTAATCGCGTCTTAACCTCGCCCTATCTATGGTGAACTGAACCGCTTTCCCGCCGGCGCCTGCGCGCGACCGGCTGTTCCGAGAGTACTGGCGCCCAGAATGGTCATGACCGCCTCATCCCGTGCGCCGCAGGCCAGTGGAAGCTCCGACAACGAACGCTCGCCCTTTGTCCGGCTGAACGAGCTGTTGGCGCCGCATCAGCCCGGCAAACCCTTGATTTCGCTCGCAGTCGGCGAACCGCAGCATCCGGTGCCCGATTTCGTCGGTCCGGTGCTGGCCAAGCATATCGCCGATTTCGGCCGTTACCCGATGAACCAGGGCACCGAGCCATTCCGCCAGGCGGCGAGCGCCTGGTTGTCGTCGCGCTTCAAGCTGCCGCGGCCGCTCGACCCCAAGGCTGAGATTCTCGTCCTCAATGGCAGCCGAGAGGGGCTGTTCCTCGCCGCGATCGCGGCTGCGCGCTATGTCGGCCCGCGTCCCGGCAAGCCCGCCATCCTGATGCCGAACCCGTTCTATCCGGTCTATGGCGCCGGCGCCGGCGCCGCGGCCTGCGAACAGGTTTATCTGCCGACAACGATCGAAAACGGGTTCCTGCCCGATCTCGACGCCATCGACGAAGCGACGCTCGCGCGCACCGTGGCGTTCTATCTGGCCTCGCCGGCCAATCCGCAAGGCTCGGTCGCCAAGCCCGACTATTTCAGGCGGCTGAAGCAGCTTGCCGACCGCTACGGCTTCGTGATCCTCAGCGACGAGTGCTATTCCGAGATCTACACCCGCGAAGCCCCGGGCAGCGCGCTGGAATGCGCCGGCCCCGATTTCACCCGCGTGGTTGCGTTCCAGTCGCTGTCGAAGCGCTCCAACCTGCCGGGCCTGCGTGTCGGCTTCGCCGCCGGCGACAAGAAACTCATCGGCATATTCCTGGAGCTGCGCAACATCGCGGCGCCGCAGGTGCCGGTGCCGCTCCAGCATGTCGCGACCGTTGCCTATGGCGATGAGGCGCATGTCGAGGAGAACCGCAGGCTCTACCGGATCAAGTTCGATCTCGCCGACCAGATCATCGGCGATCGTTACGGCTATCGCCGGCCCGACGCGGGCTTCTGCGTCTGGCTCAATACGTCCGAGATCGGCGACGATGTCTCCGTGACTCTCAAGCTTTTCAAGGAAGCCGGCGTGCGCGTGGTGCCCGGTTCCTTTCTGGCGCGGCGTCAGCCCGACGGCTTCAATCCCGGTGCCGGCTACATTCGCCTGGCACTGGTGCAGGATAGTGAGACCACGGCGCAGGCGCTGCACCGGCTGGTCGAAACTCTGGGTTAGGCGGGCCCATGAGCATGTCGGCAATCGAACGTGTCATTCCACTGGTCGGCCATCTGCCGCCCTCGATCCGCGAGGGGCTGGCGCGGCGCATGCGCGAGCTCACCGGGCTCGGACTGATCGGGTTGTCGGGCGTCGCCTCGGCGGCGTTGATGACCTGGTCGGTGCAGGATCCCAGCCTCAGCCACGCGACCTCGCGGCCGATCCGCAACATTCTCGGCTATGCCGGCGCGATCGGCGCCGACCTTGCGATGCAGATCCTCGGGCTCGGCGCCATCATGCTGGTCCTGACGGTCGCGGTCTGGGGCTGGCGCATGATGACCCATCGCCCGTTCGACCGCGAGGCGCTGCGGCTCGGCTCCTGGATTCTCTGCACCGTGATCGCCGCGGGCTTTGTCAGCTGCTGGCCGCATGGCGGCGCCTGGCCGCTGCCGACCGGCCTCGGCGGCGTGGTCGGCGATGCCCTGGTGCGCGCGCCCGCGGTGATTTTCGGACCGCCCGGCACGATCTATCGCATGATCCTGGGCACGATCCTGTTCGCCGCGATGGCGGCGACCTTCCTGATCGCCTGCGGTCTCGGCGCTCGCGAGCATGATGACGAGCTCGCGGAGATCGAGAACGACGACAAGCCGCTCGATGACGACGAGGAGAGCGATCGCGGCTCGGTGTCGCTCGGCTGGCTGTTCCACGCATTGATGAGCACGAAGGCACGGCTGATCTGGCTGTTCGGCGCTGCTTACCGCTCGCTGGTGTCGAGCGGACCGAAGACCAAAGCCGTTGCGTTCAGTCGCCAGGAGCCGAATCTCGGCGGCGGCCGCGCCGCACCGTCGATCTCGCCCCAATCCGAAGACGAAGACTACGAGGACGAGCACGAGGAAGCGGACGAGGAGGAGGAAGAAGAGGAAGAGGAGGAGCCGGCCGCGCGCGCCCCGCGCAAGAAGGCTGCATCGAAGGCCGCTTCCAAGAAATCTTCCGACAAGTTCGAGCTTCCATCCGTCTCCGTGCTGGCCGCGCCCAAGGCCGGCGATCGCCAGCCGCTCAGCAAGGCCGAGCTGGAGGCCAATTCTCGCTCGCTCGAAGGCGTGCTGCAGGATTTCGGCGTGCGCGGCGAGATCGTGAAGGCCAATCCGGGTCCCGTGGTCACGCTGTACGAGCTGGAGCCGGCGCCCGGCATCAAGTCGTCGCGCGTGATCGGGCTCGCCGACGACATCGCGCGCTCGATGAGCGCGCTGTCGGCGCGCGTCGCGGTCGTGCCCGGCCGCAACGCCATCGGCATCGAACTGCCGAACGCGCATCGCGAAAAGGTCTATTTGCGCGAGCTGCTGATCGCAAAGGAAGCGACCGACACGGTTGCAAAGCTGCCGCTCTGCCTCGGCAAGACCATCGGCGGCGATCCCGTGATCATCGACCTCGCGCGCACGCCGCACATGCTGATCGCCGGCACCACCGGCTCCGGCAAGTCGGTCGCCATCAACACCATGATCCTCAGCCTGGTCTATCGGCTGCGCCCGGACCAGTGCCGCCTGATCATGGTCGATCCGAAGATGCTCGAACTGTCCGTCTATGACGGCATTCCCCATCTGCTCACGCCCGTCGTGACCGACCCGAAGAAGGCGGTGGTCGCGCTGAAATGGGCCGTGCGCGAGATGGAAGAGCGCTACAAGAACATGGCCAAGCTCGGTGTGCGCAACATCGACGGCTACAACACGCGCCTGCTTGAGTTGAAAGCCAAGGGTGAGGAACCGACGCGCACGGTGCACACCGGCTTCGACAAGGAGACCGGCAAGGCGATCTACGAGGAAGAGAAGCTCTCGCTCGACCCGCTGCCCTACATCGTCATCATCGTCGACGAAATGGCCGACCTGATGATGGTCGCCGGCAAGGACATCGAAGGCGCGGTGCAGCGTCTCGCGCAGATGGCGCGCGCCGCCGGCCTGCATGTGATCCTGGCGACGCAACGCCCGTCGGTCGACGTCATCACCGGCACCATCAAGGCGAACTTCCCGACCCGCATCGCCTTCCAGGTGACGTCCAAGATCGACAGCCGCACCATCCTTGGCGAAATGGGCGCCGAGCAGCTGCTCGGCCAGGGCGACATGCTGTACATGGCAGGCGGCGGCCGCATCAGCCGCGTGCACGGACCTTTCGCCTCGGACGAGGAAGTCGAAAAGGTGGTGCGTCACCTCAAGACGCAGGGCCAGCCGGAATATCTCGAAGCCGTTACTGCCGAAGAGCCCACCGAGGACGAGGACGGCGGCGCCGTGTTCGACGCCAGCGGCATGGGCGCGGATGGCGGCGGCGACCTGTTCACGCAGGCCGTTGCGATCGTCAAACGCGACCGCAAGGCCTCGACCAGCTACATCCAGCGCCGCCTGCAAATCGGCTATAATCGTGCCGCATCGCTGATGGAGCGCATGGAACTCGAAGGCATCGTCGGACCCGCCAACCACGCCGGCAAGCGCGAGATTCTGGTCGAGGAAGAAGACAGCCATATGTGAGGCAAGCCGCCTCAAGGCATCATTTCACGCAAAATCGATATCTGCTTTTGCCCGAAATCACGGTAAAAGGGCGCCCAGCCATACAGGACGACGCGTTGATCAGACATCCGGACATTCGATTTGCCGCCACCATCGCTGCGCGAAGCGCGCGCGTGGCGGGCGTGCTTCTGGTCACCGCCGCGATGGTCACCGGGGCGTCGTTCGCGCAGAACGTCCCCGTGCCGAAGCCCGCGCCGAAGGGCCGCGATGGCGGTCCGGCGGGGGGAGGGCCCGCTGTCACCGGCGCGACCCAGACGCCGCCCAACCCGGTCATTCCGGATCCGCGCCGCAACGTGCCGAGCAGCATCTTCCAGACCTTCGATGCCAACCAGAAGGCGCAGGCGGCCAAGGTCAGCGCGTATCTGTCGTCGCTTTCGACGCTGGTCGGGAATTTCGTCCAGGTCGGTCCCGACGGCAGCAAGACGCAGGGCGACTTCTACATTCAGAAACCGGGCAAGGTGCGCTTCGAATATGACGCGCCGAGCCCGATCGACATCGTCGCCGACGGATCCTCGCTCGTGGTGCGCGACCGCAAGCTCGCGACCCAGGACGTCTATCCGCTGTCGCAGACGCCGCTGCGCTTCCTGCTGTCCGATCGCATCGACCTGATGAAGGACACCAACGTCGTCAACGTCTCGGCCGACGACGTCTTCGTCAGCGTCACTATCGAGGAGAAGCAGGCGCTTGTCGGCACCAGCCGTCTCTTGCTGATGTTCGGCGCCAAGGACGGCCAGTTGAAGCAGTGGACCGTCACCGACCCGCAGGGCTACGACACCACGATCGCGGTCTACAATCTGGACTCGAGCAAGAAGCTCGATCCCGGCATGTTCAAGATCGACTTCACCAATTACGGCCCGTCGCCGGGTTGACGGCGCGTAGGGTGGGTTAGCCGAAGGCGTAACCCACCACTTCTGCCACCGCGGAAATCAAAGAGGTGGGTTACGCCAAGGGACTGCGCTTCGCGCAGCCCGGGGCTAACCCACCCTACGAAACCGCGCCTGTGGACAAGCATTTCGCCCACGCCATTCCATGCTAAGACGCATCCCTCATGCGTCTTTCCCTGACAACCTGGAACATCAATTCGGTGCGGCTTCGCATCGACCTGGTCGCGAAGTTTCTCAAGAGCACGCGGCCGGACGTGCTGTGCCTCCAGGAGACAAAATGCATCGACGATGCCTTTCCACTGAAGCGCTTCAAGCGGCTCGGCTATGAGCATGTCGCGCTGAACGGGCAGAAGGGCTATCATGGCGTCGCCATCGTCTCGAAGATCCCGTTCGAATCGAAGGACATCCGCACCTTCTGCGACAAGGTGGATTCGCGCCATATCTCGGTGTCGTTCGGCGAAAAGGCCAGCATCGCAAAGCCGCTGGTGCTGCATAATTTCTACGTTCCCGCCGGCGGCGACATTCCCGATCCGGCGCTGAACGAGAAATTCGACCACAAGCTTCGCTTCCTCGACGAGATGAAGGCCTGCGAGCCGCTGCATCCGCGCGGCGAGGATCGCCACATCCTGGTCGGCGATCTCAACGTCGCGCCGCACGAGAACGACGTGTGGTCGCACAAGCAGCTTCTGAAAGTGGTCTCGCACACGCCTGTAGAAACCGAGAAGCTGCAAGCGGCGCTAACGGCCGGTGAATGGGTCGACGTCGCGCGAGAGCGCATCCCGATGTCGGAGAAGGTCTACACGTGGTGGAGCTACCGCTCCGCCGACTGGACCGTCGGCGACCGCGGCCGCAGGCTCGACCACATCTGGGTCTCGCGCGCACTGAAGGACGCGGTCAGCGATTTCAAGATCCTGCGCGACGCGCGGAGCTGGGAGCGGCCGTCGGACCATGTGCCCGTCACGGTGACGCTGGACGTCTGAATTCGGGAAGCCCTGCTACGAAGCTGCGATCTCTCAGGACGTCAGCTTCGCGCCCGCCATCAAAATATCGCTCGCAATCTGGCTGGAGCGCACCGCGAATTCGTCGCGGAGGCGAACGGCGGCGGCAGGGTCGCTCTCGAGCACGCGCTGGAACAGGCTGCGCGCGACGCGAATGACGGAGGCGTGCTCCAGCGCGATCGCGCTCGACGGCCGCTTCATCGGCACCACCAGCGCAAGCTCGCCGATCAACGCACCGGGACCTGCGATCATCTCCGCGCCGGCGCCGTCGTCGACCCGAAAGGCGCCGCGCTGGACCACGTAGCCGGCATCGGCCTCGTCGCCGAGATTGAACAGGACGTCGCCACGGACGAAGTTACGCTGCTCGGAGCCGATCGCCAGCATGCGCAACGAAGCGTCTCCCAACAGGCGCAGTGTCGGGACACGCTCGAGAAGCGCTACGTCGTCGTCGATTGACATTCAGGTCCGGGGCTCGAAAGGCACGCGATCTAAAACGATTCGCACGCCCATGAAGCGTATCACGGCACCAGCTTGTAGCCACCGGCTTCCGTGACCAGGATCTCCGGGTTGGCGGCGTCCTTCTCGATCTTCTGGCGGAGGCGGTAGATGTGGGTTTCCAGCGTGTGGGTGGTGACGCCGGAATTATAGCCCCAGACTTCCTGGAGCAGGGTCTCGCGCGAGACCGGCATCTGGCCGGCCCGGTAGAGGAAGCGAAGGATGGCGGTTTCCTTCTCGGTGAGGCGGACCTTGCGCGCATTGGCCGCGGTCAGCATCTTCGAGCCCGGACGGAAGGAGTAGGGGCCGACCGAGAACACGGCGTCCTCGCTCGCCTCGTGCTGACGGAGCTGGGCGCGGATGCGGGCCAGCAGCACGGCGAAGCGGAACGGTTTTGCGACGTAGTCGTTGGCGCCGGATTCAAGTCCCAAAATGGTGTCGGAATCGGTGTCGTGCCCGGTGAGCATGATGATCGGGGCCTTGAAGCCGCCCTTGCGCAGGGAACGGACCACCTCGCGGCCATCAGTGTCGGGCAGGCCGACATCCATAAGGACGAGATCCGGGGCATTGGCCTTCGCGGCGCTCGCACCCTTGGCGCCGGTATCGACCGCGGAGGCTTCAAATTCTTCGTGCAGCGATAATTGCTCCACCAACGTATCGCGCAGATCGGTATCGTCATCCACGATCAGGATCTTGCGGGCATTGGCCATAGGGGATCATCCTTTTGGGTCCGGCGCGGCGCGCATCCATGCTGCACCCAGCCGAGAGGGAAGTTTAGGGGGGTCGCTGTTATTATTGTTATTCGTGATGAAGTAGTGGGCTGTTACCGATTCACAAGCCAGAACCACTCTAACTCAAAATTGCAGGGCGTTTTGATGAATGTCCTGTAATGAATTCGACATCGCACGTTCACATGAAAAACAAAGCTGCTTCAGGTAGTTACACCAGGAATCTTGGCTCCGGACCGCTCCGAGCGATCCGCGTTAAGCCTGCGGCCGGGAATCCGCGCCGGGGCTGGCTGACGGCCGGCGCGCTGACGATCCCGGTGGCGCTGGGGCGGGGCGGAATCCTGGCGAACAAGCGCGAGGGCGATGGCGGCACCCCGAGGGGCAGCTTCCGCCCCAGGCAATTATGGTGGCGGGGCGACCGCCACAGCCGCCCGCAGACCTTTCTTCCGGCCCGGACCATCGGCGACACGGACGCCTGGTGCGAGGACCCGGGAGATCGCCACTACAATCAGGCGATCCGGCTCGGGCCGGAGCAGGGCGGTGACCGGCTCAAGCGGGCCGACCATCTCTATGACTTCATCATCGAAATCGACCACAACACCCGGCCGCGCATCGCCGGCCGCGGCAGCGCCGTGTTCCTGCATCTGGCGCGCGACAATTTCGGGCCGACCGCAGGCTGCGTCTCCATGACCAAGGCAGCCATGCTGCAATTGCTGCGGCGGCTTGGGCCACGAACAAGAATCATCATCGGGTGAGGGCACATGCTCGACAAGGATCGGATCGCCGCCGCTTCGCAGGTCTTCGTCAAACATTGGCGCGACGGCAGCAAGTTTGATGCGCTGGAGCCGCGGTTGCGGCCGCAGAGCCGCACCGAGGGCTATGCGATCCAGGCCGCGCTCGAAACGCAAGCGCTCGGACAATTGTTCGGCTGGAAGATCGCGGCAACGAGCGAGTCCGGACAGAAGCATATCAACGTCACGGGACCGCTGGCCGGTCGCATCATGAGCGACACCGTGATCGCCGATGGCGGCACAGCCCCGATGAAAGGCATCGCGATGCGCGTCGGCGAGCCCGAATTCGCGTTCCGCATGGGGCGCGATCTGCCGCCGCGGTCCGCGCCTTACAGCGTTGAGGAGGTCCTCGCCGCCGTCGGCACCTTCCATCCTGCAATCGAGATTCCCGATTCGCGCTTTGTCGATTTCGCCGGCGCCGGCGAGGCGCAGCTCATCGCCGACAATGCCTGCGCGCATCTGTTCGTACTGGGCGCAGCGACGACTGCGGACTGGCGTGCCATGGATCTCGTCGAGGAGCGGCCGCAGATCACGCTGCGCGGCCAGCACTATCTCGGCCACGGCAAGAACGTGCTCGGCGATCCCCGTGTTGCCCTGGCCTGGCTTGCCAACGAGCTGCGCGGGCTCGGCATCACGTTGCGGGCAGGGGAGGTGGTGACAACGGGCACGTGCCATCCGCCGCTGCCGATCCAGGCCGGCGATCACTTTGCGGTGGATTTTGGCGCGCTGGGGAAGGTGTCGGTGGGGTTCGCGTAGCCACCGCCGTTATTGCGAGGAGCCCTTGCGACGAAGCAATCCAGACTGCCTCCGCGGAAGGATTCTGGATTGCTTCGCTACGCTCGCAATGACGAATTCGAGAGCCTTTGTGCGGCTCAGCCTTCGCCAGCGGCTTCACCGATGCCCGAAGATCGCGCTCCCCACGCGGACATGCGTGGCGCCGAGCATGATGGCGTTCGCGAAATCCGCGCTCATGCCCATCGAAAGCTTCTTCAAACCATTGCGCTCCGCGATCTTGGCCGTCAGCGCGAAATGCGCTGCTGGCGGCTCGTCGACCGGCGGGATGCACATCAGCCCGGAGATCGTCAGTCCATAGGTGTCGCGGCAGCTGGCAATGAAGGCATCGGCCTCGCCGGGAGCGATACCGGCCTTCTGCGGCTCCTCGCCGACATTGATCTGGACGAACAGTTCCGGGTGCTTGTTCTGGGATTCGATTTCCTTGGCTAACGCTTGGCAAATGCTCGGGCGGTCGACCGAATGGATGGCATCGAACAGCGCGACCGCCTCCTTCGCCTTGTTGGATTGCAGCGGCCCGATCAGATGCAGCGCGATGCCGGAATAAGCGGACGTTAACGCCGGCCACTTGCCTTTGGCCTCCTGCACGCGGTTTTCGCCGAATACGCGCTGTCCGGCGGCGATTACCGGCATAATTGCATCCGCGGCAAAAGTCTTGGACACCGCGATCAGCGTCACGGAGGCGCGATCGCGCCGGGCTTCCTTGCAGGCGCGAGCAATTTCGGCTTCGACCGCGGCGAGCGCGTTTGGTGAATCGCCGGTTACCGGCACGGCGTTGTTTTCTGTCATGACGTCGGATCGGACCGGATTGTTGCGGAGCTAGTTCTAATTTTACCGAGTTCAAGAAAGAGTTTTTGAACCCTTCGCTTTACCTTGGCCCATGGGGTGGGCAGCGAAGATGGCAAACGTCAGTTTCAACCGCAAACGAGCGAAACTCAAGCAGGTTCTCGGTATCCGGGCACGGCTTGCGTTGCTCGCGGTGATTCTGGTGACGCCCTTGATGTTCGAGCGCATCCGTTCGCTCGAGGACACGCGCGCACGGCAGATCGCGCAGGCCGCGACTGAATTCACCACCATTGCAAGACACAGCGCCGATGCGCAGCGCGAAGTGATCTCGTCGGTCGAGACCATCCTCAAATCTGAAGCCTTCATCCGCGCCTCCGCCGGCGGCATCAGCAAGAGCTGCGACGTGCTGCGCGCGAGCCTGCCGTCGAACCTTCCCTGGATCCGCACGCTGTTGATCGCCGGCCAGGACGGACGCATCCAGTGCGCCACCAACAACATGTATGTCGGCCTCGACCTCAGCGACCGGCCTTACTTCCAGCAGGCGCAGGAAACCGGCCGCTTCGTGCTGAGCGACTTCATCCTGTCGCGGCCGGTCCCGTCACCGACCGTGATGGCGGTTTATCCGGTGTCCGCGTTCAGCGGTGTGCCGGATGCCGTCGTGCTCGCCACCGTGAACCTCGACTGGATGTCGAAGGTCATGAGCAATCTCGGCGGCCGCGCCGGCATCACCGCAGTGCTGGTCGACAGCGCCGGCACCGTGCTGGCCGCACCGGCTGACCAGCACAGCACGATCGGCCGTCCGCTCGACAACATGCCGCTGATGTCCGCGATCGCCGACAGGGCCCTGCGTTCGGACCAGGACGAAGGCTCGCTCTCTTTCCTTGCCGCCGACGGCTCGCGCCGCGCGGTCAGCTATATCCGCATCGCCGGCACCAATGCCCGCCTGATCGCCAGCATCGACGAGGACAAGGTGTCCGCGGCGGTCAGCCGCGACATTCGCACCGCCTATCTCCAGCTCGCTTTCGTCGTCCTGTTCGTCCTGCTCGGCGCGTTGATCGCCGCCGAGAAGCTTGTGATCAAGCCGATCGAGATGCTGGCCGACATGGCCAAGCGCCTCGGCGAGGGCGACCTCTCGGCGCGCGCCGCGCGCAATCGGCTGCCGGCCGAGTTCGTGCCGCTGGCCCGCGCGTTCAACGCCATGGCCGCGCAGCTCAGCCAGCGCGAGCGCGAGCTGATCGCGAGCAACGACCGCCTGACCGTGATGGCCTCGATCGACATGCTGTCGGGCCTCGCCAATCGCCGCGGCTTCCAGAGCCGGCTCGACTTCGAATGGATGCGCGCGCAGCAATATGGCAGCGACCTCGCGCTGCTGATGATCGACGTCGATCACTTCAAGCTCTTCAACGACACCTATGGCCATCTCGAAGGCGATTCCTGCCTGACCAGGCTCGGCGAGTCGCTGTCCGGCATCGCCGCCGACACGATGGGCTTTGCGGCGCGCTATGGCGGCGAGGAGTTCTGCCTGTTGCTGCCGAACACCGATGTGAACCGCGCCGTCGAGATCGGCGAGCAGGTGCGCGCGGCGGTGCTGAAGCTGTGCCTGCCGCACATCACCTCGGCCCACATGATCGTCACCGTCTCGATCGGCGTCGCTGCGGCGCGGCCCAACGAGACGCTGCGTCCCGGCGATCTCATCGAAGCCGCCGACGCCGCGCTCTACGCCGCAAAACACCGCGGCCGCAACAACGTCGTCGAGCACGGCGTGCAGGCGATCGAGAGCGGCTCGGCCGACATGATGATGGCGGCTAGCGCCTAGCCCGCGGCCCCGGCGCGATCGAGCTCGACTTCCGTCACAACACGATTTCGGCCACCGCCCTTGGCGAGATAGAGCGCGCGGTCGCAGCGCTCGATGAGATCGGTGATCGCCTCGCCCGCACGGTACTGCGCCACGCCGATCGACACGCTGATGCCGGGCAGGGTCTCGCCGGTCGAGCGGCGCGTGATCGTGCATTCGGCGATCGCGTACCTGATGCGCTCGGCGATCCCGGCGCACGTGGCGAGATCGGCATCCGGCAGCACGGCGATCAGCTCCTCGCCGCCATAGCGGGCAGGCAGATCCTGCTCGCGAACTTTTTCGCGCAACACTTTTGCCATCAACCGCAGCACCTGGTCGCCGACGCCATGGCCGAAATTGTCGTTGAAGGTCTTGAAGTGGTCGATGTCGAGCAAGAGCACGCTGAGCGGCTCGCCCCAATCCGCGGTCGCCTGCGCCTTGCGCAGGAATTCATCGAGCGCCCGCCGGTTGGCGAGGCCCGTCAGCGTGTCGGTCCGGGCGCTCTCCTCGGACTTGGACAGCGAGTCGCGGATCACGTCGAGCTCGCGGGTCTTTTCCAAAAAGCCCGCCTCGAGCCGGGTCGCCCGTGTGGCGGCACGGCTCAATTCATTCATGAGCTGGGCGACCAGCACCTTCGGATCGACGCCGGCCTTGCCCTGATCGGCGACCTCGCTGATCGCCTGCATCTGGAAATGATTGTCGGCGATCGCCGTCGCCAGAAACTCCTGCGCCACCCCCATGAGGGCATGCAGCCGCTCGGACGTCTTGGAGGCGACGACGCCCGCCCGGGGCGCGACATAGGTCTCGAACAGATCCTGATTGATCCTGGCGTCGAAGGGACGGCTGTGGTCGATCAGGAGGTCAATCGCGTTGCGCAGGTCGTCATGGGTGCCGGCGAAATAGTGGAACCAGACCGCAAAATTGGTCGGCGTCGGCGGAATTCGCTGCTCGGCCATGCTCCGCACCGCCCGTCCGGCGATGGACGCGGCATAGTCGTAATCGAGATCGTCGAAGCCTGAATCCATCGCCTGGCGGGTGCTGTTGGCGGCCAACCTCGCACCGACCCCTTAACCCGATCCCAATAGGCCGCTCCGTACTTTTGCGGAGCAGCATTGCGGGGCGCCGCCGCGAACGGCAACCCATTGACCCCTTAAGGACTTCTATGGCCTAGTCCGCCGTCTTTAGACGGCCGAATCCACGAAAACCCAACGATTCCATGACCTCCGAACGCTACAACGCCCGCGACGCCGAACCGCGCTGGCAGGCTACCTGGGACCAACAGGCGATCTTCGTCTCGAAGAACGACGACTCGCGGCCGAAATACTACGTCCTGGAGATGTTCCCCTACCCGTCCGGGCGCATCCATATCGGCCATGTCCGCAATTACACGCTCGGCGACGTGCTGGCCCGCTTCATGCGCGCCAAGGGGTTCAACGTCCTGCACCCGATGGGCTGGGACGCGTTCGGCCTGCCGGCCGAGAACGCCGCCATCGAGCGCAAGGTCGCGCCGAAGGCCTGGACCTACGACAACATCGCCGCGATGAAGAAGCAGCTCCGCTCGATCGGGCTGTCGCTGGACTGGTCACGCGAATTCGCGACCTGCGATCCCAGCTACTACAAGCATCAGCAGAAGATGTTTCTGGACATGCTCGGCGCGGGCCTCGCCGAGCGCGAGAAGCGCAAGCTCAACTGGGATCCGGTCGACATGACCGTGCTCGCCAACGAGCAGGTGATCGACGGCCGCGGCTGGCGTTCGGGTGCGATCGTCGAACAGCGCGAGATGAGCCAGTGGGTCTTCAAGATCACGAAGTACTCGCAGGAACTGCTGTCGGCGCTGGATGGGCTGGATCGCTGGCCCGACAAGGTTCGGCTGATGCAGCGCAACTGGATCGGCCGCTCCGAGGGCCTGCTGGTCCGCTTCGCGCTCGATGCGGCGACCACGCCGGCTGGCGAGAGCGAGCTGAAGATTTTCACGACGCGTCCCGATACGCTGTTCGGCGCGAAGTTCATGGCGATCTCGTCGGATCATCCGCTGGCGCAGGCTGCCGCCGCGAAGAACCCGAAACTTGCGCAGTTCATCGCCGACATCAAGAAGATCGGCACCGCGCAGGAGATCATCGACACCGCGGAGAAGCAGGGTTTTGACACCGGCATCCGCGCTGTGCATCCGTTCGACCCGAGCTGGAAGCTGCCGGTCTATGTCGCCAACTTCGTGCTGATGGAATACGGCACCGGCGCGATCTTCGGCTGCCCCGCGCACGACCAGCGCGATCTCGACTTCGTCAACAAGTACAATCTCGGCAACACGCCGGTGGTGTGCCCCGAGGGCCAGGATCCAAAGACCTTCGTGATCACCGACACCGCTTATGACGGTGACGGCCGCATGATCAATTCGCGCTTCCTCGACGGCATGACCATCGAGCAGGCCAAGGACGAAGTTGCAAAACGGCTGGAAAACGAGCTGCGCGGCAACGCGCCGGTCGGCGAGCGTCAGGTCAATTTCCGCCTGCGCGACTGGGGCATTTCGCGCCAGCGCTATTGGGGCTGTCCGATTCCCGTCATCCATTGTCCGAAATGCGACGTGGTGCCGGTGCCGGATGCGGACCTGCCGGTGACGCTGCCTGATGATGCGACCTTCGACAAGCCGGGCAACGCGCTCGACCATCACCCGACCTGGAAGCACGTCACCTGCCCGAAATGCGGCGGCAAGGCGCAGCGCGAAACCGACACCATGGATACCTTCGTGGATTCGTCCTGGTATTTTGCGCGCTTCACCGACCCCTGGAACGAGAGCGCGCCGACGACGCCTGCCGTCGCCAACCGGATGCTGCCGGTCGACCAGTATATCGGCGGCGTCGAGCACGCGATCCTGCATCTGCTTTACAGCCGCTTCTTCACCCGCGCGATGAAGGCGACCGGGCACATTGCGCTGGACGAGCCGTTCGCCGGCATGTTCACCCAGGGCATGGTGGTGCACGAGACCTACCAGAAGGCCGACGGCACCTATGTGCAGCCGGCCGAAGTGAAGATCGAAATCGGCGGCAATGGCAGGCGCGCGACGCTGCTGACGTCAGGCGAAGACATCCAGATCGGTCCGATCGAGAAGATGTCGAAGTCGAAGAAGAACACGGTCGACCCCGACGACATCATCGAGACTTATGGTGCCGACGTCGCCCGCTGGTTCATGCTGTCGGACTCCCCACCCGACCGCGACGTGATCTGGAGCGACGAGCGCGTCCAGGGCGCCTCGCGCTTCGTGCAGCGGCTGTGGCGGCTGGTGAACGATGCGGTGGAACTCGGCAAGACCGCGCCGGCGGCCCGGCCGGCCTCTTTCGGTCCGGATGCCACGGCCTTGCGCAAAGCGGCCCACGGCGCGCTGGACAAGGTAACCACCGGCGTCGAACGGCTGCACTTCAACGTCTGCCTCGCCCACATCCGCGAATTCGCCAACGCGTTTTCGGAGGTGCTCCAGCGCCCCGGCCAGCCGGCCGCCGACTTGGCCTGGGCGATCCGGGAGGCCAGCCAGATCCTGGTCCAGCTGTTCTCCCCGATGATGCCGCATCTGGCCGAGGAGTGCTGGCAGGTTCTGGGTCACTCCGGGCTGGTTTCGGAGGCCAATTGGCCCCAAATCGAACGCGATTTGCTGGTTGAAGACAGCGTGACCTTGGTGGTTCAGGTCAATGGCAAGAAACGGGGCGAGGTCACAGTTGCAACAGCGGCCCAGAATCCGGAAATCGAGGCTGCCGTTTTGGCCCTCGATGCGGTAAAACTGGCCCTGGACGGCAAGCCCGTCCGCAAGGTGATTATCGTCCCCAAGAGGATCGTGAATGTTGTCGGCTAGGATCCGCATCGCAGCCCGCTTGCTGGCGGTTGCCGCATTGGCGGCGCTGACGGCTGGCTGCTTCCAGCCGATGTATGCCGAGCGTACCGACGGTACCCCCGGCCTGCGCGAGAAGCTGATGGGGGTCGATCTCCCGCCGATCTCCAAGGCGAATGCCTCCCGCGAAGCCCGCGTCGGCGTCGAGGTCCGCAATGCCCTGGCGTTCAAGCTTTACGGCACGGCGACCGGCATGCCGCCGACGCACCGCCTCGAGATCCGCTTCACGAGCAACAAGTCGTCGCTGATCGTCGATCCCAATACCGGCCTGCCGACCAGCGAGAATTACGGCATCGACGCCCAGTACAATCTGGTCGAGGTGGTCAGCGGCAAGTCGGTGATGACCGGCACCACCTTCTCGCGCGTGTCCTATGACATGCCCGGCTCCTACCAGCGCTTCTCCCGCAACCGCGCCTTGCGCGATGCTGAGGACCGTGCCGCCAACGAGATCGCCGAGAACATCACGACCCGGCTCGCCTCGTTCTTCACCGCCGGCACGTAACTACCTCTGTCATTCCGGGGCACGCGAAGCGTGAACCCGGAATCTCGATCCACAATCTTCAGATTCCGGGTTCGCGCTGCGCGCGCCCCGGAATGACAATCAGGCCCGATGGTCGCGCTGCGCGGAAAAGAGATCGACGCCTTCCTCGCCCGTCCCGACGGGGGCCGACCGATCATCCTGCTCTACGGTCCCGATGCCGGCCTCGTGCGCGAGCGCGCCGATGCACTGATTGCCTCCGCCGTCGACGACCCCAATGATCCCTTCTCGCTCGTAAAGCTCGACGGCGACGAGCTCTCCGCCGAGCCGTCGCGGCTCGTCGACGAGGCCATGACGGTGCCGTTGTTCGGCGGCCGCCGCGCCATCCGTATCCGTGCCGGCTCGCGCAGCTTTGCCAGCGGTGTCGACACGCTGGCGGAGATGAACGTGAAGGATTGCCGCATCGTGATCGAGGCCGGCGAGCTGCGTCCGGAATCGCCGCTGCGCAAGGCCTGCGAGAAGGCCAAGACGGCCGTCGCGATCGGCTGCTATCCCGACACCGAGCGCGACCTTGCAAGACTGATGGAAGACGAGCTCCGCATCGCCAATTTGCGCATCGCGCAGGATGCCCGCGCGGCGCTGATGTCGTTCCTCGGCGGCGACCGCCAGGCCTCGCGCAACGAGCTGCGCAAGCTGACGCTCTATGCCCATGGCAAAGGCGAGATCACGCTGGACGATGTGATGTCCGTGGTCGCCGATGCGTCCGAGCTGAAACTCGATCCGATCGTCGACGGCGCCTTCGCCGGCCGGCCTGACATCGTCGAGACCGAATTCGCAAAGGCCATGATCGCCGGCACCTACCCCGGTGTGATCATCTCGGCCGCGCAGCGCCAGGCGGCATGGCTGCACAAATCCGCTCTCGCGATTGCCGATGGCACGCCGGCCTCCGCCGTGCTCGACGGCGGCTTTCCCCGCCTGCATTTTTCACGAAAGCCCGCGGTCGAAACGGCGCTGCGAAATTTCAGCGTGCCGCGGCTCGCCGCCATCATCGAGCAGCTCGCCACCGCCGCGCTCGACACCCGCAAGCAATCCACCCTCGCCGCCGCCATCGCCCAGCGCACGCTGATGGCAATCGCCGCGAATGCGAAGCGGCGGGGCTGAAGAGCCTCCGCTCTCTCCACGTCATTGCGAGGAGCGCAAGCGACGAAGCAATCCAGAGTATCTCCGCGGAAAGATTCTGGATTGCTTCGCTGCGCTCGCAATGACGATGTGGAAGCAGAAGCGCGTCGCAATGACGGCCATAGTTCCTCATCCTGAGGAGCGCGCTCTAGCGCGCGTCTCGAAGGATGAAGGCCCGGGCCCTCGCCCTTCGAGACGCCGCTTCGCGGCTCCTCAGGGTGAGGGTGAGACAGTGCGAGTAAGGACTAGAGCGCGCCCTTCGCCAGCCGCTTCATCACCTCGTCGAGCTGATCGAGGTTGCGGTAATTGATCTGGACGGAGCCGCCGGGGTCGCGGTGATTGACGGTGACCTTGAGCCCGAGCGCATCGCTGACACGCTTCTCCAGATCGATCGTGTCGGGGTCCTTTTCCTTACCGCCGGTGGCGCGCGCCTTCTGCGGCTTGCGCTCCGGCACGCCCTCTTCATGTGCCAGCGCCTCGGCCTGACGGACGTTGAGGCCCTCCTCGACGATGCGCCTGGCGGCCGCGACCGGATCGGGCACGCCGATCAGCGCACGGGCGTGACCGGCCGTCAGCTCGCCGCTCGTGATCAAGGCCTGCACCTCGGCCGGCAGTTTCGTCAGCCGCATCATGTTGGCGATGTGGCTGCGGCTCTTGCCGACGACTTTTGCGATGTCGTCCTGGCTGCGTTTGAACTCGTTGGCCAGCGCGTGATAGCCCAGCGCCTCTTCCATCGGGTTGAGGTCTTCGCGCTGAACGTTCTCGACGATCGCGAATTCCAGCGCATCGCTGTCGCTGATGTCGACCGGGACGATCGGCACTTCGTGCAGGCCGGCCATCTGCGAGGCGCGCCAGCGCCGTTCGCCGGCGATGATCTCGTAGCGGTCCTGCGCGCCCTTCACCGGACGCACCACGATCGGCTGGATCACGCCGTGCTGCCTGATCGAATCGGAGAGCTCCTTGAGCTCGGTCTCCGAAAACGTGCGCCGCGGGTTGCGCGGATTGGGCTTGACGAATTCGATCGGCACCTTGCGCTGCGCGCGCGGACGATCGACGTGCTGAGCCTCGCCGCCGACATCGCCGATCAGACTCGCAAGACCCCGGCCCAGTCGCGAACGCGCTTCGTCGGCCATCGCCAGCTCCCTTGGATTCACGGTGCAGCACTCCAGAACTGAATTTCGAATCGTAGATCGTAGGGTGGGTTAGCGTAGCGTAACCCACCATTGGTTTGTTCGAGGTGGCAGACGTGGTGGGTGCCTTCGGCTAACCCACCCTACGTACCTACGGCATTGTCAATGCGTGACGCGCAGCTCGCGCTCGCGCTGGATCACTTCGGTGGCGAGCCGCAGATAGGCTTCGCTGCCGACGCATTTGAGATCGTAGACCAGGACCGGCTTGCCGTAGGACGGCGCTTCCGAGATGCGCACGTTGCGCGGGATCATAGTCTTGTAGACCTTCTCGCCCATGAACTGACGGACGTCGGCGACGACCTGGTTCGAGAGGTTGTTGCGCGAGTCGAACATGGTCAGCACGATGCCGTGGATCGACAGGTTCGGATTGAGCGTCGAGCGCACCTGCTCCACGGTCTGGAGCAATTGCGACAGACCTTCGAGCGCGAAGAACTCGCACTGCAGCGGCACCAGAATCGCGTCGGAGGCGGCCATCGCGTTCACCGTGAGCAGGTTGAGCGAGGGCGGGCAGTCGATCAGCACATAGGTGTAATCGGCGTCCGGCGAGACGTTGTTGTTGAGCGCGCCGATGGCGTCGCGCAGCTTGAACGCACGACCGGGCGTGGTGCCGAGCTCGAGCTCGAGGCCGGAGAGATCCATGGTCGAGGGCGCAATGTGCAGCCGCGGCACCGCGGTCGAAACAACTGCCTCGCGCAGCGGGGCTTCACCGATCAGCACGTCGTAGGTCGAGCAGGAGCGGTTGCGGCGATCGATGCCGAGACCGGTCGAGGCGTTGCCCTGCGGATCGAGATCGACGATCAGGACGCGCTCGCCGATCGCAGCGAGTGCCGTGCCAAGATTAATCGCCGTGGTTGTTTTTCCCACGCCGCCCTTCTGATTCGCCAGCGCCAGGATGCGCGGGTGGCCCTGCGGGACCTCAGCGGTCTGTTCCTGGGCGGTTTGTTCTTGCTGCGGCTCGTCAATTACGCTCATCGCAAATTCCCCAATCAACCCCTGGAACGACTCACCCGCGCCGTTCGACGGACGTCAGCTCGACGATCCAACCGTCACCTGTCCGACTCTGGTGAAGCTGCGGCTGAATATTCCAATATTTAGCGGCTTCGGTCAATTCAGCCTCTACATCTTGACCCTTCAGAAACAACGCTTTTGCGCCCTGGCGCATCAGCGGCTCCGCAAAGCCGATGAGTTGATGTAGCGGAGCGAGCGCGCGCGCGGTGACGCAATCGACGGGGCCGGTGATTCTATCCACATTATCCCCGATCTCAGCCAGATGTACGACTCCCGGAGATGTGGTGACGCGGATTGCTTCGCGCAGAAAGGCGGCCTTCTTGGCGATTCGCTCGACGAGATGGACGCTGGTATCAGGCGTCCCGGCCATGGCGCAGGCGAGCACGACGCCGGGAAAGCCGCCACCGCTGCCGAGGTCGGCCCAGCGTTTGGCCGAAGGCGCGAGAGCCACGAGCTGGAGCGAGTCGGCGATGTGCCGGGTCCAGAGGTACGGCAAGGTCGAGGGCGCGACCAAATTGGTCTTGGCCTGCCACGCCCTGAGCAGCGTGATATAGTGATCAAGCCGGGCTTCGGTTTCACGTGAAACGGGCGCGAGCTTGAGGGCCGCGACCTTGTCCGCGGCGATGATCGAATCCAGCGCCTGATCGTTGGCGCTGGCCTTGTCGAACTTCGGCCCGGCCGGCGGCTGCTCGGTTCGCCGAGCGGCGCCCTCACCTGCTCCGGGTCGTCGCGATAGCGGTCTGTCCCCGCCCGATCCGCGCTGTTTCACGTGAAACGCCTATGCGATTGCCTTGGAGGTCTTCCGAGCTTCGCGGCGGAGATAGGCCGCGAGGATGCCGAGCGCCGCTGGCGTCATTCCGTCGATCCGGCCGGCCTGGCCGACCGTGAACGGGCGCGCCTTCTCCAGCTTCGCCCGCACCTCATTGGAGAGACCCGGCACGAGCTGGTAGTCGACTTCGGAAAGCACCATGCCCTCGTCCCGCCTGAAGGCTTCGACGTCGGCACTCTGGCGCTCCAGATAGACGTCGTACTTGGCGTCGATCTCGAGATGGGTCGCAATCACAGCATCAATGGCGGACAGCTCCGGCCAGATCGCACGGACCTGGCTCCAGCCGATATCCGGATAGGCCATCAGCTCGAACGCCGACCGGCGCTGACCATCCCGGTTCAGGGACAGTCCGTGCTTGATCGCTTCGTTCGGGGTGATCGTGAGGGACTTCGAGAGTGCCCTGGCCGCGTTCAGGGCATCCATCTTGGCCCGGTGATGCCGGGTTCGGGCTGTCCCGACACACCCCAGGGCGATGCCCTTCTCGGTCAGGCGCTGGTCGGCGTTGTCGGCCCGAAGCGTCAGCCGGTACTCGGCCCTGGAGGTGAACATCCGATAGGGCTCGCTGATGCCACGGGTGACGAGATCGTCGATCATCACCCCGAGATAGCCGTCCGCACGGTCGAACACGGTCAGCGCGGCGCCGCTTGCCGCCAGCGCAGCATTCAGACCGGCCACGATGCCCTGACCGGCCGCTTCCTCATATCCCGTCGTGCCATTGATCTGCCCGGCCAGGAACAGACCGCGCAGACGCTTGGTCTGGAGGGTTGGATCGAGCTCACGGGGATCGATGTGGTCGTACTCGATGGCATAGCCCGGACGGACCATCTTCACACGCTTAAGGCCGGGGATGCTGGCGAGGATCGCAAGCTGGACCTCTTCCGGCAGCGAGGTCGAGATACCGTTGGGATAGACCGTGCTGTCGTCGAGCCCTTCCGGCTCCAGGAAGATCTGATGGCCGTCGCGGTCGCCGAACCGGACGATCTTGTCCTCGATCGAGGGACAATAGCGCGGTCCGGAGCTCTTGATCTGGCCGGAGTACATCGGGGAGCGATGGACATTGGCCCGGATCACCTCGTGGGTGGCGGACGTGGTGCGGGTGATCCCGCACTGGATCTGCGGGGTCGTGATCCGCTCCGTCATCACCGAGAACGGTTCCGGCGGCTCGTCTCCGGGCTGCATCTCGACCGCGGACCAGTCGATCGTGGTGCCATCCAGACGGGGCGGCGTGCCGGTCTTGAGCCGACCAAGAGTGAAGCCGGCACGTTCAAAGGAGCTGGAAAGGCCCATCGCGGGGGCCTCACCGACCCGGCCGGCGGGCCAATTCTTCTCTCCGAGATGGATCAAACCGCGGAGAAAGGTACCGGTGGTGATGACAACGGCCCCTGCCCGAAGCTCCCGGCCATCGGCCAAGCGCAGTCCGGTCACCCGTCCCTCGACAACGATCAGCTCGTCGGCCTCGCCTTCAATGACGGAAAGACCTTCAGTCGCGGTGATCGCTGCCTGCATCGCCGCGGCATAAAGCTTCCGATCGGCCTGGGCGCGAGGACCGCGCACAGCGGGGCCCTTTCGGCGGTTGAGGACACGAAACTGGATGCCACCGGCATCACCGACCCGGCCCATCAAACCGTCGAGAGCATCAACTTCACGGACCAGATGTCCCTTGCCGAGGCCGCCAATGGCGGGGTTGCAGGACATCGCGCCGATGGTGGAGAAGCGGTGCGTCACCAGAGCAGTTGTCGCGCCCATGCGGGCGGAGGCAGCCGCGGCCTCACAGCCGGCATGACCACCACCAATGACGATGACGTCAAAACTCTCGCGCTCTGTTCGCATGGGCGGACTTCTATCCCAGCGGCGGGAAAGCCGGAAGTGGAAACTGGGGGCGGGTGTTTCACGTGAAACGGGTGAGGCGGAGCCTAGAATGCGTTTTGACGAAAACAACCCCATGCACAGTAGGAAGGGAGTTGAAGAGGCTGCTGTTTCCCGGGGGAGCAAAGTGGGCGCACAGGCTGCGTTTCACGTGAAACAGTGTAGGTCGACGCGAAGAGGCAAGAGGCTCCGCTCTTGGTGTAGCGTCCACCATAGCGAGGGATCGAACGTGGCGGAGCCTCACCTGGTCATTGGAGCGGAGCGAAGCAATTCAGCACCCCACCCGGTCTGGATCGCTTCGCGGTAAGAGCTCTTCGCAATGACGAGTTTGGGGCTTGGGCGCTCCTCTAAATCCCCTACTGCTCCGGTGCGCCAATGCGGAGCCCGGATGGAGCGAAGCGAAATCCGCGGGCCCGTCAGGTCGGCGCAAGCGGACCCGGATTACGCTTCGCTCCATCCGGGCTAGGAGGGATCGAATCTGTTTCACGTGAAACAAGATGGAACCCCGGTTCCCCGTTTCACGTGAAGCAGCAAGGATTGGAACAAGCGCTAGTTCTACATTGAAGAACTAGCGCTACTTTCCGATGCAGAATTTCTGGAAGATGGCGCCAAGGACGTCCTCGACGTCCACCCGGCCGAGCAACCGGCCCAGGGCATAAGCGGCAGCACGCAGCTCTTCGGCGGCGAGCTCTTCGCCCTCTTCTACAAGGTCCAGACTCCGGCGCAAACTGCCTGCCGCGCGGCTCAACAGATCGCGCTGGCGAGCCCGGGTCACCACGGCGCCTTCGCTGGCTCCAAAAAATTCGGCGGCGAATGTCACGAGAGCCTCGACCAGCTCGGCGATGCCATCGCCCCGGCTCGCCGAGATCCCGAACTCGCCGTGCGAACCGGAACCCCCGGCCCCGCCAAGGTCGATCTTGTTGCGCACAATCCAGACTTGGCCAATGGACCCGACGCGGTCGCCGAATTTCCGAAGTGACTGCAGCGCGTCCGGATCGGTCGCTTGCTCCGCGTCGACCAGCCACAGCACGAGGTCCGCGTCTTCGGCTCGCGCCCGCGCCCGGCGCACCCCCTCCTGCTCCACGGGATCGTCGGTCTCGCGAATGCCGGCGGTGTCGATGATCGTCACCGGATAGCCATCGAGATCGAGCTGCACTTCGATGACGTCACGCGTCGTGCCGGCGTGTGGCGAGACAATCGCGACATCGCGGCGCGCCAGCTGATTGATCAGCGTGGACTTGCCGACATTCGGCTCCCCCGCAATCGCAACCACGAGGCCGTCGCGGAGGCGTTCAGAATGTCCCTGTGCCGCAAGGACTTTTGTAATTTCATCGTGCAGCGCCTTGATCGCCTTGACCGCAGGCGCCATCAATTCCGCGGGCACATCGCCCTCGTCCGAAAAATCGATGCCGGCCTCGATCAAGGCCGAGGCTTCGATGATGCGCTCGCGCCAGTCGCGCGCGCGATTGCCGAGCAAGCCCTGCAACTGGCGGAGCGCCTGGCGGCGCTGACGATCGGTGTCGGCGTGAATGAGATCGTCGAGGCCTTCGGCTTCGGTGAGGTCGAGCTTGCCGTTCTCGAACGCCCGCCGCGTGAACTCGCCGGGCTCGGCCGCGCGCGTGTTCGGAATTTGCGAAATAGCGGCGAGGAGCGCCGCCAGTACCGCGCGGCCACCATGGACATGGAATTCGGCGACGTCCTCACCGGTGGCGCTTGCCGGCCCCGGAAACCAGAGCACCACCGCGTCATCGAGCGGCTGGTTCGCACTATCGCGGAGCAGCCGGCGGCTGGCCTGTCTCGGCGCCGGGCGCTCACCTGCGAGCGTCGCCAACGCCAGTCCGGCCTGCGACCCGGACACGCGCACCACCGCGATCGCGCTTGGCGCACGGCCGGACGACAGCGCGAAGATGGTCTGGTCTCGCGGATGCATGGCCTATTTGTCCGGCTGTGGGCGAAAAGGCAAACGCCCCAGTTTTGAGATGGAAATCCCAATTTGCTGCGTTGGAACCCGCAGCAAGACCCGTATTGCGTGGCAATATACACAGAGAATTTTGCTGCAAAATTCCTCCGCGGAGAACCTCTCGGCGCGACCCATGTCAGGTTTTTACGTAAGCAGGTCAGAGGCTTGAGAGATATCCGGATCCGCGCTTCCAGCAACTTCCCATGCTGCACTATCGCTGCAGCAAAGCTGCACAAACGAAAAAGGGCGCCCGAAGGCGCCCTCTGATCGTTTGCTGCAACACACTCAGGTGTTCATCGAGTCGAAGAACTCCGAATTGCTCTTGGTCGAGCGCAGCTTGTCGAGCAGGAAGTCGATCGCGTCCATCGTGCCCATCGGGTTGAGGATGCGGCGGAGCACGTACATCTTCTTGAGCACCTGCGGATCGGTGATGAGCTCCTCCTTGCGGGTGCCGGAGCGCGAGATGTCGATCGCCGGGAAGGTGCGCTTGTCCGAGACCTTGCGGTCCAGGATCAGTTCCGAGTTACCGGTGCCCTTGAACTCTTCGAAGATGACTTCGTCCATGCGGCTACCGGTATCGACCAGCGCGGTCGCGATGATGGTCAGCGAGCCGCCCTCCTCGATGTTGCGGGCGGCACCGAAGAAGCGCTTGGGACGCTGGAGCGCGTTGGCGTCGACGCCACCGGTCAGCACCTTGCCGGATGACGGCACCACGGTGTTGTAGGCGCGACCGAGGCGCGTAATCGAATCGAGCAGGATCACGACGTCGCGGCCATGCTCGACCAGGCGCTTGGCTTTCTCGATCACCATCTCGGCGACCTGGACGTGACGCACCGCCGGCTCGTCGAAGGTCGACGACACGACCTCGCCCTTCACCGAGCGCTGCATGTCCGTGACTTCTTCCGGACGCTCGTCGATCAGAAGCACGATCAGATAGCATTCGGGATGATTGTGCGTGATCGAGTGCGCGATGTTCTGCATCAGCACGGTTTTACCGGTCCGCGGCGGCGCGACGATCAGCGCGCGCTGGCCCTTGCCGATCGGGGCTACGATGTCGATCACCCTTGCAGAAAGGTCTTTCCGCGTCGGATCGTCGATTTCCATGCGGAATCGCTGATTCGGAAACAGCGGCGTGAGGTTGTCGAAATTGACCTTGTGCTTGGCCTTTTCCGGGTCCTCGAAATTGAGCGTGTTGACCTTCAGCAGCGCGAAATAGCGCTCGCCCTCTTTCGGGCTGCGAATGTGGCCTTCGATGGTGTCGCCGGTGCGCAGGCCGAAACGGCGGATCTGCGAGGGCGAAACGTAGATGTCGTCCGGGCCCGGCAGATAATTCGCATCGGGCGAGCGGAGGAAGCCGAAACCGTCGGAGAGCACTTCGACGACGCCTTCGCCGACGATGTCGGTTTCGGCGAGCGCAAGCTGCTTCAGGATGGCAAACAACAGCTCCTGCTTGCGCATGGTGCTGGCATTCTCGACCCCATTCTCTTCCGCGAACGAGACGAGCTCGGCCGGCGTCTTCGACTTGAGGTCCTGGAGTTTAATTTCCCGCATTGGGGTGGTCCTGTGGGGTAACCTTGGGAGGGGGTGCGAGGAGGCTCTGAAATGCGGACGTGAGAAGGTAAGGTCCGCAGGTCTGGCAAGGTGAGCGCCGGTGAGGCTTAAACCTGATGCGGTGTCCGGCCTCTGGAAAGCTCAGACAAAACCACATCCGCCTGCGTTGGGTGGGATGTCGCCAATATAGAAAATCGCTTTCCACTCCGCAAGCCGAAGCACTGAGCGATTCATCGCGGGTCCTGTCTAGAACGGCTTCACGATCACCATGATGACGATGAAAATCATCAGAACAGTCGGCACCTCATTGATAATCCGATAGAATTTCTGGCTCCGGGGTCGCCGGTCGGCGGCAAAGTCCTTGAGCCAGCGCGCAAAAAAGCCGTGGACCGCGGACATCGCCAGGACCAGTGCCAGTTTTACGTGCAGCCAGCCGAAAGAGAACCAGTGGCCGGCCCAGGCAAGATAGAGCCCGGCAAGCCATGTGACGATCATGGCGGGGTTGATGATCGCCTTGAGCAGCCGGCGTTCCATCACCTTGAACGTTTCCGACTGTTTCGAGCCGATTTCGGCCTCGGAGTGATAAACGAACAGTCGTGGCAGATAGAGCATGCCCGCCATCCAGGAGATGACGGCGATCACATGCAGCGCCTTGATCCAGAGATAGACGTCTTCGAACATTTCCTGCGTCCGGATTTCCGCCCAGCGCGGGGAACGCTGGGGATAGTAAGAACTCGTTAAGGTCTTACCCTGCACACATATCCGTCCGTAGCGCCTTCCTCAAATCTAGAATCTTAGATTCTTAAGGTTTGAGTCTATGTGACCGTGGATTGGACTCACGCAATTCCGTCCGCACGTTCACGCGCGCTTGTTCACATCCATCAACATATCCCCGACCGATCTGGCCATTTCCGATAAGTCGGCCAGCTTCAAAGGCTTGCGCGTTTCTGTCGGCAGCTTATCAAGGCGGTTGTCCGCGCAATCCCGCTTCCCTCCCGGCGGGCGGCCGGACTTGTTCTGACGGGCAGCGGTGTGAAGAAAATCGGCACTTGTCCCGCCCCTGGTGTCGCACATCCCTTTCCGAGGGGTTAAGGTCCACAGAAATCCACAAACCACCCCGCCTTCATACAAAGGGCTTTTGTGCCGACCTCGAACAATTATTTCCATCTGCACCTCGTCTCCGACTCCACCGGTGAGACGCTGATCACGGTCGCGCGCGCCGTTGCCGCGCAGTACGCCAACGTAACCCCGGTCGAGCATGTCTATCCGCTGGTGCGCAGCCAGAAGCAGCTCGACCGCGTCCTCGACGAGATCGAGGAAGCGCCGGGAATCGTGCTGTTCACGCTGCTGGAGAAGGATCTGGTCTCCAGGCTCGAGGACAAGTGCAAGGAGATCAATGTTCCGAGCCTGTCGATCATCGGCCCGGTGATGCAGTTGTTCGAGGCGTATCTCGGCGCTGCGACCACGGGCCGCGTCGGCGCCCAGCACGTCCTCAATGCAGAATATTTCAAGCGCATCGATGCGCTGAACTACACGATGATCCATGACGACGGCCAGCATGTCGAAGGCCTCGACGATGCCGACGTGGTGCTCGTCGGCGTCTCGCGCACCTCCAAGACACCAACGTCGATTTACCTGGCCAATCGCGGCATCCGCACCGCCAACGTGCCGCTGGTTCCGGGCATTCCGGTGCCGGCGCAATTGGAGACTCTGACGCGGCCGCTCGTGGTGAGCCTGCATGCGACGCCGGAACGCCTGATCCAGGTGCGCCAGAACCGCCTGCTCTCGATGGGTGCCGACTCCAGCAGCGACACCTATACCGACAGGCAGGCGGTCGCCGACGAGGTCGCGTTCGCGCGCAAGCTGAGCGCCAAGCACGATTGGCCGCTGCTCGACGTCACGCGGCGATCGATCGAGGAAACCGCCGCGGCGATCATGAAGCTCTACAGTGATCGCCAGCGCAACCGGCCCGCGGAATAGTTTCGGCGATGTCTCTCTGGCGCGGCGAAATTCCGTTGATCCTGGCCTCGCAGAGCAGCGCGCGAAAGATGCTGCTGGCCAGTGCCGGACTGGAGTTCAAGGCGATCACGGCCGATATCGACGAGCGTGGCATTCAGGCCGCCTCGAATCTTTCGGGTCCGCATGACATCGCCCTGCTGCTGGCGCGTGAAAAGGCCAGGGCAGTCTCGGCGGGGCATCCGGGAAGCTATGTGATCGGTGCCGACCAGACGCTGGCTCTGGGCGAGCGTCTTTTCAACAAGCCCGCGGGCCGCGCACAGGCGATGGCGCAATTGCGCGACCTTGCCGGCAAAAGCCACAAGCTGAATTCCGCGGTCGCCGTGGCGCGAGACGGCGAAATTGTTTTCGAGCATGTTTCGGTGGCTCGCATGACCATGCGGCCGATGACCGAGACGGAGCTTTCAGCCTATCTCGACGCCGCCGGAGATGCGGTGACGACCAGCGTCGGCGCCTATCAGCTCGAAGGTCTCGGCAGCCATCTGTTCGAACGCATCGAGGGTGACCATTTCACCATTCTCGGACTGCCGCTGCTGCCGCTGCTTGCGTTCCTGCGGCGCGAACGGCTAGTTGCGGTGTGATGACAGAGATGGCTTGGCGCTGATGCGGATCCTTGGACTGACCGGCTCGATCGGCATGGGAAAATCCACCACCGCGAAATTGTTCGCGGAGGCCGGCGTTCCCGTCTACGACGCCGATGCTGCCGTCCACCAGCTCTACGAGGGCGAGGCCGCGCCCGCGATCGAGGCCGCCTTCCCCGGCACCACCGCGAACGGCAAGGTCGACCGGCCAAAACTGTCCGCGCGCGTCGTGCATGACCCGGCGGCCATCAAGCAGCTCGAGCAGATTGTCCATCCGATGCTCGGCGCCTCCCGGCAGAAATTCTTCGCCGATGCGGAAGCAGCCGAGGCGCCCGTCGTGGTCCTGGATATCCCGCTGCTGTTCGAAACCGGCGGTGAGAAGCGGGTCGATGCCGTGGTCGTGGTGTCGACCTCGCCGGAACTCCAGCGCAAGCGTGTGCTGGAACGCGGCACGATGGATGAGGCCAAGCTCGATGCCATCATCGCCAAGCAGACGCCGGATGCCGAGAAGCGCAAGCGGGCCGATTTCGTAGTGGATACGTCACACGGACTTGAACCGGTGCGCGCCCAAATCACGCACATCCTGGCCGAGGTCGTTAAGATGCCGCAGCGGCGAGCCTGATTCGCCGCTCTCACACGGCGTCCCAAATCATGCGTGAAATCGTTCTCGACACCGAAACCACCGGCCTCGATCCGCTCCGCGGCGATCGGCTGGTCGAAATCGGCTGCGTCGAGATTTTCAACCGCATGCCGACGGGACAGACGTATCACGTCTATATCAACCCCGAACGCGACATGCCGGCGGAAGCCTTCGCAGTCCACGGGCTGTCGGCGGAATTCCTGTCGACCAAGCCGCTGTTCCACGAGGTCGCCGATGCGTTTCTGGAGTTCATCGGCGATGCGCCGCTGGTGATCCACAACGCTTCGTTCGATATCGGCTTCATCAATGCCGAGCTCGACAAGATCAAGCGCGCGGCGGTCCCGCGTGAGCGTCTGGTCGATACCCTGCTGCTGGCGCGGCGCAAGCATCCCGGCGTGTCGAACCGGCTCGACGATCTCTGCTCGCGCTATTCGATCGACAATTCACACCGCACCAAGCACGGCGCGCTGCTCGACGCCGAGCTGCTCGCCGAAGTCTATGTCGATCTGGTCGGGGCGCGGCAGTCGCAGCTGCTACTAGCGTCGGACGCCGAAGATATCAGAGTCACTGCTGCTGGCGATACGCCACGGCGGCAGCGGACCGTGCCGCTCGCGCCGCGGATTTCCGATGCCGAGCGCGAGGCCCACCGGGCCTTCATCGCAACGCTCGGCGACAAGGCGATCTGGAACGAGTTCCTGCCCGCTCCAGTCGCCCCTCCGGCTGGTTAGGCCTGACCGGTCTGTCCGCCCTGGGCGGCCATTTGCCGCTCCATGTTCTGACGATAGAGACCGACGAAGTCGACCGGGTCCAGCATCAGCGGCGGGAACCCGCCGTCGCGCACCGCCGTCGCGATGATCTCGCGGGCGAACGGGAACAGCAGGCGCGGGCACTCGATCATGACCAGCGGATGCAGGTTCTCCTTCGGCACGTTGGTGATGCGGAACACGCCAGCATAGGCGAGCTCGAACGAGAACATGATCTTGCCGGCTGTCTCGGCCTTGCCCTCGACCGACAGCGTCACCTCGAACTCGGTATCACTCAGGTTGTTGGCGCTGACATTGATCTGGATGTTGATCTGGGGCGGCTGGCCCTGCTGCTGGAGCGAGCTGGGCGCGTTCGGATTTTCGAACGACAGGTCCTTGGTGTACTGCGCCAGCACGTTGAGCTGGGGAGCCTGGGCCGCCTCGGGAGGGGTGCCGTTACCGTTGGTCATCGAAGTCTCTCCTTACCCGATTGGGGCTGAATTTCGCGGCGGTTGGCTAACATAGGGCCGCCTCGTTCCACAAGGACGAACGGTCCCGGACGGGGATCCGGACCACGCCCACAATTGTGACGTTCAATCCGGCCCCCTGGCGAAATCACACGTTAAACGATTGAAGATGCGCGATTTCCGGGCAGGATCGGGTTTCCCCTTAAGCATAAAACGCGCTACACTCGGCGCTGTGCCAAAAGGCGCCATTGGCCGGGCAAGATTTCGTGCCTACATCCCACGGACCAGACCCGCGGATCCAAAAATGGTGATGTAGACTTGCCGTTCCCGTATGGAACGGTCTACTGGCCGGATTGATTTTCCCGGCGACGACCTCTTCGAGACGACCCCTTATAGAGAAGACCAGAAAGCGAATTCGACGTGGACATCTACACCATCATCTTCCTGGCGCTGGCGGTCTTTATCTTTCTGAGGCTTCGCAGCGTGCTGGGGCAGCGGACAGGCAACGAGCGGCCGCCGTTCGACCGCACCGCCGCCCGTAATGCGCTGGGGGGTGCCCAGGACAAGAACGTTGTGACCATGCCAGGCAAGGTGATCGACCAGGCCCCGCTGGCGCCGACGGCTGACCCGACCCCGCCCTCCGATCGCTGGAAGGGTCTGGCCGAGCCGGGCTCCGCGCTCGCCCAGGGTCTCGACGCCATCGTCGATAAAGATTCCACGTTCGACCCGCGCCATTTCATCTCCGGGGCCCGCGGCGCCTATGAGATGATCGTGCTGGCCTTTGCCAATGGCGATCGCCGTGCGCTGCGCGACCTGCTGTCGTCGGAGGTCTATGAGAGCTTCGACGCCGCCATCAAGGAACGCGAGAAGAACGAGCAGAAGACCGAGACGCGCTTCGTCTCGATCGACAAGGCCGAGCTCGTCGGCGCCGAGCTGCGCGATCGCACGGCCCAGCTCACCATCCGCTTCGTCTCGCAGATGATCTCGGCCACCCGCGACAAGACCGGCAACATCGTCGACGGCAGCGCCGACACGGTCGCCGACATCACCGACATCTGGACGTTCGCCCGCGACATCACCTCTCGCGATCCAAACTGGAAGCTGGTTGGCACCGGAAGCGCGAATTAAGATTTTCCTCAAGAACAGCGCGACGGCGCTTTGCGCAGGTGTCGTCGTGCTGTCGTCGTTTTCGCTCGGCGCCGAGGCCGCGCGGCGTCACTATCGCAGCCATCACCATCATCGCCCGGAATTGCCCGCCGCACCGCCGCGGGCGTTGCCCTATCCGCAGCTTCCCCTGCCGTTCGAAGTCCCCGGTGCGCAATATCTGCCGCTGGCCTGGGCGGACGTGAAGGGCTGGAGCGACGACAATCATCTCGCCGCCTACAAGACGTTCCGCGCCAGTTGCCGGACGATCAACGCGCAGACCGGGGCGCCTGAGCCGAAAGCGCTTGGCGCCTCGCTGAACGAACCCTGCCGCGCCGCCAAGTCGCTCGAGCTCAGCGACGACGCCAGGGCTAAAACTTTCTTCGAGGAGAATTTTTCGCCGCTGAGGATCTCGCGTCTCGGCGAGCCCGACGGTTTCGTCACCGGCTATTACGAGCCGGTGCTGGATGGATCGCGCACGCAGACCGAGGTCTTCAATGTGCCGGTCTATCGCCGGCCCTCGAACCTGTTCGTTCGCGGCTACAAGCAGGACTCGGTCAGCCTGCCCAACAAGGGCCCGGTCTACCGCAAGATCGGCCGCCGCAAGCTCGTGCCCTATTACGACCGCGGCGAGATCGAGGACGGCAAGATCGCCGGCCGCGGACTCGAGATCGCCTGGCTGAAGGACCCGACCGATCTGCTGTTCGCCCAGATCCAGGGCTCGGCGCGGATCAAGTTCGACGACGGCGGTACGGTCCGGCTCAATTACGATGCCTATAACGGCTATCCCTACACCGCCGTCGGGCGCGTCCTGATCGAGCGCGGCATCATTCCGAAGGAAGAGATGTCGATGCAGAAGATCAGGGAGTGGATGGCGCAGAATCCTGATGGCGCCAAGGACCTGCGGCGCCAGAACCGCTCCTACATCTTCTTCCGCGAGGTCAATCTCTCCGACAAGGACGAGGCGGTGGGCGCGCAGGGCATTCCGCTGACGGCCGGCCGCTCGATCGCGGTCGACAAGTCGCTGCATGTCTACGGCACGCCGTTCTTCATCGAGGGCGAGCTGCCGATCGATTCCGAGCGCTCGAAGACGCCGTTCCACCGGCTGATGATCGCGCAGGACACCGGCTCGGCCATCATCGGGCCTGCCCGCGCCGATCTCTATTTCGGCGCCGGCGCGGATGCCGGCCGCGTGTCCGGGCGGCTGCGCCATCCCATGCACTTTGTCATGCTGGTGCCGAAGGGCCTCGATCCATCCGTGCGCGGCGCAAGGCTGCCGGTGCCTGATCCGCGTCCCTCGGAAAAAATCGCAAAACTGTTTCCGCAGACCGATCCCGCGAAGAACGCTGCGGCGAAGCCGGCTGAATCCGGCAAGGCTGGCGCGGCTTCGCCCGCCGTGCCACAAGCCAACGACGCCACCGTTGCGGTGGCAAGCCCGGTGCCGTTGCCGGAGCCGCGTCCCAACATCAAGCCCGACCGCGAACAGCGCAAGCGCGTGAATCGTCGTTCCGACCAGCAATGAAGCGATCGTCCCGCCCGCCCGTGCTGGAGCCTCGTCCCTCGTCGCGCCGCCGCGCGCTGACCGAGGAAGAGCGCGAGTTGTGGGACCTCGTCGCAAAGCAAGTGAAGCCGTTGAGGAAGCATCGCGTGGCAAAGGCGCATGCCTTGCCGCGCGCCGAGCCTTCACCCGCCGTACCAGCGACGCGACCTGCTCCCTCGTCCCGTCCGATTGCCGCTGCGCCGGCGCCACGCGCTGCAAAGCCGGCGATGCCGCCCTTGGCGCCGCTCGGCAAGCGCGAGCGAACAAAACTGTCGCGCGGCCGCAGCGAGATCGAGGCGCGGCTCGATCTGCACGGCATGACCCAGATGCGCGCCCATCGCGCCCTCACCGGCTTCCTGCACCGGGCTCATCACGACGGCCTGACCTTCGTGCTCGTCATCACCGGCAAGGGCCGCAGCGGCGGCGAAAGCGGCGTGCTGCGCCGGCAGGTGCCGGAATGGCTGAGCCTGCCGGAATTCCGCACCTTCGTCGTCGGCTTCGAGGAGGCCGCTATCGGCCATGGCGGCGAGGGCGCGCTTTATGTCCGCATTCGCCGGGCGAGATTCTAAAACGGCCGGACGATTCCGACGCGTGGGATCAAGGTGATGATCAGGCCGACGATGTTTGTCTTCTGATCTTCCGCCGGAATCAGCGGCGTGTCCCGCGCGGCGGGGAGCATCTTCACCGCATGCAGGATCAGGAACATGCAGACCGCCCAGTTCGAGATCCAGCGCGAATAATCGAACACCATCGCGAACATCACGAGATAGGCGAGGCTGACGCCGATCAGCGCGGCGATCACGAGGCGCCGGTGCACGTCGTTTGCGAGCGCGCCGATCAGGCCGGCGAAATAGCGCCAGAGCGGCGTGTGCAGCCAGATCAGCAGGGCAAACACCGGCACGCCGAGGATGTTGTGCGGCAGGCGGCCCCAGGTGTCGGAAACTTCCTTCGCCAGCGGCTGGTACCAGATGTAGGCAAATTGCAGCAGATCGGTCCGCGCCGGATCTGCCATCCGGGTCCTCAGGTAGGCCACGAAATCCGCTTCGGGGATCGGCATCGTTCCCCAAAATTGCGCGGCGAAGAACAACGCGCTCACGCACAGCAGCGCGACCAAGCCGAACGCGGCGTTCGTTCTGGTCATGCCGCAGGCGAGGTAGTGCCGGATCACGACGATGGTGATGATCGTCGGCACGTACATCAGCAGATGAATGTGGTGGATCAGCACGAGGACGATCGAGAACAGCGCGGCCAAAGCCACGAACAGCAACGAGCCGGCCGGCATCAGCAGCAGGACGAGCGCGAGTGCGCAGCCATAGATGTCGAAATGGCCGAGCGTGTGCATGAAGTTCTTGAGGAAGAACGGCGAGCCCGCGATGAAGACGAACAGCGGCAGCGTCTTCGCGGTGAAGCCAAACGTTTTTTGGAACAGCCTGACGAACAGCCCCAGCGTCACCAGCCACGTTGCCCCGCCGAGAGCGAACACGAGCCAGACCGGCACCTTGTTCATGAACAGCGCGACGATCGCCCCGATCAGCGCGCGCTTGATGAAGCCGAAATGATAGTCGACGAGGAGGTGGATGTAGGGGACGTAAGGCGGCAGCTGGATCTTGTGAACGAACACGCCGACGATCACCGCCGCGTTGATCGCGAGCAGGATGCGCCAGGGATTCTTCTGGATTCGAGCGATCACGCCACACCCGAGCTGGCGCGATCTATCTCCGCCGTCGTCCCGGACAAGCGAGCACAGCGAGCGCAGATCCGGGACCCATAACCACAGGAAGTTGTTTGAGTCGGGATCGGAGCCGCCATCTGTTTCAACAAGGACCGGTGGTTATGGGTCCCCGCGCCCGTGCGCAATTGTGCACCAGGCGGGGACGCCGGCCCGATAGATAGCTGACCCCGGCTGAATTACAAAATGAACCGGCTCAAATCCGCGTTCTTGGCGAGGTCACCGACGTGCTTCTGCACGAAGTCCGCATCGATCCGGACGGTCTCGCCGCTGCGGTCGGGTGCGGTGAAGGAGATCTCGTCCAGCACCCGCTCCATCACGGTCTGGAGCCGCCGCGCGCCGATGTTCTCGACGGTGGAATTGACGGCGACCGCGACGTCGGCCAGCGCGTCGACGGCGCTGTCGGTGATGTCGAGCGTCACGCCCTCGGTCTGCATCAGGGCGACATATTGCTTGATCAGCGAGGCCTCGGGCTCGGTCAGGATGCGTCGCATGTCGTCGCGGGTCAGCGCCTGCAGCTCGACGCGAATCGGCAGGCGGCCCTGCAATTCCGGCAACAGGTCGGACGGCTTTGCGACATGGAAGGCGCCGGAGGCAATGAACAGGATGTGGTCGGTCTTCACCGCGCCGTGCTTGGTCGAGACCGTGGTGCCTTCGATCAGCGGCAGCAGATCGCGCTGCACGCCCTCGCGCGAGACGTCGCCGCCGACCCGGCCGTCGCGGGCGCAGATCTTGTCGATCTCGTCCAGGAACACGATGCCGTTGTTCTCGACCGCGTTGATCGCCTCCAGCGTGAGCTGCTCGGTATCCAGCAGCTTGTCGGATTCCTCGTTGACGAGGATCTCGTGCGAGCTCTCCACCGTCAGTCGCCGCGTCTTGCTGCGGCCACCCAGCTTGCCGAAGATGTCACCGATCGAAACCGCACCCATCTGTGCGCCAGGCATGCCCGGGATCTCGAACATCGGCATGCCGCCGCCCGAGGACTGCGTCTCGATCTCGATTTCCTTGTCGTTGAGCTCGCCGGCGCGCAGCTTCTTGCGGAACGATTCGCGCGTTGCCTGGCTGGAATTGGCGCCGACCAGCGCGTCGAGCACGCGCTCCTCGGCAGCGAGCTGCGCGCGCGCCTGCACGTCCTTGCGCTTGCGCTCACGCACCTGGGCGATCGCGACCTCGACGAGATCACGCACGATCTGCTCGACGTCGCGGCCGACATAGCCGACCTCGGTGAATTTCGTCGCTTCCACCTTCAGGAACGGTGCATTGGCGAGTTTTGCCAATCGTCGCGCGATCTCCGTCTTGCCGACCCCGGTGGGGCCGATCATCAAGATATTCTTCGGCAGCACTTCTTCGCGCAGGGAGCCGGAGAGCTGCTGCCGGCGCCAGCGGTTACGCAGCGCGATCGAGACGGCGCGCTTGGCGTCGGCCTGGCCGACGATGAAACGGTCGAGTTCGGAGACGATTTCGCGGGGAGAGAAGTCTGTCATGGGACCTTAGCTAGGGTCAGATGCGGGTCGGGACAAGCCGGTTTTTTGCCGTCAGATGATCGGCGGTCCGGATTGCCATTGTTTCACGGCGTCGATCGGATGGATCAGCATCAGGATATTGAGCGTCAGATTGTCGCGAATGTGGAGCGCCAGCATGATTTCGAAGGCGAGCCCGAGCACGACGGTCAATGTTACGGGCAGTGCGCGCGCGGCGAGGAACCCCAGCATCATGAACAGCGTGTCCGAGACCGAATTGACGATGCTGTCGCCGTAATAATCCAGCGAGATCGTGCCCGCGCGGTAGCGCTCGATGATGAACGGCGAGTTCTCGACGATCTCCCAGGCGCCTTCGATCAGCATCGCGATGATCAGCCGCGCCGGCCAGGACAAGCTTGGAAGAGGCAACCGCAGGAACGGCAGGCGCGCGAACAGCAGCCAGGTGAATCCGTAGAACAGGAAGCCGTGCAGGACGTGCGAGAAGGTGTACCAGTCGGCGATGTGCTGCGAATTCTCCGAGCTGTTGACCACGCCGTGCCACAGCTTGATGGTGCCGCAGGTGCAGATCGGCACGCGGCCCATCGCCAGCAGGATCGAGGCCTGCAGCGCCAGCAGCAGCAGCGCAATGCCGACCCAGGCGAGCGGCGGTACGGCGACCTTGCTCTCGTGTGCGCTTGTCAGCGTCACGGCTCGCGCACCATCAGCAGCGCTGGCCCGTCCGGCGTCTCGACCATGCGGTCGCGGACGAAGCCGGCCTTCTCATAGGCGCGCACGGCACGTGCGTTGAGCGGATCCGGATCGGTGACGATGCGCGGCAGGCCCTGCCGCAACTGCCCGTCGACGAACTGGCGGATGAACGCGGAGCCGTGGCCGCGCGCGATCATGTCGCTTTCGCCGATGAACTGGTCGATCCCACGAGTGCCCTCCGGTTGCGGCCCAAAGCCGGTATTCCAGGCTGTCAGGCGATAGCATTGAAGATAGCCGAACGGCCGGGTGCCGGCCAACACGATGAACTGCTCCATCGCGGGCTCAACGAGATCGCCGCTGACGAGTGCAAACTGCTCGTCGGGATCGCCCCACCATTCCCGCACCTGCGCTTCGCCCAGCCACCGCCGGACCAGCGGCAAATCGGCCGCGGTCATCGGGCGGAAGGCGTAGCCGGGCGCCATGGCCTAGCCGCTCGCCAGGCTCTCGATGGTCAGGTTGCGGTTGGTGTAGACGCAGATGTCGGCGGCGATGTCGAGGGAGCGGCGGACGATGGTCTCGGCGTCCTTGTCGGTGTCGAGCAGGGCCCGCGCCGCCGCCAGCGCGTAGTTGCCGCCGGAGCCGATCGCCATGACCCCGGCCTCGGGCTCCAGCACGTCGCCGGTGCCTGTCAGCACCAGGGAGACATCCTTGTCGGCCACGATCATCATGGCCTCCAGCCGCCGCAGATAACGGTCGGTCCGCCAGTCCTTGGCCAGCTCGACCGCGGCCCGGGTCAATTGCCCCGGATATTGCTCGAGTTTGGACTCCAACCGCTCAAAGAGTGTGAAGGCGTCGGCCGTGGCGCCGGCAAAGCCGCCGATGACGTCGCCCCTGCCGAGCTTCCGCACTTTCTTGGCGTTGGACTTGATCACGGTCTGGCCGATCGAGACCTGGCCGTCGCCGCCGACCACCACCTTGCCGCCCTTGCGGACCGTCAAAATCGTGGTGCCGTGCCAGCCCGGCGCGCTGTTCTGGGAATCCTGCATCAAATACCTCGTTGTCAGGCCTGATTTAGGCGGTCGGGGCCGACCGTACAACGGGCCGCCCCGGGCCCAATTTCGCTCACCATAGGCAGAAGTAGAGGCCCGGGCAGCCGTTCCCGCAGTAGCGAAGGCGTCATTTGGCTGTTAAAAGACCGGCGTTTTCGGCCCCAAGCTAGGATGGAAGCCAGATTTCAATGCGCACCGCGACGATCAAGCGCAAGACCAAGGAAACCGACATCGAGGTCACCGTGAACCTCGATGGCACCGGCGTGGCCAATATCGCGACCGGCATCGGCTTTTTCGACCATATGCTCGATCTCCTCGCCCGCCATTCCCGCATCGACCTCACGGTCAAGGCGGTTGGCGACCTGCACATTGATTATCACCATACCACCGAAGACACCGGCATCGCGCTTGGCCAGGCGGTCAAGCAGGCGCTCGGCAACATGGCGGGCATCACCCGCTATGCCGGCGTGCACATGCCCATGGACGAGACGCTGTCGCGCGTGGTCATCGACATCTCGGGCCGCCCGTTCCTGGTGTTCAAGGCCGACTTTCCCCGCGACAAGATCGGCGAGTTCGACACCGAGCTGGTGCGCGAATGGTTCCAGGCCTTCGCCATGAACGCCGGCGTGACTCTCCACGTCGAGACCCTATATGGCGATAACAGCCATCATATCGCCGAGTCCTGCTTCAAGGGTCTGGCGCGGGCGCTGCGCACCGCCGTCGCGATCGACCCGAAGGCGGCGGGCGAAATCCCGTCCACCAAGGGCTCGCTCGGCGGCTGACGTCTCGACCCGGCGGCACGCGCCGCTTGCGGTATCACTGAATTTAGAGAACGGGGCATCACCATGCCTGTCTACACAGTTCATGCTCCCTCCCCTGCCGGAGCCGATCTGCGCGCGACCGACAAGTTCGTGTTCGTGCGCGACGGCTTCCATTTCTGGGCGATGATCTTCGGCCCGTTCTGGCTACTCTGGAACAGGCTCTGGCTTGCGCTGATCGGCTGGCTGATTTTCCTCGCTGCGTTCGATGCGGGGCTGCATAGCCTCGGCGTTGGCCGTAGTGCGATCTTCTTTGCCAACATGATCGTCGCGCTCTTGATGGGCTTTGAGGCCTCGAGCCTCCGCCGTTGGACGCTGTCGCGCGGAAAATGGCGGCAGCTCGATGTTGTCGTCGCGGACGACGAGGATACCGCCGAGCGCCGCTTCTTCGAGCGCTGGAGCCAGAAGCAGCAAGGCATCGTCAACGATCAATGGGCCGTCGATCGCGGTGGTCCGCCGCCGACCCGCAGCGTGCCGGGTCAGCAATTCTCGAACCCGCCGCCACTGCCGGCCGGCGGCATCATTGGATTGTTTCCGGAACCGGGAGGGTCAAGGTGAGCGTCGCCATCATCGATTACGGTTCCGGTAACCTGCATTCCGCCGCCAAGGCGTTCGAGCGCGCCGCGCGCAGCCTGGAGACTCCGCAGAAGGTCTTCGTCACCAGCGATCCGGATCAGGCGTACAGCGCCGACCGTCTGGTGCTGCCGGGCGTCGGCGCCTTTGCCGATTGCCGGCGCGGTCTCGACGCCGTGAACGGCATGGTCGAGGCGATCACCGAAGCGGTGCGCGTCAAGGCGCGGCCCTTCTTCGGTATCTGCGTCGGCATGCAGCTGATGGCGAGCCGCGGCAAGGAGCATGTCACGACGGACGGCCTGAACTGGATCGGCGGCGACGTCGAGAAGATCACGCCGCGCGACGAGAGCCTGAAGATCCCGCACATGGGCTGGAATACGCTCGACATGCTGCGCGAGCATCCGGTGCTGAACAAGTTGCCGCTCGGCCCCAAGGGGCAGCACGCTTATTTCGTGCACTCCTACCACCTCAACGCTGCCAACGAGGCGGACGTGCTCGCGCGTGCCGACTACGGCGGGCCCGTCACCGCGATCGTCGCGAAGGACACCGCCATCGGCACCCAATTCCACCCCGAGAAGAGCCAGCGTTTCGGCCTGGCCCTGATCTCGAACTTTTTGCGATGGAAACCGTGATTCTCTTTCCCGCGATCGACCTCAAGAACGGCCAGTGCGTGCGCCTCGAGCAAGGCGACATGGCGCGCGCGACCGTGTTCAACCTCAATCCCGCCGCGCAGGCGCAGAGCTTTGTCGAACAGGGCTTCGAGTATCTCCACGTCGTCGATCTCGACGGCGCCTTTGCCGGCAAGCCGGTGAATGCGCAGGCGGTCGAGGTGATGCTCAAGACGCTCAAGATCCCGGTGCAGCTCGGCGGCGGCATTCGCGATCTCGCCACCGTCGAAGCCTGGCTCGACAAGGGCATCACCCGCGTCATCATCGGCACCGCCGCGGTGCGCGACCCTGAACTGGTGAAGGCGGCTGCAAGGAAATTCCCCGGCCGCGTTGCGGTCGGGCTCGACGCGCGCGACGGCAAGGTCGCCGTCGAAGGCTGGGCCGAGACCTCGCAGGTGACGGTGCTCGAGATCGCACAGCGCTTCGAGGATGCCGGCGTCGCCGCCATCATCTTCACCGACATCGCGCGCGACGGCCTGCTGAAGGGATTGAATCTCGACGCGACCATTGCGCTGGCCGACGCCATCTCGATCCCCGTGATCGCCTCCGGCGGCCTCGCCTCGATCGACGACGTCAAGGCGATGCTGGCGCCCCGGGCGAAAAAGCTCGCCGGCGCGATCGCAGGCCGCGCGCTGTATGACGGCCGGCTCGATCCGGCCGCGGCGCTCACCTTGATCCGCGATGCGCGCAGGAGCTGACAGATGTTCAAGGTGCGCGTGATCCCCTGCCTCGACGTCAAGGACGGACGGGTCGTCAAGGGCGTCAACTTTGTCGATTTGCGCGACGCCGGTGATCCCGTCGAAGCCGCGATCGCCTATGACGCCGCCGGTGCCGACGAGCTCACCTTCCTCGACATCACCGCGACCCATGAGAACCGCGGCATCATGCTGGACGTGGTCCGGCGCACGGCGGAGGCCTGCTTCATGCCCGTGACAGTCGGCGGCGGCGTGCGTGAGGTCAACGACATCAAGACGCTGCTGCGTGCCGGCGCCGACAAGGTCTCGATCAACAGCGCCGCGGTGTCGCGGCGCGAGTTCGTCAAGGAAGCCGCCGAGAAGTTCGGCGAGCAGTGCGTGGTGGTTGCGATCGACGCCAAGCGGGTGAAGCGGCCGGGCGGCGACCGCTGGGAGATCTTCACCCATGGCGGGCGCAACTCGACCGGCATCGATGCCATCGAATATGCCCAGGAAGTGGTCTCGCTCGGCGCTGGTGAAATTCTGCTCACTTCCATGGACCGCGACGGGACCCGGCAGGGCTTTGACATCCCGCTGACCCGGGCGATCGCCGACAGCGTTCCCGTCCCCGTGATCGCCTCGGGCGGCGTCGGCAATCTTGATCATCTCGTCGACGGCATCCGCGACGGCCACGCCACGGCCGTGCTCGCCGCCTCGATCTTCCATTTCGGCGAATTCACCATCCGCGAAGCCAAGGAGCACATGGCCCGGCGCGGACTGGCCATGCGCCTCGATGCCTGACGACTCCCGTTCATAAAAATGCTACACAGGCTGGCGGGGAATGGCCTCCGTGGCCAAGTGTGCTGCCAAGCGTGTTTCTGAGTAATTCCGATGCCGCGTTTCACGATCCACGATCTGGCCGAGACCATCGACGCCCGCGCGGCGGCCGGCGGCGAAGCGTCCTATACCCGCAAGCTCCTGGACAAGGGTGCCGAGCATTGCGCCAAGAAGTTCGGTGAGGAAGCAGTCGAAACCGTAATCGCAGCAGTCGAAAACGATCGCGCGCATCTGATCGCCGAGAGTGCCGACCTGCTCTACCACTTCCTTGTGCTGCTCAAGGCGCGAGGCGTAAAGCTGGAAGAGGTCGAGGCCGCGCTGGACAAGCGGACCTCGATGTCAGGGTTGGAAGAGAAAGCTTCGCGTAAGGGCTAGTACGCCCCAACGGAAAGGTCGCGTCATGGATATCCGCGCACCCGAGCAGCAGTATAATCCGTACCGCGTCTATACGCGCGAGCAATGGTCGCGACTGCGTGACGACACGCCAATGACCTTGGAGCCAGGCGAGTTCGACCGGCTGCGCTCACTGCACGATCGCCTGGACTTGCAGGAGGTCGAGGACATTTATCTGCCGCTGTCGCGCCTCCTCTCGATCTATGTCGATGCGATGCAGCGGCTGTATTACGCGGAGCGCCAGTTCCTCGACATCCGCGATCGCAAGGTGCCCTACATCATCGGCGTCGCCGGCTCGGTCGCGGTCGGAAAATCGACCACCGCCCGCGTGCTCCAGGCGCTGCTGGCGCGCTGGTCGCCGCGCCCGAAGGTCGAGCTGATCACCACCGACGGATTTCTGTATCCCAACGCCGTGCTCGAGCGGCAGGGCATCATGCAGAAGAAGGGTTTTCCCGAGAGCTATGATCTGCCGCTGCTGCTCGGCTTTCTCTCCGACATCAAGTCCGGCCGCCGTCATGTGCGCGCGCCGGTCTATTCGCATCTGACCTACGACATCGTGCCGAACCAGTGGGCCGAGGTCGACCAGCCCGACATCCTGATCGTCGAGGGCGTCAACGTGCTGCAAACCGGCAAGCTGCCGCGCGACGGCAAGGCGGTGCCGGTCGTCTCCGACTTCTTCGATTTCTCGGTCTATATCGACGCCGACGAGGCGGCGCTGCGGCAATGGTACATCAAGCGCTTCCTGGCGCTGCGTGACACCGCGTTCACCAATCCAAAATCCTACTTCAACCGCTATGCGCTGTTGTCGGACGAGGAGGCCACCGCCACCGCGATCGCGATCTGGGAGCGCACCAACCTCGCCAACCTCGAGGACAACATCCTGCCGACCCGCCCCCGCGCGACGCTGATCCTGAAGAAGGGCGCGGACCATACTGTGGCGAGCGTGGCGCTGCGAAGGCTGTAGCTTCGTAGGGTGGGTTAGCCCTGCGACTGCGCAAAGCGCAGTTCGCACGGCGTAACCCACCATGCTTCCGCAATTGCGGAGCGAAGTTGGTGGAGTACGCTTCGCTAATCCACCCTACGGCAGCGTCGATTGCCGCTATACCGCCAGATGCCGTGACGCCGCGAGCCCGGCCAGTGCCTCGTCCAGCTTCTCGCGATCGAGCGGCTTGATCAGAAATCCGTTCATGCCGGCCTCGAAACAGGCATAGCGATCCTCCACCAGCGTGTTGGCGGTGAGCGCCAGGATCGGCGTGTGGTGGCCGCCGGTGGCGGCCTCATGGGCGCGGATGCGTTTGGTCGCCTCGATACCGTCGAGCTGCGGCATCTGGATGTCCATCAGCACGAGGTCGTAGGGCGTGCCGGCCGATGATGCCGCAAGCCAGGATTCCAGCGCGGCCGCACCCTGGACGGCGATAACGACGCGGTGGCCGAGCTTGGTCAGCAGCGAGCGCATCAGCAGCGCGTTGATCTCGTTATCCTCCGCAACGAGGATCGACAGGCCTTTCACCGGTCCTGCGCTGGCGGAGTCAGCCGGCGGCTCCGGCGCGAGCTCGGGCGAGGCGACCTCCGGCGTCTGCGCGAGGCGTGCAGCGAGCGAGGCCGCGCGCAGCGGCTTCACCAGGAAGCCGGTAAAGGCCGGCGAAAGCTTCTCATGGCGCGAGCTCGACGTCAGCAGCACGAGCCGCTGCAGCGCGTGCGTGCGGGCCACCTCGCCGAGATGATCGGCAATGGCAGGACCGATCGCACGATCGATCAGCACGGCATGCCAAGAACGTTCCGGCAGCAGCGCTTCGGCGACGGCCGCATCCGCGACCATGCAGGTCTGGCCGCCCCAGCGCTCCAGGCGCCGCGCGATCAGCGAGGCCTCGATACCGTCGGCGATCAGGAGGATCGACTTGCCGGTGAGATCGGGGCTTGGGAACGCCGTCTGTCCCGCGCCGGTTTGCGATGGCGCAAGCGGGATCGCGACCTCGAAGGTCGAGCCCTTGCCCGGCTCGCTCTCCAGGGTGATGCGGCCGCCCATGCGCTTGACGATGCGTTCGCTGATCGGAAGGCCGAGCCCGGTGCCGCCATAGGTGCGAGCGATGCGTTCGTCGGCCTGCTCGAACTCGCGGAAGATGCGTGTCCGCGCTTCGGCTGCGATGCCGATGCCGGTGTCGCGGACGAGGAAGCTGATCTCGTTCGGCCAGATGCCGGGTTCGACGATCAGCGCGACGCCGCCGCTCGCGGTGAACTTGATGGCGTTGCCGGCGAGGTTGAGCAGCACCTGGCGCAGCCGCGCGGCATCGCCGACCACCTCGAGCGGCAGGCGCTCGTCGACATAGGCGGCGATCTCGAGCTTCTTTGCCTGCGCGCGCGGCGCGAGCAGCTCGGTGATCTCCTCGATCAGGGTCGAGAGCGCGAAGGGGCGCTGCTCGAGATCGAGCTTGCCGGCTTCGATCTTGGAATAGTCGAGCAGCTCCTCGATCAGCGCCATCAGCGCCTCGCCGGAGGTTTTCACCGCCCTGGCATAGGTCGTCTGCTCCGGCGTCAGCGTGGTGTCGAGCAGGAGGCCGCCCATGCCGATGATGCCGTTGAGCGGGGTGCGGATCTCGTGCGAGGCCATCGCCAGGAAGCGCGACTTGGCACGGTTGGCGGCATCGGCCTGGTCGCGCGCGTCCGACAGCGCGCGCTCGGTCTCGGTGCGGTCGGTGACGTCGCGTCCGACGCTCTGCAATTCGGCGGGCTGGCCGGCGTCGAGGCGGACATAGCCTTCGCGCCAGGCGATCCAGCGCGCGCCGAGCGGGGTTGCGATCTTCTGGTCGTGGACGCGCGTGCCGCTGCTTTCGCGGGCGCCGTCGCCCTGTTCCAGCACGTCGAAATCGAAGCGCGTGCCGACCAACGCGCCGCGCGCCTGTCCTGCGAGCGCGCAATAGGCGTCGTTGGCGAAGCTGATGCGGCCCTGATGGTCGCGCAGCACGATCAGATCGCCCTGCTGTTCGAACAGGCTGCGGGCGCGTTCTTCCGCTTCCTTCAGCTCCCAATTGCGGTCGATCAGCGCCTCGTTGTGGGCAGCCAGCGTGCGCATCCGCTTGTTGACGAAGCGCAGCCGCATGCTGAGCGTGGCGAGGCCGAGGCAGGCGAGCGCGAACAGGAAGCTCGCGCCGATTGCGAATGCGTTGGGATCGTAGCCGGAATTCTCGGACCGGCTGCCCGAGACGAAACCATAGGCGGCGCCGAACGTCGCCGAGAAGATCATGAAGGAGCGGATCGCGAAGGCGATGCGGGGATGCTGTCGCCTGAAGCGGCGCATGCGCACCTTGATCCGGAACGTCCGACCCATCGCCACCGACCCCGACTCTTGTCCGAAACCCCACCGCCGCTGCGTGCGACGATGTCTCGCCGACCTTGCGAACAGCTTGAGGCTTTGGTTCGGCCTCCAAACAGCGTTAGCGAGTTCTTAATGCGTCAGAGCGAGGCGGCCTGGAGCGGGAGCGGGCGGTGGCCGCCATGGGCGCCGACGATCAGCGCGGCCGCTTCGCGCTGCGAGAACGTCTTCGAGCGCACATAGATGCGATAATCGGCCGGACCGTCGGTGGAAAGATAAATGACCGGGCCGCCGTCGACCGGCTGCGCGGCAATCGTGATGAGGCGCGTCGCCGGATTGGCCCGGCAGGAGTCGGGCTCGGAGCCGAGACCGTCGTCGACGACCGCGAAGTCTGCCTCGTCGGCATCGTCGGTGATCCGGACCCGCACCGTGGCCCGCGACGGATCGTCGGTGAAGGCGACATGGACGCCGGCGGTCCAGAACAGGGATGTGAGCTCGACCGAGGTGTCGCCCAGCGCGATGCAGGGATGCGAGACCGATCCGATCTCGCCGCGCGCGAACACCGCGGCCGCGAGCAGGGGAACAACCGAAGCCAGGATCTTGAAACGCAACATGACACGCTACTCGCCACGCCCGAGTGAACTGCTCTTGGGAACTCGCTTACGAGCTCTTGGGCCGTATGGTTTGCAGAGCGTAAAGGAAACTCGTTACCGCCGGGTTGACGCGCGAAGCGGTCACGCCAACTGGCGCACATCCTCCGCGAGTGCGCGGTAGGACAGCGCCTCGGCGAGATGCAGCCGGCCGATCTTCTCGGCGCCGTCGAGATCGGCGAGCGTGCGCGCTACCCGCAGCACGCGGTGATAGCCGCGCGCCGACAGGCGCATGGTCTCCGCGGCATCGCGCAGCAATTTCTGGCCCTGCGCATCCGGCCTTGCGATCTCTTCCAACACCGAGGCCGGCGCCTCGGCATTGGTGCGGACATGCGGCAGGCCCGCATCCGCGTAACGCGCGAGCTGGATGTCGCGCGCCGCCGCCACGCGCGCGGCGACTTCGGCCGAGCCCTCGGCTGGCGGCGGCAGGATCAGGTCGGCCGCGGTCACCGCGGGCACCTCGATGCGCAAATCGATGCGGTCCATCAGCGGACCGGAGATGCGCGCCTGGTAATCGCCGGTGCAGCGGTCGATGCGGCCGCGCTTGCAGGCATAGCCCGGCTCGAACGCATTGCCGCAGCGGCAGGGATTCATCGCCGCGACCAGCATGAAGCGCGCAGGATATGTCACGCGATGATTGGCGCGGGAGACGGAGACCTCGCCGTTCTCCAGCGGCTGGCGCAGCGAATCCAGCACGCGCGGATCGAATTCCGGCAGCTCGTCGAGAAACAGCACACCCTGATGCGCGAGCGAGATCTCGCCGGGCTTGGCGCGCATGCCGCCGCCGGTGAGCGCGGCCATGCTCGCAGAGTGATGCGGCGAGCGGAACGGCCGTCGCGCGGTCAGCGCACCGCCCTCGATCTCGCCGGCCACGGAGGCGATCATCGAGACTTCGAGCAGTTCGCCGGGCGACAGCGGCGGCAGGATCGAGGGCAGGCGCGCCGCCAGCATCGACTTGCCGGCACCGGGCGCACCGATCATCAGCAGATGATGTCCGCCGGCGGCTGCGATCTCCAGCGCGCGCTTGGCGCTTTCCTGGCCCTTGATGTCGCGCAGATCGAGCGGGGAGGTGACCGTCTCGTGCACTTTCGGCGTGGGCCGCGACAGCACCTGTGTGCCCTTGAAATGGTTGGCGATCTGGATCAGCGAAGTTGCGGCAATGATCTGGATGTCCGGGCTCGCCCACGCGGCTTCCGAGCCGCAGGCCGCCGGACAGATCAAGCCTTCCTCGCGCACATTGGCGCCGATCGCGGCGGGCAAGACGCCGGCCACCGGCGCGATCGAGCCGTCGAGACCGAGCTCGCCGAGAACAGTAAAACCGGTCAGCGCATCCGGCGGAATCGCGCCGATCGCTGCCATCAGCCCGAGCGCGATCGGCAGGTCGTAGTGGCTGCCCTCCTTCGGGAGGTCGGCGGGCGCGAGATTGACGATGATCCGCCGCGCCGGCAGCGCCAGCCCCGAGGCGATCAGCGCCGAGCGGACGCGTTCCCGGGCCTCCGACACCGCCTTGTCCGGCAGGCCGACGATGGCAAAGGCCGGCAGGCCCGGCGCGACCTGCACCTGCACGTCGACCGAGCGGGCCTCGATCCCCTCAAAGGCGACGGTAGAAACCCGCTGAACCATGCCCGAACCAGCCTGCCCTCTTGTGCAATTAGGGGTAGCAGAGCGTGGCCTTTTCTGCAAGAACAATACGGGAACGATTCAAGGGCCCGGAAATCCCTAACCAGTCGTAAACATCACGCAGACACTACGCCTCGAATGCGAGCGGCTCTCATCAGCACATCCCAACGAATGTTCGCTACTCCTAGGGTGCGGGATGGGCCGTGGTCTAACGGGTGAACAATTCAAATGCTTGCAAATCGCCGGAGAAGCGAACGTCGGGTGTGCAGCCGGCTCGCCAAGATTCACTTTGGCGCGGGATCGCTGCCGCGGGACTGCACGATCACGGATATCTCGGATGGCGGCGTGAAAGTCGTGGCGGAGTTTCTGGAAGTGCCGCCGCAATTCACCATCATCTTCGCGCCCGATTATTCCCGCCAATGCCGCCTGCGCTGGCGCATCGGCTGCGAATTCGGCGCCGAGTTCACCGACTAAGGTCGTCGCGGCCGCGTCCTTAACGGGACTTTAGCGTTAATCGGTAAGCATCTCTGATCAATCGCCGAGTGATCAGAGTATGCCCAAGCGTTCGTCCCTTGCCTCTCCCCCGGCGAGATATCTGTTCTCCGCGCTTCTGGTGCTCGCCCTCGGCGGCTGCCAGACCACGAGTCTGGAGGACGTCACCGGCGCCCTGGGCGGCAAGCCGGAAACTGCCGCCACGGCCGACCCCAAGCCGGACATGGACGCCCTTCGCGAGCGCTATCGCGCCAAGCCGAGCGATCCCAACGTTGCCCTCGAATACGGCAAGGCGCTGCGCGAGACCGGCCAGCGCGCCCAGGCCGTCGCGGTGATGGAGCAGGCCGTGCTCAATCATCCCAGCAACAAGGCGCTGCTTGCCGGCTATGGCCGCGCGCTCGCCGACAGCGGCAATTTCCAGCAGGCCTTCGATGTGCTCAGCCGCGCGCATACGCCTGAAGATCCGGACTGGCGCATTCTGTCGGCGCAAGGCGCAGCGCTCGACCAGCTCGGCCGCAACGAAGAGGCGCAGCAATATTATGCGACCGCGCTGAAGATCGTGCCCGAGGAGCCGCAGGTTTTGTCCAATCTCGGCCTGTCCTACATGCTCCAGAACAATCTGCCGCGGGCCGAGGAAACGCTGCGCCGCGCCAATGCGCGAAATCCCGCCGATGCCCGCGTGCGCGCCAATCTCGCGCTCGTCGTAGGATTGCAAGGCAAGCAGGCCGAGGCCGAAACCATCGTGAAGGGTGACCTGCCGCCGGATCAGGCCGCGGCGAAGGTCACGGCGCTGCGGCAGTTGCTGGCGAAGAAGCAGCAACGGGCGGACAGATAGTCCGCCCTGTATTTTCTAGGACGCCTTGCGATGCGGGGCCGACCCGCGGCTTGACCTGCCCTTGAGCTTCCTGAGCAGCGGTCCGAGCAGCGAGCGCTTCGGCTTCTTCACCTCGCCGCGACCGGCGAGGCGGTTCGCCATGTTCTGGAACAGCAGCGTGGTGCGGTGGCTCTTGGAGACCTCCGCGATCATCTGGCCGTTATTGGCCGCGGTCGAGAACAGTTTCGAATCGAACGGGATCACCGCGATCGGCTGGCTCTCCATGGTCTTGGCGAACGCCTTGACCTCGATCTCCGCCCGCTTGTGCATGCCGACCTGGTTGATGCAGTACAGCGGGGGCCGGTCGTTCGGTCGTGCCGCCTTGAGCACGCTGAGCATGTTCTTGGTGTTGCGCAAATTGGCCAGATCGGGCTCGGCCACGATCACGATGTCGTCGGCGTTCACGAGCGCGCGGCGCGTCCAGCCCGACCATTGGTGGGGAACGTCGAGCACGATGCAGGGCGTGGACATGCGCAGCGTGTCGAAGATCGCGTCGAAAGCTTCGGCGCCGAAATCGTAGACGCGGTCAAGGGTGGCAGGCGCGGCGAGGAGGCTGAGGCGCTCGGTGCACTTGGCGAGCAGGCGCTCCATCAGCGCCGTGTCAGGCCGGTCTTGCGACAGCACCGCGTTGGCGATGCCCTGTGCCGGATCCTGGTTGTAGTCGAGGCCCGCGGTGCCGAAGGCAAGGTCGAGATCGATCACGACGGAATCGAGCGCGAGGTCGCGCGCGATGGTCCAGGCCACGTTGTGTGCGACCGTGGACGCGCCGACGCCGCCCTTGGCGCCGACCACCGCGATGACGCGGCCGGTGATGATGGCTTCCGACGCCGAGAACAGGCTGCAGATCGAGCGCACCACGTCGAGGGTCTCGACCGGTCCCATCACGTAGTCGTTGACGCCGCGGCGCACCAGCTCGCGATAGGGCGCGGTGTCGTTGGGGTTGCCGATCACGACCACGCGGGTGCCGGGATCGCAGACGCCGGCGAGATCGTCGAGGCCTTCGAGGATATCGCGTGTGCCGTCGGATTCGATCACGATGACGTTCGGCGTCGGCATCGTCTCATAGACTTCGATCGCCGCGGCAAGGCCGCCGCCCTTGGCGGTGAGATGTGCCTTGGCGAGACGGCGGTCTTCGCCGGCCGCCATCATGGCGGTGAGCGTCTGCTCGGTCTCGCAAAAGGCCTGCACCGAAATGCGAGGAACCGGTGCAATATGTTCCTCGGGGTGCCGCGGATCGTCCGCTTCTTCGTCGTGGATGCCTGTCATCTGCCGGTGTCGCTGAGTTTGGCCTTGTCGGCCTCGGGATAGGGGGTCGCGGTCGTCGAGCCCTTGCGGTAGCGCTCGAAGGCGATGTCGCGACGTGCGGTATAGACCGGCGTCTCGGCGCGCGGCTGCTCGAGGTCGGCCGGGTTGTCGATCATTGCCGCGAGGTTGCGCTGAGTGGCGCAGCCCAGGTTGAAGTACGGCCTGTTCTCGTTGTAGCCGGGGTCGAGGATCGACGGGCCGACGTCTTCCGGCCAGAGCCCGCAGGGGCCGGCGACCGCGGCGATCCTGGAATAGCTCAGGCGGATGGTCGGCAGCAGGCCGGGATCCTCGGGGCGATACGGATGCTGGACGATGGCGCGCGACGGCACGCCGCCGGATGCGAGCACCGAACGGATTTCACGATAGGTCGCCGCCGCGGCGCGCGAATTCGCACTGTCGACCGGCACGTCGACGATGACGGAACCGGTGCCTTCGCTCACCCAGTCCCGGGCGATGCCCGCGACGTCCGCGTGCTGCGCGGCGGAGAGGCCGCCTCTGGCCTTGCCGACGAAGATCACGATCGACTTCTTGGCTTCCTGCACCGCGATCGGGTGGCGCTGGCGATAGTCGGTCGGCACCGTCTGGGTGACGATCTCACCGGTGGTGTTGCAGGCGCCGAGCATGACGGAGAGCCCCGTCATCGCGAGCGCGATCCGCAGGTTGCGACGTCGATCGGCGATCGTCTTCGTCATCGCTTTGTCCCCTCTTGCCCCGTTTCTTGCCCGGTCCCCAAACCGTTCGTCTCAGTCGATGATGAAGCCGAAATCGGCGCGATTGCCGTCGATCGGATCGACGCGGCGCGCGATGCCATAGAGGCGGTTCATGCGGCCGAGCAGCGCCGTCTGGGCGTCCGACGCCGGCGCGAAGCCGTCGTCGGGCCGCGACAATTCCTTCTGGGCGACCGCGCGCACCACATAGGGCGTCACGATCACCATCAGCTCGGTCTCGTTGTTGACGAAGTCCTGGCTGCGGAACAGCGCGCCGATGATCGGCACCTGGTCGACGCCGGGTAGGCCGTTGATCGCCTGCTTGGTCTGCTGCTGGATCAGGCCGGCCATCGCCATTGAGCCGCCGGAGGGAATCTCCAGCGTGGTTTCGGCGCGGCGGGTCTGGATCGACGGGATGGTGATCGAGCTGGTCGAGGTCGAGGACACCGCCTGGGTCACGGAGATGGCGTTCTGGTTCGACAGCTCCGAAACCTCGGTCATCACCCGCAGGCTGATGCGGCCTTCGCTGAGCACGACCGGGGTGAAGTTCAGGGAGATGCCGAACTTCTTGTAGGTGATCTGGGTGGTACAGACGTGGGTGACCGGATCGCAGGAATAGCCTGCGGGGATCGGAAATTCGCCACCGGCGATGAAGGTCGCCGATTCACCCGAGATCGCCGTCAGGCTCGGTTCGGCCAGGGTCCGCATCACACCGGCGCTTTCCATCGCGCGCATCGTGGCGTTGACGGTGGCCACGCCCTTGGCGAGGCCGCTGACCCCAAGCCCGTTGCTGCTGACGAGCGGTCCGCCGCTGACCGAGAACGGGTTGGAATTGTTGAAGTTCACGACCGCGGTGCCGGCATTCAGGCTGGCGCTGAGGTCGACGCCCAGCTGCTTGACGATGTCGCGGCGGACTTCGCCGACGACGACCTTGAGCATCACCTGGTCGCGGCCGCGCACGACGATGTTGTTGACGACCTTGTCGGAGCCGCCGACCAGCTTCGCGGCGACGTCGCCGGCCTGCTGGGCCTCGATCGGGCTCGACACCGAGCCGGTCAGCATCACGCTTTCGCCGACGCCTTCGATCTGCACGCCCGGCAGCGACTGGCGTAGCGCCGTACGCATGCCGTTGAGGTCGCGCTTCACCGCGATGTCGTAGGAGGCGACCTGCTGGCCGTCGGCGGTGAAGAACACGACATTGGTCTGGCCGACCTGGCCGCCGATGATATAGGCGCGCTGCGACGAGCGGATCACAGCATTGGCGATCTTGGGATCGGCCACCAGCACATCCTTGACCTCGCGCGGCAGGTCGATGACGACCGATTTGCCGACGCCGAGCGACAGCGAGCGTGTTCGCGCCGGAGCGACGGTCGCAACCGGCGACACGCCGAGATCCGGTGCCTGCATCGGCGCCTGGTCTCCGACCGGCGCGTCCGCGGCGCTGCTCCAGCCAGGAGCTGCGACCAGCCCCAGCATCAGCATCGCCCCCGTCCAGAACGAGCGTGCGCGCTTCCCCCGAATGCGCATGCCCGTCCGATCATCCCCGTAGTTCATGGTATCCCCATCATCACTTCTGTGACGTCAGTTGCCGTGCCTGCACCCCGTAACGGATTACGTTCACGCCGCCCGGACGCTTGTTCGCCTGGTCGTCGGGCGTGCCGTCGACGGCGTTGGCATCGGCGATGCTGCGCAGCGCGAGCGTCAGCGTGCCGCCCTGGCGCGAGGCCGACAGCGTCGCGACCTGCTCCGGCTTGAGCTCGAGTGTGACGGTCTTGCCGAGCACGGCGTTCTGGCCGTCTTTTTCTTTCGGCGCCTGGTCGATCGCGAGCACACGGATGTTGCTCAGGATGACCTCGGACAGGATCAGGTCGTTGCCGCCGGTCGCGCCGTTGGCGCCGTCGGGATTCTTCAGGCGCCGCGTCAGGACGATGTCGACGCGGTCGTTCGGCAGGATGAAGCCGCCGGCGCCGGTCTCGGCTGAAATCTCGGTGGAGACGGCTCGCATGCCGGAGGGCAGGATCGCGGCCATGAAGCCCGAGCCCTCGGCTCTCACCAGCTTCTGCTCGCGGATCGGCTCGCCCTGCATCAACGGCACGCGCGCGATCGAGCCTGCGATCTGGGTCTGGGCTTCGGGCCTGCTGTCGCGGCGGATGAAAGCGCTGCTCGCGGTCGCCGCCGGCCAGGACTGCCATTGCAGATCCTCGGGCTTGACGGCCTGGCCGAGCTGGATGTCGTTCTTCGCGATCAGGACCTCGACCGTCGGCAGCTTTTCGGCGACGGGAAGGGCGGGCGCGGGCTTGTTGTCGAAGCCGCTCGCCAGATACGCAGCGACGCCGCCGGCGCCCAGCGCGATGACGAGAACGACAATGCGTGCGGTGTTCATACGCTTCTACTCTTACGCAGGGCACTCGAACCGCACGTGGCGGGTTCCCCGGCGTCGATGAGTAGGGAGTAAAAGTATAAGGGGTGTTGCGAGGCCGAGTGTGATGGCCCGTGACGACGCGCGTTCTGGGCAGATGGTGAACGTCGCGTTATCCGGTCGGCCAATGGCCCCGTAGAATCACGCGTGGTCGCTCGTTCGTTCGCATGACGCGCGCGGCGTCATGGTGAATGGGTGGTTAGTGATGCGCGATCGCGGTGAGACGGAAACAAAGCAACACATAACCGATGTCGTCCCTGCGAACGCAGGGACCCATAACCCCAGGGAGAAATTTGGCGAAGACCCGTTGTTCGGTACTCCGACCGTTCGCAATCGATGGATTCCGCGGTATGGGTCCCCGCGTTCGCGGGGACGACGTTGGAGAGACAGCGTGCGTAACGACAGCTGCTACTTCTTCCGCTTCTGCTCGATCACGTCCCAGAGCTTCGCCGCAACGTCAGGGCCGCCGAGCCGCGCGATGGCGCGGATGCCCGTCGGCGAGGTCACGTTGATCTCGGTGAGATTGCCGTTGATGACGTCGATGCCGACGAACAGCAGGCCACGCTCGCGTAGCGCCGGTCCGACGGTCGCGCAGATCTCGCGCTCGCGTGGCGTGAGCTCGGTCTCCTGCGCGGCGCCGCCGCGGACCATGTTGGAGCGGAGGTCGTCGGCGGCCGGCACGCGGTTCACCGCGCCGGCGAACTCGCCGTTGACGAGGATGATGCGCTTGTCCCCGTGCTTCACCTCGGGGATGAACTGCTGGATCACCCACGGCTCCTTGAAGGTCACCGAGAACATGTCGAACAGCGAGCCGAAATTCATGTCCTGCGGCATCACGCGGAACACTGCTGCGCCGCCATGACCGTGCAGCGGCTTCATGACGACGGCGCCATGCTTGTCGCGAAAGGCGTTGATCTCATCGAGGTCGCGCGAGATCAGGGTCGGGGGCATCAGCTGCGGAAAGTTCATCACGAACAGTTTTTCCGGCGCGTTGCGCACCGAGGCGGGATCGTTGACGACGAGCGTCTTCGGATGGATGCGCTCCAGGAAGTGCGTCGAGGTGATGTAGGCGAGGTCGAATGGCGGATCCTGGCGGAGCAGCACCACGTCGAAGCCGTTGAGCGCTTCGCGTTTGGGCTCGCCCAGGGTGAAGTGATTGCCGGGCTCGTCGCGCACGGTCAGGAGCTGGACCGGTGCGACGATCTCCTCGCCGACCATCGAGAGCTTGTCGGGCGTGTAATAGGACAGGCCGTGGCCGCGCTTCTGCGCCTCCAGGAGCAGCGCGAAGGTGGAATCGCCCTTGATGTTGATGCGGGCGATGGGGTCCATCTGGACGGCGACGTTTAGTTTCATGGTCTGCCTTTCAGGTCGAGGCGTCGAATGCCGCCAACACATGGCGCGGAAGTCGCTTCGGCGCAATCAGCATGGCGTCGAATCGCAGTTCGAATTCGGCATGCTCGGGATGCGCAACGAGCCAGCCTTGCGCAGCGTCGATGATGCGCTGCTGCTGGCGCGGCGTCACGGCGAAGGCGGCATCATCCAGCGTCGCGCGGGCCTTGACCTCGACGAAGGCGATCAGATTGCGGCGGCGCGCCACGATATCGATCTCGCCATGCGGGGTGCGGTAGCGCTTTGCGAGGATGCGGTAGCCTTTTGCCATCAGATAGGCGGCGGCGCGGCTCTCGGCCGAAATGCCGGTGTGGAACGCGGCGATGCGTTCGGGCGAGGCGACTTTCGGTTCCGCCGGGCCGTCAGTCTTCGCCATTGCCGCCCCGCAGGTCCTTTGCGAGCTCGAGCGCGCGGGCATAGACCTCGCGGCGCGGCCGGCCCGAGAGTGCGACCGCATGCACGACGGCATCCTTGACGCTGTGCGCGGCGAGCTGTTCGCGTAGGAGACCGTCGAGCGCATCCGGCGTCAGCACCTCGGCGTCCGCCGCAGGCGGCGCGATCACCAGCACGAATTCGCCGCGCGTCTCCAGCGTGGCGGCGTCGCGCGCCAGCTCATGCAGCGTCGCGCGCGAAATTTCCTCGTGCAGTTTCGTCAATTCGCGGCAGATCGCGGCCTCGCGCGACCCCATGATCTCGGCGAGCTCGGCCAGCGTATCCTGCACGCGGTTGCCGGAGTCGAACATCACCAGCGTCGCATCGATGCGGGCGAGCTCGGTGAGACGCGACCTGCGCGCAGCGGATTTCGCGGGCAGAAAGCCCTCGAAAAAGAAGCGGTCGGTCGGCAATGCGGCGACCGACAGTGCCGCCAGCACCGAGGACGGGCCGGGCAGCGCGTAGACCGCATGGCCCGCGGCGCAGACCTCGCGCACCAGCTTGAAGCCGGGGTCGGAGATCAGCGGCGTGCCGGCATCCGACACCAGCGCGACCGAGCCGCCTGCCGCAAGCGCCTCCAGGATTTTTGGACGCGCCGCTTCCGCGTTGTGCTCGTGATATTGCTTGAGCTGCGCCGCGATGGCGTAGCGCTCGGTCAGGCGCCGCGTGATGCGGGTGTCCTCGCAGGCGATGATGTCGACGCCGGCGAGCGTCTGAAGCGCGCGCAGCGTGATGTCGCCGAGATTGCCGATGGGGGTCGCGACCAGATACAGACCCGGCGCCGCCTTCGGCGCCGTCAGCCGATGGGCGTCGATGGAGAAACCGCGCGAGGCGGGATCCGTAGTTTCAGGTGTATTTATCGGGGTCGGCTTTGCGCGCATAATGAGACGAACTTAGGCATGATCCCTGGGGCTGGGAACCGGTCCTGCGAAAAAGATCGTGCCTGGGTGAGGGGCGTGGAGACTGGAATGTGATCCATCCGGCATCACATTGCAGAGGGAATGAAGAGTCAGCGCCATATTCGCGGCGGAAACGCCGCCTTGATGCTGGGTGACGGACGGTGGACAGCTAGCCGGACTTGAGGGGCGGTCGCGTTAAGCGAGCATTATCCTTTTGTTTTAGTTAACTATTTGCCGACAATATGCCTGAATCCGCGGGTTCTGATGCGGAAAAGTTGTGTGACCTGCTGAAGACGGCCGGTCAGAAGAAGAGCTGCCATGCTGGGCCCGCGCAATTCCAGGTCTCCCTCTCCCGAGGAGTCTCCCGTTCCGGGGCCCCCGATATCGGGGGCGACGCGGCGGAGCGCGCTCGGCCTGTTGCTCGGTGCGCCCTTGCTGTCGGCCTGCGCCGGCGTGCAGCAGAGCCTCAGCCAGTTTTCCAACCCGTTCAGCAGCTCCTCACCGCCACCGGCTCAGCCGGCAGGCCCGCCGCAACAGGCCACGACCGCCGGCAGCGGCGGGGTGAAGGTTGCCGTGATCCTGCCGCTCTCGGCGGCCGGCAATGCCGGCCTCGCCGCGCAGTCGATGCGCAACGCCGCCGAGATGGCGCTGGCCGAGTTCCAGAATCCCAACATCCAGCTCCTGATCAAGGACGACAACGGCAGCCCGCAGGGCGCGCAACAGGGCGCGCAGCAGGCGGTCGACGAAGGTGCCGAGATCATCCTGGGGCCGTTGTTCGCGCAATCGGTGCCGGCGGTGGCGCAGGTCGCCCGCACGCGCGGCATCTCGGTGATCGCGTTCTCGACCGATTCCAGCATTGCCGGCCGCGGCGTCTATCTGCTGAGCTTCCTGCCGGAATCCGACGTCAACCGCATCGTCGAATATTCCGCCAGCATCGGAAAGCGCTCCGTCGCCGTGCTCGTGCCCGACAATGCCTATGGCAATGTGGTCGAGGCCGCGGTGAAGGCGGCGGTGCCGCGCCGCGGCGGCCGCATCGTCGCGTTCGAGAAATACGGCGCCGATCGCGCCACGCCGGCACGGACCGTGGCGCAGCAGCTCGGCAGCGCGGATGCGCTGTTCATTGCCGATGACGGCGATGCCGTGGTTGCGGTCGCCGATGCGATGACTGCCGCGGGCGCGAATCTGCGCAACATCCAGCTGCTCGGCACCGGCCTGTGGGACAGTCCGCGCGTTTATGCGAGCCAGAACCTGCAAGGCGGTCTCTACGCCGCGCCGGACCCGGCCGGCTTCCGCGCCTTCTCCGGCCGCTACCGCACCAAATACGGCGCCGAGCCGATCCGTACCGCGACGCTGGCCTATGACGCGGTCGCGCTCGTCGCCGCGCTCGCGCGTACGCAGGGCACCACGCGCTTTTCGCCCGACGTGCTCACCAATCCTTCGGGCTTTGCCGGCATCGACGGCCTGTTCCGCTTCCGCGCGGACGGCACCAACGAGCGCGGGCTCGCGGTCATGAAGGTGACGACCGGCGGCGGTGTTGCGGTCGCGGGCTCGCCGAAGAGTTTTGGGGCGTAACACGCTGCCGTAGGGTGGGTTAGCGAAGCGTAACCCACCAAGTGCGTTCCGCGTACGCGGAAACATGGTGGGTTACGCCTTCGGCTAACCCACCCTACGAGACCTCGCTACGCTGCCAGATCCGCAACCACCGCATCCAGCACGGGGAATCCGCTGCTCGTCACGCGCAGCCGACCTGTCGCATCGACGGTGATCGCGCCTTCCTCGCGCAGCAGCGCGATGCGGCCGGGATCGAGCGGGCGGCCGGAGAGCGCCTTGTAGCGTTCGGGGTCGATGCCCTCGGCGAGCCGCAACCCCATCAGCAAGAATTCGTCGGCGCGCTCTTCGCTGTTGAGAAGATCGTCGGTGACGACGCCATGGCCGTTGGTCTCGACCCGCATCAGCCAGGCTTCGGGGCGCTTCTCGGTGGCGGTGGCGTGCCTGATACCGTCGATGTCGAGGCGGCCATGCGCGCCGGGGCCGATGCCGGCATATTCGTCGCCGCGCCAGTAGACCAGATTGTGCCGGCACTCGGCGCCGCGCCGCGCGTGATTTGAAATCTCGTAGGCGGGCAGGCCGAGCTTGTCGCAGGTCTCCTGCGTGACGTCGTAGAGCGCGCGCGCGACGGCTTCGTCCGGCGTCTTCAATTTGCCGGCCTGGTGCAGGCCGAAGAACGGCGTGCCTTCCTCGATCGTCAGTTGATAGAGCGACAGATGCTCGGCGGCTTCGTCGATTGCGAGACGCAGCTCGTCGGCCCACATCGCCGGCGTCTGGTCGGGACGGGCATAAATCAGGTCGAACGAATAACGGTCGAACGAGCGGCGTGCGATCGCGACGGCGTCGAGCGCCTCGCGCGCGCTGTGCATGCGGCCAAGCGCCTTCAGCGAGGCATCGTCCAGCGCCTGCACGCCGAGCGAGACGCGATTGACGCCGGCGGCGCGATAGCCGGCAAAGCGCGTGGCCTCGACACTGGTCGGGTTCGCCTCCAGGGTCACCTCGACGTCGCTGGCAACGGTCCAGTGCTTGCCGATCGCATCGAGCACCGCGCCGACGGTTGCGGGCTGCATCAGTGACGGCGTGCCGCCACCGAGGAAGATCGATGTGACCTCGCGGCCGGGCGAACGCTGCGCGGTCGTTGCGATCTCGCGGGCGAAGGCGGACGCAAAGCGCGCCTCGTCAATCGCGGCGTGGCGGACATGGCTGTTGAAGTCGCAATAGGGGCACTTCGACAGGCAGAACGGCCAGTGCACGTAGACGCCAAAGGCTTCCTTAGCGCGGCTCAAGGCAGATCTCCGCCAGTTTCACGAAGGCGCGGGCGCGGTGCGACAGGGCGAGGCCGAGCGGCGGCAGGCCGTGCTTCTCGATGCTGGTCATCTCGCCGAAGGTGCGGTTGTGACCGTCGGGCAGGAACATCGGATCATAACCGAAGCCGGCGGTACCGCGCGGCGGCCAGACCAAGGTGCCGTCGACGTGCGCCTCGACCTCCTCGAGATGATCGTCGGGCCAGGCGACACAGAGCGCGGAGACGAAATGCGCGGTGCGCTTCTCCGGCGCGGTCGCGCCGCGCTCCTGCAACAGGCGCTCGATCTGCGCCATCGCCGCGGCAAAATCCTTGTTCGGACCGGCCCAGCGCGCGCTGTAGATGCCGGGCGCGCCGTCGAGCGCGTCGACCACGATGCCGGAATCATCGGCGAAAGACGGGAGCCTGGTCGCCTGCGCCGCCGCGATCGCCTTGATCGCGGCGTTGCTGCGGAAGTCGTTGCCGGTCTCTTCGGGCTCGGGGAGGCCGAGCTCACCGGCCGACACCGCCTCGATGCCGTAGGGCGCGAGCAGCTCCTTCATCTCGGCGAGCTTGCCGGGATTGTGGGTCGCGATGACGAGCTTTCCGGTGATTCGGCGGTGCATGGGTCTATTGACTACGCGACAGCCAGTTTCTGCAAGTCCACGAGACGCGCGACGCCCTTGCGCGCCAGCGCCATCAGCGCCAGGAACTCGTCCTGCGTGAACGGCTCGCGTTCCGCGGTGCCCTGCACCTCGATGATGCGGCCATCGCCCGTCATGACGAAATTGGCGTCGGTCTGGGCTTCCGAATCCTCGGCATAGTCGAGGTCGAGCACGGGCGTGCCGTTGTAGATGCCGCAGGAGATCGCGGCGACGTTGTCGCGCATCACGTTGGCCTTGATCATGTTGCGCGCCTTCATCCAGTTGATGCAATCGGCGAGCGCGACCCAGGCGCCGGTGATCGAGGCCGTACGCGTGCCGCCGTCGGCCTGGAGCACGTCGCAATCGACCGTGATCTGGCGCTCACCGAGCGCTTCGAGATCGACGATGGTGCGAAGCGAGCGGCCGATCAGGCGCTGGATCTCGACGGTGCGGCCGCTTTGCTTGCCGGCGGAGGCCTCGCGGCGGGTGCGTTCTGAGGTCGCGCGCGGCAGCATGCCGTACTCGGCGGTGACCCAGCCGCGGCCCTGGCCCTTCAGCCACGGCGGCAGGCGGTCTTCCAGCGTGGCGGTGACCAGCACATGGGTGTCGCCGAATTTCACGAGGCAGGAGCCTTCCGCATATTTGACCACGCCGCGCTCCAGCGTCACGGGGCGCAATTCGTCGGGCGCACGGCGGCTTGGCCGCATGGGAAATCCTCCAAAACTCTCGGAAAAGGGCTGTTCGCGGTGCTTGTAGGTGGGGTGAGTCGGGAGGACAAGGCTTTTTCACCCCCGGTTTTCCACCCCGCAAACGCCACGCTTGTCAGAACGGCCCGGGATGGACAAATTATGAGCGTCTGACAGGAGTTACCGTCTGTGGCCCATCACGATCCGATCCATCTGATCGCGCCGCGCGCAGGCCTCGCCCAGCTCAACGAGCGTTCCCGCGACATCTTTCGTCAAATTGTCGAAAGCTATCTCGCGACCGGCGAGCCGGTCGGCTCGCGCAATATCGCGCGCCTGATCGCCATGCCGTTGTCGCCGGCCTCGGTCCGCAATGTGATGGCCGATCTGGAACAGCTCGGCCTGATCTATGCCCCGCACACCTCCGCAGGCCGGCTGCCGACGGAACTCGGCCTGCGCTTCTTCGTCGATGCCCTGATGCAGGTCGGCGACCTCAACGAGGCCGAGCGGCAGTCGATCCAGAGCCAGCTTGCCACCGTCGGCCACGCGCAATCGGTCGAGGCGGCGCTGGATCAGGCGTTGACGCGGCTGTCGGGGCTCACCCGCGCAGCAGCGGTCGTGCTGACGCCGAAATCCAATGCGCGGCTGAAGCACATCGAATTCGTCCGCCTGGAACCGGAAAAGGCGCTGGTGATCCTGGTCGGCGAGGACGGCCAGGTCGAAAACCGCGTGCTGGCGCTGCCGCCCGGGGTTCCCTCCTCGGCGCTCACCGAAGCCGGTAATTTCCTCAATGCGCGGATCCGCGGCCGCACGCTGGCCGAGGCGCGGCTCGAGCTCGAAACCGCGCTCGGCGAAGCCCGTGCCGAGCTCGACCAGCTGACGCAGAAAGTGATTTCGGCCGGTATTGCGAGCTGGTCCGGCGGCGAGAACGAAGACCGCCAGCTCATCGTTCGTGGCCACGCCAATCTGCTCGAGGATCTGCACGCGCTGGAGGATCTGGAACGGGTTCGCCTGCTGTTCGACGATCTCGAGACCAAGCGCGGCGTCATCGACCTTCTGGGACGCGCCGAGACCGCCGAGGGCGTGCGGATCTTCATCGGCAGCGAGAACAAACTGTTTTCGCTGTCCGGCTCCTCCACGATCATCTCACCCTATCGGGATGCCGCCGGCCATATCGTCGGCGTTTTGGGCGTGATCGGGCCGACCCGGCTGAATTATGCCCGCGTGATCCCGACCGTGGACTACGCCGCCCGCATCGTCAGCCGCCTTTTGGGGGGGTGACCGGCGTTTCCTCCGATCACGGGCGCTTGATTTTCGCAAGCTTAGGCACGATATCCGGGCCAACAATCCCTTGAGATGAGTTTGAGAAGAGAGCCGATGACCGATCGAGACCGGCAGCCCGACGACACGACCCCGCCGACCGGGGAGCCCGTGGTGTCAAAGCCCTACATCATGCCCGACGATCCCGAGCCGGGCTCGGTCGAGCTGTTGCAGAAGGAAGCCGCCGAGGCGCGCGACCGCATGCTGCGGACGCTGGCCGAAATGGAGAATCTGCGCAAGCGCACCGCCAAGGAGGTCGCCGACTCCAAGCTCTACGGCGTCACCGGCTTTGCCCGCGACGTGCTCGACATCGCCGACAATCTCCAGCGCGCGCTCGATGCTGTTCCGGCCGAAGCCCGTGCCGCGGCCGATCCCGGCCTGACCTCGCTGATCGAGGGCGTCGAGCTCACCGAGCGCTCGCTGCTCAACGCGCTGGAAAAGCACGGCGTGAAGAAGTTCGATCCGCAGGGCCAGAAGTTCGACCCGAACTTCCAGCAGGCGATGTACGAGGTGCCGGATGCGTCGGTGCCTGCGGGCACCGTCGTGCAGGTCATGCAGGCCGGCTACACCATCGGCGAGCGCGTGCTGCGCCCGGCGCTGGTCGGTGTCGCCAAGGGTGGCGCAAAGGCGGCCGCCGCCGCCAACAGCAACGAGTCGAACTGATCCTCATCCTGAGGAGCGCGCTCGCGCGCGTCTCGAAGGATGAGGGCCCGGCTCTCTCAGCTCGGCCTTCATCCTTCGAGACGGCGCTGACGCGCCTCCTCACCATGAGGGGCTGGCGGATGCGTGTGTCCTACGCGCTCACCGCGATGTCACCCGACTGAATCCGCTTCACGCCGGCCTTGGCCATATCGGCCCAGGCCTTCGCCAGTGAGCCCTGCGTGTCGATGCCGCGGCAGGCGTCCTCCACCACATAGACCTCGAAGCCCGCCTTGCGCGCGTCGAGCGCGGTCCAGGCGACGCAGAAATCCGTCGCCAATCCCACAACGAAGACGCGCTTGATCTTGCGGCCCTTCAGGTAACCGGCGAGGCCCGTCGAAGTCTTGCCGTCGGCTTCGAGGAAGGCCGAATAGCTGTCGACGTCCTTGTGAAAGCCCTTGCGGATGATGAGCTCGGCATGCGGGATCGCAAGGTCCTTCGACAGCGCGGCGCCGTCGGTGCCCTGCACGCAATGGTCGGGCCACAGCACCTGCTTGCCGTAAGGCAGATCGACGGTCTCGAACGGCTTCTTGCCGGAATGCACCGAAGCGAACGAGACGTGGCCCGGCGTGTGCCAGTCCTGCGTCATCACCACGTTCGCGAACGCTTTCGAGATCTTGTTGATGACGGGCACCACCTGCTCGCCTTCCTTCACGGCGAGGCTGCCGCCGGGCAGGAAGCAGTTTTGCACGTCGATCACAAGCAGCGCGGATGCATCGTCCGGCTTGATCGATGCGGCTGCAAAGAGCGCGGTTGGAGCGAGGGTTGCGAGCGCCGTCGTCCCAAGCGCCGTCAAAATCTGTCGCCGATCCAGCATCGTTCGCCTCCCCTTGTGAGCCAATGGAGACGAAGCCTAGTTCCGCGCGCGAGCGAACAGAAGCCCGAAAATGCAGCCAGGTCTGGTGAGTGCTTGGGCTCTCTTGGTCGTCCCAGCTTCGCCGGGACGACACCGAGTGTGCCGCCTACCCCTTCGGCTGGATGCCGTCGCGCACGGCGCGGAAGCGGGTGAAGGCGGCCGACCACTGGTCGCGCGGGGCGCTGGCGATGATGCGCAAGGAGGTGCCGCCGCTCGAGAAGCGGATCCACTGCACCACGGTCACCGGGGTCTTGTCCTTGCCGCTGACGCCGTCGATCCGGGTCTCGAAACCCTGCTGGCCGTTGATGCGGATCGGCTCGGACATGGTGACGCGGGACTCGCGCACGCCGGGGATCTGCAGCGCGGCCTCCTGGGCGAAGCGGGCGCGGTCGTCGGCCTGCTGCGGGGTGGCGCCGATCAGGCCGAGGATCATGAACGGCTTCGATTCATAGCCCGAGCTCTCGTTGCCGTCGGCCAGGATGATGCTGGCGCCCGGCGCCAGCGTGCGGATGTCCTTGAAGTCGGCGAGATCGGTGATCTTGAACGGCATCAGCCCGATCTGCTCTTCGGCCGAGACCTGCTTGCGGGTGGTGGCGCTGGCAAACATCTGCCGCACCGCCTCGTCGGTGTAGATCCTGGTCGCGTTCTCCGGGATCTGCACGGCGACATAGCCGGAGAAGCCGGCGCCCGGCACGATCATCGAATAGCGCTTCACCGGGGTATCGCCGGCCTTGCCGCTTTCCGTGGTGTAATAGGCCAGACCCGCGGGGGTCTCGATCTTGTCCTGCTTGACGCCGGCGGTGCCGGCGGGATTGGAATTGAAGGCGCTCACGACCTCGCCATAGGCCGCCGGCGGCAGCTCGGTGATCAGCACCTTGACGCTGCCGTCCTCGCTCTCGAAGCCCGGAAAGGTCTTGGCCGTGCTCAGCCCGACCAGCGGCACCATGCCGAGGCGCAAGCCGGGCGGGAAAACGGCGTCGGCGGCAAGCGCCGGAAGCGCTGTTGCGGCGAGGAGGGCGAGCGCGGCGAGGGGGCGGATCAGCTTCATGGGCACTCTGATTGGTTCACATTGAGGCCGTTCGATGGTCGGCCATCGGGCCGCTTTGTCGCGCGAAGCCGCCCCAAAGGCGGTTATCCGGCCGCCCGCCTTTTAGCGGGTTTGGCCTTCCGGCAACAGGGCGGGACGGACCGCCGTGGCGGGGCCGGCGACAACCGAACCTGTTAATAATTCCTCACCCGCAAGGGCGGTTGAGCCCGGATATGATCTTCCAAAACCCAATGTTTTCACGGCCGAAACTTGCGTTCGGTCCTTGCAGCCCCCTCCCCCCCTCCTATATGACCCCCAATCATCGCAATATCGCGGATGTTTGATCTTAGGGGGTTTGGATCGGGTGCCTTCTGGGCCCAACCAACCTGCCGCAAAAACAAGGATATCAGGACCATGGGAAAGGTCATTGGGATCGACCTCGGCACCACGAATTCGTGCGTCGCCGTGATGGATGGCAAGAACGCCAAAGTCATCGAGAATTCCGAAGGCATGCGCACGACGCCTTCGATCGTCGCCGTGACGGACGACGGTGAGCGCCTCGTCGGCCAGCCGGCCAAGCGCCAGGCCGTCACCAATCCCGAGCGCACCTTCTTCGCAGTGAAGCGCCTCATCGGCCGCCGCTACGACGACCCGATGGTCGAGAAGGACAAGAAGCTCGTTCCGTACAAGATCGTGAAGGCTTCCAACGGCGACGCCTGGGTCGAGGCCGACGGCCAGACCTACTCGCCCTCGCAGGTGTCTGCGTTCATCTTGCAGAAGATGAAGGAGACCGCGGAAGCCCATCTCGGCCAGAAGGTCGACCAGGCCGTCATCACCGTTCCCGCCTACTTCAACGACGCCCAGCGCCAGGCGACCAAGGATGCCGGCAAGATCGCGGGCCTTGAAGTGCTGCGCATCATCAACGAGCCGACCGCGGCCGCGCTCGCCTATGGTCTGGACAAGACCAAGACCGGCACGATCGCCGTGTACGATCTCGGCGGCGGCACGTTCGATATCTCCATTCTCGAAATCGGCGACGGCGTGTTCGAGGTGAAGTCGACCAACGGCGACACCTTCCTCGGCGGCGAAGACTTCGACATGCGCCTCGTGGGTTATCTGGCCGACGAGTTCCAGAAGGAGCAGGGCATCAACCTGCGCAACGACAAGCTCGCGTTGCAGCGCCTGAAGGAAGCCGCTGAAAAGGCCAAGATCGAGCTGTCGTCGACGACGCAGACCGAAATCAACCTGCCCTTCATCACCGCGGACCAGACCGGCCCGAAGCATCTGACGATGAAGCTCACCCGCGCCAAGTTCGAGGCGCTGGTCGACGACCTCGTCCAGAAGACCGTCGAGCCCTGCCGCAAGGCGTTGAAGGACGCCGGCGTCACCGCCGGTGAGATCGGCGAAGTCGTTCTGGTCGGCGGCATGTCGCGCATGCCGAAGGTCCAGGAAGTCGTGAAGCAGCTGTTCGGCAAGGAGCCGCACAAGGGCGTCAACCCGGACGAAGTCGTGGCGATCGGTGCCGCGATCCAGGCCGGCGTGCTCCAGGGCGACGTCAAGGACGTGCTGCTGCTCGACGTGACCCCGCTGTCGCTGGGCATCGAGACGCTGGGCGGCGTGTTCACCCGCATCATCGACCGCAACACCACGATCCCGACCAAGAAGAGCCAGGTGTTCTCGACCGCCGAGGACAACCAGAACGCGGTCACCATCCGCGTCTTCCAGGGCGAGCGTGAGATGGCGGCCGACAACAAGATGCTCGGCCAGTTCGACCTGATGGGCATTCCGCCGGCCCCGCGTGGCATGCCGCAGATCGAGGTGACCTTCGACATCGACGCCAACGGCATCGTCAACGTCTCGGCCAAGGACAAGGCCACGGCCAAGGAGCAGCAGATCCGCATCCAGGCCTCCGGCGGCCTGTCGGAAGCCGACATCGAGAAGATGGTCAAGGACGCCGAGGCCAATGCCGAGGCGGACAAGAAGCGCCGCGAGGCCGTCACTGCCAAGAACGAGGCGGATGGCTTGGTGCACTCCACCGAGAAGGCCCTGGCCGAGCACGGTTCGAAGGTCGCCGAGACCGAGCGCCGCGCCATCGAGGATGCCGTCAGCGACCTCAAGGAAGCGCTGAAGGGCGACGATGCCGAGGCGATCAAGGCCAAGACCCAGACGCTGGCGCAGGCTTCGATGAAGCTCGGCGAGGCCATGTACAAGCAGCAGGCCGAAGCCGACGCCAAGAAGGACGCGGCCAAGGACGACGTCGTCGACGCGGAGTTCACCGAAGTCGACGACGACAAGAACAACAAGAAGTCCGCCTGAACCCCAAGAGGGTGATGATGCGGACGGCTTGGACCCCACACGCTCAGTCAGCCTCCCCCTTCAAGGGGGAGGTCTTCGTGTCGGGCTCGACGGGCAAGGCGCCCGTTACGATCGATCAATTCCCTATGGTTATGCTCAACGCCGCTTCGCTGCCCTCTGCCGCAGGGCAGAAGGCTGCTTATATCGTCGCGTGGCGACGTTGTTTCGCCCCGACTTGAATCGCGATTGGATAGACCGAGCCCGCCATGTCCACCAAGCGCTGCTATTACGAAACCCTGGAAGTCGAACGCTCTGCCGACGATTCCGTGCTGAAATCGTCCTTCCGCAAGCTTGCGATGAAATTCCACCCGGACCGCAATCCCGGCGACGACACCAGCGAAGTCAAGTTCAAGGAAATCAACGAGGCCTACGAAGTCCTCAAGGACAAGGACAAGCGCGCGGCCTATGACCGTTTCGGCCATGCGGCCTTCGAGCAGGGCGGTCCCGGCGGCGGCGCCGGGTTCGGCGCGGGCTTCGCCTCCTCCTTCTCCGACATCTTCGAGGACCTGTTCGGCATGGCCGGACAGCGCGGCCGCGGCGGCCGCGAGCGCGGCGCCGACCTGCGCTACAACATGGAAATCACGCTCGAGGAAGCCTTTGGCGGCAAGACCGCGCAGATCGAGATTCCGGTCTCGGTCACCTGCGAGGCCTGCTCGGGCATCGGCGCCAAGGCCGGCACCAAGCCGAAGACCTGCTCGACCTGCGGCGGCGCCGGCCGCATGCGGCAGTCACAGGGCTTCTTCACGCTGGAGCGCACCTGCCCGGGCTGTCAGGGCCGTGGCCAGACGATCGAGGATGCCTGCCCGTCCTGCTCCGGCCAGGGCCGGGTCACCCGCGAGCGGAATCTGTCGGTCAACATTCCCCCGGGCGTCGAGGACGGCACAAGGATCAGGCTCGCCGGCGAAGGCGAGGCCGGGGTCCGCGGCGGCCCGCCCGGCGACCTCTACATTTTCCTGTCGCTGGCCCAGCACCAGCTCTTCCAGCGCGACGGCGCCGATCTGCATTGCCGGGTGCCGATCTCGATGGTGACGGCCGCCCTCGGCGGCGAATTCGAGGTGCCGACCATCGACAGCGGCAAAACCAAGGTGAAGGTGCCGGCCGGAACCCAGTCGGGCCGCCGTTTCCGCATTGCAGCAAAAGGCATGCCGGTGCTGCGCTCGCGCCAGATGGGCGACATGTATGTCCAGGTCGCGGTCGAGACCCCGCAGAATCTCACCAAGAAACAGCAGGAATTGCTGGCCGAGTTCGAGAAGCTCTCCTCGGGCAATACCCAGCCGGAGTCCGTCGGCTTCTTCGCCAAGGTCAAGGATCTGTTCAGTAATCGGGCGAGCTGACTCGTCTTGACCGTATCGTCTTCGGCCTATACCTGTTTATGACCATTTTCTGACACGCCGCGGTCTCGCGGTCCCGCGGTCCAGTCCGGTCCTGACATGCCATTGCCATCGTCCGCGCGTGCGTTGAAGAAGCCTCGTCTCGATGACGAGGTGCGTTTTCTCCGATCATGGATCGAAAAGCCCCTGCACATGGGCGCGGTGATGCCGTCGGGCAAGCTGCTGGCCCGGACCATGGCGCATTACGTCGATATCGACTCGGACGCACCAGTGGTCGAGCTCGGTCCCGGCACCGGCGCCATCACCTCGGCCCTGGTCGAGCGCGGCGTCGACCAGAAGCGCCTCGTCCTCGTCGAATATAATCCCGGCTTCTGCGCGCTGCTGCGCGATCGCTATCCGCAGGCCAAGGTGGTGCAGGGCGATGCCTATCGCCTGCGCGACACGCTCTGGAACGTGTTGAGCGCGCCCGCTTCCGCGGTCGTCTCCGGCCTGCCGCTCGTGACGAAACCGATGCTGACGCGGCTGCGGCTGATCCGCGACGCCTTCACGGCGCTGGCGCCGGGCGCGCCCTTCGTCCAGTTCACCTATGCGGTGGTCCCGCCGATCCCGAAATCGCTGCCCGGCGTGTCCACAGAGGCTTCGGAACGGATCTGGATGAACCTTCCGCCGGCCCGCGTCTGGGTGTATCGCAAGGACTAATTCCGCCGGCATCACCCTTTGCGCGGCGGGCTCGTTTCGCCGAACGCATGGAAGCGGATGTCCGCACCCAAAATCCTGGTCATTCCCGGCTCGCTGCGCACCGGCTCGCACAATGCGAAGCTGGCGGCGGTCGCCGCCCATGAATTCGCCCTGGCCGGCGTCGACGTCACCCGCGTCTCGCTCGCCGATTTTCCGCTGCCGATCTATGACGGCGATCTCCAGGCCAAATCAGGCGTGCCGAAGCACGCGATCAATCTCAAGCGCATGATCGGCACGCATCACGGCGTGCTGTTCGTCTCGCCCGAATACAACGCCTCCGTGCCGCCGCTGCTGAAGAACGCGATCGACTGGGTCAGCCGCGTGCAGGATCCGCACGAGGCGCGCGGCGATGTTTTCCGCGGCCGTGCCTTCGCGCTCGCCGGCGCATCGCAGAGCCGCCTCGGCGCCGCCCGTGCACTGCAGGCGTTGCGGCTGATCTTGACCTCCTGCCACGCCAATGTGATTGCCAGCCAGCTCACGCTCGCCTTTGCCGACCAGGCCTATGACGATATGGACAAGCTCAAGAACGAAGGCGACATCGCCGCGTTGAAGGAGCTGGTGCGGCAGTTGATCGACATTTCCCAACGCATGATGTGAGGTGACATGACGCCAGCCGAGATCGCCCCGAAGGACCGCCTGATCGTTGCGCTCGATCTGCCCAGCGTCGACGCCGCGGAGGCGATGATCGCAAGGCTCGGCGACAGCGTCACCTTCTACAAGATCGGCTATCAGCTCGCTTATGCCGGCGGCCTGCCGCTGATCGGCAAGCTCGCCGACAAGGGCAAGAAGGTGTTTGCCGACCTCAAGATGCACGACATCGGCAACACGGTGACGCGCGGTGTCGAGAGTGTCGCCAGGCTGGGCGCGACGTTCCTCACCGTGCACGCCTATCCGCAGACCATGAAGGGCGCCGTCGAAGGCCGCGGCAGCGCGAGCCTGAAGATCCTCGCCGTCACGGTGCTGACGTCCTACAACGACGACGATTTGCACGCGGCCGGCTACCGGCTCAGCGTCTCCGAGCTCGTCGAAGCGCGCGCGCAGCAGGCGCAGGTGCTCGGCGTCGACGGGCTGGTGTCATCGCCCGAAGAGGTCGGCGCCTTGCGCAAGATCGTCGGTCGCCAGATGAGCCTCGTCACTCCCGGCATCCGGCCGGCGGGCGCGGCGAGCGGCGATCAGAAACGCATCATGACGCCGGGCCGTGCGATCACTGCCGGCGCCGATTATCTCGTCGTCGGGCGGCCGGTGGTGGAAGCTGCCGATCCGAAGGCTGTCGCCGAGGCCATCCAGGTCGAGATCGCGCAAGCGCTCGGCTGAACAACAAACCAGGAGAAGAAGAATGGCAGCAAAGGGCTATTGGATCGGACGCGTCGATGTGTCCAATGACGAGGGCTACAAGCCCTATGCGGTCGCCAATCTCGCGATCTTCAAGAAATTCGGCGCCCGCTACGTCGTTCGCGGCGGCCGCTTCACCACGGTCGAAGGCCAGAGCCGCACGCGCAACGTCGTGATCGAATTTCCCGACTACGAGACCGCGATCGCCTGCTACAACTCGCCGGAATACCAGGCCAACATCAAGGTGCGCCAGCCGCACTCCATCGCCGACCTCATCATCATCGAGGGCTATGACGGCCCGCAGCCCTGAAGACGGATTGTCACGAAAGCATATCCCGGTTTGACGCGAGCATATCCGGCTCTCGCGGACAGAACGCGCATAGGATGATCGTGCGCGATCGGGATATCGCCTCGACGGCCTCATTCGATCGAACGAGTGAGGCCGTTCGCAGCTGAGATGAAGACCTCATTGGGTCCACCAGCTTGTCGTATTCTTTTGTCCCCAAATGGGGATTGCTGCATCGCTCTCCTTTCATCCAAGGTTGCTTGATTGGAGCCCACGCCGATCGGTGATGGGTATCAAGCCAAACCCGAAATCTGCGACGTCCATGACGGGCCGCAATGCGCCCCGTGTCGCGCATTTCCATGCAAAGGGAGCGGAGATCATGGCAGTGATCATCGGAACAGCAGGCGACGATGTATTGCCTGGCACAGCTGCGGACGATCAGATCTTTGGCCTTCAAGGTAACGACACCATTACTGGCCTGGCTGGCAATGATACCGCAAGCGGCGGCGCGGGCGACGATTCCATCGATGGCGGTACCGGCAACGACACCCTGGATGGAAATGCCGGTATCGATACCATCACCGGTGGCGATGGCGATGACACGATCAATGGCGGCGCGGGCGATGACACGCTGAACGGAAATGCCGGCATCGACATCATCCATGGCGACCAAGGCAACGACACCATCGATGGCGGAACCGGCGATGATCAGCTCTTTGGTGACGCCGGCGACGACGGCATCCACGGCGGCGACGGCAATGATGACATTCATGGCGGCGCGGGTGCCGACACCCTGTGGGGCGACGCCGGCAATGACACGTTGAGCGGCGACGCCGGCGATGACGTCTTGAACGGCGGCAACGGTGACGACGTACTCACCGGTGGCTTCGGAGATGACACTCTGAATGGCGACGCCGGCAACGACACGCTGAGCGGCGGACTTGGCAATGACCTGCTGAATGGCGGTACCGGTGACGACGTCCTGAACGGCGGTTTGGGCGCCGATACGCTGAATGGCGACGATGGCAACGACACCATGCATGGCGACGCGGGCGACGACATCATGGATGGCGGCGCCGGTAACGATACGATGTTCGGCGATGCCGGCGACGATGAAATGGCCGGCGGCGCGGGTAACGATGCCATGAGCGGCGGTGCCGGTGATGACGAACTCGCCGGCGGAACCGGTAACGATACGCTCGAAGGGAACGCCGGTGATGACACGCTCGACGGCGGCGACGGCACCGATACCCTGAATGGCAATGCTGGAGCCGATATCCTCTCGGGAGGCAATGGCAATGACACCTTGAGCGGCGGTGACGGCGACGACGAGTTGGACGGCGGCAACGGCGCCGACGTCCTCGACGGCGGACTCGGCGACGATGTACTGACGGGAGGTGCGGGTACCGACACGCACAATTTCGGCGACAACACGGCTACCAACTTCGGCAATGATGAAGTCACCGATCTCAGCTTCGCCGACGGCGATGCCGTTGTTGTCGATGCTCCGCCAGGCTTTGACCCGGCTACGGTGGTCGTGGACGACGACGGCACCAACACCGTGCTGGATTTCGGCTTCGGTGCCATCCAGCTCGACGGCGTCACGGGCGGTGCGACTCCGTTCGAATCGATTGACGACATCAACACTGCCGCTGGTTACGACGCCATCGCAGTTGTCTAGCTCCAGCCCGCGGGGCGGCTGTCAGGCCGCCCCGCCCGCTCTGCATTTTGTTCCAGTCAGTGATAGTGCCGGCCAGTTATGTATTCGCGTAACCGTGGTGCGATCCCAGCATCTGACCAGAGATTGCTGGTGACCTTGATTCCGGGACGATCCGCGTTGGGGTGGATCGTCTGCTTTAGCGTGTCCGTAAACCTGCTGCTCCTGGTCGTACCTTTCTATTCCATCGAGGTGTTCGACCGTGTGCTCAGCAGCGGCAGCATTGAGACGCTTGTCGGCCTCACCGTCATCGCCGTAGGTGCCCTCGCCTTCAGCGCTGCGTTCGATACGTTTCGTAACCGCCTGTTGAGCCGGTTCGCCGTCGGGTTCGAGCACTGCCTCGCTCCGATCATCCTTGAAGGCAGCATCACCGGCGCGGCGCCGGCCGACGGCCGGCCGCATGATCTCGTCAAGCTTCGCGAGCTGAGAACCTTCCTGTCGAGCGGAACGGTGACATCGCTGATAGATGCGCCATTCCTTCCGGTGTTTATTCTCATCCTGTTCTTCCTGCACCCCTGGTATGGCGTCATAGTCCTGATCGGGGTGGGGATCCTGCTGGCGATGGGCGTTGCAAGCCACTGGATCGCGCGCGGGGAAATCGCGCAGGCCTCTCAGGCCGCGTTGAAGACCCAGGCGTTGCTCGATGGAATCGTCCGGCACTCCGGCGTGGTGCGGGCGATGGGCTGGACCCGAGGCGCCATCCGCGCGTTCATGAGCCTCAACGATGAAGCCCTGTCTCCGGTCGTGCGGGCGAGCGAACGCATCTACACGATTACGGCCGCCGCGCGAATGGTCAGGACCATCCTGCAGATTGCCGCGATCGGTGCCGGTGCCTGGCTCGTGCTTCAGAACGAGGTGCTGTCCGGCAGTCTGATCGCGAGTTCGATCCTGATCGCCCGCACATTGCAGCCCATGGAAGGGTTGGTTTCGGCCTGGCGCGCATTGGCATCTGCGCAGGACGCCTGGACGCAAGTCTGCAACGCCGCGATGCCGGTTCTTGCGCGCTCGCAGAAGACGCTGCTTCCGCCGCCATCCGGCATTCTCCAGGTCGAACGGGTGACATTCCGGATTGGCGGCGTGCAGCGTCCCATTCTCGCGGGCATCTCATTTCAGTGCCGCCCTTCCGAACTTGTCGTCGTGATCGGACCGACCGGCGCTGGAAAGTCCACATTGCTGCGCTTGATGGCAGGCCTCGAGCGGCCGAGCACCGGCACGATCCGGCTGGACCGCGCAGCACTCCATAACTGGGATCCCGATCAGCTTGGGCAATTCGTCGGCTATCTTCCCCAGGACGTGCAGCTCCTGGGCGGAACGGTGGCCGAAGCCATTGCCGGGTTCAATGAATGCGCACAGGACAAGGCTATCGTCGCCGCGGCCATGCTTGCGCAGGCGCATGAAATGATCCTGTCCCTTCCGGCCGGCTATCAGACCGAGATCGGCCGCGACGGCAGCAGGCTGTCCGGTGGCCAGCGCCAGCGCATTGGTCTTGCACGTGCCTTCTTTGGCGATCGCAAATTGATCCTGCTGGATGAGCCCAACGCCAATCTCGACCCGGACGGCGAAGAAGCATTGTGCTCCGCGATTCTATCAGCCAAGGCCCGCGGCGCAGCATCGGTGATCGTGACCCATCGGCCGCGCCTGTTGACCATCGCAGATGCCGTGCTCCTCTTGAGGGACGGCAACCAGATCACCTTCGGCCCCCCCTATGAGGTTCTTCGCACCCAGCGGCCGGCACCGGTCCCCACTCGGGCCGTGGTCCCGCGCGATGCCGAACCGCAGAGGCTGACGGGGTGGAGAGCGGGGCCATGACGCAGACTGGTCAAACCATCGCGATGCCCGCGCCTGTCGCTGGCCCCCGGCCGAAGTCCTGGCCGACGGAGCAACCGCGATCCGACATGCGACGGATCATCGCCTGGGGTTGCGTGCTGCTCGTCCTGCAATTTTGCGGCTTCGGCTTGTGGGCAACCACGGTTCCGCTCCGCGGCGCGGTCGTGGCGCCGGGATTCATCAAGGTGCATTCGAAGCGCAAGGCAGTGCAACATCTGGAAGGCGGGATCATCAAGTCGATCTATGTGCGGGAAAACGATCACGTCGAAGCCGGGCAACTCATTGCACGGCTCGACACCGCGCAGATCGAAGGCACTCTTGGCTCCCTTGAGACAAAGTTCTTCGCAGACCTCGCGATGGAGGCCCGTCTGGCAGCTGAGCAAGACGGTGCGAAATCAATCCGGTTTCCGGACGAATTGCGCGAGAGTGCAGCTCGTCCCTCCGCCCGTATCGCCATTCAAACCCAGGAGGCTGAATTTGCTGCGCGACTGGCGGCGATTGAAAACGAGCGCAAGGTGATCGACCAGCAGATGCTGCAAAACGCCGACTCCATCCGCGGCCTGGAGAGCAACACGCAAGGACTCGAACAACAACTCGTATTACTCCGGGAAGAGATCTCCGATACGAGCTATCTGCTGGCGAAAGGCCTCGCTCGAAAACCGCGTGTGCTGGCGTTGAAGCGTGCCGAAGCCGAGGCCGCTGGACAGGTCGATCGCAATGCCGCATCAATTTCCGAGATGCAGGGCAAGATCGCGGAGTTGCAGGACAGACGCCGGCAGCTCGGGTTCAACCAGAATCAGGATATCGCCAAGCAGCGCCACGCGACCAGCGAGGAAATCGGCGACCTCAGACATCGAATTGCCGCGTTGCGCTCCCAGCTTGTTCGGTCTGAACTGCGTGCCCCGGAAAGTGGAAGGATCGTCGGTCTCAATAGCAGAGACCTCAACGCCGTGCTTGGACCTCGGGAAACCCTGATGGAAATCGTTCCGACGCAAGATCGGCTTGTCATCGAGGCGACATTGAAGCCTGCGGATCGGGAAGAGGTCTATGTCGGACAGATGGCGCGCGTGCGGGTTCACGCGCTGAATATTCGTCGCCGGCCGATGCTCGAGGGAAGGGTCGTCGGCGTTGCGGCAGACGCACTGACAGACTCCAAGTCCGGCGTGAGCTCTTACCTGGCCGAGGTTGAGCTGGACCCCAAGGCGCCAACAGCCTCCTACATCTCGACATTGATGCCTGGAATGCCCGTCGAGATATTTGTCGAGACGGGGGAACGAACCTTTGCTGAATATCTTTTGCAGCCAATGACGCTACGGATCAACCGTGCGTTCAGGGAGAATTAAAAGCGCTGGTAAGGGGTGGGCCGGCCTACGAGGGAGGCGACCGTGCATGAGTGCAGTAAGGCACTACCTTCCGCACAGGATGATTTTCGTTCTGATCGCGTCGAGCGCGCCTCGAAGCAGGCCAATGACGGATGCGGTCCACCAGGACCAGGTCCGGAGCCACGTCCGCAACAGACCGCAATGGAATATTTCGCGAAGGCCATGGCGGAATTGCTCGGCTGCAGGAATTGTTACGTAGCCCTGATATCCGGCTCCGGACTGGAAGAAGTCAGAATTGGAGACGCTCCTACCGATCCGTCATGTCCGACAATGGTTGAGCGCTTCGCGCGCAAGGGCACAGCCGAGGATGTTGCCTCGCTTGAGCCGGTCAATTCCCGGACCTCCTTCGTGCGGAAGTTGATCGGCGCCGAACCCCCGATCAATGGTCATTCGGTCATTGGCAGGTTTGCGTCCAGTGAGCGCGCCACTGTCGTATTCGTGGCCGGATGGCGGCCGGCCGCGCTTGCGGCAGCCGAGATTCCCGGTCTGGCGCATACCGTGCGCCCGATATGGAAGGCGGCTCATTCAATGGCCCGGCAAAAGCCGGGGCATGTCGATGCGCAGATATGGCTCGAAGAGCTGACCTTTCCCGCCATCGTCGCGGACCAGGCTCTGCACGTTTACGCTGTCAATCGTGGTGGACGAATGCTGCTTGCCAAGCGCGAGCTGCTAAGGATGGACGGAGGAAAGCTCGCTGGCTCGTGCGGTTCCGTGACCGAAAGCTTGCGAGGGGCGATCGCGAAGGTGCTCGTTGAGAGCGCGACCCATGGAGGTTGCAATACTACGGTACCACTTTCGACGGATCGTCAGCAATTCGCCTTCGCCAAGATCGGCGCTGTCCCAACGCATGACGAGCTGGGAAAGGCCCTCATCGTCGTGCCGCAGTTCGATGACGTGCAGGGCGCGCACTGCATCGCGTCTGCCTTCGGGTTGAACTGGGCCGAGGAAAGAATCGTCGGCCGGATTCTCCAATTCCAGTGCCCTCGCGATATTGGAGCCGCGCTTCGACTAACCGAGGCAACGGTGCGGACCTACACCAAGAGGATCATGCTCAAATTGGGCATCAATCGACAGTCGGAATTCTTTCTTCTGTATCATCTCACCCAGTCGCCTTTTGGCGCTGGCAGGCGCGAGAACCCGATGATCCGGCCGGCCTCCGACAGCCGATTGATCGACGACGATCCGATGGGATTGCGGACGGCGGACAAGCGTTCGCCTGATTGAGTGCAGGGAGCTCCGTGAGGTCGAGCCGCATGAGCTGCGCAGGTTTCCTCTATCGGGCGCTCGCTGCGCTGGCATTGGCGGGGACCGGCTTCCATGCCGATGCCCAGGGCATCCAATTGGCGCTTCCGATTGATTGCGAGCCCGGCCGTTCCTGCTACATCCAGAATTACACCGATCTTGATCCGTCCCGGTCGGCGCGAGATTACAAATGCGGCACGCTGACCTATGACAACCACAACGGCACCGACTTTCGCTTGCCCTCACTGGCGGCGCAAAAGGCCGGCGTGGAAGTGCGCACAGCGGCAGGTGGTCGCGTTCTTCGGACACGCAACGATGCTCCGGACGACGCTTTCACGAAATCGGGACGCGACGCCGTGCGCGAGGCCGAATGCGGCAATGGAATCGTCATCGAGCATCCGGAGCAGTGGGAAACCCAGTACTGCCACCTGGCCGCCGGCAGTGTGCTGGTCAAGCCGGGAGACAAGGTCGAACCCGGACAGCCGATCGGCCGCGTCGGTCTCTCCGGCCTCACGGAATATCCTCACCTGCATTTCACCGTGAGGCGCAACGGCGCGGTCGTTGATCCCTTCGCGTATGGCGTTCGTCCAGAGTCCTGCGAGGGCGGTCAATCCCTCTGGCTTCCCGCCCTCCGCTCGAAACTCGAGTATCAGGAACGCGCCATCCTCAATGCAGGCTTTACGACCGGTGCGGTCACGATGGAACTCATCGAGGACGGTACTGCCGAGCGGCAAACGCCGTCCGCCGGTTCGACCGCAATCGTCGCGTTCGTGCGCGCGATCGGGCTGAAGGCAGGCGACGCGCAATGGCTGGTCGTCAAGGATCCCCTCGGGAATGTCATTGCGGAAAATCGGTCTGCGCCGCTTCAGGGCAGCAAGGCGCAATTCATGCTGTTCGCGGGGAAGAAGCGTCCCGCTGGCGGTTGGGAACGTGGTTCCTACAAGGCCACTTATGTTGTCGAGCGCGACGGCCAAATCGTGCTCAAGAAGGACCTGGATCTCGTGCTCTAGCCCTGCGCCTATGTTCGGGGGAGCCCAGGCCCACGAGCGGTTTAGAGGCCTGATCGGTTGCCGGAACGGCCCGCTCCCGCTATAGGGCGTGGAGAGGGTGAGCCATGTCCGATATGCGTTTGATTGTTGCTGGGGCCGGCGGCCGGATGGGCCGGGCGCTGACACGAGCGATTGCCGAGAGCAAGGGCGCGGTGCTGGCCGGCGCGCTGGAGGCACCGGGCTCCGAACTGCTCGGCAAGGATGCCGGCGTGCTCGCGGGCCTCCCCGCCAATGACATCAAGCTCTCCGCCGACCTCTGGGCGATGTCGAAAGACGCCGACGGCATCCTGGATTTCACCGTGCCGGCGGCGACCATCGCCAATGTCGCGATCGCGGCCCAGCGCGGCCTCGTGCACGTCATCGGCACCACCGGCCTTTCGGGCTCCGATGATGCCGTGATCAAGAGCGTCACCAACCGCGCAGTGGTCGTGAAGTCGGGCAACATGAGTCTCGGCGTCAACCTACTCGCGGCGGTGGTCAAGCGCGTCGCCAAGGCGCTCGACGAGAGTTTCGATATCGAGGTCGTGGAGACGCATCACCGCATGAAGGTCGATGCGCCCTCGGGCACCGCGCTCATGCTGGGCCAGGCGGCCGCCGCCGGCCGCGGCATCGCGCTCGACGAGCATTCGGCGCGCGGTCGTGACGGCATCACCGGCGCGCGCCGGCCGGGCGACATCGGCTTTGCGTCGCTACGCGGTGGCACCGCGGCCGGCGATCACACCGTGATGTTCGCGGGTCCGTTCGAGCGGTTGACGCTGTCGCATCACGCCGAGGACCGCATGCTGTTCGCCCATGGTGCGCTGAAGGCGGCGCTGTGGGCGCATGGCAAGAGCCCCGGGCTCTATTCGATGGCCGACGTGCTTGGCCTCTCCGACATCTGAAAAAAACGGAAAGCAGTTGATGAGCGAACGTCTTCTCGTGCTCGTGCGCCATGGCCAGAGCGAATGGAATCTGAAGAACCTTTTCACGGGCTGGAAGGATCCTGATCTCACCGAGCTCGGCGTGAAGGAGGCCACGGAAGCGGGCCGCAAGCTGAAGGCGCAGGGCCTGGTGTTCGACGTCGCCTACACCTCGGTCCTGACGCGTGCCCAGCACACGCTGGATCTCATCCTCGGCGAGCTCGGCCAGAAAGGCCTGCCGACCTCCAAGGACCTCGCGCTGAACGAGCGCGACTATGGCGATCTCTCCGGCCTCAACAAGGACGACGCCCGCAAGAAATGGGGCGAGGACCAGGTGCTGATCTGGCGCCGTTCCTACGACGTGCCGCCGCCCGGCGGTGAAAGCCTGAAGGATACGCTGGCGCGCGCGCTGCCTTATTACGTGCAGGAGATCCTGCCCGGTGTGCTCAACGGCAAGCGCACGCTGGTCGCCGCCCACGGCAACTCGCTGCGCGCGCTGATCATGGTGCTGGAAAAGCTCTCGCCCGAAGGCATTTTGAAGCGCGAGCTGGCGACGGGTGTGCCGATCATCTACCGGCTCAATGCGGATTCGACCGTGGCGTCGAAGCTGGATCTGGCGGGCTAGTCTTCGCCTCAAACGCCAGTGCCGTAGGGTGGGCAAAGCGCAGCGTGCCCACCATCTGTCGGCGATCGCGGAAATATGGTGGGCACGGCGCTTTGCGCCTTTGCCCACCCTACGAGACCTACTGCATCCCCATCTGCCCGGCTTCCCAGCCTAGCATCGCCTGCTTGCGGGTGATGCCCCAGTGATAGCCGGTGAGCGTGCCGCTCTTGCCGAGTGCGCGGTGGCAGGGCACGACGAACGAGACCGGGTTCTTGCCGACCGCAGCGCCGACAGCGCGCGAGGCCTTCGGGCTGTTGATGTTGCAGGCGATGTCGGAATAGGACACCGCGCGGCCCATCGGGATCTTCAGCAGCGTCTCCCACACCCGCACTTCGAAATCGGTGCCGATCATGACCACGCGCAGCGGCTGGTCCGGCCGCCACAGCTTCGTATCGAAGATGCGCTGTGCGAGCGGTGCGGTGCCTTCGTGATCCTCGACGTAAGTTGCGTTGCGCCATCGCCGCGTCATGTCGGCGAGCGCGACCTTCTCTTCACCGGGATCGGCGAAGGCGAGGCCCGACAGGCCGCGATCGGTCGCGATCACGATCGCCGTGCCGAACGGCGAGGGATGGAAGCCGTAGCGCAAGGTGAGACCCGCGCCGCCGTTCTTCCATTCGCCCGGCGACATCGCTTCATGGGTGACGAAGAGATCGTGCAGCCGCCCCGGCCCCGAGAGACCTGAGTCGAGTGCCGCATCGAGAATGCTCGCGGAATCCCGCAGCAGACCCTTGGCGTGGTCGAGGGTGAGGGCTTGCATGAAAGCCTTCGGCGTGATCGAGGCCCAGCGGCGGAACAGATGGTGCAGCTCATCCGGCGTGACGCCGGCCGCATCCGCCATCGCTTCGATGGCCGGCTGCGTGCGCCAGTTCTCCGAGATGAACGCGATCGCCCGGCGCACGGAATCGTAGTCGCGCAGCGCGGCATTCTGGGGGCCCGGCTTGGCCAGGCGCTGGTCATGTATGGCGAGTGTCATCATGAGAAGAAATGTAGGAGAGCGAAGGCTCCGAAACCACCCGATTTCCGACTGGAATCAACTGATGGGGTTGTAGGTCGGGCCACGCTTGGCGGCGTTCAACGCCTCGACCAAGCCTTTGTAAAAACTTGCTTTTTCGTCTGGGCCGAGGAAGCGGCCGATCTGGATCTGGTGGCCGCGCGAGATCAGATAGAGATGCTCGATGCCAAAGTCCTCGTCGATCTCCATGTCGAGACGGACCCAGAGCGGATTGAACGTCCATTCGGCGACCTGGCCGCGATGGCTGATACGCCGCACGCGCAGTTCGGACACCGTGACTGAAATCTCCTCGCGCGCCCGCGCGGTGCGGAAATTGGCCTTGAAGGCCCACCAGACCACCATCACGTCGAGGCCGAAAAAGCCGAGCACCGGCCAGGCGCCCTTCATCAGGAAGGCGAGGCCGGTGGCAAAGCTGACGACGCTCAGGAACAACATCACGGCGAGGAAGCCGGTGCGGTTCAGCGAGCGGTGCGGCGTCAGCAGCGCGGAGAAGATCTGAGGCTCGGCCTCGCTTTCAGATCGCTTGCGCTCAATTTCGTTGCCTGTGCTCATCGTCCCTCAGTATATCCCGATCATGGCGAAAATCACCCGCAAGCCGGCCCCGCGCAAAGCGTCCGTGCCGAAGAAAAAGGCAAAGGCGACTGTTGCGAAGCCAAAGGCTCCCGCCAAGAAATCGCTCAAGGCCACCAAGCCTTGGACGCCGGCCGAAATTCACGAGGTCTTCAGCCGCTTCCGCAAGGCCAATCCCGAGCCGAAAGGCGAACTCGAGCACGTCAATCCCTTCACGCTGCTGGTCGCCGTGGTGCTGTCGGCACAAGCCACCGATGCCGGCGTCAACAAGGCGACGCGCGCATTGTTCGAGATCGCCGACACGCCGCAGAAGATGCTCGACCTCGGCGAAGAGCGCCTGCGCGAATACATCAAGACCATCGGCCTCTACCGCACCAAGGCCAGAAACGTCATCGCGCTGTCGGCAAAGGTGCTGAGCGATTTCGGCGGCGAGGTGCCGCGCACGCGCGCCGAGATCGAGTCGCTACCCGGCGCCGGGCGGAAAACCGCCAATGTCGTGCTCAACATGGCCTTCGGCGAGCACACCATGGCGGTCGACACGCATGTCTTCCGCGTCGGCAACCGCACCGGCCTCGCGCCCGGCAAGACGCCGCTCGACGTCGAGCTTGGTCTCGAAAAGGTGATCCCGGGCGAGTTCATGTTGCATGCCCATCATTGGCTGATCCTGCACGGCCGCTATACTTGCCTCGCGCGCAAGCCGCGCTGCGAGGTTTGCCTGATCAACGATCTCTGCCGATGGCCGGAGAAGACGGTCTGAGGCGGCAACTGCCGTCATTCCGGGACGGTCCAAAGGACCGGACCCGGAATCTCGAGATTCCGGGTTCGATGCTGTGCATCGCCCCGGAATGACGGCAGTGAGATTCGAGTTCAAGCGCAGCCGGTTTTGGGGGCAGGTCGTGAGTCAGCAGGAACAAGTCTCGTCACCGCCACCCCCTGCCGCAGCGCCGGCCCCGCCGCCGAAGCCGACGCAGCGGCCGGCGAGCTCGCTCTGGAGCCGTCTCGCGATCCCGTTGTTCGCCGTGATCGTCGCGCTCGCCTTCGTCGCGCTGGCAACGCTGCGCTTCGACGAATGGGTCGGCAATGCCGTGGTCCAGACCACGAATGACGCCTATGTCCGCTCCGACCTGACGCGGCTCGCAAGCCGTGTCTCCGGCGAAGTGCTGACCGTTGGCGTTACCGACTTCCAGCGCGTCAAGGCCGGCGATCTCCTGATCCAGATCGATCCCGCCGACTACCAGGCGCAGGTCGCGCAGTCCGAGGCCGCTGTCGCCGCCGCGCAGGCCGTGCTCGACAATCTGAGCAACCAGGTCGAGCTGCAATATGCGACCATCGCGCAGGCACAGGCCGCGCGGCTGTCCGCGGAAGCGCTTGAAGTCGAGGCGCGGCAGGAGCAGGAGCGCCAGCAATCGCTGTCGCAAACCGAATCCGGCACGCGGCAGCGGTATGAGCAGGCGGTCGCCGGCTACGCCAAGGCGCAGGCCGACGTGCGCGCCAGCCGCGCCGTCATCGCCGCGCAGCAGCATCAACTCGAAGTTCTGCAGGGTACCAAGAAGCAGCGCGCCGCCGATGTCGAAGCGGCCAAGGCGACGCTGGCGAGCGTGAAACTGAAGCTTGGTTACACCAGGATCACCGCGCCGTTCGACGGTGTCGTCGGCGAGCGCCAGGTGCAGCCCGGCGACTACGTCAACATAGGCACCAACCTCATCAACGTGGTGCCGCTGCCGAAGGTCTATGTGATCGCGAACTACAAGGAGACCCAGCTCACGCACGTCGCGCCGGGCCAGCCGGTCGAGATCACCGTCGACAGTTTTCCGCGCGAAAAGCTGCGCGGCCGGGTCGAGCGCATTGCGCCCGCGACCGGCGCGCAGGTGGCGCTGCTGCCGCCCGATAATGCGACCGGCAATTTCACCAAGGTCGTGCAGCGCATTCCCGTGCGGATCCAGCTCGACGACAACCAGCCGTTGCTGGCGCGGCTGGTGCCGGGCATGTCGGTCGTGACCAGCATCGACACGAAGGCCGGAAATGGCGGACAATGACGACGCCCGCCGCGGACCGGTCTCGCGCGGCGGCGTCGCGCCACAGCCTCTGTTCGCCGTCGCGGCCGTGCTGCTCGGCTCGTTCCTCGCCAATTTCGACAGCCGGCTGACCACGGTCGGCCTGCCGGACTTGCGCGGTGCGTTCTCGCTCTCGTTCGACGAGGGCGCATGGCTATCGACCGCCGGCATCGGCTCGCAGATCCTGATTGCGCCGGCGGTGGCGTGGCTCGCGACCGTGTTCGGCCTGCGCCGCGTGCTCGGCATCCCGAGCCTCGTCTACGCTGCGGTGTCGCTGATCATTCCCTTCGTGCACGATTATCCGACGCTGCTCGCGCTCAGCGTCGTGCACGGCCTGCTGCTCGGCACCTTCGTGCCGGCGACGCTCATGATCGTGCTCCGCAACCTGCCGATCCGCTGGTGGCTGCCCGCGATCTCGCTCTATTCGATCCGCGTCGGTTTCGCGCTGGATACGTCGAGCTCGCTGGTCGGCTTCTATGTCGACCATCTCGGCTGGCAATGGCTGTACTGGCAGGGCGTCGTGGTCGCGCCCCTGATGGGCCTGATGGTCTATCTGGGCACGCCGAGCGAGCCGGTGAACCGCGCGCTGCTGCGCGAGGCCGATTGGGGCGGCATGCTGCTGCTCGGCGCCTCGGTCTCGATGATCTATGCCGGCCTCGACCAGGGCAATCGGCTGGACTGGCTCGGCAACGGCACCGTGATGGCGCTGCTCATTGCGGGCGCCGTGCTGTTCGTGGCCTTCCTCGTCAACGAGTCGCTGGTGCGTCAGCCCTGGGCGCATGTGAACGTGCTGTTCTCGCGCAATATCGGGCTGGGGCTGGTCTTGATCCTGCTCTACACACTGACCAGCCTCTCCAACTCGTCGCTGGTGCCGAATTTCCTCGGCAATGTCGTTCTGCTCCGGCCGGAGCAGAGCGGGATGTTGCTGCTCACCTACGGTGCCCTGCCGATGTTCGTGCTGGTGCCGATCTCGATCTGGCTGCTGCGGCATTTCGATACGCGGTTCGTCGTGGTGCTGGGCTTTGCCTGCTTTGCCGCGGCCAATCTCTGGGGCACGCAGCTCAGCCATGTCTGGGCGCGCGAGGATTTTGTCGGCATCGTGCTGCTCCAGGCGATCGGGCAGTCGTTGATCCTGCTGCCCCTCATCATCACGCTGCTGTCGAACGCCGATCCGAGCCGTGCCACCTCCTTTGCCGCCTACATCCAGATCATGCGGCTCGGCGGCGCAGAGATCGGTATCGCGCTGATGGGAACGTGGCTACGCGTGCGCGAGCAGGTGCATTCCTTCTATCTCGGCCAGAATCTCATGGTCGGCGATGCCGATGTGGTGACGCGGCTCAAACAGCTTGCCGACCATTTCGCCGCTCATGGCGCCGGCTCGGCGCCGGCGCGCGCGGTCGGCACGCTCGCCGGCTTGGTCCAGCGCGAGGCCAATGTGCTCGCCTATATCGACGGCTTCTGGCTGTGCTTCTGGCTCGCGATCGTCGCGCTGGGCTGCATTGCGCTGATCACCCGCGCGCCGCCCGGTCCGTTCACGCCGGCGCCGTTCGGCTTCGCCAGGATGCTTTTGCGCAAATGCGGGGTGCAGGTGACGTAGCTGACGTCACCGCATTTGCCGCGCCGGCTCGATCAGCTCGGGCCGGGAACCCGACAGCCGCTTGTGCATATGGACCATGAACGCCATGCCGAAGATCGGCGTCGCGAGATTCACGATCGGGATCGAGACGAAGGCCGCAATGAACAGGCCGGCGGTGAAGATGGTCGCGGCATTGTCGCGCCGCATCGCCTTGGCCTCCTCCGGAGAGCGGAAGCGCATCGCGGCGAGCTCGAAATATTCCCGCCCGAGCAGCCAGGCGGCGGCGAGGAAGAAGATCAGGAAACCGGCGCCGGCGAACAGGACCAGCGGCAACGCGATCAGATAGACCACGATCGTCAGCAGCGCGGTCTTGACGCCTTCGTAGATCGCCTGGCTGAACGGCAGCGCAGCGCCCGGCCGCTCGGCGGGATAGTGCTCGCGCTCGACGATATCGGCGACGTCGTCGACGAACAGGCTCGCCACCAGCGAGGTGATCGCAGGCATCAGGAACAGGCCGCCGAACACGACGCCGAGGCCCGCCGCGATCGAGACGATCCAGGACAACACTTCGAGCGACGAATGCCAGCCCGGCCCCAGCAGGCCTTCCAGCCAGACCTCGCCATAGGTCGCAAACCAGCTGAGCAGCCGCTGCAGGCCGACCGCCAGCACGGTGATCAGCACCAGGGCGACCCCGATCGATCGCCACAGGATCGAGCGCATCGGCGGCGAGATCATTTGCGACAGCGCCTTGACGGCGGCATCCAGCATGGAAGTACCTCTCGTAAAAACCACCCGCGAGAGGTAGACATGCGCGGAAGGTTCGGCAAGAGGCCGAGCCTTCCCCGGCCGATTGCCTAGCTCACCCTGATGACCAGGGCATAATTCTGCGGCGCGACGGCGATGGAATGCGAGATGACCGAAATCACGGCTTCGCCGGGCGGCAGATTCTCGAAGATGACCTGCTCTACGTTATTCCTGCGGTCGAAGTCCTTTGAGCCGGCCGGCATGTTGCCGTGGCGCTCCTGCTTGTTGGCGACGACGACGAGGTCGAGGTCGCTTTGCAGTCCTTCGCCGGGCGGATCGGTCCAGACCAGCGTGACCTTCAGGCGGCTGCTTCCCGCCGGTATCGTGACCATGCGGTCCTCGCGGTCGCCGGCGTCGAGCTTCTTCTTCTCGTCGAAGAATTGCACCGTCTCGTTCGCCGCATAGGGACCGACCACAGACTGAACGTCGACCCGGCCGAAGCCCTGACTGTTGCTGGCGACAGCTCCCGCCTCCGAGGGATGGTATTGTCCGGCGAGGCTGCGAGCGCCGTTGATGATGAGCGCCTTCAGCAGCGCGGCGCTCGGCGACTTCAGTCCCTGATCCTTCCTCAGGAACGACCGGACCACCGCGACGCATCCGGCCACCAGCGGCGTCGCCATGCTGGTGCCGCCTTCGAACATGTAGAGCGGGTCCTTCGAGAGCTGCCACCCCTCCGATTTTGTGGCGCGGGAGCGTGTTGACAGGATGAACGAGCCCGGCGCCACGACATCGGGCTTGATGCGGTCATCGTTCGTGGGTCCGCGGCTGCTGAACGCCACCATGCCTTCGGGATTGTTGGCCACACGGTCGGATCTGATGGGCGTGGCCGGAAAATCGCGCGGCCAGGCCGCTCCATAGGTCAGGGTCTGGGTCGGGCGATTGTTCTCACATGCACCGATGGTGAGGCAGTTCTTGGCCGTACCCGGCGGCGTCACCGAGTTGGGGTCGACCTGGCCGCTGCCGTCCTTGTCGGTGCCTTCATTTCCCGCGGCGAAGCAGATCAGCATGTCGCGATGCGCGTAGACGAAGGTGTCGAGCTCGTTGGCCTGGGAGTCATAGACGCCGAAATTTCCGGTGCTGCCCCACGAGTTGGAATGAATTCGCGCCTTGTCGGTCTTGTAGGGCGGGCCGAACAGCGCATCGAGGCTGTCGGGCAGGCCGCCCAGATTGCCTCCGCTGTCGAGCACCGATTGCAGAACCAGTTTGGCGCCGGGAGCCGTGCCGCGGATCGGGCCGTCGCTTTTCGACACGCCGTCGCCCAGCGCGGAGCCCGCAACATGGGTGCCATGGCCGTCCGGATCGTCCTTGAGCCCGGGACGGCCGAGCGCGTAGAGCTTCTTCACGCGGCCCTTGAAGGCCGGGTGCGTGTTCGTGGTCGATCCCTTGTCGAAGCCCGTGTCGGCAATCGCGATGATCTCGCCCGCGCCTTCGTTGCCGTTGGCCGGCGCCGCTGCGGGAACGCGAAGAATTCCCCGCGCGATGTTGTTGAGCAGCTTGCGGGGAAAGACCTTCTCGACGCTGCGCACTTCGTCGAGCGCGGCGACGTCGGCAAGACGGCGCATTTTCAGCGTGACACGCACCTTGGTGGTGCCCGGGGTGACATCCTCGAGATGGACGTGCGCTGCCTCCGCGATCTTCTTCGCGGCAGTTTTCACGCCGACATTGCGGTGGAGCATGACGTCGACGGTCACGCTGGTGCGGTCGAGCGTCGCCGGCCTTGCCGCGAGCGCGCGCGCCGCGGCGACTCCTCCGGGCTGGGTGTCCAGGTTGCGCAGCGCCGGCGCGATCTTCACGATGCCCGGGTAAAGGTCCGCCCATGTCACGAACGGCAGTTTCCGGACCTTGTCGAGCCCGGCCGCCGGAAAGTGACAGACGACGGCGTTGCCCGGGACGGCCTCCAGGATCTCGGCGCCGGCCTTGGCGAGTTGCTCCCTGCGTTCGGCGTTGAGCGGCTGGTTGGTCTGCACGATGATGTAGTCGGATTCCTTCGCATTCGCATGATCGAGCGATAGCGCGGCGCGTTCCGTATGCGGAGCCGAAGGATCGATTGTGATGCCGTTGATCGTGATCTGAGCCATGGTCGTTCCACTCTCCCTGGTTGATCCGTCCTTTGTCATCTGCGCTGGTCGGGTTGTCCGCCAGGTCTCCGTCGCGATGCTGGCCCGGCAGGCGATGGCGCTTCAGGGCATGCGCCGGCGCCCCTCGCAGATCTGGGCGGCGGCCTGCTCCTGCTGCCTCGAGGTGCCCTCGGCCCCTCCGCAATTGATTTTGGCAAATGTCTTTTCATTGGTCGGCCAAGTGGGCCGACGGTTGCAATCTTAGATCGAAAATTATAGGCACCGAATGGTCTGAGCTATTGACCAATCCCGTGCCGGTTTGGGCCCGGCGAGCAATTCACCAGCCGAGCAACTTAGAAGATAGAGAACAAATTCACGCTTTGGATTGGACCTCTAGCCGAGGGGCAACAATCCGGCCTCCACGACCAGCGGAGCAAGTCATTGTCAGCAGTCATTCATGCCGATGGCCGTGCTTCCGCACCTTCGCCGGCTTGCCCTCCCCCGTCGGGATCATCACCACGCGGCCGTAGCGGACGCCGCGTTCGGCGATGATGTGGTCGGCGAAATGCCTGACCTCGCCGGCGTCGCCACGCAGCGCCGTCATCTCCATGCAATTGTTGTCGTCGAGATGGACATGCAGGGTGGCCAGCGCGAGGTCGTGGTGGCCGTGGAATTCCTGCACCAGGCGCTTTGAGAGATCGCGCGCGGCGTGGTCGTAGACATAGACGAGGCCGGCGACGCAGGGGCCGGTCTGTGCGGTGTCCTCGGTGGACTGCTGAAGCCCGGCGCGCGTGAGGTCGCGGATGATCTCGGAGCGGTTCTGGTAGCCGCGCGCCTCTGCCGCGGCATCGATCTCCGCCAGGAGATCGTCCTCGATCGTGATCGTAATCCGCTGCATCAGGTCCTCTCCGCGGGTGCCGCTTGTGTCCCGTGAACCGTAGCCCGGATGGAGCGAAGCGCAATCCGGGACGGCACCAATATGTGGCCGGGCCCCCGGATTTCGCTTCGCTCCATCCGGGCTACGCAGTTCCGTCATAATTTCGTCGCGCGCAGCCGGAGCGCATTTCCGACCACGCTCACCGAGGACAGCGCCATCGCCGCCGCGGCGATGATCGGGGACAGCAGGATGCCGAACGCCGGATAGAGGATGCCGGCCGCGATCGGGATGCCGGCGGCGTTGTAGATGAAGGCGAAGAACAGGTTTTGCCGGATGTTGCTCATGGTCGCCTGCGACAGTTTTCGGGCGCGGACGATGCCGGTGAGATCGCCCCTGAGCAGCGTGACGCCGGCGCTTTCCATCGCCACATCCGTGCCGGTGCCCATGGCGATGCCGACTTCGGCGGCCGCCAGTGCGGGCGCGTCGTTGACGCCGTCGCCGGCCATCGCGACGCTGCGCCCGGCCTTTTGCAGCTTGGTCACCACCGCGCTCTTCTGGTCCGGCAGCACCTCGGCCTCGACCTCGGCGATACCGAGCCGGCGTGCCACGGCTTCCGCCGTCGTGCGATTGTCGCCGGTCAGCATGATGACCTTGATGCCTTCATCCGCCAACACCCTCAGCGCTTCCGGGGTCGAGGCCTTGACTGGATCGGCGATCGCGAACAGGCCGGCGAGCTTGCCGTCGACGGCCATGTTGATCACGGTGGCGCCGTCCTGGCGCAGCCGTTCGGCCTCGGTGTCAAGCGCGCCGGTGTCGATGCCGATCGAGCCAAAGTATTTGGCATTGCCGAGCACGATGGTCTTGCCGTCGACCTTGCCGGTCGCGCCCTTGCCGGTCGGCGAGTCGAATCCTTCGACCGGGCCGAGCGTAAGCTGCTTCTCCTTCGCCGCGCGCACGACGGCGTCGGCCAGCGGATGCTCGCTGGCGCGCTCGACGCTGGCCGCAAGCCGCAGGATGTCATCCTCGCCAAAGCCTGATGCCGGCACGATCGACACCACCTTGGGCTTGCCCTCGGTCAGTGTGCCGGTCTTGTCCACCACCAGCGTGTCGATCTTCTCCATCCGCTCCAGGGCCTCGGCATTCTTGATCAGGACACCTGCCTGTGCGCCGCGGCCGACACCGACCATGATCGACATCGGGGTGGCGAGGCCAAGCGCGCAGGGGCAGGCGATGATCAGCACGCTGACGGCAGCCACGAGGCCGAAGGCGAGCCGTGGCTCCGGTCCGAACCAGGCCCAGGCGGCGAAAGCAACAAGGGCAACGGCGATCACGGTGGGCACGAACCAGCCCGCGACCTGATCGGCCAGCCGCTGGATCGGCGCGCGGGAGCGCTGCGCGTCAGCGACCATCTGCACGATCTGCGATAGCAGCGTCTCGCGCCCGACCTTGTCGGCGCGCATGATGAAACTGCCTGATTGATTGAGCGTGCCGGCGATCACCTTGGCGTCGACTTCTTTGGTGACCGGCATGGATTCACCTGTCACGAGCGACTCATCGAGTGACGAACGGCCCTCGAGGATGACGCCGTCGACGGGCACCTTCTCGCCGGGACGAACGCGCAGGCGGTCGCCGGCATGCAGCGTATCGATTTCGACCTCATGCTCGCTGCCATCGGCATCGACGCGGCGGGCGGTCTTCGGCGCGAGCTGGAGCAGCGCCTTGATCGCACCAGAGGTGGCGTCGCGAGCGCGCAGCTCCAGCACCTGGCCGAGCAGCACCAGCACGGTGATGACCGCTGCCGCCTCGAAATAGACGGCGACGGCGCCTTCATGGCCACGGAATGTTTCAGGAAAGATCTGCGGCGCGATGGTGCCGATCAGGCTGTAGACGTAGGCGACGCCGGTGCCCATCGCGATCAGCGTGAACATGTTGAGATTGCGGGTGACCAGCGACTGCCAGCCGCGGACGAAGAACGGCCAGCCGGCCCACAGCACCACGGGCGTGGCGAAAACCAGCTGGATCCAGTTCGAGAGCGTCTGATCGATCCAATTGTGCGGGCCTGCGAGATGGCCGCCCATCTCCAGCACCACGGCTGGCAGCGCCAACGCGCCGCCGATCCAGAACCGCCGCGTCATGTCGGCAAGCTCGGGGTTGGGTCCGGTCTCCAGGCTCGCGACCTCTGGCTCCAGCGCCATGCCGCAGATCGGGCAGCTGCCCGGTCCGACCTGCCGGATCTCCGGATGCATCGGGCAGGTGTAGATCGTGCCCGCGGGCGCCTCGGGCTCGCTCGCCTTCTTCCCGGCAAGATACTTCGCGGGATCGGCGGCGAATTTGGTGCGGCAGCCCGCCGAGCAGAAATGGAAGGTCTCGCCGTGATGCTCGAAGCGGTGCTTCGAGGTCGCGGGATCGACCGTCATGCCGCAGACGGGATCGAGGACCTTTGTCGCGGCCTCGCCATGCTCATGCGCGTGATCGCCGTGCCCGCCGCAGCAGGAGGAAGCCGCGGGTTTGTCGGCGGGCGGAGCGGCCTTGGCGGAACAGCCGCATCCGGAATGTGGTTCGGACTTGTGATGGTGCCCGTGTTCGGCGTCGTTCATTGCCACGCTCCGGCCTTGCAACATATACCCTAGGGGGGTATATAGGACGCATGCGCAAGGACATCAAGGCATCTGTCGGAAAACGTCTTGGCCGGATCGAAGGTCAGGTGCGCGGCCTCTCGAAAATGGTCGAGGAGGATCGCTATTGCATCGACATCGTGACGCAGATCTCGGCGGTGCGCGCCGCGCTGCGCCGGGTCGAGGAAGAGGTTCTGAAAGATCACGTCGCCCATTGCGTCGAGCACGCGATCGCGAGCGGCGACAAGGCCGATCAGCGCGAGAAGATCGCGGAGCTGATGGCGGTGATCGGGAGGGCGGAGCGGTAGGCTTTCGCGATCGCCGTTGTGCTCCTCGCCATGACTGTTGTTGATGCGAGATCGCGTCACACCCACAAGGTGTCGTCCCTGCGAAAGCAGGGATCCATAACCTCGGGAAGCGGTTTGGCGAAGATCGGTTGCTCGGTACTTCTACCGCTTCTACGCGATAGATCACGCGGTATGGGTCCCTGCTTTCGCAGGGACGACAGGGGCTACGCGGCCTTCTCCCGCGCCCGTACCCGCGCGCGGTACATCGCGAGCTCGTTCAGCTGCACAAAATGCTCGGAGAAGGTGACGCCCGTCCCGGCGGCCTCACCCGTTACTTCTTCAGCCGGAATTTCATCCGGCGCTTCTTGGTCAATCGCCTCAGGAACGAGCGGCGGCGCACGGAGCGTTTCTGGAAACACACTGAATGTGCCCGCTACCTCCTCGAGCGGCTTCTGCTTGTCGGCCCAGTGCAGGGCGGTGTAGTCGAAGCCGTGCACGATGGTGGGTTTGACGACTTCGAAATAGGGCGAGATGTCGAAGTCGCGAGGCATGTAGAGCGAGGAATCGCGGATATGCAGGATCTCGCGGCGGGCGGCGCGGCTGCCGGCCTTGGTGATCTTCGGCAGGATCGGATAGCGCACCGCGTCGAACGCCTGCGCGATCAGCGCCGAACAGATGATCTTGGTCGGATCGCCCGACCCGATCGCGATCATGCGGCGCCGCCAGCGCTGCGGAATCGGCAGCGGAAACAGGAAGCGCATCAGGTCGATGATGTTCTTGGTGTCGTAGCCGAAGCCGATGCGGTTGATCGCATAGCGGCAGACCGTGGTGCGGTCCTCATAGGACAGCCCGACCGGGCGGCAGACGCGGGTGTGATACGGGAAATATTTCGACAGCGGCGCGGAAGTAACGCCTTCGCCGATATTGGCCTCGATCAGCACGTGCGGCTCGCCGTCGGGCTCCACGGCGCCCTCGACCGGACCGACATAGAGCGCGCCATGCGACCAGGTCGACTGCGTCAGATATTTGATGATGCCGGAGATGCGGTTGTTGCCCTCGACCAGCAGCACGTCGCCGGGCTCGATGACGCCGCGGAGATGCTCGGGGTCGCTCGGCGTGAACGGCTCGTAGCCCGGCACCTCCTTCGAGAGGTACGCGGCAATCAGCTTGCCGACTGAGTCCAGGACCGTCCCCATTTCAAACTCCCCCCACGGCCTTTTCCGGCCGTCTTTTTCCCTTCTCTATCATGGTCGAAACGTGTTGCAATTCGGTTCATCAGTCTGTGAGATCAAGCACGATTGATTCACCATGATGGTTGCCGTGCAACGCCAGATGCAGCAAGGTTCGCGGGCTGTTCCCGTTCGCCGCAAGTTCCCGGAAACCATGACATGACAATCACGCGCCGCAGCTTCCTATCGGCGTCGGCGGCTCTTGCCGCGATGCCGGTCCTGCGCGCGAACGCCGCACCCCTGCCGCGCGAGGCCGACATCGTCGTGATCGGCGCGGGCGCGGCCGGAATTGCCGCGGCACGGCGCATCATGGCGGCCAATCGCAAGGTCGTGGTGGTGGAGGCGGCATCCCGGATCGGCGGGCGCTGCCTTACCGACAGTACGACCTTCGACGTGCCGTTCGATCGCGGCGCGCGCTGGATGCACAATCCCGAAACCAATCCGATGATCCGGCTGGCGCGCAGCGCCGGGCTCGACGTGCTGCCGGCGCCGACCGGCCAGAAGATGCGCATCGGCCGCCGCAACGCACGCGCGGGCGAGACCGAGGAATTCCTGGCGGCGCTGGTGCGCGCCAACCGCACCATCGACGAAGCCGCGCGCGGCAAGCTCGATACAGCCTGCGCCTCGGTGCTGCCGAAGGATCTCGGCGACTGGGCCGGCGCGACGGAATTCATGCTCGGCGCGAGCTTTGCCGGCAAGGACCTGAAGGAGCTGTCGGCGATCGACAAGGCGCGCGCGCAGGACCGCAACGCCGCGATCGCCTGCCGCCAGGGCCTTGGGACCCTGATCACCAGGCTCGGCGAGCAGGCGCCGGTCTCGCTCTCGACACCAGCGAGCCGCATCACCTGGAGCAATCGCGACGTCAGCGTCGAGACCCAATCCGGCAAGATCGCCGCACGCGCCGCCATCGTCACGATCTCGACCAATGTGCTGACATCAGGCGCGATCAAGTTCGCGCCTGATATTCCCAAGCGCACGTTGGACGCGGCATCGAAGCTCACGCTCGGCAGCTACGATCGCATCGTGCTGCAACTGCCGGGCAATCCGCTTGGACTCTCGCGCGACGACATCCTCATCGAGCAGAGCAATTCGACCCGCACGGCGCTGATGTTCGCCAATATCGGCGGCTCCTCGCTGTGCTCGATCGACGTCGGCGGCTCGTTCGGCCGCGATCTCTCCGAGCAGGGCGAGAAGGCGATGGTCGCCTTCGCCAGGGAATGGATCACAAAGCTGTTCGGCAGCGAGGCGGCGGCCGCCGTGCAAAAGACCAGCGCGACGCGCTGGAACGCCTCGCCTTTCGTCATGGGAGCGATGTCGGCTTCCTCGCCCGGCGGTCAGCTCTCGCGCAAGATCCTGACCGAGCCGATCGGCAACGTGTTCCTCGCCGGCGAAGCCACGCACGAGACGCTCTGGGGCACCGTCGACGGCGCCTGGGAAAGCGGCGAGCGCGCGGCGGATGCAGCCTTGCGCAAGATCGGCGCGCTCAAGGACGAGTCCGCCGACGTGCCGACGCAGTCGACGAAGAAGCGCCGCGCGCCGCGGCAGTAGGCAGCTAAGCCGCAACAAACTTCCCTGTCGTCCCTGCGAACGCAGGGACCCATAACCACAGGGAGAAGTTTGGCGAAGACTCGTGGTGACCAGCTCGCGCCACAAGTCCTGACCGGGGTAATGGGTCCCTGCGTTCGCAGGGACGACAGCAGAGATTATCAGCGCAAGATCCTGTCCAGCACCGGCAGCCCGGCGATCACCGCCATCGCGATCAGCCCGTAGCAGATCGCGCGAAACACTTTTTCGCTGGCGCGGCCGAACAGCGAGGCGCCGAAAGCGACGCCGATCGCATAGACCGGCCCGACCGCGAGCGAGAGCACCAGCGATTCGCGCGAGATCAGTCCCGTCGTCGCATAGCTGACCATCGAGAAGAAATCCGACGCGCCGAAGAACAGCACGATGTTGGCGCGCGCGACGATCGGGGCGATGGGCCGGCCGAGCCAGTAGCCGACGATCGGCGGCCCGCCGGTCTGCGCCAGCCCGCTGCAGAAGCCCGACAGGCCGCCGATCCCGACCGAGAGCCAGGCGTGGTCCTTGCCGCGATAGCGCCAGCCGGACAGCAGCAGGAGCAACAGCGCAGCGACGAAGCACGAGATGATCCAGCGCGTGGTGACGGGCTCGAGCACGCTGAGGAAATAAGTGCCGATGGGCACGCCGATCAGCGCGCCCAGCACGATCACGGCGGTGGCCTTGCGGTCGGCCTTGCGCCAGGCGTCGGGCAGCAGCGGCGCGGCCGCGACGAAATCGATCACGAGGAGCAGCGCGGCAACGAGACGCGGCGCCGCGATGCTGCTCGCCAGCGGCATGAAGATCAGCGCCGAGCCGAAGCCGGAGAAGCCGCGCGCGGTGCCGGAAACGAAAGCGACGGCGCAGAGCGCCATCGCAACGGTGAGGCTGACGTCCTTTGGAAGGAAATCCGCGAGCGTCATGCCCTTTGCTTCTGGAGCATGATGTTGTCCGAAAACCGCTTCACACTTTTCGGCATCATGCTCTCAGGGTGCCGCCGGTCTTCTTCGTGACCTCCGCCACGACCTTCGCGGCCACGGCCTCGATCTCCTGATCGGTCAGCGTCTTCTCGCGCGGCTGGATCGTCACCGCGATCGCGACCGACTTCTTGCCGTCGTCGATGCCCTTGCCCTCGTAGACGTCGAACACGTTGACGCCGGTGATCAGCTTCTTGTCGACGCCTTGCGCGGCGCGGACGATGTCGCCGGCCTTGACGGTGCGATCGACGATGAAGGCGAAGTCGCGCGACACTGGCTGGAATGCCGACAGCTCGATCAAGGGCTTCGCGCGGGTCGGCTTCTTCTTCGCTTCGGGGATGCGGTCCAGGATCACCTCGAAGACCATCAGCGGACCGTCGGCGCCGAGCGCCTCGAGCGCGCGGGGATGCATCTCGCCGAAATAGCCGAGCACGTTCTGCGGGCCGATCTGGATCGTGCCCGAGCGTCCCGGATGCAGCCATCCGGGTCCACCAGCGACGATCTGAAGCGCCTGCATCGGCGCACCGGCAGCAGCCAGCACGGCGAGTGCGTCAGCCTTGGCATCGAACACATCAGCCTGTGTCGAGCCCGACCAATGCCGGCCGAGGCCTTCCGAGGAAGCAAAGCCGCGGCGGACGCCGCTTGCCGCCATGAACTGATCCTGCGGGCGATCGCCCTTGAACACCTGGCCGACCTCGAACAGCGCGACATCGCCAAAACCGCGATCGGCGTTGGCCTGCGCGGCCGCGACCAGGCCCGCCAGCAGAGTCGGGCGCATGTCGGACAGGTCCGAGGCGATCGGGTTGGCGACTTCGAGCTCGTGCGCGCCGCCGCCGAACAGTTCGGCCGCAGGCTTCGTGATGAATGACCAGGTCACCGCTTCGATGATGCCGCGGCTCGCGAGCGCGCGACGGGCACGTCGGATGCGGAGCTGGAGCGGCGTCAGCACCGGCTTGCGCGCGTCCTCGCCGCGCTCGAACGGCGTCATCGGCACCTTGTCGACGCCGTAGATTCGCACGATCTCCTCGACGATGTCGGCCTTGCCGTGCACGTCGGTGCGCCACGAGGGCACCGCGACCTTCACCACCGGACCCGGTCCGGCCATCATGAAGCCGAGATGGGTCAGGATGCGCTTCATCTCCACCTGCGGCACCTCGATGCCGGAGAGGCGCTTGACCTCGGTGATCGGGAAATCGATCACGCGGTCGTCGCCAAAGGCCTTGCCGACGACGACGTTCTCCGACGGTGCACCGCCGCACATCTCCATCACCAGCTTGGTCGCGAGCTCGAGGCCCGGCACCATGAAGGCGGGATCGACGCCGCGCTCGAAGCGATAGCGCGCGTCCGAATTGATGCCGAGCTTGCGGCCGGTCTGGGCGATGTTGATCTCGTTCCAGAGCGCCGATTCGATCAGCACGTCGGTGGTGTTCTCGTCGCAGCCCGACGCTTCACCGCCCATGATGCCGGCGAGCGATTCGACGCCGTGCTCGTCCGCGATCACGCAGATCGCGGGATCGAGATTGTAGGTGCGGCCGTCGAGCGCGAGCAGCGTCTCGCCATCGCGGGCGCGGCGCACGACGAGATTGCCCCTCACCTTCTTGGCGTCGAACACGTGCAGCGGACGCGCGCGGTCGTAGGTCATGAAGTTGGTGATGTCGACCAGCGCATTGATCGGGCGCAGCCCGATCGCGGTCAGCCGCTTTTGCAGCCATTCCGGCGACGGCCCGTTCTTCACCCCGCGCACGAGGCGCAGCGCGAAGCCCGGACACAGCGTGGCGTCCTCGACCGTGACCTTCACCGGACAGGGGAACTCGCCCTTGATCGGCTTGATGGACGGATCCTTGAACTTGCCCATGTCGGCGGCGGCAAGATCGCGCGCGATGCCGTGCACGCCGGTGCAGTCCTGCCGGTTCGGCGTCAGGTTGATCTCGAGCATGGGATCGCCGAGGCCGGCCCATGCGGCGTAAGCCGCGCCGATCGGCGCATCCGCCGGCAATTCCATGATGCCGTCGTGGTCGTTGGAGATCTGGAGTTCAGCCGCCGAGCACAGCATGCCGCGGCTCTCGACGCCGCGGATGGTGCCGACGCCGAGGGTGATGTCCTTGCCGGGGATGTACGTGCCGGGCGGCGAGAACACGCTGACGAGCCCGGCGCGCGCATTCGGCGCACCGCACACGACCTGCACCGGCGCAGCCCCGTCACCGGTGTCGACCATGCAGACGCGCAGGCGATCCGCATTCGGATGCTGCTCGGCCGAGATCACCTTCGCGATGGTGAAAGGCTTCAGCGCCTTCGCCTTGTCCTCGATGTTCTCGACCTCGAGCCCGATCATGGTGAGCTTGTCGGCGAGCCTTTCCAGGGGCTCGTCGGTGTCGAGATGATCCTTCAGCCAGGAGAGAGTGAATTTCACGAGCTCAGCCCTCCCGCAAGCGTCGGCACTTCGAGCGGCTTGAAGCCGTAATGGGACAGCCAGCGGACGTCGCTGTCGAACAGCTGGCGCAGATCGGCGATGCCGTATTTCAGCATGGCGATGCGGTCGATGCCCATGCCCCAGGCAAAGCCCTGGTACTCGTCGGGATCGATGCCGCAGGCGCGCAGCACGTTCGGATGCACCATGCCGCAGCCGAGAATCTCGAGCCAGTCCTCGCCCTCGCCGAAGCGGATCTCGCCCTTGTCGCGGCGGCACTGGATGTCGACTTCCAGCGACGGCTCGGTGAACGGGAAGAACGACGGCCGGAAGCGCATGTTGATGTGATCGACCTCGAAGAACGCCTTGCAGAACTCGTGCAGGATCCATTTGAGGTGGCCGAGATGCGAATGCTTGTCGATGACGAGGCCTTCGACCTGGTGGAATTGCGGCGTGTGGGTCGCGTCCGAATCGATGCGGTAGGTGCGGCCCGGGCAGATCACGCGGATCGGCGGCTTCTGGCTCAGCATGGTGCGCACCTGCACCGGCGAGGTGTGGGTGCGCAACAGCATGCGCGAGCCGTCCTCCTTCGGATGGAAGAAGAAGGTGTCGTGCATCTCGCGCGCGGGATGGCCTTCCGGGAAATTCAGCTTGGTGAAGTTGTAGTCGTCGGTCTCGATGTCGGGACCTTCGGCGACCGAGAATCCCATGTCGGCGAAGATCGTGGTCAGCTCGTCCCAGACCTGGCTCAGCGGATGGATACGGCCGGCCTCGGTCTGCGCGTCGCGCAGCGGCAGGGTGACGTCGACGGTCTCGGACGCAAGCCGCGCATCGAGCGCCGCCGACTTCAGCACGTCGCGCCGGGCAGTGAGCGCCTGGGTGACCTCGTCCTTGGCCTGGTTGATCGCGGCGCCTTGCGTCTTGCGCTCGTCCGGCGACATCTTGCCGAGCGTTGCGAGCAAGGCCGAGATCGAGCCCTTCTTGCCGAGGGAAGCAACACGGACGGCTTCGAGGGCCGCTTCGTCCCCGGCAGCACTGATCTGCGCGAGGATGGATTGGACGAGACTGGCGAGGTCGGACACGGTCGGATCCTTTCAAAAGGCTGCCGGTTGTGGCCGCAGCCGGGCCGGAACGTCAAGCCGAATGGCGCATCTCAAATGCAGGGTATTTGAACCGTACGGGCATGGCTGGCACCAACCTGAAGCCGAAGGAGACGATGATGCGTTTGCGATCCTGCCTGGTCGGCCTGGTCCTGGTCCTCACGGGAAGCGCGGCTCGTGCCGCGGAGGAATGTCCGGCCAAATCCACGTCGATGGATGACGTCATCGCGGTCCTGAACGCGGCGCCGAGCTGCGACCGCGCCATGCAACTGTTCGAGGCCTGCTCATACGGCGCCAGCGGCGACGTGCAATTCGGGGAGGTCGTCGAGAAGAAGTGCGAGGCCGACTTCCTCGGCCGATCGAAGCCGCCGCAGAAGCTCAGCTATCGGCGCGAGTTGCGGGTCTGCGACCGGAAGTACCGGAACAAGTCCGGCACCATGTATATCTCGGCCACGGCCTTCTGCCGGGCGGAGGTCGCCCAGCGCTACTCCCAACGAGCGCTGCAGGCCGGCGGAGCCGGCCATTAGCGCAAGCCTTGCTCAAGCAAAACTTGCTCAGGCAGCCGGAGCGGCCTCTCAGGCGGCCAGCGCAGCCTTGGCCTTCTCGGCGATCGCCTGGAACGACGCAGGCTCGTTGATCGCGAGATCCGACAGCACCTTGCGGTCCACGGTGATGCCCGACTTGGCGAGACCGTCGATAAATCGGCTGTAGGTCAGGCCGAACGGACGCACAGCGGCGTTGAGGCGCTGGATCCAGAGCGCGCGGAAGGTGCGCTTCTTGCGCTTGCGATCGCGGAAGGCGTATTGCTGGGCCTTTTCCACGGCCGGCTTGGCGGCGCGGATGGTGTTCTTGCGGCGGCCATAGAAGCCCTTGGCGGCCTTGTAGACTTTCTTGTGCTTGGCGTGGGCGGTCACACCGCGTTTGACGCGAGACATGACAAAATCCTTCAGAGATGACTTTGGTTATCGGATTGCCGCGCGATACGCGGCACGGTTGGCAATGATCGTGGACGCGATCAGGCGTTCGGCAAGAAGTACTTCTTGACGTTGTCGCCGTCGGTCTTGAACAGCACGCGAGTGCCGCGGAGCTGACGGATCTGCTTCTTCGTCCGCTTGATCATGCCGTGACGCTTGCCGCGCTGGGCGTGCATCACTTTGCCGGTGGCAGTCACCTTGAAGCGCTTTTTAGCGCCCGATTTGGTCTTCAGCTTGGGCATTTGGCTCTCCTAATGGCCACAGAAGTCCGCCCGCGAAGGCGGCTGGCCGTCAAAAATGCTCGTTAGAGCGTTGATTGTGCTCAGGTTTTTGCGAACAAGCGCGAAACCCGCACGAAACACCGCCACGGCAGCCCTTAATCAGCCGGGCGATGAAGGCTGGGCTTATGACAGAGGACAGGCCAAATGGCAACGATGAACCGCCAGAACCTGCCCGCCGACTATTCGGAGTTACCACCGCTTATGTCCCAGCCGTGTCGCCTGGAGCAGGACCAAAATGGCCCATTTTTCCCAATCGCTTTCTGATTTCGCCCGCCCGCGCAGACTGGCGCTGCTTGCTCTGCTCGCCACCGCCGCGCTGCCCTCGCCCGCCGAGGCCCGCATCGGCGGCTATGACGGCGTCTGGAATGTCACCTTCGCCACCACGCGGGGCAATTGCAGCTCCGGTTACAGCGTCCCCTTCACCGTCAGCGGCAGCCGGGTGTCATCCGCCGGCGGCGGCCGGGTCTCCGGCAAGGTCAATCGCAGCGGCGCCGTCGCGGTCCAGGTCTCGGTCGGCGCGTCCCACGCCAGTGGAGGCGGCCGGCTCGGCGGGATGGCCGGTGCAGGCTCCTGGAACGGCATCATTTCCGGCGACCGCTGCAGCGGCACCTGGCATGCGACCAGGTCCTGATACACAAACGGCCCGCCGGAAATCCGGACGGGCCGTTGAACTTTCAGTCCTGACGAGCCCGCGTCAGCGCGGTGCCAGCACCATGACGACCTGACGGCCCTCGAACCTGGCGTCCTGCTCGACCTTGGCGAGCTCGGCGACGTCGTTCTTGATCTTGTCCAGAAGCTTGGTGCCGATCTCCTGGTGCGCCATTTCGCGGCCGCGATAGCGCAGCGTGATCTTGACCTTGTCGCCCTCTTCGAAGAACCGCTGCATCGCGCGCATCTTCACGTCGTAATCGTGGTCGTCGATCATCGGGCGGAGCTTGATCTCCTTGATCTCGACGATCTTCTGCCGCTTGCGGGCTTCGGCGGCCTTTTTCTGGGCGGAATATTTGTACTTCCCGTAGTCCATAATCTTGCAGACGGGAGGGCTGACATTCGGCGAAATCTCGACGAGATCCATACCAGCTTCCTGGGCCATGCGGATGGCCATGACGGTTTCGACCGTGCCCTTGTTGTCACCGGTCTGATCGATCAGCTGGATTTGCGCATTGCGAATATCATCATTGATGCGCGGCCCGTCTTTGCTGGCAACGGGCGGGGCTTTATTGGGACGGCGAATGGGTGGTTCTCCAAAGTTGTGAAAGAGGCGGCTAGTTTGAAGGAAGATGCGTTTGCCGGCAAGCAAGTCGCGTGTGCGGGAAGCGAAAAAGCCTCAAATGCGAGGCATTTTGGTCACGCCCATAGGCACGCTGCACGACATAGACACCTTGCTTCTGTTCCGCAAGCGTCCCAAAGGGCCAATACCGATACCGGGCTGTGCCGCGGAACACATCCAGACAGCTCAAACCAAACAGCCAGAGTAAACGTTCCATGACCAATGCAATTCCGGAAGCCGTGCTCGGCTTCGTCGACGTGGGCGAGGGCCCGTCCGCACGCAGGATCGCGGTGCGCAGCCGCGCGGCGCGTCAAGGAGCCGGTCAAGGACCCGGGCTGGTCTGGCTCGGCGGGTTCAAGTCGGACATGCAAGGCAGCAAGGCCGTGGCGCTGGACGGCTGGGGCCGGGACCACGGCCGTGCCGTGGTCCGGTTCGATTATTCCGGCCACGGCGAATCCGGCGGCGATTTCGCCGACGGAACCATCGGGCGCTGGCTGGAGGAGAGCGTGGCGGTGTTCGAGCGGTTCTGCGCGGGCCCGCAAGTTCTGATCGGCTCCTCCATGGGCGGCTGGATGGCGCTGCTGCTCGCGCGCGAGATCAGGAAGCGACAAGAGAGACAGCAAGCCGGGGCGTCGCTGGCGGGCCTGGTGCTGATCGCGCCGGCGCCCGACTTTACTGAGGAGCTGATGTGGAAGAATTTTCCGCCCGCGGTGAAGAAGGAAATCGAGACCAAGGGCGTCTGGCTGAGGCCGTCGGACTATGGTGACGGCTCGCCCTATCCGATCACGCGGAATCTGATCGAGGAGGGCCGCAATCATTTGCTGCTTGGCGGTGCCATCGATCTCGGCTGTCCCGTCCGCATCCTGCAAGGAGCGCAGGATCCCGATGTGCCGTGGCAGCACGCATTCGCATTGACACATCGCCTGCCGGCCGACGACGTCGTGCTGACCATGATCCAGGACGGCGATCACCGCCTGTCCCGCCCGCAGGACATCGCGCGCATCCTTGCCGCGGTCGCCGAGATCGGGTGACAGTTCTCTTCCTTCTCCCCTTGTGGGAGAAGGTGGCTTCGCGAAGCGAAGCCGGATGAGGGGTTCTTTCCGCGGAGACAGACCCCTCACCCGTCTCAATCGCGCAAAGCGCAATTGATCCACCCTCTCCCACAAGGGGAGAGGGAAAGAAGAACACCGGGAGGCAATTCAATGACCACCACCGCCATGCTGCGCGCCTTCTGCGACGCGGTCGAGCAACGCAACGGCCGAGCGTTCGCCGAGCTGTTCACCGAGGACGGTGTCTATCACGACGTGTTCTACGGCGCCTTCGAAGGCCGCTCCAAAATCGCGGCGATGGTCGACGACTGGTTCTATCGCACGGCGACCGATTTTCGCTGGGACATGCACGACCCCGTCACTGACGGCGCCACGCTCTATGCGCGCTACACCTTCAGCTATCGCTCGACCCTGCCGGAAGCGAACGGCGCGCGCGCGATGTTCGAGGGCGTCGCGATCATGACGCTGCGCGACGGCAGGATCGTCAGCTATCACGAGGTCGCCAACACCGCGCCGGCGTTTGTCGATTTGAAGTTCGCGCCGGAGCGGATCGCGAAGATCGTCGGCAAGCAGGGCGCGGAGCTCAAGGCGCGGCCGGAGATGAAGCGGCATCTGGGCTGACGGCAGAGCCCTTACGGCGGCGGTGGCTTCGCCATCGGCTTGCGCTGCGCCAGCGCCGCGACCGTGGCGGTGCCGATCGGCCCCTGCTCGTCATAGAGCCAGCATTCGCCGATCGCGACGCCGTCGGTCGCCTGGTGATTCACCACGTCGAAGCCGATCCACTTCGTCACCGGCAGGCGATGCAGATAGATCGTGACGTCGCTGTTGATGTAGCCCAGCCCCTTGTCGCCGGCGTTCGCGAAGGGACTGGCGAAATCGGCACCGACAGCGACATGCACGAACGGCGTCATCGGCGCGCCCGCCACCAGTTCGCGCACCTCGCTCATCCAGAGTTTTCGCGGACCGAGCGAGCCCATATGGCCAACAATGGGGCGCGTCGTCCATTTGCCGTTCATGCCGAGCCGGGGATCGGTCGGCTTCGGGATGTCTGATGGCTTCGGCACGTCCCAGTTCGGCGGCGACCAGACGTTGCCTTCGGGGTTTTGCGTCCGCCGCAGCAGCTGGCACGAGGCGCGCGCCATGCTGACGCCGCCCGAGAAGAATTCGGCCTCGACCACGCGGATGCGCATTCCGTCGCGCACCAGCCGCGTCGTTACCTCGATCGGCTTGTCGATGGTCGGCAGCCGAAACATGTCGACCGTGAGCCGTGCAGGTACGAATTCGGGACCGGAATGGCGCTCCTCGATGGCGAAGCCGAGCAGGCCGATGATGACGCGCCCGTGCAGCGATTTCGGATCCCAGGGACCGTTGGCCACTTCCGTCGGATGGAATGTATCGCCGTCGCGGGTGAAGAAAGGCATGCTTGTTGTCATGGTGCGCGACTTTGCGGGAATGGGCGGGGAAATCAAGGTCTACAATCCTCATCCTGAGGAGGCGCGAAGTGCCGTCTCGAAGGATGCAGGCCCGGCTCTCGCAGCTCGGCCTCGATCCTTCGAGACGCGCGTTCCGCGCTCCTCAGGATGAGGGGAGAGAGCGAGCTGCTAGGGCACTGCGCGCCATTCCTCGCGCACGTTTTCGTCGGGCTCGCTATTTGCGACAGTCAGCCTCATCGTTTCGAACGCTTCCCGCTCGACCAACTGCCCGAGCGCCCACACCGCGGCGCCACGCACCAGCGGGCTTGCATCCTCCAACAATCGCCGCGCCTCTTCCGCCAGCGTCCCGTCTCCGGAGTTGCCGATCGCGATCAGCACGTTCCGCAAAAAGCGATCGCGCCCGATGCGCTTGACCGGCGATTTCGTGAACAGCGCGCGAAACGCGGTGTCGTCGAGCCGCGACAACTCCGCAAGCGTCGGCGCGCGCAACTCGTCGCGCGCGGCCAGCTTCGCCTCGCGTCCCTCTTGCGCGAACTTGTTCCATGGACACGCGGCGAGGCAATCGTCGCAACCATAGATGCGGTTGCCGATCGCCTTGCGAAATTCTCGCGGGATCGGCCCCTTGTTCTCGATGGTCAGATACGAGATGCAGCGCCGTGCATCGAGCTTGTACGGCGCTGGAAACGCGGCGGTCGGGCAGATGTCGAGACACGCCTGGCACGAGCCGCAATGATCGATCTCCGCGGTGTCGCGCGGCAGATCGAGCGTGGTGTAGATCGCACCGAGAAACAGCCAGGAGCCGAACTCGCGCGAGACGAGATTGGTGTGCTTGCCCTGCCAGCCCAGATGCGCGGCTTGCGCGAGCGGCTTCTCCATCACCGCCGCGGTGTCGACGAACACCTTCACGTCCGATGGCGCGGTCGCGACCAGCCAGCGCGCCAGTGCCTTCAGGCGTTTCTTGATGATGTCGTGATAGTCGTCGCCTTGCGCATAGACCGAGATCGCCGCGCGCGTGCGCTGCTGCAGGATCGCGAGCGGATCCCGGTCGGGCCCGTAATTGACGCCGAGCATGATGACGCTGCGCACGTCCTGCCACAGCCCGCGCGGATCGACCCGGCGCTCAGGGCTTGCGGCGAGCCAGTCCATGTCGCCATGCCCGCCCGCGGCAATGAATTCGAGGAAATGCTTGCCGGCGTTCTCGATCGTGCCGGGCTCGGTGATGCCGATGCAGTCGAAGCCGAGCGCTTTCGCCTCGTGCGCCAGCGCCGTCTTCAGTTCAGTCGGGTCGGAGTTCAGAAGTCGAGGTCCACGTAGGTCCGCGATGCCGGCACGCCGGCCAGCCATTCGCTCAGCAGCGGGCGGAACGACGGGCGGGATTTCACCCGCGCGTACCACGCCTTTGCTGCGTCGTCCTCGCTCCATGGCACGTCGCCCAGATAGTCGATCGCCGAGAGATGCGCTGCGGCGGCGAGATCCGCGTAAGTGAGCCGGTCGCCGGCGAGGAAGTTACGCGTCTGCGCCAGCCAGCCGATATAGGCCAGATGATAGCGCACGTTTGCCTTGGCGGCTCGCATCACGTCGGCCGAGGGCGCACCGCCGCCGTTCTCCTCGCTCATGAAGCGCTTGTAGATGCGTTCGGTGACGAGAGGATGCGAGACCTCCTCGAAGAACTTTTCGTTGAACCAGGCCATCAGCCGGCGGACCTCGACGCGCTCGGCGACCGTCTCCGGCATCAGGCGCTTCGGTCCCATCTCGGCGCCATAGGCCTCGTCGACATATTCGGCGATGATGGCCCCGCCCGGTATGGGCGGCTGCTCGTCGTCCACCAGGACAGGCGTGGTGCCGGCCGCATTGAGCAGCAGAAACGCCTCGCGCCGCTCCCAGCTGCGCTCCTCGACCAGCTTCAGGTCGAGCCCGTATTCGCCCGCGATCAGACGAATGAAGCGCGAATGCGGGCAGAACGGATGATGAAACAGCGTAAACATGAAGCCTTTGACTATTTGATGGTGCTTAAGAATCCATCAATGTTTGTGCGGCGCCACACTAGTCCTTCAAAACCGCGAGGCAAGAGCGTGATGCCGCATTTTGCGATTGCGAGAGAAGGGCGAATAGGCGAGAAGAGCCCCGCTTTTCCAGCGGAAATGGACCGTAAATATGTCAGATGCAATACGGGCAGTGATCCTCGGCATCATCGAGGGTGTGACCGAGTTCCTTCCCGTGTCCTCGACCGGCCACCTTCTGCTCGCGGAGCGCTTCTTCCATCTCGGCGAAGGCGCGTTCTGGGATTCGTTTACCGTTCTGATCCAGCTCGGCGCGATCCTCGCGATCGTCGTGCTGTACTTCAAGAAATTGTGGGACGTCGCGATCGGCATGTTCACGGGCGACGCCTATGCGCGCCGCTTCGTGATCGGCGTGCTGGTGGCGTTCCTCCCCGCCGTGATCGTCGGTCTGATCGCCGGCAAATACATCAAGAGCTTGCTGTTCAATCCGTGGGTGGTGTGCTTCTCGCTGATCGTCGGCGGCGCCATCCTGTTGTGGGTCGATCGGCTCGATCTCAAGGCGCGCGAGCATGACGCCACCAAATTTCCGCTGATGATGTATCTCTATATCGGCATCGCGCAGTGCGTCGCCATGATCCCGGGCGTGTCGCGCTCCGGCGCCAGCATCGTCGCCGCGATGTTTTTGGGCGCCGACAAGCGTGCGGCGGCGGAGTTCTCGTTCTTCCTCGCCATCCCCACCATGATCGGCGCGTTCGCCTACGACTTCTACAAGAACCGCTCCGAGATGACGATGGATCACATGGGCGTCGTCGCGATCGGCTTCGTGGTGTCGTTCATCACCGCGATCATCGTGGTGAAGACGTTCCTGGGGTACGTCACCCGCCACGGGTTTGCGGTGTTCGCCTGGTGGCGCGTCATCGTCGGCACGCTCGGCCTGATCGCGCTGGCGCTCGGCCGTTAACTTTTCGAAAACCAACTGACGCGCCTCAACGCAATATAAGCTTTTGATGGGTAGGCAGTTTCCAGAGCAGGGCGGCGCGCGCCCCGCACAGGAGCTGAACCATGACCCTTGTCAGCGGCTGGGGGCGTTTCCCGGTCGTCGATAGCGATGTGCTGCGTCCGCGCTCGTTCGAGGCGGTGGGTGAGGCTGTCGCCAGGGTGACCGGCTCGGTGGCGCGGGGCAACGGCCGCGCCTATGGCGATGCCGCGATCGGCGCCGTCAGGACGATCGGGATGACCGGGTTCGACCGGGTCCGGTCGTTCGATCCCGCGACCGGGCGTCTCCGTCTCGAAGCCGGCGTGCTGCTGTCTGATCTGATCGACACGTTCGGCCCGCGCGGCTTCCTGCCGTTCGTCGTGCCGGGCACGCGCTTCGTCTCGGTTGGCGGCGCCATCGCCGCCGACGTGCACGGCAAGAACCATCATTGCGAGGGCGGTTTCGGCCGCTATGTCGACAGCATCTTGCTGCGCACCGGGCAGAGCGAGACCATCGAAGCCTCGCGCGAGCAGAATTCGGATGCCTTCTTCGCGACCGTCGGCGGCATGGGCCTCACCGGCGTGATCCTGGAAGCGACGATGCGGCTCCGGCCGGTCGAGACCGGGTGGATTCGCGAGCGGGTGATCTCCGCGTCCGATCTCGATGCCGCCATGCGCGCGCTCGAGGCGAGCGATTCCGCGACCTATTCGGTGGCCTGGATCGATTGCGCGGCACGCGGGCGCGATCTCGGCCGCTCGCTGATCTATCTCGGCGAGCACGCCGGCAGAGACGAGCTTGCCGAAGGTGCCGCTGCGTTTCCCGCCGGCAAGGATCCCGGCCTCGCGGTGCCCGTCGATCTGCCGTCGATGACGCTGAACCGCTACAGCATCCGCGCCTTCAACGAGCTCTACTACCGCATGGGCGCGCGGCGCGCCGGCGGCAACCATGTGGTCTCGCTCTATCCGTATTTCTTCCCGCTCGACAGCCTCAGTGGTTGGAATCGCATCTATGGCCGGCGCGGCTTCCTCCAGCATCAATGCGTGATCCCGGAAGCCGGCGCGCGCGCCGTGCTCGGCGAGATCCTCGACCGCGTTGCCCGGCGCGGCGATGCCTCCTTCCTCGCGGTGCTCAAAAAGCTCGGCCAGGGCGACGGCATCCTGTCGTTCCCGCTGCCCGGCTACACGCTGGCGCTGGATTTCCCGGTGAAGGGCGACATCCTGAATTTCCTCGACGAGATCGACCGCCTGGTCGTCGCCGCCGGCGGCCGGCTTTATCTGGCCAAGGATGCGCGTCAGTCGCGCGCGACGTTCGAGGCCGGCTATCCCGCTCTGTCGCGCTTCAAGGCGATCCGCAAATCGCTCGATCCCGCCGGGGCCATCCGCTCGAAACTTTCACAACGCCTGTTCGATGAGGTTTAAGCCGTGACGTCACGCAAGACCGTTCTGGTGCTCGGTGGCTCCTCCGATATCGGCCGCGCCGCGGCGCGCGCATTCGCCAAGGCGGGGTACGATGTGGGCCTCGCGGGCCGCGACGTCGCCGCGCTGGAGCCTGACGCCGCCGATCTGCGCGCGCGCTCCAATGTCGAGGTCGGCCTCCACAAATTCGACGTGCTCGATACCGCGTCGTTCGATAGCTTTGTCAGCGGCCTTCCGGCGTTGCCCGATGTCGTGATCTCGATCGTCGGCTTGCTGGGTGTGCAGCAAAACGCCGAGAGCGACCTCGCGCATGCCACCACGATCATGCGCTCCAACTACGAAGGCCCGTCGCTGATCCTCGGCCTGTTCGCGGAAAAGTTTTTAGGCCGCGGCACCGGTACGATCGTCGGCGTGTCGTCCGTTGCCGGCGATCGCGGCCGCGCTTCGAACTATGTCTACGGCTCGGCCAAGGCCGGCTTCTCCGCGTTCCTGTCCGGCCTGCGCGCGCGTGCGAGCCGCGGCGGCGTGCACGTCGTCACGGTGAAGCCAGGATTCGTCCGCACCAAAATGACGGAAGGCATGAAGCTGATCGGCCCGCTCACCGTCGAAGCGCCTGTCGTCGGCGATGCGATCCTTCGGGCCGTCGAGAGCAAGACCGACGTCGTCTATGTCAGCGGCAAGTGGCGCCTCGTGATGCTGATCATCAAGACGCTGCCGGAGGCGGTGTTCAAGAAGCTGAAGTTCTAGCCGCAGAGGCGGTCTGCTCCCTCTCCCCGCAAGCGGGGCGAGGTAAAGAAAGGCCTCACACGCTCATGCGCTGGAACTGCCCGGCGGAGCGGAAACGCCAGAGATATTGCGGGGCGATCGCCTCCAGCGAATCGGCCGATATGCCGAGGCCTTCGAGTGTCAGCCCTGCGGCCTTGGCCGCGTCCGACACGACATTGTCGCGCGCGAGCAGCGTGACCTGGTCCGGCGTCAGCTTGAACGCGCCCGGGGCGAATTGCAGGAAATTAGCCTGGAACCGGGCGAGGCCGAACGGCAGCGGCACCAGCATCCGCTTACGGTCGGTGATCGCGAGAATGGCCTCGATGATCTCGCGCATGGTCAGCACTTCCGGCCCGCCGAGCTCGTAGGTCGCGCCCGCCTTGGCCTTGCCGTCGACGGCGTCCGCGATCGCGGTGGCGACGTCGCCGACATAGACCGGCTGCATCCGGGTACTCTCGCCGATCAGCGGCAGCACCGGCGACATCCGCGCCAGCGCGGCGAAGCGGTTGGTGAACTGGTCCTCGGGGCCGAACATCACGGAGGGGCGGAAGATCGTGGCCGACGGCACGGCGGCCAATACCGCCGCCTCCCCGGCCGCCTTGGCCCTGGCATAGTGCGAGGGCGATTCGGCATCGGCGCCGATCGCGGAGACATGCACCAGGCGGCTACCTGCCGCCGCGGCCGCCTTGGCCACGGTCTCGGCACCCTTGGCCTGGACGGCGTCAAAGCTCTGCGCGCCGCCCTCCGCGAGGATGCCGACCAGATTGATCACGACATGCGAATCACGCAGCGCCGCCTCGACCGAGGCCGGATAGCGCAAATTCGACTGCACGATGTGGACCTGCCCGACCCGCCCCGATGGCTGGAGGTATCCGGCCAGTTCCGGCCGCCGCACCGCGACCCGGACCCGGTAATCCCGCCGGCACAGCGCGCGGACGACATTCCGGCCCAAAAACCCCGATCCGCCGAAAACCGTGACGAGAGTTTCCAGATTCGATGCCATGGGAGCCAATCCTGCAGGAAGAGTGCGTGTTATCAGGCTTGTATCGGTCCGGTTTGCGATGCGCAATCCGCATCCCCACGCACCCTCCAAGCATCATTTGACAACCGCGTCACCGAACCGTAGTAACCGCCTCCGTGCCCAAACGGCATGCCCAGGTGGTGGAATTGGTAGACGCGCTGGCTTCAGGTGCCAGTGGCTTAACGGCCGTGAAGGTTCGAGTCCTTTCCTGGGCACCATTGATTCTGGAAAATATGTAGATCCAGATAGATAAGCCCTTTCAGGGTGTTGCGCGGCCCCGATGGTGTAATGTTGGGGTGCAACATCGCTGTTGGGGGTTGTTCGGCCGATGCGCCGGGGTGCGTCTCATTTTTGGATTGTCGTCCGGCGTGGTCCCGCTGACGTTGTCGTGACGCCTGGCGTGTGCGCTCAGGTCGTCCGGCTCTCTCTCCGCGCCTCGAGGCCCAGCGAGGTCGAGACGCGCAAAGCGCTCGCGGCAGCCTAGGGCGCGGCGGGCAATGTCTCTTTCGACGATCGCGATCGACCTTTCACCGCTGAAGAGCAGCCGGCAGTTCGGCCGTCTTTATACCGCTGGTCTGCTTGCCATGTTCGCAGGCGAGCTTGTCGGCACCTCACTGTTCCTCCAGGTCCATGCGCTGGCCGGTCCGGTGGCGGTCGGACTTGTCGGAGCGCTTCGCTCGGTCGCAATGGTGTCGGGGTTGCTGGTTGGCGGCTATCTTGCAGATCGCCTCGACAAGCGATTTCTCATAGCCGGAACGGGTGCCTTCGTATCGATTCTGATGCTCGCTCTCGCCATCAATGCATGTGCGGACAAGCCGTCTTTGGTGGCGCTCTTTTTCATCGCAGCATTCGCGGGCGCCGGCCAGGGACTTTCCGCCCCGGCGGCGATGGCAGCCGCAGCCACGCTCGTGGCTCCGCATCAGTTCGCAGCAATTGGCGCTCTCAATACGATCGCTGGTCGGATAGCTGGCGTTCTTTCGCCGATAGCGGCCGGATTCCTGATGGGATCGTTTGGCGAGACTACAGTGTATGCTGTCGGGTCCGTTGTTGCGCTGTCTGGAGGCGCCCTGTCGCTTTCGCTTTCGAGAATGCAGGTAGTGGGCGTCGTTGGACCGAGCTACCACGCATCGATGTCGGAGGCCCTGGCGTTCGTCAGAACGTCGCCAATCATCTGCGCCGTGCTAACGATCGATTTTGCGGCGATGCTGTTTGCGACTCCCTTCTCGCTGATTCCGAATCTTGCCGGCGGTGTGTTTGGAGGTGGACCTGAAACGGCGGGTCTACTGTATTCGGCGCCCGCGACAGGCGCGCTACTTGCGTCTCTCCTCAGCGGCTGGATCGGTCGGACGACTCGCCCGGGAAGATGGTTGCTCCTGGCGGCGCTGATGTGGCCCGTCGCAATTACTGCTTTCGGCCTCAGTGCGACAGTGGTCCTGGCAATCGCGTGTCTTGCAATCGCCGGGTTTGCAGATGCGACATCCGAGATAATTCGTACCGCGCTTGTTCAGGCAAATACACCCAGCCATCTGCGTGGTCGCGTCAACGGCATATGGCTAACCCAGGCATTGATGGGCCCCGCCTTGGGAAACATCTACACTGCGACGGTTGCGGGTTTCCTTGGACCGTCGGCGGCAATCGTCATCGGCGGTTTGATGAGTGCGACCGCAACGATTGCATCCGGCCTTGCGTTTCCGGTTCTTCGCAGAACCAAGGCCTCTTGAGAGTTTGAAGGCTGACCCATCTCACTCGCCGTTGATGGACCATTTTGAAAGCGGACCTCCGCATGGTCCGTGCCGATTGCGAAACGAGCACTTAGGACCGGTGGCTCCTAGCTTTGCCGGGCGGATAACCATAGCGCCGCCGAAAGGCCAGCGAGAAATTGGTCGTGTGAGAAAAGCCAGCGAAGTAAGCGGCTTGATCGATCGTCATTTCATCTCGTTCGAGCGCGACGCGAGCCGAGTCCATGCGCCGCTCGGCGACATATCCCAATACGGTCTTGTCGAAGGTTCGTCGAAATTGACGGCTGAGAGTCCGGACGCTCATATCGTGCACTGCGGCCAGTTCAATGAGCCTGACTTCTTCGCCCGGCAGAAGGTTGTCGAGCGACTCCTTCACGCGCATCATGCGAGCCACATCGATACCGGCGGGAACGCGGAGTTGCAGGCTTTCGAGTTCGGCAAAGGCTTCGGCAAAAAAGCCCAGCGCGGCCGCCTCGCGACGGAGCACAGTCAAGGGCCCATTCCAGCAGGAAGCTGCGAATAGTCGAGAAGCCGCAGTCAGCATTTGAGGCGACGCGGCGGCACTTTGGAAGAGACCGGGCTGGGAGAGAACTTTCTTGATGACGCCTGAGTCATCATATCTCTCAATCGAGCCGGAGTTGATCCATTCTTGATCCAGGAAGACAGAGCAACGTCGCTGATTACCCCGCTCTCCCCGATAAAGTCTGGTCGGCGTAGTTTCATCGAGTGAAACGATGCTGAAATGACCGCTGGGTAGCCGCTCCTCGCGTCGACCAAATTCTGCTCTATGCCCATCGCCCATGTAGAGAGAAATCATGCAGCGAGGCTGCGACTCCATGCAGATCGTGTAGTCCTCGTGGCTGACATACTCCGCAGCGAAGGCGACAAGTCCCGGCTGTACGTCGGCGTCAACGAGCCAGCCGTAACCGAGCACATCGTCCACGTCGTCTGCCTTCGACGTTTCGAGCGAGACTTTTCGATCAGGCCTCGAAAGAGCCAGAATGTCGCTCACGTAAATCGGCTTCGAAGGGAGTGACATATATCTGAAATTGTACAGCTCTGAACGATTTGTCTTTTTATCATACGCCTTGGCCGGATCACATATGACTTTGCAGGTATTCTAATGTTCGTACGGATGAACTGACGAGAGAGCCTCGATAGACCCAGACGCAGTTGCAGGTGTGAGCAACAGGTTCTGGGTGTCTTTGGGGGCGAGAATGAGTGGCGTTGGGTATCTGTCGCGTGGGCTTCTTTTGAGCGCGGCCAGCTATTTGGCTTTCGGGTTGGCCAGCGAGGTAAAGGCGCAATCCAGCACGTTGCCGCCCGTCACGGTGGACGCGCCGAAACAGCGACCTAATGCGAGGACGGCGCCGACTCGTCGGGCAACACAATCAGCAGCTCGCCGTGCGCCCGTTCAGAGCCAGCCGGCGGTCAATCCCGCGATAGCTGCGGCGGCCAGGCCAACGACGGGCACGACACACGTCATCGGCACACCGCCCGCGCCTTATGCCGGTGGACAGGTGGCAAGCGGTGCACGACTTGGTCTGCTTGGCAACAAGAGCATTTTTGATACGCCATTCACCGTAACCAGTTACACCTCTCAACTGATCCGAGATCAGCAAGCGCAGACAATCGCCGACGTTGTCGCCAACAACCCTTCTGTTCGTCAGCTCCAGTCGAGTTTCACCGGTCAGCAGAACTACTTCATTCGAGGTTTTCTGTTCAATGCACGTGAGGTTGGGTTCGATGGTCTGTACGGCATCGTTCCAATCTATCGTCCCGCATTGGAGGGCATTGAGCGCGTAGAGGTTCTGAACGGCCCGTCTGCACTCCTCTACGGCTTCTCACCGTCCGGCAACGTGGGTGGTGTGATCAACATGATCCCCAAACGCGCCACCGACTATCCGATCACGCGCATTGCCGCTCAGTACATGTCCAATTCAAACGTCGGGACCGCATTCGACGTGGGTCGCCGCTATGGCGAGGCCAATGAATTTGGTGTTCGCGCCAACGGCCTGTACCGCAATGGAGGGACGCCGGTCGATAATCAGAATCTCGAAACCGGGTTTGGCAGCGTAGGTCTCGACTATCGGGGCGACCGCTTCCGTGCCAGCCTGGATGTCGGCTATCAAAACGATATGATCAAGGCGCCGAGCGGTTCTTTCACCGTCGCGCCCGGCTTTGCTATTCCTCGCGCACCCGACCTCAGCAGGGGCATCGCGCAGCCGTGGGAACGATCCTACAGCGAGAGCCGATACGCGCTTGCTCGCGCCGAATATGATGTGCTGCCGAACTGGACTCTGTTTGCTGCAGTTGGTGGCTCGAACCAGAAGAACGGCGGCTTCGGGACCACTGGTCGGATCGTCAACGCGGCTGGCGACATCACTCAAACGGCTTCCACGTCGCAGGTCGGTGGCGCCGTCCAAGAGCAGTGGACGGGAGAAGTCGGCGTTCGGGGCAAGGTTCAGATAGGTCCGGTCCAGCACGCCATTTCGGTCGTTGGCACGTCGTATAACAGCAATCAGGAATTCGGCGGTTTCGTTAACGGACCCGTCTTCGTATCCAACCTGTACAACCCGACATACTACCCGCGACCGACGTTCTCCGGAACGGCCGCAAGCCGTCAGCATCTGTTCGCAGATAGTGCGGCGGTGACCGATACATTGTCGGTTCTGGATGAACGGCTGCAGCTTCTGGTCGGTGCTCGTTACCAGTCATTGAGGACGGACACTTTTGGACCCACGGGCGTTTTCACCAGCTCCGAAGCCGGAGTGAGAACCTCGCCGCTCGGTGCACTCATCGTAAAGCCGGTCAAGCCTCTTTCTCTTTACGTCAGTTACGCCGAAGGCTTCGGTTTCACCGCCACAACGCCGAACAATGCACTCAACAATCCCGATCGAGTGCTGCCGCCTGGCCTGTCAAAGCAGATCGAGACCGGTGCCAAGCTCGATCTGGGCACCATTGGCATGTCGCTGGCTTTCTTTGAAATCACCAGGCCCAATGCCTTCCTTGATGCCAATTTGATTTTTGGCTTCAACGGTGAACAGCGGAACCGCGGCATTGACTACAATGTATTCGGTGAAGTGGCGCCGGGTGCCCGCATTCTTGGCGGCTTCACGCTGCTCGACGGCGTTCTCACCAAGACAGCCAACGGCGCGTTCGACGGAAAGAAGGCGCCGGGCGTGCCTGATGTCTCGATCAACATCGGTGGCGAGTACGACTGGTGGTTTGCGCCGGGCTTCACGACGAGTGCGCGCGTGATCTACACGTCGAAGCAATATTACGATCAGGCCAATCTCCAGTGGATCCCCGAGTGGACCCGTCTTGACCTTGGTGCACGTTATTCGTGGGTCTACGAGAAAATTCTCTGGAATGCGCGCTTCAATGTCGAGAACGTTACGGACCTGAATTATTGGGCCTCGACGGGGCAAGGGTCGCTGCAACAGGGGATGCCGCGTACCTTCCGGCTTACGCTCAGCGCGGACCTGACGCCCCCGCCTCCTCCGGTTACGCCGGTCCTGTACAGGAAGTGAGGCCGATGAGCGAGCAACGCGGCATTGAAGACGATGTAGATGCCGTGTTGCAGCTCAAGGCGACGGATGTTGGCTCGGGGCTGCCGGGCGGGGGCAGCCCTGACGGCAAGTCCATAGGCTTGGTCCCACAATGATCAGATCAGTCTCCACAATTCTCCATCGTTGGTTCGGACTAACGATTGCTGCGTTCATCATCTTTTCCGGCCTCACAGGCGCGATCATTTCCTGGGACCACGCGATCGACGAATGGCTCAACAGCGAATTCTTCGACGTCAAAACGCAAGGCGAGAATAAGCCGATTCTTGAACTCGTGCGTCTGGCGGAACAACGCGATCCTCGCATCGAGGTGATCTACTTCGAGCTGGTCCCGGAAGCCGGGAAGAGCGCCTATCTATATGCGGAACCGAAAATCGATCCCGCGACGAACAAGCGTTTCGTCGTGGACTACGATCAGATCTATCTCGATCCGCATACCGGCGAAGAAATGGGAAAGCGCAAATTTGGCGCCCCGTGGCCGATAACGAAAACGAACTTCACGTCGTGGATGCTCAAGTTTCACTATACCTTGCACTTCCCGGAATTCTGGGGAACGGACAAGTGGGGCATCTGGCTTCTCGGCGTCATCGCCGTGATCTGGACCGTCGATTGCTTCGTTGGATTTTATCTGACCCTTCCACCGCGAAAACGAACCAGTATCGTGAGGCCCGCGGCCGTGGCTCGGGAATTGGGGAAAGGGTTCTGGACGCGCTGGTGGCCGGCCTGGAAGATCAAGACCAGAGGAAGCGCCTATCGGATCAACTTTGATATCCATCGGGCCTTCGGGCTTTGGACCTGGTCGCTTCTTTTCATCGTGGCGTTCACTGCATTCTCGTTGAACCTCTATCGAGAGGTCTTCAGCCCCATCATGCAGACTGTTTCCAACTATACGCCGTCTGTTTTTGAGACGCGCAAGCCAGTCGGTTTGGACGAAAGGATCACGCCGAAATTCTCGTTTCAGGAGATCATCGAACGGGCGAACGAGGAAGGTAAGCGTCGTGGGTGGCCCGAACCGGTCGGCGCTATTTCATACCAGGCCCGCTACGGAATCTATCAGCCGCGCTTCTTTTTTCCCGGAGCGGACGATCATGGAGGCGGTGGCGTCGGCCCTGCCCGGCTTCATTATGACGGCGTAACCGGCGAAGTGGTCGGACAACGCGTCCCTTGGAGCGGCAGCGCCGCGGACATTTTTGCGCAAGCGCAATTTCCGCTGCATTCGGGCCGTATCCTTGGATTGCCGGGCCGCATCCTCATCTCGGCGATGGGCCTTGTATCTGCCGCGCTGGCCGTGACGGGGGTGGTCATCTGGTGGCGAAAGCGGAGGGCAAGGGTTCTGCGTTCGAGCCAAGGAGCCTATGCCTCCGCTCTCAGGTCGCTGCCTGCCGAGTGAACGCGTTCCCCTGCATTGTGTCCACCGGCACGCGACAACCCCTCACACCACGCTTCTCCCTGCCCGCTCAGCCACCTGCCTCTGCACAAAATACATCGCCACCAGCGCGACCATCGCCGACGCGACGACGACGTAGCCGATCCGGTCGAAATGGAGCAGCGAGCCGTCGGGCGCTTGCGCGACGATCGCGGCGGCGGCCACTGAGCCGAGGCCGCCGGAGAGCTGCTGAAGCGAGGCGCTGATCGCGCTGAACGAGCCGCGCTGGCTCTGGTCGGGGATCGCCGACATCAGGGCCTGCGACGGGATCATGCGCGAGAAGATGCCGACGAACATCAGCACGTTGACGAGGATCGCGGTCGTCAGCGAGACGTGGCCGAGATGGGTGTAGATCAGCACCATGATGACGGACACCACGCTGCCGAACACGAAGGTCGGGTATTTGCCGAACGCATCGCTGGCCCGGCCGACCAGAGGCCCGGTGACGATGCTGAACAGGCCGGAGACGAGATAGATCGTCGGCAGGTGCAAAATGTCGATGCCGAGATTGTGCACGGTGAACGCGCTGGAGAACGGCATCAGCATGTAGCCGCCCGTCGCCAGCAGCGTCGTGACGGCGAAGGCCAGCGTGTAGCGCGGCTCTCCGATCGTCGCGATCAGATGGCGGAACGGATTTCTGTCCTGCTTCAGCTTCAGATGCGCGTCGACCGGCTCCATGGCGAACACGATGATGGCGATCGCGGCGATCGACAGGCCGACGATCGCAATGAAGCAGACATGCCAGTTCCAGTGATTGGCGAGAAACAGCCCGGCCGGAATGCCGAGCACCTGGCTCGCGGCGAACGCCGTCTGGACGAAGCCCATCACCCGGCCGCGCAGGTGCAGCGCGAACAAATCGGTGATGATGGCGAGCACGACCGAGCCGATCACGCCGCCGAACAATCCGGTCACGATCCGGCCGAGCAGCAGCACATGGTAATTCGGCGCGGCGGCGCAGAGCGCGGTTCCGAGCGTGAAGCCGACATAGAAGAACAGCAGCAGGCGCTTGCGGTCGAAGCGATCGGCAAAGCCGGCGGCCAAAATGCCCGAAATGCCCGCGCTGAACGCGTAGGCCGAGACCGCGACGCCGAACTGCCCGGCCGTGATGTCGAGCGCGGGCATCAGGATGGCGCCGAGCGGCGACATGATGATGAAATCGAGGATGATCGTGAACTGCGTGAACGCGAGCAGCGCGATGAGGAGCGCTTGATAGCGCGAAAAGCCGCGCGGGCGGTCCGATTGATCGTCGATAGGCGCGGCGAGCGTCTGGTCGGTCATGGGGCTCGATTCATGGCGAGTGGAGGAGGAGACTGGCAGATAGGGTGGGCCGGGGCGAATTTCATGGGCCGCAGGCCGCTCGTTCCCCCGGAACATGAAGCTCACGCCGGGTTGTAGGATCCATGCAACAGGGAGTCCGGCAGTCCGCTCAATTCCGCTTCGGCCTGTGCCAGCCAGAACCGCATCTCCATCTCGCGGTACATCGTCGCCGCGGCAACAAGCTCGTCGCGAGCCTGGTCCGGACGTCCCGCGTTCGAATACAATTTTCCGAGGCCGTGACGGCAGCGCGCAGCGAGCGGGCGGAGGTCGAGTTCATCGGCCAGCGCGAGCGCGGCTCTGTAGTGACCTTCAGCCTGGTCCGGGGAGCTGTCGCCGCTGGAAGCCTCGCCCAGAAGGCGCAGGGCGGCCGCCTCGCCGCTCCTCTGGCCATTTTCACGGGCCAGCGTCAGCGCCCGCCCGGCAGCCCTGAGAGCATCCGCCTGCCGGCCCGCGAACAGGTATGCTTCGCCCAAAGGCGACAGGAACAGCGCCTGAGCAAATCGATGCCCCATCTTCTCGAAGACCCTCAGCGCCTGCTCCATCAGCGGCAGGCCTTCGGCCGTTCGCCCCAGCAGGGCATAAGCGTGGCCAAGGCTGCCGGAATTGCCTGCGACGAGGAACGGCAGGTTCCACTCGCGCGCCACCGCCAGTCCACGCTCCAGCACCACGACTGCACGGTTCAGCTCTCCCCGGGACGCCAGCAGATCGGCAAAACACCAGCTGACGATGCCGAGGCTGTAGGGGTGATCGACCGCCTCGGCGAGGCGTATGCCTTCCTCGCCGTGAGCGATCCCGCGCGCGAACTTGCCCTGGTCGGCATAGATGCGAGCGAGAAAACCGTGGGCGGTCACCGCCGGAAATCCGGCGAGGGAAAATTGCTGGAGGCTTGCGTCGCCGTCGAGCAGTTCCAGTACGTTGAGGTAATGAGATTCCGACTCGCCGTAGTGCAGCGTCGAGAAGCAGGCGAGCCCGAGAAACAGCGATGCCGAGATGCGGAGCGAAAGCTCGCCGAGCTGCTCTGCGAGACGATGGGCGTCCCGCCCGAACGTGACGGCGTCCTGTGGATGGCCGCTCAGGCTGAGGGTCTGGCACATGTGAACGGACGCGAGGCAAAGTCGTCCGGGATCGTCGAGATTTCTGGCCAGCGCTTCGGCCTCGCGAAGATAGTCGACGATGCGCGCGAACTGGCCGAGTGGAAACAGCGAGGTCTTCAGGTCGAACCTGAGATCGATCGCCTGCTCCATTGTGTCCCGGGTCTGTGGCAGAGTCGCGAGACAGCGCAGCCCCCGTTCGAAGAAACTGGCCGCTTCGCGGTTGGCCCATCGCGCATGTGCGAGTCGCCCCGCCTTGATCCAGTGGTCGGTCGCCTCGCGGGCACGCCCGGCCTCGGTGAAATGAAGGGCAACGATCTCGGATTGGGTTTCGGCCAGTGCCGGGAAGCTTTCGATGAGTGTGTTCGCGATATCCGCATGCAATTGCTGCCTGCGGCTCCTCAGCATCGCGACATAGGCGGCATCCTGGACCAGCGCGTGCTTGAACGTGTAGCTCGCCTGCGGCGGCGAGCCGCGACGGCTGACGAGGCCGGAGGCCGTCAACCGTTCAAGCGCGGCGTCCAGATCGACAGGGGGCAGCGCGGATATTGCAGCGATCAGCTCGTAGGAGAACTCCCGCCCGATCGAAGCGCCGATCGAAGCCACGTCCTTCACCGCGCCGAGCAGATCGAGGCGAGCGGCCAGCGAGGCCTGCAACGTCGCCGGAATGGCGAGCGACCGCCGCGATCCCTCCGGCCCTTCGCTGCCGGATGCCTCGCGCAACAGCTCCTGCTCAATCAGCGTGCGGGTCAACTCCTCGACGAACAGCGGGATGCCGTCGGCACGCGACAATATCTGCTCGACGACGGGCTCGGGCAGAGGCTTGCCTCCCGCGACGTCATCAATGATGCCGGCGCTGTCGCTGCGGCCAAGGCGGCCGAGGGGCAGCAGCGTCACATGAGGCTGGCCGATCCAGGAAGGCTGGAATTCCGGCCTGATGGTGATGAGCAACAGCAACGGCAGATTTGCGGCGCGAGCCGCGATCGCGTCGAGCAGGTCGAGCGATGTCGGGTCGATCCAGTGCGCGTCCTCGATCACGATCAGCCCCGGTGTCTGCACCGTTCCGGCTGAAAGCTGGTTGAGCAGCGCATTGAGGGTCATCTCCCGCTTCTCCTGCGGGGAGATCGCGAGGGCCGGATAGCGTCCGTCCGAGGGCACGCCGAGAAGCTCGGCGATCAGCATGACATCGCGGGTCAGATTTTTCGTTGCGGGCGCGAGCAGGGTTTCCAGCCTGTCTATCCGTGCGCCGGCGCTGCTGCCGGGTTCGAAATCGGCAGCCCGTTCAAGCTGAATGATGAGCGGGTAGAGCGCGCTGTGCGCATGATGCGGAGAGCAATAATAGCGCAAGCGGCTGTGTTGCTCGTCCTCGAGCCTCGTCAACACGCTCTCGACGATGCGCGACTTGCCGATGCCGGGCTCGCCCGAGATCAGCACCACGCGGCCCGCACCGGACTTCGCCTGATCCCAGCGGCGCAGCAGCAGCTCGATCTCTTCCTGGCGACCGACGAGCGCGGACAGTGAATCGGCGCGCCGCGCATCGAAACGGCTGACGCCCACGGCCTCGCCGAGCACTTGCCACGCGGGCACCGGCTCTCGCAGTCCCTTGACCTCGATATCCGGAAGCGCGCGCGTGTCGAACAATTGCCCAAGCAGCCGCCGCGTGCCGGCTGCGATCGCGACCTCGCCCGGTCCGGCAACGCCCTGCAACCGCGTTGCCAGGTTCGGCGTCTCGCCGATCGCAACGTGCTGCCTGAGATCGCCGGGCCCGGGCTTCTCGCCGATCACGACGAGGCCGGTTGCGATCCCGACGCTCGCCCGCGGTGCCGTGCCGGCCGGTGCGTTGAGAATGCGAACCGCGTCGACGATCGCGAGGCCGGCGCGTACGGCGTGTTCGGCATCGTGCTCGCGCGCCATGGGATAACCGAAATAGATCAGGACACCGTTGCCCTGGTGCTGGGCGACGAAGCCATGGAATTGCACCGCGATCCGGGCCGCGACCTGATGAAAGGCGACGATCTGGTCGTGGACGTCCTCTGGGTCGCGCTCCGCGGACAGAGGCATCGCGCCGATCAGATGGCAAGCCATGATCGTCAACTGGCGCTGCTGGCGGCCGCCCGGGCGAAGCGATTCCGAAGGCGGGGCATCGTCGTCGCGTTCCGCGACGGCTGCGGCTTCGGTCTCCCGCACCCGAACGCCATCCAGGGGCTCGTTCGTCCGCGCGCCACCGGATGGTCTGGCGTTGCGGAGTTCCGCGACGAGCGACTGGGTGACCGCATCGGGCTCCGTGTTCAGCTCGCGCTTGAGCAGCGCGACGAGATCCTGATAGCGCTTGAGCGCCTCGGCCCTGCGTCCAGTGGCGGTGAGCGCCTGGATGACCAGCCGATGCGCATCCTCGCGCAAGGCATTCACGGCAATGGCCCGGTTGGCCGTCCTGAGCGCGGATTCCGCATGTCCGGACTGCAGCGCGTGCTGGCCGTGCCGGACCATGGAATCGACTGCCAGGCCGTCCAGCCGCTCCCGTTCCTGGTCGCGCCATTCCGACCATGCGTCTTCTTCGATGTTCAGATCCGTCAGCAGCGGATTGCGGTAGAGATCGGCGGCCGCGGCCAGCGACGCACGGCTGCCCTCGACGATCAGCGTCTCGAAGCGGACCGCATCGCAATCGATCACGCCGGGCGCGAGCCAGACGTCGTTGTCGTCGCTGCAAATGGAGTCCTGCCCGAGAATCCGCCGTAACCGCACGAGGCTCTGGCGCAGATTCTGCCGCGCCTGGGTCTCGAAATGCGAGCCCCACAGCAGGTTCGCGAGCTTTTCGCGCGGTTGGCGGCGCGGCGCAGTGCAAGCCAGATAGGCCAGCAATCCCGCAAGCTTCCGGCCCGGCAACGAAACCACGCCGTCATTTGTCGTCAGTTCAAAACGTCCGAACAGCGAAAGACCAAATCTCGGAAGCGGCACGCAGTCTCTCATTCCAGTGGCAACCGGGCACGGCGATCGTGGCCTCGGAAACACACCTAACACGCTTTGACGCACTTTGAATGCCGCGCAAAGCAGGAGTCACGCTGCTGTCACGCCGGACTGACGCCGGCATTGACGGCGGTCGGCCTACAAATCCGCCGCGGGCGCGCTCCCGATGGCGAATTGGGGAGATAGTGGGGGACGAAAATATGAATATTTCAGTCGTATTCCGGATGCGAGCAGCCGCTTTCCTTGCAACCGCGCTCATTGCCGCGATCGTGATCTGCGCCGGCGCGCCGCAAGCCCGGGCTCAATTTGTCTGCGTCGATACCGGCGCCTCCGCCCAAGGTGCGACGGCAACCGGGTCAGGCGGCAATTTTGCCTGCGGGACCAATGCAAACGCCACCGGCACAGGCGGTAACAACACGGCAATCGGGTTCGGAGCAAACGCCAACGGCAACGTCAGTGGCAATCTCGCCATCGGCCTCGCCAACGCCAGTGGCAATAGCAGCGTCAATACAGCGGTCGGGGACAACGCCAATGCCAGCGGCAACAGCAGCGTCAATACCGCGACCGGGGAAGCGCTCGCCAACGGCAACAACAGCTCCAACACCGCGAGCGGATTTGACGCCATTGCCAGCGGTGATGGCAGCAAAAATACTGCGACCGGGTCCGGCGCTCACGCGACGGGCGACAACAGCGCCAATTCCGCATTGGGTGCTGGGGCCGTTGCAAACGGCAACGCCAGCAACAACATTGCGTCCGGGACCAACGCCAACGCCAGCGGCAATATCAGCTCCAACGTCGCGACCGGCTTGAACGCCAACGCGAGTGGCGCCGGAAGCCGAAACGTCGCGACCGGCGACGGCGCCAACGCCAGTGGCGCGAGCAGCTTCAACGCGGCGAGCGGCTATCTCTCCAATGCGAGCGGCGCCAATTCGGGAAATGTCGCAACCGGAGCAGGCGCTCTGGCTAACGGCACCGGTAGCGCCAACGTCGCGGTGGGCCTCAACGCCACCGCCAGTGGAAACGGCGTCGCCAATACCGCGGTGGGCAATGGCTCCAACGCCACGGGCGCGAATTCGTCGGCCTTCGGCAATGGCGCGTCGGCGACTTTCGCGAACTCCACCGCGATCGGCAACGGCGCCACCGCGACGCGCGCGAACCAGCAGGTCTACGGCACCGCCACCAATACCTACACGATGACCGGCATCGCCTCGGCGGCGAGCACGGCCGCGCAGTCCGGACCGACGCAACTCGTCACCACGGATGCCGCCGGCAATCTCGCCTCGACGTCGCTGGCCGCGCTCGGGCTTGCCAGCTCCGGCGACATCGCCGGAATCAACAATCGGCTCGCAGGCATCAATGCGCACCTCTCCGAACTCGACGGCAGGACCAGCAAGGCGATCAACGGTGTTGCGATGGCTTTTGCGATGTCCGGTTCGCCGTGGCTAATGCCGTCCGAGAAGATCGCGGTCACCGCGAACTGGGGCACGTTCCAGAACACCAATGCGCTCTCTATGAGCGCCGCGCTCCGCGTCAGCGAGCATGTGCAGGCCAGCGGCGGCCTGACCTATGGCACGAACGGCCGGCGGATTGGGCGGACGTGTCGGAATGCGCGTCGGCTGGTGAAGGCGGGCGCGGCCAGTCCATGCAATTGATTGCGCGTGCCCTGATTGCGCTGGCGCTGCTGCTGTCGTGCAGCAACGGCCGGGCGGAAGCTCAACAGAAAACGCTTGCGCCTGCGGCCACGCCCGCGCAGCCGTCGCTGCCTGTCACGCTGGAGCAGGCGCTCTATCTGATCCGTTCGACGCTGCTTACGCTCAATGATGCCAACCGCACCGGCAATTACACCGTGCTGCGCGATCTCGCCGCGCCCGATTTCCAGGCGCGCAATACCGCCGCCGATCTCGGGCTGAATTTTCTCGACCTGCGGCGTCGCAATTTCGATCTGTACGGCGCGGCATTGCTGCCGCCGCAATTCACCGAAGCGCCATCGCTCGACCAGCGCGGAATGCTGCGCCTTGCCGGTTACATTCCGACCCAGCCGCAGCAGATCAAGTTCGATCTTGTGTTTCAGATCGCCGCCGGACAATGGCGTCTGTTCGGGATCGCGATCGCCACGCCGGAAGCACCCGCGCCGCCGCAGGCTCAGGCTCAAGCCCAGACTCAAGCGTCTCCCGTCAAGCCGGCGGCACCTCTGCAAAAGAAATCACAATGAGGCGCTCTGCCAACAGATTCTCAGCCGCGACCGTCATCGGCTGGAATTTTTCACTGCTCCCGGACGGATTATGAAGAGGAACAAGTTCATGATGTATCGAATGATGATCGCCGCGGCGTTGTTCGCAGCGGTCAGCGCCGCCCCGGTCATGGCTTACACGAGATCTCCGTCGCTGAGCGACGCGTCCGTACGGAAGAACATCCCGCCGCCGCCGAAGCCCACTCCGGCGCCCCCCAAGCCGCCAGCCCCCACGTCCGGGAAGAAGCCGTAGCCGCGGCTTTATTGCGAGTCCGAGCGCGAGGTCGCCGTGCATCCGGCGATCTCGTTGCCGCCAGGCTTCTCCAACTGCATGTCCTGTCAGCCCATCATGCGCGCACGCCTCTGCGATTTCGTTCGAGACGGATGGAAGCGCGCGTGTGTCGTCATGGCCTGCTGTACGGTTTCCTCGCTTGCGAATGCCGCCGAGCCGAACTGGTCGCTGAGCGCCGATCAGGATTTGCGATATGCGAGCTGGAGCGGCACGCGGGGTTTCCCTGCCAGCGGCTCGACGGCGGCCGGCGCCGGGACGCAGGTCTATGCACCCCTGACGATCCAGGCGAGCGGGCAGCCGCTCGAAAACGTCAAAGTCGATCTGCTCGGCAGGGGCGGCTATGTGTGGTCACGGCAATCCACGCCCGGGTTGACCGGCAGCATCACGACCGCGACCGATACGGTGGTCTCGGGGACAGCAACCTATCTCGGCATTCCCGGAATTCAGCCGTTCGTCTCCATGAACGTCAACCTTCCCTCGGGGACGACGGCTCTCTATGGCAGCGCGGCGAATGCGCGAATGGATCAGGACATCGTCGACCTCGCAACATTCGGCGAAGGGTTGAACATAGGGCCGACGGTCGGCGTCAACCTGCCCATCGGCGAACAGCTCATCCTGACGTTCAGTTCCGGCTATACCTGGCGCGGCGCATATCGCATGGAAGCGCTGCTCGATCCCGCAAGCACGGAGCCGCAGGCAACCACATTGGTGGGGCCGGGACGGGTCGCGACGCAGAGTGCGTCGCTCGGCTACCAGCTGGCAAACCTGACGCTGCTGGCTTCAGCGTCCTACGCCCACGAAACTGCAACCTATCTGGATCATATCTCATCTTATGCGCTTGGCGACCGCTACACGCTGTCAGGTACGGTCGGATACGCATGGACGACATCGTCGAGCACGACATTCACGGCGTCGTGGACCAACGCGGAGAAGAACAGGGTGTTGGATCCGGACCTGTTGAAGATTGTTCCCGAGTCGTTTCGGTCCAACAGCGCCGTTTATCGGTATCGCCTCGAGCAACCCGTCGTGAGCGGCAACTGGACCGTCGCACCGATGGTGAACTACATGCGGCGCGATCAAAACTCCTACAATCCGGTCACGCAGCAATTCATTCCGGCAAAGACCCGCATCGGAGCCGGAGGTTCTGCGCAGTATTCACTACGCGAAGGCTTGTCCTTGAAAGCGAGTGTAGAGCACTTCTGGATCAATGAGAATCCGACCGAGCTGACACCGAACCTTCGCGTTCGCGGCTGGATCGCGATACTTGGCGGGAGCATGAAATTTTGACGCGCATCATCACCGGGTTGAGCGGCTTTGCTCTTGTCACGGCATTCGTCGCCGGCTTGTCGACTTTCGATCAGGCGCACGCAAGATGCCCAGAGGGCAGGACTGCAGGTGGTGGATGCGTCAACGGCGGCCTCGCCAGGTCGATGCGCCAGCGAGCGATCATCTTCTCGCAGCCCAAACTGTCCTATACCGGCGCGCCGGTCTCGCAGAGCCGCGGCGACAGCCAGGACACGAACACCCCCAGGTTGATCGAGCGGTCCTACAACAAATACGGACCGCCTCCGCCCCAGCCCGTGCCGGCGGTGGTTCCGACCCTGCCGCCAACGCCTCCACCGCCTCCACCGCCTGTCACGTCCGACAGACGGCTCAAGCACGACATCTTGCGCCTTGGATGTCTCGACAGCGGCATCTGCCTCTACCGGTTTCGCTATCTCTGGGACGACACGTTCTATGTCGGTGTGATGGCCCAGGAGGTCGAGCGGATCTTGCCCAGTGCCGTGGTGCACGGTCCCGACGGCTATCTTCGGGTCCGTTACGACCTGCTCGGACTGCAGTTCCGCAGCTGGGGCGGTTGAGAAACCACCAGGCCTAGCTGACCAGGATGATCGTGTGAGTCATGTCCACCGGCTGATAGGCCAGCACTGTTTCGCCGACACCGTCGCTTGTGAGCGTCAACTCCGGTGAAGTTATGTTAATCATAACATAACACGATGCCGGCGGAATGACGGGTCGGCGAAACGGGTTGGCGGCAGTCTCCGGTTAAGCCAGCCTTAGCGAATGCCCCCTACGCTCGCGGCCGTCCATTTCCCTGCTCCCCGGCCTAAGGGCCGGTCAGTTTGCGGCAAGTCAGAGCGTTTTCGGATGGAGCAGCCTGCCTGGCAGTATGATTCTGGCGCGCCTGAGCCGTCGGCAACGGCGGCGGCTGCGCGGACGCTCGTCATTGATCTCGAAGGCGCCCTGCTGCGGTCCGAGCTCTTGATGGAAGCGCTGTTCTCCAGCCCCGCCCGCCTGCTGGCGCGCTTCGGTGCGGGCGGACGGCCGGGGATGGCGGCGCTGACGGATGTCCTGGCGCAGGCCGAGATCGACTATGCCCATCTGCCCTATGATTCCGGCGTGCTGAACCAGGCGCTGGCGGCGCGGGCGCGGGGCGGGAAGATCTATCTGGTTGCCGGCCGCTTTGCCCGCCATGCCGCCGGCATTGCCGCCCATCTCGGCTTTGACGGCGTCGTTACGCCGGCTGATCTTTCTGCGGGCGGCAAGCTGCCGTTCGATCCCGCCTCCGTGGAGCGCATCGAGAAGCGCGGCAGCGCTGGCGCGAGCCTCAAGACCTGGGCGAAGGCGCTGCGGGTCTATCAATACGCCAAGAACACGCTGGTGTTCGTGCCTGCGATCACTGCGCATCAGATGAACCTTCCGACGCTCGGCTATGCGCTGCTGGCGTTCATGGCGTTCTCGGCCTGCGCGTCGGGCGCCTATCTGATGAACGATCTGCTCGATCTCGCTGCCGACCGGCAGCATCCGACCAAGCGCCATCGGGCGCTTGCGGCCGGCGATCTGCCGATCTCGTCGGCGCTGCTTGCGATCCCCGCGCTGTGGCTGTTCGCGGTTGCAGCTTCCCTCTGCATCTCACCGCTGTTCCTCGGCGTGCTCGGTGGCTATCTCGCCACCACGATCGCCTATTCGCTCGTGCTCAAGCGCAAGATGCTGGTCGACGTCGTCACGCTCGCTGGCCTCTACACGCTGCGCATCGTCGCCGGCGCGGTCGGTGTCGATGTGGTGCTGTCGGAATGGCTGCTGATCTTCTCGCTGTTCGTGTTCACCTCGCTGGCGCTGATCAAGCGCTTCAGCGAGCTCAGCATGCGCGAGAGCGCCGGCCTCGCCGATCCCTCCAACCGCGATTACAAGATCACCGACCTGCACATCATCAGCGCGATGGCGGCGGCGAGCGCCATGAACGCGGTGACCGTGTTCTCGCTCTATGTGTCCTCGTCCGCGGTGACGCCGCTCTACAGCCGGCCCTGGATGCTGTGGCTGCTCAACCCGCTGCTGCTCTACTGGTTCGGCCGTGCCCTGATGATGGCGCATCGCCGCGAGATGCCCGACGATCCGATTCTCTATACTTTTCGCGACGGTGCCAGCCGCATCACGGTGGCGGCGATGATCTGCATCATGCTGGCCGCGATCTGACCGGGCTTGGCAGGAACCGCCGGCGCTTGCGCGGCCCGCCGCCAGTGGCTACATCGCAGGCCATCCGACTAGCTTATGATGCCGACAGACCAATTCGACCGAGGTTTTGAAACGCCATGACCGTACGCCTGCATCGCGGCGACCTGCCCGACCTGTCCCGCTACACCACAGCGGTGGCGATCGATACCGAGACCATGGGGCTGAACCCGCATCGCGACCGGCTCTGCGTGGTGCAGCTCTCGCCCGGCGACGGCAGCGCCGACGTGGTGCAGATCCCCAAGGGCCACACCGACGCGCCGAACCTGAAGGCCCTGCTGGCCAATCCCGCGATCACGAAGATCTTCCACTTCGCGCGGTTCGACGTCGCGGTGCTGTACCAGACCTTCGGCGTCATGACCGGGCCGATTTATTGCACCAAGATTGCCTCGCGCCTGACCCGCACCTACACCGACCGCCATGGCCTCAAGGACCTCGTGCGCGAGGTGCTCAATGTCGACCTCTCCAAGCAGCAGCAATCCAGCGATTGGGGTTCCGACAGCCTGACCGAGCCGCAGCTCGCCTATGCCGCCTCCGACGTGCTGCACCTTCATGCCCTGCGGGAGCGGCTCGACGCCATGCTGGTGCGGGAGGGCCGCACCGCGCTGGCAAAGGCCTGTTTCGACTTCCTGCCGACCCGCGCTTTGCTCGACCTCCAGGGCTGGCAGGAAGAGGACATTTTCGCGCATTCCTGAAGCGCCCAGCGGCCGTTAGGCTGGGGTTGCCGCCCCGTTTCGGACACTTTCGTGCGGCCTCTCGCGGGCTGCATATCCTGGCGGTGCCGGGTACAATGGCGCGCCATCGACCGGACAAGGCGAGCGACACTCTGGAGCAGCGGTGAATTCGGCCCAGAATCCAACCTACGACGCCGCGCTTGCGGCGAAGTTTGCCAGCGCGGCGCGCCACAGCCGCCTGGTGCGGATTCTGCGCATCGCGGTGCCGGTGACGGTGGCTGCGTCGATCGCCGCGATCGTCGCGGTCTCGACCTTCCTCAATCCCTTCCAGATCCCCATCAAGCTCGACTCCGGAAACCTCGTGGTGACAGGCACCAAGATCACGATGGAATCGCCGCATCTGGCCGGCTTCACCCCGGACCAGCGGCCCTACGAGCTCTGGGCCAAGACCGCGACGCAGGACATCACTGATCCCGATCACGTCGATCTCAATGATTTGCGCGCGAAGGTGCTGATGGAAGACAAATCGACCCTGCTGCTCGATGCCCGCACCGGCCGCTTCGACAACAAGCAGCAGCAGCTCGACCTGCACAAGGATATCTTCCTGCGCACCTCGACCGGCTACGAGGCGCGGCTGAACTCGGCCTTCGTCGACATGGGCAAGGGCACGGTCTCCTCGGACGAGCGTGTCGACGTCAAGCTGACCAACGGCACGCTGACCGCCGACCGGCTGCGCATCACGGAAGGCGGCGACGTCATCCGCTTCGAGGGCAATGTGGTGATGCATCTGGACAAGCTGGACGACCCCGCCGCTCAGCCTGCGCCGGCCGAGCAGCCCGCGCCGCCTGTAAAAACGCGTACGCCCCAGAACAAGTCTGCCAATTCAAAGTGATTTTCATGTCGAAGTTTTTTCCGCGCAACGAAGAGAAGCGCAGCGTCATCCTCGGTGCGGCCGCGCTCGCCGCCACAGTCGCGCTGATCGCAACGGGCGCGGCGCTCGCACAGAGCACAATGCAAGGCGTGCCCAACGCCATGCAGGGCTTTTCGCAGAACCGCGATCAGCCGATCCAGATCGAAGCCGCTTCGCTGGAGATGCGCGACAAGAAGAAGGAGGCGACCTTCTCCGGCAACGTGAAGGTCATCCAGGGCGACACCACCATGACCTCGAAGACGCTGGTGGTGTTTTACGAATCCGGTGGCGACAAGCCGGCCACGCCGCAGCCCGCGGCGAAGGCGGCCAAGAATAGCGGCACCGGCGCGCCGATGCAGTCGGCGACGCCGGGCCCGGGCGGCAGCTCCTCGATCAAGCGGCTGGAGGCGCGCGGCAATGTCGTTGTCACCCAGAAGGACCAGGTGGTGACGGGCGAGACCGCCGTCTTCGACACCAAGACCAACCTCATCACCATGCTCGGCGGCGTCGTCCTGACGCAGTGCAAGAACGTGCTGCGCGGCGACCGTCTGGCGGTCGACATGACGACCGGCGTGTCCCGCGTAGAGTCGGATACCGGCCGGGTGCAGGCGTTGCTGCCGCAGGGCGGGAGCAATGATTGCGGATCGGGCAGTCCGGGCAAAGCCGGCGCGGGTCCGCCTCTGCAATTGCCTGGCACGGGCAAGCAGAAGTAAATTCCAGGCGCGATTTCAACGGCTTGGGCCAGATTCTCCCGATCCGAGGTTGAAGCTTGCCCGGCGAGACTGTATCTAGCGCGCAGGGCTTTCGAAGCGGGGTCCGCCGCTTTTCGGGCGTGTTTCACTGGGCATGAGACATCCCTTCACTCATGCTGTTCCGGCGAATCGCAAGGCCGGTGCGGCAGATCGCGCGAATTCCGCGCAGGATCGTCGCGAAAGGCTAGAAGGCGGGGATGGTCGATCTCTTCAGCATGTTCCGTCGGCGCCCCGCCAAGCGCGGCCGGCCAGGATTTGCGCGTCAGGACATCACCGCGCTCGGTGACAGCGTCGGCGGTCTCGTGCCCAGCCCGGTGCGCGACGCGCCGCCGATCGCCCGTGACCAGCCGATGCGCGCGCCCGATCATTTCCAGGCCGACTTCCAAGCCGACTATCAGGCCGAGCAGCCGCGTGCCCAGGCGGTGCATCCGGTGCGGGCCGCCAGCCGGCCCAACGGCGCCGGTGGGCCCCAGCTCCTGAAGCGGCCGGGCTTCCTGGCGGTGCATAGCGTGGAAAAGAGTTTTGGCAGCCGTCAGGTGGTGCGCGGCGTCAGCATCTATGTGCGTCGTGGCGAAGCGGTCGGCCTGCTCGGCCCGAACGGCGCCGGCAAGACCACCGTGTTCTACATGATCACCGGCCTCATCAAGCCCGATCGCGGCGCGATCGAGCTCGACGGCCACGACGTCACCAGGCTGCCGATGTATCAGCGCGCGCGGCTCGGCATCGGCTATCTGCCGCAGGAAGCCTCGATCTTTCGCGGCCTCACCGTCGAGCAGAACATTCGCGCCGTGCTCGAAGTGGTCGAGCCCTCGCGCAAGAAGCGCGAGCAGCAGCTCGACTCGTTGCTCGACGAATTCAACATCACGCGCTTGAGGAAATCGCCGTCGATCGCGCTGTCGGGCGGCGAGCGCCGCCGCGTCGAGATCGCGCGCGCGCTCGCGACGCGTCCGAACTACATGCTGCTCGACGAGCCCTTCGCCGGCATCGATCCGATCGCGGTCGGCGACATTCAGGACCTCGTCCGCCATCTCACCAACCGCGGCATCGGCGTGCTGATCACCGACCACAATGTCCGCGAGACGCTCGGCCTGACCGATCGCGCCTATATCGTCTATGCCGGTGAAATCTTGACCGAGGGTAGCCCGGATGAGATCGTCGCTGATCCTGACGTTCGCCGGCTTTACCTTGGCGAGGAATTCCGCCTCTAGCCCGTTTTTCCAATTCGTCAAGCCGTGTACATCGGGCTCGGACTAGGATAAGCAAAAATCGGACCAACTTTTGGGATCGGTTCTTGCTTCATGGCGCTAACGCAGAGATTAGAGTTCCGGCAATCGCAGTCGCTGGTCATGACGCCGCAGCTGATGCAGGCGATCAAGCTGCTGCAATTGTCCAATCTCGATCTCACGACGTTCGTGGAAGAGGAACTCGAGCGTAACCCTCTGCTGGAGCGGGCCAATGACGAGCCCCCCGGCGGCGAAGCTCCCGCCGAGGCCGGCCAGTTCGGCGATGGCGAGGAGTCCGGCGGCCAAGGTGATGGGCAGGGCGATGACGGTTTTGGCGGCAGCGCCTTCGAGCCGGGCCAGGAAGAATGGATGAGCAAGGATCTCGGCACCCGCGCCGAGATCGAGCAGACCCTGGACACGGGCCTCGACAACGTCTTCTCCGAGGAACCGGCCGAGGCTGCCGCGCGCAACGCCCAGGATGCGGCGCCGACCACCTATACCGAATGGGGCGGCGGCGCCTCCGGCGACGAGGACTACAATCTCGAGGCCTTCGTTGCCGCCGAAACCACGCTGGGCGACCACCTCGCCGAGCAGCTTTCGGTTGCCTTCACGGCACCCGCGCAGCGCATGATCGGTCAGTACCTGATCGACCTCGTCGACGAGGCCGGCTATCTGCCGCCGGATCTCGGCCAGGCCGCCGAGCGCCTTGGCGCGTCGCAGCAGGACGTCGAGGGCGTCCTCGCCGTGCTGCAAAAATTCGATCCGCCCGGCGTCTGCGCCCGTAATTTGAGCGAATGCCTGGCGATCCAGCTCCGCGAGCTCGACCGCTACGACCCCGCGATGCAGGCCCTCGTCGAGCATCTCGATCTGCTCGCCAAGCGCGACATCGCTGCCTTGCGCAAGCTCTGCGGCGTCGACGACGAGGACATCGCCGACATGATCGGCGAGATCCGCCGCCTCAATCCCAAGCCCGGCATGAAGTTCGGCTCGGCGCGGCTCCAGACCATGGTGCCGGATGTCTATGTCCGCCCGGGTCCCGATGGCGGCTGGCATGTCGAGCTCAACAGCGACACCTTGCCGCGCGTGCTGGTCAACCAGACCTATTACTCCGAGCTGTCGAAGAAGATCGGCAAGGACGGCGACAAGTCCTATTTCACCGACGCGCTCCAGAACGCGACCTGGCTCGTGCGCGCGCTCGATCAGCGCGCCCGGACCATCCTGAAGGTTGCAACGGAAATCGTGCGCCAGCAGGACGGCTTCTTCACCCATGGCGTTGCGCATCTGCGGCCGCTGAATCTGAAGGCCGTCGCCGACGCCATCCAGATGCATGAATCCACGGTGTCGCGGGTCACCGCCAACAAGTACATGGCGACAAATCGCGGCACATTCGAATTGAAATATTTCTTCACCGCCTCGATCGCCTCGGCCGACGGCGGCGAGGCGCATTCCGCCGAAGCCGTCCGTCACCACATCAAGCAGCTGATCGATTCGGAAGCGCCGGCGGCGATCCTGTCGGACGACACCATCGTGGAACGCTTACGCGCCTCGGGCATTGATATTGCCCGCCGCACGGTCGCGAAGTACCGCGAAGCCATGCGCATTCCCTCCTCGGTGCAACGCCGCCGCGACAAGCAGAGCGCTCTTGGTAACGTCCTCTCCACCGCAATGTCCGATCGCTCCCGCAACACCGAGCCGGCCTGATTGCGCTGGCGCCAAATCGCGCTACTCTCACCTCCCCCTTCGCGACCGATCCAAGCTAGGCCCTCAAACCAAGCGAGGCATCACATGACTCTCAGAATCTCCGGAAAGAGCGTTAGCGTCGGCGACGCCCTGCGCGGCCGCGTGACCGACCGGACTGAAGAGGTCCTGCGCAAGTATTTCGACGGCAATTATTCCGGTCACATCACGCTGAGCAAGGACGGCTTCGGCTTCCGTACCGACTGTGCCCTGCACCTTGATTCGGGGATCACGCTCGAGGCCGATTCGAACGCGCCGGACGCCTATGCCAGCGCCGACCAGGCGCTCCTGATGATCGAGAAGCGGCTCAAGCGTTACAAGAGCCGGCTCAAGGACCGCTCGGCCCGCAAGGCCCATGTCGCCTCCGCCGCCCTCGCCGCCCTGAATGCCACGAGCTACGTGCTGGAGGCGCCGGGCGATGGGGAGGACGAGGACGAGGTCACCGGCTACAGCCCCGTCATCATCGCCGAGGCCACGACCTCGCTGAAGCAGCTGTCGGTCAGCGAGGCCGTCATGGAGCTCGACCTCAGCGGAGCGCCCTGCCTGGTATTCCAGCACGGCTCCAGCGGCCGGGTGAACATCATTTACCGCCGGGCCGACGGCAATGTCGGCTGGATCGACCCGCCGGGGGCCAAACCGGACGGTTAAGGGCTGGAACCTGGGCTCCGTATCATCCGCAGCCTTTAACAATGACCGGGGCAAAGCCGCACGCAGCAGTTGGCACCGGGATTGCGTTGGAGTAGAAGCGCCCCACATCAGGATCGGGGCTAAGTCCCCTTCCTGCTTGACCTTCTCGACGCCGGCCGGGCGTGGTTCGACCAAGCTGGCCAATTCGGAACCTGACGGTTTAATTCACCTCGGAAACCTTCCATGCCGATTACCGATCTGGTCGCACCCGAGGCGATTCTCCCGGCATTGAAGGTCAACAGCAAGAAGCAGGCGCTTCAGGAGCTTGCGGCCAAGGCCGCCGAGCTGACCGGGCAGAACGAACGCGCGGTGTTCGAGGTGCTGCTGCAGCGTGAGAAGCTCGGCACCACCGCAGTCGGCTACGGTGTCGCCATTCCCCACGGCAAGCTGCCCAAGCTGGAAAAGATTTTTGGCCTGTTCGCGCGCCTCGATCGTCCGATCGATTTCGAGGCGATGGACGGCCAGCCGGTAGATCTCGTCTTCCTGCTGCTCGCCCCCGAAGGCGCCGGCGCCGACCACCTCAAGGCGCTCGCCCGAATCGCCCGCCTGCTGCGCGACCAGGACATCGCCAAGAAGCTCCGCGCCTCGCGCGACGCCCAGGCGATCTATTCGGTGCTGGCGCTGCCGCCGGCGACCGCGGCGTAACTTCGCTTTTCCTCGCCGCCCGCTGAGAAGCGGAATCGACCCACGCAATTGCCAATCTACGCCGGCCATCTCCGTCGCATGCGCGCGGGATGTCGCGATCTCGTAACAACCGGCGAGATCACGCGAATAATTTCCCCATTTGAGACGTCCGGCACAACGCGCCATGTCGGCGTCCGCTAAGGACGCCCAGGAACGCAAGTGGCGCCTGGATCGACGCGCCGTCCTGCGCTTTCGCTGATGTCGTTACCTATTGCCCGAAGGTCGGGCCCGCAGGATGAAAGTGGTTGGCGCGGTGCAGTGCAGGGTTGTTGTGGTCGGGCTAGTGATAGCAGGTACCGCAGTCCCGGCCGTCGCGCAGGATGCTGGATCGCTGCTCCGCGAGATGCAGCGGCAGCAGGAGTTGCAGCGGCAGGAAAGGCTGCCGGCTCCTGACGAGATTCGACCGCAGCAGCCGCCCGCCGCCACCCCCGACCGGGGCGAGCGCATCATCGTGAAGGGCGTTCGCTTCACCGGCAAGGTGGAGCTGCTGCCGCCGGCCGAGCGCGAGCAGCTCGTTGCCTCGGTGCGCGGCAAGCGCCTCGGCATCCAAGGGCTCTATGCGCTGGCCGATCAGGTGACGGCCGCGCTCCAGGGCCGCGGCCGGCTGCTGGCGCGCGCGCTGCTGCCGCCGCAGGATGTCACGAGCGGCATCGTCACGATCGAGATCGCCGAGGGTGCGCTCAAGACCATCACGCTCGACCGCGCCAAGGGCGTACGGGTGCGCGAGGATTTGCTGCGCGCCATCATCGAGGGCCGGCTGAAGCCCGACGGGGTGACGCGGCAGGATCTGGAAGACGCGCTGCTGCGCATGAACGACCTGCCCGGCGTGTCCGTGCATGCGAAGCTCGCGCCGGGCGAGGCGCCGAACACCACCAGGCTCGTCGTCGGTGTCGAACAGGCTCCGGTCGTTGGCGTCAGCTTCTGGGCCGACAACTATGGCAGCTCCAATGTCGGCAAGGCGCAAGGAAGCGGTCTCGTGACATTCACCGACGTGACCGGTTGGGGCGATCTCACGCGCGTCTCCGGCACGGTCTCGCAGGGACAGGAGTACGGGTCGTTTGGGACGAGCGTGCCGCTCGGCGCAAGCGGCCTTACGGCCAATGCCAGCTACGGTTATCTCGACTATCACAACATCGACGCGATCGGGCAGGCCCTCGGTCTCACCGGATTCGCTCATTTCGCCAATGGCGGCACGGACTACAGCCTGATCCGCAGCCGCGATTTCAACCTTCAGCTCGGCGGCGCCGTGACCTGGAAGGCGCTGGTCGACGACAGCATCGCCGGGACGCTTCAGGACAAGCGCTCCATCTCCACCACGCTTAGCCTGAACGGCGACCGGCGCGATGCCTTGCTCGGCGGCGGCATCACCAGCTGGTCGGTGAGCTGGACGCTCGGCGATCTCGATCTCGCGCGTGTGGCGAGCGCGCTCGCGGCCGACCAGGCCGGGCTCAGGACGCAGGGCCAGTTCAATCGCATCAATGCGACGGTGGCCCGGCTTCAGGCGCTGCCCGGTGACTTCGCGCTGTTCGGCCGCCTCTACGGACAATGGGCGGACAAGAATCTCGATTCCTCGGAAGACTTTGCGCTGGGCGGTCCGTTCGGCGTGCGCGGCTATCCCGTCGGCGAGGGGCGCGGCGACATGGGCGTGCTCGGCACGCTCGAGCTTCGCTACAACGCGCCGCTGCCGCCGCGCTTTGGCGGCCTGCAACTGGCGAGCTTCGTGGACGGCGGCTACGTCAAGGTCAACGTGTCGCCGAACGGCATTCCGCCGGTCACCGCGTGCGGCTGCAACGATTACGGCCTCGCCAGCGCCGGGCTTGCCGCGCGCTGGGCGCGCGAAAGGCTGAACGTATCGGCAAGCTGGGCCCACACGCTGGGCGACAATCCCGGCCGTTCCATCATCACCGAAGTCAATGCCGATGGCGTCAGGTCCAGCGACCAGTTCTGGCTGCAAGCCGCCATCCGCTTCTGACGTTTTCGAGAGGGCACGACATGACATCGACCCTGCCGCGAATCCAGCTCGCAATCGCGCTGTCCGCGACCACGATGTTGACGCCGCCAGCGCTGGCGCAGACCCTGCCGACCGGCGGTCAGGTCGTATCGGGGCAGGCCACGATCAGCCAGTCCGGCAATGCCATGACCATCAACCAGTCGAGCGACCGGATGATCGCCAATTGGCAGAGTTTTTCGATCGGCACCGGCAACTCCGTGACCTTCAATCAGCCCGGCGCGTCCTCGGTCGCGCTGAACCGCGTCGTCGGGCAGGATCCGTCGCAAATCCTCGGCAATCTCAGCGCCAACGGGCAGGTGTTCCTGATCAACCCGAACGGCATTGCCATCGGCAAATCCGGCAGCGTGCAGACCGGCGGCTTCGTCGCCTCCACCCTCGGCATCAGCAACACGGATTTCTTGGCCGGCCGCTACAATTTCACCGGCAGCGGCGGTGCGATCAGCAATGAAGGCAACCTTTCCGGCAAGGTGGTGGCGCTGATCTCGCCGAGCGTCAGCAATTCCGGCACCATCGCCGGCAGCACGGCGCTCGCGGCCGGCACCGACGTGCTGCTCGACTTCAATGGTGACGGCCTGCTCTCGGTCGAGGTCAAGGCCTCGACCGTCAAGACCCTGGTCGAGAACAAGGGGCTGATCCGCGCCGATGGCGGGCTTGCCGTTCTCACGGCCAAAGGTGCCAGCGATGCCATGAAGGGCGTCGTCAACAATTCAGGCGTGGTGCAGGCCGCGAGCATCGGCAGCAGGAACGGCCGCATCCTCCTGCTCGGCGACTCCAGGTACGGCGAGGTCAATGCCGGCGGCACGCTGCGCGCGCGCTCCGTCGAGACATCCGCCGCCAAGGTCAAGCTCGCCGCCGATCTGAAGGTCGACACGCTGGGCGGACGCTGGCTGATCGATCCCGTCAACATCACCATCGACGCCAATTACGCGGCGGCCCTGCAGACCGCGCTGGCGAGCGGCGACGTGACGGTGACCACCTCGGGCAGCGGCACGGATGCGGGCAACATCGCGGTCAACGCGCCGATCAATTGGGCATCGCACATCCTCACGCTTCGCGCCGACAACACCATCAGCATCAATGCGCCGCTGACCTCGACCGGCACGACCGGCCTCGACGGCCTCGTGCTGCAATATGCGCAGACCAATTCGACCGGCACCTACAGCGTCAATGCGCCGGTCAATCTCGCGGCCGGAAGCCTGTTCCAGACCCAGAGCGGCAGCAATGCGCCGGTCACTTACACGGTCATCACCGATCTCAACGCCTTGCAGAACATCAATACGAATCTTGCCGGCAACTACGTGCTGGGCGCGAACATCGACGCCAGCAGCACGGCGGGCTGGAACGGCGGCGCGGGCTTCATGCCGATCGGAGGCGCCGGCAACACCTATTTCAGCGGCGTTTTCGACGGGCTTGGCCATGTCGTCAGCAATCTGACCATCAACCGGCCCACTACCGACGGTGTCGGTCTGTTCGGCTACATCGACAATGGTGCGAGCCTCCGCAATGTCGGATTGGAAGGCGGCAGCGTAACGGGTAACAATTCCGTCGGTGGCCTGGTCGGATTGACCGGCATCTGGGTTTACCTCGGCACGAGCAGCGCCGGTGGCGCCACCATCAGCAACGTTTACAACACGGGCAATGTGACCGGCAGCGGCGCCTTCGTCGGCGGAATAGTGGGCGACACCTGGCTCACCACGATCAGCAACGCATATGCAACCGGCACGGTTGCGGGCTATGGCTCCGTCGGCGGGCTCGCGGGGCGCACGGTCGCCACGATCGTCTCCAACTCATACGCCACCGGCAATGTGTCCGCCATCGACCAGGGTGCCGGCGGACTGGTTGGGTTCAATCTCGGAACGTGGATCGGACCAGGTCAGGCGGATTATGCGATTGGGACGATTAGCCACTCCCACGCCACCGGTGCAGTGTCCGGCGGCGTCTTTGTCGGTGGACTGCTGGGGTACAGCAACATTGGTCTCATCACCGACAGCTACGCCACCGGCAATGTGTCGGGCACAGGTAACAGTTGGCCCGTAGGCTCAGCTGCCGGCGGGCTGGTGGGATACAGCACGTACGGTCAGGTGCTGCGATCCTATGCCACGGGGAATGTCTCCGGCATCGACACGGTCGGCGGGCTAATGGGGGCGAACTGGACCGGCGGCTCGATAAGTCAATCCTATGCCACCGGCAACGTGTCGGGGACGCGTCAAGTTGGAGGACTGGTGGGGCAAAACTACGACGACCCCTATATAGAATATTCTTACGCCACGGGTACGGTCACGGGAACGCAGATCGTCGGCGGACTGGTCGGATACAATTTCGGCGGTACGGTGAACTGGAGTTACGCCACGGGCGCGGTATCCGGGACCACCGATGTTGGCGCGCTGATAGGGCTCATCTCGGGTGCTAACATCACGCAGAGCTATGCAAACCGCGACACCACGGGGCAGAGCTCCGTATGCGGCACGGTTTTCGCGGGCTCCTGCGCGGGCGGCGCTCTCCTCACCAACGCGCAGATGCGCGATCCCTTCACGTTCATCAACGCGGGCTACGATTTTGTCACCATGTGGGGCACGTCCGTCAGCGGCGCCAACAACGGCATGCCGGTGCTGCGGGTGTTCGGCGACACGGTCTACGATGTCTATGTGAATGTGTCGGGTTCGGCGAGCACCACCTATGGCACGTTGGCCTCGCTCGCTGGATTGACCGCGACCGGTGTGAACGCGAACCACGTCACGCTCGGCTGGGGCAGCGCGGTGACCACCACGCTGGGGGCGGGGAGCTACAATCTGAGCGGTCCCGGCGTTGTGAACGCGACCAGCTCCGGCGGTGCCGTCTATGTCGGATCCGTCGCGGTCGGTCTCACCATCGGCAACGCATCGCTCACCATCACCGCAAATGCCTCCAAGACCTATGACGGTGTGGCGTTCTCCGGCGGCAACGTCACTTATTCCGGGCTCATGAATGGAGAGAGTGCGTCGGTTCTCTCCGGCACGCTCAACTATGGTGGCAGCGGGCAGGGCGCGGTGAATGCAGGGCAGTACACCCTGAGCATCTCCGGCCTCTCCTCGACCAACTACGCCATCACCTATGTCGACGGCTCGCTGACCATCAACAAGGCGGCACTCACCATCACAGCGAACGACGTCACCAGGATTTCCGACGGCGTTCCGTTCTCCGGCGGCAGCGTGGCCTATTCCGGCTTCGTCAACGGCGAGGCGACGTCCGTGCTATCAGGCACGCTCCTCTTTGGCGGCTCGGCCCAGGGTGCGCGCAATCCCGGGGTCTATGGCATCACCGCCTCGGGCCTGACGTCTGGGAACTACGACATCACCTATGTCGGCGGCCGGCTCGCGATCATTTCGCGGGATGCGGGCGGCTGCTCGCTCGGGGCTGGCGGCAACGCGGTCTGCGGCGCCACGCCACCTGATCCTGCCGCGCCCCTCGGGCTGAACGACCAGGCGCCGATCGAGGTCGTGCTGCCTCAGAGCACCCCCGTAGCGGTACAATCGCTGTATCTCGTGACAGCATCGACGCCCGACGTCCGAAGGTGAACTCTCGAACGTTACGCGCAGCTATCCCGGCAAAGGCAATGACCTTCGCCGGCGCCGCTCGTGCGCTTCAGCAGACCGTTGGCAGCAGGCGCCGGACTTCGTCGAGCAGTTCGGGAATCGCCGTTTTGTCGCCCGCGAGGTGCTTGAGCAGCGCACTCTGGAATAGGCCGTCAAACAGCGCATAGAGCGCAGCCGGCGACGACGCTGGTCGCTTGCCGCCGAGCTCGGCATAGCGGGAGGCGATACGCCAGATCATCGCTTCCAGGCTCTTGTCGATCTCGAGCACATCCTTGCGAAACGCTGCCTCGAACATCGCCTGCGAGCGCAAATCGTACCAAAGACGGTGCATGCGCGCTTCGGTCTGCAGGGTTGCTGCGAGCTTGGCGAGGAAACCCTCCGTCAATTCGTCGCGGCTCGTTGCTGTCGCGACGACATCGTCATATCGCGTCACGCACTTCGCCTTGTAGTGGCGGACGCAGCAGCAGATCAGGTCGAGCTTGTCGCTGAAATAATAATGGAACACGCCGTGCGTGAACGCCGAGTTCTGCGCGATTTCGCGCAGGCTGGTGCGTGCGAAGCCGAGCTCTCCAAGCGTTTCGAGCGCGGCCTCGGAAAGCTCGATGCGCCGCGCGTTGAACTTCTCGTCGCGCAGCACCTCGGCCGCATCAGCCACACGCCGGGCCGCTCCCGTCACCTGCCGCGCCATCTCGTCCCTTCCTCAGTCCCGTTCTTTCAAGGACTTATACCGCGTCGATCGCGGAATGCTCCATCCCCTCACAACCACTTCCCTTGACGACTGTCAAATTCGTTCTTGACAAGTGTCAAGATTCTGGCGGAGGTTCGCACCAAGAATTTGGACAGTCGTCAAGACGTCCAACCATGGAGGAACGCTTCGCTGGGTGCCGCCGAAAGGCCTGCGCCCATCGACTTGGTGCGCGCCGATGGGCGCAGCACGAAAAGATCGATCACCAGCAACGGAGGAGTGCGTCATGAGTGCCAAGAGCCTTGCAGGCAGGAAAGCCCTGGTCACCGGCGGTGCCCGCGGAATCGGCGCGGCCATCGCGCAGGCGTTGGCGCGAGCCGGCGCCTCGATCATGATCGCCGACATCCTGGAGGAGACCGGCCGCGCCAGCGCAGCCGCAATCGCGAAGGAAGATGTCGCGACGGGCTTCGTCCAGCTCGACGTCACCGACGACGCTCAATGGGAGCGGGCGGTTGCCAATACCGTCGCAACCCTCGGCGGCTACGACATCCTGATCAACAATGCCGGCATCGAGATCACCTCGCTGATCTCCGAGGTCAAGGCCGAGGACGCGCGGCGGATGTGCGACGTCAATATCGTCGGCACCGTGCTCGGCATGAAGCACGCCTTCCGTGCGATGCGCCCGGGCGGGCCGGCCGGCAAGGGCGGCGCCGTCGTCAACATCGCCTCGGTTGCGGCAACGATCGCCTTCCCGAGCATCGCGGTCTATTCGGGCACCAAATCCGCGGTTGACCGCATGACGCGGGTCGGAGCGATGGAAGCCGGCAAGCTCGGTTTCGGCGTGCGCGTAAACTGCATCTATCCGGGGCTGATCCCGACCGACATGGGCATGCAGCTCGCCAACGACATCGTCAAGGTCGGGCTCGCGGCTGACGTCAACGCCGCAGTCGGCTCGGTGGTGGAGCAAACCCCGCTCGGCCGTCTCGCCGAGGTCACGGACATCGGCGATGCCGCGGTGTTCCTGTGCTCGAACGAGGCGCGCTTCATCACCGGCATCGGACTGCCGGTCGATGGCGGCATGGGCATGTAACAACAAAGCCGACAACAAGCATTTCGGAGGATCGCAATGAGCAAGAAGCCCGTCATCGTCTACGGCGCATCCGGCTACACCGGCCGGCTGGTCTGCGAATACTTACGCGAATACAACATCCCCTTCATCGCCGCCGGGCGCAGCGAAGAGAAGCTCAACGCCGCGATGAAGTCGAACGTCGCCGGCATCGAGACCGCCGACTACGAGGTGGTGACGGTGCCGCACACCGCGGCCGCGCTGACTGAATTGTTCAAGGGCGCCTCGGTGGTGCTCAACACCGTGGGCCCCTTCGCCAAGTTCGGCACTGAGGTGGTGCAGGCTTGCCTCGCTTCCAGATGCCATTACACCGACACCACCGGCGAGCAGGACTGGCTGATCACGCTCGAGCAGGAGTTCGGCACGAAGTTCGCCAATGCCGGGCTGCTGTTGGCGCCAGGCATCGCGCAGATGTACACCACCGGCGAGATCGCCGCGCAGCTGTGCCTGGAGACACCAGGCCTCGACACGCTGGACATTGCCGTGTTCTGGGGTGGCAGCCCGACCATCGCATCGACGCAGACCATCCTGGTCAACGCGGCGATGGCCAAGGCCTACTATTTGGAGCAGAACAAATATGTCGAGCATCAGCCCGATGCCGGCCTCTACAACCTCGCCATCCCCGGTCAGCACGAGCTGGCGCTGGCGTTGCCCTGGGGTGGCACCTCGCACCCGGTGTGGTTCAAGCGCGATCCGCGCGTGGCCAACGTGAAGGTGCTGGGCGGTGTGTTCAATCGCGCGCTGATGCTGGGCGTGCCGCAGATCGTCGCGGCCGCGCTGGAGGCGACCAAGGACATGAATCCCGACGACCGCTACGCCGCATTGGCGCAGACCGCCGCCGGTGTGATGAACACCATGCCGCCGCGCGAGAACCCGCGCGTCAACAAGTCGATGGATTCGGTGCATGCCTCCGGCCCGTTGGGGCGCGCGCACTGCATCATCTACGGCAACAGCAACTACAAGCAGACCGGCTTGCTGCAGGCTTATGCCGCGGCGCACCTGCTGCAGCAGCCGCCGAAGCGCGTGGGGTTCGCCTCCGGCTGCCAGGCGTTCGGCCATCACGAGCTGCTCGGGCAGTTGCGCAGCTTCGGGCTCGTCAGCAAGCCGGTTCTGACCGTGAACGATTAAGGTAAATCGCGGGTGGCGCGGACCTCCGCGTCACCTGCTACCGCTTCGGGTGTTGATCATGCGCTTCATCGATTACCTCGACAAAGGTGCCTCGCTCGGCGCCGACGCGCCGTGCCTCACCATGGATGGACGCGACCTCAGCTATCGCGAGGTGCAGTTGCTGAGCTACCGCGTCGCGCGCGGGCTCGCGCGATCGGGGATTGCTGCCGGCGAGAAGGTCGCAATCCTTTCCGGCAACGATCCGGTCGCGTTTGCTTGCGTGTTCGGCATTTCCCGCGCCGGTGCGGTCTGGTGCCCGATCAATCCGCGAAACGAGGCGGCCGAAAATCGGCTCATCCTCGACCAATTCGACTGCAGCCTGCTGCTATTTCATTCGAGCTTCGCGCCAATGGTCGAGGCGGTGCGTGCAGAGCTGCCGAAGCTGCGCGCCCTCGTCTGCCTCGATGCCGCGTTACCCTTTGCGCCCTCGTTCGACAGCTGGCTCGCCGGCTTTGCCGATGACCACTACCAGCGCGAGACGATCGACGATCTCGCGATGATCCCGGGCACCGGCGGCACCACCGGCAAGCCGAAAGGGGTCATGCTGTCGGGCCGCAATATCGAGGCCATGACGGCACTGACGCTGATGGGCTATCCCTTCAAGGGACGTCCGATCTATCTCGCGCTCGCGCCGCTGACCCACGCGGCCGGCGTGCTGTGTTTCCCGATCATGGCGCTCGGCGGCCGCATCGTGATCATGCATCACCCCGACATCGCCGAATTTCTCGATCTGATCGAGCGCTATCGCGTCACGCACACCTTCCTGCCGCCGACCGTGATCTACATGCTGCTCGATCATCCGAAGCTCGACTCCGCGAAGCTCGGGTCCCTGCAATGCTTCTGGTACGGCGCGGCGCCGATCTCGGCCGCGCGGCTTGCGGAGGCGCTCCAGCGTATCGGGCCGATGGCGCAGCTGTTCGGTCAGACCGAGGCGCCGATGATGATCTCGATGATGGCACCTGGCGAGCATTACAATGCCGACGGCACGATCGCGATGGAGCGTCTCGCCTCGGCGGGGCGGATTAGCCCGCTGGTGCAGGCCGGCATCATGGATGGCGACGGCAATCTGCTGCCATCAGGCGCCCGCGGCGAGATCGTAGTCCGCGGTTCGCTGGTGATGGAGGGCTATTACAAAAATCCCGAGGCTACGGCGGAGGCCTCCGCGCATGGCTGGCACCACACCGGCGACATCGGCTATATCGACGACGACGGCTACCTCTATATCGTCGATCGCGCCAAGGACATGATCATCACCGGCGGGTTCAACGTCTACTCGATCGAGGTCGAGAACGCGCTGCGGGCGCATGAGGCGGTGCAGGATTGCGCCGTGATCGGGCTGGCGGACGAGAAATGGGGTGAGCGGATCGTCGCCGTGGTGCAGCCCCGCGCCGGCCAAAGCGTCGATGCGACGGCGCTGGCGGCCTTCGTCAAGCAGCGGATCGGCAGCGTCAAGACACCGAAGCAGATCGAAGTCTGGGATGACCTGCCGCGCTCCAAAGTGGGCAAGGTGCTGAAGCCGGACATCCGCGCGCGGCTGGCAGGTCGCTCAGGCGACTAGCAAACGCCTGCGAGGCGCCAAAAAAAATACGCGGGCCGCCCTGAGGCATGCCCGCGCATTTGAATTCGTTAGCTGCGCGCGCGTAGCGCTCAGTGCACGCTCACCGCCTGCAACTCGTTGCTCCAGGCATTCGCGACAGCGGCTTCGCGGCTGTCGGTCAGCATGATCGGCGTACCGTCGGCGGCGTGCAGCGCGAAGAGCTTGAGGCCCGGCGCGATCTTCGGCGCTTCGGGAAACAGCCCGGGCACATCCTCGGAGCGGATCTGCTTCACATAGGCGATATGGCCTTCGCCGAGGGTTGCCAGCGTCTCCGGAGAGACGTTCTTGGCTTCGTATTCGAACGCAACGTGACCTTCACTCATGGTCTCGACTCCTCTCTCGAAACTAAGCGGTCGAGTCCGCTACTCGTTCCATTATTCGTGCTCATTGATAGCGATTGTCTTAACGATCCTCTCCGGTTCAGGCCGGGCGAGATCGACGGACAACAGCCCGTTCCTGAGATCCGCACCCAGCACCAGCATCCCCTCCGCCAGCACGAACGTGCGCTGGAAGTGGCGCGCGGCGATGCCGCGATGGATGTATTGCCGGGACTTGTCGTCCTGCTGCCGCCCGCGGATCACGAGCTGGTTTTCCTCAATGGTTACATCGAGTTGGTCGCGGGTGAATCCGGCGACCGCCAGCGTGATGCGAAGGCGCTCGGGCTGGCCGTCCGACCGTTCACACCTCTCGATATTGTAGGGAGGGTAACCGTCGGCGCCTTTGACGACGCGGTCGAGCACGCGCTCGATCTCGTCGAAACCCAGAAGGAACGGACTGGAAAGCGTTGGAACACGAGACATAGTTTACAAAGTCCTCTCGAAGCGACTTTGGCATTTCAGGGCCCGGAAGCGGCGCCCCTTGGTCAGTAATATGGGCATATCTCTGTGGGGGTTCAAGCAGGTAGCCGGGGGCTGTGGATTGGCGTCTCGGCCCCGTGGCCTGTCCAATATCGCGTAAAGTGCTTCCGGATCGTTATGGCCCGGGCTTGTTCCGGCCATCCACGACCTTGCTCGCAGCCCAAAAACGCGGATGCCCGGGACAAGCCCGGGCATGATGAATCTGCGAGTGATTTATCCCAATGAAAACAATGTCCTAGCTACTGTGCATGGGGTTGTTTTCGCAGTTTTGTTGGCCGGCCCTCGGAACCGGTCAGGCCTCGATCCGCTTCCGGCCGTCGCCGCTGAAAAGATGCAGTTTCTGGCGCACAGCAGCGACGCGGATCCTCGCGCCGATCGCGGGGGCCTCGGTTCCTGGAATGCGGACGATGACTTCGCCGGGCGGCAGCTCGCCGGGGGTGGCGGCGACGCGTTGCTCGTCCTGGGCCCGCGTGCCGTAGACGAAGGTTTCGGCGCCGACGCGCTCGATCGCTTCCACGGTCAGCGGCAGTGCGACGCCACCGGCCGGTGTCTGGTCGGTGATGACGAAATCCTCCGGGCGGATGCCGAGGATGCCGGCCTCGGTCGCGCCGCCACCGAGCTGCGACTTGATCTCGTCAGCGCGCGTCGACATCAGGTTCATCGGCGGTGCCCCGATGAAGGAGGCGACGAACGTCGTCGCCGGCTTCTCGTAGATCGCGAGCGGATTGCCGACCTGCTCGACCTGGCCGCCGTTCATCACCACCAGGACGTCGGCGAGCGTCATCGCCTCGAGCTGGTCGTGGGTGACGTAGATCGACGTCGTGTTGAGCCGGCGCTGCAATTTGCGGATCTCGACCCGCATCGCGATGCGCAGCTTGGCATCGAGGTTCGACAGTGGCTCGTCGAACAGGAACACTTTTGGCTGGCGCACGATGGCGCGGCCCATGGCGACGCGCTGGCGCTGGCCGCCGGAGAGCTGGCGCGGCTTGCGCTCCAGCATCGGCGCGAGCTCGAGCACGCGCGCGGCCTCCTCGACGCGGGTCTTGACCTCGGCTTCCGCCATGCCACGGTTGCGCAGGCCGTAGGCCATGTTGTTGTAGACGCTCATATGCGGATAGAGCGCGTAGTTCTGGAACACCATCGCGATGTCGCGATCGGCGGGCTCGATCTGGTTGACGACACGGCCGCCGATGTCGATCTCGCCGCCGGTGACGGTCTCGAGGCCCGCGACCATGCGCAGCAGCGTGGACTTGCCGCAGCCGGAGGGGCCGACCAGCACGCAGAACTGGCCGTCGCCGACATCGACGTTGACGCCCTTGATGGCCTCGAAGCCGCCCGTATAGGTCTTGCGGACGTTGCGCAGGGTGACGTTAGCCATGAAAACTCACTTTTCGGTCTCGACCAGTCCGCGCACGAACAATTTCTGCATGGCGACGACGACGAACACCGGTGGCAGCATGGCCAGCACGGCGGTTGCCATCACGATCGGCCATTCGGTCAGCGCGTCGGTGGTGGTGATCATCTTGCGGATGCCGACCTGGATGGTCTGCATGTCGTCGCGCGTGGTGATGAGCAGCGGCCAGAGATACTGATTCCAGCCGAGGATGAAGAGGATCACGAACAGCGCCGCCATGTTGGTGCGCGACAGCGGCAGCAGCGTATCCCAGAAGAAGCGCAAGGGGCCGGCGCCGTCGATGCGCGAGGCCTCCAGCAGCTCGTCCGGCACCGTCATGAAGAACTGGCGGAACAGCAGCGTTGCGGTCGCAGAGGCGATCAGCGGCAGGGCGAGGCCGGCATAGCTGTCGAGCATGTGCAGATCGGCGACGATCTTGTAGGTCGGATAGATGCGCACCTCGACCGGCAGCATCAACGTGATGAAGATGATCCAGAAGATCGCCATCCGGAACGGAAAGCGGAAATACACGATCGCATAGGCCGAGATGATCGAGATCGCGATCTTGCCGATCGCGATCGCCAGCGCCATCACCAGCGAGTTCAGCATCATGTTGCCGACGGGCTCGCGGGTCGAGCCGCTCGTGCCGACGAAGATGGTCTGGTAGTAGACCTCGAAGAAATGGCCGCCGGGCAGCAGCGACATCTGCCCGTTCGCGATCAGCGCGTTGTCCTGGGTCGAGGCGACGATGGCGATGTAGACCGGGAACGCGACGATCGCGATCCCGATCCACAGGATGGCGTGAGCGATGTAGCGCCGAAAACCCTCTTCCTCGACCATCAGTAGGTCACCTTGCGTTCGACGAAGCGGAACTGGATTCCCGTCAGCACGATCACCATGACCATCAGGATCACCGATTGCGCTGCGGAGCTGCCGAGATTGCCGCCGAGCAGGCCGTCGGAATAGACCTTGTAGACCAGCGTGACCGTCGACGTTCCCGGCCCGCCGCGGGTCATGGTGTCGATGATGCCGAAGGTGTCGAAGAAGGCGTAGACGATGTTGACGACCAGCAGGAAGAAGATGGTCGGCGACAGCAGCGGGAAGGTCACGGTCCAGAACCGGCGCATCGGACGGGCGCCGTCGATCGCGGCGGCCTCGAACACGGATCTCGGGATGGCTTGCAGGCCGGCGAGGAAGAACAGGAAATTATAGGAGATCTGCTTCCAGGCGGCGGCGAGGATGATCAAGCCAGCGGCCTGGTTGCCGTCGAGCAGCGGATTCCAGTCGACGCCGAGGCCGCGCAGATAGCGCGAGAGCACGCCGAGCGAGGGATGCAGCATGAAGATCCAGAGCACGCCGACGACGGGCGGCGCGACGGCATAGGGCCAGATCAGCAGCGTGCGGTAGAGCATCGAGCCGCGCAGCGGCTTGTCGGCCATCACCGCGAGCAGCAGCGCGAAAGACAGCGACGAAATCGCAATCGCGAACGAGAAGAAGAAGGTCCGGACGATCGCCTCGAAATAGGCGGGGTCCTTGAACAGCTCGATGTAATTGTCGAACCAGACGAAGGTGCTCGACAGACCGAAGGCGTCCTGGAGCAGGAACGACTGGATCACCGCCTGCAAGGCCGGCCAGTAGAAGAAAATCAGGACGATTGCGAGCTGCGGCGCAACCAGCGCGTAGGGCAATAGCTTCGACTGGAAAATGGCCTGTTTTTGCATGATGGGTGGCGCCGGCAGGCCGCTCGATGGCCTGCCGGCGCCTTTGCCTTATTTTACCGCGGTCTTTTCGAACTGGCGCAGCATGGTGTTGCCGCGTTCGACGGCGGTGTCGAGCGCCTGCTTGGCGGTCTTCTTGCCGGCCAGCGCCTGCTCGATCTCTTCCGACCAGACGTCACGGAGCTGAACCATGTTGCCGAGGCGCAGACCGCGCGAATTCTCGGTCGGCTCCTTGTTGGTCAGCTCGAGCAGCGGGGTCTCGAGATAGGGCTGATCCTTGTAGAAGCCCTCGGCCTTGGCCTTCTCATAGGCCGCCTTGGTGATCGGCAGATAGCCGGAGGCCTTGTGGATGTAGACTTGGCGATCGGTGTCCGAGAGGAAGGTCAGGAATTTCGCGACGCCCTTGTATTCCTCGGCCGATTTGCCGCCCATGACCCAGAGCGAGGCGCCGCCGATGATCGAGTTCTGCGGCGCGCCCTTGACGTCCGGATAGTAGGGCATCGGCACGGCGGTGAAGTTGAACTTGGCCTGCGCCTTGACGTTGCCGAAGAACGCCGACGAGGTCAGGTAGATCGGGCATTCGCCGGAGGTGAAGCGGCCTTCGCCGGTGTTGGTGCGGCCGGCATAGTCGTAGACCTTGGTCTTCTGGAGCTCGACCAGGGTTTCGAGATGCTTGACCTGGAGCGGGCCGTTGAACTCCAGCACGGTGTCGAAGCCGTCGAGGCCGTTGGCCTTGCTGGCGAGCGGCACGTTGTGCCAGGCGGAGAGCTGCTCGAGATTGACCCAGGTGACCCAGGAGCCGGAGAAGCCGCAGGTGTCATGACCCGCAGCCTTCAGCTTCTTGGCAGCCTCGAACGTTTCCGGCCAGGTCTTGGGGATCTCGACGTTCGCCTTCTTGAGCTCGTCGAGGTTGACCCACATGACGGTCGACGACGAGTTGAACGGGAAGGACAGCATCTCGCCCTTCGAGGTCGAGTAGTAGCCGGTGATGGCGGGCAGGTAGATCTTGGGATCGAACTTCTCGCCGGCCTCGGCCATCAGCTTGTAGACGGGTTTTACGGCGCCGGTCGCGGCCATCATGGTCGCGGTGCCGACTTCGAACACCTGCATGATGTGCGGCGCGTTACCGGCGCGGAACGCCGCGATGCCGGCGTTCATCGTATCGGGGTAGTTGCCCTTGTAGGTTGGGATCACCTTGTAGTCGGTCTGCGACGCGTTGAAGTCGGTGGCGAGCTTGACGATGACGTCGTTGTTGGCACCGGTCATCGCGTGCCACCACTGGATTTCGGTCACGGCCCACGCCGGCGAACTGCCAAAACCAACGGTGACTGCAAGCGCGGCAGCCGCGCCAAAGTGTCGAAGAGCCATCAAGAAACCTCCCTTGGGCCGTCAAAATGATCGCTTGCGCTAGCAGCGCCATATGACGTTCACATGACTGTGTAAGCGGCCGAAACGAAAGCGGCAAGCGCTGGAAAAGGGAAGCCGTCAAATAGGCGAATGCCGGGCGCGCAGCCTCCTCCGTTCGCGGTGCACAGGCGTGCCCGCGCCGCAGTGCGGCATGACTTGGGTGAGGAGGTGAGGGCCCCTAGCGCTTGCGCTCGGGGCCGCAGACCGTGCCCTGCTCGACCATCGCGTCGATCTCGGATTTGGAGTAGCCGAACTCGCCCAGCACTTCCTGGGAGTGCTGGCTGAATTTCGGCGGCAGCCGGCGCAGGCTCGGCTTGCTGCGATCGAGCCGGATCGGCGAGGCCACGCCCTTGTACCAGTCCTTCTCAATGACATCGCCGCGGGCGATCGTGTGCGGGTTGGTCAACGCCTGGTCGATCTTCTGCACGGGACCTGCGGGCAGGCCCGCGGCGAGCAGGCGATTGCACAGCGGCTCGGCCTCGTGCTGGCTGAACACGGCGGCAAGCTCGGCGCGCAGCGCATCGCGATTGGCGATGCGGTCCTTGTTGCGGGCAAAGCGCGGATCGGTGCCGAGCTCGGGCTTGCCGATCTCCTTGGCGAGCTTGCGGAAGGTGCCGTCATTGCCGACGCCGATGAAGATGTTGTCGGTTTTCGTCGGGAAGATCGCATAGGGCACGAGGTTGGGATGCTCGTTGCCGGTCAGGCTCGGCGGCTTGCCATGCATGAAATAGTTCGCGGTGTGCGGATGCATGATGGCAAGACCGGTCTCGTACAGCGTCGTCTCCAGGAACTGGCCCTGGCCCGAGCGCTGCCGCTCCGACAGCGCCATCAGGATACCGATCGCCGCATAGAGGCCGGTGGTGATGTCGACCAGCGGCACGCCGATCCGCATCGGCCCGCTCTCGGGCGAGCCGGTGGCCGCGATCATGCCGGTCATGGCCTGGATGATGGCGTCATAGCCGGGATTGCCGCCGCGCGGGCCGTCGGCGCCGAAGCCGCAGATCCGGCAGTGCACCAGGCGCGGGAATTTCTCGCGCAGCACCTCGTTGCCGATGCCCCATTTCTCCAGCGTGCCCGGCTTGAAATTCTCGATCAGGACGTCGGCGCTCTCCAGCATCTTGAGCAGCACGGCGCGGCCGCCTTCGGAGGCGAGGTCGAGGCCGATCGAGCGCTTGTTGCGGTTGATGCCGATGAAATAGGCCGCGTCTTCCTCGTGGAAGGGAGGGCCCCAGTCGCGCACCTCGTCGCCGGCCGGCGGCTCGACCTTGATCACGTCGGCGCCGTGGTCGGCAAGAATCTGGGTGCAGTAGGGACCGCCGAGCACGCGCGTGAGATCGATGACGCGCAGTCCGCTCATTGCGCCCAATACGGCTTCAGTCATGCCTTCGCTTCCCCTGTGTCGACGTTTGATCACAGGCCTAGCGAGGTTCGCGGACGCCAGCAATGGCCTGTTGCGTGGGGGCGTATGCGCCGCCGTGCGGCTATCCCGCAACGTGGCAAAATCGAACGGAAGCGGCCGGCCCGAGGGGGATCTCGGGCCAGCCAGTCACCCTTCGATCAGACGACCGTCAGGCGAACGTCGACATTGCCGCGCGTGGCATTGGAGTACGGGCACACCTGGTGGGCCTTCTCGACCAGCGCCTCGGCTTCCGCACGGGCGAGGCCCGGCAGCGAGACGGCGAGGTCGATGTCGAGACCGAAGCCGCCGGCCGAGCGCGGGCCGATGCCGACGGTCGAGGTCACCGACGCGTCGGCCGGAACCTTCGGGCCACCCTGCGAGGCCACGAACTTCATCGCGCCGATGAAGCAGGCGGCATAGCCCGCCGCGAACAGCTGCTCGGGATTGTTGCCGGCGCCGCCGCCGCCGCCGAGCTCCTTCGGCGTGGTGAGCTTGACGTCGAGCGCGCCGTCGAGGGTGGCGGCATGGCCGTCGCGGCCGCCAGTGGCTTTTGCGCTGGTCTTGTAGAGGACGTTCACGGACATTTTGGTCTCCTCGGATCTTCGGGTTGGGTGCGGCCTGTATCGCAAACAATTAGATTGCGCGCAATTGAAATTGGAGCGCCTCACATTTAATTGTTCGCAATTGAATGTGCCGGCGGCCGGCCCCAGAATGAGGAAAGTCTCGTGAGATTCTCCATGCCCCGGAAACACCCGGCAGCGGATCAGCCGCTGCGGCTCGACAACCAGATCTGCTTCGCGGTCTATTCGGCCGCGCATGCCTTCAACCGCGTCTACAAGCCGCTGCTCGACCGGCTCGGCCTGACCTATCCGCAATATCTGGTGATGCTGGTGCTGTGGGAGCGCGACGACGTGCCGGTCAAGGTCATCGGCGAAAAGCTGTTCCTGGATTCGGGCACGCTGACGCCGCTGCTCAAGCGGCTCGAGGCTGCCCACCTCGTCAGGCGCACGCGCTCGAGCGAGGACGAACGTCAGGTGCTGATCGCGCTGACGGCGCAGGGCCACGCCTTGAAGGACAAGGCGCGGGCCGTGCCGCAATCGGTCCTCGCGGCGTCGGACTGCTCGGTCTCGGAACTGGTCGCGATGAAGGACGAGATCGTCGCGCTGCGCGACCGGCTCAATGCGGTGATCGGGGAGTAGGGAAGGCTTACGTCAGCCGCTTCTTCGTGAAGGCGCGACCGGAGTGAGACTTCAGATAAGCCTCAAACGCGAGCGCTTTGTGCTTGTCTGGGAAGGCGCAGTACCAGATCAGCTTCCAGGGTTTGAACTTGGCGGTGTGGCTGGATTTGCCGGCGTTATGTTCCGGAATCCGTCGCTTCAAATCTTCCGAAGCTCCAACGTATTCCTGCTCGGGAAATTCGATGCTGCGGAGGATGTAGACATACCACATTGACGACGATCGCCTGGGTAGCCGTTAGACGGGCCTCAACAGTCCGTCTTCGCCCTGCGGGCTTCGCCGGACACCACGCTTCGCCATTCAGGCTCCGCGCGGCTGCGCCACGCGTAGCCCGAAGGGCGAAGCGTGGTGGAGCCAGGCGGGATCGAACCGCCGACCTCTTGCATGCCATGCAAGCGCTCTCCCAGCTGAGCTATGGCCCCTTAGTCCATAAATGGGACGATCCTGGTGGATCACTCCCGACCGGCGAGCCTGGTGACTCGCGCGGTGCACCCTTTTTCACAGATCAGGGCTGATCTCAAGTCTCTTCATCACCTCCGACATCACCAATGATGTCGGTCACGTCCTCATCGCCCTCTTCTTCGTCGGCGATGAAGGTCGAATCATCGTCATCGTCGTCGTCGATGGTCTCGTCGACCTCGATATCGTCCTCGGATTCGGGCACCACGGCCTTGACCTTGCCGGTGTTCTCCTCGGCATCGGCCTCCTCGAGCGAGACCTCTTCGACCTCTGCCGGCTCCGGCGCGGTGTCGGCGGTCGCCGCGTGGCGGGCTTCGGCGCCGCGGGTCGCGCGAGCCGGCGCCACGGGCGCGATCGGCACGACTTCGCCGGTATAGGGCGAGATCACCGGATTCTTGTTGAGATCATAGAATTTCTTGCCCGTGGTCGGGCAAATACGTTTGGTTCCGAGTTCGGACTTGGCCACGGCAGGAATCCTGGGAATGTCTGAAAAGCGGTGCTTCACTTGGCTAGTTGGCGGCCCGCTGTCAATAGCGCATTACGGGAGAAAGACATGCCCGTGACGGCGGGGAAACCATATGGTACCTGCCCTGCGAGCCCCGCAGGGATGCTTCGGGCCTATTCAAGGACACAAACTTGACCGATTCCGACAAGCCGACGCCGCTCAAGTCGCGCGCAAGCGGTCCCCTGACCGGAAAAGTACGGGTGCCCGGGGACAAGTCGATTTCCCACCGCGCGCTCATCCTGGGCGCGCTCGCGGTCGGCGAGACCCGGATTTCGGGCTTGCTCGAGGGCGAGGACGTCCTCAACACCGCCAAATCGATGCAGGCGCTGGGCGCCAGGGTCGAGCGCACCGGCGATTTCGCCTGGAAGGTGAACGGCGTGGGCGTCGCCGGCTTTGCCGAGCCCAAGGCGCCGCTTGATTTCGGCAACTCCGGCACCGGCTGCCGGCTCGTCATGGGCGCCGTCGCCGGCTGCCCGATCTCGGCGGTGTTCGACGGCGATGCCTCGCTGCGCAGCCGCCCGATGCGCCGGATCCTCGATCCGCTCGAGAAGATGGGCGCCAAAGTGGTGTCCGGCGGCGAGGGCGGCCGTCTGCCGCTGACCGTCCAGGGCGCGCGCGATCCGCTGCCGATCACCTACAAGACCCCGGTCGCCTCGGCGCAGATCAAATCGGCCGTGCTACTGGCGGGCCTGGCCGCGCCCGGCATCACGACCGTGATCGAGGCCGAGGCCAGCCGCGACCATACCGAGTTGATGCTGAAGCATTTCGGCGCCGAGATCACCTCGACGCAGGAGGGTCAGCACGGCCGCCGCATCACGCTGGTGGGCCAGCCTGAGCTGCACGGTGCCACTGTCATTGTGCCCGCCGACCCCTCGTCTGCAGCGTTCCCGATCGTTGCGGCGTTGATCGTCGAAGGCTCGGATGTCGTTCTGTCCGACGTCATGACCAATCCGCTGCGCACCGGCCTGTTCACCACGCTGCGCGAAATGGGCGCCTCGATCGAGGAAAGCGAAGTCCGCGGCGACGCCGGCGAGCCGATGGCGCAGCTGCGCGTGCGCGCCTCGAAGCTGCGCGGCGTCGAGGTGCCGCCGGAGCGCGCGCCCTCGATGATCGACGAATATCTGGTGCTGGCCGTGGCGGCCTCCTTCGCCGAAGGCACGACCATCATGCGCGGCCTGCAGGAGCTGCGCGTCAAGGAATCCGACCGCCTGGAAGCCACCGCCGAGATGCTTCGCGTCAACGGCGTGAAGGTCGATGTCTCCGGCGACGATCTGATCGTCGAGGGGCGTGGTCACGTCCCCGGCGGCGGCGTTGTCGCCACGCACATGGACCATCGTATCGCGATGTCCGCGCTGGTGATGGGCTGCGCCTCCGATCAGCCCGTGACCGTCGACGACACCGCCTTCATCGCCACCAGCTTCCCGGACTTCATTCCGATGATGCGTTCGCTGGGGGCCGAGTTTTCATGATCATCGCCATCGACGGGCCCGCGGCCTCGGGCAAAGGGACGCTCGGCAAGCGCCTTGCCCATCACTACGGCTATCGTCATCTCGATACCGGCGTGATCTATCGCGCGGTGGCCTACGCCCTGATGCAGTCCGGCCACGATCTGCGCGACGAGGCGGCCGCGGTCGCGGCGGCGCTGGAACTCGATCCCGAAAAGTTCGGCAATCCCGCCCTGAAGACGCAGCAGGCCGGCGAGGGCGCCTCCATCGTCTCGGCGATCCCCGGGGTCCGCGAGGCCCTGGTCAATTTCCAGCGGCAATTCGCCGCCGATCCGCCGGGGGCTGTCCTGGACGGCCGAGACATTGGAACCGTGATCTGCCCGCATGCCGACGTGAAGATTTTCGTGGTCGCAGACCCCAGGGTCCGCGCGCGCCGCCGGACCATGGAGGCGCGGGCGAGGGGCGAGGACGCGGACGAGGCGGCCGTGCTCGCCGACATCATCCAGCGCGACGAACGCGACAAGAACCGGGCGATTGCGCCCTTGAAACCGGCCTCTGATGCTTACTTGCTAGATAACTCCCAACTGGATATAGAAGGCGGCGTCCGGGCCGCCATCGACATTATCGAGGCCGTCCGAGCGGGCCGGTCGCGGGGTTAAGCCGCCGCCGTCATTGGAGGAAGCGCCCGCTCCCGCTCTTTGAGGTCGATACCCCCCGGTCCCCCGTTTGGGCCCGGCGAGATCCAGGCTCCGGACACAGATTTTCACGTATCGAACGTGCGGGCCTCAGCCGGCCCGCTTCCGCTGCTCCGCCGCAAGGCCGGAGCAGCGAGCGGTCGCTCGAAGGTCTTGCGGACCTTCCGACACTGCGCGTGCGATGCGCCCATGAACCCAACGGCCGGCATACTTCCGCAACTGGAGAACAAATGGCTTCGACTTCTGCTGATACCTACAGCCCGTCGCGTGACGATTTCGCCGCGATGCTCGACGAGTCCTTCGCAGGTGGCAACCTGCAGGAGAGCTCCGTCGTCAAGGGCAAGGTGGTTGCAATTGAAAAAGACATGGCCGTCATCGATGTCGGCCTGAAGACCGAGGGCCGCGTCGCCCTGCGCGAATTTTCCGGCCCCGGCCGTGACAGCGAGATCAAGGTCGGCGACGAGGTGGAAGTGTTCCTCGATCGCATCGAGAACGCCCTCGGCGAAGCCGTGCTGTCGCGCGACAAGGCGCGCCGCGAAGAGAGCTGGGGCAAGCTCGAGAAGGCGTTCCAGAACAACGAGAAGGTCAACGGCGTCATCTTCAACCAGGTCAAGGGCGGCTTCACCGTCGACCTCGACGGTGCCGTGGCCTTCCTGCCGCGCTCGCAGGTCGACATCCGTCCGATCCGCGACGTTGCGCCGCTGATGAACAACTCGCAGCCGTTCCAGATCCTCAAGATGGACCGCCGCCGCGGCAACATCGTCGTGTCCCGCCGCACGGTTCTCGAAGAGACCCGCGCCGAGCAGCGTCAGGAGCTGGTGCAGAACCTCGAAGAGGGTCAGGTCATCGACGGCGTGGTCAAGAACATCACCGATTACGGTGCGTTCGTTGATCTCGGCGGCATCGACGGCCTGCTGCACGTCACCGACATCGCGTGGCGCCGCGTCAACCACCCGACCGAGGTGCTCTCGATCGGCCAGACCGTGAAGGTCAAGATCATCAAGATCAACCACGAGACGCACCGCATCTCGCTGGGCATGAAGCAGCTGCTGGACGATCCGTGGCAGGGCATCGAAGCCAAGTACCCGCTGGGTGCCCGCTTCACCGGCCGCGTCACCAACATCACCGACTACGGTGCGTTCGTCGAGCTCGAGCCGGGCATCGAAGGCCTGATCCACGTCTCCGAGATGTCGTGGACCAAGAAGAACATGCACCCCGGCAAGATCGTTTCGACCTCGCAGGAAGTCGAAGTGCAGGTGCTGGAAGTCGATTCCGTCAAGCGCCGTATCTCGCTCGGTCTCAAGCAGACCATGCGCAACCCCTGGGAGGTCTTCGTCGAAGGTCACCCGACCGGTTCGGTGGTCGAGGGCGAAGTCAAGAACAAGACCGAGTTCGGTCTGTTCCTGGGCCTCGAGGGCGACGTCGACGGCATGGTCCATCTCTCCGACCTCGACTGGAAGCTTCCGGGCGAGCAGGTGATCGACAACTACAAGAAGGGCGACATGGTGAAGGCCGTGGTGCTCGATGTGGACGTCGAGAAGGAGCGCATCTCGCTCGGCATCAAGCAGCTCGAAGGCGACCCCTTCGCCGAGCCGGGCGATGTCAAGAAGGGCGCGGTCGTGACCTGCGAAGTGCTCGAAGTGAAGGAAAGCGGCATCGAGGTGAAGATCACCGGTACCGACTTCTCGACCTTCATCAAGCGCTCGGAGCTCGCGCGTGACCGCAACGACCAGCGCGCCGAACGCTTCGCGGTCGGCGAGAAGGTCGATGCCCGCGTGATCCAGTTCGACAAGAAGGCCCGCAAGGTCCAGGTGTCGATCAAGGCGCTCGAAGTCGCCGAAGAGAAGGAAGCCATCGCGCAGTACGGCTCCTCCGATTCGGGAGCGACGCTCGGCGACATCCTCGGCACCGCGCTCAAGAACCGCGGCGACAACAAGTAAGCGGAACGCTTCGTTTCGCGAGACATCAAAGCCCCGGCGCAAGCCGGGGCTTTTTTGTTGCGGCCTCCTCAACCGTCGTCCCGGACAAGCGCAGCGGAGCGGAGCGCCGATCCGGCATCCATAGCCACAGGGCGTGGTTTGGCGAAGACAGGTCGTGCAAGAGCCTTCCCGCGGTGCTCACATCCGACGCTCACCGACGCATCACGCGGTATGGGTGCCCGCGCCCCGTGCGCAATTGCGCACTAGGCGGCGACGACAGCGAGGGTGTGGCGCGCCCCGCCTCTCAGCCGGCTCACAGCCTTGTTTTCTTCAAAATGCGCCGCAATTGATGTATCCAGATAAGCCGATGGTCACGCTGTGACGGCACAACGCACCTGACCTTTTATTTGGAGATATTCCGATGTCGCTCGATTCGGACATCATCGTCGATCGCCGCAGGATTCGCCGCAAGCTGACGTTCTGGCGCGTGATGGCCGCGCTGATCGCGATCGCGGCGATCGCGGGCTTCGCGCTGGTCGCGACGCCCGGTGCGCGCGGCACGTTCGCATCCGCCGGCTCGATCGCGCGGGTCCAGATCGAGGGGCTGATCCGCAGCGACTCCGATCGTACCCAGGCGCTGGAGCGGCTGGAGAATTCGCAGGCCGCCGCCGTCATCATTCACATCAACTCGCCGGGTGGCACCACCGCCGGCTCCGAGCAGCTCTACGACTCGCTCGTCCGGCTGAAGGCGAAGAAGCCGCTCGTCGTCGTGGTCGAGGGCCTCGCCGCCTCCGGCGGCTACATCACGGCGATCGCCAGCGACCACATCATCGCCCAGCAGAGCTCGCTGGTCGGCTCGATCGGCGTGCTGTTCCAGTATCCCAACGTCACCGAGCTGCTGAAGACCATCGGCGTCAAGGTCGAGGAGGTCAAATCCTCGCCGCTGAAGGCCGCACCGAATGGTTTTGAGCCGACCAGTCCTGAGGCGCGCGCCGCGCTCGATGCGCTGGTCAAGGATTCCTATGCCTGGTTCAGGGGATTGGTGAAGGAACGGCGTGGCATGGATGACACGCAGCTGGAAAAAGTCGCCGATGGCCGCGTCTTCACCGGACGTCAGGCGATCGATCTCAAGCTGATCGATCAGATCGGCGACGAGAAGACCGCAGTGACCTGGCTGGTCGAACAGAAGGGCGTCAAGAAGGGGCTCACCGTCCGCGATTACAAGCTCCAGCCTCGCTTCGGCGACCTGCCGTTCCTCAAGACGGCGGCCGCCGTGACGCTGGAAGCGCTTGGTTTAGGCTCGATTGCGCATCAGATCGGGCAAACCGGCGTCGCACAGGCCGTCGATCGGTTCGGCATGGATGGAATGCTGGCCCTGTGGCAGCCGGCTGCGTCAAACTGAGCGGAACCAGGCGAGTTTCCGACGCTTTTCCCGTCTGGCGGGTGGTGGGGCAGCCCGCTTTTTCGGCATTTGTCACGTATTTTCGCGACGCTCAACCTTCATTTAGCGTCTTGACAGATCACGGTATTTTCACGGAAATGGTCATCCGCACGCTTCCGGGTCAATTCTCTCGATGATCAAATCCGAACTTGTTCAGCGTATCGCCGAGCACAACCCGCATCTGTACCAGCGGGATGTCGAGAACATTGTGAATGCGATTCTCGAAGAGATCGTAGCGGCTCTCGCGCGCGGTGATCGCGTCGAGTTGCGCGGCTTCGGTGCCTTCTCGGTCAAGCATCGCCCTGCACGCGCAGGGCGCAATCCGCGCACCGGCGCCCATGTGCCGGTCGATCAGAAGAGCGTTCCGTTCTTCAAGACCGGCAAGGAAATGCGCGAACGGCTGAATCGCGACCATCCGGATCCCGGCGCGCCGGACTGAGACCGGCGTCAGGGTTTCCCGCGGCCGCGAGAGATGCGGCCGGAAGCTTGATTCAAGGCGAGCGAAGCGAGATGCGAAAGTTCCTGACCGCGCTGATCGTGATTCCGCTGGGCCTGATCCTGGTGACCTTCGCCGTCGCCAACCGGCATTTCGTCACGGTCTCCTTCGATCCCTTCATGACGAACGATCCGTCACTGTCGGTGACGTTGCCGCTGTTCCTGCTCCTCATCCTGGTGGCCGCCCTCGGGGTCCTGGCCGGCGGTTGCGCGGTCTGGTTCGGCCAGCGGCGGTGGCGGCGGGCGGCGCGCCGGAATGATGCGGACGCGCGGGCGGCCCGGACCGAACTGGCCGACCTGCGGGCCCAGGCGGCCGCAGCAAAGCCCGCCTCCCAGCGCCTCCCCGTCCCCTCCGGGGTGGGCCTTTACGGGCCTATCGGGCGAGACAAGCAGCGCGCGACGTTGTAGAAGCGGCCGCAACCGAAAACCCTGTTTTCCGGCCGCCGATCCGCGGCCTTCACCTGCTTTGAGACCATGTCCCTGCTCGTCAAAATCTGCGGCCTGTCCACGCGCGAGACGCTCGAAACAGCGCTCGACGCCGGCGCCGACATGGTGGGGTTCGTGTTCTTTCCGCCGTCGCCCCGGCATGTCTCGCTGGAAGTCGGCCGCGAGCTCGGCCGGCAGGTGAAACGGCGCGCGCTCAAGGTCGCGCTCACGGTCGATGCCGATGACGCGACGCTCGACAACATCATGGACGCGCTGTCGCCGGACATTCTCCAGCTCCATGGCAAGGAGAGCGTGGCGCGGCTGCGCGACATCAAGCAGAAGTTCGGCCGCCCGGTGATGAAAGCGGTGCCGGTCGCAACCGCGGCCGATCTCGCCGTGTTGCCCGGCTACGCAGAGGTTGCCGATCGCATCCTGTTCGATGCGCGCGCACCGAAAGACGCGACCCGGCCCGGCGGCCTCGGTGCGGCCTTCGATTGGCATCTGCTCGAAAACCTGGAACTGAAGCTGCCATATATGGTCTCGGGTGGACTCGATGCCCGGAACGTCGCCGAGGCTCTTCGCGTCACGCGCGCCGGTGGCGTCGATGTCTCCTCCGGTGTCGAGCGCGCCTCCGGCGTCAAGGATCCCGAGATGATCAAGGCCTTCATTCGCGCCGCGCGCGCCACCCAGGATGCAAATCAAGAGTTGAGCGTTCGATGAACATCGCCAAACCAAATTCCTATCGTAGCGGTCCCGACGAGCGCGGCCATTTCGGCAATTTCGGCGGGCGCTTCGTCGCCGAAACCCTGATGCCGCTGATCCTCGATCTGGAGAAGGCCTACGCCGCGGCCAAGGCCGATCCCGCATTCCATGCGGAGATGAAGGGCTACCTGAGGGACTATGTCGGCCGCCCGTCTCCGCTCTATTTCGCGGAGCGTCTCACCGAGCATCTCGGTGGTGCCAAGATCTATCTCAAGCGGGAAGAGCTGAATCACACCGGTGCGCACAAGGTGAACAATGTGCTCGGCCAGATCATGGTCGCGCGGCGCATGGGCAAGAAGCGCATCATTGCCGAGACCGGCGCCGGCCAGCATGGCGTCGCCACCGCGACGCTGTGCGCGCGGTTCGGCCTGGAATGCATCGTCTATATGGGCGCGGTCGACGTCGCGCGGCAAGCGCCGAACGTATTCCGCATGGAGATGCTGGGCGCCAAGGTGGTTCCGGTGCAGTCGGGCACGCGCACGCTGAAAGACGCCATGAACGAGGCGCTGCGTGACTGGGTCACCAACGTGCACAACACCTTCTATTGCATCGGCACGGTCGCAGGGCCGCATCCCTATCCGATGATGGTGCGCGACTTCCAGTGCATCATCGGCGAGGAGACCAGGACGCAGATGCAGGAGGCCGAAGGCCGCCTGCCGGATTCGCTGGTCGCCTGCATCGGCGGCGGCTCCAACGCGATCGGGCTGTTTCATCCCTTCCTGGACGATCCCTCGGTCGAAATCTTCGGCGTCGAAGCGGCGGGTCACGGGCTGACGCAGCTGCATGCAGCCTCGATTGCCGGCGGCCGCCCAGGCGTGCTCCACGGCAACCGCACCTATCTGCTGATGGATGCCGATGGCCAGATCCAGGACGCGCATTCGATCTCGGCCGGTCTCGACTATCCCGGCATCGGCCCCGAGCATTCCTGGCTGCACGAGATCGGCCGCGTGAACTATCTCTCTGCGACCGACGACGAGGCGCTTGATGCCTTCATGCTGCTGTCGCGCCTCGAGGGCATCCCGCCGGCGCTGGAATCCGCGCATGCCATCGCCAAGGTCATGGAGCTCGCGCCGAAGCGGCCTAGAGATCATCTGATGGTGGTCAACCTCTCCGGCCGCGGCGACAAGGACATTCCGCAGATCTCGGAAATTCTGAAGGGCAGGAAGCAGTGACCACCCGTATCGACACGCGTTTTGCCGAACTGAAGAAACAGGGCCGCGCGGCCTTCGTCACCTATGTGATGGCCGGCGATCCCGATCTCGCGACGTCGCTCGAGATCGTCAAGGCGCTGCCCAAGTCAGGCTCCGACGTCATCGAGCTCGGCATTCCCTTCACCGATCCGATGGCGGATGGTCCCTCGATCCAGGCTGCAGGTCTGCGCGCGCTCAAGGCCGGCATGACCCTGAAGAAGACGCTGGACCTCGTGCGCGACTTCCGCAAGGACGACAACGCCACGCCGCTGGTGCTGATGGGCTATTACAATCCGATCTACATTTACGGCGTCGACAAGTTCCTGGCTGATGCCAAGACGGCCGGCGTTGACGGCCTGATCATCGTCGATCTGCCGCCGGAGGAAGACGACGAGCTCTGCATTCCCGCGCTGAAGGCGGGCCTGAACTTCATTCGCTTGGCGACCCCGACCACCGACGACAAGCGCCTGCCCGCGGTGCTCGCGAACACGTCGGGCTTTGTCTATTACGTCTCCATCGCCGGTATCACCGGTGCAGCGGCGGCGGATGCGAACGCCGTCGGCGCCGCCGTCGCGCGCATCAAGCGGCATACCAAGCTGCCGATCTGCGTCGGTTTCGGCATCCGCACGCCGGAGGCGGCGCGCGCCATCGCCGAGACGGCCGATGGTTCGGTGGTCGGCACCGCGCTGGTCGATGCGCTCAAGAACAGCCTCGATGCCGAAGGGCGGGCGACCGCCAAAACCGTTAACGCCATCGCCGAACTGACGGCGGCCCTGGCCCAGGGCGTCAAGGGCGCGCAACAGGCGGCGGAATAGGCCATAATTCCGCTTTAGCTCTTTAGTTTGAGCATGATCTTGTCGGAAAACCGCTTCACACTTTTCCGGATCATGCTCTAACGCGGACGACACGGCGGCTTGCCGGGCAAAGGTCCGGCCGCCATATATCCCTTCAGGCGATCCCTGCGCGGGGTCGCACATCGGAGCAAACCATGAACTGGCTTACCAATGTGGTCCGGCCGAAGATCCGCAACATGCTGCGGCGGGAGACGCCGGAGAATCTGTGGATCAAATGCCCGGATTCCGGGCAGCTCGTGTTCTACAAGGACGTCGAAGCCAACCAGTTCGTCATCCCCGGCTCGAACTACCACATGCGCATGGGCGCGGTGGCGCGGCTGAAGTCGATCTTCGACAACGAGACCTGGTACGACGTCGCGCTGCCGGACGTCACGCCCGATCCGCTCAAGTTCCGCGACGAGAAGAAATACGTCGACCGCATCAAGGATGCGCGGGCGCGCACCAATCTGAACGACGCGATCAAGGTCGGCTACGGCAAGCTCGAGGGCGCAGCCGTCGTCGTTGCCGTGCAGGATTTCGATTTCATGGGCGGCTCGCTCGGCATGGCCGCGGGCGAGGCCATCGTCCGCGGGCTCGAGCTCGCGGTCGAGAAGAAGTCGCCGTTCATCGTGTTCGCCGCCTCGGGCGGCGCGCGCATGCAGGAAGGCATTTTGTCGCTGATGCAGATGCCGCGCACCACCGTCGCGGTGCAGATGCTGCGTGAAGCGAAGCAGCCCTACATCGTCGTGCTGACCAACCCGACCACCGGCGGCGTCACCGCATCCTACGCGATGCTGGGCGACGTGCAGATCGCCGAACCCGGCGCGCTGATCGGCTTTGCCGGCGCGCGCGTCATCGAGCAGACCATCCGCGAGAAGCTGCCGGAAGGCTTCCAGCGTGCCGAATATCTGAAAGAGCACGGCATGGTCGATATGGTCGTGCATCGCCACGAGCTACGCCCGACGCTGGCGCGGCTCTGCCGCCTGCTGACCAAGGCGCCGGCGCAGGAAAGCGCATCGAAATCGGTGCAGCCCGTCGTCAGCCCGGCGCAGATCGTATCGGCGGCTGAGACGGCGCCGGCTGCGCCCCACGCGTGAACGCGTCCCCTGACAGCGCAAAGCCGCCGCTCGGTGAACTGATCGGGCGGCTGTCGGCCCTGCACCAGAAGCGCATCGATCTCGGGCTGGAGCGGATGCACCGCCTGCTCGAGCGGCTCGGCCACCCCGAACGCAAGCTGCCGCCGGTGATCCACATCGCCGGCACCAATGGCAAGGGCTCGACGCTCGCCTATCTGCGCGCGACGCTTGAAGCTGCCGGCCTGCGCGTCCACGCCTACACCTCACCTTATCTGGTCCGCATCAACGAATGTTTCCGGCTCGGCCGCGTCGGCGGTGGCGTGCTGGTCGATGACGACGAATTGCGCGCGGCACTGGAAGAGGTCGAGCGCGTCAATGCCGGCGAAGCCGCGACCGTGTTCGAGCTGAAGACCGCCGCCGCCTTCCATCTGTTCGCGCAGAATCCGGCAGATGTCGTGCTGCTCGAAGTCGGCCTCGGCGGCCGGCTGGATTCGACCAACGTGATCGACGCGCCGGCGGCCTGCGTGATCACGCCTGTCAGCATGGACCATATGGACTTCCTCGGCGATACGCTGACGTCGATCGCCGGCGAGAAGGCCGCGATCATCAAGCGCGGCGTGCCCGTGATCTGCGCCGAGCAGTCACCGGAGGCCATGGCGGTGATCGAGGCGCAGGCCAAGCGCATGCGCGCGCCGCTGTTTGCCGCGAACGAGAGCTGGCACGTCAATGTCGAGCACGGGCGCCTGGTCTATTCCGACGAGCGCGGCCTGATGGACCTGACGGCGCCGCGCCTGTTCGGTCGCCACCAGTTCGACAATGCGGGTCTCGCGATCGCGACGCTGCGGGCGATCCCGACCTTCAAGATCAACCAGGCGGCGTTCGAGGCCGGCATCGTCGGTGCCGAATGGCCGGCGCGCATGCAGCGCATTACCTCGGGCGAATTGCTCGCTCTCGGACCGCAAGGCTCGGAGATATGGCTCGATGGCGGGCACAATGCCGAAGGCGGGCGCGTTGCGGCGGCCGCGCTCGGCGATCTCGAAGAGCGGGTGTCGCGGCCGCTGGTGGTGATCGCGGGCATGATGGCCAACAAGGACGCAGGTGGTTTCCTCGCCAATTTCGCTGGCCTCACCCGTCACATCATCGCGGTGCCGATCCCCGACACCGAGGCCGCGATGCCGGTCGATCGCCTCGCGGATGCCGCGCGCAGCCTCGGCATGCGCGTCGAGACCGCCCCCGGCATCGAAGCCGCGCTGCGCGCCTTGGCGAAGCTCGCCTATGAGGTGCCGCCGCGCATCCTGATCACCGGCTCGCTCTATCTCGCCGGACATGTGCTCGGGCTCAACGGCACGCCTCCTGCATAGTCGGCCTCGTGTCCCGGACAAGCGCAGCGAAGCGGAGCGCTGAGCCGGGACCCAGAATGCCGCCACATGGGCCCCGGCTCAGCAGCGCACCGTTTCACGCTGCGCCGCGTCCGGGGCAAGAGAGGATGCCAATGCGTTTTGCCGCGATTGCTGACGTCCACGGAAACCACCTCGCGCTGGAGGCGGTGCTCGCCGATATCCGCTCCCTCGGCATTGCCGATATCGTCAATCTCGGCGACATGCTGAGCGGCCCGCTCGATGCGCGGCGGACCATCGAGATCCTGATGGAGCTCGACGCCGTGCACGTGCTCGGCAATCACGACCGCTATCTGCTCGACCGTCCCCCGGAGAAGATGGGCTCGTGGGACCGCCCCGCGCACGCACAGCTCGATGCCGCGCAGCTCGACTGGCTGCGTGCGCAGCCGATGACGCGCGTGTATCGCGACAAGGTGTTTCTCTGTCACGCGACGCCTGAGAACGACGAAATCTACTGGCTCGACACCGTGCACCCAGACGGCACGGTCGCGCTATCGCCGCTCGGCCGCATCGAGCAGTTCGCGCAAAACGTCACGCAATCGCTGATCCTCTGCGCCCACACCCATCTCGCCCGCGCCGTGCGGCTTCGCGACGGCCGGCTGATCGTCAATCCCGGCAGCGTCGGCAGCCCCGGCTATCGCGACACGCACCCGTTTCCCCATGTCGTCGAGGCCGGTACACCGCACGCGCGCTACGCGATTCTCGAACTGGCTGATGGTGAGTGGCAGGTGACGTTCCGCAACATCGCCTACGACCACGAGACCATGGCCGCGCTTGCCCGCCGCAATCATCAGCCGGAGCTGGCGAATGCGCTCGCGACGGGCTGGATCAAGTAGGGCAAAACAAAGCGGCCGGCGTTTCGCCGGCCGTTGCAGAATTCGCTAGTTCGTCGCGCCGCGGATCAGACCGCCGACGTGATCCACTGCTGCAGCTTCGCCTTCGGCGCGGCGCCGACCTGGCGGGAGGCCATCTCGCCGCCCTTGAAGATCATCAGGGTCGGGATCGACATCACGCCGTACTTGGACGCGGTCTTCGGGCTCTCGTCGACGTTGAGCTTCACGATCTTGACCTTGTCGCCCATCGCGCCGGCGATCTCGTCGAGGGCGGGCGCGATCATGCGGCAGGGGCCGCACCACTCGGCCCAGAAATCGACGACCACGGGGCCGTTCGCCTTGAGCACTTCGGCTTCGAAATCGGCGTCGGAAACCTTGCTAACGGCCATTGGAGTACCTCACTCGGTTGAAAGAATCGGCGCGGATGGGAATCGCGCCCGGGATCATGGCGTCAACCTATGAACGGCCCCTTGCCGGGTCAAGGACGCTCACACCGAGATGAAGGGATGCCAGCGCCGCGTCCAGCGCGGGGGCTGAAATCTCCATATATTCAAGGGCCTCGGTCCAAAGCAGGACCGCGCGGATCGGCTTTTGGGGATAAAGCCGCGCCAGCACCGCCCGGTACAACGCAAGCTGCCGGACATAGGTGGCGGGCGCTGCGGCCGCGCTTCTGGGCGCCGCCTGGTTGGTCTTGAAATCGACGATCAGAACCTCGTCCGGACGAACGACCAGCCGGTCGATCTGCCCCGAGACCAGCGCCGGCGGCCGTCCCGGCCGGTCGAGTTTACCGACGATGGCGACCTCGGCCCGGCTGCCGGCGGCGAACACGGGCGCAAAGCGCGGCTCGGCGATCAGGGCGAGCACCTTGTCGGCCAGTGCGGTCCGGTCGGCCTCAGGCCAATCCGAGGCGTTGCGCGCCATGAAACCGAGGGCGGCCTCGCGCCGGCGCTCGGCGGCGATGTCGGGCAGGGATTGCAGCAGCCGGTGCACCAGCGTGCCGCGCTGGAGCGCCAGCGCGCGCGACTGGACCGATTCGCCGGTCCGCACGCTGCGGCCTTCCTCGGCCGCCTGGCCGGAGGGGCGCACCGGATCATCCTCGATCATTTCGCGCGGCGCCGGCATTCGCAGCCAGTCCGGCAGCGCGATCGATTGGTCCACGGACGCCGCCGGCGTGCCCAGCGCCGCGACATCCTCGGAACGGGCGAACCGGGTCACCTTGCCGAGTGGCGTCTCGATCGTCTCTTTGTCCAGACCCGAGCCGGTGAGGCCGGTGTCGACGAGGTCGTACCAGCTCAGCTTACGCACCGTCTTCATGTTGCCCGGCATGCAGCCGCCGATGATCAGGCGGTCGGCCGCACGCGTCATCGCGACATAGAGCAGGCGGCGATACTCGTCCTCGGTCTCATCGATCATTGCCTTGCGTGCGTCGGCGACGGGCTTGGGATCGTCGGCCTTGCGCCCGGCCCAGACCACGACCTCGCCGCCATTGCCGCGCGGTACATGGATCAGCCGCACCCGCTGCGAGTCCGCGGGCGAGGACGTCGTATCGACCATGAACACGACGGAGGCCTCGAGGCCCTTGGCGCCGTGCACGGTCATCACCCGCACCTCGTCGCGCGAGATCTCCATGTCGCGCTTCACCTCGGTGTCGGCCGAGCGCAGCCAGGCCATGAAGCCTTGCAGCGAGGCCGGCGCCTTGCGCTCATAGTTCAGCGCCAGCTCCAGAAACTCGTCGAGCGCGTCATTGGCCTCGTGACCGAGCCGGCGCAGGATGCGCGCGCGTCCGCCGTCGCCGCCGAGCAGCCAGGCGTAGAACGCGAATGGCGTCTCCTCGCGCGCACGCATCTCGCAGGCTTCCAGGCGTCGCAGCACAGTCGCGAACTTCTCACTTCCAGCCGCATGCTCGCCGAGCGCACGGCGCAGCGATCCCTTGCGGCCATGGGCCAGCTGAAACAGATCGTCGTCATCGAGACCGAACAGCGGGCTCTTCAGCGCCACCGCGAGCGCGAGATCGTCCTGCGGCAGCAGCAGTGCGTCGGCGAGGTTCATCAGGTCGATGATGCCGATATGCTCGGTCAGCTTGAGCCGGTCGGCGCCGGCGACGGGAACGTTGGCGTGCTTCAGCGCCTGGATCACGGCGTCGAACGCATTGCCGCGCCGGCGCACCAGGATCAGCATGTCACCATAGCGCAGGGGACGGCGTTCGCCTTCGTGCCCGGTCAGCGTGCCGCTCTCGACCAGCCGCTTGATCTCGGTCTGGATGCGACGCGCGAGCTTGACTTCAGGGCTGGTGGCGGCGACGCCGTCGAACGGCGCGCGCCAACCCTCGATCTCCTGCCTGTCGTCCGCGACGGCCAGATCCCACAGCTCGATCACGCTCGGACCTGCATCGGCGAGCGCATTGTGCAGGGGATGGCCGATCTCGACCGAATGGATGCTCTTGTAGATCTCCTGCTCGCGGAAGACGTGGTCGACGGAGTGCAGGATCGCCGCGCCCGAGCGGAACGAATAGGTGAAGGCGACCGGGTCGAATTTCAGGCCGGCCGCCGTGAACTTGCGATGCAGCTCCCGCTTGCGAGCGTCGAATTCATGGGGGTCGGCCCCCTGGAACGAGAAGATCGACTGCTTCTCGTCGCCGACCGCGAAGACGGTGCGGTTCAGCCCTTCGCGGGCTCCTTCTCCGGCCGTGAATTCCGAGATGATGTGCGCGACGATGTCCCATTGCCGCGGGCTGGTGTCCTGGGCCTCGTCGATCAGGACGTGATCGACGCCGCGGTCGAGCTTGTAATGCACCCAGCCCGAGGCGACGCGGTTGAGCATCGCCAGGGTCTTGTCGATCAGGTCGTCATAGTCGAGCAGGCCGCGCTCCTGCTTCTCGCGGCGGTAGTTTGCCGCGGCGGCCGTCGCGATATGCAGCAGAGCCGCGGTGCGGTCGCGCATGGTCACCGCACGGCGCTTCTCGATCAGGCCACTGAGACGCTGCGCCTCGTTCTCGAACAGACGGGCGACGGATGGATTGTGCTCGCCAAATTTCTTGGTCAGCACCGCCTTGCGCGGCAGCTTTTCGTCGGTGAGGAAGACGCAGAGATAGGCATCGACCTGCGCGCCGCCGGAAAAGACTTTTGCCTCGCGGAGCCGGCTGGCCTGGTCGTTGTCGGACTTGCTGCCGTCCTCCAGCGCGAAGGCAATGTCGTCCCAGCGCGAGCGCGGCAGGAACGGGCCGTCGAGAATCTCCGTCTCGACGTCCTCGATGCGGTCGCTCGCATCGACGCCCAGAACGGCCCCCATCTGCTCGGCCGCGGCGCCGGCGTTGCCGGCCTCGTCGGTCCAGGCCATGAAATGGTCGCGGCTGAGACAGGCCTCGCGCACGACCTCCTTGAAGGTCACGTCGGCGGCGCTCGCCATCGCGGTCAGCAGCGCGCGGCCGGTGACGGTCTCCGGATCGCGCGCGGCCTCCAGCAGCACCTTCAGATTGGCGCGCTCCATCATGTCGGTCTGGTCGCGCTCGTCGATCACGGCAAAGCGCGCCGGCACGTTGGCTTCGAACGGAAATTGCTGGAGCAGGCGCGTGCACAGCGCGTGGATGGTCTGCACCTTCAGCCCGCCCGGCGTCTCCAGCGCGCACGCGAACAGCTTTCGCGCCTCGCGCCGCAGCTTTGCACTGGGGTGCGGGATGCCGACGGCGCGGATCGCTGCGTCGAGTCCGGTATCATCAAGCGTCACCCAATGGCCGAGCGTGGTGAACACGCGCTCGGCCATGTTGGCGGCAGCGGCCTTGGTGAAGGTGATGCAGAGGATCTTTTCCGGCGGCACGCCCGACAGCAGCAGGCGGATCACCCGCTGTACCAGCACATGCGTCTTGCCCGAGCCGGCGTTGGCCGACACGAAGGCCGACGCGGTCGGGTCCGATGCGCGCGCCTGCCTTGCGCGCACTTCATCCGGGATGGGGCGCGGCAGCTTCACCATTCCTCGATCCCCAGGCCGCCCGCGGCAGACCATTCCTTGATCCGGGCGAGGTCGTCATAGGTGCCGTAGCGGTTGGTCCACATCGGCAGGTTCAGCGAGGTGTACGCCTGATTCTCGTCGTCGAAGGCGCGGATCAGGGCCTCGAGCTTGGCCCGTGCTTCGGCGGCGGCCGTGTCCGGCGGCTGTGGCTCGTCGCCCTGCTTGAACTTCAGTTCGAGGATGCGCTCCTCGCCCGGCGGATTGTTGCCGCTGAGGCGCACATAGACGAGCTGGCTGACGGACGCGCCGGCGTCGATATCGGGGAAGCCGCCCTCGCGCAGGATCGCCGCTTCCAGCGTGAGCTGCGGCGACAGGCCCATGCGGACCTGCTTGCCGGTCGGCGGCTGGCCGGTCTTGTAGTCGAGAATGGCGTAGCCGCCGCCCTGGCGCCGCTCGATGCGGTCGGCGCGGGCGGAGAGCTTAAAGCTGCGCTCAGGGTCGAGCATGATCGAAATCTCACCGCGGGTCTCCGCGGCGATCGACTCGATCGCATCGCGCCGCACCGTCTCCCATTCGCCGAACCAGCGCGCGATGCGCTGGAAGCGCGGCCACCACAGCGCGCGCGCTTCGGGCCGCTCCATCAGCGGCGCAAAATACTTTTCACCGATCGCGCGCAGCACGCGGGCGGGATCGTCGGGCAGACGCGAAGCATAGGTCTCCGTGAACTCGCCGAGTGCATCGTGGATCGCCGAGCCGCGGTCGGCGGCGGACAGCGGCATGTCGACGGGATCGAGCGCGGCGAGCTTCAGGATGCGTTTGGCGTAGATTGTGTAGGGATCGCGCAGCCAGTCTTCGATCTCGGTGACCGACATTGTCAGTGGTCGCGTCGCGCGCGGCGGCCGCGGCTCGGGCTGCTTGATTGGCTTGACCTCGGCGGGCTGGTCGAGCGCGCCCGCGAACTGCACGTATTTTTCGCCGGCGCGGATGGCCGCCTTCCAGAGATCGGCGCCCGCAACCGCCTCCAGCCGGTGCAGGAAGCGCGAGGCCACCGCCGGCGCGCCGCCGGCCTTGGCGGAATGGGTGAGGATGACTTCGCCGCCGCCGAGCAGCTGCGCGAAGTCGTGCGCGGAGAGGCCGATACGGCGCTCCGGAAGATCGAGGCCGAGCTCGTGCCGCATCGGCCGGCTGAGCCAGGGATCGATGCGCGGCGCCGGCGGCCAGACGCCTTCGATCAGCCCGCCGACGATGATTCGGTCGGCCTGCATCAGACGCGATTCCAGCGGACCATAGATCTGCAGCCGCGCGCCGGGCTTGTCCCGCCGCCGCACCGCGCGGTCGCCGAATGCGGTCTGGAAGACGTCCGGGTAGTCCGGCAGCGGCACCATCAATCCGCTGGTGGTGCCACCGCGCAGCAGGTCGTCGAACGCGGCAGCGAGTGCGAGGCCCTCGCGGTCCTCGAAGGCGAGCGGGATGCCCTGCTCGTCACGCGACAGCTCGATCATGATCTCGCGATGCCGATGCGCAAGCTCGGCGAAGTCGAATGGCCTTGACGATGCGAGGCTCTCGATCGGTGCCAACGCCTTCTGCAAGACGTCGACCAGCGCCTGGATGCGGTCGAGGTCCTCGGCCTTGAGACGCGCGCGCGGCTCGGCCTTGTGGAGCGCGGAGACCTCGCTGCGCCACAGCTTTGTCAGCTCCTCACGGAAACGATTGAATTCGCGCAGCAGGCCGCCCGTGCCCGCAGGCGGACGCGTGCCACGCAAGACCGCAAGCTCCAGCCCCTCGATCGCAGCCTTCCATGCGCCGGGCGGCCGGCCGAGCCGGCACAACGGATGTTTCAGCATGGCGAGCAGCGTCGGCGGTTCCAATCCCTTGGTCGCAGCTTCCGCGGCGAGCCGCGCGAAAACACCGGCGGATGTCTCCATCAACACGTCGCCGCCGGAATCGTCGAAGGCGAGATCCCATCGCGTCAGCGCGGCCATCACCCGTCGCGCCAGTGCGCGATCCGGCGTCACCAGCGCTGCCGATTTGTCGAGATGCCGTGCCTCGCGCATCGCAATGGCAATCGCGAGCGCTTCCATTTCAGGGTTGGGCGCTTCGACGACAGCAAGGTTCCTCATGCCGCCGGCGATCTTCGCGGCGACGTCAGGCTGCTTCAGCCGGTCGTGCCAGACTTCCGTCTTGGCCGATGGCCGCATCGATTCGGATGCAAGCAGGTCGCGGCCGCCGTCCGCCGGCGGCTGGAGGATCTCGACGTCGCTACGCTTGATGCCGAAACGGTCCAGCAGCGAATGCATGGCATATTGCGGATGGTTCGAGGCCGGATGCTCCGCGAACTTGCCGAGCGAATCGCGCACGCCGCCGATGGTGCGCCAGGCGTCGTCGTCGAGATCGGTGTCGAGCCCCGGCAGCACCACGGCGCCGTGTGGCAGCGATGCGACCGCATGCAGAAACTTTGCGGTGGCCGGCATCGAGCCGGTCGAGCCGGCCGCGATCACGGGGCCATGGGGATGCGCGGTCAGCCGTTTTGCTTCCGCGGCGATCAGGAGATCGCGCCGCGCCGCGGGCTCGATGCGGTTGATCTCCGCGAGATGACCGGGCCAGGCAATGCGCGCGATGCGCAAAAATTCCAGCGAGTGCTGCCAGTAGCGATCGAGGTTATCAGGCACGAGGCCGTCGAGCGCGCTCCAGTCGACGCCGCGCGTGACCATGTCGTCGATCAGGCGTGCGAGGTCGCCCGCCAGCGCCAGCGTCGAGGCGGGACCGCCGACCACCAGCGGCGACAGCACCGGGCCCTTGGCCCAGGCGGCGACGAGCTGCGCCAGCGTCAGCCGGCGTTCGAGCTCGCCGAGCCGCGGCGGAATGTCGAGCGGCGTTGTGCCGGAGAACTGCTCGCCTTCGTCGGCGAAAGCGAGCTCGTCCTCGTCGATGTCGCCGAGCGCGACGATGCGCGGCAGCACGACCGCGTCCGCCTTCATCTCGTCGAGAAAGATCTCGCGCACGACGCGCATGGCGCGGCGGGTTGGCAGGTACAGCGTCGCGTCGGCAAGGCGCGCCGGTTCCTTGCGCGCCTCGAATCCCTCGACCAGCCGGCCGTCCAGCAGGGCCGAGACGATCGTGCGCAGGAACGGAACTGAGAGGGGAACGCTGAAAACGCGCATGGGCTGCCTGATTCGGGAATCACGGCAATATAGGGAGGCGGACGCGAATGGTCATGGGGAGGGGCGAAGTCGTCCCCGTTGTTTGCGGGGCGAAAACAGGTGCCGTAGGGTGGGCAAAGGCGCGAGAGCGCCGTGCCCACGACGTCTCTCAGTGAGTTCTTCAGCTTGATTTGGTGGGCACGCTTCGCTTTGCCCACCCTACGGCACCGTCTTCGAGGCTAGCTTACGCCACGCTCTCCAGAAACGCCTCTTCCGCGGCGTGCACCGCGTCGGGCGTGCCGACATGCATCCAGACGCCGTCGAGGCGGAGGCCGAACAGCCGCTCCTGCTCGTTGGCGCGGTCGAACATTTTCGTCAGCGAGAACTCACCCTGCGGTGCGTCGGCAAAGATCGAGGGCGACAGGATCGCGGCGCCGGCATAGACGAACGGGACGACCTCTTTTTCCTTGCGCTTGCGCAGGGCGCCGTCGGGCAGCATGCCGTAATCGCCGCGGCCGCTATAGCCGATGCTGGTCGCCGTCGGCGCCATCAGCAGCAGGATGTCCATTCGCGCGGGGTCGAAGTTTTCGGCAAGCCGCGCCAGGTTCGAGCGTACCCCGTCGATCCACAGCGTGTCGGAATTGACATGGAAGAACGGCGCATCGCCGAGCAGCGGCAGCGCCTTGACCACGCCGCCACCGGTGCCGAGCACCTGGTCGCGCTCGTCCGAGATGGTCACGCGCGGATGCTGGCGGGATGCGGTGTGATTGATGATCTGGTCCGGCAGATAGTGCACATTGACGATCGCCTCGGTCACGCCGGCGTCGCCGAGCTTGTCGAGCACATGGTCCAGCAGCGGCTGGCCAGCCACCGGCACCAGCGGCTTCGGCATCTTCTCCGTCAACGGACGCATGCGCAGGCCGAACCCTGCGGCGAGCACCATGGCTTTGGTCGGATTGACGGACATCGTTCGCTTTCTCAGGCTCGTCTTTCTCGGAAGCTTGACTCAGAAGAAGTTCGCGTTGCAGCAAGCCTAGCACGGACCGCAATCAGCCGCACCGCGTCTTAACCGCCTTAATGACCTGCCGTGACGGTTGTACGACGGGTGTTGCCGTCACGCCCCGACGGATGTGGGACGCGCCTTTTTCTTCTTGTCGCCGAGCTTGAGGAAATTGACGCCGATCTGGTCACCATTGACCCAGGCCAGTTCGCAGCGCCGGTAAGCAAGTCCCGTCGACGACAGCAGGAGAAAAAATTCCTTCAGATGCAGGCCTTCGACCGAGCCGTCGATGGTCAGCTTGGCACCGCTTTCGGAAACGTCCTCCATGGTGCAGTCGCGCCGCCAGGTGCCGTCGATTCCCATCATCTGGGCCGGAATCCCGCGCTCGAAAACAACCCGGTTGTTGCCGCGCTGGTCCGTCTTCACCGCCATCTGCCCTGCTCCAGCCCCGTCATTGTCCGGCTGCCTGCGGGCCATGATACCAATGCGATGGCTAACAGCCGGTAAATCGGGCCGCGAATCAGGCTTGCAGAGGCGCTTGGGACGTTTCTTGGGGCGTTTCCTGGGGGGCCGCTTGGGGCGGCGGGACGTTGGCGAGATACCAGTCGCGCAAGGCGCCGAGCGCCGGATGCGCCAGCGAGCGCTGGAGGTAGGTCCAGATCCGTGGCTGGTGACGCAGATAATGCGGCTTACCGTCGCGGCGGTTGAGGCGGGCGAAGGTGCCAAGCAGGCGCGTGTTCCGCTGCGCCGACATGATCGCATAGAGCTCGGCGAAGCCAGCCGGATCGAAGCTCGCATCGTCCGCGCGGCGCGCCTTGATGTAGCGCGACAGCAGCGTCAGCTCGAGGTTTTCGGGTACGTCGATGCGGGCATCCTGGAGCAGCGAGACGACGTCGTAGGATCGCGGTCCGAGCACGGTGTCCTGGAAGTCGATCACGCCGACGCGCGCGATGCCGGCGCGGTCAGCGAGCCAGATCAGATTGGGCGAGTGGTAGTCGCGGATGATCCAGCTCTTCGGCGCGGCCAGCGGCTTCTTCAGCAGCTCGCGCCACATCGCGAAAAACTCTGCGCGCTTCTCCTCGCTCAGCGGCGCATTGCGGTCGGGCAGATACCATTCCGGCATCAGCCCGATCTCGATCAGCAGCGCCTCGGTGTCGAAGACCGGAATGGCGTAAGTCTGGTCCGCCAGCGGCAACGTCTCCGGCAGCGTCTTGCCATGCAGCGCGGCCAGTGCGTCGGTCGCGGCCTCGTAGCGCTCGGCGATCGGGCGCGGCGGATCGCCTTCGATCACGCCTTCGCTGCCAAAATCTTCGGTGATCAGGAAGCCGTGGTCGAGATCGGAGTGATGGATCGCGGGCGCGGAGATGCCTTGCGCGCGCAGGCCTTCGTCGATGGCGACGAACGGCTTTACGTTCTCGGCCAGATGCACGGCGGCGCTGTAGGATTTTCCGCCGTACATCGCCGCGCCGTCGGGCCGCTGCGGAAAGTTCATGAGGATGACGATCTCGTCGTCGCGCAGCAGTCGCGCGTAGGAGCGGGTCGAGGCATCGCCGGCCATGCGCTTGCGCGTTGCATCCATGTAGCCGGATGTATCGAGGAAGTCGCGCAGCGCCTTCAGCCGCGCAACAATGGCGGCGGCCTTGCCATGACCGGTGATGTCGGCGGCGCGTGCATTCGAGCCCAGCGCCGGCCGATGCGTCAGCGCGATGTCGATGCGGTCTTGCGGCATCGCCGACGGCGCGCGCTCCGGCCATTCGATCAGGACGAGCGTCGCATCGGGGAGCGGCGACAGGCCGATCTCCTCGAGCTCGCTCTCGTTCTCGACCCGGTAGAGATCGGCATGCACCACCGGAAACGGCGGCAGCTCGTAGCCCTGCACCAGGGTGAAGGTCGGGCTCGGGACTTCCAGCGCCTCGTCGCCCGCGAGATAGCGGATCATGGCGCGGGCGGCCGCGGTCTTGCCGGCACCGAGATCCCCGGTGAGGGTGATAACGTCGCCGGGGCCGGCCAGCAGGGCGAGATCGGCCATCAATTGCGCGGTCGCCGTCTCGTTGACAAGCGCGACGGAGAATGTGGTTGGTTCAGTCATTCGGCGGCGTCGCGATGCGCCGCCTGGTCGGTCGGGAAATCGCAGATCACGACCGTGCCCCGGCCGACGATCGAATCCACCCGCACCTTGCCGCCATGCAGCTCGACGAAGGAGCGCACCAGCGACAGGCCGAGCCCGGCGCCGCGATGACGCGACCCCTGCGAGCGGCTTTCGAACCAGTTGAACACCTTGTCCTTCATGTCGGCAGGTATTCCAGGCCCGGAATCTGTCACAGTGAAGACCACGCTGCGTTCGGTGCGCCGCGCGCTGATGCCGACGGTGGAATCCTGTGGAGAAAACCCGACGGCATTGGCGAGGAGGTTATAGAGCACCTGCACCACGCGCTTCTCGTCGCCGACGAAGCTGCCGACATCGGGCGCGATCTCGACCTTGAGGCGGATGCGGTCGGTGGCAAGACGGTCCTGGATGCCCTCGGCGGCGAGCTCGATGGTCTTGCTGACGTCGACCGGTCCGAGTTCCAGCTTCATGGCGCCAGCGTCGATGGTGGCGAGATCCAGGATGTTGTTGGTCAGCGCCAGCAGCGCATTGGTCGATTTGGTGACGTAGTCGAGATATTCGGCCTGTTTCGGCGTCAGCGGCCCGGTCGAGGGATCGCTGAGGAAATGCGCGAAGCCGATGATGGTGGTGAGCGGCGAGCGCAACTCGTAGGAGACGTGGTGGACGAAATCCACCTTCATCTGGTCGGCAGCCTCCAGCGCCTCGTTGCGCTCGCGCAGCGCACGCTCGACGTTCTCGGTGTCGGTGATGTCCTGGAACGTCAGCATGGTGGCGCCGTCATGCAGCGGCCGGATCATGCCGTCGAGCACGCTGCCGTCCTTGCGCTCCAGCTTCAGCGGCACGTCGGCGCGGCTCTCGATCGAGGTGACGGCCTCGCGGATCTGGCGCCAGACCACGGGGTCGTCGAACAGCTGATGGCACCAGCCTTCGACGGTCTGGATGTGCGGCTCGTCGCGCATGGCGTCGCTCGACAGCTTCCACATCCGGACAAAGGCCGGGTTGAACAGCTGCGCTTTGCCGTTGCTGCCGAACACCGCAACGCCCTCGGCGAGGCTGTCCAGCGTCTCGCGCTGAACGCGGATCATGCCGTCGAAGCGGCGGGCGAGCTCGAGGCTTTCGGTGACGTCGTCGAACAGATAGGTGACGCCGCCTTCCGGATTCGGCGTGGTGACGACGGAGAGTGCGCGGCCGTCGGGCAGGTACCAGGTGTCCTTGGCGGTCTCGACCGCGCGATAGGCGTCGTGCAGCTTGGCCTTCCAGGCGCGGAAGTCCGGCTGCTCCGGCAATTTGCGCGCGGCGCGGAGCTGGTCGAGCACGCTGGAATCGTCGGGATTGGCGTCGAGGAAGGTGCGATCGAGGTCCCACAGCCGGCGGTAGGAATCGTTGTAGAAGGCGAGCCGGCGATGGCCGTCGAATACGGCGACGCCCGACGAGAGCTGGTCCAGCGTGCGGCGATGCGCCTCCGCCATCCGCACCAGCGCCGAGCTCAGCGCATCCGCCTCGCTGGCGTCGATGGCGACGCCGACATTGCCGCTGCCGACCTTTACGGCGCGGACGTCGTACATGCGCCGCTCGCCGCCGATCACGATCGGCAGCCGCGAGCTGAAATTGGCCGCGTCCTTCAGGCCCCGCTCCATCGCGGTGCGGTCGGCGCTGTCGAGCAGCTCGAGCTTGCGCTCCTGGGCATCAATGACGCTGTTCGCCTCGGTCGCACGGACATAGGCCGGATTGGCGAAAGTCAGCGCGCCGTTCTCGGCCTTGGCCCAGATCGGCCAGGGCGCGGCGGCGGCAAAGCCGCGCAGCATCTCGGTCTCGTCGGCGAGCGCCTTGTAGCGCAGATTGGTCTCGGCCAGATCGCGCCGGAGTCCGGAGAGTTCGCGAATCCGGACAATGGCCTGGCCGCCGATGGCGCGGCCGATGGCCTCCAGCGTGTGGCCGTGCGCGGTGGTGAGCGTCAGCTGGAACCCGTCGCCGCGATCACGCAACGCATCGACCGCGTGATCCATCTGGAGCGCGGGTTCTGGCGGCAGCCATGTTCCGAACGCGAGCACGCGCTGCGGGGAGGAATCGCGCGGCAGCACCATGGAGAAGTCGCCGGAAATCTGCGCGCGATTGTCGCCGGCCGGCCAGGAGATCAGGATCTGCGGCTCGGCGAACAGCAGCGCACCGAAGCGATCGGACTGGAGTTGCAGTTCCCCAATTCGCGCGCGCAGCCGCGCCTCGTTGTTCGCCGTGCGCACGCGTGTGCGCATCAACAGGATCGCGGCCACGACCGAGAAGCCGAGCAGCGCGAGCGCGGTGGCGAGCACCGCGAGTTCCTGCCGGTTGAAGTCCAGCATTATGGAGAGTGTGTCGACGAGGTCGGCAGCCTCAGCCGGCGCAGCCGGCAGCAGCGCCGCGAGGGCGCCTCCCAACAAGCCGTTGCGCACGAGCGATGTGCACGACAGCAGCGTCCGACGCATCGACACGATCACGCCTGACATAGTTGCCCCAAGATCGCACGGATTTGCACGCGGCGACCCCCGCCGCGCGCGAATCAAAAGACAATACCCCCACCGCGACTCCAGCGGTAAGAGTCCAGATCGTGAACGCAAAGGCGGTCCCACAAAAATGCCGGGGCGCGGTTCCAACCCACGTCGTTCTTCGGGATGATTCGGCTGGAATTATCGTGCGTTAGCGCCCGGTCGAGCCGAAGCCGCCGGCGCCGCGATCGGTTGCGGACAATGTCGCCACGGGAACCAGCGCGGCCTGCACCACCGGTGCAATCACCATCTGCGCGATGCGCTCGCCGCGCTTGACCACGAAGGGCGTTGCGCCGTGGTTGATCAGGATCACCTTGATCTCACCGCGATAGTCCGCATCGATCGTGCCGGGCGAGTTCAGCACGGTGACGCCGTGCTTGGCGGCAAGTCCCGAGCGCGGTCGCACCTGGGCCTCGTGCCCGGGCGGGAGCGCGATCGTGAGGCCCGTCGGCACCAGCGCATATTGGCCGGGGGCGAGCGTCATCGGCTCGCTGTCCGGCACCGCGGCCATCAGGTCGAGGCCTGCGGCCTCGGCGGTCTGATAAACCGGCAGCGGCAGGCCCTCGGCATGACCCAGGCGTTGCAGTTCGACCGTGACTTTCGTGCTCAAGATGCCGGCTCCCGGGATTTGCCGGTCACGCTTCTAGCGACATGCGCGACCAGTTCGATGGCGACCTGTTCCTTGGTCATCACCGGCCAGGAATCAACTGCAATCTCGCCGTCCTCCTCACCCTTCTTGCGGGTTATCAGGTGCACGGTGTTGCGGTCGCCGCCCATCACGCCGGTGGCCGGCGAGACGTCGTTGGCGACGATCCAGTCGCAGCCCTTGCGGGCAAGCTTGGATTTGGCGTTGTCGATGAGATGCTCGGTCTCGGCGGCAAAGCCGATCACCAGCGGCGGACGGTTGTCGGTCAGCTTCGAGATCGTGGCGAGGATATCGGGGTTTTCGACCAGCTGAAGCGGCGGCATGCCGGCCGAGGTCTTTTTCAGCTTCTGCTCGCCCTCACTGGCAACCCGCCAGTCGGCGACCGCGGCGGCGAAGATCGCGATGTCAGCCGGAAGCGCGGCCTGCACCTGCTCCAGCATCTGCCGCGCCGATTCCACATGCTTCACGGTCACGCCCTGGGGATCGCCGAGATCAACCGGGCCGCTCACCAGGATCACCTCGGCGCCCGCGGCCTGCGCGGCGGCGGCGATGGCAAAGCCCTGCTTGCCGGAGGAGCGGTTGGCGATGTAGCGCACCGGGTCGATCGGCTCATGCGTCGGGCCTGCGGTGATCAGCACGCGCTTGCCGGCAAGCGGGCGCGGCACCGGCGGCCGCAGCAGCCGTTCGGCGGCGGTGGCGATCTCGATCGCCTCGGACATGCGGCCGATTCCGGCTTCGCCTGCCTCGGCCATCTCGCCGGAATTCGGGCCGATCAGCACCACGCCGTCACGCTGAAGCTGCGCGACGTTGCGTCGCGTCGCCGCGTTGTTCCACATCAGCGGATTCATCGCCGGCGCCAGCAGAACCTTGCGGTTGGTCGCGAGCAGGATGGCGCTGGCGAGATCGTCGGCATGGCCGTTGGCCATCTTCGCCATCAGGTCGGCGGTCGCGGGTGCCACCACGATCAGGTCGCAGTCGCGCGCGAGGCGGATATGGCCGGCGTCGAACTCGCTCTGGGGGTCGAACAGGTCGGTGTAGACGCGCTCATGCGACAGCGCGCTGACGGCCAGCGGCGTGACGAATTGTTGCGCCGCCTTGGTCAGCACGCAGCGGACCTCGACGCGGCGCTCCTTCAGCCTCCGGATCAGGTCGAGCGACTTGTAGGCCGCGATCCCGCCGCCGATGATCAGGGTGACGCTGGCCTCGGGGAGGGCGCCGGTGCGCTGGGAGACAGGGGCCGGAGCGTGATCCGGGGGCGCCGCCATCGGCGTCAGCGGCTCCTCGTGGCCCTGGATCAGCTCGCCCAGGATGATGCGGACCTCTTCCTCGACCGACCTGCGGTTCTTGGCCGAACGCAGGCGCAGATAGGTTTTGACGCCCTCATCGAGCTTGCGGATGGTCAGGCTTGCCACGACGCCCTCCAGCACGGAATGATAGCGATGCTATCATCCGTATGATTGCAATGCAATCAAAGATTCCGGACGGCGATCAGGATTCCGATGAAGGTGGCGGCGATGATCCAGAGCGCCACGGTGCGCCAGCGGTTCTTGCGGCCTTCGCTGCGGCCCATCGCGGCGATGCTCTCCGGCGACAACCGGAGGCCTTCCCGCGTCATGGTCTCGAGCTGCTCGAGCACCGCGACTGAACGCGCGGCAATATCCGGAAGACGCATCAGGATGCGCGCGAGATCGCCGCCGCCCGAAAGCGCGCCCTGGACGCGGCCGATCGGACCGAGATTACGCTCGATCCATTCGCGCACCACGGGATCGGCGACCTTCCAGATGTCGAGCTTGGGATCGAAGCCGCGCGCCACGCCCTCGACCACCACCATGGTCTTTTGGAGCAGGATCAGCTCGGGCCGCGTCGTCATGTCGAACAGGCCGGTGACCTCGAGCAGCAGCGTCAGCAGCCGCGCCATCGAGATCTCTTCGGCCGTGCGGTTGTGGATCGGCTCGCCGATGGCGCGGATGGCTTGCGCGAAATTCTCGACCGAGTGATGTGCCGGCACATAGCCCGCCTCGAAATGCACCTCGGCGACGCGGCGATAATCGCGGGTGATGAAGCCGAGCAGGATCTCCGCGAGGAAGCGCCGCTCCTTCATCCCGAGCCGGCCCATGATGCCGAAATCGACCGCGACGAGACGGCCGGCGTCATCCAGGAACAAATTGCCCGGATGCATGTCGGCATGGAAGAAGCCGTCGCGCAGTGCGTGGCGCAGAAAGCTCTGGATCACCTTGCGGCCGAGATCGGGCAGGTCGACCTGCGCCTCTGCGAGGCGCTTGTGATCGTTCAGCGCGATGCCGTCGATCCACTCCATCGTCAGCACGTTGTGCGTGGTGCGGTCCCAGTCGACGGTCGGCACGCGAAAATCAGGATCGTCGCGCGTGTTCTCCGCCATCTCGGACAGCGCCGCAGCCTCGAGCCGCAGGTCCATCTCCATCGCGACCGAGCGCGACATGGTGTTGATGACCTCGATCAGGCGCAGGCGCCGCGCCTCGGATGAATAGGCCTCGGCCTTGTGCGCGACGAAGAAGAAATCGGAGAGATCGCGGCGGAAGCGCGCGGCAACGTTCGGCCGCAGCACCTTGATGGCGACCGGCTTGCGGATGCCGTCGCGCAAGACCTCGCCACGATGCACCTGCGCGATCGAGGCGGCCGCGACCGGCGCGCTGAAGCTTGCGAACACGTCCTTCAGGGGGCGTTCCAGCGACGTCTCGATCGCGGCTTCCGCTTCGGCCTGCGAGAACGGCGGCAGGCGGTCCTGGAGGCTTTCGAGGTCGCGCGCGATCACGACGCCGACGACGTCGGGGCGCGTTGCCAAAAATTGCCCGAGCTTGAGATAGGCCGGGCCCATCCGGGTCAGTGCACGCGATATCCGCGGTCCGTGCTTCGGGCCGCGCCGCTCGACGACGCGGGCAAGTTTCAGCGCCAGCTGTCCGGGCGGTGGCACCAGGCTCGGATCGACCGAGCCGAACACGCCCTCGCGCGCAAAGACGAACGCGGCGCGGATCAGGCGCACAATGTGGGTGAAGGCAGAAATCACAAACGCCAGCCCGAATGCAGTGCGACGATCCCGCCCGACAATGTCTGCCAGCTGACGCGGGCGAAGCCGGCGTCGCGGATCATGTCGGCGAAGGCGTTGGGTTTTGGAAACTTGCGGATCGATTCGACGAGATATTGGTAGGATTCGGCATCGCCCGTGACCATGCGGCCGAGCGGCGGGATCACCTTGAACGAGAACAGATCATAGATCCGGTCGAGCCCGGGCATCTCGACGGTGGAGAATTCCAGGCACAGGAAGCGGCTGCCGGGCTTGAGCACGCGGTAGGCCTCGTGCAGCGCCAGGTCGATCCGCGGCACATTGCGAATGCCGAAGGCGATCGTATATGCATCAAAGCTGCGGTCGGCGAAGGCGAGCGTTTCGGCGTTGCCCTCGACGAAATCGACCTGGGTCTCGAGATGCCGCTTCGCCGCGCGCTCGCGGCCCACGGCCAGCATCCCGGTGTTGATGTCGCAGACCGTGGCATGGAAGCCCGGGCCCGCCGCCTTGGCGGCTCGGAACGAGATGTCGCCGGTGCCGCCGGCAACGTCGAGCAGCGCGAACGGCCGGTCACTCCGCGGCGGGTTGAGCGCGTTGATCATGATGTCCTTCCAGACCCGGTGCAGGCCACCGGACATCAGGTCGTTCATCAGGTCATAGCGCGACGCCACGCTGTAAAACACATCGTTCACCAACGTCTGCTTGTCCCCCAGGGGAACGTCCCTGAAGCCAAAATGCGTGGTTTCGCCCGGCCGATCCATTACTCTACTCCACGAGGCGGACCATAGCCTGCCCGCCGCAATGGCGCTATCACACCGCCCTCATAAGGTGAATGCCTGACCATGCCTGAATTGCCCGAAGTCGAGACCGTCCGCCGCGGCCTTCAGCCCGTCATGGAGGGTGCGAAAATCCTCAATGCGGAGGCCCGCCGGCCGGATTTGCGCTTTCCGTTCCAGCCGGATTTCGTGGCCCGGCTGAAGGGGCAGGTCGTCACCGGGCTCGGACGCCGTGCAAAATATCTCATGGCCGATCTCGCCTCCGGCGACGTGCTCCTGATGCATTTGGGCATGTCGGGCTCGTTCCGCGTCATCAAGCCGGACAACGAGGCCGCGCCGGGCGAGTTTCACTATCCGAAGGGCAAAGACTCCACACACGACCACGTGCTGTTTCGGATGTCCTCGGGCGCCGACATCGTGTTCAACGACCCGCGCCGTTTCGGTTACATGAAAGTGATCGCGCGCAACGCGCTCGACGAGGAGCCGCTGCTGCGCGGGCTCGGTCCCGAGCCGCTCGGCAACGAATTCGACGCCGCGATGCTGGCGCGGTCCTGCAAAGACAAGGCCACGAGCCTGAAGGCCGCGCTGCTCGACCAGCGCGTGGTCGCAGGGCTCGGCAACATCTATGTCTGCGAAGCCCTGCATCGCTCGCATCTGTCACCGCGCCGGATCGCCGCGACGCTGTCGACCAAGGCCGGACAACGCAAGGGCGTTGCCGGGGGCGAGCCGACGGATCATGCGAAGCGATTGGTCGGTGCGATCCACACCGTGCTGAACGACGCCATCAAGGCCGGCGGCTCGTCACTGCGCGACCATCGCCAGACCTCGGGCGAGCTCGGCTATTTCCAGCACTCGTTCAAGGTCTACGATCGCGAAGGCGAGAGATGCACCACGCCGGGTTGCGGCGGCACGGTCAAGCGCTTCACCCAGAACGGCCGGTCGACGTTCTGGTGTCCGAAATGTCAGAAGTGAGAAGCAGGGTCGCAGTGCCGTAGCCCGGATGGAGCGAAACGAAATCCGGGAGTCTATCCGCGCGGCGAGACTCCCGGATTGCGCTTCGCTCCATCCGGGCTACGAAAGCGAATTCGTTGCGCTCGCAATGACGGCGTGGATGCAGTCTCCCAAAACGCGAAGCGAAGCAATCCGGCCGGGCTGGTCGCCGGATTGCTTCGTCGCTTGGGCTGTTTCACCGGACGGCGAAGAGCCCGTCTGACGCCTATCCGTACGTTCAAAACCCTTACGAAAGTCGGCTTTGTGTGACGAGTTGTCCGCCACCAATTGGGCAAGCTTGCCGAAGACTTCAACCGAAAAGCCGCGTCCCTCAGGATTCGGGCTAACCAGCACGTAGTCGATCATCGCCTCAAGGCACTCGGCGACTTCGATGTCCAGCGCATCAGTCGGGCTCTTCGTCAGCCGATCGAGCATACCCTTGGCCATGTCCAAATAGCGTTCTACGGAAGCGGGCTCGATTTCGAATTCCACATCTTCGAAGTCCAAGTCCGCCAGTTGATCACTGAGCTTCTGCTTCTCGTTTTCGCGCTGTACGATGTGAGGAATGATTGCGGTATTGGGCGCACCATCGGCAATGGATGCGGCCAAGCGTTTGATTTGTGCTTCCAGTTTTTGCAGGTCGCGCGAGAGCTTTGCCCGGTGCGCACCTTTCTTCTTTCGATTGGTACGGCTCGCCAGGTTATGCTCTTCCAAAAAGATGGCCACCGCCTCCGGCGTTTCCAACTGCTGCACTAGGCTTTGAAGGACGGCCGTCAGGACCTCATGGCGATAGTGGGTACGGTTATTACTGCACTTGTCTTTGTCGTCGCTGTAATACGAGCAACGAAGGCGCGTCGCTCGCCCGTCACCACCGCAGACACTCATCGTCCCGCCCCTCGGGATGCCGTCCTCGTCGAGTTTAGTGCAGTGGGCGCATTTTAGCTTGCCGGAGAGAAACACGGCGGGCCCGGTCTTCTTCGTGATGGGCCGCGGCTTCTTGCGGCCGTTTCTTTTTGCCTGGACGCGGTCGATCTGGTCGGCGTCAATGATCGGGTCGTGCTGCCCCAGGCGCTTGAGCCATTGTTCTTCCGGCCTGGGTTCGCGTTTCAGCTTCTCGTCGTCCGCATCAAAGTATGTCTTGCATTTGTTCCAGACTAAATCTTTACGATAGACAGCGTTCGTCAAGATGTAAGCGACGGTCTTTCTGTGCCACCTGCCGCCGCCGGGCGCTGGGATGCGCTTGCGGTTCAACGTTCGGGTAATTGCTCGGTCGTCGAGGCCCCCCTCGTCCGCAAGGTTATACATCAGCTGCACGATCGCAGCTTCATCCTCGTTTTTTACGAGATGGCCCTTCTCGCCGTCGATTTCCACGTTGTCGTAGCCGAAGACTCTCCCGCCTGTTCGGAGTCCTTTGATTAGCCTCGCAACTAGTGCCTCTTTGATCTGGAGGGATAACACCTGCAACTGCATCTGCGCGACAATACCAACCGCCCAGATGTGCATGTCGGTAATTTGTCCCATCTGCGTGTCGTAGACGAGCACCCCGTTCTCTGTACAGAGCTCCATCAGATGATAGAGATGTCTGATTCTGCGCCCAAAGCGACTAAGGTCTCGAGCGACGATATGCGTTATCTTGCGCTCGCGAATCAGATTCAGGAGCTTCTGGTAGCCGGGACGGTTCTTGACGCGTGAGCCGGTTCCTACGTCTGACAGCTCGTAGCGCAATGCGCCCTGCGCCGCGTCAACGTACCTTCTGTTGAGGTCACGCTGAACAATGTTGCTTTCGATCTGACCAGGGGTCGATACTCGGCAATAGCTAGCCCACACACCACCCTTCGGGGGGACCTGATGCATCACGAACTCTTTCATCGCGACGCCCGATCAAGAACACGAACTCCTTCTCGGGCGCCGACGCAGGTCGGGTACCGGGAGTGGAGGGCGTTGAGGTTGAGACGATGATGAGCCATGATGTCTTGTAGCCGATACAATATAATATGTATCATGATACAAGTAAATTTGCGCCGCGAATCACGGTTAACGAACCGCAAATGATCGATCCTAAGAAAAATGCTCGTAAAACCAAGGACTTCGGAGATCCTCGGTTGGGCAAACTTCTGGCGGCGGCCCGCAAGAGGGCTGGGTTTTCGTCGGCCGCAGCTGCTGCGCTGGCCTATGGGTGGCCCGAAGCCTCTCTACGGGCGCATGAGCGGGGAGGCCGAAAGATCGGGGCTTCCGACGCGGAAAAGTACGAAGCTGCTTTCGGCCTTCCAGCAGGAAGTCTCCAAGACCGGCACCTAGCGGGGTACCAACTCGGCGAGCTGACCCGGGCACAGCTTTCCAGGCTCAAAGATTCGCCTATCGAAGACAACAGCTCGTCGAACGAGCAGGTGGGACTTCGCCTGAAGATAGCACGCAAACTGCGTGGCTTCGAAACCGTCGCTGCTGCCGCTAAAGAATTCGGGTTTGCGCACCCCACCCTGGCCGCGCACGAGGCTGGCACCAATCGGGTGAGCGAATTGATGGCGCTGGCGTACGCGTCAGCCTACGGCATCAGCTCGCTCTGGCTTCTAAAAGGCATTCAGCCATCCGGTCTCGGGGCGCGCGTTGACCAGCGTTTGGCCGTGCAGCCGAGCCTTGAGACCATAAGCTTTCGCGAGGTTCGGAGCCTCGCCGAAAGAGAGACTCCCCCCGATTACTTTGAGGTCCGTAAACTTGTTGAGGAGGCAATCCACAAACAGAGAGTCTCTGCATCAGACGCTGATGATATCCCTGAGGCGAATCCGGACCAGTTCGGGCCGTCGGGCCCGAACGAAGGAGCGATAGCCAGCACACGACGTTGGAGACTTCCCAAAGGATTCGTTTCGAATATGCTTTCGGCGAATCCCTCCCGAGTGGTGGCAGTAGCGGTCGATGTCCCGAATGAAGGCCTCAAAATTGGAGACCGAGTCTTCGTTGATACTGGACGCCGTGATGTTGGACTGGGAGGACAGTTCGCATACTCCTATGGCAAGGGGCATCTCATCGTCCGAACTCATCCCATGGGGCAACATGCGATTCCGGTGGAACAAACCGGGGTGCTCATCGGAAGAGTCGTGGCAGTATTTGTGCGAATGCAAGTTCACGATTGAACTGGGTCGATCCGCGCAGCACGACCTCAGGTCGAACCGCTCTCGTTTGAGGACTTGTTTGCGACGTCTTTGCACAATTTGCGCCGCCGCTCGGCTCTATCGCCAAGTTGCCGCTCGACGTCGGCCTTGGCCATTACCGCCAGCAGGATACGCATCAGTTCTCTCCGCCTCACATCCGAACTCGGCGTTTCGCTGAGGCGTGGATCGACCGCGTTCGAACTTGTGTATACTATTCGGACTCTTGAGGACGTCTGCAGCGTCTTGTTGGGAATCATCGACCATTCCGGTGTGATTGTTGAGCCAGAATCTCAGCTCGCCCGTCCCCGAAAAAGTTTACGCTCTTGATCGCGCAGGTGAGATGCGTTCGACCGAACGGATATTATCAAAGTCAGTCGATTGATGAGGGGGCAGCCCCATAGCCGGCTTGTGCGTCGGCAAAGTCCCCATACTAATCATACGAGCTTTCCCTCGTATCGTTCTTCAACGAACCGCTTTGCACGTGATGCCTTTTGAGGAGTTCGCCAATCGCAGCGCGATCGAGGTAGCCCGTCGCCTCCAATCGCCGTGCCACCGCTTCTACGGCTTCTCGGTTGTTTGCGATTAGTTCGCGCGCACGTATCAAGCAACGATCCAGGCGTTTCGTGATCAAAGCTACGATGGATGGATCGTGAAGAAGCATTTCGGTCGCTCGGTCCGCGAAATGCGCCACTCCGATCACTCCGAAGCCGAACTTGAGTTCAAGGTCGACTGCCGCTTGGGTAGCTCGCGAAAAATCACTATCATCGCCAATGCCGGCGCCCGCAGTCGCCTCAGACGAGCCCAGTAAAATCTCTTCGGCGGCACGGCCGGCCAGAAGGGCTGTGATGTAGTTTTCGATGCCTGCCCGGGTTTGGGAGTTAGCCCGCGAAAGCTCGACGCGCGTCGCCCCACCGTGATCTAGAATCGTCAACGCCTGCGGTTCGAAAACGGCCAGAGCCACGCCGGAGACAACGTGTCCGGCTTCGTGGATGGAACAGGATCGCCTGAGGTTTTGTGGCATTCCTTCGCGTCCAGATCTGACCTCGTGGAGGACATCTTCCAACATGAGCTCGCGCCTGCAGCGGCGAGCGCGCGACTTCGCCCGCCGGACCCATGCCTCGACGTCCGCGCCGGTTTTTCCGGCGGCGGCGAGCGCGGCAGGCATCAGATCGACATTGGGCAAAGCGTCTGGGCCGAGATGAAAGCGGAAGATCGCGGTGAGGCTCTCGGCGTCGGGCAGTTCGATCTCGATCGTGCGGTCGAGGCGCCCCGCGCGACGTACAGCCGCGTCGATGTGCTCGGGGTGATTTGTTGCGCCGATCACGACCACGCCGGGGCGCTCTTCGATGCCTGCTAACAGCTCCAAGAGTAGATTGACGATCTGGGTCCAATACTCCTTGTACTCGGTCGTCAGGGTTGCGCGATCCGAGATTCCGTCCAATTCGTCGATAAATAGAATGCACGGCGCAAGTTTGCGCGCCTGCGAGAATGCTTCCTTGATGGCCGCTAGTGTACCGGACAGATAGGCCGCTGCATTCCAGTCTGCGACTGACGTGGCCACAAGGGGGACACCTGCAGACTTCGCCACCGCGCGGGCGAATTGCGTCTTGCCTACGCCAGGCGGGCCGACCAGCAGAAGGCCCTTTTCGATACATTCCCAATCGAGCCATCCTGCTCGGTACTCGCGCAAGTCCGCGACGAGATTCAATCCCCATTCGCGTGCCGCACCGTAGCCCGCAAGTTCCTCCAACCCGGGACCGCGATGGTCGAAGAACGATTTCGTCGAGACGATCTTTTCCAGGCGCTTCACGCAATCGTCAGCCGTGCGATCCGAGCGAACTGCGAGCGTTAGGTCTGCGATGTCCACTGCGCGGACAACTTGCTCGTCCACCGCTGCGTTCGGAAGCTTTCCGGTCACGGCTTCGATCACCAGCGCGATTGCGGAAGCGTCGAGCTGGCTGAGCGAAAGGTGATGTTCGGCTGCGCGGAGCAGATCGCGCGGCAGGTGTCGGCGGGGATCCGGTGCAGCACCGAAGATCGGCGCGCGAGCATGCAGAGCCTTCGCAATCGTGTCGTTCCCCCGCTCCGATTTGTGTTCGGTCGATGTTCCATCCCGCGCTAGCAACAATACCGGACGCGTATACCGATCCTCGTCGAAGGAGCGATCGTCGAGTACTTTCGCCTCGGAGCCGAAGGCGCACGTCTTTAGGACTTGCCGAACGAGAGAAACCACCTCAGCGCCGTGCGTGGCGAGCGCCACGACCGGGCAACCGCGGCGCAACTCGCGAGTGAGCCCGGCGAGCGGCTCGATTGCACGTGCGACTAGGACCGCCGCGGCCGCCAGGTCCGCCCGGATCGATGTCCTTCCCACCGACTCGGGGGCGGTCGACAAATCGTCGATCAGACGCTCGATCGGATCGTCGGGATCGCCGCTTCGCAGGAGCGGCCCACTGTTCGTGCCAGCCTCGGCGGCTAACATATCGAGGTAGGCACGTGCGAGAAGATCGCGCGGAGCCGTCAGTTGCAAGTTCATTAATTCCCTCCATCGAGAAAGCATAGGTTGGGAGAGCTGAAGCCGATCGGGAACGATGCGCGACAACCGCACTTTGTGTGCGGTGCAGCTGTCATGTAGACGGCGCCCAGGCGGTAGGGTCTGCCTGCTTTGCTGTACTGGTCGCGCGTGGAGGCTGCTTTCGCGAGCGCGATGGGGCCTCAGATCGTCACAGTGGCCTCGGGCCAAAACTTCGCCCCCGCAGCGCAGATCATCTTCAGTGGCGACGGCAAACCACGTCCTAGCATGCGCGCACGATCGTACGTGGACCCAGAGGCATGTCGCAAATGCTGAGCTGTACCAGATCCTCGCAGGCCAAGGCGCATACTGCCGCGAGGATGTCGTTACTCGGTCGGGCACGCTCCTCCAGTTCGAGTATCGATTGCGGACCATCTTCCGCGAGCGCCGCCGCAATCTTTAGTCGGTCAATTACACATACGTGGTAGCGCTCGTGCGACCAGACTGCGCGGGCGTTGGAGAATAGCGGTTCTCGTCTAATATCGAGTGCATCGCGTTCGAACAGACGCAGTCCGTTCGACTCAAGCACACCAGAAAGATGTGCTAACTCCCAGTCACTTCGCTGTGGTCGCGTTTCGCAAACCGCAAGCAGAAAATCGCCGTCCATTCGGTTTAGGACGATGCCGTTTAGCCTTTCTTGACGATCATGCAGGTCCGGAGTCTGCCGGTAGCCGATCGCGCGAACCGAAGGGTCAAGGCTCGCTTGCGCGAGTGCGTCGCGGACAAGGGTATGGTGAATGGGAATCGCAACTTTGCATTTCGGGCTGGTGAAGAAGGCGGGCGCGGCCCGTACATGGAGCTGATTGCTACGCATGGCACAGTGTCCTGAACACGTTGTCGGGAAGGGACGGTGTGACGAGGACGATCGTGGTCGATGAACATGGGCAGGTTCCTTTCGCTGTGTGATCGAATGCCTATATCGATCGCGAGAAAGGTCTGGAATTGCGACTGCGCCGCAGGGGGCGTTTCCGGAAAGGCCGGATTCGTGTGCTGAATCTGGTGGCACCTTGGAAAACGACGAGCGCGCGTCGAAGGGTGGACCACCCCTCGGCCACCTGTCACGGCAGTCGGTATTGCTGATCGATGTCGGCGAGAGCTCTAAGGTGCATTGGCACGTCTCCGCACAATGCTCGCAGGCGAAAAGGCGCCCGACACGTTATAGCGTATCAGATGATTGTGCCGAAGATATGGCGGTTAACTCAATCGTGGCGATTTCGTCCGCCCGGTCGGGAACCGATGGGCCGGTATGCCAACCTTACGAATGTCGCAACTCGAAGAGCTCGGCGAAGCTCACCTTCAGCGCAGTTGCGATCCTCATGATCGAATCGAGCGTCGGGTTCGCTTCTCCTCGCTCGATTTGACTGACAAGCGCCTGACGAATTCCGGCGCCCTCGGCCAGATCCCTCTGGGACATGTTCAGAGAAAGCCTTCGCTCTTTGACCTTGCGGCCGAAAGTGTCCCTGAGCTGCGTGCTGTCTGTTACAAAGGACTCAGATTCCGTCACGGATCCCTCCAGATAATCCTTCGCTCCGCGACCAAGACTCGAGAGAGGGTCTTGCTCAACTTGCCACGTTTCGGAGGCTGCCGCCACCGGGACAGAAGTCTGTCGGCAAGGATTATCGTTCGTGAGCAATCCGGCCAGCTCGACCGGCGCTATTCGACGAAAGCGAATCTCGGAAGGAATCGTCCGGTCGGAGGTGTGAGAGTAGCAGAGCAGCAATGGAGTGTTAGCGGGGCAGCCTAGATAAGATCCCGTCCAAGAGAACGAATCCTATATTCACGACAAGGGGCGGCTGCCTCTCAACGAGGAAAGCCCTGATGGCCGCTTCGCCTCCACCGTTGTGTCCGAGCGCCATGCGCTATTGCCGTGAAGTAGTATTCCTTTGTGTCCTTGGCAACCGCTGCCAATCCACTTCGTCAATCGTTCAGTAGGACGTGGCTGAAGATTACCAACCTCCACGGCCAAACGTCCAGCTGATGAGCGAATTTTTTTTCTGAGCGGCAAATTCATTTTCGCTTCTCGTGACGAGAAGCGCTAAGATGTGATGCATTCTGGGGGCCGGCGCCGAGTTTGCCCTGTTACGAGTGCCGCATTCTCTGCGGTGCTGGACACAAGTGCCGGCACGCGCTCTCGATGTTGATGTGGGCCACGGCCCGGGCAGCGCGTCGGCTATCCCGATAGTTTGGCGACACTATGCGCTGGACGCGTATTACACGGTAAAGCGTGTAGCGTAAATTCCGCGCAAATGCATCATCCTGACGGATGAGGCGACGCAATCCTGCTCATACTAAGCGGCTGCTTGCGCGCAACCTGAGGCGGTTGCGGGCCGAAAGATCGTGGTCGCAGCACGATCTCGCCAACGAGGCGAAGGTGCGTCAGGCGCTTGTCAGCGCACTCGAGCTTGCTCAAGCTAATCCTACGTTAGAGTCGCTGGACAAGATTGCCGCCGCTCTCCGTGTCGATGTTGCCGATCTTGTCGCTGGGTAGCATGGATCGTGCGGCGCAATAGACGGGATCTTGCCCCATACTTACTCGACCAGCTGCGGAGCGGTATTGTCGGACTCGCTCTTAGCCCGTGAGCCTGCTCAGCGACATCCGGGAGCGGGGCTACAGCGCAAGAAGGAGGACAAGAAAGGGGGGAGCACGCCGCCTGCCAGAAGACCTGTTCGCGGGCGAAGAAAGTCCGGCGGCGGATACGCTGCGGGACCCTTACACCTCGATCAATGGTTGCTTTACACTTTCGACAAAATGGCCGCAGTGAGCACTACCCGCATAGTGCTCTGCGATTCCTGTCAGAGTAAGCAAAGACCCTGGAACTCGCGGCATTTCTGCTGCTGCCGATGGTCGCTTTGTAAGGAAAAGTTCTGTCAAGTTAGGTGACCGGCGGTGCCGGGTTATTCCGAACTTCTCCCGCGCCGCTACAGGGCTGGCGTTGAATTCGGTCCAGATCTCGTTTCTGGGCCAGAATGGATCCGCCGCGTTGCCTGATTTGAGCTGCATTGGGACCTGGTCGCCGCCAAAGGTCGTGCCTACGGGCGCTTGCGCACCGCCGGGGATATTCATATCCGGTCACTTGCGATTTCGCTTCACTCGCAGGTCCCTCGACATTCCCTGCGTCTTCTCCCTTCGCCGACTTGTTCAATGCGTCTCAAAGGGCAAGCCATCGCGCCGATTCCCGCCGCAGAGGGGTGCCGCTCGCAGTCTGGCAAGTCGACGGCTGATGGCCGGTACCGGGTCTATCGTTTCGACGGCCATCGCGGTTCCCGGCCGCGGCGGGGACCGTGACGGTGACAAAGCCTCATCGTCACGCCACGAGGCATTGTATGCCCGCTGACGAGAAGCACGTGACCGCGCTGCACAAGCGAAAGGCGGTCGTGGATGCACGCGCGGACGGACCGGCTGCGCTCCGCACCGGCGGAAGCGGTCCAGGCGACGCCGCCCACGCCCGAGTTCAAGGTGGCTGATGCCACTCCCGTCCTCAAGACCCGAGCCGCAGTCTTCGTGCCGTCGTCGCCCGTCGTCCCCATGTCCGCGACGGATCAGCTTACGCCCGCCCCATCCCATCCCGGGCCGGGTCGAGTTGGGGATACTTCTGGCGACCGCGGGCTGCCACCGTGTCGGTTGCCGCCTACGCGCCTCGGTCGCCTTTCCCATCGCCGATGACGGCGAGCTGGCTGGCTTGGCGTGCTGCTGATGGCGTTGGGGCTCGTCTTGGTTTTAGGCTCGAGCCCGACCGTTCGTGGGGCCGTGCTGTTGCGCAGCGCGAGATACGAAGCTGTCTTGCCAATGGCCCTCGCTCCTGGGTAGCATGTTGAACCTCGCGTGAGCGAGCGGATATTGGCGTTGATTTGGCTTGGTGCTCACCCTTGGCGGCTCAGGACATCCATGAAGCTCGGGCCCTTGGTAGATTTGTTTGTCAGTGTGATCCCATCTAGCGATGGTGCTGCTGCTTTCGCGAAGCGCGCCGGTATAAAGCTAGGGCATGTAAATCTAGGTGGCCCCGCCATCGATGCGTGGACCAGCCTATTGGACGAAGCTCGGTTAAGGAGCAAAATCGACTTAGTGCTAGAACGCGCGCGTTCCGAGTTTCCCGAAATAGACTGGTCAAGTGCGCTGAAGGCTGCGCAGTCTGGCGACTTAAGCCCAGTTGTGGGTCGGGATGTCGCTTGGCATGCGGGCGCAGGCGAGTTCGAAAAAGTAATAGGAGCGCAGCCCACCTTTCTTCCCATCGCCTTTCTGGATGTGGGCCTCCGCGTCTCACGAGCCGTCGGTCGGGTGGCCACTGCGAATGGTTTGGGCACCGGCTTCCTGATCGAAAACAATCTCCTAATGACGAATAATCACGTGGTCGCGTCAAGGGACAGTGCTGCGTCTGCGTTTGTTGAATTCAATTTGCAAGAGACGGCAACGGGTTTGAGTGAGCGCTCGGAACGCTACTCTCTCGATCCGAGCAAAGGCTTTGCCACGTCACCCAAACGAGGCGGAGACGATTGGACATTGGTCCGCTTGAAGGGAGATGCAAACAGCCGTTGGGGTGCAATCACGCTAGAGCCGATGCTCGTCCAAAAAGGTGATTACGTGAATATCATCCAGCACCCTCTTGGAGGCCCGAAGCAGATTGCACTGTATCACAACGTCGTTGCCTACGTTGATTCTACAAGAATCCAATATCTTACAGATACAATGCCGGGCTCTTCGGGCTCGCCCGTTTTCGACAGTGAGTGGCGTTTGGTTGCCATGCACCACGCAGGCGGATGGCTAGCGGAGCCGAACGGGCCAGGAAAAAGCGTTCACTTCAGAAACCAGGGCATCGCGGTTGCCGTGCTTTACGAGGCGTACCTCGGATTCTCGAAATGACGATTCCGAATGGAAGAGTGCATCGACTTGCTGAATTGCTGGCGGAGCGCTTTTCCTCGCCGAGTTCCATCCGCGCATTCCTTATGCGGCTTTACGTTCCTAACTTGGTCTATCTTGACCTTGAGGGCGCTCCGGCAGACACCTGGGCATCAATTCTACCTAAGCTATTTTCCTGGGGAGTGCTAAGGCTTGTGGTGGATTGCGCTGCAGAAGAAGCGAGCGCATTGCCTCTACGAAAAGCTTACAATGATTTTGTTCGGATGCAGAAGATTCAACGTGGTGCCGTGCATCCAATTGGTGCATTAGATCGAGAGGAACTACCCGAATCGGCGTTTGATGATACGTCAATTCGACTTCGGCCGCTTGGGTCGTCGGATTCGCGAGAGTCACTGACACTGGCCGAATTGGCACGTCGATGGTGGGCGGAGTCTCCGGGGACGCCATTGCTGATATTGGCCCACTTTCGTCAGGATGCGGTCGTATTTGTAACTAGTGTCGCACGCCATCTCGGCCGGCTTGAGTCGGCAGAATACATCCAGGAGCTTATTCTTGATGAACCGCTTGCGAATTCTATAGAGAGAGAGTCTGAATCCCTCCAGACGGCACAGACGTTTCTTCGATCGTTGCAGGTTGATCGTCACGGGCCAACCGTTGCTGGCATTCCCCGTTGGGTTCTCCTCGACCCGGAGATAGCCGCGAGCCTTCAGGCCTCGGAATGGTGTTGGGAAGTCCTTCCTCTCTTTGAGTTCACCGCGCCCAGTGTCAATGATGCATTCTGTTCAGAAGTTGAGGAGATTTACCGTCCATTTGTTGAAGTTAACAGTCCCATCGGACGCTGGATAGCTCGTGAGTTCCTCAGACGCCGGAGCGCTGATCCAGGGAGACGGCGAAGCGCAGATGATGCACTTCGGCTCGCGGCGAGCTTTGCTGCGCACGAGCTTTGGGAGCTCGCATTTCGCCTGGAGCTCATTTCTGTCTATAGTCAAGAAAATAAGCCTGTGCCTCGATGCGCGAATTTGTTCGAGATATCAGCCGACGACGAGCGTGCCAGTGGGATCGTCGGCTTTGTTGACGACTTAGTCGAGATTCCTCGTACAGTCCCACAAGGGATCTTGGTTAGTGATATAGGCCAAGGCATATCCGCATTGTTGCCGTCAATTGCTCATTCTTGGGCATTACCCCGAAAATATGTGGAAGGCATACGTCCGCCGGCATGGATTCCGATCACGATTGATATTCACAAGCACCACGAGACCTTGGCGCACGCATTCGCAGAGCAGTTGAAAAGGAATGAGAACCCATTCCCTGCTGCTGCAACCGGAAGGCAAATCCTCTACGCGCATAAGTTTTTTTCGGCAGTGACGCCTGATGACATGTCGGCGGTTCTCGGTTCATCATTGTATCTGTTGATCAACGCAACGCGGGTGTCATTGGAGCACGGCGGTGCGATGATCCGCGAACTGCAAACGAACTTTATGGGGGCTGGTTATCTCATTGCTTGTCTCCCGTTCGCAGAACAGGATCTAACAGATGCGTGCGTGCTTCGGGGTACCGTAACTGTGGTCCAATTGGAGGACCTAACACGTAAGCAATACGCCGAGTTGGCTGATGGGGATTCTGTTCATTCTGGAGATTTCGATAGATTGTTTGAAGCCCTGTTTGCAATTGAACCGACGATTCTTCCGCCCGTTGCGCGTAACCCATTTATAGTGAAGTGCTTGATTGAAGCTGGTCGTCTGGGGCAACTACCAGAACAAACAAGTGCCAGCGGATACATCGCACTACATCAAATCATACGTCTGCATGTTCAAATAAAGCTAAGAAGGGAGCGGGAGTCAGATCTCCGGCGCTACATTGAAGAGTTGCTTCCGAATCTTGCGTTAGATCTGAGAGCGGGCCGCACAATAAATGCTAATCAGCGCCAAATTGAGCGTCTGATCGGATTGAAAGTTCTGGTCCGCGCCGGCGATAGCATTTCATTTATGCATCAATGGTTAGAGGACTATTTCATTTCAGAAGCTCTCTGTCGGCTGAACAATGATCGTCTGCGCGAGGAGCGGCTAATCCAGCTGCAGATGGAACAACCACTGTTCTCGATAAGGGGCATACTCGTCATTTTGCTCGGTATGCTAAGAAAAGAATCCCAACAGAGGTTGGTCGAATGGATGGCGCGCAGCGACGAGCGGCTTGCTTGTGAATGCTTACTGCAAATTCCTGTTTCACGAGCAAAGGAGATCGACGTCGAGCTCAAGCTAACATGGCGCCTCATCGAGTCGAGCGCGGACAGCTTGCGGGAGCGGGTCGCAAATCTAGAGACGCTTTCTTTTTTGGATCCTCGGCTGAGTGAAGACAATTTCAGAAAGCTTACTGAGAAAGTCGATATATCTCGGTATCCCGTGACAAATCTGGAATTTTGGCATTTTGTTCGGGACGGTGGATACTCGGATGCTGATCTCTGGGGAGACGCATGGGAGTGGGCTGCTCGACAGGAAAATCCGCGTCCCTCGACCTGGAGGGACCCAATGGTCTGCAAGGCCAATTACCCAGTTGGAGGGGTTACACTTTCCGAAGCCCGAGCCTTCTGTCGGTGGCTCACTAGAAAAGACAAAGAATACGACTTTCGGCTGCCGTTTCACTATGAATGGGATCGTGCATCGGGATTGATCGAGGCTGCCGATTCTGTAATTGCCATCATGCTTCGTTCGAAGTCCCGAAGACCCGCCCGATCCCACGAGCAGATCCAGGAGCTGTTTGAGTGTGTCGCAGCAGCACTCGCGGCTGATGATACAACCTACCGACGTCAAATCGAGCATTCGATAGCGAGCGGCGGAGGAGGACTATTCACTCAGACTCCCGTTGGCGCATTCGATCCCAATGAGATCGGTCTTCATGACCTTATTGGCGGCGTTTGGGAATGGTGCTGCACTGACTCGGAAGAGGTTGTTGTAAAGGGTGGTCCCGTGCGCGAGCAAAGTAGCGCGGTCTGGGCCGCAATAGGAACGGTGTTTGATTCGGCGATCCGCTTTGATCGCTTGGGTTTTCGCTTGTGCCGAACTCGCAAGGTCGCGCAACAAGTATTTCACTGAGGAGATGGGCCCGTGAACGAATACGACGGTGAAGAACTAGGCGTACGATTCCGACTCTCGCCACCATTTCATATACAGTCCCGCAAATTCATAGCTCGCTCTGCAGAACTTCAACAATGCTTTGCGTGTTGGGGCATCGATGGCGAGACCAAGATCATGATCGATGATCTGCCGCCGCTGAATTTCAGGCTTGAGGGGCCTCCGGGTGTCGGAAAGAATGAGATTGTGTATGAACTAGCGCGGCAACTGGACCGGCCACTCTACGTCATACAAGGTCATGAAGAATTGACTCCTGAAGACCTCGCGCTCGTATTGGTTCCCGATGCTGAGGAGAGTGCGTCGGGCGCGATGCGATTTTCCTATAACGCGAGTCCGCTGGTTACAGCCTTAAGGAAAGGAGCGCTTTTCTTTTTTGACGAGATCAACCGCGTGCCGGAGCGAACACTTGCGCCACTAGCATCGGTTCTCGACGAACGAAGACGGATCTACTCGGCATTGGTGGCGCGCGACATTGCTCCACCGGATGAGCTGAAACGGGGTTCTTTTCGATTTTGTTGTGCCATGAATCCTGAGGGGGCGGCACGGGGAGCTCTGCCAGAGTACATTGACGAACGTACGCTGCCAGTAATTCGGATTGACTACTTGCCGGTGGAAGACCTCATTGCTGTGCTGGAGAACAAGCTGGTGCCTCCAAAGGAGCTCCTCGACGCGTTTCGCAAGTGGTATGAGGAAGAGGCTAAGACGCAGCTCTCTACGCGGCAGGCGACGACCCTCGTTCAGTACGCAATGGCCGTGTCAAGGCAAAAAAAGGCATCGTCCTTGGATACGATACGCACGGCGAGTGCTCAAGTCGGAGTAAAGCGGAAGGGAGACGAGGCCGCCGAGGATCCTGACGAAGAGCAATCTGATTTGGAAGAGTCTGCCCAATGAAAACGGAAGCATTTTCAATTCGCTTCCAGAATCTCCATTTCGTACCGGTAGTCCGGCATCAATTGTCGTTTGCGGTTTGTGTCCGGAGTGCATTTTTTGAGCTGGCGCGCGATCGTCCGTGGACAGATGAGGACTTGGTGGCCATTGCACTGCCTATGTCCATCGGCAAAGAAAGCGAACGAATTCTGAGCGGCCAGAAAGAGGGGTGCTTGCCGGTAACGCTGCTGTATGCCTCGTGGGGCGCGGTAGCACCGAGAGAGGTGTTTGCAATTTCCCCCACCGATGCCTTTGCGGAGGCGATGCGCCTCGCAATCGAGCATCATGTTTCACTTTCCTACATCGATTCTGAAATCTCGCCGGATGATTTTTCACTTCGCCGGTGTGCGGATCATCCTTTCTATCCGGATAGTACGCTCGTTTTGGAGCCATTGATCGGCTGCAAAGGCTATATTGAGCTGATCCGACAGCTGTGCGCCGAACCGCCCGTCCGCTTTGAACCAACGGATACTTGGCGCGAACAATTCCTGGCAGCAAACCTGCGACGGTTGCATCGCAACTATCGGCGAGTGCTCGTGATCTGCGAGGCCCAGCACTACTTGGCGCTGCCGAAGCTTATTGTAACTGCAACGGGCGCACCAAGTGTCTCAAGGGCTGTCGTTAGCCCGGACAAAATATATGAGATCGATAAGCCGACGACTCACGCTCTGCTCCAGTATCTGGGGGAGTTTCCTAGGCTCACTGAAGAATTTCAGCGTTCAAGATCCAAGAGCAATGCGGTATTTCAGCCATATCAAGAGCTTCTAAATTTGGTCTGGCGGTTCGGCTATGCAGACTTGGATGATAAGCCCTCGTCGCGGCGGGTAAAAGTGTTCGCAGAATACCTACGTAGGCTCACGCTATCGAGACGTCGTGTTATGCCAAATCCTAGTGATTTGGGCGAAGTGTGCCGTAGCTGTCTTGGGGACGATATAGCCAGCAAAGTGATTTACAGATTGGGGGAGTATCAAGACCAACTAACTCTTGAGCGAATAAAGATTCGCAAGGGGGTTATGAAGGGTACGTTTGTTGTCAAGCCGCAGCCCGTCATGCGGGGCGTTGTTTCCCGGTCCTGCGGCGGCGAGACGAGTGGATACGTGCCAGAGCCTCGTCCAAAGCCTCCACCTAAACGCCGGCCAAAGTCGAAGTCGCTGACTGTCCAACGTTCGATTTGGGACGATATGAGATCAAAAGCTGCATATATCGCGGCATCGCGTGAACGCGAAGCCCAAACGCGAGAATTTAGGGGCGCCATTGAGGGGGGAATCGATGTTCGTCGCACTTTGCGTGCGTCGCAAAACGTCGTGCCAAAAGTCTATGTCGTTTCTCGTCGGCTAAAGCGGACGAACATCGACTACAAGCACGAGCCGATAGTTTGGCTCCTTAGGCCCGACGTAGAGGCCGGACTCGAATGCACGCAGTCAGAACAGATGAGTATATCGGTTCCTTCCCAGTCCCGTGCCGTTGACCCTCAGGAAAAGATCCCGTTTCGGGCTCAAGATGGATCATTCAGGCTCCGCATGCAGAAGGTATATGGAGTGCTCGATTTGGAAGGAGTTTGGAAAGCCCCTGTACCAGCCAATGAGATGAAGAGTCGCCTGAAGAAGTGGGATCATGGTGCCTACTTTCATCAAACTGAGGCCGGATGCGTGTTCCACGAGCTTGAAACTTGCGCGGGTGATCTATCTTGGCCTGAAATTTTGATGCGAACCGCGGTGCTGGCAGCACGACGAGGGGTAATGGTCGTAAAGCCAGAGGACTACAATATACCTGCTTCGGTATGGCCCTTTGCGGCACATTGCGGAGTGAAGATCATTCCGATTGCCCTTTCTAGCTTCAGCTCCGTTGAACGCGCCAAGTTGTCATTCACCCTATCCGTCGAGCTGACTGTTCCGGTAGACCTAGTACGTAGTCGAATATTTGCGACGGTGAGTAAGTTGGGCTTAGGCTGATCGACTAACTCAAATTTCATTGCATTTATGGCCGAACGTCCCTGCCTCGATCGTCGACTGCCCGTCTCGGGCAAGGATTTCAACGGAGCTGCGACCCATGCGCGCGGACGCCGACCCCGAGCGCCTATCTTCTGTGGTCGACCGCTAGAGATGACCCAAAGCCAACGACCAGCGACGGAGCACCTTCCGCCGCGGTGACTCAAGCGTACGAAGCGCTCCATTCTTCGAAATCGGCCTCGACCGCCGAAGCCGTCGATTTGGCCGTCTCGTAAAGCCAGCCTGGATCCCTCCGTTCGAGATCGTCAAGGATCGCCTGCCTAAGCCGCGACGTCGAAGCGTGAATCGATCCAATCTCAGAGCCCATTGCCCGCAATAGCTTCGTGTCCAGCTTTTGATCGAAGTCCGAGTCACGCTCGAGCTTTCGCGTGTCCGCGGCGATGCGGCGTACGATGAACCCGCGAGCCGTACGCAGGAAGGGATCAGGTGCGGAAGTGACCCCGTTCATGACGTCGTCCAGTTTGCTCGCGCGGTCGGGGTTTCCGGCCGCCCAGTCCCAGCCCGATGATATCAACGCCTTTGCCTCGCGAGCTATGCGACCGCCCCGCCATCGCGCGACCGCAACGAAACGCGGTCTCCCGAGGCTGCCTCCTCCCTTGCTGGCGCGCGCGAACCGTTCGAGCTCGGACCCCGCGGGGAGGCTCGCGCGCAGCGCCGTTTTCGCCTCTGACGACGGGCTTGCGTCGGGATATTCGTCGATCTCGTTCCAAAACGACTCGCGCTGCTTGTCCGTGACCGCGACATAGTCCCTCATCCACATTTCCTTTTGGTCGAGCAGGGTGGGACCGGGGTCGCGCAGTCCGTCGCCATAGCCTTCGAAGATTGCCTGCGCGGCTTCGCGATTTCCGACGCTGAAGTCGGCGAGACGTACGCTGACCGTAAGCCTGAGGATGTCGGAGGCATACGGGATCTCGGCGGCATCGTCGTAGTCGTTGACGCCCCATACCAGCCTCGTTTCAGCATCCCGCCAGGTCCCGAAGTTCTCGACATGGACGTCGCCGACGGCGAGAGGAGCAGGCAGTCCCAAGATTTCGGGAGCGGTTGCCTTGACGGCGTGTGCCCACCGGAAGAACGTGGCCCTCAGGAACTTGAAGGCATTCTTGCTCATTCGGTCGTGCTTACGCTCGAGATCGTCCTCGACGACGTCGCAGACCGTTCTCATCCAATTCTCGTAGGCCGTGTTTTCCTCTACGAAAGACATCCTTAGCCCTCTGTCCGACATCCGGAAGACGGTCAAAGCCAAGATCGCAGCGATTGGAAATTCGAACCCGACCGGAAGTGAGCGCCGCCTCGGTATAAGCGTACCCGGTCCTGACCAGAAGCCGACTGGTATCGGCGGAAAATTTCGTCAACCGCGCGGGCACCACGTACACCTTTACCCTTCAAGAAACTCCTCCAACGTCGTGCGGCGAAAGCCTTGTGGGACCGCGCTTTCGGGATCGGCGATGCGCGGCGCTTCGGTGATCGCAGATTCCGGAATGACGGGCCGTGATGCACGATCCCAGTCGAGCTCGAATGCCTCGCGATAATACTGGGCGACGTCGCTGTCGTCGAACAGGAGACTCGCATCGCGGTTTAGGGTAACCCCGTTGCCGCTCCAGTTATGGCTGCCGACCAGGCAGCGCTTGCCGTCGACGATCATGCCCTTGGTGTGCGTGCTTGGCAGGTGCCGAAGGCACTTGTTTAGGCTAAGGCCGCGCTTCTTGAGATCCTCAGCGCACGGGATCCAGGTACCGTGGTCCGAGCGCAGGATGACCCGCACGGTATCTATCTCTTTCGACTTTCTGATGAGCGCCTTCACCAACTTCTCGAGGTTGCCTGCAGCACTTTCCTTAAAAGAGTTGATGTAGGGAATCTGGAACAACAGCTCGTCTTCCGCGGATTCGATGAGATCCAGCACGGCATCGGTATAGACCTTTCCCCTCCTGTCAGGTGTCAGCAGCGGCTTGACCTTGACGCGGCGGTTGATCGTGATCGGATCGAAGATGCGCGATGCTGCACGCGCTTCCAGCTCAAATGCGATGGACTCCTCGATCGCAAGGGGAACGTCGACCAAGACATCCTCGATCACCGCCTCCTCGGTCCCGCCGTTCTCCTTGGAGAACTCCAGATCGGCGAGGATGTGGCTGCGGTAGCGGGTGGCAAGCGACTTGTTCTTGATCACCACGTGCCATTCACGGTTTCCCTTCTTGGCCCTGATGGCCTGGAGATCGTTGAGGTCAGCGGGGTCGATATAAGGCTGGCTCGAATTCTTCCAGTTGCCGCTCGACAGCCAGAATCGATCATCGTCATCCACCGTCACCTTGATGTGGTAGGAGTCGGCGATCAGACCGTTTGATCCCTCCGGCACGTAGATGCGATCAAAGTTGAAATTCCTTGCCCAATTTCGGAACACGGTCTTGCGATTGAAGTCGCCATCACCGACGCCTGCCCTGGTAACGCGCGTGGCGTTGTCGAGGGCCAGATCCATCTTGATGCCGCTCTCAAGCCGCTCCTGAATGGCGTCAGCGATGTGCTCTGCATGGAATTCGTACATCGAGGACACCATGCGGCCCTTGGCCTTAGCGATGTAGTCCGACAATACCGACCAGCTGCGTTCGGGACCGACACAGCAGGTCAGCTCCATCTCTTCATTGACCTGAGCAAAACTGAAATTGGCCCCAGTCCGGTCATCATCGTTGTAGGCAATCGAGGTGACCGCAGCCTCGCTGACGAGGTCCGCGCCGCCAAGCATGTCGACGATTCCGGCCATGCGAACGTCGACGGGGTGGCCGAGATACGCCGCGGGAACGCGCGCGCGCACCGCGGCGATCTTGTCGGGATGGGTGACAACATTGACGCAGGACGTTTCGGTGAACTCGCCGTTGCTGACGACAAGGCCGGAGCGGACGGTAAGGATGCCGTCGCCACGAAAGGCAGCCGCAAAGCGGCGCACCGCGTCCTCAATCGAGGCAGTCTCCGTTGCCGCTGCTGCCTGCGCGATTCCGCTCCCGGCGACCGGGGTGCCGATCGAGACGGTAATCGTGAGGGGAAGTGTGATCGAGACGGAGGCGGCCTGCCCCGTGGCTGCTGCCGCCGCCGGGGGTGGTGCCTGGGTTACGCCGGCAATTGCCTGACCGCTGCTGCGGTCGGTTACGATCGTTTCCGGGGTCTCCCACGGTCGCCGTTTCAGGTAGTTGCGGATGGTGGAGGCCGGCACGGCATAATTCTCCAGGACATAGGCGCCAGCGAAATGCAGCGCAACTGCTCTGCCGGTCGCTAGGTCGATGACCGCCGAGCCTGAATTGCCGCCAAGCGTGGTGCAATCATGCGTCGCCCAGCCGCGCGAATTCGGCATCACGACTCCCGGCGCGGCGCGCTTGACGTCGTAGCGGCCGCCGAACACACGTTCCATCCAGGCCTGATCAGGGATGACATCTTCCCCCGCCCGTGCCGGATAGCCGATGACGGCCACCGATGTGCCCGCGGCAGCATCGGTGTCGGCAAGCAGGACGCGGTCCTGCTGTGCGCCATCGCTGCGGCGGCCGATCTTCAGGAACGCGATGTCGGCAACCTGTCGCGACTCGATGAAGATGATGCTTTCGACCGGACTGGCGATGCTCGAGTCGCTATCCATCTCGTGCTTCCAGTTCACGGTGGTGACGATCGGATCGCCGAACCGACCAGGCAGGAAGGTGAAGCGTCGGCCGTCGCGGCGGCCGATCAACTCGGCCACATGGCTATTGGTGACGACGATGTCAGGCGCGATCAGCCAACCGGTGCCGATGAAGCTCGTATTTCGTGGGAAATTGGCGACATCGATACGGCCTACGAGTGGAATGACCGGCTTGATTTTGTCGGCGGCAGCCAAGAGCCGCTGCACCATCATCACCCCGTCCGGCGGTTCAATGAACGCCGGCGAGCCCACAACCGTGTCTGCCTTGATCGGCACCACCGGCCGACCAGGGCGCACCATCGTTTCGATCGTTATCGGCACATCCAGCGAGGGCGCCGCTTCCGCGACGGCCGCCTCCAATCCCATCATTTGGCGCGCGGCCGGCTGCATGGCGGCAGCGCGGGCGTTGATCGATTTGGCAAGATCCGGGTCGAAGCGCTCGAGGTTTTGCAGCCAGTTGCTGATCTTTTCCGGCGTCAAGCCGAATTGAATTGGATGAGCCATGTTCTTCCCCTTAACCGTCGTTGATCGTCCAGATGCAAAGGTGTCAGTCGTCGACGACACTCTTGCAAGCGGTCGCGGTCGGCGGCGATGTTCGCGCAACGAGGCATTAGTAACTGAGAACGGCACCCCGAGGCTTGCGGCCACATTTTCTTCATCCAGAAACTGCAACTTCAATGAAGAAGATTTGTCGCCCTCGCGCCGGCGAGAACCCAACATGGCAGGCGCTTCAGGATCGGCAGTTGCCGGCGGTCTGTAAGATATCTGACGGCGCAGCAACTCCTGCCAACTGTTTTCCCGCGGCTCCCATACAATGTAGGGGCCCCAAGCCGCGGAACTTGCAATTGTATTCCATAACGTCGGATCCACCCAGATGCGTCCCTCGCGTCCCGCATGTTGGCAGAGATATTTCCAGCTAACCCAAAACATTGGCGGTTTGGTAATCGTTACAGTTTCCCGGGGCAGCAATCCTGCACGCGCCTTCAATGCAACGAGATCACTTGTCAGATCGGGTGACTCACCCACAAGCTTCATCAAATTAGCAACTACTTCGCGCGCGACGTCTTCCGGTTTATTCTTCGGGTCCACTTCCAGCTCGCGGCCCGTGGCCAAATCTTCTTGAGGGTTATCTGAGCGTTCGGCGGCCTCGAGATAAAGGTGCAGCCCCGTAATTCCGGCGATTGGATTTTCGTATTTTCCCCAAAGCAGATTGTCGATCAGGTTCTGAGAGACGAAGATCGGCTGGGTCGTTTGCAGCGCATTGCGTGCCACCTCGATCGTTTCATAGTGGTCGAAATACACCACGGAACTCTTGGGGGGTGACATCTGGATCGATACGTCGATCCACTCGTGGCGCGCAGCGTCGCCTTCAGAGCTGGAGCGCGCGCTCAGCCAGTTGCGTCTACGCAGGAATATCCTGGTTTGCCATTTAGGTGCGATCGGAATGGTCTGCCTGACGGTTTGAGCTCCGTCGGATACTTCGAGCAGATAGCATCCGGGTATATAGGGGAGCCAGATAGCGCCCCACCGCTCCCGTCCTATCTGACTGACGGTGCTGTTGCTTTGCGCGATGTTGTAGGCCAGGTCATCGCGGCGCCATGGCATAACTCGCAGACCGCTCAATGGATGAGCGCAGATCGCGCCTTCAGTGATGTGATGGCCCATGATCAGCAGGCCTGGTTCGTCGGCGCGGTCCGAAAACACGGCATCATGGCCAGGTTCGCTGGCCGTCCGAGTTGTGAAGGCCGCGGTCGCGAGCGCTTCGACCTTGCTACCGTCGGGGCCCAGCATTGGACCGATGGGCGCAATCGCCGGGAATTCGTTGACCGGGAGAGAGACACCCTGATCAGAGTCGAGGTCCAGCAGTTGCTCCACAGTGCCCCCGCCTCGCGCAACCTTGACCTTGTACAGCCCGCGGTTCAAGTCGACGCTTATGTCACCCACGCCGCGGTGAATGACTTGCAGTTTCGCATCCATGACGAGAATTTGTGCGTCGGCATGGCTTGATACGGTGAGTCTAGGCAAGAATCACCTCCGCAGCGATTCCTGAGGCAATTTCAAACAGCCGCGAGAAGCCTGGTGCCTGAGCCCGATAGATGCCAAGCCCGAGCGGCAGCGTCACGGCTCCATTCGCGATCGCTCCGCTTGCGATCCGCCGTCCGTCCGTATCCCAGATATCGAGAACGACGCCATCGGCGAGCGCAGCCTTGAAGACATATTTGGGAAGCGGGACGCTGGCGAACTCAAGTTCTGCCCGCTCCGGAAACATGGGATCGACCGGATGCTCGTTGCCTGAGTCAGCGACCACGCTGCTACCGACAACCCCATGCGGATTCTTGAAATACGAGATCAAACCCGAGGTGCGAACCACGCCGTCACCGTGCGCGGCCGCACCGCCAAGACCCCGCAAAAGCCTGTTGGTGAAAAGCCCCCCTATCTCGCCCTTGGGACCGATGGGGCCTTCGAAAGACTCGAGCGTCGGGCCAGCTGCGAATCCCATGACCACCTTGCCGCGGCCGTCCTGACGTGCGGCCGTCTTCTTCAGCAACGGCTTACCGCCATCGTAAAGAAACGTGCGCGTGGCGCAGCAATCCATGAAGAGCACGTACTCATCGAAGTAGAGCTGGTCGGCGAACCAATCGATCCAGGAGGTGGCCTGAATGTTCGGAATCCAGCTATCGCCAAGCGCATTGGCCGTAATGAGGGCCAAATTTCTGGGCTCGGGCATGAAACCGTGCCCGGCCATATAAACGTATAGTCTTCTGCCGAGCCGCTGAATTGGTTTGCCCTGCGATTCAGCAAGATAGCTTATAAAGCCCTGCGTCACGTCATCCGGCGTGGGGCGCATGTCGGAAACGGTCCACGAGTTGTTTCCGGTCCCGTCCGACGTAATCAGCGTTACGTGCGCCTTTGCAGACGTCACGAGCCAATCCGCCATCCGCTTGGCGTCCCAGACTGGTCCTAAAAGCGGCTTGAGGCCAAGCTTTGGATAACTCGCGATCCCCACTACCAGAGCGCGATCGGGATCGGTCGGGGTGGGGGGCATGTTACGGATTCACGCGAAGGGCGAACGCGGACCATAGGCTTGAAGAATGAGTGCCTTGTCCTGTTCGGTCAAACGCGAGTTGAATGGCGTTGTAAATCCGTTGTTCGTCCATCGTGGCGGGATAGGGTACATCATGATGGAAAGCGGATCCACGTCGGTGGCAAATATTTCGTCCGGTCGAAATTGAGCGAACATGTTGGCCTGGATGGTCGCATCATCCCAATTTTGAGTGCGTTTCAAATCGGAAACGACGTTGGGAACGTTCCAATCGATTCTTTGGCTTGGATTGAGATGCTCATGGATCAGGCCAAGCGCGTGACCAAATTCGTGAAGCACCACGGATTGAGCTTTTTCCTCCTGAAGGTCGACGGTCATCCAGCCAAGATTCATCGTTGCAGCGTTGCTATCGACGCCGCGCCCGTAGCTCCCCAAAACGGACCACGATCCCTTGTCCGGTCTGAAGGAAATCCGGATGTTGGCTTGCTTAGGGTCGCGCGGTGTGTCGATCCAGAACTCGAACGTAAAATCGGCTTTACTTTCTGTCGGCCAGCGTTGCGCGATGGCTTCGACCCGTCGATGTAACGCGATAGATCCTTCGAGGAAACCGACGGTCAGGCGAGCGCCCCGGCCCCAAAAAGCACGATTAAGCATTGCGGCGCGCGCATTGAATCCGCGGCGAGCCGTTGGTGAAGCCTGCTCGACGTGATCGATGGTGGAGCAAAAATGCGTGTCGTCCATTGTCGGAACTCCGCTTGTGGCTCAAAAATTCCTCGACGCATAAACGATCTTGTCCTTGTCTTCCGCCCGGAAGCACTGGCTTATCGGGGCTCCGCTGCCGCCCTTACTCGCCACATTCGAATCGGTGCTTCCCCAATAGCCGGCCGGTGCCCAGCCTGCGGGGTTCAGTGCGCCTGCCACGACGACCGCGACGTGCCCTTCTAGACGCGGCTCGGTGAAGTCTCCCGATTTGATTCCGGCGATAACGAACTTCCCCTGCGTCGCCGCATCACGGGCAGCGGGACCGTTCGCAATGCTCGTCCAACCGGCGCCCTTGATCTCGTCAACGATTTGATCGGCGGTACCACTCAATGTGATATTGAGCTGCCTGGCGACTTCGATGGCGAAGAAGTTGCAAGCGTCCTTCTTTTCCGGCCAAACTGCCTTGCAGGTATCGATGACCTTTTGGCTGTTCGGGTTTGGCGCTGCCATCGTCGGTGGGGCTGCCATCGCGGGCGGCGGGGCCAGCGCGGACGCCACCGGCTTGGCGGCGTCCGGGGCCAGATAAAAATTCTGCACCGTGCCCGGGTTTTGACCATGGAAGCGTGGCGAGTATCCCGGCGGCTCAATGTCCATCGCCGCTACGGTACCGCGCACATCCTGGCCATAGCCATAGTCGGGTCCTGGGTTGCGCCTACGCCCATCGAGAAACCAATCGGCGCTGAAGTTATCCGAGACGCCAACAAGAATGATCAATACCAGGAAGTACAGGAAGAAGCCCACTGCAAGCCCGATCCCGTAGGCACCGAACAAGTCTGTACTTGAATCGAAAAGCTTGAGAACAGCAGCGCCACCAATGGTTCCTACGACAGTCGTAATGTCGCTAATCTGTACATCGCCTTTGCGATATCGATTGATGTAGTACAAGTACCAACCGAGTATCATCCCGAAAGCAAAAGCCCCGTAAGTCTTCAGATCCATCTCATTCCCCCAGAAAAATACTTCGATTCGACATCCTGATTGAGTATCGCAACATCGTCAGCGCTGCGGCGCCTGTCATCAATCCGGCAATGCAGTGCAGCAGGCCCGGATAGCCGGTGTAATTCCAGGCGAGCAGAAGGGCCAACGTCCAGAAAAAGATCGCGAAAAAGAGCGCGCGCCAACGAAATCGCGAAGGGTCAGGCGGACAGTGTACGGACACAGTGAGCCACCCGACGACCAATCCCAGTGTGATCGCTCCCGCCAGCTCCATCGAATTCCAAATGGATGCGTGAAGACGAAGGTGTCGAACACCCGCCCTCGGTCCAGACCCAAGATTATCCGTCGAGACAGTCCAATTTTCTTGATTTCAATGTAAGGTAGTCTAGGTCCGTTTGACTTCGGTTTGCAACGGAAAATTGAACTGCGGCGATTTTTGTGCGTCAATGTCCGTCGGACATATTGCGTCCGGCTCGCGTCTCGGGGGAGGAGGCGATGGTTCTTGCTTTTCGTCTTTATGGGTTTTTCCAATGGCCACCGCTTCCAGATCCGCCCGACCACGACGTGCCACCGAAGCTGCAGGCGGGCATGGTCGAAATTCACTTCGATCAGCTCAAGACCAATCCGGTGAACCCGACGCCGGAAGATCTGGAATACAAGGCCTTCCTGCGGTGGCGGCCCGGCACCGTTCAGCCGGACAGCGGTCCGGCCGAGCTTCCGAAAAAAGCGGACAATGTCTATTCGATCCCCGAGCCGAGCTCGCGCTTCAATGACGCGGACGAAACTCTATTGTGGATATTCGATCCGGCAAAAAAAGGAGAGCGAAAGCTGGCGTTCCGCGGCGCCTTCCTGTTTGAACAGTATCTCGATAGCGCGCCAAAAGCTCCCGAAACGGTTTGGCCTCTGGTGCGCGAATGCCGATACAACACCAATGAGCCGACGTATTTTTCCACGCTGATCATCGGCCAAAGCGGGAACGACAATTTTCGCTTCGACCTCCAATTGCCGGTGCCCTTCCCGCAAACGAGCCGATCCGCACCGGGAGAGCTCAACCCAGCAACTCTGCCGCTTTCGACGGTGTACCTGCCTAGGCGAAAAGAGCGGACCGCACTGACCCGCATCAACGTGCTGGTTATGGGGGCCTCGGGCCGAAAGCGGACCAGAACGTTCGAGCAGAACGAGTATTTCAATGTCAGTGCAGCCGATCGCCGGCTTGGCCTGTTTGGTTTCAGTTCGGGAGGGAATGAGAGCTCGAGAGGCTTTGCTGTTTGTCGCGGGAATTTCGTCAACGGTCATACGCCGGTCCTGGTCAAGCACTTCTGGCCAGATCCAAATCTCGGCAACAGGGTCATGGAGACCAACTTTGTTCTCCAGATCCTGCGGCGCTTCGGTTTCAGATTTCATCCCGAAGATTTCACGGGACTCGCTCTTGGCAGCCGCGATGAGAAAGACCTCAGCATACGATTTCCACGACCGCTCGACGAAGCCGAAAAGAGCACGGAAGGAAACAGAAGGGGGAGTCTCGTCTATCGGCTCGCGGTCGCGACACGCTCGCACGGCGAATCCGACGACCTGAGCTGGGATGCCGATGGCTTCGGATTTAGGTTGCAGGAGGAGATTGGAGGAGTCCTGCGGATCGATTCCCCGAAGGTCTTCGCCGACGTTACACTGTCCTGGTCCATTCCAACCGATAAGATATGGGCGAAGGATCGCAGGTCCGACTGGACGCTACGACATACCCTGCGCTTTCACTGGACCGAGACGCTCGGTAGTGGACCGTTGGCCGCAAGGGCGGATCTTGATGAAAGCGGAGACTATCACCGGGGGACGCTGAGCGAGGCGGCCGCTGCAATGACGGCGCTGCAAGTTGCGCTTCGCCAGGCCGAGGGCGGGCAGCCGCAATCGCTTCTGCCGAATCTGTCGGTCGACGTGGACGACCAGACGGTGCGCTTCGGGCTGTCGCTTCCTGCGATGGAGCTCCCGGATCGCACAAGCACAACTCCTTTCGATATCGAAGGTTTGTTGCTGGCGGGATCAGATGGCCCGCTGCGACGGCCGGCGCGTCTCTCGCTGGCCGACGCGCGGGATCTCTTACCCAGTGAGACATCATCCGATCTTCGGCTGTCTGCGACGTTTCCGGCGTTCTTTCTCGGCGAGGCTCAAAAGCGTCGCTTGCCGCTTCTTTTGTCCACGGACCGGGAATGGGTGAACTCCGATATCCAGTTCGATCCGAACCAGGTCCGATATTTCGCTTCCTTCAAAATGCGCTGGGGACAGAAGCCGGCAAAGGCCAAGTTCGCCGGACGCCTTTCCTCTCTGCAGTTTGGCTTCGACACAGAAACGGTCTTGCATCAAAGCGATGGCGGGACCGACGAGAGCAACAGGCCCGACAGGTTGAAAACCGGCGGACCGGGCGTACGATTCGCCGGCCGCACCGGCGGTGCGCGCCTCGTCAGCAAGACGCCGACGGCTGTCTCTTTGTCGGCCAAGCTCGGCGTCGAAGCGATCCAGCCAGTTGGCGTCGATATTCCCCGCAGCGACCGCACCGGACGACCGGGGCCATTGCTTATTCCGCTCGGGAGTGAGGATGAAGCCGCCGGTTTCGTGCTGGAGTTCGAGGAGCAACTCTCCGCCACTCATGACCGGTTGCTGACTGCAAGCATCTACGATCAGAACGCCGAAACGAGCGGACGAGACTACGTCCTGCTCTCTCAGGAGCCGTTTTCGGTATTGCGTTTCACCGAAGCACGCATCGGCGCGCGGGGGGATGCCGCCAATGCTGCCGTAGCGGCCTATTCCAGCGACGACCGCATCTGGACGTTGAAGCAGGTGGCGGAGCATTATCATTACACTTTGCCACCACAGGTGATCGGCGAAAGTGCCGACAAGCCGCGCAGATTGCATATCCACGATCTACCTGAGGGGACCGTTGCCGCCAGGCGCCCGGTACCACCGTTCGACGATGACGCTCCTGCCCGGGACATCAATCATCCGGAGTACGATCCGAAGCTCTGGCATGACCTTCATCGCAGGGCGGTTGAATTTCGGCTGACACCATCGACCGAGATATGGGTCCGCCCGAGTGACGTTGAACGCGGCTATTTCATGCCCGCGTGGGAAAGCTACGAATTGTTTCGTCAGCGCGGCGAAGCAGGGCTAGGCGTGCGCCTGGCTGCCTTGCGTGGCGAGTTCCTCTATGGCCTTGCCGTCGGCATTGACGTCGCGCGCGAGGGCGGCGTGGCGCGTCAGGCTCGGGTTGCCGAAATCCAGGCGCTGACCGGAAGCGTGCTGGGCGAACCGCGCCACGACTCCGCTGGAGCGCTCGCCAAGCGCTGGAATGCGCTGGCGAGTGCGGTCTCGCGAAGACCCGAGCGGCTCGAGGTCTGGGCCTTCGATCCGGGGTCGGCGGTCGATTTCGCGCCGGCGCGCTTCTCCGATGGCGTTACCTTTGCGCTTCGCAGCACCGCGTTGCATCGCGCGCCGGTGAAAGGCCGTAATGACGAATTCGAAAGCCCCGCCGCTTATGTCAATGCGCCAGCGGATAAACCGATCCGCTTCCACCCCCAAGGTCTTAGCGGTGGCGCGCTCTGGCCGGTGGAGTCCGCCAATCTCTTCCGTGCACTGCTCGAACGGCCCGAGTCAAACGGTGGTTCTATCGAGGGGATCGCTTTGTCGCCGCTGGGCGGCGACGCGGTGCAGAAGGCGGAGTTCCTCAATGGCATCGTCTCCATAATCAGCGAAACCAAGAATGGGTTCGTGCAGCGTCAACAGGTCGAGGTCATAGGCCGTGTCGGAGCGCTTTGGCACCGCGCCAAACATGTCGTCATCTACGAACGAACGACAAACCCCACTGCGCAGTTTGCGCCACTCTACGAGGACGATCCGAAGGGCAATCGATCGCGGCGCCCGATCCTTCGCAAGGTGCGCGAATACGTTGAGTTCATCGAATGGGATCGCGGCTATCCGGATTTTCCGGAGGCGGTATCGCGCAGCACCGGTTTCCTTGATCGCGTACGCTTCAACTCCCGAATCATCAACGTCGACAGTGCCTGGAGCCGCGATGTCGGCAAGTTCGGTTGGGAAATTCCGTTGTGGAATCGCGCGAGCGCGCGCCAGCGGCCGCAGGTCTATCCGATGCCTGACGTCGCGTTCGTCACTGCTGCGGAAGGTGACGGCGAAAAGCCGGCAGTGGCCCAGGAAACCCGCGATCCCGAGAAGCTGTATTTCTTTGCCGATTTTTCCGCGCGCACCAGTGACACCAATGTGTGGCAGGTTCGGCAGGTGGTCGACTACAACAACGCGCCGTCGTCGACGAACCTGGCGGCAATCGTTGACGCGAAGTCGACGACCGATCCGCTCGATGCTTCCTCGCGCCGCCCCAGCGTCAGCCGAGTGCTGCCCGGCGTCAGCCGGTTCACTTGGCGACTGGCGCCTGCCGCCCGCAAGAGCGCGCTCAATGCTGGACGTTCAGCCAAGCCAGTCTACGTCGGGCTGGATTCCGTGACGTTCATGCGTAGCACGCAGAAGATCGCGGAGGTTCCGAACGACCTAAAGGACGTTCTCAAGGTCAAGTCCGCGATCGGCGATCCTGCCGCGTATGCTGCGATCATCGGCACTGGCTACTGGACGTCGGACGGTGGCGCAGGACCAGAGAACGTCGGCGCCTATACGGCCGCAATCAAGGACGTCATAGACGCAGCGAAAGCGATCAAGTCGCCCAAAGAGGCCGATCTGCCGCCAGATCTCGCGCCGGTGCGTACCGCCGTGCAGAAGCTGAGGGCTGAGATTACCGGCCAGTTTCAAAAGGAGATCGCCAAGAAGGTCGGCCCCGCATTTGAGGACGCCAAGAAGTTCAGCCAGTCCGTCAAGAACGTGAGCGCGCTGATCGGAAGCGGTCAGCAGCAATGCGAGAAGTTAAAGGAGGACGCCCTCGCGATGGTCCGCGGCAAGTCCGCGTTGATCGTCGAAAACATTCGGGTCTGGGAAAATGACGCGGATACGGCGGTCGAGAACGCCTGGAGAAAATTGACGGGCCTGACCTCGGGTACTGAGCCAACCAAAACAAATCTCCTCCAGTTGCTTGCAGACGACGTCATCGATCTAGTTCGACCGGTTTTCACCGAGGCCAGTACGGACGTCGGGCGTGGCGAGGAAGCTGTGGAGACCGCACGCGCGATCATCGCTGACGTTGACGCGGAGTTCGAATCGATCGTCGCGCGAGCCCGCTCGCGGGTGCGAGAGTTTGCAGCTTCCTACGATCGCGGTAAGCCGTGGTCTCCCTCCCGACGCGCCTCATTTCAGGCTGGGCTGTATTCTGCCATCAGCAGCGTGGCTGACGATGTGCATGGCGCGATCGACGAGGCGCAACATCGTTTGGGAGTGGAACTCGGTAACGCCAGTCAGGCGATCGGCGGCCATCTCGCCAAGTTTCTGAGCGGCGTGGGAGGGGCCGAGGCCGCCGCGCTGGATCAACTAAGTACAATCGAGAATTTGATCGACCATCTTCTGGCGCCTGTCGATTCCGGACTTGTGGAGCTTCTCAAGGGGAACGGCGTTCTCGATCAAGCTGGCCAGGATATTGCGAAAGCTCGCACGGAAGTTACGAACCAGATCGATGATCCTAAATTCCAGGAGTTGAAGGACGCGGCTCTAGGGGCGTTGCGGAGGGCCGACGACGGGCTCGTTGCCGTCCGTTCCAAGGCTGATCAGGCCAAACAGTTGAGCGCCACGGCCAACAAGCTCAACAAGGACACCGCGGCATCGGCGGTTTCGGGCATCCGCGAGCTGGCGGTGAAACTGGACGAAATCGTCAAGAGCATCGAGCCGATCGTCACGGAACTGACCGAGGCTGCGAAAAAGCTGAGTGATGCTGGCTTTGAGCAAATCGATGGTCTCTTCCACGGCATCTTTGCAGGTATAGAGGTCCAAGTTGGCGTGTTCGGCCGCTGGCTGGCGCGGAAGATCGAGATCATCGGAGACAAAATCGACCTCCTGGTAAAGGAAGTCGTCGATTCGCTCGATCTGGCGTTGCGTACGATCCGCACCGAAGTGAAGGAAATTGGTGCGCGAGTAGGTCCCTTGGCCGATGACGCGGCCAAGGCACTGAAAGGCATTCAGGACGCGCTAGCGCCCAATTCCTTGATGGAAGCCGTTCTGCGTAAGAAGGTGATCGAGCCTGCGCTGGACGATCTTCTCAAGCCGCTTCCGGAGAGCTTGAAAGCCGATACGACGGCCTTGAAAGAACTAAGGCAGTCTGCGGCCGAACGTCTGACCCTGCTCAGCACGGAAGTAAAGGACATCGTCGCCGGTCTTAAAAGCGATGCCTTGGACGCCATAACCGAGATTTCTGCATTTTGTTCGGTGATTGTGGAAGATGCGAATGCGGTGGCGAAGTATTTCGAGGATCTGAAAGGCGACGCCGAAACCTATGTAAAAAAGAAATTCGACGAACTCGTTGACCCGTTGGGGAAAGGGCTCGACGACTATGCCAAGGATTATAAAGGTCTCGAAAAACTGGTCTCTTCAGTCCAGGCCCTGGACTACACCGTCCGGGGCATCCAGAACGATCTAGGCCGCTCGGTGGAGAGCGCGCGGAGATATGGCGACCGAGTCATGGACGCTTTCTCGAAAGTCGATGTCTCCAATCCCCTTGCTGCACCGAGCAATATCCTCAAACTTTATTCGGCGGTTACCACGGCGCCCGAGATTGCGGCGCTCAAAGCCGATATCGATCGCATACGCGCCGGATTCGACGAAGCCAGCGACATCATCAATACCACGCGCGCGACGGCTCTCTTCAACCATCTCGGCGACGAACTGAAGGCGCTTGGAATCGCGCTACCTTTCGACGCCATCGGCGACAAAATACGCGCCGTCACGGACATTTCCTCGTTCGACTTTCCAAGGGTGTTCTCAAACCTCGGCGGCTCCAGCTTCGGTAAGCTCGCCAAGGGCTTCAAGATGCCGGCCGGCGCCGGTGACTCGATTCGACTTACGCATGATTTCGACAAGACCCAGATGAAGGCATGGGTCCAGGTCGACATCAATCTGCCGGTTCCCGGACGGTGCAGCCTGTTCTCTCTCGAGGTGTTTCAGGCCGACCTCGTCGAGATGCGGGTGACGGGTCAGGTCAGGCTGGAGGCTTCCAAAGACAGCGAAACTGTGAGCCAAACCGGGTTCGGTCGCGTCGACGCAAATCTGGACATGGTCGTCGGCGGCCAGTCCATGGTGACGTTCCAGTCGCTTGCGTTTCATTTCACAAGGGAGAGCGGCCTCAAGGTCGAATTCGATCCATCGCGGATCAAGCTCAACCCGTCCTTCCAGTTCATCCAAGACTTGCTATCCAGTCTATTCCCCGATGAACTAGGTGGACTCAAGGTCATCAAGCGCGACGGGATTCCGGTAGGACTGGAGCACGAGTTCGCGCTGCCGGCGATAAGCCTGATGTTCGGCACGAGCGGCGTGTCGAACATTTCCATTTCCAACCGTTTCCAGCTTCTCGCCTATCCGGATTTCATCATCGCGGACCGCTTCAGCTTGTCGCGGCCGGAAATGCCATTCATTTTTTCGATATTCGTCATTGGTGGGACTGGCTACATCCAGATCGAGGCCGAATACCAGCCCTTCCGTAACGATCTTATGGTCTCCGTCGAGGCGGCCGCCGGAGGATCGGCGACGCTCGGTCTTTCGTTTGGACCGTTCTCGGGATCCGTTTTCATCGCGCTCAGCATCAGCATTACCTACCGCAAGCATATCGGGCGGTCCGGTGGCGGATTGACAATAGGGCTCGTGCTGGTCATCGCCGGCAGCGTAACCGTCTGCAGCATCGTCACGGTCGGCATCTATTTGTTGCTACGCATTAGCTACCGCGACAACGGTCAGGCCGATGCCGACGGCACGCTGTCGGTCACGATCAGCATTTCGCGCTTCTTCAAAATCCACGCCAGGGCCGATGTTCACTACAAGCTCCGAGGCGGACGTTCCGAGACGACGGTCAGCACGAGCGTCAACGCAGAGGCGGAGGACAAAAGGCTGCAGCAAGCCGCCGACAAGCTCAAGAAGGCAAGGGGCTGAGCGATGACCGTTACCACGCGTATCCATTGTCTGACCGACGTCGAGCCGACCGCATTCCACGGAGCGGGCGGAGATAAGGCCTATGCCGTAAATCTCAACATCGAGTGCGAGGCGGTGCTGCCGTTCGATGACACTGCAAGGAGTGAGGCTCGCGCGGCATTCGACCTGTTTCTTCAGAAAGCGGCTGCGGCCGAGTTCCACTTATTCAAGGTCACGTTCGGCCAATTGCCGGCGCCACACACCGGCAAAACCGGAATCACGAAGCTGGATTGGCTCTACAAGATCGGTGAGGGAGGAGGGCGGGTTCTATCCGAATCCGCAATTGCAGATAACAAAATTTTGTTGGCCTGGCTCGAGGAGGGAGCAGCCGTCCGGCGCGCCGACGCATTGAAGAGAAGCATCAAGACGACTGAGGCCGACAGGCAGGCCGAGGCGGCCGCAGCGGAAAGGAGCTATTGGCTCATTGCGTCCGGGGGCAATGGCAGCGACAAGATCGACCAAACCGAAATCGGCGCAACACATGAACTGCGCTCGGCACATGCGTGGAATGCTCCCGTCGCACACCGCTTCGGACTGACCAAGCTTCTGTTGCTGCCGTTTACAGATGCGGACCTGAAAACCGACGGGATTTTCTACCTCGTTCTGCCGTCCTTCGACGGCAACCCTCCTGTACCCGACATATCGGCCACCGCTCCGTTCGACGACGGCAGCCCGGCCGAGACGGTCGATATTCCCTACGATTTGAACGCAGGCTTCGTGCATCCGACCGTTTGCCGTGCCGCCCGACTGTTGCTCCCACAGGACGACTTCCCGGGCCTGGTTGGGGCGGACGGCTTTCTCAAGGTCGACCAGCAACCGGACCAAGTTCGCCGGCTGCTCAACTGGTTCGAACAGGGCGCCGCGTCGTTGATATCGCCTTTGCCCGGGCTCACGCGTGATCAGGCGAAGAATGGCGTCTCGGTGAGCCATCTGTTCGCACCTAGTTGGACCACGAGCGGAGTTGAGCCAAATCTGACGTTTGAGCTCAAAGCGTTCGGGACGGCATGGCGCCTAGTAGCATCGTTGTGCATTGCGCTCGATCCGATGATCATCGGCTTGATGCGGCCGGCGCTGAAGCCTGCCTCGGCCGTTGAACTTGATCCGCGTCCAGAGGGACAAGTTCTATCGATGCTCGTGTCAGGCATCTTGCGTCAACTCGATCAGGTTCGCCTCACCGATGCGGCCGTATTCCCCACCGGAAAATTGCCAGATGAGATGATCATCGCTGGCGCGGTGCGAGAGTTCCTTCAGAAAGGCGATCTGTTCGACACGGCCCCCGAGAAATTCGGCCAAGCGCTCAGATACATTCACGGCATCGGGCCGCCGGATGCAAGCTCGCCCGCTGAGGACGTCCTGCTGGATGTCCTCTTCACGTGTTTTTTGGCGGGACCCGGGCAGCGTATCGCCCTCGATGCGACGCGGGTGAAAAAGATCGCGAGGTTCGATCCGAAAACGGGGAACCCGGACGGCTTTGGCCCGGATCCTCTAGCGCTGGCGATTACCAGAAACAATGAGTTACATAAGGAGGCTGGGTTTGAAGCTGCCATCCTCCGCTTCTTTGAAGCGGCGGCAGTCAAACCTGCGACAGGACCACAACCGTCGATCTCTACGCTGGTTTCCGAACAACTCGCCAAATCCGTCGCCGACAAAGCGGGCCTTGATGCAGGGAAGATAGTAACGCCGGTCGCAAAAGCCTGGCAGGAATTCCGTACCACGCTGGAAGGCGCCTTCAATGGCGCCGAAGCTGCACGACGCTCGGCAGGGGCCGACTTGTTGACGGCGCTCCTTGGTCCGCAAGGCGGACAGCCGTTAAAAGCGATGCAGGACACCGTTTCCTCACTCGCGACGTTGATTTTGGATGGCAGTAAATTTTCCGATTGTCTGTTCCGGAACGGCACCGGGTGTTTTGCGGACATCATCAAAAGCCTGCCGAGGCCGGAGGCTCCTGACGCCATCAAGGCCGACGATACGTTCCTGAAAATACTGGAGGAGGCCCATACCGACGCGATGGCACCGCTTTCGGATTTCGTTAGCGAGTCGGCTCAGTTGCCGATGCGCTTCGTCCCCGACAATGTTCCGCATCCACTGCCCGTACAGATCGGCGATAGCCTCGCGGCGGCGGACGTCGATCGCTTTGCACGCCATTTCAATGGCATTGCGGTAGCGATCCGTCGCGTGGACAACGACAATTCGCCCTTCGTGCATCTCAACCTTGCGAGCCTGACCTGGACCGGCGCCAAAGGCACGGACGGCAAGTTCAAGTTCGCGGAGGCTGCCGACGAAAATGGCGCCATTCATCCGATCTTGCCAGCGTTGGTCGATGGACGAAGTGCGCTGTTCTTGAACTATGAGGGCTTCCCCTTTGCCAGCACGGCGTTTTCCACGACGGTGCCATATACCGATGACGAAGAAACCCCGGCGCGACGTCCGCTCAATATACATGAAGTCGCCGATTACACAGGCGACTGGTTGAAAAAGATGCCGCCACGACTAGCCTACGGCCGTACGTTCGAGACCTTCGCTTTCGTTACGACCAATTCCGGGTCGCTGCCGCCGGCGCTATTTAGCTCGGCCGATACTCCGTGGCGCTCGGCCAAGGACATCGTGGCGAAGAAAATCGACGAGGCGGTGAAATCAAAAGCCCCGTGTCATCGGCGGACTGCGGTTGGTCGCATTGCGATCACGGAACTAGCCGGCAACAAGGGAGGTGCGGGCAGTAAACGTATTGGCGGAAGCTTGCCCGGAGTTTATCCGCTGGCCACCGATTATCCGCGGTTGATACTTTCCACTTGCGATCCAGCCACACCCGATGCGGTCGACCTCATGCGTCTCGCCGACGGCAGCGGCGGCTTCATTTTTCCGACCGAAATCGGCGAAGCCAAACGAAGCAAGCTTGGGCTGGCCGACCCAGACTGGCTTGGCGGCAAGGGCAGGTTGGACATAGGCATCTTCACGTTGCCGGCGCGCCTCGACACCGTCGCCGATGTTTCGATTTCGAACATTCCCGGCGGCGGCTCAGGCTTCAACGGGAGCGGCGAACTATTCCTGTCCGTCGAACGGAAGGCAAACGCCGTCGACACGTATACGGTTGCTCTTTACGTCGATGCGACGCCGCTTGGTCATACCGAACTGGTCACTCGCATAGACCGAGGATGGTTCCGCCTGACGCTGAGGGCGGAGGACGTGGGCAAGCCGGTCGTGTTCTCCTTCGCCGAGCCTGAGGGGCAAGGGGGCGCGGGCCACGGAATCCGGGATACTCCATTGCTTTTGCTCGCACCCGCGCGCGAAGGATGGCAGTCCGGTCTGGCGGAACCAATCCACGCAAAAATCGATGCTCCACGCACGGGCTACCTCGATTTCGAACGCTGGTTTGCCAATGCCGACTTGCGGACAGACGTCTTCATGGGCGTCGACAAAGCAACGATGTTTTTCGACGCGTTGCTTACCGCCTATGTAATGCGGCACCGCGATAAAGATCTCGCCGAAAGTCTTTCCAATCTGCCCGATCCGTCGGTCGTCGCACTGCGCGTGACCCTCGCCGTTGCAGACCGGCTTGGGGAACAGCCGGTAATTATGCTGCAGAAGGATATCGAACTGAAAGATCTGCTGGCGTTGGTCGTAAAAGCGATTCCCTCGGACGGTACCGAAGACGGTGTACCGGTGCGGAAGAAAGCCTGGAGCGTCAAGGATCTGAAATCTCAAATATTTGAACGGGTCCGTGACAAGTTTACCTTCGACCTTGCGGTGTCACCAGGTGCGTTGAGCCTGACGGTGAGCGTGGACCGCGCGCACGACGCCGGATCCGGCGGCAGGATCATCGTTCAAGTGCCGGCGGGTGTCGTTGCTCAGTTCTCGATCGCGCCAATGGTGGAAGCGAGGCATTTCTCCGAGAAAGTCCACGCGGGTATCACCTTCCCGAGCGTGTGTCACCCTGGCTTGCTACAGCATGTTGCAGCAAACTATGGCTCTCTGCTGGTGTTCCCGGCGACCGCGCTTCGCATTGAAACGATGGCCGATGTTCTCGTCAGTCAAGACAGGGCGACCGAGCTTGCGCGTCGAATCGTCACCGTCACGCCAGTGCAGTCGGCGCGGCGCTACGATCTTACGTCGCGCGGCGATATCGAGGGCCTGCGGTGGCCGCTGGCGACGGATCGCAACGATTGGCGAATGATCGGTGAGATTGACATCACCACTCAGCGATGGCGTGTAACCGGGAGGCCGATTTACAATTTCGTGAATCCCCGCGAGTTTCGCGCCGACGGCAAGACAGAGGATGCAGTCGTCCATTCCGCGCTCGCGCTTAGAAATCCGAAAAACGACGCTCTGTCGTCCTTCGAGACGGAAGCCTTTTTCGACCGGATCAATCTCGATTCCGAAACGGTGATTCAGCGGCTTCTTCCCTTGCCCTCGGCCACGGTACTGCAGACCTTTCCCTGGAACGATCCCTCTGCAACCTATTTCCGCCATCACTTCAGACTGCGATCGCGATACGCAGGAGCTCTCGTCAATCAGAACCGGCGCAGCGTTCCTGCCTGGCCCGCTCCCGATCGCAATGCGCCGGATCCCCTTCAGGAATGGACGCTACGCGTGGCGATGCTAGCGGATCACTCCAACCTTACGGTGACTCGACCGCAACTCCGCGCATTGATTCCGCTCACGACATCAACTGGGGCGGCCTCGCTCTCGCGCTCGACACCGCCCTTGCTCGCCGTGCTGCAGGAGCCGCCGTTCGCGCAGGCCGGCCTCGCCGACCGGATCGCCGCGGAGATTAGCACCGGCTTCGGTTACGGCTTCGATGCGCCCCGGGAAGATGAAGAACCGGATCACGTCGAACGGGTACATATCCTCGATTCACGCAAGGAGGTCGGCCCGGATCCGCGCTCGACATACCGGGCAATGCCGAAGGAAAGAGCCTTCGGACTTACGATGCGCGCTGAAGGTCCCTTGGGCCTTACATTCGATCAGCAGAATGCTCCCGCGCCCGCGTTTGCCAATTCCCTGCTGTCGCTTATGCCCTTCAGCGTCACCGAAGTCAGCCAGCCGGTGCTGGAGGAGCACTTTTTGGGCGTCGCGCTGCGGCGTCATATCGATCCAAACTGGATGAACGTCAACCCGATCCATTCAGGGAAAAATATCTCATTCGATCCAGAACGGGCGGCATGGATTGAATTGCCAGATGCTGCCCGTCGGCACGGCAATTCGCCTTATGAGATCATTCTCAAGCATGGAAGCACCTCTGAAGAGTTTCTCAAGATCGCCACCGGGACGGCTGGCACCAAGCCGCGAGAAATTCGGATCGCAAAGGTGATGCTCGATCCGGTACCGGCGCGCCCCGGCGACCGCGATGTGGTCATCGCGCATTTCAGTCCATCGCAAATCGCACGGCTCGTACTCCTGCACCAGCCCGTTGCGCCCAAACGTTATTCGACCTCGATCCTCGGCTTTCCAACCTCCGCAAAGGATACTGACGACAACAGTCAGAATATCCTGCCTCTGGTGCTCGCAAGCTTTGAATGGTCACCCCGCCGAATTGTCGATCTGGAGTCACAACCGGAGTCAGAGGAAATAATAGAAGCGACCATCTGGCTCGACGAGGCAGCGGTGTGGCCAGGAACGATGAGTGCGCGTACGTTCCTTTCCTGGACGCGCACCGGGATCGATCACGATCGCGGCCGCATGCTGACGTTGAGCCAGGAGTCCGGGCAGATGGAAGTTGAGTCGTTCGATTTTGGGGATGTCGAAGCCTGGATTGACGCCAGTAACGTATTTTCGCTGCGCCGGGGCAACACCGGAATTGGCGTACCGATCTGGGCGGTTAGTTCGACGTTCGCGGAAACCTCGTTCCCGGTTCACATTCATCGACACCTTGCCGTGATCAGCACGCACTTTGCTGATGGCGCGGGAAGGCCGGTCGAGGCGTTCTCGCGCGCCGACCTGGTAAAGGGCAAGACAACGAGCCTGATGGCTTTGAACGATCGAAAGAAGATATCCTGCTGCCGCATCGTTGAATTCGAAACCCCAGCCATGATCTTGACGGGGACGCCATCGGATTTGATTCCCGATACATACAAGACGGCATATTTCGATCTGAGATCGAGCGGATATAAGTCCGGTTCAATCCGGCTCTTCTTCCGCTTTGTCGGATTGCCCAATCATTTGCGGGATTTCGAGAGCCTTCAGGTGAGCCTTGCGAACACAGACGGCTCCGGCGCACAGACCGTTTCCTTTGGTCTTGCGTCAACCGGATCGCAGTTCGCGCTCGGCATTTGGCTCGAGCTTACGGCGAGTGCAGTTATCGCTTCACGTCTGAATTCAGATGGCAGCGTGAGCACCCTAAAGCCGGCCGACATCGTGATTACGCGCGCGAACCCGGACGGTAGTGTCAGCCCGGTTCCGCCGGCAGCAGTGCTTGTACCAACCGATCCTGGCTTCATCCTTTCGATAAAGGCCAGGGAAAAGGCCGGTGTGAATACTGTCGGCCTCTGTTTCTGGGCAGATGTATCCCTACTTCATTCCAAAGGCGCCGGAACATCCGGTGACTTCGATTTCGATTGGCTCTTTTCCCAAGCAGCACTCGGGGATGCTCTGGAGGCAGTCCGTCCTCAGGCCTTGGCTGTCACGAACGAGACCCAGGCACGAATTATCGCGGTTTCGTCACCGATTCCGTCTTCGGGCCAGAAATAGATCGGCGGTCTACGACCGGTGGTCCATCCGCTTTTGCGAAGCGGCGGGCCTCGAATTAGCACGTTCTCCACGGTGGGGGGATACAGTTTAACGGCTAACCGTAGACGGAAAGCGCATTGACGTGCCGAATTGCCTCAAGGCTGATGCCTCGTTCCGCCATGAGAGCGGCTGTCTTCGGGACCGCCAGTGGGTCGGATGCCGCCCAATCGCAAGCCGAGTTCGTGCTATGCGTTCCGACGCGAAATTCCTGACGATGTCGGTGAGGCGCGCTCATTCCCCATTTTCGTGTTTGGGCAGATCGAGAACGCCGCGGAGTAGCCGCGGTCTAGGCGGAAGTCGGTTCATTCAAAATGTTAGTCCGCTCCAGCCCAGATTGTTTTTGAAAGGTCCCGCCCGGCGTCGGTACCAATTTTCTAAGAGTCGCTGGTGCGTCTGGCGCTTGGGGGGACCGCTTCGACTTGAGGGGTTCATTCAGCGGCCTACCCACATACTCCGAGAGGGTATCGCTAGCCAAAATCCGCGATCATCTCGCTTTTTCGCGAATTTTGCTGACGCGGCATTTTCGACTTTTTCAACACAATCGCCCGCCATGAGGGTGGTGATCGTACTGCTGGTCTGGACTAGGGCTAGGAGCCGTCGCAGGTTCTGTGGGACCGGCAGTTGGTTTTGTCGAAGCGAGCACCTTTGAATCACCCCAGGATCGCGGCGAGAACGCGCTTATCCGCTGTTTGGCATTCGTCTGAGGTAAGACCGTGGGAGTCGCGCGCTAAGTTTATAAAATACTCCTACAGGTCAGGAAAGATACAAGACTCGGAGAAGGTGTCGAATTCAGCGTCTGAACGGATTAATTTGTGATCGCAGCATGCGCGCGCCGCTCAGCAAGCGCTACGATCTTGTGAAGCTGCGTACGACCGCGGCGATGAATTTCTGCGATTAAGCGCGGGAAAGCTCGGCCGCCACTGCCCGATTGACGTCAGCCATGACATCGTCCATCGCCGCAAAGCTATGGGCGAAGTTTCGGCCTCGATATTCGACAACGCCCCCTGGGCCGTACTTGACCTCATAACCTCCGAAATGCAGTCCGAGCGTGAGCGGACGACCGACCTTGTCGAAGGCGAGAATCGCGGATCCGGAACTGCCGCCCAGAGTGGTCGCATCGTGCACGAAGGTCCGGGACTTGCTGTCCGAGGCGATCTTGCCGACCTCCAAGGCGATCTCCCCCGGTGAGAGACGTTTCAGTCCAGCCTGGGGACCCAGCAGGTCCATGAGCACGCTGTTGGGCAAGCTCGAGCCGGCGGCGGGGCCAGGGTAACCGAGAACAAAGATGTCTGTCGCGACCACAGTCTGGTCGAGCGGGAGCAAGGACGATGGGAGCGGGTCCGGTAACTGGACGGGACCCGCCCCGATCTTGAGAATGGCCAGATCAAGCCGGGCCATGTCGCTGCGATACGGGTCGACATATTCTTCGCCCGCGAACAAAATCGCCTCGATCGGATGCTGCGGAAGTGGCGCAGTCTCGTTAAACTGATGACCGAAGCAGATGGTCGGGCCGTGGTCAGAGTCGAGGTTAAGATGAACTTGCTTTGGATCCTTCGACACGACCTGCGCGACGTGGCGGTTGGTGACGACGCAACCCGGCCGTATCATCCAGCCAGTGCCGATATGGCGGCCGCGCATGTTGATGCGCCCAACCGATTGCGAGGCGGCCTTGAGTGCACCGCCGAAGTCACGCAATTTACGCCCCCAATCGCCGATCGTCCTATCGTTTGGATCAATTGTATCGTCATGCAACAGCAAGGCCGGTCGGCTGCCATCTGCCACGGCAATGGCCTCCAAGGCCATTTCTTCCGAGGCGGATAAGTTCGCGCCTGCACCATCGGTAGCGAGTTTTCCACCGGCCGAGCGCGCTGTCTCGACCAGCGCTCGGTCGCTATCCGTCATCTGCGCCGTGCCGCCACGCATCCTAACGATCTGATCTTGCAGTGCGGAAACAGATTGCTTGACCACGTCGGCGCTGATTGCGTCGTCCCCGGTCGCCTCCGTGGCGCGATCTCGACTTTCCAGGCCAGGCGCGCGATTGATTGCGGCGAGCGTTCCGATGCGACGCAGCTTCCCACCCGGGCTCCGGTCCATTGCTCCCCCTAGGTTGTGCTTTCAGATTGCACCAGTTCGCCGCAGGTGTAAATTTGTTCGTGACAATATTTCACGAACGAATTGCGGAGGATGATTTGGGCAGCGCTAAGGTCTGGCTGGTTGGTTCTGCTCCGGCCGGGATCCCGCGTCACTTCCAGGTCATTCCAGAGCTATCGCGACTAAGCAATGCCGGGTGATCTCTCACGTTTTTGGAACAAACTTGCGTCCTCGATGACGATCTTTCAGGGCCGCCGGAAGGCAACCGTCAGCGGCAACCTTCAGGCCATCGATGACGATAGCGAACTCATTCCCGCGCTTGCGCGCGAGGCCCTCGAGGCACGCCGGTTCGGCTGTGTCTGCTCCGTGGTGATCGATCGGCAGGGGAGGGGCAGCGGCTTTCTGGTGGGCGAAGATCTCGTCATGACCTGCTATCATGTGCTGCTGGACGCCAATGGCAAAATGGTTGCTCCTCGTCAGATCAAGTGCCGCTTCAACTTCTTCTCTGATGACCAGTACGACGATGATGAACATGAATGGATCGGCTTGCCGAATGATCCGGGTGAAGCGTTCGTGGCGACGAGCCCAACCGCGCCAGGCGATAAACCGAGTCTACTAGACGAGAAGGATTTTTTGGATGCTGAAAAGCATCCTTTGCTCGACTATGCGATTTTGCGCCTGACCACGCCCGTCGGTCGCCAGTCTGGCCGAACGCCAATGGATATTGAACTTCGGCCGCTCGGTTGGATAAGCATGAGGAAGATCGGAGCACAGTTCGGACCGAGGCTGTCGGTGTTTCAATTCCCCGAACGAACCTCCGGTGCAGGGTTTAGCCAAGACTCCATGCAGACCGCCGAGAGCACGTCAGCGAGGCTGATCGCGAACGGATGGCGTGGTCAATACGACGCGTCCACCCGCAAAGGCTCGTCCGGCTCGCCGGTGTTCGATGGCGTTACTCTGGTGGGATTGCACAACGCTGGACAATACGCCGGCGGCAAAGCCGACAATCGCTTCGTGCCGATCGACCGAATTTTAGCGGATATCGCCTTTAATAAGCAGGACGTCTACCACGAACTCGTGAGTTCGGACCCGCCTTCGATCGTCAAGCTCCCCTCATCGGGCGCGATCGACCCGAGCATGACGGAGCGCGTCAAGCAGGCGATAAAGGAACGGATCAAGGCGGCCGAAGCTCTCCTCGACAGGGAGGCACAGAACAACCTCATTCAGGTCAAGTTTCGCGCGCGCGATCTACCCGTCTACGTCAACCATGTCGTCTGCCGGGAGCCGCAGGATGAGATCGACCGCTTTCTGGAAAGGGTTATGGTGGGCGCCGCTCAGGTTGATGCCGGCCCCGCTCCGGAATTCATCGCGCGATATTTGCGCGGAGAAGATTCAACGACACTGACTTGGAGGATCGGCGGGATGACTTGGCCGAGGGTAAATACACCGCTCGAACAGGTCCGGAGCGATTTTTCAAATGCGCTGAAATCGAATGACTTTTCCCCGCGCACGTTGGTTGTTCTTTCAGCGAGTAGCCTTGCCAGGCGTTCGCCCCAGGAGGAGCGAGCCTACATGGAGATCCTCGGCGACGAGTTCGCGAACTACGTGAAGACAAACCGGGATCCGGCGTACGCATGGCAGGGCTTGCAGGCCCTGGTGGTCTATAAGTATGGCCCGAACCCCGCCTTAGATATCACGCAGATCGCACCCTTATGGAAGCAGCCGCCGCGGTATTGCGGGGCAAGCCTCGCACTTCCGAAGGTGACGCGCGACGAGATCGAGCCATGGCTGTTGAACGTGAATACCGCGTGGAGCAAGAGCAATACGCCGGTTAAATTTCCTGCTGAGTTCCATCCTGAGCAGGAGTTCTACATGGCAGAAGTGGTTGCAATGCTTAAAGCCCCGATCACTAATGCCGCCATTGCGCTGTTGAACGCTGAAACAAAGGCGAGCCGCTTATGACCGTATTCGATGCGCTTTCGTCGCGACCACCCGTCGCCATCAGCGGCCCGAGGTTGTTTGAGAATGACGTCGAGACAGATAAGGGCAGCCTTTATCGCTTTACATCAGCTATCGAGGCTGCGGTCGACGTGGCAATCGGACTGGGACGCCCTCTCCTTGTCGCCGGAGAACCAGGCTGCGGCAAGACCGAGCTCGGGTATGCGGTCGCCCGGCGACTTGGGGTCGAATCGCTCTACTTCTTTTCTACCAAGTCCTCCTCGGAAGCCCGGGAATTGTTCTACACCTACGACGCTGTGGGTCGATTTCGCGAAGCGCAGCTCGCTGCTGTGCAGGGACAAGGCAAGTCAGCGAAGGACGTGGCCACACCGGGCGACTTCATCCGCTATCAGGCATTGGGTCGGGCCATACTCGATTCGCACACACAGGTCGACGTGAAGAACCTTCTGAAAGGTCGCGGGCACGTTGCGCTGCCTGCCGAGCCGCGACGCTCTGTCGTGGTGATCGACGAGATTGATAAGGCACCGCGCGATTTCACCAATGATCTGCTGCGCGAAATTGAGGATCTGAGTTTTCGAGTTCCGGAGCTATCCAATTCGCCGGAAGAAGGCGACGGAACGCCGCCCGGATCACGAATTCCTTTCGAACGAAGACCCATTATCATCGCGACCTCGAACGAGGAAAGCCAGATGCCGGATGCATTTCTCCGACGCTGTATTTTTTTGGCCATCGAATTCCCCGATCCCGCTGTATTGAGGGAGATACTCGACTTGCATCTCGAAAAGCTGGACGGCGGAGATAACGGGACATCCGAACGCGCGAGCCTGCTGATCCTCTTCGACGAACTCCGTAAAGGCGGTATGCAGAAGAAGCCCGGCATCGCCGAGCTGATCGACGCAGGGCACGTCATGACCAAGCGCCCTGCGGGCGTGCCGTTTGGCGAGTGGCTCGTCCGATTGGCACCGGCCTTGGTAAAATTAAAGACCGATCTGCCGGTATTCAGCCGTGCGCTCGCCGCCTTGAGCGGTCCACCTCTCGCCAGTCAGGCGGAATAACCGAAGATGTCGGACGCGTCGGCCGAACGGATTAGGATCGAGCCCGACGATTTGGTGGACGCATTCGAGCGAGCCCGCCGATCAAGTTTCAGTGGCGATCGGGCCTGGCGCATCACACCGTCGCAACGACTGGACCTGCATCGCCTCGTGGCTGCGTTGCGAGGCGAGCACGGGCCGGCGCGGGAGGGCGCTCCGTTGGAGGTCTGGCTCAACTATCTTGCGCCCATTTTAGCTGAGAGCGGACCGGCGCGAAGTCTTCTGCGCGAGGTGTTGCTTGAATTCGTCCTCCCTCCCAAACGTGATTCTGAATCGCGAAGTCTTTGGGCCAGGCTCCGCGCTCAACTTACGCGGCCTCGGGTACTCACGTTGGTGTGTTCGCTCATCCTCGTCGTGGGACCTACTGAAAGCTTGAACATAAGCGAGCTCGACAAAACAGGATGGTTGGCCCGCCCGATCCAAGGGCGCGACATACCCGGTTTGCCCTTTCCCCCATATGCTAAATTGAACGTACCGGCTTCGGACGCCTATGGCGACGCTATGGGTGTGACGCGTCGACTGCTCAGGGCGCCGGACATTAAGACCGGCGGGCTTACGCCTCGTCAGCTCGCGGCAGCACACGCCGGCGTAACGCCGGCGCTTGGCACCCCGGATTCATTGCTGGTCGCCATGCTGCGCGGCTGGCCCGTACCGCCCGACGAGCCAATCACGCCAGATGCGCGGGGCATTGTTACCTTGAAGCGGCTTACCGCGGAGGTAGCAGCAATTTCCGCAGGACTGCCACGCGTCATGTTCGAGGACCTCATCAACCAGGACAGCGGTATCGCGCCGCTGCCAGTCGCGAGCAGTCCAACGACGGTTCCGAATGCGTGGTCCCGATGGTGGCTGGCGACAGGCGGTCTCCCATTGGTAGTGTTCGTCCTGTTTGCGGCTCTCCTATTCCGCCGCCGTTGCGAGGATCTGGTAGAGCAATGGATCAGGGACGACGAGCGCGCAATCGGAGGACCGCCGGCCGTCGAAGGCATTCGGCAGACCAGTGGCCCGCTCGAGTGTCGACTGCCGGAACCTCTGATCACCCGCGAAAGCCTGCGCAGGCTCATGCGCTATCGTCCTATCGTGGGCAAGCGTCTGGATGAACGGCGCAGTGTCAGGGCCGTTGTGCGGCAGGCAGGCTACGCCAATCCAGTCATGCGAAAGGTTCAGCACGTCATCGACTACCTGATCCTCATCCAACGTTGGCAAACTCATGATCATGAACGTATGCGAGTGCGCCATCTCGTGGACGTGCTGGCAAAGAAGGGTCTCTCGATCAGCGTTTATGACTACGAGCGCGATCCTCTGATGGCCCGGCGCGCGGTCCGCTCAGGGAATACGGAGCAGCTCAGCGGGTTTTACGGCCGCGAGGAAATGCTCGACCTGCCGACCCTACGTGACCTTCATCCCAACTCACGTTTGGTCTTGGTGACCGATGGAAGAGATCTCGTTGATCGCGTCACCGGCAGGGTGCGCGACGAGGTCGTCCGGAGCTTCTCGTTCTGGTCGGAGCGGATGGTCCTGACGCCAGTTCCGGTCGGCGATTGGGGGGAGGTGGAATTTGCCTTGTCCCGCGATTTGGACGCCCCATTGGGCCGTGCGACGCAAAGCATGGCGACCGACCTGGCACGGGGCTTCCAATCCGCGTTCGGACACGCCAGGCACCGGCTGGCCCTTGAGCGCGCGAGGGGAGTACCGGGCTTGCGCAAGCTCGATGCCTGGTGGCAGGAGGTGGCGAGTGAATTTGGCTCTGACGCAGCGCCGGCGTCGGGCCCTCATTTGCTTCCCGACAACCCGCTGATCGTGACCGATCTTGAGCCTGCCCGCGAGATCATAAGTGAGACAATGGCTGCGCTGCGGCGCTGGCTGGGTCCGCGTGGATTTCTCTGGCACGCCGCGTGTGCAGTCTATCCGCAGCTACGGTTCGACCTGACAGTGCACATAGGGACGCACCTACGTGCTGGACCCCACCTTGAAGCCCCCGAACTGTTTCGTGATTTGCCCGGGGACCTCAGGATATTCGAGCGACTGACCGCGTTGCCCTGGTTCCGCACCGGACGAATGCCAGAGTGGTTGCGACGCGAAGCTCTCAGCCAGATTTCAGCTGACGACCTCAAGCGCGCCAGCAAACTAATTCGCTCGTTATTTGGCGCCACTTCGAGCAAACCGCAAACTCAATTGGCTATCTGGTGGCCGTTCACCGGCGCCTTGACAATACCTCCGGACGCCGTGATGGCGTCTGCGCTAGACGGGAATGTACGCGTGGAAGCACCCAGGGTACTCCCGGAGCGTGAAGCGTTACTGCAAAGCGCTGCGCGATCGGCCATATTCTGGCAAGACGCACAGTTTGGCGGATTTTTGGCTGTCGCTGGGCTTGGCGCTGCGTGGCTTGCGCCAGACTTGGCAAAGAATACCCAGAGCTTGGGCGCTTGGTTGCCGGTTCTGGGATTCCTGCTGGCATGCGTAGGTGTCTGCTTGCTCGTTTCCCTGCTGCGAAGGGCCGGCCCGGCGCCTCCGGCGCCAGCGTTACCGCATTCTCAGGCCGCTCAAGAAAGTGGCGAGGTTCTGCGCTCCTCCACAGCGACTAACGCCGCCGCTACGGACAAGGAGGCACCAAGATGAGGACAAGCATCAATTCCTTTGCTTCCTCCGCGTGGCTCTGGCTTGTCGGTATATTCCGCATGGCCCTCTGGAATCCTCGAGGGATGCTGGGGGTTGGTTTCTTGGCATTTCTGCTGGCAATCTCATCCGAGGACTGGATTACAAAGGTGTCGCCCTATTGGGAAGGCGAACCTGTAACTCATGCTGCATCTCTTCTTAGCCTTGACTGGTTTGGCGAGAACCAAATCGAATTTTTGGAGCAAAGCCAGAGAGCAGCTTACTTTTCTGCAGGCGGAACGATGCAGAGAGAGCAGCCGATTTTTCCTAGCGAGAAACAGCCATACGATGCATCAATCAAGCAAGTGGGGCCAGAGACATTTTCAACATTCCGAGACAGACGCATCGAAGCTGTGGTGCCCGGCGGGCTCATTATCAACCATCCGAACGGCTCGCTATATCTCACCGGTGCGGCCCGACTTCGTGACACGAGCGGCAACTATCGCGCTATTTCGGCCAACGCACCGGATCCTCGCAGCATCTGGAAAGTGCCGCAGGACCGCGAGTCCACACCATTTGTGGAAACCAAACAGGCCCAGCAGTTCTTTCCGATTTTCAGTTGGAACGCCAACATCACCGCCATGCTTGCCCTCCCATCCCCTCGCCAGCTAGCCGTTGGCGGGGCCGATGGCCACGTTGCGGTGATCTACGAGGAGCGAACCGGTGCCGAAAGCCGTGACGCGCATCGAGCACCTGTTTTGGCACTTGCAACGAGTAGAGCGTGGAAGGATCAAGCGAGGGGGCCGCGCGTCGTCTCGGCAGCGAGCGATGGATCCATCAAGCTGTGGTTCGAGAACTCCGACAACTTTCTTGAATCCAAAAATATTTCGTTTCCCGAAGATGCTCTGCCCATTCTGGGTCCCGACAGCTTGGAGATGTCGAGAGACGGCACTCTTCTCCTGGTGAGAACTGTTTCCGGCTATTTCTATGCTAGCGACGTTTCTAAGCTCGATAACGAGAAGATGGAATTGGTCCGATTAGATCTCGACTTTGTGGCAACGGCCTCCGTGATGGGATCGGGCAAAACGCTTTATGCGGCCGCTGCTCAGGATTGCTCGATCCGGGAGCTTAGGCTCATGTCTTCGGATGAGACCGGCGATGGCGGCATCACGCCAGCTCGCCTGAGTTTTCGTCCTTCGACAACGACAATCTTGAGAGGACACGGCCGCGTTATTGGACGCCTTGTCGTATCTGAAGACGGGCGATACTTGGCAGCTGCTGACCTTAACCGAAGAGTCCGGATTTACGACCTGCCAGCCTATCGGCGTCTTGCGGCGCTGCCATTTGCTGCCCTTCCAACGGGACCAGAATGTGAAAATACGACCGTCACGCAAATTCCTGAGGAAGAACCGTTAGCAGGCACGGCCGTCAACAAGCGTAGCTTCTACTACGGTGAGCTTGATCGATATCCAGAGTTTGGTCCGCGCATCAGTTGCGAAGAAGCTTCCACGCGAGGAGGGGTAGAAGCATTCGCAAAACAACTATGCGGCGGCGTTCAGGAAGTAACGCTAACCGTAGCTAATAGTATTGCAGGCAACAAATGCGGCTATACTCGCTTCGAGGTCGTTTGCACTGGATCGAAGAAGTAATTCTTGTTTCGGTTCAAATCGAGTGGGGGCCGTTCGGTTCCATCTGCCCTTTTCTCCGCCCAGACTACGAAACTGATGCAGTGGCGCATCCATGAAATCCGGTATCGCGGGATCATCCCACTGCCCTTTTCAACGTCTTGGGCCATTTGCAACCGTACTTCTCGGAGACCGAACCGCTGCCGTGCCCCTGGATGAAATCCGCGACCTGGGCGTGCATCCCAACATCGCGAGACTGCAACTTCCAGCGGTGCCGCCAGCCGTGTTTGAGCCAAACGTTGTGATCGACGGGTAGCTTCCCGACCATTCCGCTAATCGCTCACCGACTTTCTGGTAGTGAGGGTTCGCTCCCTTCCCGCCGCGTGATCGCGCCGGTCGTAGAACAGCGGTTTTCGAAGCTTCTTGCGCTCTTCCACATACGCAAGGAGACCCTGTTCGATTAGGTGCGAATGGATCGGCACGATGCGCTTCCTTTTGCCCTTGCCGCGCTCCTTGGGCAGGCTGAAACAGAGGACGCCTTGAACCGTCACGATGTCCGAAGGCAGGAGCGAAGTGATTTCGTTTACGCGAGCGCCGGTATAGGCGCGGATCCAAGGAATCCAGCGACTCGCCGCGGTCATTTCGCCGGAAAGCAGACGCGAGCCCTTCTGGAGGGTCGCGGCCAGGATGGTGCGCGCGTGTTTGTCGCTAAATCCCTTCTCGTCATCGTCCCTTTCGGTCTCGACGTTTCGAACCACGACGCCGGCGACCGGATTGACGGCCAACTTGTCCTCGTCGATCTGGCAGGCAGCCTTCAGAGCCGCGGGATGGACATCCTTGACGGTCCGCGGCGCGCGCCTCCTGACGTCCCGGCCAATCCTGACCTGCTGGAGAAGTGCGTTCTTCCAGTCGATGACCTGCTTCTTTGTCACCTTGGCGAGATTCGAATCCTTCGCCCAATCCTTGAACTCCTGGATGACCGGCCGCCATCGCTCCAAGGTCGACGCGGCCAACCTCGTGGCTTCGGCGCACCTGTCGAACCAGGTCAGGCATTGGGCCTCTCGGGTTCAGGGGGCGGGTAGTTTGCTGCGTGGGCAGAAGGCGAGAAGTCGCCGTTCGCCTCCCGAACCAGATCCGCCGTCGCATGGCTTATCGCCTTGAAGAAGGCGCAGACGAACTGCGTTTGACTTTGCGTATCAAGCCGCAGCTTCCTCCACTCTAAGAAGCTCGGAATCTCGTTCCAATAGGCGAACAGTTGGCCAATTGACATGGCCGAAGACCGGCTTCGACTTTTTCTTATGGAGTTCCTGCCGCCTCGTAAGCCTTAGAGGTCGGATCATTTGAATGTTCTTCGAGACATGCGCGGTAGTAATAGGCTGAGCGCTGTCAGTGGCAGGTCCTCGGTCACGGGGTCGGGCAGGCCGGCCCGGCGTGCTCGAATTTCTTCTGCCATTTCGGTTTCGAGCTCCAGGGACAGGTTGACGCAACGGATCGTGGCGATTCGCTTGTCTTCCGTCTTCAGCGAGCGCCAGACCTCGTTCCGGCCGACGATCTCACGGTAGCGCGCAGGGACGCGCTTCGTTAGCCAATAGGATTTGCTCTTCTTGTCGCGCAGGACGGCGGTGGGCATTCGGAGGACGAGACCGCAACAATTTGGACGGAGTGAGCTATTTCCGTCGGCGGATTAGGAATCTCTCCCTCTTCGCGATGCGATCCAAAAGCGTTGACAGAAAACCGGCGGCTGGGCGGACGACGACGTCGTGCGGTACCGGAGGCAGCCCGGACGGATGCACGCTCACGCCCGCGGTCGTATTAGTCGTCGCACGCTAGCCGAGTCGAAAAACTCGACAAAACAGATGCCCCATGTTCGCGCCGCACTGCCTCGAGATCTCGCATCACTCTCTCAAACCGCAAGCCGAATATTCGGATCGCTCCGGAACCGCTGGCGCGCCGCTCACACGCCTGAGCCGCTATCAGCCGGCAAATGCTTGGTGCCGCCGGTATCGACCGCACAGAAGCGATCGATGTAGGGACCGCCATCGTTCGGCGCATTGCCCCATGCTATGCCATTCGCGACCTGCAACCAGGCTTTCCAGAGCTTCGTCGCGTCCGTAATCGAGCCGCCCAGCGCATCGAAAAAATTCGGCGTTGCGAAGGTCGGCAATGGTTCGGTGCCGGTGTTGCCGTGGCCCTTTCCGCCGAACATGATGTCGGTGATTTCCCAGCCGGTCTGGCCGATCCAGCCGATCATGACGTGGGGGCCGAACAACGCGCGCATCGTGGCGATCGTCGCATCTTTGCTGCAAACGCTGCAACCGCCCCAGATCACCAGCTTTGGGCCGGTCTGCTTAAGGCCGGTGCCGCGCGCGAGCTGCGTTACCTGCCCGTCATAGGTAATCGTCAATTTGTCATTGGCGAAGGCCAGATCGATCGTGCTGTCCTCATTGTAAAGCGACGAGACGTAGTGCCCGGCCAGAAATAACACATCGTCGCTGCGGCCGAACAGCGCCTTGATCGCAGCGAGCGATGGTTTGGCGCCGGTGACAACGGCGCCCTCTGATAGGCCGAGTTTCTCGGCCGCGCCCTTCCGAAATTGCTTGACGTCGCGCCGTGAGCCGAGCGACAGAATGCTGTACGTAGCCATCAATGACCCCGCAGTGTTTATGGTTGACTCGCGCTAATGAATCGGCGTGGGCAGCGCCGAATCCGATGCCTTAGCGACCAGATAGGTCGCGTGGGGCTTACCGCCATCGCCTCGTGGCTGGCAGCGTCGGCATCGTGCCGTGGAGATTCTGGATGGTGTCGAGAATGTCGGGCGGCGAAAGATCGCGCAGGCTGCCAAAAATCGCATTGCGAAATCGCCTGCATGGCCTTCTCATTCGGAAAAGCACCTGGGGTAGAAACAAATAGATTTGAAAAGGATGACCCCTACCACATTAGGGCATCGCCTTTGACAGCTCAAGGGTGGCTATGGGATGTCAGTGCGACTTTAGCGCGCGGGGCAGCGCCGGCCCAGGCGCGGGTAGCGACGTCCGGTGCCCTTGGTCGACGCTCCACACGACGGCAGTGTGGATCACTCGTTCCTTCTTTGCTGACCGCTTCGCGGAGCGCTTGCGCCAAGGGCGAGCGAGATGCTGCCTCAGCGGCCGAGCGAGCCATGATTAGGCACGTCCGGTCTCTCCATGCCCCACGCAACCTCGCGACGGCTTGCGAAACATTGTCGCGGGCCGGGTACTCTCGACAATGCCGAGGTTCTAACTCAAAATAGTGTGAAATCAGAAATCTCGCATGGGTTGAGGAGGCGAAGTGGCGGGCGACACCTTGGACGACGCAGTCTGTCGAACCTAAGACGAGCTGGAGACGGTAACGCGCGAGGGTGGATACTTCAGAGGGGGCGCTTGCGCCGCTGCCTAGCACCGCCCGCTCGCACAGCAGTTTGGAAGGCGAACGGCTAAGGAGGAAGACCATGACCTCTACCGCGGCCAACCACGACGCCGGCGCGACCGACGCCACGATCAAGATCGGCAACACGCAAACCTACAGCGGGCCTGCATCGTCGTACGGCATCATTGGCAGATCGCAGGCCGCCTATTTCGGAATGATTAATGAGCAAGGCGGCATCAATGGACGAAAGATTCAATACATCAGCCATGATGACGCCTACAACCCGCAAGAAGCGCTCAAGCAGGCGCGCAAGCTTGTCGAAAGCGATGAAGTGCTGCTCATGGTTCCACCCAGCAGCACTTTATGGATTAGAGAAACGCTCTCTTATCTCGACGGCAAGAACGTGCCGCTCATCGGCCATTGGCAACCCTCGTATCAGGGAGAAGCGCACGTCTACGGCGCCTACCTCGCCAAGAACCATCCGGACCATAAGGTTGCAATTCTCTATTCCGAATTCGCGGACAGCAGCGTAGCGGGTCTCGATCAGGGACTTGGAGCTTCTCGCGCCGAGCGCATTTCGGTCCCCGGGAACGCAGCCGCAAGCTTGGGCGCAGGTGCGCACATCCACATGCTAAAGCATATGGGTGCAACAGCCCTGGTGAGCTTCACCACGCCGATGTTTACTGCTGAAGCGATCAGAATGATGCCGGAGATCGGCTGGAAGCCGGCGGTGCATATTCTGGCCAACGCCTCGCTTCCCTTTGGCAGGGTTCTCAACCTGTCATCAGAGACATCGAAAGGCATCATTTCGGCGAATTATCTCAAGGATCCCGACGACCCTGACTGGAGCAACGATCCGGGGATGAGAACCTTCGTGGAGTTTCTCGAAAGAGCCTTGCCGAACGAAGACGAGGGCAACTACCTGCTCGCTTACGGCTACACCATGGCGCAGGGAATTGTGGCGTTGCTCAAGCAATGCGGCGATGTTCTGACGCGCGCCAACATGATCAAGCAGGCCAAAAACATGAACGATATCAAGTTCGACCTGCTCCTTCCTGGAATCACCTTCAACACATCGCTCAGGAAAAACCACGTTCCTATCCAGCAGATGCAGCTGAGCAGATTTGATGGGATGAAATGGATGCGTTTCGGCCCACTGATGGAAGCCATGGTCAAGACCAATTAATCTAGAGAGACGATGGCACGCGAAGTCACCCAGCAACGCTGATCCCGCGGCTCCATTTATGGGCCTTTGCGGGCGTGAAGACCAAGCCAGTGATCGTCTTCGTTAGCACCGGTGGGATGGTCGTAGCGAGGGCATGGGTGCCCGGATAATGGCATTTGCGATGAGAGCGGGACGCTGATCGGACAGCTGGCGTTATTCCTCGGGCATCGATCAGGAGGCGAGACCATCGGCAAGCTGCGGGCGCCGATCTGAAAGCTCACCTCTAGCAGTCCGCGCTTCGGACGCAGCCGGAAATCCGATAGCGCGGAATCATCTCGACCGCTCGCCTGAGCGTCTTCGGCCATCTGGACCCGTATTTCTCGGAGACCGAACCGCTGCCATGCCCCTGGATGAAATCCGCCACTTGAGCATGCATTCCGACGTGCCGAGACTGCGATTTCCAGCGGTGCCGCCAGCCGTGGTTGGGCCACACGTTGTGATCGACGGGCAATTCTCTGACCCACTCTGCCAGTCGTTCGCCGACCTTCTGGTAGTGAGGGTGCGCACCCGTGCCGCCGCGTGATCTCGCCGGATCGTAGAACAGGGGCTTTCGAAGCTTCTTGCGCGCTGCGACATAAGCAAGCAACCCCTGCTCGTCCAGATGGGAATGGATCGGGACAAGCCGCTTCTTCCGCCCCTTGGTGCGCTCCTTCGGTAGACTGAAGCAGAGGACGCCTTGAACCGTCACGATGTCCGACGGCAGGAGGGACGTAATCTCGTTCACCCGCGCGCCCGTGTAGGCGCAGATCCAGGGGATCCAGCGCCGCGCCGCCGCCATTTCACCCGAAAGCAGATGCGACCCCTTCTGCAGAGTCGCGGTCAGGATAGTGCGCGCGTCCTTGTCGCTGAATCCTTTCTCGTCGTCGTCCTTTTCGGTCTCGACATTTCGAACCACGACGCCAGCCACGGGGTTGACCGTCAGCTTGTCCTCGTCGACGAGATATTGGCAGACGGCCTTCAGGGCGGCGAGATGGACGTCCTTGACGGTCCGCGGCGCGCGCTTCTTAACCACTCGCCCGATCCTGACGTCTTGTTTCAGCAGCTCATTCTTCCAGTCGATGACCTGCTTTTTTGTCACCTTGGCGAGATTCGAATCCTTGGCCCAGTCCGTGAATTCCTTGATGACCGGTCGCCACCGCTCAAGGGTTGACGCAGCCAGACCGGCGGCTTCGGCGTACTTGTCGAACCAGGCCAGGGCGTCGAGTTTTTCGGGCTCGGGCGGCGGGTAGTTCGCAACGTGGGGGGAGACTGAAAAGTCACCGTTCGCGGCTCGGACCAGGTCGGCTGTCGCGTGCCCCCGCGCCTTGAAGAAGGCGCGCATGAACAGGGTTTGGCTGCTGGGATCGAGCCGCAGTCTTTTCCGCTCGAGGAATTCCAAAATGTCCTCCCAATAGGCGAACAGCTGCCAATTGGGGTGCCAGATGAGCGGCTTGGATTTCTTCTTGTGGACTTGCGCCGCCTCGTAGGCTGCAGAAGTAGGGTCGTTGCCGTGCTTCGCGACGTATTCGCGGTAGTACTCTCCGGCAAGCCCAACCGCTTGTTTGGGGCTGAGCTTGGTGAAGGGTAGGTCCTGGGTCACGGGGTCGGGCAGGCCCGCCCGCAGCGCCTCGAGCCGCTTCTCCCACTCGGATTCGAGCTCCAGCGAGAGGCTAGCGCAGCGGACGGTGGCGATGCGTTCGTCCTCGGTTTCCAGCGAGCGCCAGATCTCGCCGCGCCCGACGATGTCGCGGTAGCGCTGCGGCACCCGCTTGCGCAGCCAATAGGATTTGCTTTTCTTGTCACGCAGGACCGGCGCAGGCATACGAACAACCATGGCTGTGTAGCATCCCTGTGTAGCACCCGGATGCTGCGTAAGCCCTTATCAGACCGGAACAATTTGAACGGACTGACAAAATCCCGCCGCTGGGTTAGGAATCCCTCCCTCTCCGCCATACAAAGCGACTTCAAGAAACCCCTGCAAAATCAGCCTGATGCCGGTGCTGCTCGCGCCGCGAGAACCACCCGCGCCGTCGCCACGAACGCCTGCGCCGCCGGCGATAGCGTTCGACCCTGGCGCTTGAGCAACGACACCGGTCGTGTGATGGCTGGGCGCATGAGGGGCTTTGCGATCAGCGTCGGGAATTGGTCGGCGGGGAGCATCGTCGCCGGCAGGATGGCGAGGCCGAGGCCCTGCGCCGTCATGGCCAGCGCGGTGTTGATCAGCGTCACTTCATAGGTCGGGGAGAGGTGTTTGCCCTGCGCGCCCAGGGCCTGATCGATCTGCATGCGGATCCGGGTCTCGCGGCGCATCGCGATCGTCGGGAGTTGCGCGAGCTCGTCCCATGTCAGGGAACGCCGCGCGGCGAAGTCGGCTGTGCGGCGGCCGATCGCGCTCAGGCGTCCGCGGGTCAGCGTCTCGATCGTCATCTCCGCGAACTCGCCTTCCACGCTGCCGATTGCGAACTCCGCATCGGTCGTGCTCAGGCGCGGAACGAGATCGTCGGCGGCGACGTCGCGCATGTCGATCTCGATGTAGGGATAGCTTGCGCGGAATTTCGCGAGCACCAAAGGCAGCAGCGCCGATGCGGCGCCGGCTGACGCCAGAAACGCGACACGACCGGCGCGCGCCTGCGCGAGGTCACGCATGCGCCGTGACAGGCCCTGCGCATCGCCCAGCATCCGCTCGGCCGATTGATAAGCCTCGTCGGCGGCGAGCGTCGGTTGCACCGATCGCGTGGAGCGATCGAACAGTTTGACGCCGAGCTGGGCTTCGAGTTGCTGGATCAACAAGCTCGCCGCCGATTGCGTGATCCCCAGCTCGCGCGCGGCCCGCGTGATGCTGCGCGCCCGGTACACTCCGGCGAAGGCCTGCAATTGTCGCAAGGTAAGATTCATAGAGAAAGCTCATGAATTTATGAGTTCTTTCCGGCTTATCGCATAAGCGGCCCTGCAATAAAATGCATGCTGCGCGGGCAGCGAATCCGCGGCGATGAGGGAATGGAAACGAGCATTAGGACACAGGTGCTGGTCGTGGGCGCCGGGCCCGTGGGATTGACCGCGGCCATGGATCTGGCCTCCCGTGGGATCGACGTTATCGTGGCGGAGATCCGGCATGCCGGCGATCCGCCCAGCGTCAAATGCAATCACGTTTCGGCGCGCTCGATGGAAATTTTCCGCCGGCTGGGCGTCGCCGCCAAGCTGCGCGATGCAGGGCTTCCGGCGGACTTTTCGAACGATTGCTCCTATCGGACCACGGCGACCGGCATCGAGCTCTGCCGCATCGACATTCCCTCCCGCGCACGCCGCTACAGCGCAACCGGCGGTCCCGACACCTGGTGGCCGACGCCCGAGCCGCCGCACCGGATCAACCAGGTCTATCTCGAGCCGATCCTGTTCAGTCATGCGGCCGCCCAGCCACGCATCACCATTCTGGCGCGCACGGAGATCACTGGCATCGAGCAGCACGATGACCATGTGGTCGCACTCGCCCGCGACCTCGACAGCGGAAACTCTACCCGCATCGAGGCTTCCTTTGTGATCGGATGCGACGGCAGCCGCTCCCTGGTTCGGAAATCGATCGGCGCAAGCCTGTCGGGCACGCCGGTGATCCAGCGCGTGCAATCGACCTTCATCGAAGCGCCGCAGCTCAGGGCACTGATGGGGGCTCACAAGCCGGCCTGGATGGTGCTCTCGCTCAATCCGCGCCGCTCCGGCACCACAGTTGCGATCGATGGTCGTGACCGCTGGCTGATCCACAATCACCTCAAGCCCGATGAGCCCGAGTTCGACTCGGTCGATCGCGACTGGGCGATCCGCGCCATTCTCGGCGTCGACGAGCGCTTCGAGTACAAGGTTCTCAGCAAGGAGGATTGGGTCGGGCGCCGGCTGGTGGCGGATCGCTTCCGCGACCGCCGGGTCTTCATCTGCGGCGATGCCGCGCATTTGTGGATGCCCTATGCGGGCTATGGCATGAATGCGGGCATTGCGGACGCCGTCGATCTCTGTTGGCAATTGGCGGCGCATCTGAATGGATGGGCGTCCGCTTCGATCCTCGATGCCTATGAGGCGGAGCGACAGCCCATCACCGAGCAGGTGTCGCGTTTCGCGATGGACCACGCGATGAAGATGATGGCGCAGCGCGGTGGCGTCTCCGCCGAGATCGAGGATGACACATCGCGCGGCCACGCGGCGCGCGCAGCGCTGGCGAGAGCGGCCTACGATCTCAACGTGCAGCAATATTGCTGCGCGGGCCTCAACTTCGGCTACTATTATGATGCCTCGCCGATCATCGCTTATGATGGCGAAACCCCTCCGGCCTACACGATGGGGAGCTTCACGCCTTCGACCGTGCCCGGCGCCCGCGCGCCGCATGTGTTCTTGCGCGATGGGCGATCGCTCTACGACGCGTTCGGCACCGGTTACACATTGCTGAGGTTCGATCCGGCGATCGATGTGACGGAGTTAGAGTCTGCCGCGAAGAAACGCGGCGTGCCGCTCGCGCTCATCGATATCGCGCCCGATGAAGCTAACGGGGCCTATGCCGAGAAGCTCTTGCTGGCGCGGCCCGACCAGCACATCGCTTGGCGCGGGCAGGCCGCGCCCGAGAATCCAGAAGGCTTGCTGGCGCGCATCACCGGCGCGACGGCGTAACCGGACAACGGGCAGCCTGGTCGCGCCCACAAGCAAAAATGCATTGAGGAGGAGAACGTGTTTCACGTTGCAAGGCGCCGCATTCTGGCCGTGCTGGCGGCCGCGACTATCGTCGTGCTGCCGCCGGAAGCAGGTCAGGCGGCCTATCCGGAGCAATTGATCAAGATCATCGTGACCTTCCCGCCCGGCGGCAGCGCCGACACCGTCATCCGCGCGCTCGAGCCGCTGGTTACAGCCGAGCTCAAGCAGAGCCTGGTCATCGAGAACCGCGCTGGCGCGGGAGGCAATATCGGCATGGCCGCGGTCGCGCAGGCCAAGCCTGATGGCTACACGCTCGGCGTTGCGCCGGCAGGGAGCGTGACGGTGAATCCTCACCTCAATTCGTCGATGCCGTTCGACCCGAAGGATCTCGCGCCGATCACGCTGCTCGCCGAAATTCCCTTCGTGCTTGTCGCATCCGCGGAGATACCTGCGCACACAGCGGCCGAGACGATAGCGCTCGCCAAGGCAAAGCCGGGCGTGCTGTCGATCGGACATGGCGGCAATTCGACCGCGATGCATTTGACGGCTGCGCTGTTCACGCAGAAGGCCGGGATCAGCATGGAGCTGGTGCCGTATCGCGGGACGGCGCCGGCAGCAGTCGACGTCCTTGCGGGACATGTCCCTTTCGCGGTGCTGGATATCCCCGCATCGCGACAACTGATCCTCGAACGCAAGCTCAACGCGATCGGCGTGTCGTCGGCACGCCGGCTGGCATCCTTGCCAGACGTGCCAACCCTCGCCGAGAGCGGCCTTGCGGGCTTCGAATCCGTGGGCTGGTTCGGGCTCGTTGCTCCCTCCGGCACGCCCGCCGACATCGTCGCCAGGCTGAACGACGCCTTCGTGAAGGCTCTGAAAGATCCCGCGGTGGTCGAGAAGATCCGGACGCTCGGCGCAGAGCCAGCGCCAACGTCGCCCGAGCAGTTCGGCCGATTCATTCAAAGCGAGAGCACGAAGTGGGGCAAGCTGATCGCCGAGGCCGGCATCAAGGCGAACTAGGCCTGGCGTCACGCCGGGAACGCAGCATGTAGCCGACATGGCCGCCGGCATCGTCGACGCGGCGGCCGCGGCAGGGCCATCAACGTCCACCACGACATCGGCCGTTCCGCGACTTCGCGATCGGGCGCCACGCGCCAGCCGCTCCTTCGCGTGCGCGCCATCCACGCCCGTGCGCCCGCTACTGCACACCGATCCCCGCGCTCTCGATCACCGCTTGGTCGTGCGGTCTCCTCGACGATGAACGGGACCATTTCGGCCAGCCCCTTGTCGGCAATCGACACCTGGCCGTTGGCGGTGAGGTCGGCGTCGACCTAGTTTCGATCGCGGAGGCGGCGCCTCGAGCTGTTGGTCGGGAAGGTCCAGCCCTACGCCAAACTTTGGCTCAAAAATACGTCCGGGTCGTGCCGAAGCAAGTTGCCGGGGGCGTACCTTGCAAGATTATTCATATGATGATATGACGTTTGCGATTTCATATGTCATATGATCTTTCAATGCGCCCAACGAACTTCCACGCCTTCCTCGTCGATCAGCTCGGCCGTCTCATCGCGTCGGGGCAGATCGGGGTAGACGGCGCGTTGCCGCGGGAGGACGAACTCGCCGACCGTTTTGGCGTCAGCCGTACCGTCGTCCGGGAGGCGACAAAGACCCTGCAAGCGCTCGGACTGATCACGACGGGACCGCGGGTCGGCTCGCGCGTCCAGCCGCTGTCGTCCTGGCGGCTGCTCGACCCGCAGGTGATGGACTGGATCACGGATGCCGATATGGCGAGCGGCTTCGAGCGTGATCTGCTCGAGCTGCGCGGCATGATTGAGCCGGCGGCCGCCGGCTTCGCTGCGGAGCGCGGCTCCAACGCCCAGATCGCCGCGATCAACACGTCGCTCGACGCCATGGCGAACGCACAGGACAAAGCCGAACACGAGGCTTCAGACTTCCGCTTCCACGAGGCCGTCCTGGAAGCTTCGGGAAACATCCTGCTGCTGCAGCTCAAGCCAATCCTGCGCGCGGTGCTGAAAGCCTCGTTCCGCCTCTCGATGCATGACCACAAGCGCGCCCAGGCGTCCATTGCGATCCACCGTCGGGTCGCGGCCGCGATTGCGGCGCGCCAGCCGGACGAGGCGCGCGCGGCCATGGTTGCGCTGCTGAAGGTCGCACAGGCCGACATCAACACCGGTCCGCCACGCAAAACGACCGGCTCCAAGAATCGAACAATCAAAAAAACACAGGAAACGTCCCATGCTCGCAACAGCCGAAAGATGGATCCTACGGGGGCTTGAAGCCATCCTGGTCGCCCTGCTTGCCGGGATGGTCGTGATGGTCTTCGGCAACGTGGTGCTGCGTTACGCATTCAATTCGGGCATCGACCTGTCCGAGGAGCTGTCGCGCTATTTCTTCGTCTGGCTGACCTATATCGGCGCGGTCGTGGTGATGCGCGAGAACGGCCATCTCGGCGTCGATACGCTCGTCGGCGCGATCGGCCCGCGCGGGCGGCTGATCTGCATGATGCTCAGCGATGCCATCGTGCTGGTCTGTTGCGTCATGCTGCTCGACGGCACCTGGAAGCAACATGAGATCAATGCCAGCGCCGTCGCGCCGGTCACCGGCCTGAGCATGGGTTATGTCTACGGCGTGCTGTACTTCGCCGGGCTCGGCATCGGTCTCATCACGCTGGCCCGCCTGCTGCGCGCCCTGACGGGCAAGCTCGGCCCGTACGAGCTGGCGGAATTCGCCGGCGACTATAGCGGCAACCCCTCACACGATTTGAAGGGGCATCTCGAATGACCGTCGCCGTCTTCCTGCTGTCGCTCTGCGGCGCCATGGCGCTCGGCATGCCGATCGCCTTCTCACTGATCGTCTGCGCGGTCGCGCTGATGTTCTGGCTCGGCGTCTTCGACACACAGATCATCGCGCAGAACATGATCATCGGCGCGGACTCCTTCCAGCTGCTGGCGATACCGTTCTTCCTGCTCGCAGGCGAACTGATGAACGCCGGCGGACTGTCGAAGCGTATCGTCAATTTTGCGCTCTCCATGGTCGGCCATCTGCATGGGGGCCTCGGCTATGTCGCGATCTTCGCCGCGATCATCATGGCTTCGCTCTCGGGATCGGCTGCCGCCGATACCGCCGCCCTCGCTTCGATCCTGCTCCCGATGATGCGCCAAGCCGGCTACGATGTCGGCCGATCGGCGGGACTGATCGCCTCGGGTGGCATCATCGCGCCGATCATTCCGCCCTCAATCGGATTCATCGTGTTTGGGGTCGCCGCCAACCTCTCGATCACCAAGCTCTTCCTGGCCGGGGTCTTCCCGGGGCTTCTGATCGGCCTGTCGCTGGTGATTGCCTGGGCGATCGTCTGCCGTCGCGACAAGATCGCGGTGCTGCCGCGGCGCAGCGGCGCGGAGCGCCTGAAGGCGACCTGGGACGGCTCGCTCGCCTTGCTGATGCCGATCGCGATCCTGGGCGGCATTCGCTTCGGCATCGTCACGCCGACGGAGGCGGCCGTGGTCGCGACCGTGTACGCCCTGATCGTAGGCATGTTCGTCTATCGCGAGCTCAAGCCGGCCGATCTCTACAGGGTCACGCTGACGGCGGCGAAGACGACGAGCGCAGTCATGCTGCTGGTCGCTGCAGCAGTCGTTTCAGCCTGGCTCATCACTCAGGCCAACATTCCGGCGGAGCTGTCGAGCCTGCTCGAACCCTTTATGGGCAACAAGACGATCCTCATGATCGTGATCATGTTGCTGGTGATGGTCGTCGGCACGGCGCTCGATTTCACGCCGACCGTGCTGATCCTGACTCCCGTGCTGATGCCGGTGATCAAACAGGCAGGCATCGATCCGATCTATTTCGGCGTGCTCTTCATCATCAACAACGCCATCGGCTTGATTACGCCCCCGGTCGGCATCGTGCTCAACGTCGTCTGCGGCGTTGCACGCGTTCCGATGACGTTGGTGATCCGCGGCGTGATGCCGTTCCTGATCGCCCAGACGATCGCGATGTTCGTGCTGATCCTGTTCCCTCAACTCGTGACCGTTCCGCTGGCCTGGCTCAGCGGCCGCTAAACCAAAAAGACACTCAGGAGGACTCCTATGCTGAACAAGAAGATCGCTGTTACGCTTGCCGTCGCCCTTCCCGTCGCTCTTGCCGCGTTCGCCGGCTCCGTCCAGGCGCAGGTCAAGGAACGCAACATCCGCGTCTCCAATGGCATCAACGAGGATCATCCGGTCGGCAACGGCGTCGCGAAGATGCGCGCCTGCATGGCGGACAAGTCCGGTGGAAAGCTCAAGCTCCAGGCCTTCTGGGGCGGCGCTCTCGGCGGCGACCTGCAGGCGACGCAGGCGCTGCGGGCCGGGACGCAGGAGATGGTGATCACGTCGTCCTCGCCGCTGGTTGGAATCGTGCCGGTACTCGGCGTCTTCGACCTGCCGTTCCTCTTTACGAACGAGAAGGAGGCGGATGCGGTGCTCGATGGCGTCTACGGTAAATACATCTCCGACCAACTGCCGGCCGCCGGCGTGGTCAACCTGTCCTACTGGGAAAATGGCTTCCGCAATCTGACCAACTCGAAGCGCGCGGTCTCGAAGGCGGAAGAGCTGACCGGCCTGAAGGTCCGCGTGATGCAGAACAACATCTTCCTCGACAGCTTCAAGAGCATGGGCGCCAACGCCACGCCGATGGCCTTCGGCGAGGTCTTCGCGGCGCTCGAGACCCACGCGATCGATGGCCAGGAGAACCCGCTCGTCACCATCGACACCTCGAAGCTCTACGAAGTACAGAAATACCTGACGCTGACGCGTCACGCCTATACGCCCTTCCTGGTGCTCTACTCCAAGAAGCTCTGGGATCAGCTCTCCGCGGAGGAGCAGACCATCCTCAGCGAATGCGCGGCGACAGGCCGCGACGAGGAACGCCGTGTCTCGCGTGAGCTCAACGACAAGTCGCTGGCAAACCTGAAGAAGCAGGGCATGCAGGTGTCCGAGGTCTCCAAGGACGAACTCGCCAAGATGCGTGAGGCCACTGCCGCAGTCTACCAGCGTCACGAGGCCTCGATCGGCAAGGAGGCGATCGAGCGTCTGAAGACCGAGCTCGCCAAGATCCGCGGCGCCAACTGATCGTCCGACACCGGAAGAAGAGTCACTGAACGATGAAAATCACCGCCGTTGAAACCATCCGCCTGACCGAGTTCGCCAATATCATCTGGGTGCGGCTCCATACTGACGACGGTCCGGTCGGACTGGGTGAAACCTTCATGGGAGCAGCGGCGGTCGAAGCCTATCTGCACGAGACCGTCGCGCCAAAACTGCTCGGCAAGGATCCGCTCCAGATCGAGGCGCGCAACGCCAGCCTGAACAACTATCTCGGCTGGCGCGGCTCCGGAGTCGAGACGCGAGGCAATTCGGCCGTGGACATCGCGCTCTGGGACATCTTCGGCAAGTCGGTCGGGCAGCCCGTCTCGATCGCACTCGGCGGCAAGGCACGCGACACGATCCGTACCTACAACACCTGTGCCGGGTACCGGTATATCCGCGATTCCCGCTCGCAAGCGGTGGCCAATTGGCACGTCGGCGAGCAAGGCGGACCCTATGAGGATCTCGAGGGTTTCCTCTATCGCGCCGACGAGCTCGCCCACTCCCTGCTCGAGCAGGGCATTACCGGTATGAAGATCTGGCCCTTCGACATCGCTGCGGAACGTTCGGCCGGTTGGGACATCAGTCCGCAGGAACTGAACACCGCGCTCGAACCGTTCCGCAAGATCCGCAAGGCGGTCGGCGACCGCATGGACATCATGGTCGAATTCCACTCGCTGTGGAGCTTGCCCATGGCCAAGAAGCTCGCCGAGCGCCTTGCCGAGTTCGACACCTATTGGCACGAGGATCCGTTCCGTCTCGATAACATCCACGACCTCGGTGAATATGCGCGGCATTCAAAGGCCTGGGTCTGCGCCTCCGAGACGCTGGCCTATACGCACTCTTTCCGGGATTACCTCGAGTCCGGTGCCGCCGGCGTCGTGATGCTGGACCTGTCCTGGTGCGGCGGCCTGTCGGAGGCACGGAAGATCGCCGGCATGGCGGAAGCCTGGCACACGCCCGTCGCACCGCATGACTGCACCGGCCCTGTGGTCTATGCGGCGTCCTGTCATTTCTCGATGCACGCGCGCAACGCGCTGATCCAGGAATCGGTACGTGCGTTCTACACGGGCTGGTACACCGAGCTGGTCACTGAGCTGCCGAAAGCCGAGAACGGGATGATCTCCATTTCCGATGCCCCCGGTCTCGGGCTTGAACTGCTGCCCGGGCTTGAAAAGCGCCCCGACGCGATCGTCCGTTTCAGTCGCCTCGGCGGGAGTTGAAGTACAAGGCTGGCTGATCTAGCCGGCCGTCGCGCTCTCGCGATTGCGCAAGGGCATGCCGCGGCGCGGCATGCGGGCCGCGACAGCGGCGGCATTCCCGCGGAGAGCGTGACCTGGGTAAACATTGTCGCTGAAGCGAAGGCCGCCTCCCTCGGATTTGGCGTTATCGGTGTTACGGTGACAGTGCACTAAATTGGCACTGTCCGGCGGCGAACGCAGCATGTAGCCGACATGGCCGTCAGCATTGTCGACGCGGCAGCCGCGACAGGGCCACCATCGTCCACAGCGACATCGGCCCCTTCCGCGACTTCGCGATCGGTCGGCGCATGCCGAAGGCCGCTCCGCGCGCGCGACGTACGCTGCCGTGCGCCCGCTACTGCCCACCGATCCCCGCGCTCTCGATCACCCGCTTGTTGCGTGCGGTCTCCTCGACGATGAACGGGACCATCTCGGCCGGCCCCTTGTCGGCAATCGACACCTGGCCGTTGGTGGTGAGGTCGGCGACGATGCCGGGGTCGGCGAGCACGGCGGCCATGGCCTCGGAGAGCTTGCCCACGATTTTCGGGTCGGTCCCGGCCGGGACCGAGACCCAGGTCGAGCCGGCATTGACGGCGTCGGGGTAGCCGGCCTCGAGCACCGTGGGCGCATCGGGCAGCGCGGCCATCCGCGCCGCGCCGGTGGTGCCGAGCACCTTGACCTTGCCGGTGTCGATCAGGGGCCTCAGCACGGTGAGGTAGTCGAAGGAGACGTCCAGGATGCCCGACATCATGTCGGTCATCTGGCTCGAGCCCGACTTGTAGGGCACGTGGGTCAGCTTGATGCCGGCGGCCGCCTGGAACATCTCGCCGGCGAGGTGCTGCGCGGTGCCGGGGCCGGGAGAACCGAAATTGAGCTTGCCCGGGTTGGCCTTCGCGTAGGCGACAAACTCGGCCAGTGTGCTGTAGGGCGCTGCCGCAGTCGCGACGAGGACCTGGTTCGACGAGCTCACGCCGCGGACGTGGACGTAGCTCTTGAGCGGGTCGTAGTTGAGCTTCGTCAGTCCCAAATTCGGCTGGATCGTCATGGGCCCGCCGGAGGCGTAGAGCACGGTGTAGCCGTCGGGCTGGGCCCGGGCCACGAACTCCGTCCCGATGGTCCCGCCGGCGCCGGGCCGGTTCTCCACCACCACGGGCTGCCCAAGCCGCGTCCGCAGCAGCTCCGCGATCTTGCGCGAGACGAGGTCGGTGACGCCGCCGGCCCCGAACGGCACCACCCAGGTGATCGCGCGGTTCGGCCAGGAGTCCGCGGCCGTCTGGGCCCCCGCGGCGCCCGCCTGGAGCGCCAGCGTCGTAGCGGCGACGAGACATAGCAGCGTTCTTGGCAGCGTTCTTGGGAGCGCTCTCGTCGCCGTCCCTTCGGGACGCCCGCTCAGGCCGCTGCGCGCGCCAAATCCCGCGGCGGGCCCTTGCGGACCGCCGGTATGATCCGCTCCCCCCATGGATGCAGTCCTCCCTCGTTGCAGTGTGGCCGTTGATGGCCATCTTGACCGAAGGCTACAGCCCCGAGTGTCTTCCAACCATTGGCGCAGTCCGAGCATCACTTTTGCAAAATATGAAAAGATCGATGCATCAGATGGTTCGTTGGACCCAGCGGACGCCAGGCCTGCAGTCGCGGGCTACTGTGCATGGGGTTGTTTTCGCAATTTCTGTTATCAGGTCGCAGAAGACCGTCGCAGGACGATGCTTGAACCTGTCGCCGGCGCGGTCCGACCAACATTCCGCGGCCGGCAGGGAGCCTGTTCTAAGACGATGTTCGACAAGTCCTACCGGCAGCGGCTCGAAGCTGATCTTGCGCAATGGGAAGCCGATGGCGTGCTCGCGCCGGCGGCGGCCACCTCGATCCGCAATGCGCTGCCGCCGCTTTCCGCCGGCATCAACATCGCGGTGGTCGTTGGCATCGTCGGCGGCCTGTTGATCGCGGCCGCATTCCTCGCCTTCGTCGCGGCGCACTGGACGGAGATCGCGCGGCTGCTGCGGTTCGCGATCCTGCTCGCCGGTATGGTCGTCGCCGGCGGCCTCGGCGCGTGGTTCGCGGCGTCCGGCCGCATTGTTCTGGCCGATCTCTGCGCCAGCATCGGTGCCATCATCTTCGGCGCGGGCATCGCGCTGGTCGGCCAGATGTATCATCTGGGCGACGACTTCGCCGGCGGCATGCTGCTGTGGTCGATCGGCGCGTTTGCCGCAGCAACGCTGACCGGCTCGCGCGGTGCGCTCGCGGTCGGCCTCGTCGCCGCCTGCATCTGGACCTGCATGCGCAGCTATGATGCGCCTGATACCCTGCATCTGCCGTTCGTGATGGTCTGGCTGATCGCAGCCGCTCTCGCGCTTGCGTGGAATTCTCGCGTCGCCGCTCATCTCGTCGCGGTCGCGGTGCTTCCGTGGTGGATCGCGACATCGTTTCGCTTCGACCTCGATGGCCTTCAGCCGTCTTTCGTCCTCGCGAACGGTGCGGCGCTGCTGTTCGGCGCGGGGCTCGCAATCGCCGCGTCGCGGTCGCCGAGGGCGCTTCTGCTTGGGAGCGTTCTGTCGATCTACGGCGCGTTCTCGCTCGCCGTCGTCGCTTTCCTGGAGGTGACGACGGTCGACGACATCATCCGCTTCCACACCAGCACGGTGCCGGCCCAGCCGCTGTGGGCGATTGTTTGCGGGGCCGCGGGTGTGATCCTGGCTCTCGCTTCCGCTGGGATCACCAGGCGCGCCGGCGAAGTCCTGGCAGCATGTGCCATCGGGCTCGTGCTGATCGCGGCGCCGATCTGGCCGGCCTCCACGGCCGGCGAGCCCTGGTACGCCTATGCCGCGCTGCTCTGCGCCATGCTGTGCCTCGTCGTCTCCGGCATGCTCGACGATGTGCGCCCGCGCATCGTCGCCGGCTGGCTCGGGATCGCCGGTGTCATCGCGGGCATCACCTGGGCGGTGAAGGGCTCGCTGCTGCGCCGCTCGGCCTTCCTTGCCGCGGCCGGCATCATCGCGGTCGTCTTTGCAACCGCGCTCAATCGTGCGCTGCCGAGGGCTGAACGATGATCGAGACCGTCACACAGCTCTGGCAGCGCATCCCGAAAGCCGTGCTGTTCGGCGTCGCCGTTCTGCTTCAATGCATCCTGCTCATGTTGATGGTCGCCGATCGCATGCAGATCCTGCGCGAAGGCCGTGAGGTGACCTTGCAGACGCAGCCGGTCGATCCCCGCGATCTCCTGCGCGGCGACTACGTCGTGCTCCGCTACGACATCTCGCAACTGCCGGCAGGCGCGCTGGCCGGCACGCCTGCCGCCGAGCGCAATCCCGCCGTGTTCGTCAGGCTCGCGCCGAATGCCAACGGGCTTTACGAGGCTGTCTCGGTGCATGCCGCGCCTGTCGCGGTCACGGCGCCCGAAATCCTGATCCGCGGCCGCGTCAGTTATTCCTGCGGTTCAACCGGCCGCACGTTTTGCGACAAGCTGACGATCAAATACGGCCTCGAAAGCTATTTCGTGCCCGAAGGCGAGGGCAAGAAGCTCGAGCAGGCACGCAACCAGCAGAAGCTGCGGGTCGTCGCCGCCGTGCTGCCCTCAGGCCGCGCCGCCATCAAGCGGCTGCTGCTCGACGGCGAGCCGGTCTATGAGGAGCCGCTGTATTAGCGGCCAGTCTTCAACGCCCGCCGCAGCACGTCCCACATCCGCGGATCGCTCATGTGCGCGACGTTGAAGCGCATGAAGTTTTGCGCCGTCTGCGACACGCTGAACACGTTGCCCGGCGCCAGCACCACGTCCTCCTCGAGCGCTGCGCGCGCAACGGCCGTGGTGTCCTGCCCGTCGGCGAGACGGCACCAGAGAAAGAAGCCGCCGCGCGGCATCAGCCAGGGCTCGACGCCCAGCGCCTGCAGTTTTCGCGCGACGTCGCGGCGCGTGCGTGTGAGCTTTTGCCGGAGCTCGTCCATGTGCTTGCGATAGCTGCCGCCGGCCAGCACCTTGGCGATGATGTCCGTCGCAACCGGGCTCGGGCCGCCAAAACTGGTTGCGACCTGGAGATCGACGAGATGCTCGATCCAGTCGGCCCGTGCTGCGATGTAGCCGCAACGCACCGAGGCCGACAGCGTCTTGGAGAAGCTGCCGATGCGGATCACGCGGGCAAGACCGTCGAGCGCGGCCAGGCGCGGCGAACGCTCCGGCTCGAAGTCGCCAAAGATGTCGTCCTCGATGATGGTGAGGTCATGCGCGGCGGCCGCGGCCAGAAGCCGGTGCGCGGTCTGGAGCGAGCACGTCGCGCCGGTCGGGTTATGCAGCGCTGAATTGGTGATGTAGAGCCGCGGCCGCTCGCTGCCGAGGATCTGCTCGAAGCGGACGACGTCGGGGCCTGACGGCGTGTAGGGCACGCTGACGATCTTGGCCTGATGCGCCCGCAGCAGCGCACGAAAATTGAAGTAGCAGGGATCGTCGACCAGCACGGTGTCGCCGGGACGGAGCAGGAAGCGACAGATCAGGTCGGTCGCCTGCGTGCCCGAACCCGTCAGCATCAGCTGGTTGATCGAGGCCTCGATCCCGTCTTCGGCAAGGCGCGTCAGCAGCAGCCGGCGCAGGGCGAGGGAGCCGGACGTCGAGCCGTAATTGGTCAGCACGCTGGCGTCGGTGCGGGCGAGCGCGCGTGTGGCGCGGCGCAAGGCCGCCTCCGGCATCCACTCCGGCGGCAGCCAGCCGCAGCCGGGCTTTGGCGCGGCATCATCGGCATCGAGCGATTGCCTGGAGACCCAGAACGGATCGACCGCGCGGTCGCGGCGCGGCTCGACGTCGGTCAACGCCAGCGGCGGCGTGACGGTCGGCGAGACATAGAAGCCCGAGCCGCGGCGGGCACGGATCAGGCCTTCGGCGGCGAGGCGATCATAGGCTTCGACGACGGTGGACGGCGAAACACCCATCGTCGTGGCAAGGCTGCGGATCGACGGGAGGCGGTCGCCGGCACCGAGCGCGCGGCCGGCGACCTTGGCGCGGATCGCGCTCATCACGTCATTGGTCCGTGTGCCGCCGCGTCCCTTCGATTGCGCTTCGATGTTCAAGGTGTATGACCTTCCATACCCATACAGTTTTGCCAGATTGTACTGGATTGTCTCTGGTCTCGCCACCGTAGAGGGCCGAGGATTGCCGTCCAAAAAGAGGTGGACATGCAATCTGCGGGCAGCGGCTGGGGCAACGGGCTTCTCGGCGTCATCATCTTCAGCGGCTCGTTGCCGGCGACGCGCGTCGCGGTCGGCGGCTTCTCCGCGCTGTTCCTGACCTCCGCACGCGCGGTCATTGCGGCGCTGATCGGCGTGGCCGTGCTCGGCCTGCTTCGTCAGGCCCGGCCGGAGCGAAAGGATCTCGTCTCGCTCACCATCGTCTCCATCGGCGTCGTGGTCGGCTTTCCCCTGCTGACCGCGCTGGCGCTCCAGCACATCACCTCCGCGCATTCGATCGTCTTCATTGGCCTCTTGCCGCTGTCGACGGCGATCTTCGCCGTGCTGCGCGGCGGCGAGCGGCCGCAGCCGCTGTTCTGGCTGTTCGCGATTCTGGGCAGCGCCACGGTGGCGGGCTTTGCTTTGTCGAACGACGGCTCGGCGTCAGTGACCGGCGATCTCCTGATGGTCGCCGCCATCGTGCTGTGCGGGCTCGGCTATGCCGAAGGCGCCGCGCTGTCGCGCCGCCTTGGCGGCTGGCAGGTGATCTCCTGGGCGCTGCTGCTCGCTCTGCCGCTGATGGTGCCGGTCGCGATCCTGACCTGGCCGGCGACATGGAGCGGCGTCGGCGTGCCCGCCTGGATCGGGCTCGCCTACGTTTCCGTCTTCAGCATGTTCGTCGGCTTCATCTTCTGGTACCGCGGCCTTGCGATCGGCGGCATCGCGCGCGTCGGCCAATTGCAACAGCTTCAGCCGTTCTTCGGCCTCGCGCTCGCCGGCTTCCTGCTGCACGAGCCGGTCGCATGGAGCATGATCGCTGCGACCGCGCTCGTGGTCGTCTGCGTCTTCTTCGCGCGCCGGTATGCGTGAGGCAGCGCGCCTCACTCCTGCCCCATCACCGTCCGCGTCAGCGTGCTCCGCGCGAATTTCTTCAGCGGCATCGGCTTGCCGAACAGGAAGCCCTGCACGAGGTCGAAGCCGAGCTCGTTGGCGGCGACGAGGTCGGCGCGGCTCTCGACGCCTTCGGCCACCGCGCCCACGCCGTAGCCATGTGAAAGCTCGACGATGTGGCGGCACACCGTGCGCTTGAGGCGGTCATTGCCGCTGCCGGTGACGAAGTGCCGGTCGGCCTTCAGCTTGATGAAGGGAATCTTGTCCAGATCCATCAGCGAGGGCCAGTTGGCGCCGAGATTGTCGATCGACAGGCCGATATTGTGCAGGCGCATTTCGCGCGAGACTTCGGTCAGGACATCGAGATCGCGGATTGCTTCCTCGCTGTTGATCTCGATCGTGAGCCCGCCGAAGGCCGGATGTGTCGGCACGCGGCGGCAGAGATCGCGCACCGACTGCGGCTCCTTCAGATACGACGCCGGCAGGTTGATCGAGAGATCGACCGGGCTCTGCTGCTCCAGCAGATAGTGCCAGTCCTGCACGGCGCGCTCGATCACGAACTCCGAGAGGTCGCGCAGATGCGGATCGTGCTCTTCAGGGATGAAATAGGCCGGCGGCACCACGCCCCAGGTCGGATGGCGCATCCGCACCAGCGCCTCGGCGCCGCAGCGGATCAGCGTGCGCGCGTCGATCTTGGGCTGGTACCACAGCTCGAGCCAGCCGGCATGAAGGGCCTCGCCGACATGCACGGCCGGGCTCGGCGCCGGCTCGTCCGGCAGCAGCATCGCGACGCGCTCGCGCAGCGTCTCCGCGGCAAAGGGCGTCGTCAGCGGCGGCAGCATCGCGAGGCCGTATTCCTCTCCGACCTGCTGCACCGCCTTGACGATGATCGACTCGCGGGCGCCGACGGCGAGCACCTTGCCGTCGAAGGCCTCGCGGACCAGCGTCTCGAGAAATGTGCCGGGCTCGATGCCGTCGGCGGCGACGCCGAACAGGATCAGATCCGGCAGCTCGCCGGCGAGCACGGTCTTCAGCTCGTCCGCGCTGGCGCATTCGCTGGTGACGAAGCCAAGGTCCTCCAGCACTTCTGAAAGGAAGGCGCGCAGATGGCGCTTGCCGTCGGCGACACATGCGCGCGGCGTGACTTTTCGCCGTCCGAAGGTTTTTGGCCTCCGTTCGGCGAGCTCAACAAGTTCATCGTTCATCGCAAACCACTCCCGTTCCGCGGCCGGTGTTAGCGACGAGAGCAGTTTCAAATAAGGAGGGCTTGAGCCGATTGTTGAATTATCTGGGTAACGTTAAAGCCTGCATCATATCTAAAATTGTTCGGATCTCCTTCGAGAAGTTTTTACGTCTGCGCGCGCGCGGCGCGCTGGACTGCGGCAATCACCGGAGATTTTCGCGGCGTTCAATCTGGCGGCATGCACGCGCAGTGTCCTGCTATTGGACGAGGCCGCGCGTGCTTCGCCCAATTCAATAATGTACGGCCTTAATTGGCCGTGGCCTTGTCGTGTTGAGCCATGCCGACCCCCTTGTAGTCGTAGGTCGGATAGAACTCGGTGCGATAGGGGCCCCACGCAGTGTCCTCGATGATTCGATTGACCTCGCGCAGCCGCGACGCCGGCAAACGCAGCGTGATCACCTGGCCTATGCCCATCATCACGTACCAACTCACGACCTCGACGCCCGGCGGGGGAAACGCCTTGTAGAATCCCTGCTTCTCGAGCTGCGCATTCAGCTCGTTCAACGGGCGGGATTGGTCGTGCTTGAAGAACACGGTGAGCAGCACGGCGTTGTCGGCGGTCGGCGCGGCATTGCCTTGCGGCGGCGTCGTCTGCGCCAACGTCGTCGAGCTCAGCGCCAGCGTGCCCGCAAGCAACGCCGCCATCGTCGCTGCCCGTCGGTTCGATCTCATCGCAAGCTCCTTCCCGTCGCTCTCCCGGGTGCATCGCAGGATAGGCGCGGCGGCGGCGATCGAAGAATTCATTTTCGCGCGATGCGCGCATTATCTCACGTCGCGCGTGACAGTTCTGCGACAATGAGCCCGGCTGGAACAGCGCAATTGTGAAGCAGATCACATGTGTCTTGCTGCACCCGCGCTATTGCTGCGCAGCCGGTGGCGGGCTGTCGAGGATTACAGCAATGACGATGCGGCGAATGATGTATTGGTGGTTCAGATTCGTGCTGTCAGGGCGATTCCTGGATCGCTTCCTGTGCCTGCCGCGTGCCCACTAGCTGCGCGATATCAGGTTTGGCCGATCAATTTGCGAAATGCCGCCGCGCCGTCCTGCACGGCGTCGCGTCCCTTCCAGGCCAGATAGGACAGTTTGCCGCCGAGCGTGTCGTGGCTGCGTAGCCGGCGCGAGCCGAGAATGTGGCCGACATTCGAGGGGAAGCGGCTCACCTCGGCGGACACCAGCGCCGCGATCGCATCCATCAATTGCTGAAGGCGGATGCCCCATTCGCAACTCTCGATCCCGTCGATGCGGACCTTGAGCGCATATTCGGTGTCGTAGATTTCGGTGAGCAGGTCACGCGCGACCAGCACGCGGTTGTGCCTGAGCGCGACCCGCAGCGCGAGCCGCTTGTCGTCGAGCCGGTCGAGCACCATGGGAACGACGCAGGCATAGGGCGTGGCGGCGACGTCGGCCGCGCTCTTGCTCGCGGCGGTCTTGGTGGCAAGGCGCACCAATTGCCAGGACGTCTTCAGGCGCCTCGCCACCAGCGCCAGCGCAAAGGGCAGCGCGTCCGGATGCGACTTCTTGAAGGCATCGAGCTGGGCGGTGATCTGGGTAACCTGGCCGTCGTCGAATTTCGCGATCTTCTCAGGCAGCTTTTCGTTGAACTTCGGCAGCGCGTCGCCGGCGCGCAGCACATGCTGCATTTTCTTCACGTCGTCGAAGGCGGTGCGCGAGGCGGTGTATTGCGTGAGCTTGGCGCGCGCGAACTCGGTGCTCTCCACTGACGCGAGGGTGCTCTCGAGGACCTTGACGACCTTGGTCTGGAAGATCGACGCGGTTTTCAGCACTTCCTTCGGGTTGTTGGCGGTGACCTGGTCGTTGATCGCCTTGATGTAGTCGCGCGCCATGGTCGGCAGCAGGTCGCGGCAGATCCACTCCCAGATCGGGGTGAGCGTGTTGCGTGAAATCCGCCCCGCATTGGCGTGCTCGGGCGCGCCGTCGATCAGGAGCAGTTCGAGCGGCGCGAAGAAATAGCGTGAGGGACTGGTGGCGCGTGCCTGGGTCGATCCGTCCTTGCGGAATTCGGCGCGCAACTTGGCCTGGATGTCGGACGAGCCCGGCATGTCGATGCCGCACAGCTCGAGCCGCTCGAGCTCGCTAAGCAGGCAGCTGCGCGACAGCGGCGTCAGCCTCTGCAAGAACTCGGACAGCCGATTGATCTCGTTCATGGCACGCAATCTTCCGCAGCGTTTCCCGCAGGCCTACAGGCCTCATGCGTGGAGGCATTTGCGCGCTCTCAATCGTGATCAAGAGAAGCAAGTCATTGTTAATTTATCCGTAAAAGCCGGGAGGCGCGGGCGCCCGCTGGGGGTGTTGGTTAAGGAGGCTTTTCCTTGCCTGCTCAAGTTTTGGGCGAAAACCTCAACCTCAGTTTGGTCGGCGGCGAGGGCGCACAAGCATAAATTGTGCCCATGCCGGGGTTTCAGCACAAAACTGCCAAAATCACCGTAGTCTTACGGAGCAAAAAGTTAACCACAGAGCGGCCCAGGTTCCGCTAAACGAGTCACATGGGGTCACAGAACGATACGGCCACCGATTCGCGGCCGTCGGAATGGTTCGAAAGCAGCACTGCTCCGACCGAAGAGCTCGATTTCGCCCGCCTGAACGCGGCCCGCGCCAAGGCCGCCGACGAGATGGCCACCGCCATCGCCCGCGAGCTCAACGGCCCCCTGACCGCGCTCCTGCTCTATATGGGCGAGATCAAGCACCACAGCGACCAGCTCGCGCCGGTTACCAGCGATCGGGCCTATCTGCAGCGCGTGGTGGAGAATGCGCTGGCGCAGACCGAGCGTGTTTGCGGCCTGGTCAAGCAGCTTGCCGGTCCTCACAAGGACGCCTTGCCGATCCCGCCCAGGACCGAGGCGGCGGAATTGAATGCCGCCCGCGCGCCGCAGCCGCAGCGCGTGCCGAGCACCGAGTTGCTGGGCCTGTCGGGCCAGAAGCGGCTGACCAAGCGCGAACGCGAGGTGCTGAGGCTGATCAGCGAGGGCTACTCGAACAAGCAGGGCGCGCTGCGGATGCAGATCAGCCCGCGTACGTTCGAGAGCCATCGCGCCGAGGCGATGCGCAAGCTCGGTGCGCGCAACACCGCGGACCTCGTCCGTGCGGCGCTGCTGCATTCGATCGATTGAGGTTGTGTCCTGCGCCGCCGGGCGGCCGATCAAGCCCGGGATTGGCCTGATACAGAAGGGCGGGGGACCGCGATCGCGCTCAGAGGTAATCCTCGGCGAAAGGGCGCACGCGCGACGGCGGCCGCAGCGACTTGGACTCTTCCTTTGGCGCGTTCGGAATGATCGTGATGGTCCAGCGCGGCGGCTTGCTCGATTCCTGCTCCAGCACCGAACGAACGAAACCAGTCACCGTCGCCTCGCCAGACTTCACCGTGGCCGTCCGGCCGTTGAACTGTGCGATGCGGAAGCGACGGACCTCTTTCTGGTCCGCAGTCTCATAGGTGAACATGGAAACCCTCCTGGTTTCCGGCGACTATCGCCACCTATGATTAGCCATCTGTGAAAATCCCAAACCGTAGAAGTACGGCGGGCTTGGCGCGCGCTTTTCTAGCCCTGCGGCTCCTGCGCACGCGCGGCGGCGTAGGCGGCATCCATCAGCTCCAGCAGGTCGCGGAATTCAGCCTCGCCAAGCTTGTCCGCGGTCTTCTCCAGCCGCAGCGCCAGTGCCGCGAGCCTGACATAGCCGAACGTCCCGGCCGCGCTCTTCAGCGAATGCGCTTCGCGTATGATCCTGGCAAGGTGCTGTGCGAGCGTGAGCGTGCGAAACAGTTGCAGGCGCGCGCAGGTCTCGCTCCAGAATACGTCACGGACTTCACGGGCCCCGTCCTCGCCGATCTCGCGCACCAGCACTTCATACGCACCCGGCTCGCGCGCGGGCTCGGCATCGAGCGCTCTTTGCATCGGTGCGGCGGTCACTTCAAACATGGCCTGTCCTGGTCGCGGTTGGTCTGCCCCGCGGCCTGTGCGGCGCGAGGCACGCTCCCTGTCTACGGCATTCGAATTTCAGTTCCGGTAGCAGGACGATCCGTGTTTGCAGGCCGGCGTTAGCCGCCGGTTTACCAAGCCGCGGTGCCGGTCAGCGCGGGCCGAGCAGCCGGTCGTACTGGGCCTTCACGGTGGCGTAGCATTCGCACGCGGTCTGGCGCAGGCCATCCAGGTTGAGGATCTGGATGTGTCCGCGGCTGTAGTGAATGAAATTGGCGTGCTGCAACGTATTGGCGACCAGCGACACGCTGTTGCGGCGCGCTCCGATCATCTGCGCCATCGCCTCCTGGGTCAGCAACAGCCGGTAGTCGCCGCTGAGGTCATGGGTGTGCAGCAGGCAACGCGACAGCCGGGACTCCACCGGATGGGCGGCGTTGCAGCCCGCGGTCTGCTGGACCTGGGCGTAGACCGCCAGCCCGTGACGGGTGAGCTGGGTCCGCAAGGTGCTGCTCTGGTCGGCCGCGTCGCGCAGCCGGTCGAGCTCCATCACGGAGGCGGCACCGGGAACCAGCACAATCGCCGTATTCAGCGCGCAGGCATCGCCCATGGTCGACAGCGTTCCGAGCAGGCTGTCGCGGCCGATCATGGCGACCTGCACATGCTCGCCCCTGGCGAGTTTCACCACCAGCGAGATGACGCCGCGGTGGGGAAAGTAGGCGCGTTTGAGCGTCTCGCCGGTCTCCACCAGGATCGCCTCATGCGGCAGATCGACCGCGCGCAGATGCGGGCGGATCAATTCGTAATCCTCCGCCGACAGCGCGGACAGGAAACCGTTGGATGGGCGCACCATCGTTTCCAAGACTGCCTCCGTCTCGTCAGCCCGGAATTCACCTCGAACGGGCTGCTCCCAACACGGGGAGGTTTCATCATGTTCACGTCGGGATATATTGGCAATTGGGACAAGTTGTCCGGTTCCCATTGCCACACGGGATGCAGGCCGGTTGCGCCGAGCGATCGTCACCGCGGGCCTTCCAGCAGGCGCTCGTGGCAGGCCCTCACCGCCGCATAGCAGTCGCAGGACGTCGTTTCCAATGCGCGCTCGTTGACGATCTCGATCTGGCCACGGGTGTAGCGAATGACGCCGGCGCGCTGCAGCGCATTTGCGACGAGGGAGATCGCGTTGCGGCGTACGCCCATCATCTGCGCCAGCACCTCCTGTGTCAGCGGAAGCAGCTTGCTGTCGGAGAGGTCGCGGGCACGCAAGAGCCAGCGCGCCAGCCGCGCTTCGACCGGGTGCAGCGTATTGCACAGCACCGATTGCTGCGCATGCGCGAGCAGCACCTGCTCGTGGCGGATCATCAGGCCGCGGAACTGCGCGCTCGCGCCCGCCACCGCCCGGAAGGCCGCGATATCGAGGACGGAAGCTGTCCCGGGGAAGAGCACGGCGGCGTCAGTCGCTGCGATGCCGTCGGCAAGCGCTGCGCCGGCGCCCACGACGCCGTCGCAGCCCAGCATCGCGACCTCGATCATCTGTCCCTCGGAGAGGCCCACCGTGATCGAAACCGATCCGCCATGCGGGAAGTAGACATATCTCAGTGCGGCGCCTGCCTCGGCCAAGACAGACTCCCTGACCATTTCGACTGTCGCGAGATGGGGCCGCAGCAGATCGAAATCCGCCACGTCGAGCATTTGCAGCAACTGGTTGCACGGGTGGCCGCTCGCGGTCATGCAGGCTCAATCCGGCGCGTCGGTCGTATGATCGGCGCCGCACCTTGCGCCTCGTCCAGTTGTACGATGATAAAAACATATTATAAAGGTTGTGGCGCCGTTAATATACCCGTTGGAGGGCAGACAGCCTGCGGCATTTGCAGCGGAAATCAGAAATGCGCGCTGGTTCGCTCGGGAATTCGGGGCGACCCGTCCTGCATCGGGCGGCAGGAAAAAGTGGCAAGGGGCCATCATGAGCCGGACGCATTGCATCCGCGCCGCCATCGGACGCCGGCCGAGAGCTGCGGCTTCCTTTCTCGAGCGGGCATTTTCAAGCATCCGAGACCGGATGGCGCTGGAGCTCGGCGCCGCGCGCTACCTTCGCAAGCCGCTTACGCCGGATGCGTTACTCGCCGCCATCAAGGATTGACTCGCGGAGCATCGTGCTGCCGCCGCGCGATTCGGTTAGCGCGGTACCAATCGCGGTGGCCGCGAAGTAAGCGTCCGTTTACCGCAAGCGCAGCTCTTGCGGATCCCGGCACGCGAGCCGTGTGAGCGACTCTGATCGCGCGCGATTTGATTCAATTCGCGCGGCCCGTGGATATCATCCTTCGCCGGCAGGATTTTTTCGCGCAAATCGCAGTGCTGTTATCGGAGCGTTTACCTATGGCTTTTCCCGCATGAGATGCGGCGACGCTGCTGTCGAAAAGCGCGATCGCATGCCGTCGAAGCGCAAACTTGTCTTCAATATCCGTATTAGCACGGAGGCTGAAATTAACGGGACCGTGAAAGGGGTTGTCTAACGATCCGGCAGCGCGCCTCCGCCGAATTCCAGGTGCGGCTCAGGCGTCGAAGTCCGGCTCAGTAAGGCGTAGCTCATGGATGATCTGTTGCGGGAATTTTTGACGGAGACCAGCGAGAGCCTGGACACCGTCGACAATCAGCTGGTGAAGTTCGAGCAGGAGCCGAACAACGCCAAGATCCTGGATAACATCTTCCGCCTCGTCCACACCATCAAGGGCACGTGCGGCTTCCTCGGGCTGCCGCGGCTCGAAGCGCTGGCGCATGCCGGCGAGACGCTGATGGGCAAATTCCGCGACGGCATGCCGGTGACCGGACAGGCCGTGACGGTGATCCTGTCCTCGATCGACCGCATCAAGGAGATCCTCGCAGGTCTCGAAGCCACCGAAGCCGAGCCGGAAGGCAACGACCGCGACCTCATCGACAAGCTCGAAGCGATGGTCGAGCAGGGCATGGCGGCCATGTCAGGCTCGGCGCAGCCGATGCCGACTGCTGGTGCCGCTGCATCGGCTGCGGCTCCTGTTGCCGAAGCGCCGCCGCTGGTGCCGGAAGCGCCCGTTGCTGCGGCGCCTGCGCCCGCAAAAGAGATGACCACGGGCTCGCTGATCGACCAGACGCTGGAGCGCCCGTTGCGTCCGGGCGAAGTCTCGCTCGACGAGCTCGAGCGCGCCTTCCGCGAGACCGCGATCGAAGCGCCGGCGCCCGTCGTCAAGGCCGAGCCCGCGCCGGCTGCTGAAGCGCCCGCTGCCAAGGAAACCGTCAAGGAAGCCAAGGCGCCCAAGGAAAAGGCCGCGCCGAAGAAGTCGATGGCCGACGAGGGCGCCGGCGAAGGCGCCAGCATCGCCAACCAGTCGATCCGCGTCAACGTGGACACGCTGGAGCATCTGATGACCATGGTCTCCGAGCTGGTGCTGACCCGCAACCAGCTGCTGGAGATCTCCCGCCGCAACGAGGACACCGAGTTCAAGGTGCCGTTGCAGCGCCTGTCCAACGTCACCGCCGAGCTGCAGGAAGGCGTCATGAAGACGCGCATGCAGCCGATCGGCAATGCCTGGCAGAAGCTGCCCCGCATCGTCCGCGACCTCTCGAGCGAACTCGGCAAGCAGATCGAGCTGGAGATGCACGGCGCCGACACCGAGCTCGACCGCCAGGTGCTCGACCTGATCAAGGACCCGCTCACCCACATGGTGCGCAACTCCGCCGACCATGGCCTCGAGACCCCCGCCGAGCGTCTGGCGTCCGGCAAGGGCGAGCAGGGCACCATCCGCCTGTCCGCCTATCACGAGGGCGGCCACATCATCATCTGCATCGCCGACAACGGCCGCGGCCTCAACACCGAGAAGATCAAGGCCAAGGCGATCTCCTCGGGTCTCGTCAGCGAGGCCGAGCTCGAGAAGATGAGCGAAGCCCAGATCCACAAGTTCATCTTCGCGCCGGGCTTCTCGACCGCGGCCGCCATCACGTCGGTCTCCGGCCGCGGCGTCGGCATGGACGTGGTGCGCACCAATATCGACCAGATCGGCGGCACCATCGACATCAAGTCGGTCGCCGGTGAAGGCTCCTCCGTCACCATCAAGATCCCGCTGACGCTCGCCATCGTCTCGGCGCTGATCGTCGAAGCCGCCGGTGACCGCTTTGCGATCCCGCAGCTCTCGGTCGTCGAACTGGTCCGGGCCCGCGCCAACTCCGAGCACCGCATCGAGCGCATCAAGGACACCGCGGTCCTTCGCCTGCGCAACAAGCTGCTGCCGCTGATCCACCTCAAGAAGCTGCTCAAGATCGACGACGGCGCCGCCTCCGATCCCGAGAACGGTTTTATCGTGGTGACCCAGGTCGGCAGCCAGACCTTCGGTATCGTCGTCGACGGCGTGTTCCACACCGAAGAAATCGTGGTCAAGCCGATGTCGACGAAGCTGCGTCACATCGACATGTTCTCCGGCAACACCATTCTGGGTGATGGCGCGGTCATCATGATCATCGACCCCAACGGCATTGCCAAGGCGCTCGGCGCCGCCGGCTCCTCGGCCCACGACATGGCCGACGAGAACGGCGCGCACCACATCGGAAGCGGCGAGCAGACCACCTCGCTGCTGGTGTTCCGCGCCGGCTCGTCGCAGCCCAAGGCGGTCCCGCTCGGGCTCGTCACCCGCCTCGAAGAGCTGCCGGCCGACAAGATCGAGTTCAGCAACGGCCGCTACATGGTGCAGTACCGCGAGCAGCTGATGCCGCTCGTCGCCATGGAGAGCGTCACCATTGCCAGCCAGGGCGCCCAGCCGATCCTGGTGTTCGCCGATGACGGCCGCTCCATGGGCCTCGTCGTCGACGAGATCATCGACATCGTCGAGGAACGCCTCAACATCGAGGTCGGCGGCTCCTCCTCCGGCATTCTCGGCTCGGCCGTGATCAAGGGCCAGGCCACCGAGGTGATCGACGTCGGCCACTTCCTGCCGATGGCGTTCGCCGACTGGTTCACCCGCAAGGAGATGAAGCCGTCGATGCACTCGCAATCGGTGCTGCTGGTCGACGACAGCGCGTTCTTCCGCAACATGCTGGCCCCGGTGCTGAAGGCGGCCGGCTACCGCGTCCGCACCGCGCCGACCGCGCAGGAGGGCCTGGCTGCGCTCCGCGCGCAAACCTTCGACGTGGTCCTGACCGACATCGAGATGCCCGACATGAACGGGTTCGAGTTCGCGGAGGTGATCCGCTCGGACAACAATCTGGGCTCGATGCCGATCATCGGTCTCTCGGCGCTGGTGTCGCCGGCGGCGATCGAGCGCGGCCGTCAGGCCGGCTTCCACGACTATGTCGCCAAGTTCGACCGTCCCGGCCTGATCGCGGCGTTGAAGGAGCAGACCGCGGGCGCCGCCGGCGCCTCCGAGCTGAACCGGGCCGCGGCCTAAACGGGACGAGGAGATACCGAGATGAGCAACAAGACCCAGTCCACCGAAGGCGCCATGGTCGAATACGTCACCGCGATGATCGGCGGCCAGCTGTTCGGCCTGCCGATCTCCCGCGTCCAGGACGTGTTCATGCCCGAGCGCGTCACCCGCGTGCCGCTGTCCTCGCGCGAGATCGCGGGCGTGCTGAACCTGCGCGGCCGCATCGTCACCGTGGTCGACATGCGTTCGCGCCTTGGCCTGCCCAGGGACGAGGACGGCAAGACCCCCATGGCGGTCGGCGTCGACCTGCGCGGGGAATCCTATGGCCTGCTGATCGACCAGATCGGCGAAGTCCTGCGCCTGCCCGAAGCCGGCATGGAAGAAAACCCCGTCAACCTCGATCCCCGCATGGCCAAGCTCGCCGGCGGCGTCCATCGCCTCGACGGCCAGCTCATGGTCGTCCTCGACGTCGATCGCGTCCTCGAGCTCAAAACCGAAGTGCAAATCGCTGCGTGAGCTAACGAAAACATCGAAGCCGGAGAACCAAAATGAAGACATGTTTGGTGGTCGATGATTCCAGCGTCGTGCGAAAGATCGCGCGCCGGATCCTGGAAGGCCTGGAATTCGAAGTCACCGAGGCCGAGGACGGCTCGAAGGCGCTGGAGATCTGCCGGCGCCAGCTGCCCGATGCGGTGCTGCTCGACTGGAACATGCCCGTGATGGACGGCTTCGAGTTCATGGGCCACATGCGCCGCCTGCCCGGCGGCGACCAGCCGAAGGTGGTGTTCTGCACCACCGAGAACAACGTGGCGCACATCGCCCAGGCGCTCAGCGGCGGCGCCAACGAGTACATCATGAAGCCCTTCGACAAAGACATCATCGCTGACAAATTCGCTGAAGTTGGTTTGATCCCGGTCGGACAAGCCATGGTCTGAGTGTCTGGCCGGAGCGTTCCGGCCAGAGTGTTCCCAGTACAGCTTCCGAGAGGCTATCCGTGACCCCGACCGAGTATGAGTATCTGCGTAAGTTCCTGAGGGATCATTCCGGGCTCGACCTGTCCGCAGACAAGCAATATCTGATCGAAAGCCGGCTGTTGCCGCTCGCCCGCAAGGCCGGACTCTCCGGCATCGGCGAGCTCGTGCAGAAGCTGCAGGGCAATTCGAGCGCGCTCGTCACCAGCGTGGTCGAAGCCATGACCACCAACGAAACCTTCTTCTTCCGCGACAAGGTCCCGTTCGATCATTTTCGCGACACCATCATGCCTGAGGTCATCAAGGCGCGCGCCGGCCGACGGAGCGTGCGCATCTGGTGCGCCGCCGGCTCGACCGGACAGGAACCTTATTCGCTGGCGATGTGCCTGAAGGAGATGGGTGCGGCCCTGACCGGCTGGCGCGTCGAGATCATCGCGACCGACCTGTCGCAGGAGGTGCTCGAGAAGGCCAAGGCCGGCATCTACAGCCAGTTCGAAGTGCAGCGCGGCCTGCCGATCCAGATGCTGATGAAATATTTCAAGCAGACCGGCGAGACGTGGCAGATCAATCCGGAGCTGCGCGCGATGATCCAGCACCGGCAACTCAACCTGTTGCATGATTTTGCCCAGCTCGGCACCTTCGACGTCATCTTCTGCCGCAACGTGCTGATCTATTTCGACCAGGATACCAAGATCAACATCTTCAACCGCCTCGCCCGCCAGATCGAGCCCGACGGCTTCCTGGTGCTGGGTGCCGCCGAAACGGTGGTCGGACTGACCGACACGTTCAGGCCGATCCCGGATCGTCGCGGCCTCTACAAGCCGAACGACCCGCGTGCGGCCGCGGCCAGGCCGGCTGTCGCAGGTGCGCCGCCGCGCATGGCGGTGATGGCGGGACGATAAGCATGGCCGAGGATGGCAAGGGCGCAGAGCGCGTCACGTTCAGCCGCGGCTATGATGTCTGCATCATGGCCATCGACGGCACGTGGCGGCGCGACTGCAAGCTCAATGCGATTTCCGACACCGACGCCATCCTCACGGTGGAAGGCTCGATCCAGGGCTTGAACCTGAAGGAATTCTTCCTGCTGCTGTCGTCGACCGGGCTTGCCTATCGCCGCTGCGAGCTGGTGCGCGTCAACGGCGCCGAGATGGACATCCAGTTCCTGCGCGGTAAGAACCGGAAGAAGCGCGGCGCTGCCGGCGGCCGCGACGAGGCGGCGTGATCTCCAAATACGCGTGCGTCCCGCCGCCGTTTTCCACGACGTTGGTTCATATTTGCTAAAACATCCGGACGAATTCGCCGTGCCGGCTTTACGGGGCCTAAGCGCGTGCCGTGTATCCATTGCCGGTCTCAATCCTCAGGATACGGAAATGCCCCGAAGTTCCCTTTCCCCCATCCCGTCAAACCTGCCCGACGTCGCCGAGCGGCGCGCGCTTCAGCTCCTGGTGGTCGACGACGACGCCACGCAGCGCAGCCTGATCACGGTCGCCGCCAAGCAGGCCGGCCATGAAGTCACGGTCGCGCCGTCGGTGGCGGAAGCGATCGAAAAGCTCCGCGCGGCGCGCTTCGACTGCGTGACGCTCGATCTGGTGCTGGAGGATGGCGACGGCATCGACGTGCTGCGCGAGATGGCGGCCGCGAAATTCGCAGGCGCCGTGATCGTCATCAGCGGCATGGACGGCAAGCGCCGCAGCGCCGCCCGCAGCTTCGCGCGTTCCGTCGGGATCCAGCTCCAAGGCCTGCCGAAGCCGCTCGATCTCGCGGCGCTGCGCATCAGCCTCGCCAATCTCGGCAAGACCGCGATGGGGCTGCCGGCGATGCACACCTGGGGTGGCGTCGCCACCGACGCGATCGTGGAACGGCACCGCGCCTGAGGCGCGGAGCTGCCATGCGATCGGATGCGGACGATCCGCCGCGCTAATCGCGATTTAAGCCGGGTTGCCGGATTCCGACGACAGACATTGCAGTGCGTGGCCGAGGCCCGCCCGGCAGGCGTTGAGGGCGGCGTTCGCCGAGGCATAACGCGGCGTGACGTCGTCGAGGACGAAGACCTCGGCGGAACCTTCCGGATCGTTGCTGTGTTCTTGATCCATGGCTGCGGCTATCCGGCGCATGCTGGTCTCGATCTGCGCGATCAGCAAGCGAAGGTCGGCCGCGATCAATCGTTGGCTGTCGGCATCGGATGTCGCGACCAGCGGCGGTGGATCGGCCAAATTTAGCATGGATATTCTCCGTCTCCTGCAATTAGGCGCATTGCCGCTACTTGTGCGTTAAGTCCATGTCCCGTACAAATACGGGTGGGCCGAATCCGCGCCGAACGCCATAACAGTTGGCGCGGACGCGAGTCCGTAATGCCAACTGGATGTGGCAAATGGCCGAGCAAATCTCTCGTGGTGAAATCTTCGTGGTCGACGACGACCCTGCCGTTCGCGACACCTTGTCGATGGTGTTGAAGGCCGCGGGCTATGAGGTGATCTGTTTTGCGGACGGCGCAGCCCTGCTCTCCGTCGCGCGAAACCGCACACCGGCTGCGATCCTGCTCGACGTGCACATTCCCGGAAAGTCGGGCCTCGACATTCTGAAGGAGCTGCACGGCGAAGATTATCCGGCGCCGATCTTCATGATCTCCGGACAGGGCGACATCACGATGGCGGTGGGCGCCATCAAGAGCGGCGCGCTCGATTTCATCGAGAAGCCGTTCCGCGGCAGCGAGATCGTCGGCCGGCTGGACGAAGCGATCGGCGCTTATGCACGCAGGCAGGCAGAGAGCGCGTCGCCGAAATTCTCTTCGCTGCATTTCCCCGGGCGCGAGCCGTTGACGCGGCGCGAACGCGAGGTGCTCGAACAGTTCGCGTCCGGTGCATCCAACAAGGAGGCCGGCCGCACGCTCGGCATCAGCCCGCGCACCATCGAGGACCACCGCGCCAACATCATGAAGAAGCTCGGGGCGCGCAACGCCGCCGACCTGATCCGCATCGTGATGACCGCGGCCCAGCGCGCGTCGTAGGGCGCAGTCACGTTTCGTAGCCCGGATGAGCGCAGCGCGACATCCGGGACTTTGCTCGCGGCGTTTCCAGGTATCGCTTCGCTCACCCGGGCTACCGGCGCCCACGCGTCAACTGGCCAGCGCCTTGCGGATGATCCGCGCCAGATCTGATTTGCGATACGGCTTCGCCAGCAGCAGGACGCCTGAATCCAGCCGGCCGTGATGGATGATCGCGTTCTCGGTATAGCCTGAGGTGTAGACCACCCTGAGCCCGGGATGCGTCTTCAACACCTCGTCGGCCAGCTGCCGTCCATTCATCTTGCCGGGCATGATGACGTCGGTGAACAGCAGGTCGAACGGCTTGCCACTGGCGACGATCGCGAGCGCCTCGGCGGCGTTCGCGGCCTGCAGGGTGACGTAGCCGAGCGAATGCAGCTGCGCCAGCACGTAGTCGCGCACCAGCCGGTCGTCCTCGACCACGAGGATCGTCTCGTGCCCGCCCTCGATCGTCGACGGCATCACGCCTTCGCTCACTGCCGTGGGCGTCTTGCCCGGCGGCAGGTACATCTTGATCGTGGTGCCGTGGCCTTCCTCACTGTAGATCTTGATGTGGCCCGTGGACTGCTTGATGAAGCCATAGACCATCGAAAGCCCGAGCCCGGTGCCCTTGCCCGGCCCCTTCGAGGTGAAGAACGGATCGAACACCCGGGCCAGCATGTTGGCAGGAATTCCGGTGCCGGTGTCGCTCACGGCGATCAGCACATAGTGTCCCGGCCGGATATCGTTGACGCTGGCATAGACCTCGTCGAGATAGGCGGCGCCCGTCTCCACGATCAGCTTGCCGCCGCCCGGCATGGCGTCGCGGGCATTGAGCGCGAGGTTGAGGATCGCGGTGGTGAGCTGGTTGGGATCGACCATCGCGACGCAGTTCTCGTCCTCGAACACCGATTCGATCTGGATCTGCTCGCCCAGCGTCGGCCGCAACAGCTTTGCGGTGTCGATGACCAGCGAGTTGACGTCGATCTCGCGCGGCTGGAGCGGCTGCTTGCGCGCGAAGGCGAGCAAATGCTGGGTCAGCTCGGCGCCGCGCCCGGCGGCCTCGTCGATCATCTTCGTGATCGCCGCAAGCTCCGGCTCCTTCGCCACCGCGTCGGCCAAAATCTCGATCGTCCCGGTGATGACGGTGAGGATGTTGTTGAAGTCGTGCGCCACGCCGCCGGTGAGCTGGCCGACCGCCTCCATCTTCTCGGCGTGGCGGATGCGCTCCTCGGACGCGATCTTGTCGGTGAGGTCGCGGTAGAACACGTTGAACAGAACGCCTTCACGGCGTCTCAGCGCCGTGACGCTCAGCTCGGCCTTGAATTCCTTGCCGTCGCGGCGCCGGACCATGAGCTCGCGGCGCCGGTTGAGCGTCTGGCCGTCCTGGGACTCGAGGAAGCGCGCAAGGCCGGCCTTCACCCTCTCGCGCTCGCTCTCGGCGACGATGAGGTCGACCGCGTTCCTACCGAGCGCCTCGTCGCGTTGCCAGCCGAACAACTCTTCGGCCCGCGAGCTCCAGTTCAGGATGGTACTGCGGTCATCGGTCTGGACGAAGGCGTCGAGCGCGGTCTCGACGATGTTGCGCGCGAGCTGCTCGCTTTCGCGCAGGGATTCTTCCGCGCGCCTCGCCTCGGTCATGTCGCGTCCGACGAAGAAGAAGCGCCTGGCCTGATCCGACCAGTTGCCGAGCCAGGACAGCCAGACCTCGCGCCCGTCCTTGTGGATGCAGCGGGTGTCGGCGAGCTTCGGGTGGCCGCCGCGCCGGAGCGCGCGCATCTCCTCGCGGGATTGCTCGAGATGGGCGGGGTGAATGAAATCGACGCCGCTGCGGCCGATCATCTCGTCCGGACTGTAGCCGAGAACGGTCCGGCTGCTGGGACTGATCTGTACGATATGGCCGCGTGAATCCATGACCATGATCAGATCTTCCGAGGCGTCGAACAGCTGCCGCCGCTCCTCGATCTGCTGTTTCAGGGCGCGCTCGGTCCGCCGCGCCTCCGTCAGGCTGCGCGCCGTGCCGGACGCGCCGATGATCTCGCCCGAATCGCCTCTGATCGGCGACAGGCTCACCGAGATTTCGACCGGACTGCCGTCCTTGCGCAGGCGCACCGTTTCGAAGTGCTCGATCCGCTCGCCGAGCGAAATCCGGCGAAGATAGTCCTTGCCCTCTTCGCGGCGATCGGGTGGCAGGATGATCGAGGTCCGCTGTCCGACCGCTTCCTCGGCCGTAAAGCCGTAGAGGCGCTCGGCCGCCGCATTCCATCCGATGACGACGCCGTCGAGCGTCTGCATGACGATCGAATCGTCGGAGGATTCGACCGCCGCGCTGAACAGGCGTTCGCGGACGGCGAGCTGGTCGCGCGCGGCCTCCGTGCGCCGCCGCTCCTCGACCTCATGCTCCAGCGCTGCCGTCTTCGCCCGCATCTCATCGATCAGACGGGCAAACGCCCGAGCCAGCACGCCGGTCTCGCCGGGGGCGTCGGTTGGAATTCTGATGGAATTGTCCCGACCGAACCACTCGACCGCCGCAGTGAGCTGCGCGATCGGCCGGGTCAGCGACCGCGCCAGCAGCACGGCCAGCGCGGCAGCGACCAGCACCGCGATGAGGCCGATCGTGATGGTCGTTCTTTCGATGATGACGGCCGGCGCCATGAAGACGGCGTTGGGCACGACGCGGATGATGCCGACCCACTGATCCTCGGCCAGGATTGCGGGCGCGATCGCGGTGCCGCTCGGCTTGTTGTCACTGCCCGGCACGACCTGGGTCGCACCCAGGGTCGATCCGGTCATTGCAGCGAAATAGGGGAAGTCGTCCTGCCAGCGCGTTGGCCTCCCGAGCTGCGAACCGAACTCACGGGTGCGGTCGGGATGCACGAGGTAATCGCCGTTACGGCCGACGACATAGACCGACTCTCCGTTCCGGATCGCTATCCTGATACGGTCGAACGCCTGACGCATGTCGACATTGACGACGACGATGCCGAACAGCCGATGATCGGCCCCAAACAGGGGGGCCGCGACGCGCAACATCGGAGCGTAGGGCATCCGAAGCACGCCGTCGTCGACGTCCAGATCGACCGGGGAGACGCTGACCTGGTCTTCGGACAGCTTGATCGCCTCCTGGAAGAAGCCGCGCTCGCCCTTGTTCTGCAAGGCATCGTCGGGAACGGCACGCACCGCCCCGTTCGGGCCGGAGCGGTCGACGCGCAGATATTAGACGCCGTCGGCACCGATGATGCGGAATTTTGCGTAGGCCGGGTTGGCGCCGACGTCAGCCACGAGGCGCGTCAGCAGCCGGTCGCGCCAGGTCTTCTCCGAAAGGTGGTCGACCGGATCGATCCCGTTGTTGAAATGGGCATCGATCATGCCGCGCGCGGCCGCACGGGAACGGAATGTCGCAACGTCGGCGCGGGCGCCATTCGCGTGGGCTTCGAGCTGCGAGGCCAGCAGCCGCGAGTGGCTCTCGATACGGTCGAGCACGCGCGGCAGGAAGGCCTGCTCCAGGCTGTAATGGCTGAGCCACCCGACGGCGGCGACCGCGATCGCGACCAGCAGGATCATTGCGATGGCCAGCCGGGTTGCGAGGGTCATATCGTCCTTCGCGCCGCGTCGCGAGCGGGTCCGAATGTGCTGCTACGCTGCAACATACATCACCCCGTCATCGGCCGCAGGCGCCGGCATCGGATCGCGGCGCGGATGCGAGGCAGCCATCGACAGCGGCGAGCAGCGCATCCGGCCGGAACGGCTTCTGCAGGCTTGCCACCGCGCCAAGCTTGGTCGCCATCTTCAGAAAGTCCGGCTCGGCATAGGCGTCCGGCGTGATGGACCGGCCGGAAATCACGACGATCGGAAGGGTCGGTTGCAGCACCCGGATGTGGCGCATCGTCTCCAGTCCGTCCATGCCGGGCATGAATATGTCGAGGAACAGGAGGTCGAACCGGCTCGCCCCGACCAGCGCAAGTCCCTTGTGGCCATCGCCGGCGACGGTGACTTGGTGACCCGCTCTCTCCAGGATCAGCCGGATCGTGATCTGCACGGCCGGATCGTCATCCACAATCAGGATGTTGGCCACGTCAAAAACCTCCGGGTCGGACAGGGATGTTCCCGGCGACCCAAATCAAAGCATCAAATACGAAATTGTTGCGCGGATTGTGCCCATCCTGCAAGCACTTCGCGGCCGACACGTTGTCCGCCTCGCGCGATCCCGGCGATATCGGCCATATGCATGTTTACGTGCACATGGGTTCCGGGTGCGCGCCCTGGTCCGTGTCCGCGCGCCTAATCGGTCAGGTATTCGGGATAGTGGCTCCGGATCTTGTCCAGCTCGCTCAGCGTACCCGACAGATGCTTGCGCAGATGCTGTTGCGCCGCATCGGCGTCGCCGGCCTCGATCGCGCGCGTGATCAGCTTGTGGTGGCGGACGATGTTCTGGGCCTTGCCGGGCGAGGGCAAATGCAGCCGGCGCAGGCGGTCGATATGTCCGCTGCGGCTGCGCACCAGCACCCACAGGTCCTGTTTTCCGGCGGCAGCATAGAGCTGGGCGTGAAAATCATTGTCGCCGGCCATGAAGGCCTCGAAGTCGCCAGCCTTGGCGAATTGCTGTTGCAGCGCAATGGCTTGATCCAGGCGAATGACCAGTGCGGCGTCGTGGTTGCCTGCAAGCAGGCGGATGATCTCCAGCTCCAGTGCCTGACGCAGGAAATGCGCCTGCTCGGCGCGGCTGATGTCGATCCGGCTGACCACGGTGGCGTGCTGCGGGAAAACGTCGACCAGACCCTCTTCCTCGAGCCGCATCAAGGCATCGCGCACCGGTGTTGAGCTGACGCCGAACTGGCCTGCAAGCTCGGCACGTGACAGCGGCGCGCCCGGCGGCAGCTCCAGGGCGATGATCGCATTGCGCAGCCGCTCGAACACCTGCGGCGCGGCCTGGCGGGCGCGATCGAGCCGGGCGGCGGGTCGCGGGGCGGTTTTTGCGGCCGCGCGCGGCGAAGGTTGGGCTGCTTCCATGTCGGGTCCCGCGGGCTTGCCTTTGATGCACTAATATATTAGTGCATCAGCAGGGTCAACGCGGGCTCGCGGCACCCCGGAGGAAACACACAACAATGATCAAGCATCTTCGTAGCAAGCTTGCGGCTGCCACCCTGATCGCCGCAACCGCCCTGTCGGTATCCGCGGCACATGCGCAGCAGAAATCCGAGATCTCGCTGTCGCGCCAGCCCGGCATTTTCTACATGCCGAGCCACATCATGGAAAAGCAGAAGCTGATCGAGAAGCACGCGGCTCAGCTCGGCGTAACCGGCGTCACCACCAAATGGATCACCTTCTCTGGCGGCGGCGCGCAGACCGATGCGCTGCTCGCCGGCGGCGTCGACATCCTCAACACCGGCACCGGCAATCTTCTGCTGCTGTGGGACCGCACCCGCGGCGGCGTGAAGGGCATCGTCGCGACCTCGGCGCAGCCGATGACGCTGATCAGCCGCGACGCCAACATCAAGTCGATCAAGGATTTCGGGCCGACCGACAAGATCGCGGTGCCGACGGTGAAGGTCTCGACCCAGGCGATCGTGCTGCAGATCGCGGCCGCCGAGGCTTTCGGTGCGGACCAATGGTCGAAGCTCGACGCCAACACCGTGCAGCTCGGCCATCCCGACGCCTATGCGGCGCTGTCCAATCCCAAGCACGAGGTGCACACCCACTTCTCGATTCCGCCGTTCACCTTCCTGGAGCTGAAGAACGTGCCGGGCGCGCATGTCGTGCTGTCGTCGCCGGACGTGATGGGCGGCCCGCTCAGCCAGGCGCAATTCTTCACCACGACGAAATTCGCCGATGCCAATCCGAAGATCATCCAGGCCGTGCGCGACGCCACCAAGGAAGCGCAGGATCTGATCCGCAGCGACACCAAGCAGGCGGTCGAGATCTACAAGGAGATCACCGGCGACAAGACCTCGGTCGAGGAGCTGCTCGATCTCCTGAAGGAGCCTGGCATGATGGAGTGGAATCTCGAGCCGCAGGGCACGATGAAGTTCGCCGCCCATCTGTTCAAGACCGGCACGCTGAAGAACCAGCCCAAGGCCTGGACCGACTATTATCTCCCCGTCGCGCACGATCTGAAGGGCAACTGATGGCGCTGCTCGACGTCAATGGGGTGACGCTGCGCTACAAGACCTCCAGCGCCGTCGTCACCGCCACCGAAAGGGTGAGTTTCACCGTCGACAAGTCCGACCGCTTCGTGCTGCTCGGGCCGTCCGGCTGCGGCAAGTCGACCCTGCTCAAGGCCGTCGGCGGCTACATGACGCCGAGTGAGGGACGCATGACCATTGGCGATCGCGAGATCCACGGTCCCGGCGCCGACCGCATGATGATCTTCCAGGAGTTCGACCAGCTGCTGCCCTGGAAGAGCGTGCTGGCCAACGTGATGTTTCCGCTGCTGACCGCGCGAAAACTGTCGCGCAAGGCCGCCGAGGCGAAGGCGCGGGCCTATATCGAGAAGGTCGGCCTCACCCGCGTCGTCGATGCCTATCCGCATACGCTGTCGGGCGGCATGAAGCAGCGCGTTGCGATCGCGCGCGGTATGGCGATGGAGCCTGACATCCTGCTGATGGACGAGCCGTTCGCCGCGCTCGACGCGCTGACGCGCCGAACCTGCCAGGACGAGCTGCTCCAGCTCTGGAGCGAGACCAAATTCACCGTGCTGTTCGTGACGCATTCGATTGCGGAAGCAATCCGCATCGGCAACCGCATCCTGCTGCTGTCGCCGCATCCCGGCCGCGTCAAGGCCGAGGTGATCGACGTCGACAAGGTCTCCAATGGTGATGGCAGCGCCGGCCGGCTGGAGAAGGAGATCCACGATCTCCTGTTCGCCTCCGAAGCAACGGCGCATTGAGGGAGCCGGTTATGGGCGAAGCGACAATTTTGCTGCGTGAGGCGCCGGCTACCGCCGCTGGCGGCGCAGGCGAGGTCGAACGCAAGCTGAGTGTGCTCGAGCTGCTGTGGAACGACGGTTTTGTCCGCAAGACCGTCATCATCCTGTTCCTGGCAGCGGTCTGGGAGGCCTACGGCCTCTATCTCGACAATCCCCTGCTGTTTCCGACGCTGCACGACACGATCGTGACGCTGTACGATCGCGTCAAGGACGGCACCATTCCGATGCGGGCCTGGACTTCGCTGAAGGTGCTGTTCATGGGCTATTCGGCGGGCATCGTGCTGGCCGCGATCTTCACCGTGCTCGCGATCTCGACGCGGATCGGCACCGACTTCCTGGAGACGGTGACGGCGATGTTCAACCCGCTGCCGGCGATCGCGCTGTTGCCGCTGGCCCTGATCTGGTTCGGGCTCGGCAATGGCAGCCTCGTGTTCGTGCTGATCCATTCGGTGCTCTGGCCGGTCGCCCTCAATACCCATTCCGGCTTCAAGAGCGTGTCCAATACGCTGCGCATGGTCGGACGCAATTACGGCCTGCGCGGGCTGCCTTACGTCGCCAAGATCCTGATCCCCGCGGCGTTCGGCTCGATCCTCACCGGCCTCAAGATCGGCTGGGCCTTTGCCTGGCGCACGCTGATCGCGGCCGAGCTGGTGTTCGGCGTGTCGTCGGGGCAGGGCGGGCTCGGCTGGTTCATCTTCGAGAACCGCAATCTCCTGGACATTCCTGCGGTGTTCGCAGGCCTCTTGACCGTGATCATCATTGGGCTCTTTGTCGAGAACCTGATCTTCCGCGCTATCGAGCGGAATACCGTCCAGAAATGGGGCACCCAATCATGACCAAGAAGAAAATCACGCCCGACCAGCTCCGCAGCGCGCGCTGGTTTGCGCCCGACGATCTGCGCTCGTTCGGCCACCGCTCCCGCACCATGCAGATGGGCTACGCCCCGGAGGAGTGGAAGGACCGGCCGTGCATCGCGATCCTCAACACCTGGTCGGACGCCCAGCCCTGCCACATGCACTTCAAGTCGCGCGTCGACGACGTCAAGCGCGGCATCCTGATGGCCGGCGGCCTGCCGATCGAGCTGCCGGCACTGTCGCTGTCGGAATCGCTGCTCAAGCCGACCACCATGCTCTATCGAAACCTGCTCGCCATGGACGCGGAGGAGCTGCTGCGCAGCCATCCCGTCGACGGCGTGGTGCTGATGGGCGGCTGCGACAAGACCACGCCGGCGCTGTTGTTAGGGGCGACCTCGATGAACATCCCGGCGATCTATCTGCCGGCCGGTCCCATGCTGCGCGGCAACTGGAAGGGCAAGACGCTCGGCTCCGGCTCGGACGGCTGGAAATATTGGGATGAGCGGCGCGCCGGAAAGATCTCTGACAAGGACTGGCTCGACATCGAGGCCGGCATCGCGCGCAGCTACGGCACCTGCATGACCATGGGCACGGCCTCGACCATGACCGCGATTGCGGAAGCGATCGGCATGACGCTGCCGGGCGCCTCCTCGATTCCCGCGGCTGACGCCAACCATATCCGCATGGCCAGCGAATGCGGCCGCCGCATCGTCGAGATGGTGTGGGAGGATCTGACGCCGAAGACGATCCAGACGCGCAAGGCGTTCGAGAACGCCATTGCGGTCGCGATGGCGATGGGCTGCTCGACCAACGCGATCATCCATTTGATCGCGCAGGCCCGCCGCGCCGGCCTCGACATCGGCCTCGACGATTTCGAGAAGGCCTCCCGCAAGGTGCCTGTGATTGCCAACGTCCGTCCGAGCGGCGATGCCTATCTGATGGAGGACTTCTTCTACGCTGGCGGCCTGCCGGCGCTGATGGGTCAGATCAAGCAGCATCTGCATCTCGATTGCATCACCGTCACAGGCAAGACTCTCGGTGAGAACATCGACGGCGCCGAGGTGCACAATGCCGACGTGATCCGCTCGGTCGACAATCCCATCTACAAGGAAGGCGCGCTCGCCGTGCTCAAGGGCAATCTCGCGCCAGACGGCTGCGTCATCAAGCCGAGCGCCTGCGCGCCGCGTTTCCTCAAGCACACCGGCCCCGCGCTGGTGTTCGACGACTACCCCTCGATGAAGAAGGCGGTCGACGATCCCAACCTCGACGTCACCGAGGATCATATCCTCATTCTGCGCAATGCCGGGCCGCAGGGCGGGCCGGGCATGCCGGAATGGGGCATGCTGCCGATCCCGACCAAGCTCGTGAAGCAGGGCGTGCGCGACATGGTGCGCATCTCGGACGCGCGCATGAGCGGCACCAGCTACGGCGCCTGCATCCTGCACGTCTCGCCCGAGTCCTACATCGGCGGCCCGCTGGCGCTGGTGCAGAACGGCGACCGCATCACGCTCGACGTCGCCGCGCGCACCATCAATCTCGACGTCCCCGAGGCTGAGCTGGACAAGCGCCGCGCCGCCTGGAAGCAGCCCGAGCGCCGCTTCGAGCGCGGCTATGGCTGGATGTTCACCAAGCACATCAAGCAGGCCAATGACGGCTGCGACTTCGACTTCCTCGAGACCGACTTCGGTGCGCCGATCGGCGAGCCGTCGATTTACTAGAGAGCACACTATGACAAAACTTTCCGAAGCCACCCGCAACAAGCTCAAATCCGTCTCCACGGCCACCGTCGCCACCGCGCTGTTCAAGCGCGGCCTGCGCATCCAGATGATCCAGGATGTGCACCCGCTCGGTGCGGATCAGCCGACCATGGTCGGTGAGGCCTTCACGCTGCGCTACATGCCGGCGCGGGAAGATCTCAACACCATCGACGTCTTCAAGGATCGCTCCCATCCGCAGCGCAAGGCGGTCGAGGATTGCCCGCCCGGAGCCGTGCTGGTGATGGACAGCCGCAAGGACGCGCGCGCGGCCTCCGCCGGCGCGATCCTGGTGACGCGGCTGATGAAGCGTGGTGTCGCCGGCGTCGTCACAGACGGCGGCTTTCGCGATTCCGCCGAGATCGCCAAGCTCGGCATCCCCGCCTACCATCACCGCCCCTCGGCGCCGACGAATCTCACGCTGCACCAGGCGATCGAGATCAACGTGCCGATCGGCTGCGGCGATGCGCCGGTGTTTCCCGGCGATATCATCCTCGGCGACAGCGACGGCGTCATCGTGATCCCCGCGCATCTCGCCGACGAGATCGCCAACGAGACCTTTGAGATGACCGCGTTCGAGGACTTCGTCACGGAGGAAGTCGGCAAGGGCCGCGGCATCTTTGGTCTCTATCCGGCCACGGACCCGCAGACGCTGACCGATTTTGCGGAATGGCGGAAGAAGAACGGCCGCTAGACCGAGACTGAAGCACGTCAGGAAACGAGCCGGCGCAGCAAGCGCCGGCTTTTTATCAAGCAGGGAGGACTACAATGAATTTCACGCGACGTAACCTCATGGCCGGCGCTGGAGCGATGGCCGCGTCCACGCTTCTCGCCCGCGCCGCCGGTGCCCAGTCGTTCCCGTTCACGCCCAATCAGCGCTACCCCGATCCCGCCGTCCAGATCCTCGATCCGAGCTTCGGAAAATACCGGCTCTATTCCTCGACGGTCGAGCAGGTCGCGTCAGGCATGCGCTGGGCCGAGGGGCCCGCCTATTTCCCCGAGGGCGGCTATCTCCTGTTCTCCGACATTCCCAACAACCGGATCATGAAGTTCGACGAGAAGACCGGACAGACCAGCGTCTTCCGCGCCAACGCCAACTACGCCAACGGCAATGCGCGCGATCGCCAGGGCCGTCTCGTCACCTGCGAGCATTCCGTCACCCGCCGCATCACCCGCACCGAGAAGGACGGCAAGATCACCGTCCTCGCCGACAAGTTCGACGGCAAGCGGCTGAACGCGCCGAACGACATCGTGGTGAAGTCCGACGACAGCATCTGGTTCACCGATCCGCTGTTCGGCATCAACGGCGAGTGGGAGGGCAAGAAGGAGAAGGCCGAGCAGGCCACCACCAACGTCTATCGGATCGCCAAGGACGGCAAGATCACCGCCGTCCTCACCGACCTCGTCAATCCGAACGGCCTTGCCTTCTCGCCCGACGAGAAGAAGCTCTACATCGTCGAATGGAAGGGCACGCCGAACCGCAGCATCTGGAGCTACAATGTCGGCGACGACGGTGCCCTCAGCGGCAAGACCAAGCTGATCGACGCCGCCGACCAGGCCTCGCTCGACGGTTTTCGCGTCGACCGCGACGGCAATCTCTGGTGCGGCTGGGGCTCCAACGGCGCGCTGCAGGCCGAGCCCACCGATATCGGCGGCCGCAAGGTGTTTCAGCTCCGGGGCAAGTCCGAGGATCTCGACGGCGTGATGGTGTTCAATCCGGACGGCAAGCCGCTCGCCTTCATCAAGCTGCCCGAACGCTGCGCCAATCTCTGCTTCGGCGGCCCGAAGAACAACCGTCTCTATATGGCCAGCAGCCACTCGGTGTATGCGCTGTATGTCGAGGCGCACGGGGCAGTGTGAGGCGGCGCGTTGTGGGACGGCAACGGTCGTCCCACAATCTCCCCTGTCGTCCCTGCGAACGCAGGGACCCATAACCCCAAGGAGTAGTTTGGCGAAGACTTCCAGTTAAGAAGTCTTCGTCGGTATGAGCACCGCCCTCTACCGATAAATCTCGCGGTATGGGTCCCTGCGTTCGCAGGGACGACAGCGGAGGGGGTGGCTACACCTCAGCCTCCGCCATCCCCGCCGCCCATAGCGCGAACGCATAGACGATCGCGACTTCATCCAGCCGATCAAACCGCCCCGATGCGCCACCATGGCCGGCACCCATGTTGGTGCGGAGTAACACCGGGCCGCCGCCGCTCATGGTGGCGCGCAGGCGCGCGATCCATTTGGCGGGCTCCCAATAGGTGACGCGTGGATCCGTCAAGCCGCCCATCGCCAGGATCGCCGGATAGTCCTTTGCCGCGACATTGTCGTAGGGCGAGTAGGACAGGATCGTGCGAAAATCCTTTTCGCTCTCGATCGGATTGCCCCATTCCGGCCATTCCGGCGGCGTCAGCGGCAGCGTGTCGTCGAGCATGGTGTTGAGCACGTCGACGAACGGCACTTCCGCGACGATGCCGGCGAACAATTCGCCGGCGCGGTTGGCCACCGCGCCCATCAGCATGCCGCCGGCCGAGCCGCCATGGCCGACGATGCGTTTCGCGCTGGTGTACTTCGCCGCGATCAGCGCGCGGGCGCTGGCGGCGAAATCGTCGAACGAATTCGTCTTCTTCTCGCGCTTGCCGTCGAGATACCAGCCCCAGCCCTTGTCGGCGCCGCCGCGGATATGGGCGATGGCGTAGACGAAGCCGCGGTCGACCAGCGACAGGCGGTTGGCGTTGAACGAGGCCGGCATCGCCATGCCATAGGAGCCGTAGCCGTAGAGCAGCAGCGGCGCCGAGCCGTCGAGCTTCAATCCCCGGCGATAGAGGATCGACACCGGCACCTCGGCGCCGTCATGGGCTTTGGCCATGATGCGCGTGGTGACGTAGTCGGCGGCGTTGTGGCCGGACGGAATTTCCTGACGCTTGCGTAAGGCCCGCGTGCGCTTGACCATGTCGTAATCGTAGACTTCCGACGGCGTCGTCATCGACGAATAGGCGAAGCGCAAATTCGTCGTCTCGAATTCGTAGGAGCCCATCGTATCCAGCGAATAGGCGGCCTCGTCGAAGGCGATGGCGTGCTCGTCATGGCTAGCGAGATCGCGGATCACGATCGACGGCAGCGCGTTGGCGCGCTCCAGCCGCACCAGATGGCCGGCATAGAGATCGAGGTCGATGATGTAGATGCCCGGACGATAGGGGATCAGATCGCGCCAGTTCTTGCGCTCGGGCGCGCCGAGCGGCGCGGTGACGACCTTGAAGTCGATGGCGTCATCGGCATTGGTGAGGATGTAGAGCTCGTCGCCGCGATCGGTGAGTGAATATTGCACGCCCTCCTCGCGTGCCGCGACGAGGCGCGGCGGCGCCTCAGGGTGGGCGAGGTCGATCAGCCGCTGCTCGGAGGTCTCGTGGTCGCCGCCCGCGATCACGCAGAAGCGGCCGCTAGTGCTCTCGTGCAGATGGGTGAACCAGCCGGAATCCGGCTCCTCGTAGACCAGCGTGTCGTCGGCCTGCTTCGTGCCGAGCTTGTGGCGCCACACCTGCATCGGCCGGTGATTGTCGTCGAGCTTCACATAGAAGAAGCTTTTGCAGTCCGCGGCCCAGACGATGCCGCCATCGGTCTCCTCGACCACATCGTCAAGATCCTTGCCGCTCGCCCAGTCGCGGACGCGGATCGAGAAATACTCCGAGCCCTTGGTGTCCGCGCTCCAGGCCTGCAGCTTGTGATCGTGCGAGTGTCGGCTGCCGCCGAACTTGAAATATTTATGGTCCTTGGCGAGCGCATCGCCGTCGAGCACGATGTGGCCGTCGCCGCCGTCGCGCGGCATGCGGCCGAACAGCTCGTGCTGCCCGCCCTCGCGAAACTTGCGGAAATAGGCGAACGGGCCGTCCGGCGACGGCACGCTGGAATCGTCTTCCTTGATCCGGGAGCGCATCTCGCGCACCAGCGTCTTCTGCAGGGACGAGGTATGGCCGAGCAGGCTCTCGGTGTAGACGTTCTCTTCGTCCAGATATTTGCGGATGTCGGGATCGAGCACCGCGGGATCGCGCAGCACCTCCTGCCATTTCTCGTCCTTCAGCCAGGCGTAATCGTCGGTCACGGTGATCCCGTGCCGCGTGAAGGAATGCGGCCGGCGCGGGGCAACGGGGGGCTGGGAAGGGGTCTTGGCTTGTGTCACTCGATCCTCATCTCAAAGCGTGTTCCACCTTATATCGTCCCGATTCCGCGAATTGCCAGCGGCCTGAAAGGACTGCGCCAAGTCGCCGGGTTGTTGATCCGCCCCTTGTGTGCTTTGAGGGGCGATATTCCCGCCGCCGGTCCAGCCTGATGCTGTTCAATTCCTACCCGTTCATCCTGCTGTTCCTGCCGGTCGTGCTGGCCGGCTATTTCTGGCTGGGGCGGCGCAGCAATCTGACCCCGGTGATCTGGCTGGCGGCAGCTTCGCTCGCTTTCTACGCCATCGGCAACTGGCAGTTCGTGGCCCTGCTGCTGCTCTCGATCGCCTTCAACTATGGCGTCGGCCATCTCCTGATCGTGGCGAAGCTCGGTGCGTCGCAACGGAAGGCGGCGCTCGCTCTTGGCGTCGTCGGCGACCTTCTCGTGCTCGGCATCTTCAAATATGCCGGCTTCGTCACCGAGAACATCAACGCGCTGGCCGGCACGCATTTCGCCGTTCACATCCTGCTGCCGGTCGGCATCTCCTTCTACACCTTCACCCAGATCGCATTCCTGGTCGATGCCTATCGTGGACAGGTCGCGGCCTATGCGCTGCCGCATTACACGCTGTTCGTGACTTACTTTCCGCATCTGATCGCGGGGCCGATCCTCCATCACAAGGACATGATTCCGCAGTTCGAGCGGAAGGAGACCAAGTTCCCCGACGCGCATCTCATTCTCTGCGGAATCATCATCTTCGCGATCGGCCTGTTCAAGAAGACCTGCCTTGCCGACGGCATCCAGCCGCTGGTCGCGCTCGCCTTCGAGGCGCGCTCGCCGAGCTTCGACCAGGCCTGGCTCGGCGCGCTCGCCTACACCTTCCAGCTCTATTTCGATTTCTCCGGCTATTCCGACATGGCGATCGGGATCTCGCTGATGTTCGGCATCTTCCTGCCCGTCAACTTCAACTCGCCCTACAAGGCCACCAGCATCGTCGAGTTCTGGCGCCGCTGGCACATGACCTTGTCGCAGTTCCTGCGCGACTACCTCTACATCTCGCTTGGCGGCAATCGCCGCGGCCGCGTGCTGCGCTACGTCAATCTGATGGTCACGATGCTGCTCGGCGGGCTCTGGCACGGCGCGGCCTGGACGTTCGTGGTGTGGGGTGCGCTGCACGGCGTCTATCTCTGCGTCAATCACGCCTTCAATGCGCTGGTGCCGAACATTCCGGCGCCTCTTGCGCGCCCGGCTGGTATCGCCGGGGCGGTGCTGACTTTCCTCGCGGTCGTCGTGGCCTGGGTGTTCTTCCGCGCCGAGAGCGTTGCTTGGGCGCTGCGGGTCCTCCATGCCATGGCCGATCCCTCGAATATCGTCTTCGGCCGCGAGGAGATCGCGGCGCTGGTGCTGGTGGCCATCTATGCTGCGCTGGCGCGGCTGGCGCCGAACACGCAGGGCATCATGGGATACGATCACGACAATCGCAGGGTCGGTGAGAATTTGCGGGCAGGGCGGATGCGGCCGCTGGTCCTTTACGGCGCGTCGCTGGTGCTCGCTCTCGGGATTCTCGGCATCCAGAGCCACAGCGAATTCATCTATTTCCGGTTCTGATGCGGGGCACATTCAAATATTTGAGGCGTCTCCTCCTCGCGAGCATCGTGTGCACGCTGGGCGCAGCAGTGCTCACCTACGCCGTCGATCCCCTGCAGCTGTTTCGCCCCTCGCGTCTCGTCGCCTTCTATTCCGACGAGACGCGCGTGCAGAATGCCGGGCTGATCCGCAGCCAGCCGTTCGACGCCGCCTTCATGGGCACCTCGCTCGCGATTCATTTCCGCCAGAGCGACATCGATCGCGCGCTCGGCGTGCATTCGCTCAAGCTGGCGATGACCGGCTCGAACTCGCGCCAGCAGAGTTTTGTGCTGGAGCAGGCGATCGCCCGCGGCGCAAGGCGCGTGATCTGGCAGATGGACGATTTCATCTTTGTCGATGCGGCCGACATCGAAGCCGATCCCTTTCTCTCCGTCGATCTCTATCGCGGGACGGCCAAGGGGATCGCGTCGTATGTGTTCAGTGCCGCGATGGCGAAGGAATCCGCGTTCGCGCTGCTGCGCTCGCTCCCGCCGCTACAGGAGCCGCTGACCCGGGCAGCGCCTTATCTGCCCGTCAAGTTCGCGCTCGCGGATGTCGATGACATCTACGCGCTGCCACGGGATTTCGACGTTGCGCGGGACTACAACGCGAAGAAGACGTTTGCCTCCTTCGCCTACATCACCAGTCCCGTGCGCAGCCGCTTCCTCGGCGAAGGCTATGGTTACGACGCCATGGTCCGGCATTTCGAGCGCGACGCCGTCGGCCTGATCGCGCGCCATCCGGATGTCGCCTTCGACATCTACTTCCCGCCCTATTCGATCCTGCAATTCGTCGCGATGCGCGATGCCTCGCCTGCGACGCTGAAGATCGTGACGGACCTCACCGCCGTCATTGCGCAGCGCCTGACGCAGCTTCCCAATGTGCGCCTCCACGATTTCCGCGCGATCAAGGCGGTGACGCACGACCTCGACAATTACGCCGACGTCATCCACCATTCGCCGGTGATTGATGCGAAAGTGCTGCAATGGCTGGCGAGCGGGGAGTATCGGGTCGATCCGAAGAAGCCGACTGCGTCGCTGGATGAGCTGAAGGCGCAGGTCGAGGCGTATCAGGTGCCGCGGTCGAATCTGCCGTAGCCCGCATGAGCGAAGCGACATGCGGGGCCTCGCGCAAGATCCCGGGTGTCGCTTCGCTCACCCGGGCTACAAGACCGCGTTCGCAGGACGACAGCGTGGCCGCGCCTACGCCGCCACCTCTTCACCGAGATAAGACACCGCCGCTTCCAGCCCGCCCTTGCCGTGCGGGATCTTCAGCGCATTCAATCCGATCTCGATCACGCCCAGCGTGCCGAGCAGCATCGGCGCGTTGACGTGGCCCATATGGGCGATGCGGAAGGCTTGTCCCGAGAGATCGCCGATGCCGGTGCCGAGCACGACGCCGCACTTGTCCTTGCAATAGCGTTGCAGCACCGCGGGATCATGGCCGTTGTTCATGGTCACCGTGGTCACGGTGTTGGAGCGTTCGCTGGCCTCCGCGACGTTGAAGCCGAGCACCTGGCCTTCCGACCATGCGGCGACCGCGCGGCGTGCGGCTTCGCCAAGCAGGCTGTGGCGGCGGAAGGCGTTCTCCAGGCCTTCCTCGTGCAAGAGGTCGATCGCCTGGCGCAGCGCGAACAGCAGATGCACCGGCGCCGTGCCGGCATATTTGCGATAGTTCTCGGTGCCCTCGCGCTCGCTCCAGCTCCAATAGGGCGTCGCCATGTTGGCTTTCTTGTGCACTTCCTGCGCGCGCGCGTTGGCGGAGACGAAGCCGAGGCCCGGCGGCGTCATCAGGCCCTTCTGCGAACCGGACATCGCGACGTCGACGCCCCATTTGTCCATCTCGAACGGCATGCAGCCGAGGGACGCGACGGTGTCGACCATGTACAGCGCGGGATGGCCGGCCGCCTTGATCGCCTTGCCGATCGCCTCGATGTCGTTCTGCACGCCGGAGGCCGTGTCGACCTGGACGACGACGACGGCCTTGATGGTGTGCTCCTTGTCGCGGCGCAGGCGCTCCTCGACCTCGCTCGGCCGCACCGCGCGGCGCCAGTCGCCCTTGAGCACCTCGACCTCGGCGCCCATCAGCGCCGCCGCATTGCCCCAGCCGATCGCGAAGCGTCCGCTCTCCAGCACCAGCACCTTGTCGCCGCGCGACAAAACGTTGCTCAGCGCGGCTTCCCAGGCGCCGTGGCCGTTGGCGATGTAGATGTAAGACTTGCCCTTGGTCGCAAACAGCTTCGAGATATCGGCGAGCAGGGTGTCGGTCAGCTCGTGCATCTCCTTGGAGTAGATATCGATCGCCGGACGATGCATCGCCCGCAGCACCTCGTCGGGCATCGTGGTGGGCCCGGGGATGGCCAGAAATTCCCGGCCCGCGCGAACGGTCATTGCTGTTGGTCCTTGTTGCTTGAGAACGGGATGGTGGGTTGCTGGATCACGATTTTACGCGCCGCGAGCGCTCGAGAAAAGCGCGCAAAACGCAGGTCTGGGGCTCTATCTCTTCGTTTCCCGGCAGCCGGCGGCTTCGGCCTCTTCCACCGAGCAGAACCAGCGGGTGCCCTTGCTGATTTTCATCTTGATCTGGGTGTACCAGCGGCTGGTCGGCTGGTGATAGATGCACTCGCCGGCGGTGTTGACATTGCCCTTGATGGTGCAGTCCGGCGAGGGCGCGACCGGCCCGGAGGCCGAGGCGAGCAGCACCGCGTGCGCCCCTTCGGGCGGCTTGGTCGCGCCCAGAATGGGGGTCTTCTTGTTGCGGACGCGCCAGTCCCAGGGCGCGATGAAGGCGCCCTGCCACATGCCGGCCTTGGCCTCACGCGCGGCGGCCTCATCGGGTTCGTAGTCCTTGGAGACGCGGGCATAAGCCAGCGCCCAGCCGGCGCGCACCAGCCATTTCTGGATGTCCTCGCCGCCGACCTCGCAGCGCGCCACGGTGCGGCCGCGCCGGTCGATCGCGCGGGCATGGCAGACCCAGTTCTTGCCCTCGGCGAATTTGGCGAGCTCGTCGCGGGCGGCAACGCCGCAGGTCCAGCGCTCGCTCTTGGTGTTGAGGCAGAGCTGGTCGACCGCGGGCGCGTCGATGCCGCCGAGCCGAATTCGCGTGTTCCCGATCACGACGGCATCGCCGGCGCGGACCTTCGCGGTGCCGGTGATGTCGGCGGCCTCCGCCAGCGACGGCCAGCCGGGCAAGGACAAGGCGAGCAGTGACAGCGCAATCAGGATTTTTCGCAACATGCCGGTCCGCGTGTGAAGAAAATCTCGATAGACCCCGCAATTGTGGTCGGCTTTTGGCCTCCGGGCCAGCGTATGCCTAACAGATGGGCTTTCAACTTCCCGTCATTGCATGCGCCGCTCTCGTAGGGTGGGTTAGCCGAAGGCGTAACCCACCTCTTTGGTCTCCGCAGCGACAGAAGTGGTGGGTTACGCCAAGCGACTGCGCTTCGCGCAGCCGCAAGGCTAACCCACCCTACGAGACCTACCCTCACTCCCGCGCCATCGCGCGCTTGGCCACCGCCAGCGCCATCAGCACGAACGCCGACGTCACCTCCGGACCGCCCACCAAAATCCGTGTCGGCGTCTTCATCTTGTTCCATTCATAGGCGCGGAACGGGCCACGGCGGCCGCCTTCACCGAGGCTTGCCACGATGACGTTCAGCGCCGGCGCGAACGCGCGCGGGTCGGCGCCGAGATGGCCGAGCGCGATCAGCGCTAGCGCCGCGTCGAACACGTTCATCTCCGCGGCCATCAGCTCGCCCTTGACGTAGGAGAGCACGCGATGACGGATGAAATCGAAATCGCCGTCGGGATCGATCGCGGCCTGCGCCGCCAGCGGCAGCGCCAGGAAGGCCGCGTAGCAGCGGCCGAAATAGGCGCTGTAGAGCTCCGGCAGGTAATAGATGTGCGAGCGCGGATTGGCGAAGGCACCGCTCGCCGCCAGCCGCTTCTGGAAGCCGATGATGCGATGCACGGTCGCCAGCCGCGCCGGCGTTTCCAAAATTTTCCAGCGCGCCAGATTGCGGAAGCTCACCTCGAGAATGTCGAGATTGAGCGTTGGATCGAGATCGTTGCCGTAGGGCCGCTCGCCCTTGAGGTTGTCGATCCAGGTCGCGACGCCGCCCTCGTAGTCGATATTGTCGTTGAGCGGCACCGTCACGCGCGGCTCGTTGACACCGGCGCGCACCTGGTAGTCCGCGTAGAAGTCGAGCAGCGGCTGGTCGATGATCGGATCGGTGCAGCCGGCTTGCGTCGCTGCCGAGATCGAGCACGCCGTGGTGTCGCAATCCGGCACGTAAACGCCGAAGCCGAGGTCCTGCTTGATCTGGGCGAAGTAGCGGGAAAAGCGCGGATGCGGCGCCGGCGCGAGCGCGGTGATGACGTTGAACCGCGCGCCGTCGCTGCCCTCGACCTCCTCGCGGCTGATGTTGACGCAGAAATCGACCATGTCGGCGACCGCACGCTCGGCCGCAATCTTGTCGGCCGGCGAGGCGAGTCCGGTCTCGACATAGCTCAGCAGCGCCTCGATGAAGAACGCGTCGTAATAGGCCGAGCGGTGGCGGATCTGCACCGGCTCCCACATCGGCTCGGCAATGCCGGTCCAGGGTGGATTGACCACGGCACGCGCGGGCGAGCGCGCGATGAAAACGCGGGCGAGGTTGAACAGCAGCGACGAATTCTTGTAGCCGCGCGCGTTCAGCCCCGTGAGCGCCATGGTCAGCTCGCGCCCGCGGAAATCAGGATCGCCGATCAGGTTGAAGGCGGCATAGGTCGGCAGGAAACCGTTCTTGCGGTACGAGCCGAGCAGGTGTTGCGCGCAGTCGCGGATCACGCCGTCGATCTGCACCTGCGAAGGTGCTGAGCCGGTGAATATTGCCGGCGGCGGCTTCGGATGGTCGAGCGCGATGCCGTCGACGAGATCCGCGACGGGCTGGCCGACCGCTGCCCAGTCGGGCTCGGCCTCGTCGCGGGCACGGGCGAGTGCATCGCGCAGCCGCGTCAGCTTCGCCTCGTTGCGCAGCTCGGGCACGCCCGCGCGTCGCAGCAGGATCCGCAGTGCGGGATTGCCGAGCGCGGTCTTGTAGAACTTGGCCAGATGCGGATCGCCGCTGGCGGTAGCAGACAATACGGGATCGCAGACGTCGTAAAGCGAGGGGCCGTCTTTCCGCGCCGTCAGCGCCCGGCAGGCGGCGCCGGCGAAATAATGAAAGTTCATGAAATACCTGGTCGCGGGGTCTTGGCCCGGGGGCCGGCCGGCACGCTCCCATCTGCGTGCCACCCCCTGCAAGTCTTTGAAAAAGCTACCCGGATTCGCAGGAAAAACAAATGTGACGGATGTCACGAAAAAAACCGGCACGAGGGCTGCATGATCAGCCTCCGGAAGGCTACGGGATGGGCAAAAAATGGCGAAAACTGGCTCGGGGGATTAACTAATATAATCAGCATGTTAGGTCAATTTTTTGGCAATCTATTGCCCGGGAGGCTATATCCGGTTAAGGGTTTGTTTGGTGCGGCGCCGCAAATTGCGCGCAATTCGGGGGCACATCCCCGGCCAATCCCTCAAACCTGAAGACGCTATCGCGCTACTCAATCTGTGTGCGCGCGCTTGGCTGGTCTTTGGCACTGACAGGAATGAAGCGAGATGAATGTAAGGCAGCTCGACATTTCCCGCCGCACGATCGCGGTTGCCGCGGCCCTCGTCGGCACGGTGTCGCTCGTGATCGGCGCTCATGCTGCCCTTAACATGCGCGCGATCGATGCCGCCAAGGCCGTCTCGACTGACCAGGTCGCCGGCTCGATCGGCCAGACGTCCCGCCTCGCCCTCGTCATCGGCAATGGACATTATCCCGACGCCAGCGCGCCGCTGACGCAGTCGATCAACGACGCCCGCGCGCTGTCCTCGAGCTTGCGCAAGAGCGGCTTTGACGTCGACATGGTGGAAGACGCCACCAAGGACGACATGGTCCGCGCCGTCAATCGCCTGAAGTCCCGGATCAAGCGCGACACCACAGTGATGCTGTTCTTCGGCGGCTACGGCGTGCAGACCGGCCGGCAGAGCTACATGCTGCCGGTCGATGCCGTGATCTGGAAGGAAAGCGACGTGCGCCGCCAGGGCGTCTCGATCGACGGCGTGCTCGAGATGATGAAGGAGCAGGGCGCCAAGGCCAAGCTCGTCGTCGTCGATGCGTCCCGCCGCAATCCCTATGAGCGCCGCTTCCGCTCCTACAGCCACGGTCTCGCGCCGATCAGCGCGACCGACAATGCGCTGATCCTCTCCTCGGCGTCGCCCGGCAAGGTCGTCGACGACGGCAAGGGCGAGCACAGCGTGCTGGTCGGCGAGTTCCTCACCAACCTCAATGCGCAGGGCAGCGCCGAAGGCGTCTTCAACAAGACCCGCATCGCGATCTCCCGCGCCTCCGAAGGCGATCAGGTCCCGACCATCTCCTCCTCGCTGCTCGAGGATGTGCAGTTCGATCAGGCCGGCGGCTAAGTTTTTTCCGAGGGCTCGCGAGCTCTCGTAGGGTGGGCAAAGGCGCAACGCGCCGTGCCCACGATCCTTATCTTTCGAACATTCTGATAGAAAGACGTGGGCACGCTACGCTTTGCCCACCCTGCGGCATGCGTGTGCGGGGCGCGTCTGCCTCTCCATCGTCATTGCGAGCGAAGCGAAGCAATCCATCACGTGTAGGGTGGATTAGCCGAAGGCGTAATCCACCGCTTCTCTCTCAGCTTGGTAACCCACCCTACGAAGTGGCCGCTACTTCGCCGCTTCCGTGGCCATCACCGGGCGCACCGGATCGCCTTCGCGCAAGATTGCGCCGGCGCGGGCGACGACGACGTCGCCTTCGTTGAGGCCGTCACGCACCTCGATATTGCCGCCCGACATCAAGCCGACCTCGACACGCTTGGTCTCGACGCGGTTGCGGCGGATCACCTGCACGACGGTGCCGGCGGTGGAATACTGCACGGCGGTCAGCGGCACCGCGACGTTGCAGCTCTGCCCGGTCTTGATCAGCGCGCGCCCGCTCGCCTTCAGCAACAGCCTCTTCTGCGAGTTGATGCCGATATAGACCATGCCCTGCTGGATGTTCGGCTCGACGGTCGGTCCGATGCGACGCACCTTGCCGTCGAGATCGCCGGCGCCGGCAACGCGCACGGTCGCCTGCTGGTTGACCGCGAGCTTCCTGATGTCGGTAGTCGCGACCAGGCCGACGAGATCGTATTCGCTGCGCGCCACGATCGTGAACAGCGCCTCGCCCTTGGCCGAGGCGAAGTTGCCGATCTGCGCGGTCGAGGTCGCGATCACGCCCGCCACCGGGGCGGTGACCTGAAGCGTGCCGCCTTCGGGCAGCGCCAGCCGCGCCAGCACCTGGCCGGCCGTGATGGTGTCGCCGGCTTCCGCCAGCACGTCCGTGACCTTCAGGCCGGGACGCTCCGGCCGCACGGAGGTCTCCTCGCGCGCGATGATCGTGCCGGTGGCCTCGACGATGTCGGAGAAGCAGGATTTTGCGACCTTCAGCACCGTGACCGCGGGCCCCTTGGGCGTATCGTCATCGGCGGCGAGCGTGGGCTGTCCGGACAGCAGAGCCAGTCCGGCGAGAGCAACGAGCTTTTGGGAAAAGGAACGCGCAGGCAATGGACGCATCGGTCATTCCGGTTGGGGCCTTGACGGCCTCATCGTTAGCAGAAGCGCGCGCACCGGACCATGGGCCGGCCGGATGAGAATGAAGCAGCGCAGGCGGCGCGATGCCGCCTGTCGAATTAGTCTTCGCACAAGCAAATAGGTTCGCCGCCCTTACCCTCCCCTCCAGGGGAGGGTAAGTTCACGGCAGGTTCAAGAACTCCACCCAGTTCGGCTTCTTGCCGGTGGGATAGGATTTCAGTTTGGCCAATGCGCCGCTGCTCTGGTCGATCGCATAGACCGTCATGCTGTCGGAGAGCTCGCCGACCGCGGCGAGGTAGCGCCCTGCGGGATCGATGTGGAAGCCGCGCGGCTGCTTCTCAGTCGGCACGCTGCCGATCGCGGTCAGCTTGCCGCTTGTTGCGTCGACCTTGTAGCCGGCGAGCGTATTGGTGGTGCGCTCGGAGGCGTAGAGGAAACGGCCGTCCGGGGTGATGTGGATGTCGGCCGCCCAGGGTTTGCCGTTAAACCCTTCCGGCAGTGCGGTGGTGCGCTGGATCTCGGTCCAGGCGCCGCTCTTGGCCTCATAGGCGAACGCCGCGACATCGCCGTTCAGCTCGTGGACGAGATAGACGAACTTGCCGTTGGGATGAAACACGAAGTGCCGTGGCCCCGATTTCTCCGGCACCTTGATGACAGGCGGATCGCTCGGCGTCAGCGTGCCGGCCGTAGCGTCGAATGCGAAGCTCAGAACCTGATCGGAGCCGAGATTGGTCGCGAACACAAATCGGTTGTCGGGCGAGGGCAGGAAGGCGTGCGCGTTCAGCCCGGTCGGGATCACCTGCTTCGGCTCGCCGGCGACGCCGTTTGCGTTGAGCGGATTGAGCGCGACCTTGTTGCCGCCATAGGAGGCGCTGAACAGGAATTTGCCGCCGCGGTCGCTCGCGATGTTCGCCATGCTGTCGGCGAGCGGGCCGTTGCCGATATGGCTGAGCTGGCCCGTCTTGGGATCGACCGCGAAGCTCACCGCGAGGAAGGGCTGCGAGCGCACGCCGGCAATCAGGACGCGGTGGTCGGGCGTGATCGCCAGCGGCGTCGAGGAGCCGGGCTTGTCGACGCCGGTGAAGGCGGCGGTCTGCACCGGTGTCATCTCTCCGCTCGCGGCCATCTTGAACACGCTGATGTCGTTGCTGTCGGCGTTGCCGACATAGGCGAAGGTCTCGGCCATGCCGGGGCGGGCTCCAGAAATGAAAGCGAGGAAGGCGAGGGTGGTGGCGACCGCAACGCGTGGCGCGCTGCGGCGTGTCGGTTTCAACATGGGGCTCCTCCTTGGGCCGGTACGGCATCGTCGTTTTGCCGTGGAGGATAGCGGGAGCCGTGCCGCCGCACCAAATTCCAGTTGGGATCGATCGATGCCGAAATTGTATCGGTCGCGCGGGACGGCTACCGCACCGCCGCCGTCAGGCTGCGGGACGGCAGATGCGGGCCGGACGCAGTGTTGGGTGCTCCGAGCAGGCCCCAAACGGCCACGGCAAGCAGCGCGCAAGTCAAAATGGTCCAGGTGACGAGCCGTTTCCGCATCAGGCCAGGTCCGTCCGTCGTTTGAGGCACCTGCGATCGTGCACTGCAAACGGCGACGATCCTATGAACTCGTTCACAGGCAAACGTCACAACGTCATTGCGAACCAATGCCGCGCGAGCGCATTGACCCCGCATGCCCCGTGAAAACGACCTCGAAGGCAAGCCCGACATGGGCGGCAAGCATGGCGGCCAGAAAGGCCAGCCCCAGCCGCCGCCGCGCCCGCGCGAGGGCGAGCGCGATGAGGACGTCGTGGCAAAGCGCCACACCGGTCAAACCGATCGCGGCTCGCCGCCGACCAACAAAAAATAGCGCCGCGTTTCGCCCGCACACCGCCGTGCCGCAATCGCGCCGGGAACGACCGCCTTGCCTTGCCGTTAGCTTGATCCCGCGGGCGGAGGAGATCGAAACGGAGGCTGGCAGATGTTTTGGATTTATTGGAACACCGCGTGGTCGCTGATCATCAGCGGCATCTGGGTTGCCACCATCGTCAGCCATCCCGATTCCGAAATCGCCGAGGTGCGCGCGGCCAAACGACGGCTGATGTGAATTTTCGCATCTCTCCGGACATTCCGCCTGATCGCTGCTCGCCTTTGCTGCTTGATCCAACGCGTTCATTGACGCTGTGAAGCGGCGACCGCAGGATGCATCGCCGTCAATGCCCGCGTGAGATTCCGGCGATGTCCGACCAGGCCAGCCTCCTGACCTTCGTGCTCGTGGCCCGGATACCCGAAGAGGGTATCGCGGACTTCCAGGCCTACGAGGCTGCGGTCCTGCCGCTGCTGGGGGAGTTTGGCGGGCGTCTGGAGCGTCGCCTTCGAAGCCAGGACGGCACTACGGAGGTGCACATCGTCAGCTTCGCGTCCGAAGCGGACTTTCAGAATTACCGGAATGACCCTCGGCGCACGGCGCAAGTCCGGTTGCTGGAGACATCGGCGGCGAAGCTGGAATTGCTTTCAATGACGAACGTCCAATAGCTCTGCCGCGAAGCCACGCCGGCGCGCTCATCCGATCGCGAAATCGGCCGCTGTCTCGGCGTGAATGGCCGTCGTGTCGAACGTCTCGACCGTCGTGTCGTCGCGGCCGACCAGCATCGTGATCTCGGTGCAGCCGAGGATGACGCACTCGGCGCCGCGGGCGACGAGCGCCGCCATCACGTCCCGATAGCGACGGCGCGAAGGCGCGGAGGCGATGCCGAGGCACAGTTCGTCATAGATGATGCGGTTCACGTCGGCCCGCTCGTCGGCGGGAGGTATCAGGACGTCGAGATCGTGCGCGCGCAGCCGGGCGATGTAAAAGTCCTCCTCCATCGTGAATTTCGTGCCGAGCAGGCCGACCCGCCGGTACCCTCTGGCCCTGATACGCTCCGCCGTTGCGTCGCCGATGTGAATGAAGGGAATGGTCACGCGCGACATGATGTCGGGCGCGAGCTTGTGCATCGTGTTGGTGCACAGCACGATCGCACGCGCGCCGGCGTCCTCGAGACGCCGCGCGACCTCCGCAAGGCTCGCGGCCGCTTCGTCCCAGCGGCCGGCATATTGCATCTCCTTGATCTCTTGAAAGTCGTAGGAATACATCAGCAGCGGGGCCGAATGCAGCTTGCCCATGCGATCGCGGACCCGCTCGTTGATGAGCTTGTAGTAGAGCGCCGTGCTCTCCCAGCTCATGCCCCCAATCAGGCCAATCGTTCGCATTCCGCGGCTCCGAAAATGATCCAATGTGGGGATCGTAAGCGAAGAAGCCGAAGCTCGCCATCGTAGTGGAGGATTGCTGACCCGTTTGCCACTTTTGCCCTGAGCTGAACTCGTTGATCTAGATCAAGGCGCCGGATGATAGGCCAGCGTTTGAGCTAACGACGATTGTCTCAGCAAACTCACGGATTGGGGGCGAACCAAGCAGACACATCCTGCAACGTAGTGGAGAAATCGCCATGGCCATCAATCTCAGTTCAGTTGCGGCGCAACTCCTGACGCCTGACGTCATTGCGCAGATTGCTTCCTTTCTCGGCATGGACCGAAGCACGGCGCAGAAGGCCGCGGGAGCAACGATCCCCGCAATACTGGCAAGCCTTGCCGATCTGGTCGGCACTCCGGCCGGCGCCAGCCAACTATCGAAACTGCTGTCGCAACAGCAAGGCCCTAACCCCATCGACCTGCTACGCAACTCCGGCGCTCAGGGCTTGGCCCAGATGGGCTCGAGCATGTTGTCCGGACTGTTTGGCGGCCGAACCGTGGACACCATGGCCCAGGCGATCGGCAAGTTCGCCGGGACGAACGATAACGGCGGAAAGTCGTTGCTATCCGTGGTCGGCCCGCTCGTGCTGGGCATGCTCGGTCAGCAGCAGCGTGACTCCGGGCTGGATGCAAACGGACTGGCGTCGCTTCTGCGCTCGCAGAAGGACCAGATCATGGCGGCGATCCCGTCGGGGCTTGCGGATCAGCTCGGCGCCGCAGGCCTGATCGACAAGACGGTAGCCGGAGCGCGCAGTGGCATGGCCACGGCCGCCGGCGCATCCGAACGGGTAGCCTCCGGCGCGAGCCAGGCCGCCTATGCCGCCGGCAGAGCGCAATGGCCATATTGGCTGGGCGCGCTGGCCATCGTTCTCGGCCTTGGCTGGTATGCGCTTCAGCGCCCCACCGAGCCCACGGTCGCTCAGAGTCCCACGGTCACGCGACCCGCAGCTGGAACAGTGGGCTTGGCGCCCGCGAACTTGACCGTTGACGGGGTGAATCTGGCGAACCAGATCGATTCGTCGATGGGCACGCTGAGGGCCGCACTGCCGACCATCACCGATGACGCCAGCGCGCAGGCAGCCCTGCCGAAGATCAACGACGCCATCGCGCAGCTGGATGGCATCACGGCGCGGGCGGCCAAGCTTTCTCCGGAAGGGCGAAGCGCGCTTGCCAAGCTGATCATCGCGGCGACGCCGACGATCAATCAGATGTGCGACAAGGTATTGTCGACGCCGGGCGCAGGCACGCTCGCAAAACCCACGATTGACAATCTTCGCGCCAAGCTCGATGCGCTGACGAAAGTCTAAAAGTCTAGATGTGGCGCGCAACAATCTGGCCACCAACCTGCGGCGACGCGATGTACCTGCCGCATCCGTCGCCGCCATCAGGGAGATACGCCCATGACTGACAAGACCAATTTCACCAAGGATGAATGGGCGCTCCTCCTGAGAAGTCCCATGAATGCGGGAATGGCCATTACGGCCGCCGATCCGAGCGGACTGTTCGGGCTTCTGAAGGAATCGTTCGCCAGCGGTACGGCGCTCGCACGGGCCGCCACCGATCCCAATGCTAACTCGCTGGTCAAGGCCGTGGTTGCCGATTTCCAGACGAGCGAGGGCAGGGCCGCGGCCCACGACGGATTGAAGGCAGAGATTGGCAACAGCAAGCCGGCTGAGATGACGAGCAAGGCGGTCAACTCATTGCGCGAGGTTGCTGCCCTTCTTGCTGCAAAAGCTCCAGCTGATGCCGCGGATTTCAAGGGATGGCTGCGTCAAATCAGTCAAAAGACGGCCGAGGCTGCATCAGAGGGCGGAGGCTTGTTTGGCGGAGGCGTTCAGGTCAGCGATGCCGAGAAGGCAACCCTCGGCGAAATCTCGAGCGCGCTTGGCGTCTAGCCTCGGTGCACCGAACGGATGTCATCCCTCTGGCACGCCGGCCAGGCGCAAGCCCTGATGCGTCCGATCGCGCATTGCAAGATAGGTTGGCAAGACCGGTTGGATGATCGCTCAGTGCGCCGCTGCGGAAGCGAAGAACGGTAAAGTTGGCTAAGCCGCCTTCGCCTGCGCCGACAACAGCTGCTTCAGCTTCGCCGCGGGCACGGCCGGGCTGAACAGCCAGCCCTGCATCTGGCTGCATCCGAGCTGGCGCAGCACCTCGCGCTGGGCTTCGGTCTCGACGCCTTCCGCGGTCGTCGCCATGCGGCGGGCGGCGGCCATGTGCACCACGGCCTGCACGATCGGGGACGAATCTTCGGACTGGCCGATGTCGCTGATGAAGCTGCGGTCGATCTTGATCTTGTCGAACGGGAAGCGGTGCAGATAGCTCAGCGACGAATAGCCGGTGCCGAAATCGTCGAGCGCGATGCGTACGCCGAGCTCGCGGAGCTGCTGGAGAATCGTCAGCGCTTCCTCGTCGTCGCGAATGAGGACGGTTTCGGTGACCTCGAGCTCGAGCCGTCCGGGCGCAAGCCCTGACTCCGCGAGTGCGGCCGCAACCTTCAGCGCCAGCGTCCTGGCGCGGAACTGCACCGGCGAGACGTTGACGGCGACATGGATATCGCCCGGCCAGCTCGCGGCCTCGAGGCAGGCCTGCTTCAGCACCCATTCGCCGATCTCGCCGATCAGGCCGGTCTCTTCCGCGACCGGAATGAAATCGGCCGGCGAGATCATGCCGCGCTCGGGATGGCGCCAGCGCAGCAGCGCCTCGCAGCCGTTCACCACATTGGCCGCGAGATCGACCAGCGGCTGGTAATGCACCTCGAACTCGCCGCGGACGAGGGCCTGGCGCAAATCGAGCTCGAGCTGGCGGCGCAGCCGCGCCTTGGCGTCGTATTCGGGCACGAACACGCGGAAGGTGCGGCGTCCCTCGGACTTCGCCGCATACATCGCGAGATCGGCGCGCTTGAGCAGATCGTCGAGATTATCGCCATGGTCGGGCGCGATCGCGATGCCGATGCTGGCGTCGGTCGGGATCTCCTGGCCCTTGCAGTCTACGGGCATGCGCAGCGCCTTCAGGATATTTTCCGCAAGCGCCGTCAGCTCGGTCTGGTCGCTGGTGCCGGCCTTGACGATGGCGAACTCGTCGCCCCCGAGCCGCGCGACGAGGTCGTTGCCGCTAACGCAGGCGCGCAGCCGGTTGGCAACCTGGCGGAGCAGCTCGTCGCCGACCTCGTGGCCGAGCGAATCGTTGACGCCCTTGAACTCGTCGACGTCGATGTAGAGGATCGCGAACGGCTTGCCTTGGGCAAGCTCCGCCACGCGGCGCTCCAGATGGCCGCGCATCAGCACGCGGTTGGGCAGGTCGGTCAGCGCGTCGTAATGCGCCATATGCGCGATGCGCTCGTCGGCGCGGATGCGCTCGGTGACGTCGTCATGGGTGGCGAGCCAGCCGCCGGCGGCGCCGGGCTGGTTCTTGATCTCGATCAGGCGGCCGTCGGCGGTCTCCACGACGGCGCTCTGCGTACGTCCGACCTGGCTCAGGATTCCGTCGCAATAGGAATCGACGTCGCCCTCGAACGATCCGGTGTCGTGGCGATGCTGGATCACGTCGCGGAAATAGGCGCCGGGCTTCACCACGTCGGCCGACAGTCCGTACATCTCGACATAGCGCCGGTTGCAGACGATGAGACGCTCGTCCTGGTCGAACATCAGAAGGCCTTGCGTCATCGTGTTCATCGCGGTGTCGAGCCGCTGCTTCTCCACCGAGAGGCGGTGCATCATCTGACGGAAGATCAGATAGAGCGTGAGCACGAGCAGGCCGATCGACAGCACGGCCACGAAGACGAAGAACTTCGTCTGCGTGCGCCAGGTCGCCAGCGTCGCATCCAGCGATTTGGTGGCGACCACGACCAGCGGCTCGCCGGTCAGCATGCGCGAGGCGACGATGCGGTCCTTGCCGTCCATCGGGCTGGCGAGCTGCGTCGTCACGAAGGTGCGCTCGAACACCGCCATCTGCTCGCGCGTGCCGTTGCGAAAATTCTGTCCGATCATCGCGTCGACATGCGGAACGCGCGCGAGCAGCTGGCCATTCTGGTGGTGCATCGCGATCGAGGAGTCCTCGCCGAGCCCGGCCGAGGCGAAGAAGGATTCGAGCTGCGCCGGCGAAATGGCCCGCGACACCATACCGAGGAACTCACCATGCGGGCCGGTGACGCGCCGCGCGAACACGATCGCAGGTCCGTTGCCGAACCGGCCGGGCACGACCTCGATCTCTTCCTGCGAAGCCGGATCGTTCTTGAGGCGATTGAAATAGTTGCGGTCGGACACCGAGATATCGGCGACCGGCCAGCGCCGCGACGAGTTGATCAGCACGCCGCCGGCATCGAACACGTTGGCGCCGGCGACGTCGGACCAGCCGCTGGCCTTGGCGCGCAGCACCTCGTGCACGGCCAGCGTGCCCATCTCGCTGCGGAAGACGTCGGCGGATTCGATGCCGTGGCTTTCAAGTTCCGCGATGACGCTCTTCTGGAGCACCGCGAAGTCGGCGAATTCGCGGTCGAAGTGACGGGCGAGCAGGCGGACGGAATTTTCCAGGCTGTCGCGGCCGCTCTCGATCGCATTCTGCCGGAAACGGTCGACGGTGAGCGCGGTGCCGATGGCCATCGCGACCATCAGCACGAAGCCGCCGGCGATCAGCCACGTCAGCGGCGCTCCCTGCCAACGGCGAAGCAGCGCGCGCATGCGCGCGGTCCATCGGATTGATGTGCCCATCCAGCCCTCCCGTGGGATGCAAGATGCAGCAAAACCGACAAGAGCCCGTTACCAGTGAGGGTTAGGAAAACATGAATCGGAGCGGAATCAGAGGGTTGGTTCCCTCAGGCGGATCACCGGCGGATTTCCCACCTCAAGGCTTCCGCATTCCCCTTCGCGAACATCGCCGGTACGTCGAACGTCCCGGTCTTGAGGTCATAGCGGCAGCGCCAGTCGGCCAGCCCCTTCACCGCGACGTTCTTCGGATGCTTGTCCATCTCGCCCGACAGCGAGATCACGAGGTAACGGTTGTCGGGCCATTTCACGCCGAGCCCGCGATAGGCCTCCTCGGTGCCTTTCACGAGATTGGCCGAGATGTGGTAGTCGAGCTTCATCTTCTGCCGGCTATGGAAATAAGCCCAGGCGAGGTCGCTGAACGGCTTTTTCGTTGCGCTGACGAAGGCGCCTTTCTCGACATGGTAGAGAAAGAGGTCCTGCTCGCCGGAGCCGGTCTTCTGCATCCGCACCAGCCATTGCGAATCGTTGGTGAAGCGGAAGCCGGCTGGATAGTCCTGCTCCGGCTTCAACTCGATCATCCGCTCGCCGTGCCGCGCCCACGCCTGCCATTTGAAGTCGATATCTTCGCTGTCCTTCATGTACTGCTCGATCCCGGTGGCCTTGTCGGGCGAGGTGAAGGCAAGATCGGCGTTGTCGCTGAGAACGAAGCCTTGGGGCGGGCCGGATCCGGCGAGCGCGGGAGCTGCCGCCAGCGTCAGGGCAAGCGCCAGCCATGGCGCGGGGCGGTAAAATGCGGCCACGGGAAAAATCCTTAAGAAATGACCGCGATGCGGCCTCGATGATTTGACGCCGTCGGCACCCTGCCGGTTCACGCCGATGCGCGCCGGAACGAAAGGTGCATCATCCCAAGGATCGTCTTGCTGCGGCAGCCAAATCGGCGCAATTTGCCGGCCTCGTTTGATTTGCGACCCAAGGGTTCATTGTCTGATGATCACCGCTTCCAAGGCTCTCATTGCGTTCTGCCTGCTCGCGGTGGGCGGCACCGTCCTGGTGATCGGTCCCACCGAGCTACGCCGCCTGCTGCCGGGCGGCGCGCAGACCGAAACCGCCGTCGCCGCCAGGCCGGAGACAAAGCCCGAAGCCAAGGCGGAGACCAAGGCCGAGATTAAGGCCGAGACCAAGCCGGAGCCGAAGCTGGACGAGCCGAAGCTCGCCGCCGTCGCGCCGCCTGCGCCATCGGCGCCCCCGGCCTCCGCGCCGAAGGTGGATGCGCTCGCCGAGACGCAGAAGCAGGCCATGGCGCTCGCCGATCTCGTACCGGCCAAGCCGCCGGCGGCGGTGGCGGACACCGGCCCGCGGTTCGACGTCGCGCGCGTCGACGATCATGGCGAGGCGGCGGTGATCGCGGGGCGGGCCGCGCCAGGTGCGCAGGTCGAGTTGCTGCGCGACGGCAAGCCGCTCGATACGGTGGTCGCCGATGCGTCGGGCCAGTTCGTGATGACCCCGCCGCAGCTTCCCGCCGGCTCCTATGAATTGACCCTGCGGGCGAGAGCGCCTGACGGTACCGTCACGCAATCGGGCCGCAGCATGCCGGTGACCATCGCCGAAGCCGCGCCGCCGCCAACGCGCCCCGCGCCTGTCGCGAGGCTGGAGCCGGCACAAGCGCCGAAGCAGGCCGAGAAGGCCGACGACAAATCTGATGTCGTGGCATCGCTGCCGTCGGCATCGTCGCGCCTGGCATCGGCGCCTGACCGGACCGCGGCCCGGCCGAGATTCATCGGGGCACCGAAGCCCAGGGTGATGGCGCGGGCACCCGCGGCCACGACCGTTGCATCGGCCTCGCCGGCCGATGTCATCAGCGCTGCACCGGCCGAGGCAGGCGGCAACCGGGTGATCTCCCGCGGCGACAGCCTGTGGGCGCTGAGCAAGCTCGCTTACGGCGACGGCTCCCGCTACGCGGTGATCTTCAACGCCAACCGGGGCAAGATCCACAACCCCAATTTGATCTATCCCGGCCAGACTTTCGTGGTGCCCCAGAAGGCGGAGTGAGATCGCATCGGCAACGCCGATGCTTGTTGCGACGCTTTGCCCTCGATATCTCCGGAACCTTCGGTTCCCCGGCGCGTCATTGTGATGCGACCCGGTGCGCGCGTGGCGCTGGGAGGAGGCCGAGGTGGTCAGGTCAGCTTTCAGGTCTGGACGCATGGGACTGGCGCTGGCGGGCGCTGCTCTCATGATTGCGGCAGTGCTGCTGCCGAACAAGGCCGAGGCGCAGTTCGGAATGCGCGGCGGCCCGCTCGGTGTCGCGCGCTTTGCCGTCGGCCACGTCATCGGCATGTCGCGGCTGCGGCACTCGCGCATGGCGGTTCGCGGCGGCCGATACCGCTCCGCGGCGTTGAGGTCGCAGGATCCCCGCGGCGCCGAGCGCGGCCAGCCGCCCAACCCCTACATCCTGCGCGCGGCGCTCACGGCGCAAGCTGCGCTGTCGGGCTGGCACGGTGGCCGTCGCCCGCAGGGCTGGTGGCGTCACCCCGATGGCAGCTATGGCTGGGCGGGTCCGGTGTTCTGGCCGTTCGCGCATGACGATCTCACCACCGCAATCATCTTCGGCGATACCACCAGCCTCTCGCTCTATGGCTATGGCGACATCTATGCCGCGATCTTCGCGCCCTACGCGGCCACGGAGCTCGCCGCCTACACGGCGCCGCAAGGCAGGCGCGCGCGAAAAGTCCCTTCGGCCGAGACTGTTTGCGATGCCAGCGACACCGGCGGCTTGCCGGTCGATCGCATCGCAGCGCTGGTGCGGCCGAACGAATTGCAGCGCGCGGCGCTCGACGAGCTCGGCACTGCCTGGATCGCCGCGCGCGACACCATCCGCGCCGCCTGTCCGACGCAGGCCCCCGCGACCGCTCCGGAGCGCCTCGGTCTGATGCGCGAGCGCCTTGCGGCCATGATCAAGGCAACGGAGGGAATCGCGCCGCCGCTCGCAAAATTCGTCGATCTGCTCGATGACGGGCAGAAGGCAAAGCTCGATTCGCTCGCCTGGGACCGCCGCGCCGCGCTTGCGGCGGGCCAGCCCAACAAGGATGCGCAAGCTGCGGCAGCCTGTGATGCGAACAGCGATCCCCGCTACGACGAGAAGCTGCAACGTCAGTACGAGCAGCTCGTGCAGCAGCAATGGCCCGCCGCCGAGATCGCCACCACCCTCCGTCTCGACGAGGTCGCGCGCGCCCGGTTCGAGGTGCTCCAGGACACGACGCTGCGCACCATGGAGACGCTCAGCGCCTGCCCGTCCAAGTCCGAGCCCAAGGCCGAGCCCTCGCCGCAGGCCCGCGTCACCGCGGTGAAGGCGCGGCTGGAGACGATGCTGCAAGCGGTGAACGGCGTCGGCGATGCCCTCGACGATTTCGAGGCCGACTTGAGCGACGAGCAGAAGGCGGGATTCGAGACGATCGGGCCGAAGCGGGGGGTGTGATCACCCGCACGCCCAGTCGAACTTCATGTCCTTGAAGTCGAGTTGCGCGTTGCCGCCGCCGAAATTGTAGCCGCCGAAATATTCCTCGAACTCGATGTAGAACGGACTCATCTCCGGCTCCGCCTGGCACGGCCGCATGGTGCCGCCGAGGTGGTCGTGGGCGTGGTCCTTGACCCAGTCGTGCAGGCGGAAATTGTCGCTGCTCACGACGCCGCCGACATAGTAATAATAGGACTGATAGCCGGTCGGCGCGTTCTTCCGGGTGTGCTCGTCCTGCGGACCCTTGCCGGCATTGGGATCGGTGGCACGCGGCGTGAGCGCAATCGCGCGGGTCTCGCTGAGATCGGTGCGCGGCGGGCTTGTAAACATCTTCTTCGCGTAAGGCGCTGCGGCCTCGTAGTAGGCACTGGCGCCGCCGACATCGAGCCAGCGCGGCCGCTCCGCCGTCGCAAGTGCGAGCGGCGCCGGCGGGGTCGCGAACGCGCCCTCGTATTCGCCCCTGGTCAGCAGCAGCGCGGCATAACCGTAGTCGAGGATATCCGTCATGCGCGACAGGCGCGGATGCGAGGCGCGCGCCAGCACCGCTTCGCGGATTTCGGGATCGTCGGGCGCACCGCCGTCATTGTGGTCGGGCGCGGTGGCGAAGAACGACACCGCGACGATGTCCTCGCCATGGACGCGATAATCCTCCGGCAGCAGAAGCGTGAAGCCGTGCATCAGCGGAAAACCGGTGACGGGATCGAGCGGCCATTGCTCGCTGCTGATGCCCGGCGGCAGCCCATAGACCCAGCCCTGGTCGCGCGCGCGATCGGCGGGACGGTCCAGCATCTGCAAATCATAAGCACGCGAAGGCAAGGCAAACGCCACAGGTCGTCTCCCATTCCGGATTCCAGCCTCGACGTTGAGGCGATGGTTAGTCGCGGGGAGAGGAGATGTGGTTCGTGGGAGAGGTGAGGGAGATGCTGCCATCCTGCCGGTGTTTTGCCCGACGTGTCAAAGCGCTTCACCTCGCGAGCGCGGCCCGCGTAAGCCATTGATCTTGCAGCCCCCGGCTACTGTGCATGGGGTTGTTTTCGATCTTTTTGTTTTGGACGCCTACATCCGCCGCCGCGCGGCCGACGCATCCACCGCGTTCTCCACCTCCTCGCGCCAGGACAAAATCTCCATCGCGAGCACGGGGTGGTTGAATCCTTTGACCTGGAGATCGTCGAGCGCGCGGGCCTCCACCCAGGGCTCGACGATGCCGTAGACGCGGCGGCTGGCCACGATCTGGTTGGCCTTGGCTTCGCCGCAGAGGCGGGAGGCGAGGTTGGTGACGCTGCCGATCGCGGCATATTCCAGCCGCTGCTCGAAGCCGACCTGGCCGAGCGTGGCGTAGCCGACCGCGATGCCGATGCCGAAGCCGAGGCTGTGCCCGCGGTTGCGCCAGCGCTCGGTCAGCGGGCCGATGGTGTCGCGCATCTCCACCGCCATCTTCACGGCGCGCTGGGTGTGGTCCTCGAATTGAATCGGCGCGTTGAACAGGATCATCACGCCGTCGCCGGCATATTTGTCGAGCGTGCCCTCATATTTGAAGATCAGCTTGCCCAGCGCTGCGTGATATTCGCGGAGCACGTTCATCGCCTCTTCCGGCTCGGTCGCTTCCGTGAACGCGGTGAAGCCGCGCAGGTCGCAGAACACCACGGTCACCTCGCGGCGTTGGCTGGTGAGCAGCCCCTCGGGGCTGTCGGAGGATGCGATCAGCTGCGCCACCTGCGGCGCCAGGAAACGCTCGAGCTTGCGGATGCGCTCGATCTCGCCGAGCTGGGTCTTGACGCGTTCCTCCAGCGACTTGTTCCAGTCCTTGAGCTGCTCGGTCTGCACGCGCAGCTTGTCGGCTTGCGCGCGCACGGTCTCGTTCGCCGTCTCCAGCGCGTGGCTCTTGTGATCGACCTCGGTGAAAAGGCGCGCATTGCGCATCGCAAGCACGGCCTGGTTGGCGAAGGTGCGCATCAGGCCGATGATGCTGGCGGCGAACTCGCCGCTGGCACGGCGCAGCACCACGAGGGAGCCGAGCGTGCCTTGCTGGTCGACCAGCGGCACCACCAGCACCGAGTGGAAGCCGGCCTGGACCGCGGCGTCGCGCAGCGGCTGCTCGGTCGCATGGTCGAGATCGGCAATCGCGATCGGCTCGCCTGAGCTCGCGGCATCACTCAGGATGTTCGCGCCTTCCTCGATCGTGACATGCGCGCCCTCGGCCGATTTGTCGATGCCGTTGGATTCGACCAGGTTGAATCGGCGCGCCTCTGCATCATAGCCGTAGATCAGTACGGCATCGGCATGGGTAATCTCGATCGCGCGGGCGGCGATCGTCGGCAACACCGCGTTGAGGTCGAGCGAGGAAGCGACGGCGCGGCCGACCTCTTCCAGCACCTTGAGCTCGTTGATCGACTGCGCGAGATCGCGGGTGCGCTCGTCGACCTTGGTTTCGAGGTTTGAATAGGTCTCCTGGATCTGGCCGGCCATGCGGTTGAACTGGCCGGCGAGGTCTTCCAGCTCGTCCGAGGTGTGGACGTCGATGCGGTGGCTGAAATCGCCTTCGCCGAGCTTGTGCGCGCCGTCGCGCAGCGCGGTGATCGGGATGATCATGCGGCGGGCGAGCAGCGTGCCGGCGAGGATCGCGACCATCAGGCCCATGCCGATCAGAAGCGCGATGCGCACGAGCTGGTCGCGGATCGGCATCAAGGCCTGCGCGGCCGGCTGCTCGAACATCACGCTCCAGCCGAGCTTCGGCACGGTGCTGGCGGCGCTGATCACCGCATGGCCGTTGAAGTCGGTGCCCGACGTGTCGGGCTCGCGGCCGGGCGCAATCGCGGCCGCCACCTGCGGCAGCTTCGACAGGTCCTTGCCGACATCGGGCCCCTTCGACGACGTCGCCAGCACGCGGCCGCGCGGATCGACCACATAGGCATGGGCCGCCTTGCCGACCTGGGCGTCGGACAGGAAGTCGGAGAGGAAGCTGAGATCGATCTCGGCCACGGTGACGCCGGCATTGAAGCCGGAATGCGCCACCGAGATCGACATGAACGGTGTCCGGTCGGTGAACCAGGCCGGCGCGTAGCTGACGCCGCGGGCAACCGTGTCGGTGAAGCGCATGTCGCGGGAGAGGTCGGCGTTGCCGCCGGTCGTGGTCGACTGGCGCGAGACGCGCAGCACCTCGCGTCCCTCGCCGTTGAGCTGGAACAGCTGATTGACGACCGAGACCTGGTGCAGCAGCGAGGCGTAGTCGGCGCGGCGCTTCTCGAGTGTGTCCTGGCTTGCCCGCGTCACCCAGCTGATCTGGCGTTCGAGCTCGGAGATCGACTGCTCGATCCGCCGGGCGGCTCCTTGCGCCTTGTCCTCGAGCCCGTCGGTCAGCTGCGTCTTGGTCGCGCGATAGGAGATCCAGGTCTCCATCGCGCCGTTGACGGCGAGGACAAACACGACGAGGCCGACGAGGGAGACGACGTATTTGGCGAACAGACCCTCGCGCAGAAACCGTGTCTTGTCTTTCGCTCCGGCCATCCAGATCCTCTTGCGCCGCCTCCGGCGCCGGCGCTACGGGCCGTACCGGCCCAAGGGCCTTCTAGCACAATTTGGGCGAAGGGACCGTCCCGCGACCCGTGGACCGGCCGGCGTGGTTACCGCTGGAGAGGTCGGGCGGGACGGAAAGTGGCGTTAATTGTTGCAGCCTCGTCCGTTCGGAGGAAGCGGCGGACCGGGAGGCCGATGTAAGGGATTGGCGTGGAGTTCCGTGCGTTGGTCCGCCAATCATCGATTAAAGAGCTGTCGCAGCACGTCGTTCATCGGCTGACTGTCCTGCTGCGCCATCGGCGGGTCGTCCAGGACCTGAGCTTGGGCCGGGGGCGTGGGAGAGGTCTGCGGAGCGGGTGTGGTCGGTGTTGCCGGCAGGCCGCGGCTCCGCCCGGTGCCAGTACCGCTGGAAAGCCCCTGCTGGATCAAATTGCCGATCGCCTCGCCCAAGGGGCCGCCGAGCGGATTGTTCTGTCCCGGCTGCTGGGTTTGCGGATTGGCATTGCCGGCCGCATTGCCGCCGCCCGGCGCGGTGGCGCCGCCCAGTCCGAGGCTGCCCAGGATATTGCCGAGCCCGGCGCCATCTGGGCCGAACAGGCCCTTGCCCATCTCCCGCAGCTTGGCATAGGCGGCGTCCGGATTGTCCAGCACTCCGGCCATATCAGGGTAGATCCGCGGCTGCGACCAGTTGCCCTGGATCATCACGGGAATGCCGAAGCCGACCGGCTCCGACGAGCGGCCCTGGCCTTCGGTCGTCATCACGAGCTTCGGCTCGACGCGGAAGCCCATCATCTTGGTGTCGAGCGCGATGGTGCCGGCGCCGGTCACGCGTACCAGCGGCCCGATCAGGTTGAGGTCGGTCGTCACCGCCTGGCCCTTGTCGATGCGGAAGGACGCCGAGAGCTGCGACAGATCCGTGCTCTGCTCCTGGCTGGGGGCCTGGTTCTCCTGCCAGCCGGACAAGGTGCCCGCCGTCAGCGAGCGGATCATCTGCGCGATGTTGATGCCGCGAATGGCGCCGTCCTGGAAATTGACGAAGGCCGTGCCTTGCATGTTCGCCATCAGCGTGCGCTGGCTGGTGCCGGCGCTGCGCAGCGCGAGCTTGGCTTGCAGCTTGCCGTCGATCCGGTCGAAATCGGCAAGGCCCTGGAGCAGCGGCAGCGCGCGCACGCCGACGAGATCGGAATGCATGGCAAAGCTCGGCGCGCCAGTTGTGGCATCCAGGATCACCTCGCCCGAGACCTGGCCGCCATAGGCGCCGAGATTGGCGGTGCCGGCTTTGAGCACGCCGCCGGCGAGCTTCGCATCGAGCGCCAGCGGCGCGATGCGCGCATCGCCGATCACGGCCTCGTTCGCGGAGATCCTGACTTGAGCATCGACATAGTTGAGCCCGGACACATCGATCGGCGCATCGCTCCAGGGCCGTCCCGACGTGCCCTCCGGCGATTTCGCCAGCGGTATGGCGAGCCGCTGGAAGTCGAGATCGACCTTGACCAGTGGCTTGCTGGCAATATCGACCGAGGCCCAGCCATTGAACGCGCCGTCGCCGAGCTTGCCGTTCACGCCGTTGATCATCACGACATCGCCGCTCAGCCGCATCTCGGCATGACCGGTGAGCTGAGACTTCAGCACATCAGGCATGTCGATGGCGAAATCCACCGGAATGGTCGGCCGGTCGGCCGGCGCCGCCGGCGTCGTCGCCTTGATGTCGAACTTGGTCGGGTGCTGGCCGACCCGCGCAGTGCCGGCGATGTCGAGCCTGCGGTCGCGGCCGACGACGGCATCGGCGTTGATGGCGCTGATGCGTCCCTCGACACGATCGCGCACACGGGCGAACGCGACTTCACCGTCGATGACCTTGACGCGGTCGATGGTCGCGCCCGCCGTGTCGAGCGCCAGCGGCTTCGACGCGGCGCCGGCGTTCGGCAGGCGCTCACGCAGCAGCGGCTGATGGAGCACGGGATGGGTGACGACGAGTTCGCTGATCTTCGGACGGCCCGACCATACGCTCGAGAGCGACATGTCGGCCTGCACGCTGCCGATCGTCAGGCGCGTGATGCCGCTGCGGTCCTTGAGGTCGGCAAGCGTGAGATCGTTGAGCGTGACGTTCAGCGTCGGCCACAGGCTGATCTTCGTGGTGCCGTCGACGGACAGGCGATAGCCGGTCGCGCTCTCGACCCGCGAGGCAATCGTCGTGGTCAGGAATCCCGAGGGGATCCCCACCACGAGGAGAAGTCCGATCACGACGATGGCTGCGGCAATCGCCGCGCCGGCGAATTTCAATGCTCTCATCTCGACTTTCCAACAACGGACAACCGGCGTCGAAGCCGGCAGATCGCCGTCCTTTGCGCATGAGTTTATCCCCGGACGGGAAGCGGCTCCAAGCGCGTAAAATTAGTCAGGGGGTGCTGCAAAGTTATGTGACTTATGACACACTTCTCCGGCGCGGTTTTACGCGATTCTGATGTCGATGGTTCCAAGCGATTTGCCGAGGACACTCGCCGGAAGACGGGCCAGGGAAACTGACCAAGAACATTCACAAGGACATTGAAATGAGCAAGCAGGCCGAATTTGCGGTCATCCTGAAGATGAACGCGCTGTTCGCCGATCTCGGCGCAGATGAGCTGCAGCGGCTGTCCAACCTCTGCCACACCCAGCATCTGGGAAATGGCGAGGTGTTGTTCCAGAAGGGCGATGCGGGCGACGCGCTGTTCGGCGTGCGCCGGGGCCAGGTCCGCATCGAGACCGGCGCCTCGGATGGCAGCCGTCTGACCCTGAACTTCATGGGCCCGGGCGACCTGTTCGGCGAGGTCGCGGTGCTGGACGGCCAGAGCCGCACCGCGGATGCGACCGCGGGCGAGGCCAGCGAACTGTTCGTGCTGCGGCGCGAGGATTTTCTCAGCTTCCTCGAACGCGAGCCGAAGGTCGCGATCAAGATCATCGCGCTGCTGTGCCAGCGCATCCGCTGGCAGAGCGAGCGCATGGAAGAATCCATGCTGCAACCGCTGCCGGTTCGCCTCGCGCGACGACTCTGCGCGCTCGCCGCCGATTTCGGCTCCGAGGTGCACATCTCGCAGGAGCAGCTCGGCGTCTTCGTCGGTGCCGCCCGCGAAAGCGTCAACCGCCAGCTTCAGGCCTGGCGCAAGGATGCGATTCTCGATCTCCAGCGCGGCCGCATCCTGCTCAGGAACATGACCAAGCTGACGGCGATCGCGCGGAACGAGTAGGGATTATTTGCGCACCTCGTCCGCGATGGGACGAGGCACGCTTGAACATTTCGTAGCGAAGAAGATCTTCAGCAATGTCGGGGTGTCCGACGTTGCTTTCAGAACTGTCTTGCGCTTTCGACATCTGAGTTGCGGTTCTCCGCCGCAGGGTGCGCGACGTTCTTCGGGGCCGGCGCCGCACCATGATGATCGGCGGTCTCGGCATCCTCGCTGTGCACGATCAGCCGCTTGGCGAAGCGCCAGATCAGGGCGCCGAGATCGTCCATCACCATGAACATCGCGGGCACGAACACCAGCGACAGGATGGTCGAGAAGATCAGGCCGCCGATCACCGCGAGCGCCATCGGCGAGCGGAACTCGCCGCCGGCGCCGACCGCGAGCGCGCTCGGCATCATGCCCGCGGCCATCGCGATGGTGGTCATCACGATCGGACGGGCGCGCTTCATGCCGGCGTCGATCATCGCTTCCTCGCGCGGTTTGCCGGCGCGAATGGATTCGATGGCGAACTCGACCAGCATGATCGCGTTCTTGGTGACGATGCCCATCAGCATCAGGATGCCGATCCACACCGGCGTCGTGAGCTGCTTGCCGGTGATGAGCAGGGCGGCGATGGCGCCGCCGATCGACAGCGGCAGCGAGAACAGGATGGTGATCGGCTGGAGGAAGGTGCCGAACAGCAGTACCAGCACCGCGTAGACCATCAACAGGCCGGCCGTGATCGCTGTGGCGAAGCCGTCGGACAGCTCGTTGAGGCTTTCGGCGTCGCCGGAGGGGGAGACTTTCACGCCCTTCGGCCGGCTCTTCATCACCGGCAGCTCGTAGATCTTCTTGGTGGCGTCGCCGAGCGCGGCGGAGCCGACGAGGTCGGCTGCGACCGTCGCCTGCCGCTCGCGGTCGTAGCGGTTGATGCTGGTCGGACCCTGGTCGAGCTTGACGTCGGCGATCACCGAGAGCGGCACACCGCCCTTCTCGCCGCGCTCGCCGAGCGGCACGCGCAACTGCTCGAGCGTCTTCAGATTGCCGCGTGCGGCATCCTCGAGCTGCACGCGGATCGGCACCAGACGGTCGCCGACATCGAATTTGGCGAGCGCGGGACCGACGTCGCCGATGGTGGCGACGCGAATGGTCTGCGACAGGCTTTCGGTCGAGACGCCGAGCCGCGCGGCGAGATCGGCGCGGGGCTCGATGCGCAGTTCGGGCCGCTCCAGCGTGGTTTCCGAGATCACGTTGGAGATGGTCGGAATCCGCTTCATCTGCGTCGCGAGCTCACTCGCGAAATTGTTGACGATGTTGGCGTCGACGCCGGTCACGACCAGCGAGATGGCGCGCAGGCCGTTCTCGTCGAGGAACCAGAAGCGGATGTCGGGAACGTTCTCCAGCTCCTGGCTGATCGAGAATTCGAGCTCGCGCTGGGTGATGTCGCGGCTGTCCTTGGGCGTGTAGTTGATGATCAAAGCTGCGCGCCGGACTTCCTGGGTTCCCGGAGGAACACGTCCGCCGTCGACGAAGATGCTCTTCACCTCGGGCCGCTTGCGCAGCCGCGCGACGATGTCCTCGGTGACTTTTTCGGTGTAGGCGAGCTGGGTGCCCGGCGGCAGCTCGAGGGCAAGCAGCGAGCGCGCGCTGTCCTGCGCCGGCAGGAAGCCTTGCGGCAGCAGCGTGATGCTCCAGATCGAGGCGGCGAAGACGCCGAAGCCGACCAGCACCGTGATGAAATAGTGCCTCACCGACCAGGCCACGATCCTGTGATAGGACCGCAGCACGCGGCCGGGCGGCGGCTCTTCGTGATTGCCATGTTTGAGGAAGTAGGCGGCGAGCACCGGCGTGACGAAGCGCGCCGCGAGCAGCGAGAAGAACACCTGCACCGAGACGGTGATGCCGAACTGCTTGAAGAACTGTCCGGCGATGCCGGACATGAAGCTCGCGGGTGCGAAGATCGCGATGATCGTTAGCGAGATCGCGATGACCGCGAGGCCGATCTCGTCGGCGGCTTCGAGGGCGGCACGATAGGGCGACTTGCCCATGTTCATGTGCCTGACGATGTTCTCGATCTCGACGATGGCGTCGTCGACGAGAATACCCGTCGACAGCGTGATGGCGAGGAAGCTGACGAGGTTCAGCGAGAAGCCGAGCAGGTCCATCGCCCAGAACGCCGGGAAGATCGACAATGGCAGCGAGATCGCGGCGATGATTGTGGCGCGCAGGTCGCGCAGGAACAGCAGCACGATGATGACGGCGAGGATGGCGCCTTCGAACAGGGTCGAGATCGCCGCGTGGTAATTGCCGTTGGTATAATCGACCGAGGTGTCGATCACCTTCAGGTCGACGTCGGGATAGGCGGCCTTCAGCGCGTCGATGCGCTTCTGCACGGCCTCGGCCACCTTCACGTCGCTGGCGCCCTTGGAGCGCTTGATGCCGAGCGCGACGATCGGCTCGCCGTTGAAGCGGGCGAAGGTGCGGCGGTCCGCGATGGTGTCGGTGACGGTGCCGAGATCGTCGAGCCGGACCTCGCCGCCGCCGAACAGCGGGATCATGGTGCCGGCAAGGTCGCCCAGCGTCTTGGCGCCCGCGAGCGTGCGGATGGCCTGGTCGTTCTTGCCGATCTCGGCGCGGCCGCCGGCGACGTCGACATTGGTGCCGCGCAGGCTCTGGCTGACATTGACCGCGGTCAGCCCCATGGCCTGCAAGCGGTCCGGATCGAGCGAGACCAGGATCTCGCGCTCGACACCGCCGATGCGCTCGACCTGGGCGACGCCGCGCACGCCTTGCAGCGCGCGCTTGACCACGTCGTCGACGAAATAGGAGAGCTGCTCCGGCGTCTTGCCGGGCGAGATCGCGGCGTAGGTGACGATCGGCAGGCCGATCACGTCGACGCGCTGGATCAGCGGCTCGGTGACGTTCTGCGGCAGGTTGGAGCGCACGCGCGTCACCGCGTCCTTGACGTCGTTGAGCGCGCGGTCGGTGTTGGTCTCCAGCGCGAACTGGATGGTGGTCACCGACAGGCCGTCGGTGATCGACGAGGTGATGTGCCGTACGCCCTCGACGCCGGAGACGGCGTCTTCAACCGTCTTGGTGACCTGGGACTCCAGCTCGGCGGGCGCCGCGCCGAACTGCGACACCGCGACCGAGATCACGGGAATGTCCGCCGAGGGCAGCCGCGTCACCGCGAGCTTGGTGAAGGACACCCAGCCGAGGATCAGGAGAATGATCGAGAAGACGACCGACGGTAGCGGATTGCGGATCGACCAAGCCGAGATATTAAGAGCCATCAGCGTACCCGCGTGCGATCGAGTTCATCGGCGAACATGGTCTTGATCTGGTCGCCGTCATGGAGCGAAGAGCCGGCGTCGGCCACGACGATTTCGCCGACGTCGAGGCCTTCCAGGATTTCCGTCGCGCTGTCGGACGACAGTCCGACCCGCACCTTGCGCGTCTCGACCGTATTGCCCTTGACGACCTGCACGGTGAGATGGTCGATCGCGGTCTTGGGGATCGAGACGCCGCAGCTTCGCTTGGCGTCGATCGAGGCGCGGGCAAACACGCCGACCTTCAGCGATGGATTGTTGGTGACGCTGATGCGGACCCGGCCGAGCTGCGTGGCGCGGTCGATTTCGGGCGCAACCAGCCGGACCCGGCCGATCAAATCGGGCGCGTCGTCGCGGCTGATGCGCACGGTCGCGCCGGAGCTGAGCTTGGGCATGTGCACCGCCGGGACCTGGGCGTCGAGCTCGATCTCGTTGTTGACGGCGATGCGGAACATCGGACCGGCTTGCGGCGAGGCGGGGGCGCCGACGATGGTGCGGACTTCGGTGACGAGGCCCGGCGCGGGCGCCTTCAGCGAGATCGGGCCTTGCGGGCCGGGTCGTTGCGGCTGGCCGGGGATCTGCGGCGGCGCCGTCAGGCGCGCCAGCTCCTGATTGTCGGTGACCATGGTGCCTTCGGTGACGAAGAGGTCGGTGACCCTGGAGCCTTCCTGGTCGGCGACGACCACGGCCTCGCGACGCGGCACGAAGAAGCCGGTCACCCGCACGAGGTCGGAGAAGCAGGCGTTGGTCGACTTCGTCACGATGACGAGCGCCTCGCTCGGCGTTTCCTTCGCCTCGGGGCGCCGCCGATGCTCGAACAGGTAATAGCCGACGCCGAGCGCAACGATGAACACCACGGTTCCGGCAGGCTTGAGATAGTCGGAGACGTTCATCGCCGGATTGTCCTGGCCTGGCTCACGGCCATCCGCACGAGGCCTGCTGAGAGCGTTTCCCTGAAATAAAGCGGCGTCCCGCAGGGCTGCGGGACGCGCGCCGGAAGCAAGACTTTACACCACATCACGACTTGTCACTTCAACGGATTGCGTCGTGCTCACTTCGATGCGGTGGTCTTGTTTTCCATGTTGACGACCTGCACGCGACGATTGACCTCCGCCATCGGCTGGCTCGGGTCTTTCAGCTTGCTCTTGCCGTAGCCGACGGTGACGAGGTCGGTCGCGGAGATGCTGTACTTGTCGATGAGGTAGCGCTTGATCGAATCCGCGCGGCGCTCCGACAGGTCCTGATTATAGCCCTCGCCGCCGGCGGCATCGGTGTGGCCGGCCACCACGAAGGTCGAGCCCTTCAGGTCGGGGCTGGTCAGTGCGCGGCCGAGCGCCTGCACGGAGGCAAGCGATTTGGCGCTGATATTGGCCGAGTTGTAGTCGAAGGTGATCTCAAGATCGATGTTCGGCTTGTCCTTGGCGGCGGAGGCGATTTCCTCGCGCTCGGTCGACGAAAGCGAACGCGTCGAGCGGCCGCGCACCGACTGGATCAGCTTGGTCTCGGCCGCGCTCGGCGCGGGATCGGCCGGCGGGGCAATCGAGAGGCCGCGGGTCAACGGCTTTTTCGACGGCGGCGCCAGCGCGCGGACGATGTCGTCTTCGGTGACGTTCTTGCTGTTGCCGTCGTCGCCCGCGAATGCGAGCGGGGTCGTCAGCGACAGAGCGGCGCCGACCGTGACGATGGACAGGATCGCGGTAAATCCCTTTGCAGCCAATCTCATTGCCAGTCCCTCCTGCGCAGCTGACCTGCGCGGTTCCAAAATTCCTGCAAATGGGCCCCCCGGGAAAGGCCGCCTGCGGCATCCGTTCGTTAGTCTTCCTTGGGCTGCCGAGGGTTCGAGGCGTCCCCCGCCTCAACTCAAAAAAATACTAGCGTACTCCGTAGCTTGCGAACTCCTGAACAATGTTCGGGTCCATCGCCTTGGCATTGGCGATGTCAAGCGCGCCTTCCTGGGCCGAGCCGTTGCGCTGCTTGGCAATCCCGCGGCCATAGAGTGAGGAGGTCAGGCGCGGATTGATCTTCAGCGCGGCGTCGAAATCGGCGATGGAGTTCTTGACCGCGCCCGATTTCAGATTGACGAGCCCCCGGCTGTCCAACGCATCGACGAAATTCGGCCGCAGCCGCAACGCTTCGTTGCAATCCTTCAGCGCGCCCTGGAGGTCGCCGACCACGGTGCGGGTCCAGCAGCGGTTGTTCAGCGCCTCGACGTCCTTCGAGTTGATCCGGAGCGTCTCGTCGAAATCCTTGATGGCCAGATTGTAGGCGCCCTTGCTGGCATAGACCTGGCCGCGCCGGTACAACGCGTTCACGTCATCCGGATTGGCGGCGATCTTGGCCGTCAGGCCCTTGATGGTCGGGTCCTCCGCCAGCGCGGCTGCGCTCGGTCCGCTATCCATGCTCGGCGCGGGGGTGGTCTCGGTTGGTTTCACCGGTGGTGGCGGCGGGGGCAAGGCGGCCTCGACCTGCGGCTTCGGCGAGGGCGCCGGTGCGGGAGCAGGGGCCGCTGCCGTGTCCGCCGGCTTTGGCGGCGGCGGCGGTGCGGGCGGAGTCGGCGGCGGGTTGGCGGCGACGACCGGCGGCGGTGCGGGCGGAGCCGGCGGCGGGTTGGTGGCGACGACCGGCGGCGGCGGTGCCGTCACCGGCGGGCGCGATCCGCCGGCGCCCGGAATGAACGAAAAATCTTCGGCGAGCGAGGAGGAGATCCACGGCACCTGCTCGCCGCGCGAGGCGCGGGTGACGCCCATCTTGGTGCGGTTCAGCGTCTCCTCGGCCATCAGGTCGGGGACCCGAATTTCCTTCAGGAGTTCCTGGACGAACAGGCTGTGATCGCCGCCGGCATCCGAGACCACCGAGGCCAGCGCCGCCGAATACATCACCAGCGTGCCGTTCGGCGCGATGACCGGGGTGAGGCCGGCCGAGAAGCTGCGGAACCGGCGCTCGAAGGGATTGCGCCTGGAGGCGTCGACCAGCGCGATCTTGACGCCGGCGCCGCGGGTGTTGAGCTCGCCGAGCACGGTCTCCAGGCTGAAACCGTCGCGGCGCACGTCGGATTCGGTCCAGATCTGCGCGTCGATCGGCAGCATGTAGCTCTGGCGCGCCGACTGGATGCCGAAACCGCTGAAGAAGACCAGCGCCACCGAGCCCGGCTTGATCTTGCCATAGAGCTTGTCGAAGGCGCGGCGCATGCCGTCGCCGGTCAGGTTCTCGCCGATTTCGACCGAAAAGCCGTCGCGCTTGAGCTCGTCGGCGACGTCGCGCGCGTCGTTGAGCGGTTCCTTCAGCGGGGCATCCGCGTCGGGATATTTGGCGTTGCCGATGACCAGTGCATAGCGGTCGCCAGCGGCCAGGGATGGCGCGGCCGGGATGAGCGAGACGAGCAGGGGCAGAAGAAAAAGGAAGCGAATTTTCATAATCAGCGCGGTCCAGCCAAAAAGGCGCCGTTACCAGCTTGCGCCGCGGCGACCTTAACTTACGCAATGTGCATTATCAAACCGGGGAAGGAGGGCGTCAACCGCTTGGAGATTCGGCATTATCGCGACAATTGACCGCGATGCTTGGGCGCGCTGCGAGGGGAATAAACGGGCTGTCACGGTTGGGCTCGACGTCATCCGGTTCGACTCTGCCGCGGGATGCTAGAGGAGCCGCCGCAAGGAACATGTGATGGGTCTCACATAGCAGGCCGGACGTTGTCGCAGCCCTCCGGTGTTTGACCTTTGCGGCGGACGATGGCTTGGTGCGCTCGATCGTCCCCGAAGGTCCAACTCAGAAAAGAAAACCATGGGAAACGCCTACGAAATCTACGCCCTGCGTTACGCGACGATGTCGCCGCGCACCCCCAACATGAACTTCCTGCAGCCCGACCCGCACGACAGCGCGGCGCAGGACCTCGACTATTTCGTCTGGCTGATCCGCGGCGGCGGCCGCGACATCCTGGTCGACACCGGCTTCAATGCCGAGGAGGCGAGCGCGCGGGCGCGCAAGCTGACGCTCAATCCGGTCGATGCGCTGGAGCGCTTCGGCGTCGCGGCATCGAGCATTCGCGACATTATCGTGACACACCTGCATTACGACCATGCCGGCAATCTCGATCGCTTCCCGAACGCGCGCTTCCATCTCCAGGAGCGCGAGATGGCTTACGCGACGGGCCGCTGCATGTGCAACGGACTGCTGCGACATCCGTTCTCGGTCGAGCACGTCACGCAGATGGTGCGCCATGTCTATGGCGAGCGTGTCAATTTCTATTCAGGCGACGGCGAGGTTGCGCCCGGCGTCACCGTGCACCGTGTCGGCGGTCATTCCGACGGCTTGCAGGTGGTCAAGGTCGAGACCGCGCGCGGGCCGGTGGTGCTGGCATCCGATGCCGCGCACTACTACGCCAATCTGCAGCGCAAGAGCCCGTTTCCCATCGTCTACAACATCGGCGACATGGCGCAGGGCTGGGAGACGATCGAGCGTCTCGCCGGCCATCCCGACAGGTTCATTCCCGGCCATGATCCGATTGTGACGGAAATCTATCCGCGGGCCAGCGACAAGGTCGATGCCTGGGCATTGCACCTGCCGCCGACGCGGTCGTTTGCGAAATAGGGCGCAGCGCCGGACCCTCATCCTGAGGAGGCCGCGTAGCGGCCGTCTCGAAGGATGAAGGCCGAGCTGTAGCAGCGGGGCCTTCATGGTTCGAGACGGCGCTTCGCGCCTCCTCACCATGAGGGGCAATCAATACGCCTGCTTGGCGTCCGCCTCTTCGCTGGTCTGGATCAGGTCGAGGCTCTGCTCGATCTTGCCGAGCAATGCCGCGAGCTGCTTGCGCTCCTGCGCGGACAGGCAGGCGAGGATCTCGTCTTCTCGCCGCAGCAATTGCGGGAACAGCTCTTCGTACAGCGCGCGGCCCTTCTTCGTCAGTTGCAGGCGGAATTCGCGGCGGTCGGCTTCGTTCTCGACCCGCTCGATCAGCCCCTGGTGCAGCAGCGTGGTCACCGCGCGGCTGATGGTGGATTTGTGCGTGCGGGTGCATTGCGAGATGTACTGCGCGCTACAGGCATCGTTGCGGAAGCCGAGCGTGGCAATCACGCGCCAGGCCGGAATGTCGAGACCGTGCCGTTCCTGATATTCGACCGAAAGCGCGGCGCTGACTTCCGCTGCCAGCCGGTTGAGCCGGAACGGCACGAACTTGAACAGGTCGAGCCGTGACTTTGGCCGCGCCGAAGCCTCGTCGGCTTCGCGTGTCTTCAGCGCGATGTCGCTGGATGTCCTCGCCAAGGAGAGCGCTCCGAATTTCAGTTGACGGCCGGCCGGCTCCGGTCCAAAGTAGTTGCACGTGAGACTATCTAGCAGATCAGTCCTCTCCTGACCAGAGCCGAGGTTAGCGCATGGCGCAGGCCAATACGCAGCAGGCCAAAACCCAGTTCGGCTATCGCCGCCACCCCGATCAGGATCGCCCCGGCCAGAGCGTCGCCGAGCATCCCGTGGTGGTCGTCGGCGCTGGCCCGGTCGGGCTGTCGCTCGCCATCGATCTCGCCCAGCGCGGCCAGCGCGTCGTCCTTCTGGATGATGCCGACCGCATCGGCGAAGGCTCGCGCGCGATCTGCTTCTCCAAACGCTCGCTCGAATATTGGGACCGGCTCGGCGTCGGCGACCGCATGGTCGACAAGGGCGTGGTGTGGAGCGTCGGCCGCATCTTTCATGGCGAGTCGCAGCTCTACCAGTTCAACCTGCTGCCCGAAGACGGTCACAAGCGGCCAGCCTTCATCAACCTCCAGCAATATTACGCCGAGGCCTATCTGGTCGATCGCATCGGCGACCTGCCGGGGATTGACCTGCGCTGGCGCAACAAGGTGACGGCGCTGGAGAACCGCAACGATTCCGCCGTGTTGACGATCGAGACGCCCGAGGGCGCCTATCGCCTGCACGCGCAATATGTCGTCGCCTGCGACGGCGCGCGTTCCTCGCTGCGGCAGATGGTCGGCGCCGACTTCGCCGGCCAGGTGTTCGAGGATCAGTTCCTGATCGCCGACGTCAAGATGACGGCGGAGTTTCCGACCGAGCGCTGGTTCTGGTTCGATCCGCCGTTCCATGCGGGACGTTCGGCGCTGTTGCACCGGCAGCCCGATGACGTCTGGCGCATCGACCTCCAGCTCAACCGTTATGCCGATCCCGTGGTCGAGAAGAAGCCGGAGAACGTGCGGCCGCGGATCGCGCGCATGCTCGGCCATGACAAGTTCGAGTTCGAGTGGATCTCGCTCTACAAATTCCAGTGCCGGCGGATGGATCGCTTCCTCCATGGCCGCGTGATCTTTGCGGGAGATTCCGCGCACCAGGTTTCGCCCTTCGGTGCGCGCGGCGCGAATTCCGGCCTCGAGGATGCCGAAAATCTTTCCTGGAAGCTCGACCGCGTGCTGCGCGGGACCTCGCCCGCGAGCCTGCTCGAGAGCTACCATGTCGAGCGCAGCCTTGCGGCCGACGAGAACATCCGCGAATCCACCCGCTCGACCGATTTCATGGCGCCGAACTCGCACCAGGAGGCGCGGCTGCGCAAGGCGGTGCTCTCGCTGGCCAAGGAAACGGAGTTCGGCAAGCGCATGGTCAATGGCGGGCGGCTCTCGGTGCCGTGCAGCTACGACTCGCCACTGTCATCGCCCGATGCGGATGCGTGGCGCGGCGGACCGTCGCCGGGCTGTTCCATGCTCGACGCCCCCGTTGCCGAGCAGGGCTATCTGACGGATGCATTCCGCCGGGGTGGAACGGACTTCACCTTGCTGTCGTTCAGCAATGGCGCGGCGATTGATGCGCCCGATGGCGTGAAGGATATCCGCGTCGGCGGCGAAGGCGGGCTTGCCGATCCCTCGGGCCTTGTCGCAAAGCGCTATGACGCCGGGCCGGGTGCCGCCTATCTGCTCAGGCCCGACGGCTATGTCGCGGCGCGCTTTCGCCATCCGACGCGCGAGGCGGTCGCCGCCGCGCTGTTGCGGGCCGCAGGTTTGAATTGAGGTTTCGCATGCCGCTTTCCACCAGCTCCAATTTTGCGCGGCCTGACGATGCCTTTCGTGCCATCGTCGAGGCGCATCGCGGCTTCACCGAAGAGCAGAGCGCCGATTTCGACGCGGCGCTGGTGCTGATCCTCGCCAACCATATCGGCGACATCGACGTGCTGCGGGAGGCGATCGGGCTCGCCAAGCGGCGCATGATCGACGGCCAGCAGCAGCAACAGCAACAGCAACAACAATAACCCAGAACCTGAAGCAAAGACTTAAGGATGAACTGATGGCGAAGAACTTCGCATCCACCGGCGATCTCTCCGAGAAGAAGATCACCTTCTCCGAGATCGGCACCGATCTCTATGCCTTCACCGCCGAGGGCGATCCGAACACCGCGATCATCGTCGGTGACGACGGCTGCCTGGTGTTCGACGCGCAATCGACGCCGGCGATGGCCAACAAGGTGATCGAGCGCGTCCGCACCGTCACCGACAAGCCGATCAAATATGTCGTGCTGTCGCACTATCACGCCGTGCGCGTGCTCGGTGCCTCCGCCTACAAGGCGCAAGGAATCGTGGCCTCGCAGGAGACCTATCGCCTGATCGAGGAGCGCGGCCAGCAGGATTGGGATTCCGAATACGGCCGCTTCCCGCGGCTGTTCCAGGATGCCGAGAGCATTCCCGGCCTGACCTGGCCGACGCTGACCTTCGAAGGCGAGATGTCGATCTATCTCGGAAAACGCGAGGTGCGCCTGATGCAGCTCGGCGCCGGCCACACGTCCGGCGACATCGTCGCCTGGGTGCCGGATGCCGAAGTCATGTTCTCCGGCGACCTCATCGAGTATCACTCGGCCTGCTATTGCGGCGATGCGCATTTGCGCGAATGGCCGCTGACGCTGAACGAGATTCGCAATTTCAATCCCAAGGCGATCGCGCCAGGCCGCGGCGATGCGCTGAAGGGCGTTGGCACCGTGCGCGAAGCCATCGCCATGACGCGCGATTTCGTCACCTCGCTCTATGGCGCGGCCGAAATCTCGGTCGCGAAGGGACGCACGCTGAAGGAATCGATGGCCGCGACCCGTGAAGTGATGGATCCGAAATTCCACAGCTTCGCCATCTACGAGCACTGCCTGCCGTTCAACGTCTCGCGCGCCTACGACGAGGCGTCGGGAATCGATGACCCCGTGATCTGGACCGACAAGCGCGACCAGGAAATGTGGGCGAACTTGCAAGGAGGAGGATAGTCATGAACATCAACACCTCGCCTGATCAGGTCATCCGCAGCTCGGCCCAGGTGACGCCGGGCTACATGTCCGGCTTCGGCAACAGCTTTGAGACCGAGGCGCTGCCGGGTGCGCTGCCGATCGGGCGCAACTCGCCGCAGCGCTGTGCCTACGGGCTCTACGCGGAGCAGCTTTCCGGCTCGCCCTTCACCGCGCCGCGCGGCACCAACGAGCGCTCCTGGCTCTATCGCATCCGCCCCTCGGTGAAGCATTCCGGCCGCTTCGAGAAGGCCGATGCCGGCCTGTGGCGCTCGGCGCCGTGCCACGAAAACGATCTGCCGATCGCGCAGCTGCGGTGGGACCCGGCGCCGATCCCGAAGGAGGACATGACCTTCCTTCAGGGCGTGCAGACCATGACGACCGCCGGTGACGTCAATACGCAGGCCGGCATGGCCGCGCATGTCTACCTCATCACCAGCTCGATGGTGGACCAGCACTTCTACAATGCCGACGGCGAGCTGATGTTCGTGCTTCAGCAGGGGGTCTTGCGCCTCGTCACCGAGTTCGGCCGCATCGACGCCGAGCCCGGCGAGATCGTTGTGATCCCGCGCGGCGTCAAGTTCCGCGTCGAGATTCCGAATGGCCCTGCGCGCGGTTATCTCTGCGAGAACTACGGTGGCGCCTTTACGCTGCCGGAGCGCGGGCCGATCGGCGCCAACTGCCTCGCCAATGCGCGCGACTTCCTCACGCCGGTCGCGCATTACGAGGACAAGGACGCGCCGACCGAGCTCTACGTGAAATGGGGCGGATCGCTGTTCAAGACGACCTTGCCGCATTCGCCGATCGACGTCGTCGCCTGGCATGGCAATTATGCGCCGTACAAATACGATCTGCGCACCTTCTCTCCCGTCGGCGCGATCGGCTTCGATCATCCCGATCCCTCGATCTTCACGGTGCTGACCTCGCCGTCGGAGACGGCGGGCACCGCGAATATCGACTTCGTGATCTTCCCGGAACGCTGGATGGTCGCCGACAACACCTTCCGTCCACCCTGGTACCACATGAACATCATGAGCGAGTTCATGGGGCTGATTTACGGTGTCTACGACGCCAAGCCGCAAGGCTTCGTCCCGGGCGGCATCTCGCTGCACAATTGCATGCTGCCGCATGGCCCCGATCGCGACGCCTTCGAGCACGCCAGCAATGGCGAATTGAAGCCGGTGAAGCTGACGGGCACCATGGCCTTCATGTTCGAAACCCGTTACCCGCAACGCGTCACCGCCCACGCTGCCAATTCCGCGACGTTGCAGGACGACTACGCGGACTGCTGGAAGGGACTCGAGAAGCGGTTCGATCCGAACAAGCCGTAGTTTTCTTCCCCTCTCCCCTTGTGGGAGAGGGTGGCATAGGCGGCCTTCGGCCGCCGTCTCTTAAGAACGCCGATGCTTTGCATCGGCTGCCGCGTAGCGGCAAGACGGGTGAGGGGTTCTCTCGGTACGGAAATCTCTCATTGGAATTCGCGGAGACAACCCCTCATCCGGCGCTTCGCGCCACCTTCTCCCACAAGGGGAGAAGGAAGATAGGACCGAGCAAAAAGTGACAACTCACCCCAACGACCCCAGCCTCCGCTCCTTCATCGAGGTCGATCCCGGCTCCGACTTCCCGATCCAGAACCTGCCCTATGGCGTGTTCTCGACGGACAAGATGAGCCCGCGCCTCGGAGTCGCCATTGGCGATTTCGTGCTCGACCTCTGGGAGTTGGAGCAGGAGGGGTTGATCAACGTCGGCGATCCCGGCGTCTTCGCCGTCGGTCTCAACGCACTGATGCAAAAGGGGCCGCAAGTCTGGTCTCGGGTGCGTGCACGTATCTCCGAGTTGCTCCGCCACGATCATCCTGAGCTGCGCGACAACAAGCAACTGCGCGACCGTGTGCTGATCCCGCGCGCCGACGTGACGATGCACATGCCGTTCACCGTCTCCGGCTACACCGATTTCTATTCGTCGAAAGAGCACGCCACCAATGTCGGCGTGATGTTCCGCGGCAAGGACAATGCGCTGCAGCCGAACTGGCTGCATATGCCGATCGCCTATAACGGCCGCGCCTCGACTGTTGTGGTTTCCGGCACCAGGGTGAAGCGGCCGCGCGGGCAGCTGAAGCCGCCGAATGTCGAGGTGCCGAGCTTCGGACCGTGCAAGCGGCTCGACTTCGAGCTGGAGATGGGCGTCGTGGTCGGCCAGCCCTCGCCGATGGGCGGCATGCTGACCGAGCAACAGGCCGAGGACATGATCTTCGGCTTCGTGCTGCTCAACGACTGGAGCGCGCGCGACATCCAGCAATGGGAATATGTGCCGCTTGGCCCGTTCCTGGCAAAAGCCTTCGCGACCTCGATCAGCCCGTGGGTGGTGACGCGCGAGGCGCTGGAGCCGTTTCGGTTACAGGGACCGGAGCAGGCGCCGGTGCCGCTGGATTATCTCAAGCAGGCGAAGCCGCAGAACTACGACATCGCGCTCGACGTGTCCTTGCGCGCGGCCGGCGCCAATGCACCGGCCAGCATCAGCCGCACCAACTTCAAATACATGTACTGGTCCTCGGTGCAGCAATTGATGCACCACGCCTCCAGCGGCTGCGCCATGAATGTCGGCGATCTCCTCGGCAGCGGCACCATCTCCGGCCCGGAGAAGAACCAGCGCGGCAGCCTGTTGGAGATTAGCTGGAACGGCACCGAGCCGGCGGAGTTGCCCGGCGGCGCCAAGCGCTCGTTCCTGGAGGACGGCGACAGCCTCGTGATGCGCGGCTGGTGCCAGGGCAGCGGTTATCGCGTGGGATTTGGCGCGGTCGAGGGAACGATTTTGGCGGCGGAGTGAGTGCTGCGCGTTCCGGTGCCGTAGGGTGGGCAAAGCGAAGCGTGCCCACCACATCGATGACGTGGGCACGGCGCTAACGCGCCTTTGCCCACCCTACGAGTTCACCGCCTCTCCGGCGGCACGTCTTTCACCCGCGCGCAATGCGCCGCGACATCCTCCACGCTGTACTTCAAATGCACCCGCTTGTCCGACGGCGTCTGCTTCGTCGTGCACACGCCCGGCCGCCATTCCTGCGTCGGCCTGATCGGGCGCGGGGCAAAGCCGCCGCCGCAGTTCGGGCAGACGTTGGAGAGCTTCGTCTCCACGCAATCCGCACAGAACGTGCATTCATAGGAACAGATCCGCGCATCCGTTGCATCGGGCGGCAGGTCGCGGTCGCAATATTCGCAGTTCGGTCGAAGCTGGAGGGCCATGGCTTTCGTCTCCCGGATTGCTGTGATCATCGCAGATCGCGCGCGGGGCGCGAATGCCGTAGTTCCCTCGATTTCAGCCGGGCTTGATCTCCTTGAGCGGCAGCTTTGAGCTTTCCTTGAGCCGGTCGAGCACGATGGATGAGCGCACATGCGCCACGCTCTGGTGCGGCATCAACACGTCGTTGACGAGATTGGACAGGCCTTTGAGATCGCGCAGCACGGCTTTCAGCACATAGTCGGCATCGCCCGTCAGCGAATAGGCCTCCTGGATCTCGTCGATCCGATTGACCAGCGCACGAAACCGCTTGGAATTATCAGGCGAGTGGGTCGCAAGCCCCACCTGGATGAAGGCGATCACGCCGAAGCCGAGCGCCTCGCTGGAAAGGTCGGCGTGATAGCCCGCGATCACCTTCTCCTCCTCCAGCCGCATCCGCCGCCGTGAGCATTGCGAGGCCGAGAGGCCCGCGAGGTCGGCCAGTTCCTGGTTGGTCAGGCGGCCGTCATCCTGGAGCGCACCCAGGATCTTGAGGTCGAAGGTGTCTACCGGAATCATGCGTCATTTGTCCATTTCATGCACGGATCGTGCACAAGATAGCCAAATCACGTGCCGTTTGCACGCTCCTTGCGTGTCCCATGAAGGATAGTTCCTTCCAGCAGCAATTGGGAGAACACCATGGGTCCGTTTCCGCACGATGCACCGCCGGCCACCATCAGCGCCGACAATCCGATGGGCACCGACGGGTTCGAGTTCGTCGAATATGCGCATCCCAATCCGGAAGAACTCCACGCGCTGTTCAAGCTGATGGGCTATGCGCCTGTCGCGCGCCACAAGACGAAGAAGATCACCGTCTATCGCCAGGGCGACATCAACTATCTCGTCAACGAGGAGCCCGGCACCCACGGTCACGACTTCGTCGCCGCGCACGGCCCCTGCGCGCCGTCGATGGCGTTCCGCGTGGTCGATGCCAAGGCAGCCTATGACCGCGCGATTTCGCTCGGCGCGGAGCCTGCCGATACGTCGTCGGCGCAGAAGACGCTCGATGTGCCCGCGATCAAGGGCATCGGCGGCAGCCTGCTCTATTTCGTCGATCGTTATGGGGCCAAGGGTTCGGCCTACGATGGCGAGTTCGAATGGATTGGCGCGCGCGATCCGCGGCCCGTTGGTGCCGGCCTGTTCTATCTCGATCACCTCACCCACAACGTCCATCGCGGCCGCATGGATGTGTGGACCGGCTTCTACGAAAAACTGTTCAACTTCCGCCAGATCCGCTTCTTCGACATCGAGGGCCGCGCCTCCGGCCTGTTCTCGCGGGCGCTGACCAGCCCGGACGGCAAGATCCGGATTCCGATCAACGAGGACGCCGGCGATTCCGGCCAGATCGAGGAATATCTGAACATCTATCGCGGCGAGGGCATCCAGCACATCGCCTGCGGCTGCCGCGAGATCCACAGCACCATCGAAGGCCTGCGCGAGGCCGGCCTGCCGTTCATGCCGTCACCGCCCGACACCTATTTTGAGAAGGTCGACACGCGCCTGCCGAAGCACGGCGAGGACGTCGCGCGTCTGCAGAAGAACGGCATCCTGATCGACGGCGAGGGCGTAGTCGCGGGCGGCCAGACCAAGGTGCTGCTCCAGATCTTCTCCGCCAACGCGATCGGCCCGATCTTCTTCGAGTTCATCCAGCGCAAGGGCGATGACGGTTTTGGCGAGGGCAATTTCAAGGCCCTGTTCGAATCGATCGAGGAGGACCAGATCCGGCGCGGGGTGTTGAAGGTGGATACGGCGGCGTAGCGCGCGACGTTCGCGCGCACTGCCGTAGGGTGGACCAAGCGAAGCGTGCCCACCACTTCCGCTCATCTTTGGAAGATGGTGGGCACGGCACTATGCGCCTTTGCCCACCCTACAATACTGCCACCGCGGAGACTCTACCTCTTCCACGCAGCCGTCACTGCCGCGATCTCTGCGCCTTCCGGTTCGCGAACCGCAGACGGAGTCCTTGAGAACCGCGGCGCCGGCGCCGGCTGTTTCACGCCGTGGCGCTCGATGAAGACCTCGCGGGCGACCATGTGCGGATGCTCGGTCGCTTCCGACATGGTCAGCACCGGCGCGAAGCAGATGTCGGTGCCTTCCATGATCTTGCACCAGTCCTCGCGGGTCTTGCTCTTGAACACGGCCTGCAGCTTCTGCTTCAGCGCGGGCCAGGCCTTGGGGTCCATCTGTGCGTCGAAATCGGCGTCGGTCAGGCCCGCGTGCTCGCGGAGCAGCGCGTAGAACTGCGGCTCGATCGAGCCGATCGAGACGAAATGGCCGCAGGCGCATTCATAGACGCCGTAGAAATGCGCGCCGCCGTCGAGGAAGTTCCGGTTGCGGCCTTCAGTCCAGCGGCCGATCGTTTTCATGTCGAAGAAGAACGACATCAGCGATGCCGCACCGTCGCACATCGCGGTGTCGACGACCTGGCCCTTGCCGGACTTCTGCGCTTCCAGGAGCGCAGCGAGCACGCCGACGACCATGTAGAGCGCGCCGCCGCCGAAATCGCCGACCAGATTGAGCGGCGGCACCGGCGCTTCCTTCGTGCCGATCGCGGCGAGCGCGCCGGTGATGGAGATGTAGTTGATGTCATGGCCGGCGGCATTGGCGAGCGGGCCTTCCTGGCCCCAGCCGGTCATGCGGCCGTAGACGAGCTTCGGGTTGCGCGCGAGCACGACATCTGGGCCGAGCCCGAGCCGCTCCATCACGCCGGGACGAAAACCCTCGACCAGCGCATCGGCGCTGGCGAGCAGGTCGAGCACCTGCGCGATCGCGGCCTTGTCCTTGAGGTCGAGCTCGATCACCTTGCGGCCGCGGCCCGCCACCGACTTCATGCTCTTCTTGGCCCCAACGCGGTCGAGCGTGACGACATCGGCGCCCATGTCGGCCAGCATCATGCAGGCAAACGGGCCGGGCCCGATGCCGGCGAATTCGACGATGCGGAAACCCGACAGCGGGCCGGAGGTGCGGACGGAGGAGTTTTGGGCTGGTTTATCGAGCACGTTGTTGTTTCCTCGGGTCGCGGGCGGATGCCGGTTGGGCCGGCAAGCGCCTCGGACATTCCTCTCTGGGGCGAGTTAATTGGCTGATTAACTTTTCTCGCCTTCACGCCAGCGAGGCAAGCGCTTTTCATGCATGGGCGCATAAAAAAAGCGGCGCGCATTTCTGCGCGCCGCGGAAGATTTGTGTTGAGGCGCTAAGGCGCGACGCGCTGTCGCGCTTTATTTGCTCGATCAGCCCGCAACGGCCACGGCGCGCTGCGCCATCACCTTGACGAGGTTGGCGCGGTATTCGGCCGTGCCGTGGATGTCGGCCAGCAGTCCGTTTGCCGAGACAGTGACGCCGTCGATCGCCGACGGCGACCAGTTCGCCTTCAGCGCGGCTTCGATCGCGGGCACCCGCATCACGCCGCTCTGCGATGCGCCGGTCGCGGCGACGCGAATCTCGCCCGACTTCGTCTGCGCGACGAAGACGGCGGTCAGCGCGAAGCGCGAGGCCGGATGCCGCATCTTGGCGTAGCCCGCCTTCGCCGGAACCGGGAACGCCACGGCGGTGATGATCTCGCCGTCTTCAAGGGCGGTGGTGAACAGGCCCTGGAAGAAGTCCTCGGCGGAGATCGATCGCTTGTTGGTCTTCACGGTGGCGCCGAGTCCGAGCAGCGCGGCCGGATAATCCGCGGCCGGATCGTTGTTGGCGATCGAGCCGCCGATCGTGCCGCGGTAGCGCACGGCGGGATCGCCGAGCACCGAGGTGAGATAGGCGATCGCGGGGATCGCCTTCTTCACATCGGCATTCTGCATGATGTCGAAATAGGTCGTGCCGGCCTTGATGGTCAGCACGTCGCCCGACAGCTCGACGCCCTGCAGCTCCTTGATCTTGCCGAGATCGATCACGTCGGACGGCCCGGCGAGGCGCTGCTTCATGACCGGCAGCAACGTCTGGCCGCCGGCGAGGAATTTCGCTTCGCTGCTCTTGCCGAACAGGCTGACGGCCTCGTCGACCGAGGAGGCGCGATGATAGGTGGTCTGGTACATCTTCGTTCCTCCCTCTTAAGCCGCGTGGATCGTGCGCCACACCCGGTCCGGGGTTGCGGGCATTTCCAGATTGTTCTTGCCGATCGCATCCGTGATCGCGTTGATCACGGCCGCAGAGGCGCCGATCGCGCCGGCCTCACCGCAACCCTTGATGCCCAGCGGATTGCCCGGGCACAGCGTCGTGGTGTGGGAGAGGTTGAACGACGGCAAATCGTCGGCGCGCGGCATCGAGTAATCCATGAACGAGGCCGTGACCGGCTGGCCGTTGGCGTCGTAGATGGCGTGCTCGAGCAGCGCCTGGCCAATCCCTTGCGCAAGGCCGCCATGGACCTGGCCCTCGACGATCATCGGGTTGATCAGCCGGCCGAAATCGTCGGCTGCGACGAAGTTGACGAAGGAGGTCTTGCCGGTGCCGGGATCGACCTCGAGCTCGCAGATATAGGCGCCGGCCGGGAAGGTGAAGTTGGAGGGATCGTAGAAGGCGCTCTCCTTCAGGCCCGGCTCCATCCCGTCAGGCAGATTGTGTGCGGTATAGGCCGCAAGCGCCACCATCGGGAAGGCGATCGCCTTGTCGGTGCCGGCCACCTTGAACTCGCCGTTCTCGATGACGATGTCGCCTTCCGACGCTTCGAGGGCATGCGCGGCGATCTTCTTGGCCTTGGATTCCATCTTCTCCATCGCCTTCAGGATCGCGGTGAGACCGACGGCCGCGGAGCGCGAGCCATAGGTGCCCATGCCGAACTGCACCTTGTCGGTGTCGCCATGGACGATCGAGACCTGGCTGATCGGAACGCCCAGGCGATCCGCAACGAGCTGGCAGAACGTGGTCTCGTGACCCTGGCCATGGCTGTGCGAGCCCGTCAGGATCTCGATGGTGCCGACGGGATTGACGCGCACCTCGGCGGATTCCCACAAGCCGACGCCGGCGCCCAGGCTGCCGACCGCCTTCGACGGCGCGATGCCGCAGGCCTCGATGTAGCAGGACACGCCGATGCCACGCAGCTTGCCGTCGGCTTTCGCCTTGGCCTTGCGCGCTGCGAAGCCGGCATAGTCGATCGCCTTCATCGCGGCATCGAGGGAAGCATTAAAGTCGCCGGTGTCGTAGGCCATGATCACCGGCGTCTGGTGCGGGAACTGGGTGATGAAGTTGGTCCGGCGCAGCTGCGCCGGATCGACCTTGAGCTGCCGCGCGGCCGTTTCCATCAGACGTTCGATCAGGTAGCTCGCCTCGGGGCGGCCCGCGCCGCGATAGGCATCGACCGGCGTGGTGTTGGTGTAGACGCCGACCACCTCGGCATGGATCGCCGGGATGTTGTACTGGCCCGACAGCAGCGTCGCGTAGAGATAGGTCGGGACCGACGACGAGAACAGCGACATGTAGGCGCCGAAATTGGCGTAGGTCTTCACCTTCAAGCCGGTGATCTTGTTGTTGGCGTCGAACGCCATCTCGGCATGGGTCACATGGTCGCGGCCATGCGCGTCGGTGAGGAAGGCTTCGGTGCGATCGCCGGTCCATTTCACGGGACGGCCGACCTTCTTCGAGGCCCACAGCGCCACCATCTCCTCGGGATAGATGAAGATCTTCGAGCCGAAGCCGCCGCCGACGTCGGGGGCGATCACGCGCAGCTTGTGCTCGGGGGCGATGTTGTAGAACGCCGACAGCACGAGGCGGGCGACGTGCGGGTTCTGCGACGTCGTATAAAGAGTGAAGTGCTCCTCAGCCGCGTCGTAATCCGCGATCGCCGCGCGCGGCTCCATCGCGTTCGGTGCGAGGCGGTTGTTGGTGACGTCGAGCTTGACGACGTTGGCGGCCTTCGAGAAGGCGGCGTCCGTCGCGCCCTCGTCGCCGATCACCCAGTCGTAGACCTGGTTGCCGGGGGCTTCGGGGTGAAGCTGCGGCGCGCCGGACTTGATCGCCGCCTGGACGTCGGCGACCGCGGGAAGTTCCTCGTAATCGACGACGACAGCTTCCGCCGCGTCACGCGCGAGATTCTTGCTGTCGGCGATCACGACCGCGACGGCCTGGCCGACGAAGCGCACCGTCTCCGGCGCCATCGCCGGCCACGCGCCCATCTTCATCGGGCTGCCGTCCTTTGAGGTGATGGCCCAGCCGCAGATGAGGTTGCCGACCTTGTCGTCGACGATCTGCTGTCCGGTGAGCACGGCGACCACGCCCGGCATCTTCAGCGCGGCGGTGGAGTCGATCTTCTTCACCTTGGCGTGCGCGTGCGGGCTTCTGATAAAATGGGCATGGGTCATGCCCTGCAATTTGATGTCGTCGACGTAGCGGCCCTTGCCGGTAATGAAACGCTTGTCTTCCTTGCGCACGACGCGCGCGCCGATGCCTTCAACACCCATGTCTGGTCCTCCCGACCGGAAATTTCTTTGACCGCGCTTTCCCTCGAAAGCAGCGGCGGTGGTTCTTATTTCGAGGCGGGCCGCTTTACTCGGCCGCCTGCGAGACCTTCATGCGTCCGGCTGCATCCAGCACGGCCTTGACGATGTTGTGGTAGCCGGTGCAGCGGCAGATATTGCCCTCGAGCTCGTGGCGCACGGTGGCCTCGTCGAGCTGGCCACCATGGCGGTGCACGATGTCGATTGCCGACATGATCATGCCCGGCGTGCAATAGCCGCACTGCAGGCCGTGATTGTCGCGGAAGGCGGCCTGCATCGGGTGCAGCTCGTCGCCCTTGGCGATGCCTTCGATCGTGGTGACGTTGGCGCCGTCGGCCTGGCCCGCCAGCATGGTGCAGGATTTCACCGCCTTGCCGTCCATGTGCACGACGCAGGCGCCGCACTGGCTGGTGTCGCAGCCGACATGGGTCCCGGTAAGGTTGAGGTGATCGCGAAGGAGCTGGACCAGCAGCGTTCGGTCCTCGACGTCGACAGCAACGGCCTTGCCGTTCACTGTCAGTTTGACTGTAGACACGGTGTGGTCCTCCCGGGATTGATTTTGATTGTTTCTAATTAGAGACCAGCGACCCGGAACTTTGCAACTAGGATTTTGGTCGCCCGCGTCATGGAAAAGTCATTGATCCAGACGGGCCTGCGACGATTTGCGGGGTGCGCCGCACGGATCCGGACGGAGTGGCCGGCCGGCGTGGGATGCCAGCCATCATCCCGCCCCATCGGCCTCTGGCCGATGAAGCTCCGGATTGCGCCAGCCTGCCGAATTTACCGCCCTTTATCCATTGTGCCCTAGTTTTGCGCATCCGGTCTTGGGGGCGGGGCGCCTCCGGAACACGGCTGAATAGAAAATGGGGGTTGGGAATGTCCGGGCGTACCGCGTCGCCGTCGAAGCGTAAAATATTTCCGACCCTCAAGTTCCGCGCCAAGATCATCCTGGGCTTCGCCGCGGTGCTGGTGATCTCCGCCGGCAGCATGGCATTCTCCTACTTTGGCTTCGAGCGGGTCTCGTCCGGGGTCGGGTCCTACCGCAGCAGCGTCACGGAGGCCGATCTCGCCCGCAACATCGATCGCGAGTTGCTCGCCTACCGCTCGGCAGTCCGCTATTTCGTCGTCACCGGCAAGGAGGACGATGCCAAGGCGGCGCTGGACGCCGAGACCGGCTTGAAGAGCGCCATCGACCAGGCGGTCAAGAGTGCCAAGAAGCCGGCGCGGCAGGAGAGCCTCAACAAGCTCGCCAAGGAATTTTCCAACTTCTCCGCGACCTTCGCGAAGGTCCTCCAGGCCAAGCGCGACAGCGCGCTGCTGGTGCAGAACCAGCTGACGCGTAACGCCAACCTCCTGAAATACAAGCTCGACGACATCGGTAACAACGCCTCCGACGCCGAGGCGCAGTCGATCGAGTTCGGCACCAAGCAGGTCAACGCCCAGTTCCAGACCGCGAGCGCGGCGGCGACCAATTTCGTGCTGACGTCCGACCAGGCGATCGCGACCAGCGCGCTGGCGCGGCTGAAATTCGTCGAGAACTCGCTCGGCGCGGTCTATTCCATGGACGACAAGATCGTCGCCGGCCTGAAGGATGCCAGGGGATTGCTCGGTGCCTATCGCGAATCGCTGGAGAAGCTGATCGCGAACGCCAAGATGGTCGACGACCTCGTCACCGAGATGAACGGTTCGGCCGGCGCGATCCTGCAAGGAGCCACCGCGATGAAGGCGGACCTCGTCGCCGAACAGCAGCGGCTGGAATCGGAGTCGGAGGCGACCATCGGGCAGACCGAGCAATTGGTGCTGATGCTGGCCGTCGGCGGCACGCTGTTAGGTGCGATCCTCGCCTTCCTGCTCGGGACCGGCATCTCGCGCCCGATGATCGCGATGTGCAAGGCGATGCGCGAGCTTGCCTCGGGCAATTTCGACGTCGTGCTGCCGGGCTTGGGGCGCAAGGACGAGATCGGCGAGATGGCCGGCGCGGTCGAGGAGTTCAAGGTTCAGGCCGTGGCCAAGGCCGAGCGCGACGCTGCCGCCAGCGAAGTCCAGAACAAGGAACTGGCCACCGCGCGCCGTTCCGAGCTGATTCGCTTCGCCGACGACTTCGAAAGCGCGGTCGGCGCCATCGTGTCGAACGTGTCGGCCTCCGCCGTGCAGCTCGAATCGGCGGCTTCCACGCTGACCCGCACCGCGGAGACCACGCAGACCCTGTCGAGCCAGGTTGCCGGCGTCTCCGAGCAGGCCTCGAGCAACATGCAGTCGGTCGCAACCGCGACCGAGGAGCTCTCGGCCTCCGTCGAGGAGATCGGCCGCCAGGTCCGCGATTCCAGCCGCATTGCGGAAGCTGCCGTGGTGCAGGCCAAGGAGACCGACGGCCGGATCGGCAAGCTCTCCCATGCCGCCCAGCAAATCGGCGAGGTCGTCAAGCTCATCACCGCAATCGCCGAGCAGACCAATCTTCTCGCCCTCAATGCCACCATCGAGGCGGCGCGCGCCGGCGACGCCGGCCGCGGCTTTGCCGTGGTCGCCAGCGAAGTGAAGTCGCTGGCCAGCCAGACCGCGAAGGCCACCGACGAGATTTCCTCGCACATCGCGGGCATGCAGGGTGCGACGGCCGAGTCGGTCGCCGCCATCAAGGAGATCGGCGCCACCATCGGCCAGATTTCGTCGATCTCGACGTCCATCGCGAGCGCCGTGGAAGAGCAGGGCGCAGCGACGCAGGAGATTGCCCGTAGCGTCCAGACCGTCGCGCAGGGCACCCAGACCGCCGCCACCGACATCGGCCAGGTCAACCGCGGCGCCGCCGAAACCGGCTCGGCCTCGGAGGAGGTGCTGCACTCGGCCAAGACGCTGTCATCGGAAAGCACCCGCCTGCGCGCCGAGCTCGACCGCTTCATGGGCAATATCCGGGCGGCCTAGGGGGCGCCGTCGCCTCATACTCCTGTCGTCCCCGCCTAGTGCGCAATTGCGCACTAGGCGGGGACGACAGCGGCGGCTCCCCCCGCGACACCTAACCGCCGGTTGCGACGCCATAAATTTACCGCCGCTTATCCTTTGCACTTTACCGTGCTGACGAGTCGGGAAGCGGGCTGCTTTCGGGCTGCGCCTGGTTTTCCGCGAATGGAATGGGGTGGGGAATGCCCGTCAAGTCGAAGCCGAACACGTCGAAGCTGCTCACCTTGCGTTTTCGTGCAAAAATCATCCTCGGCTTCGTGGCAGTGCTCGCCATCCTCGCCGTCAGCATGGCTTTCGCCTATTTCGGTTTCGAGCGGATCCAGGCCGCTGTGGCATCCTACCGGGCCAGCGTATCGGAAGCGGACCTCGCGCGGACCGTCGATCGCGACCTCATCAGCTATCAGGGACTGGCGCGGGCCTATACGTTGACGGGCGCGGCCGATGACGAGACTGCGGCCAAGGCGGCAGAAGAGAGCTTGAAGAGCTCGATCGCCAAGTCGATGGCCGCGACCACCGGCGCGGCGCGCCGCGAGCAGGTCGGCAAGCTCGAGGCCGAGTTCCAGCGGTTCGCGAAGGTGTTCAGCGAGATCATCACGCTGACGCGCGAGAACAACAAGATCGCCGCCGACGAGCTCAACAGCGTCGGCAACAAGATCCGCTTCAAGTTCGACGATCTCGCCGATACCGCCGCGCTGGCTGGCCTGAATTCGGTTCAGACCACGGCCAAGGACGTCACCTCGCAATATCTTGCAGTCTCCACCTCGGTCAGCGCCTTCGTCGCCAAGCCGGAGCCGAAGACCGCCGACGGCGTGATCGCCCGCATCAAATTCCTGGAGACGCTGCTGGTCTCGATCTATGCCAACGACCAGAAGATCACCGACCGCGTCACCGAGATCGGCAATCTGCTGAAGCAGTACCGCACCTCGTTCTCGAAGCTGACCGAGAACGTGAAGATCATCGTCAAGTCGAACGGCGAGATGACCAAGACGGCGGCGACCATCCTCAAGCTTTCGGGTGAGCTGCGGTCGGATCTGACCGCCGATCAGCAGCGCATCGAGACGAGCGCCAATGCGACGATCGTGGATACCGAGCGGCTGATGCTGATGATGGCACTCGGCGGCCTCGCCATCGGTGCCGTGCTGGCCCTGATGCTCGGCAATGGCATCTCGCGTCCGATGATCGCGATGTGCAAGGCGATGCGCGAGCTCGCGTCCGGCAATTTCGACGTCGTGCTGCCGGGTCTCGGCCGCAAGGATGAGATCGGCGAGATGGCGAGTGCGGTCGAGGAGTTCAAGGTTCAGGCCGTCGCCAAGGCCGAGCGCGACGCCGCCGCCAGCGAAGTCCAGAACAGGGAGCAGGCCGCTAGCCGCCGCTCCGAGCTGATCCGCTTTGCCGACGATTTCGAGAGCGCCGTCGGCGCCATCGTCTCCAATGTCTCATCCTCCGCCGTGCAGCTCGAATCGGCAGCGTCCACGCTGACACGCACCGCCGAGACTACGCAGAGCCTGTCGAACCAGGTCGCCGGCGTGTCCGAGCAGGCTTCCAGCAACATGCAGTCGGTCGCAACCGCAACGGAAGAACTCTCGGCTTCGGTCGAGGAGATCGGCCGCCAGGTCCGCGATTCCAGCCGCATCGCCGAGGCCGCCGTGGTGCAGGCCAAGGAGACCGATACCCGTATCGGAAAACTGTCCCATGCCGCCCAGCAGATCGGCGAAGTCGTCAAGCTCATCACGGCGATTGCCGAGCAGACCAACCTTCTGGCGCTGAACGCCACCATCGAGGCGGCACGCGCCGGTGAAGCCGGCCGCGGCTTCGCGGTGGTTGCCAGCGAAGTGAAGTCGCTGGCGAGCCAGACCGCGAAGGCGACCGACGAAATCTCCTCCCACATTACGGGGATGCAGGGCGCGACCGCCGAGTCGGTCGCCGCGATCAAGGAGATCGGCGCCACCATCGGCCAGATTTCGTCGATCTCGACGTCGATTGCGAGCGCAGTCGAGCAGCAAGGCGCCGCGACGCAGGAAATCGCGCGCAGCGTCCAGACCGTTGCGCAGGGCACCCAGACCGCCGCCACCGACATCGGCCAGGTCAACCGTGGCGCCGCCGAAACCGGCTCGGCCTCGGAAGAGGTGCTGAACTCGGCCAGGTCGCTCTCCAGCGAAAGCACACGCCTGCGTGCCGAGCTCGACCGCTTCATGGGCAATATCCGGGCGGCTTAAGGCTCACTCCCTCCCGAACGCCCGCTTCAACTCCACCTTCGCCCGCTCCAGCCGCGTGCGCTCTGTCTTCGGCAGCGCCTTGCCCGCACGGTTGATGTAGAAGGTCAGCATCGACAGCGCCGAGCGGTAGGCGCCGGCCTTGCGGCGCGAGCTGTGCTCGGCCGAGCGCTTCAGCGACGCCGCGATCTTCTTCGCGCTGGTCAGCTTGAACACGCCTTGCTTGAGGTCGAGCGCATCGCTCTGCTTCGTCACGCGCTGCGACCAGCGCTTTGGCGTGGCACGTCTGGTGCTCCTGCGCGGCGCAGTTTTGAGCGAATGTGTCGTCTTTCTGACGGGAGCCATGCGTCAACTCCTTGTGGCTCCATCGGAAACGAGCCGCGTCAACGGCCGTTCCCATGGGAACCTGCCTTCGCCGCAGACGTTGTCGCAGGTGGCAGGCGGAATGCCGCACCCCCATGATCGGATCGACCCCGTTCACGTCCTGTGAACCGGGGCCGCGTCCATTGGTCAGATGCAACAACGCGATGGAATTGCAGCGAAGCCCAGCGCCGAATGATGGACCTGTGGTCGCCACGGCGGCCGCGCCTGACCGCATCGTCGAGACCAGCATTCCCGCGCGCCTCGATGCGCTGCCGTGGAGCGGCTTTCACACCCGCGTCGTGCTGGCGCTCGGGATCACCTGGATCCTCGACGGGCTGGAGGTGACGCTGGCCGGCGCGCTCTCCGGCGCGCTGAAGCAGAGTCCGACGCTGCAATTTTCAAATCTCGATCTCGGCATCGCCAATTCCGCGTATCTTGCGGGTGCGGTGCTCGGCGCGCTCGGCTTCGGCTGGCTCACCGACCGCATCGGCCGCAAGAAACTGTTCTTCATCACGCTGGCGCTTTATCTCTCTGCGACCGCCGCGACCGCTTTGTCGTGGAATGTCGCGAGCTACGCGCTGTTTCGTTTTCTCACCGGCGCCGGCATCGGCGGCGAATACACCGCGATCAACTCGACCATCCAGGAGCTGGTGCCGGCGCGCTATCGCGGCTGGACCGATCTGGTCATCAACGGCAGTTTCTGGATCGGCGCGGCGATGGGCGCGGTCGCGGCCATCGTGCTGCTCGATCCTGCAACGATCAGCCCGGATCTCGGCTGGCGCCTCGCCTACCTCATCGGCGCGACCCTCGGCCTCGTCGTGCTGTTGATGCGGATGTGGATTCCGGAAAGTCCCCGCTGGCTGATGATCCATGGCCGGCCCGACCAGGCCCACGCCATCGTGGACGAGATCGAGCGCTCGGTGATCGGGCACGACCAGGATACGAGCGACGGCCGCTTCACGAAAATCCGCCTGAGGATGCGCGACCACACCCCGATCAGGGAGGTCGTGCACACGCTGTTCTCCGCCTATCGCCAGCGCGCGCTGGTCGGCCTCGTGCTGATGAGCGCGCAGGCGTTCTTCTACAACGCGATCTTCTTCACCTTCGCGCTGGTGCTGACCGACTTCTACGGCATCAGTGCCGAACACGTCGGCTGGTATCTGCTGCCGTTCGCGGCCGGCAACTTCCTCGGCCCGCTGCTGCTCGGCCGCCTTTTCGATACGCTCGGCCGCCGCGTCATGATCATGTTTACCTACGGCGTGTCGGGCGTGCTGCTGGCGCTGTCGGGCTATCTGTTCTCGATCGGCGCGCTGAGCGCGCAGGGGCAGACCATCGCCTGGATGGTGATCTTCTTCTTTGCCTCGCCCGCCGCGAGCGCGGCCTATCTCACCGTCAGCGAGACCTTCCCGCTCGAAGTGCGCGCGCTGGCGATTGCCGTGTTCTACGCAGTCGGCACCGGCATCGGCGGAGTGATCGGCCCGGCGCTGTTCGGCGCGCTGATCGATACAGGATCACGCACCAGCGTGTTCGCCGGCTATTTGCTGGGGGCCTTCCTGATGATCGCGGCTGCGATCGTGGCGTGGCGCTACGCCGTCGCCGCGGAACGAAAATCGCTCGAACAAATCGCGCGGCCGCTTGCCTATATGGAGTAGACTATGAAATCGGAGCTCGCGGAATTGGATCAGAAGCGCACCATGCCAGATGATGAAGCACCCGACGCGGTGCCGGTGCCGCATGCGCTCGTGCCGCATCTGCACGAGACGGCGATCCTGCTCGATATCGACGGCACGCTGCTCGACCTGATGCCGACGCCGCGCGAGGTGTGGGTGCCGCCGGGCCTGTCGGAAACGCTGAACAAGCTGACGGAGCGCACGTCGGGCGCGCTGGCGATGGTCAGCGGCCGCTCGCTCAACGACATCGACCTGATCTTCGCGCCCGACGTGTTTCGTGCCGTCGCCGGGCACGGCGCGGAGATGCGGCTGTCGGTGGGCAACGAGGCCGACGACGTGCATGCGCCGCCGATGGACAAGGAGCTGAAGCGGCGGCTCGCTGCGATCGCAAAGCTCAGCCCGGGCATTCTGCTCGAGGACAAGGGCTATTCGCTGGCGCTGCATTATCGCCTTGCGCCGCATGCGGAGAAGGCGATCTACGAATCCGTCTCGCTGATCCGCGCCGATCTGCCCAACGCGCCGATCGAGGTGCTGCCCGGCAAGTTCGTTTGCGAGATCAAGCATTCCGGTTTCACAAAGGCGACCGGCGTGCGCGAGTTGATGAAGCATGAGCCCTTCAAGGGGCGGCGTCCGATCTTCATCGGCGACGACGTCACCGATGAGACCGTGTTCGCGATCATGCCCGACATGAACGGCCTTGCCTTCTCGGTCGGCCGCCGCGCCATCGGCGTCAACGGCCATTTCGATGCGCCGAACGATGTGCGCGCGTTCCTTGCGCGTCTGCTAGACGATACAAGGTTGGAATAGGGCACGACACCTCAGGGCCACATTGTTGCTCGCGTCGCGCCTTGGCCCGGGCAGTTCATGCTGCGCGACACAGCCGCGAAAACCAACTTTGTTGAGTGAAATCGCCGGGTTCCCTGGGCAAAACTGGTTCCAACGCGCGTGCCTGATTTTGGTTTCAATTCGTGCAAATGATGATCAGGAACCATATTGATGAACGGCAGTTAAACGGGACGGAATGAACAGGAGGGGACGACCTGTGAACTTAGTCGTCGTTTCAAATCGAGTTGCGCGCGGTAAACCTAACGAGCCTATGACGGGCGGCCTTGCGGCAGCCTTGCTTCCCGTTGTGGAACATTCTGGTGCCATCTGGGTGGGTTCGTCAGGCCGCGTGCGCGACGGCCAGCAGAAGGAACCGTTCGCCGAGATCGAAGCGCTTGGCTCGGGCGCGATTGCGACGCTGGATCTGCCGTCGGCGCATTACGGCGGCTATTACGAAGGCTTTGCCAATTCGGCGCTGTGGCCGGCGCTGCATTCGCGCAGCGATCTGATCCGCGTCTCGCGAGAGGACTATGTCAGCTATCGCGAGGTCAACGCCTTCATGGCGCGCGCCTTGATGCGCTTCCGCAAGGCCAAGACCGCGTTCTGGGTGCAGGATTATCATTTCCTCGCGCTCGGCGCGGAGCTGCGCGATCTCGGCGTCGATGATCCGATCGGCTTCTTCCTGCACACGCCGTGGCCGGTCGCCGCGGTGATGCAGGGCGTGCCCAATCATCGCGAGCTGATCACCGCGATGCTGGCCTACGATCTGCTCGGCTTCCAGACCAATGAGGATTGCCAGAACTTCCTCGGCTATGTCGCGGGCGAACTCGGCCTCACTGTCGAAGACGGCGTCGCGATCTCGCACCATGGCCGGACGCGCTGCGAGGTGTTTCCGATCGGCATCGATGCAGAGAAGTTCGCAGCCTACGCCGCGAAGTCTGCGTCGCATCCCGACGTGTCGCGACTGCGCCGCAGTCTCAACGGCGAACGGCTCGCGATCGGCGTCGACCGGCTCGACTATTCCAAGGGCCTCGTCAACCGCATCAGCGCGTTCGACCGGCTCTGGACCGAGCAGCCGCAGTTTGCGCGCAGCATCTCGCTGCTCCAGATCGCCAACCCCTCGCGCGGTGCGATCGAGGCCTATGGCAATCTCCAGAACGAGGTCGCGCGCCTCGTCACCGACGTCAACGGCCGCCATGGCGAGGTCGACTGGACGCCGATCCGCTACCTGAACAAGGGCTTCAGCCAGGCCGTGCTCGCGGGCCTTTACCGGACCGCGCAGATCGGCGTGGTGACGCCGCTGCATGACGGCATGAACCTCGTCGCCAAGGAATATGTCGCCGCGCAAAACCCGGCCGATCCCGGCGTGCTGGTGCTGTCGAAATTCGCCGGCGCCGCCAACGAGCTCGAAACGGCATTGCTGGTCAATCCGCATGACATCGACGGCATGGCGCGCGCGATCGCGGTCGCGGCCGCGATGCCGCTCACCGAGCGCAAGATGCGCTGGGACGCGATGATGAAGAAGCTGCGCGGCCACACCATCCAGCAATGGTCCGCCGACTTCGTCGCCGAGCTGGAGAAATGCCGGACCGAAAAGGCGGTCGTGCCACTCGCAGCACAGCCGCCGCAGGCGCTGCGCTGGCTGAAGTCGGCGATCTCGGGCGTGCGGTTGATTTAGGATCTTGCGTCATGGCCGGGCTTGTCCCGGCCATCCACGTCTCACGTCTTGGACCTCAAGAACGTGGATGCCCGGGACAAGCCCGGCCATGACGGTGTGCTCCGACGACGCGGCGCCGTCCAACCTCAATAGCAATACGACAGTCCCTCCAGAATCGCGCATTGCCGCTTGTTCGGCGCGTTCGGATCATCCAGCGGCACCATGCCCTTGCCCTGGCCGACGAACACGCCGGGCCCGACATGCACCGAGCTCTTGTTGCCGATGATCACGCTCGGATGCGGCGAGGCGCTCGAGCGCGTCCCGTCCGGCCAGATGATGGCATCGCCCGAGAGCACCCCGCGCCGTCCGTCGTCGCAGCTGACGTCGACGCCCTGACGGGAGCAGACCTGGGCCAGGGCCGGCCCGGCGAAGGCAAAGCCGAGCACCAGAATCAGGCTCAGCGCGGCGATGGTATTGCGGATGGTCATGGCGTCCCCGGTCATGTTTGGCGTCCTCGAGTGAATCGTCGCGCCAAACCCGCCAGGGGTTCAGTCGGCAGGCGGGTCAGGGGCTGTGTGTCGCCAGATATTATCTTGTAAATACAATAGGTTGCTGAAAAATCATCCGATTTCCCCGCGATCCCTTGCAAAATCACCGGCGTCCCTTCAAGAGAGGGCGCTCCGGAGAGATGGCCGAGTGGCTTAAGGCGCACGCTTGGAAAGCGTGTGTGCGGGAAACCGTACCGTGGGTTCGAATCCCACTCTCTCCGCCACCGCACGATTTTGTGGGCCAAGCCGCGATTTTCTACGACGGCGCTCTTCCGGCGGTAAGTGGCGCTGGCCGCAGAACTTTGCGCCGCGATTCCGTCCGGCTCACGCTCGATCTCAACACTCCGGCAGGTTGACCGCCAATCCGCCCAGGCTGGTTTCCTTGAACTTTGCATTCATGGCTTCGCCCGTCTGCCGCATTGCCTCGATGCAATTGTCCAGCGGCATGAAGTGCGATCCGTCGCCCCGCAGCGCGAGCGAGGCCGCCGCGACGGCCTTGATAGCGCCGATGCCGTTACGCTCGATGCACGGGACCTGGACCAGGCCCGCCGCGGGATCGCAAGTCATGCCGAGATGGTGCTCGAGGGCAATCTCCGCGGCGTTTTCAATTTGCTCGGGCGATCCGCCCAGCACCGCGCAGAATCCAGCCGCAGCCATCGCGGCCGCAGACCCAACCTCACCTTGACAACCGGCCTCGGCCCCGGAGATCGAGGCGTTGTGCTTGATCAGCCCGCCGATCGCCGCCGCCGTGAGCAGGAAATCAGCGACCTTGTCGGGCTCTGCCCCGACGCAGTGATCCAGATAGTATCTCAGCACGGCGGGCACGACGCCGGCGGCCCCATTGGTCGGCGAGGTCACGACCCTGCCGCCTGCCGCGTTCTCTTCGTTCACGGCCATTGCGTACACGCTCAGCCAGTCTGCCGCCGCATGAGGTTGAGTGCGATTGGCCCGCCGTTCAGCCATCAACTGCTGATGTATTCTCGCGGCCCTGCGACGCACGCGGAGCCCACCCGGCAGTTCGCCCTCCTGGCTCAGCCCCCGTTCGATGCAGCCGTCCATGACCGACCAGAGACGGGCGAGGCCGCGTTCGACCTCTTCTGGCGTCCGGAGGTGGGTCTCATTCGCGCGCTTCATGTCCGCGATGGACAAACCGCTCTCGCGTGCCATGCGCAGCATCGTGTTCGCATTCGCAAATGGATAGGGCCATGGCATGGCGTCGGCGGCCGCCGACGGTGCTTCGCGTTCCTGTGCCGTCACCACGAAACCGCCGCCGATCGAATAATAGGTCTCGTGAAACAGCGTCGTTCCGGCGGAATCGCGGGCAGACAGGACGAGCCCGTTTGCGTGACCTGGCAGGGGCGGCCCGTAATCGAAGACGATGTCGAGGGCAGGGTCGAACATGAGCGGCGGCAGCCCCTTGATGTGCAAGAGACGACTGCTGCGGAGCTCCTCGAGCTGGCGCTCGGCCTCGTCGAAATCGAACTCGGCCGGCGTCCAGCCGAGCAGGCCAAGCGTCACGGCGCGATCCGTTGCGTGGCCTTTGCCCGTAAATGCGAGCGACCCGTGCAGGGTGGCCCCGACGGCCGCCGCGTGGCGACCGGCCGGATGCTGCCGCAGGAGATTGAGGAAATGTCCGGCGGCCGTCATCGGTCCCATCGTATGCGACGATGAGGGACCGATGCCGATCTTGAAGACGTCGAATACACTCAGAAACATCGCACGCCTCCAGCCGAACCTGTTTCCTGCACGACAAGCCGTGTACGGCAGCCGGCAAGCCTCAGACGGAGATCGCCATTCCGTCGCGCTGCGGATCGGCTCCTCCCGTACAGGTACCATCGACGATCCCGATGGCGTGCAGGGCGGCGAAGGGAAACGTCTGGGCCGAACGCTTGACGTCATAGCCGACGGCCGCGAGCTCGTCACTGACATTGCGACGAATGCGGTTCGAGATGTCGATCGCGTTTGAGACGGCCACAATGCGCGGCGCAGCGACAGCCTCGAAGGTCGACATGCCGAAGTCGATCATGTTCATGATGCCCTGCGCCACGGCCGGCGCAACGTAGCTGCCCCCCGGCGCGCCGATCACGACGCGGGGTGTCTCGCCCTCGAAGACGATGGTTGGCGCAGCGGATGAGGCGCGGCGCTTTCCTGGCGCGATCGAAGCGGCCCGTCCGGGGCGCGGATCGAATCGGCTCATCGTGCCGTTGTAGATGAAGCCGAGGCCGTCGGAGATGGCGCCGGACGGACTGCCAAGGGTGTGGGTCAGCGCGACGGCGTTGCCTTCGCGGTCGATCACCGAGACGTGCGTCGTCTCGCGCTGCGAGCGGTCGAGCCTTTCAACCACCGCACGCTCGCCACGCCTGATCGCCTCGGCCTGCTCGGCCGCATGTCCCCTCGAGATCAGTCGCGCGACGGGCACGTCGACATAGCTTGGGTCACCCATGAAGCGGTCCTTGTCGATCGTCATGCGCTTCATGGCCTCGGCGAGCAGGGCGATGTGCTCGGCACTGCCGTGGCGCAGCGCACCGACGTCGAAATGGTCGAGGATGTGCAGCACCTGCAACATGGACATGCCGCTCGCTGGCGGCGGGCTCGTCGAGATCCGGCGGCCGCGGTACGAGCCCCAGATCGGGTTGGCGACGGACAGTTCGTATGCCGCGAAGTCGCGCTCGGTGAGAAGGCCGCCCTGTGCGGCGAAGTCAGATGCCATGCGGCTGGCCAGCGCGCCATGGTAAAAGTCGTCCGGACCGCTTCTGGCGAGGTGCTCGAGCGTCGCGGCGAGGTCGGGATTGACCAATGTGTCGCCCGGCCGCTTCGGGCTGCCGTCAGGCCGGAAGAACACCTCTCGTCCAGTCCGGCTGTAGCACAGCTTGTCACCGGTATTCACCTCGCCGCCGCCGCTCTGGTCCTGGGTCCAGAACCAATGCATATGGGGTCGCACCAGCACGCCGCTCCGAGCCTGCCGGATCGCGGGCGCCATCACGTCCTGCCAATCCATCGTGCCGAACTGCGAGAGCGCATGGGCGTAGCCCTTCACGCTCCCCGGCGTGCAGACGGCGAGGTGGCCGAACTCATTGATTCCGCCCTCGAGCAAAAAGGCAAAGCCGTCCCGCGTCTGCCCTTGCAGATGTTTCAGCCACATGTCGGGCGTGGCAGAGAGCGGAGCCCTGGCGTAGAACTCGACGATCTCGTGAACGCCGCGGCGCGGCATGTAGACCTGCATCGAGCCGAAGCCGCCGATGCCGCACATCAGCGGATCGACGACACCCTGCATGAAGGCACAGGCGATGGCCGCGTCGACGGCATTGCCGCCGCGCTCCAGCACTTCTGCGCCAGCCTCGGCCGCTTCCGGCTGCGGCGCAACGATCATCGCGTTCTTCATCGTCACCATATGCGGTTTTCCCTGTCTTTCCGGATCGTCGAGGCGATGAGGCGCTAGAGCTGCAGAACCAGCCTGTCACCTTCGGCCGTCAAGGCAGCGCCGTTGGCGGCAGAGGCAGCGATCAGCTCGTCTCGCTCACGGGGTTCGTCGCGAACCGAACGGACGATCGTCCGATCTGACGCGTCGCGGCGGACGAACGAGATCGTCAGGCGCCGCATCGACCGTTCGACGATCTCGGCATGCACGAACATGCCGACCCAGTCCGCATGAGGCTTGTTACCGTGCTCGTACAGGAACGAGAAATTGCCGCCGCCATAGATGATCGGCCGCCCTGCATGAAGCTCCAGCGGCATGATCATGTGCGGCCCGTGGCCAAGAACAATGTCGGCCCCGGTATCGATCGCGGCGCGCGCGAACTGGCGCTGATATTGCAGGACCTCGCGCCGGTATCCCCAGTGGAACGAGGCGATGACAATATCGGCGCGCGTCCTTAGTTCCGCGACTGCACGCGAAACCTCTGCCAACGAATCGGGATCGGCCCAGGTCACGACCTCCGGCGGCACGCCCGGGCGCGTGCGGGCAGCCTGCTGTTCGTATCGAGGACGATAGGCGGTGTGCGCCTTGATCACGGCCACGCCGGGTTGCCCGATACCGACCTCGTGACCATCCGGCCAATACACGGCCGTGCGCTGCAGAAAACCGTAGCGCAGCCCGTTCCGCTCGACGACGAGTGTCCGGTAGGCTGCTGCCGGCTCGAGCCCGGCGCCGACCTGCGCAATCCCGGCGGAGGCGAGCGCGGCCAGCGAGGAGGCGATAGCCTCCGCGCCGATGTTGACGTTGTTCGCTGCTCCGACGACCTGCACGCCGCCGTCCCTCAGCAGTGCAGCTGATCGCGTCGGAACGTAGAAGCCGCGCTTCTCGACGGCGCGTTCGGCATCGTCGAAGAGGCAGCACTCCAGGTTGGCGAAAACCATATCCGCCGCTGTGAGATCGGGGCCGACGACGTCGAAGATCCGGGACGGATCGGCAATGCCTTTGAGATTGATGTCGCCAAGCAGATAGAGGGAATGTGTCACGGGCATCAGTCCTTCCGAACCTCCCAAAGCAGCGGTGCACCAAAGACGTTGGTGGCGAAGCCCTTGACGCTCTTGCGGCTCGCGCCCGCGGTTACCGTGCTGAACAACGGAATGAGTGGAGCCTGGTCGATCATGGCCGCGTGCAGCCGGTCGAATAATCTCTGACGTTCGGTATTCCGGGTTTCGCTGGTGACCTCTGCGAGTGCATCGAGCGCCACCTTGTCTTCCCAGACCTTGCGCGGTTGCGAGTCCTTCGGGCCGATCGCTCCCTCGTAGTTGAGCGCGGGGTCCATCCGGCTCGAATAGCTGAACGACATGATCTGATACTTGCCCGATTGCCAGCGATCCGTCTGCACGCCCCATTCGAGCACTTCGACTTCGGCCTTGATGCCGACAGCTTCCAGCATCGCTTGCAGGATGATGGCCGCATCGAAATTCGCCTGGTTGCGCTTGTTGGTCGTGATCTTGAGTGTCTGCCCCTTGTAGCCGGCTTCCTGCAGCAGCTTCTTCGCAAGCGCCGGATCATGGCGGAAGCCGTTCTGGTGCGCGTCAGTGTGAAAGAGCGAGGCGACCGGGACAAGGGAATTGTTGGGCGCGGCAAGATCGTAGGTCACGCTGCCGACGAGCTCGTCGTAGTCGATCGCCGCCGCGATCGCCTGACGCAATTTGACGTTCGACAGCAGCTTGTCGCGAGTCTGCAACAAGAAGGTCGTCGCAGCCAGGCCCGGCTCGGCGGAGATGGTGATGTTCGGGTTCGGCTTGAGCTCGTTCGCCTCCGAATACGGAAGCCGCGGCAGGATATCGATGTCGCCGCGGATGAAAGCCGCCTTCGCGGTTGCGGGATCGCTGATGACGACGAAGCGGATTTCATCAACCAGCGGTCGCTTGCTGCCGACATAGCCGTTCGGTTCGCCGCCGGGATTCGAATACCCGTCGAAGCGGGTCAGGCTGACGAACTCCCGCTGGCGCCACTCCGCCAGCTTGAATGGCCCGGTGCCGATCGGCTTGTCCCAGCTGCCGTCCGGCTTCACCGACGAACGATGCGTGATTGCCGTCATGCCGCAGTCGCTGCGCGCGATGTTGGCAAGGAACAGGGGGGATGGCTCGTTGATCCGGATCGTGACCGTCTGCGGGTCGACCGCCGTCACGCTTTCGACTTTCAGGCCGATATCGCCGTTGAAGTCGGTCAGGCAGCGCCAGCCGGTCTTGGGGTTCAGATAGCGGTTCCAGCTCCACACGACGTCGTCTGCCTTGAGGGTCTCGCCATTGTGGAATCTTACGCCGGAGCGGAGCTTGAAGGTGTAGGTCAGCCCGTCCGGCGACACCGCGATGCTCTCGGCCAGAAGTGGCTTCGGCACTCCCCGCGCATCGTAGCCGACCAGGCCCTCGACCATGTGCAGCACAACGCCGTCGGTGTTGCCGTCCCGATTGACGCCCGGGTCCGTGCTGCGGATGTCCGCGTCCAGATACACCTTGAGCGCGCTGGCGTTGGCTTGTCCGGTGGCAAAGCCGAACCCCGTCATGACTGTGGCGACGACCAGCAAGGTCTTGCGCATGTTCTTTCCTCGCCTCTCGCTATGTCGACGCAGAAGCCCCGGCACCGGCGAGAGCTCTCTCCGCCTGGCTCAGTCGCCAGAACAGTCTGACGCCTCCTTCGCCGGTGGATTCGAGGCCCGGGACGGCGGCGAGGAGCTTCTTCGTGTAGGCGTGCTGGGGGGCGTCGAAGATGGCGTCGCGGGGGCCTTCCTCGACGATGCGGCCGTCCTGCATGACGATCACGCGGTCGGCGACCTGCTCGACCACAGAGAGATCATGGCTGATGAACAGGCAGGAGAAACCGTGCTTCTTCTGCAGCTCGTCGAAGAGCTCGAGCACCTGCGCGCGCACCGTTACGTCGAGCGCCGAGACTGGTTCGTCGGCGATGACGAAGCTCGGCCGGCGCACGACGGCCCGCGCGATCGCGATGCGCTGGCGCTGTCCGCCCGAGAGTTCGTGCGGATAGCGCTCGGCGAAGCCGTCCGCGAGCCCAACCTCGGCCAGAACCTCGGCGACGCGCGCCTTCCGCTCCGCCGGGGTCATGGCGGCGACCTGCCGCAACGGCTCTCCGACCAGCTGGCCGATGGTCATCCGCGGGTCGAGCGAGGAATAGGGGTCCTGGAACACCATCTGGCAGTTGAGCCGATAGTCCCGGTAGGCCGCCTCGCTCTTCGCGATCGGCTTGCCGTTGAAGCGGATCTCGCCGCCGGCCGGCTTGATGAGCCCCGCGATCGACTGGCCGAGCGTGGTCTTGCCCGAGCCCGAGCCGCCGACCACCGCGACGACCTCGCCGGGCTGAATGTCGAGGCTGATGCCGTGGAGCGCGCGCTTGGCCGCCTCCTTGCGGAAGAAGCCCTGCCTGCCCGGATACTCGACGACGAGGTCGCGCAACGAAACGATCGGCGTGTTCGCCTGTGGCGGCGGCCGCGCCGGCAACCGGTGCGGCATCGCCGAGAGCAGCTTGCGCGTATAGGCATGTTGCGGCCGGGCGAGGATGTCCTCGCTCCTGCCCTGCTCGACCACGTCGCCCTGGCACATCACGACGATGCGGCTGCAATAGCGTGCGACCATGCCGAGATCGTGCGAGATCAGCAGCACGGCGGTGTGGTTGGCCTTGGTCAGATCGACCATCAGCTCCATCACGTCGCGCTGGACGACGGCGTCGAGCGCCGTCGTCGGCTCGTCGGCGAGCAGCAGCGCCGGCTTCAGCAGCATCACCGAGGCCAGCATGATGCGCTGGCGCATGCCGCCGGAGAACTGGTGCGGATAGGCGGTGAGCGCCCCTTCCGGATCGCGCAGGCCGACCCGCTTGAGCATGTCGATGATCAATGCGCGGCGCGCCGGCGCGTCGAGCTTGCGGTGCAGCGCCAGGCCCTCGTCGAGCTGGCGGCCGATCAGCGTGGAGGGGTTGAGCGAGGTCATCGGTTCCTGGAAGACCATGCCGACGCGGGAGCCGCGCATGGCGCGCAGGTCCTTGCCGCTCATCGCCATCACGTCCTGCCCGTCGAAGCGGATCGTGCCGGAGGCGAGCGCAACGGCAGGCGGGATGAAGCCCATCACGGCACGGGCGGCGAGCGTCTTGCCGGAGCCGGATTCGCCGACGATTCCGACGATTTCGCCGGGGAAAACCTGGAAGGAGACGTCGTTGACGACGGTACGGCCGGTCGTGCCGACCTTGAGCGTCAGGCCGGCGACGTCGAGGAGAGGAGCGGTCCGGGTCATCGCGCCCCCCTCATCCGCGGGTCGAGCTTGTCGCGCGCGGCATCGCCGAGCAGATTGATGCCGAGCAGGGTCAGCGAGATCGCGAGACCCGGAAAGACGCCCAGCCAGACGGCCTGGCCGATATAGGGCCGGGAGCCTGCGAGCATGTTGCCCCAGGTCGGCGCCGGTGGCGGCACGCCGAGACCGAGGAAGGAGAGCGCGCTCTCTGCCAGCAGGACATAGCCGAACATCGAGGTCGCCAGCACGGTCAGCGGCGCGATGCAGTTCGGCAGGATGTGGCGGGCCATCGTAAAGGCTTCCGAGTTGCCCATGACGCGCGAGGCGGCGATGAACTCGCGTTCGCGCAGCGACAGCACGGCGCCGCGCACGACGCGTGCGACCGACGGCGTATAGGCGATGCCGAGTGCGACGATGATGCCGTATTTGTTGGCGCCGACCACTGCGAGCAGGCCGAGTGCCAGGAGGATGCCGGGAAAGGCGAGGAGCGCGTCGTTGAAGGCCATGATCACCCGGTCGACCCAGCCGCGCATGTAGCCCGAGAACAGGCCGATCAACGTGCCGAGCACGACGGCGAGCGAGACGGTGAGGAGGCTGATCCAGACCGAGGTCGCCGCTCCCGCCATCAGGCGGGAGAGCACGTCGCGTCCGAACTCGTCGGTGCCGAGCCAGTGGATGGCGCTCGGCGCCGCAAGCTTCGCGCGAAAGGAGAGCTTGAGCGGGTCGTACGGTGTCCACAGCGCGCCGGTGCCGGCGACCGCGAGCAGGATGCCGATCAGCGTGCTGCCGACCATCGCATTGGGGGCAGGAAGTTTCATGCGGCCGTCACCCTGGGATCGAAGAGCGGATAGCAGAGGTCGATGACGAGATTCACCAGCACATAGGTGCAGGCGACGAAGAGCAGGCAGCCCTGGATCACCGGATAGTCGCGGGCGAAGATCGAATCGACCAGCAGCCGGCCGAGGCCCGGGATGGTGAAGACCGTTTCCACCACCGCGATGCCGCCGAGCAGGTTGCCGAGGACGAGGCCGATCAGCGTCCAGGTCGGGCCGAACGCGTTCTTGAAGGCGTGGCGCCACAGCACCGCCATCTCCGAGAGGCCCTTGGCGCGGGCATGGGTGATGTAGTCGAGCCTGAGTACCTCCAGCGTCGAGGCGCGCGCCATGCGCAGGATCACGCCGATCTCGTGCAGGAAGAGCGTCATGATCGGCATCAGGAGATAGAGCAGGCCGGCCCCCGCGTTCTCCGAGATCGAGACGTAGCCGACGACCGGCAGCCATTCGAGCTTGAGGCCGAACAACAGCAGGAGCAGCAGACCGAGCCAGAAGGTCGGAATCGAGAGCAGCAGCGTCGCCAGCGTGACCAGCGAGAGGTCGACCGGGGAATTCTGCTTCCAGGCGGCAATCACGCCGGCCGGCACTGCGACCAGGCTCGCCAGCAGCACCGCGACGAGCACGATCTGCGCGCTGATCCAGAACCGTTGCAGGATGAGGGGCAGGACCGCCTGCTGTGTCGAGATCGACTGGCCGAAATCGCCGGTCAGTACTTTGCCGAACCAGATGCCGAACTGCACCGGCAGGTTCTGGTCGAGGCCGAGCCGGACCCGGAGGTCGGCGAGGCTCGCCGGCGTTGCAAGGTCGCCCAGCATCAGCTGGGCCGGGTCGCCGGGGATCAGCCGGATCAGGACGAAGACCGAAACCGCCACGATCAGCAGCGTCGGCAATGCCATTCCTATCCGCGTCAGCGCAAATCGAAGCATGCCATGTATCCGGTTAGCCACCCTGGGGAGCCAATCCGGCCATTGCTAACGCTTGCGCCTTCGAAAGAAAAACTAGAAGTTATTGTCAAATAGACAATTCAAATTTGTCGATGGGCAATCATGGCGACGATCCGGGCTCTGCGGACATTCCTATGCGTAGCGCAGTACGGCAGCTTCGCCGCTGCAGCGGAGAAGGTGGGCCTCACGCCGGCGGGTGTCAGCCAACAGATGCGCCTGCTGGAGGATTCGCTCGGCCATCAACTGTTTGATCGAATTGGCAAGAAGCTCTCGCTCAATGAACGCGGCCTGAGATTCCTTCCGCGGGCCCGCCAGCTGATTGATCAGTTTGACGAGCTCATCACGAGTTCGGACGACGCGGACGATCCGGTCGGTACGATCAATGCCGAGGCGATCGCGTCCTGCATGAGCTTGCTGGTGAAGGCCACTTTGCACGCGCGAAAGCGATTTCGCCGTCTCACGATCAGGCCTGCGGTTGGCTATTCTACCGATCTTAGCGCCCGCGTGGAGGCTGGTCAGTCTGATGCAGCCGTCGCAGTCAGGAGTCCGCGCCCGATAGCAGCAGGGACGCTCTGGACGACGCTCTACCTCGAGCCGTTCGTCTTCATCGCGAACAGACAATCGACGGAGGGCCTCGACAGGGAGCGCCTGATGCACGAGCGCCTGTTCTTGCGCCCTTCGCTCACCACGCATACCGGAGCATCGCTCGACAGGTTCTTGAAGGACAAGAGAATCACTTTCGGCGAGAGTCTCGAAATGCAGTTGTCGCGCACATTGGTCGAATTGGTCGAGCAGGACGCCGGGGTGACGATCGTGCCGCTCGGCCGATTCTCCTCCTGGGAGGAGAATCCCAGGCTCAGAATCGAGCATCTCGGCTTTCCTGACGGGAGGCGGGAAATCGGCTTCATGGAAAGCGAGCGGAAGCGGCAACTGACGAGCCAATTGCGCCAGCTGCTGATTGAACTGTGCAGCGAGCAACCTTTACCGGGATGAACGATATCGACATGTTGCGTCGAACGGCGCCAGAGGACTGGACATCGATCAGGCTGTGCAGGCGACGCCATCCGCCGAATGGGCTTTTGTCCGTGATGGAAACCCCATTCCGCACGTAGCTCGAACGGTAGGTTTTGGTCGGGGAAAGTCGAAAATCCTTTATCTTTCAACGGGGATTAACTGACACTCTCTCCGCCACTGGCCTCATCCCACCAATTTCCACGTCCCATCCCCCGCGCGCTTCAGCGCAGGGTCGCTCACGCGCACATGCTCCGCCAGGAAATCGATGAACGCGCGCACGCGGGCGGGCAGGGGCGCGGTGTGGCCGACATAGACGGCGTGGATGTCTTCGCGGTCGCCGGGATTGTAGCCTTGCAGCACCGGGACAAGGCGACCGGCTTCGATGTCGGGGCCGATGTGGAAGAGGGCGAGGCGAGCGAGACCGACGCCGCCGAGTGCGAGGCGACGAGCGATTTCGCCGTCGCTGGCGCGCGCCACAAGCGGTGGCACCGCTTCCTCGGTGCGGTCTCCCCGGCGAAACGGCCAGCCGCCGCGGATACGCGGAAATGTCCAGCCGATGCCGCGATGCTCCGCGAGATTCGTCGGGTTTTTCGGGGTGCCAAAGCGCGTCAGATAATCGGGTGTGCCGACGATGACCATGCGGCTGGTGCCGAGCTTCCGCGCGATCAGACGCGAGGTTTTCAGAGGTCCGACGCGGATGGCGACGTCGGCGCGCTCCTGCATCAGGTCGATCAGCGTGTCGGTCAGCACGAGATCGAGCGTGACGTCGGGATGCCGTTCGAGAAAGCGCGGGATCAGCGGCATCACATGCAGCATGCCGAAGGGGATGTTGCAGTTGACCGTGAGCCGGCCGCGCGGCGTCGCGCCTGAGGCTGCCTCGCGCTCGGCCTCTTCCATCTCGCCGAGGATGCGCAACGAGCGCTGGTAGAAGGCCTGGCCTTCCTCGGTCAGCGTGAGCTTGCGCGTGGTGCGGTTGATCAGCCGCGAGCCAAGCCGCGTCTCCAGCCGCGAGATCAGCTTGCTGACGCCTGACGGCGTCAGCCGCAGTTTTCGCGCGGCCTGCGTGAAGCCGCCGAAATCGACGACGCGGACGAAAACCTCCATCTCGGCGGAGCGGTTGGTGTCGAAACGGGCCATGTTGAATTCACGTCACAAATGATTGGATTGCGGACATTCTAATGGATTTGCTGCGGTGCGGCTATCTCCGTGGCTCGTCTCATCCTTCGGAGCCACGCATGCCTCTCGCCGTCCTCGCGCTCACCGCCGGTGCCTTTGGCATCGGCACCACCGAATTCATCATCATGGGCCTGCTGCTCCAGGTCGCCGCCGACATGCATGTCTCCGTGCCGGTCGCGGGCCTGCTGATCTCCGGCTATGCGCTCGGCGTGTTCGTCGGAGCCCCGGTGCTGACGCTCGCGACGCGGCGAATGCCGCGGAAGACGGTTCTTCTCGCCCTGATGGCGATCTTCACGCTCGGCAATGCGGCTTGCGCGCTGGCCCCGAACTACGAACTGCTGATGGCGGCACGGGTGCTGACCTCGCTCGCCCACGGCACGTTCTTCGGCGTCGGCTCGGTGGTGGCGACCAGCCTCGTCGTCGAGGACAAGCGCGCCTCGGCCATCGCGACCATGTTCATCGGTCTGACCGTCGCGACGCTGCTGGGCGTGCCCTTCGGCGCCTGGTTCGGCCTGATGCTCGGCTGGCGTGCCGCGTTCTGGGCGGTGACGGTGATCGGCGTGGTCGCATTCGCGGTCGTCGCGGCGCTCGTGCCCGGCCATGTCGGCAATGGCGACAAGCCGATCTCGCTTGCCGAGGAGGTCGCGGTGCTGGGCCGTCCGCAGGTGCTGCTCGGCCTTGCCATGACGGTGTTCGGCTTTGCAGGCCTGTTCGTCGTCTTCACCTATATCCAGCCGATCCTGACCCGCTTCACCGGGTTTTCGGAAGCGGCGGTATCGCCGATCCTGCTGGTGTTCGGCGCGGGCCTTGCGATCGGCAACGTCGCCGGCGGCAAGCTCGCCGACCGCGGCCTTGCGCGCGCCCTGATCGGCACGCTCGCTGCGCTCGCCATCGTGCTGCTGGGCCTTGCCGCCGTGCTCTCGGTCAAGATCGCGGCCATCGTGCTGATCCTGCTGCTCGGCATCGCCGCCTTTGCGACGGTCGCGCCGCTTCAGCTGCGCGTGCTGGAGGCGGCCGGGCCCAGCGGCCGCACGCTGGCCTCCAGCCTGAACATCGCCGCGTTCAACCTCGGCAACGCGCTCGGCGCCTGGGCCGGCGGCGTCACCATCGATCGCGGGCTCGGTCTCTCCGCGCTGCCTCTGGTCGCCGCCGGCATCACGGCCGTCGGTCTCATGCTCGCGCTGTGGAGCTTTCAGCTCGACCGCAGGCAGGTGACCCTCGCGGCGTGCCCGGCGGAATGAAACGGCGATGACGACGGCGATCGCGGCTCAATAAAAAGCCGCGATCGCCGTTGCGATTCCAGCCGGGAGATTCGTCTCGCTCTTCAGCATGTCCAGGAAGGCGGGATCGCCCGCTACCGTCAGGCCATCCAGCTTGATGGGATGCAGCGGCTCGGTCGCCGCTGTGACGGCCTGCAAATCGGGGCCGGTTCTGACGCCGTTATATTCGAGCCGCGGGCGCAATTGGACATTGTTGCCGAACTGCTCGTCCAGCGCGAGACGCCATCCGGTCCGCGAGACCGTTCCACTGGCGATCGCCGCTGACATGGCGAGGCTATGCGGTTGCAGCGTGCCGAGTTGGCCGAGCGCGGTGCGGAGCCGACTGGTCGCTTCCGCCAGCGTGATCTTCTCGATTTCCGGATCCTGGTCGGGCGAAGAGAAATCGATCACCCGTGCGCTGCTGCCGATCTTGAGCGCCTCGCCGCTTCCGCCCGCCAGCTGCATGGCCCTCTTCATTCCATAGCGCGGCCGTCCGCCGATCGTGACCAGGACGATATCCTGCTCGCGCGATTTGATCAGGTGGCCGTAGGGCTCGCCGGTCACGCCCTTCACGACCAGAAGATCGGCGAGCTTGCCCTTGGCGATCGTCCCCAGCCCTGCGTCCCACTTCAGGATCGCAGCCGGATTGCGCGTCGCCATCGAGACGATGGCGTAGTCGCTGAAGCCGAGGTTGAAATGCGCGGAGACGACCTTCGCTGCCTTCAGCTCGCCGAGCAGGTTCTTGCTGCCCGAGGGCGACCAGTCAGAGCCGAGCGCGATGGTGAGGCCGGCCGTGCGTGCTGCCACGACGTCGGTCGTTTTCCCGTAGAGCAGCAGATTGCTCAGCGGGGACCAGACCACCTTGGCCTGATTTTGGGCCATCGTTCCGAAGTCGGTCGCATCGAGCGCCGTGCAATGAATGCCGGCCAGCGATGGTTCGATCGCCCAATCGCCTGCGGGATTGCGCAAAGCGAGAAAGTGGCTGTGCGCACTGGTATCGACGCCTTCGCTCAGATGCAGCAGGAAGCACGTCGACGATTTGAGCTCGTTGTCGAACTTCGCCCAATCCTCCGCATCGATATCGGGGATCTTCGAGTGGGCCCGCGGAAGATCGGGAGGGCTCCCGATCTCGGCGGCGCGCAGCGCTCCCTTGTAGTATTTGTGGATCGTGCCGCTCCAGTTCGACAGCGTGATCCCCTGGCTGGTCGTCGTGCCCGCGACCATGCACTTGGCTTCGACATAGCGGACCAGCGCCGGCAGCAGCGAGCCGTCGTCGGCCAGCGCAATCGCGCTCATGGGGCCGGTCACGGACGTCTTGTACGATCTGGCGTTCTGCCACTGGTCGCGATTGCGGTAGAGCTGCGGCACGCTCCAGAGCGGCAGGATGTTGTAGCTCAAATGATTGTGCAGCTCGATCAGGCCGGGATAGATGGTGCCGCCGGTCATGACCGGATCGACGGCCTCGAAGCCTGCCGGGGCGGGCTGTCCCTTGGGCACGATCGCGGCGATGCGATCGTCTTCGATGAAGATCGTTCCGCTCTTGATGACGTCGCCCTCAGTGGCCATCGTCACGATCCGCCCGTTCAGCGCCCAGCGCGTCGGGGTCGCGGCCGGGCTCATGGGATCACCCCGTCGGGAACGGTGATCGCGATCGTGCGTCGCTTGGCTGCCGCGTCAGCGCCCTGGCGCGTGGCCCACGGCGTGTCCCCGCACATCCAGGCCGGTAGTCCCGCGGGAAGATCCTTTGCGATGATGTCGATGAGTTCGGTCGGCTTGAAGGTGTCGCCATACGGCACGAGTGTGGTCGGTATGTCGGGATGCAGGAGCGCAGGTGCGAGGGCTGCGAGCGCGGCATTCCACTTGGTCAGCATGATCTTGGTGTTCGCAGCCCGTGTCGCGTTATCACTGGCGGAACTTTCCGGCCAGGTCGGGTGCGTGATGTGCTGATAGGCGAGGGTCTTGAAGGCTGCGCCATCGGCAGTCTTGAGCCAGGCTTTCCAGGCCTCGTCCGCAAGGCCGCCAAGCGAGACCACGGCCTCGATGTTGCCGGGCGCGAGCACGGCCTTGAACCATTTGTTGCGGTAGTCGACGATGCCGGGCTCGTTCTTGTGCTTGTTGCCGCCGCTCTGTCCATAGACGCTGTACAGGAAGGTGTTCACCATCACGTAGCTCCGCGTGATGCCGAGCTTTGCGAGAAAGCCCTGGGCCCGGCGGCCCGCGGTGCCGACCAGGATGCGGCGCACGATGGTCTCGTGCTGGGCGGGATCCTGACCGACGACGAGCACGCGCGCCGATCCGTCGAGCCGGCCACGGTGAAAGATCGGTCCCCATTCGATCCGAAAATCATCTGGATCGTACGCTTCAGCGCCCGGGTAGCCGGCGCACAAGTCGCGAAATGGTTGCTGGTCGTATCCGCTGTCGAATTCCACGAGCATCGCAAATGCTCCGATGTATCGGTGTCAAACTGGCTGCGTCAAAAAAGCCAGTCACCATGCCGCAATCTTGGCGGTCGTTTGTTGCGTCATTCAACCACTATGTGGGTCAAGGGAGGGGCCCCAAAGGTTCATGAGCTTCTCTTGATCCGCTTGGGGCTGTGACAGAGCGCCGCGACAATGCGCCATGCAGAAACGCGCCTGTACACGGTCCCGTGACCTCCATAACCTCCGCGGCGCAAATTCAGGAGATGCGGCGTGGCGAAGAAGACGGCGACCAAGAAGAAAACTGGTTCGAAGCAGGCAGCGAAGACCTCGAGCAAGACGAGCACCGCCCGCAAGGCGGCCGTCGCAAAGGCGGCCAGGAAGGCAGTCAGCAAGACAGCCAAAAAGACAGCCAACAAGGCAGTCAAGACGCCGGCACCGCGCAAGCCGGCCGCGGCCCGCCGGCCGAAGGGCCCGGCCTGGCAATGGTCGGCAGTCGAGACCGCCGCTGCGATCCGTTCCGGCGCAATCTCCGCCGTCGAGACCGTCGAAGTGCATCTCGAACGGATGCGCGCGGTCAATCCGAAGCTGAACGCGGTCGTCGTCGATCTCTCGGAAGAAGCGCTCGCTGCGGCGCATGCCGCCGACAAGCAGCGGTCCAGGGGCGGCGAGCTCGGCCTCCTGCACGGCGTGCCCATCACCATCAAGGAGAACGTCGATTACGAGGGCCGGCCAAATTTCAACGGCGTGCCCGCCAACAAGGACCTCGTCGCGCCGTCGGATTCGCCTGTTGTCCGCAACCTGAAGAAGGCCGGAGCGATCGTCATCGGTCTCACCAACACGCCCGAATTCTCGTTTCGCGGCTTCACCGACAATCCCCTGCACGGGCTGACGCTCAATCCCTGGGATCCCAACATCACCTGCGGCGGCTCCTCGGGCGGTGCGGGGTCGGCGGTCGCCGCCGGCATCGGCACCATCGCCCATGGCAACGATATCGGCGGCTCGCTGCGCTGGCCGGCGCATTGCAATGGCGTTGCCACGATCAAGCCGACGCAGGGCCGCATCCCGGCCTTCAACGGAAGCGCAACGGCCGAGCGGCCGATGCTGGCGCATCTGATGTCGGCGCAGGGCCCGCTCGCCCGCCATGTCGGCGACGTCCGCCTCGCGCTGGAAGTGATGAGCCAGCGCGATCCGCGCGATCCCTGGTGGGTGCCGGCGCCGCTGGCCGGGCCGAAGCCGAAAGGGCCGATCAAGGTCGCGCTGGCCAAGATCCCGGAGGACATGGACGTCGATCCGTCTGTGCACGCGGCACTGCGCCAGGCCGCCGATCATCTCGAACGCTCCGGCTATCGCGTGACCGAGGTCGATGTCCCCGACATCAACGGTGTCTGGCAGACCTGGTGCGACATCATCACCAACGAGACCGTGGTGATGCAGGAAGCCGGCATGCTGAAGGTGACTTCGGAAGACTTCCACAAGGCGTGGGGCGGCATGAAGGCCAAGGCCGGCGTGCTCGACCTGCCGGCCTGGATGCGCGCCACCGCCGCACGCAATGGCCATATCCGCGCCTGGCAATTGTTCTTCGAGGAATACCCGGTGGTGCTGGCGCCGACCACGGTGAAGCCGACGCCGGGGCCGCGCGACGACACCGTCAGCGCCGAGCGCGTGCAGGAAATCTTCTGGGGCGAGATCCGCTTCATCTCCGCCATCAACGTATTGGGCCTGCCCGGCGCGGTGGTGCCGGTGACCCTGCATGACGGCAAGCCGATCGGCGTGCAGCTCATCGCGGGACGCTATCGCGAGGACCTCGCGCTCGATGCGGCGGCCGCGATCGAGAAGCGTGCCGGTGTGCTCACCCATCGGCTCTGGGAGGCGATGGCCTGAACCCGCGGCCAAAGCGCTTGGCGTCAAGAAAACGCGCCGACAAATGAGGCTCCGTTCCGATTTCATCGGAACGGAGCTGATGGCTAGTTCGTCAGATGCGAGGCGGCGATCGCCTTCTGGAACAGCGCGTTCAGCGCGTCGCTGATGCTGGCATCGCTCGACACCTCGTAATAATAGCCCGACGTCGCGCAAGCCTGCATCTTGGTCCCGATCGAGCTGCGCCATGGCGCGATATAGGTGTTGTACCAGCTGTTGTTGGTGATCGCGAGATAGGTGGTGTAGAGCACCGCGATCTTGACGCCGCGCGCCTTGATGGTGTCGCAGATCGTGGTCGTGAGCGGCTCCTGGCACCGCCCTGACGAGCTGATAACCGTCTTGCTGCACGTCGAGGGATAATAGTAGTCGGCGACGCCATCCGAGACGAAGAACAGCCATTTCTGCGGCGACGACGAGGAGCCGTCGCCGGGTGTCGGGATCGTGCCGTTCATCGACGACAGCGTGCCGTCGAAGTCGGTGCACATGTCGTTGTTGTAGTTGGTGTAGGGGATCGTCATCAGGTCGACGCCGGCAACCGCCGTCTTCACCGAGGAGAGGCTCGACGATAGCGCGGATATGGTCGTCAGGCCGATCGAGCTGCAATCGCTGCCCATCGTGTAGACCGCCATCCGGTACTGGTTGCTGACGAGCTGGCTCGCGGTCGCCGTATCCGTCAGCGACTGCGTTGCGTCACGCACCAGGTCGATCCGCATCTTGATCCCCAGCTTCTTGGCGATCGAGTAATAGCTCGAGGTCTGAAGCGTCTTCTTCGAGCTCGACGTATAGGTGTCGTGACAGGCAAAGGCGCAGCTGTCGGAGGTCGCGTTCTGCAAGGCCGTCATGTCGGCCGTGGTCGCGCCCAACCCCTGCGACGGCGAATTGTCCAGCAGCACGTAGAAGTCGATGTAGGACGGTAGCGAGGCCGCGGCGCTCGATGTTGCCGAGATCGCGAGCGTCTTGTAGCCCATGATTCCCATGAAATAAGTTGTCACGCTCGACGAGGCCGTTCCGGTGGCGGTGCGGGTGGTGACGCTGTCGGTCACGGTGATGGTCACGGAGCTCGTCGACAGGCCGAGCGCGGACATCTGTCCGGTGAAGGTGCTCACGGCATCGCTCTGTGCCGCCGATGCGGTCTTCGTGATCTCGCTCTTGGCGGTGGCGACCAGCACGGCGGTGTCGAGGGCCGCCACCAGCTTCGCTCTTGCCCGCGTCGCGAGCGAGTAATCGATGGCGGCGCCGACAAAGGACAGCAGTGGCAACAGCGACAGCGCGAAGATGATGACGATGTTGCCACGGCGATCGGTCGCAAAGCGCGAGAGCAGGCGATGAGCATTCTCGGTGATCATGATCAAACAGGGGGATCCTTCAGCGAAAATCGTATGGTTCCGTAGCATCGCGGAAATTACGCAAGGGTTGATCCTGGCGTTAGCGCGCATGTCTGCGCGTTACAGTTCGTGTCGCGGATGTGCCGCAAGCCCCTTGAAGAAAGGCTCTTCGTGCGAGAGCTCTGGTCTGCTCCGTGGGATCACCGAGGCGATGCGTTACCGGTCTCCGCGCGGCAACGCGTGCGCGCGGATGCCGCGTCGCGCAGGAGTGCGTCGACTTACGGTAAGGCGAAGACGCGCTGAATGATCATGCGGTCTCCCGCATCGTCACCTCGATGCGTTGCCGCTTCACGCCGTGTTCTGCCACGACGGGCGCAGGCAGGTCATCGCGCAAGCTGTGCTCACCGGTATCGATTCCTTAACGAAAATTGACTCGAATTTTAGCCAATTCGCCAACAAGCGTTAGGGTTACTTCCTCGATCTCTAGGCGAATTATTGTCCGCTTTACCACCCGCCTCTAACAGAGGGACGGCGGACAACGCACATGCCTCATACAGGCCAATAAGTGCGGCCCGCTCCACGCGGAGGTGGCACGATGCGCAACGAGACGATCGCTATTCACGCCGGCTACGAGCCCGAAGCCACCACGCACGCGGTGGCCGTGCCGATCTACCAGACCGCGGCCTACGCCTTCGACAGCGCCGACCACGGCGCCGCGCTCTTCAATCTCGAGGCCGAAGGTTTTCGCTACAGCCGCATCGCCAATCCGACCAGCGCGGTGCTGGAGAAGCGTATCGCCCAGCTCGAGGGCGGCGTCGGCGCGCTGGCGGTTGCGACCGGCCAGGCCGCGCTGCATTTCGCCTTCGTCAACGTCGCCGATCACGGCGGCAACATCGTTTCCGTGCCGCAGCTCTACGGCACCACGCACACGCTGCTCTCGCACATCCTGCCACGCCAGGGCATCACCGGCCGCTTCGCCGAGAGCGACAAGCCGGATGCGATCGAAAAACTGATCGACGAGAACACCCGCGCCGTGTTCGCCGAGACCATCGGCAATCCCGCCGGCAATGTCTGCGACATCGAGGCGCTGGCGAAGATCGCGCATGCGCATGGCGTGCCGCTCATCGTCGACAACACGGTCGCGACCCCGATCCTGCTCAAGCCGTTCGACTACGGCGCCGACATCGCGGTACACTCGCTCACCAAGTTTCTCGGCGGCCACGGCACCACGCTGGGCGGCGCCATCGTCGATTCCGGCAACTTCCCCTGGGCGAGGCACGCCGACCGCTTCCCGGCCTACAACAAGCCCGACGCCTCCTATCACGGCCTCGTCTATGCCGAGCGCTTCGGCAAGACCGCCTATATCGAGCGCGCCCGTAGTGTCTATCAGCGCACCATGGGCTCGGTGCTGTCGCCGTTCAACGCCTTCCTGTTGCTCCAGGGCATCGAGACCGTGGCGCTGCGCATGGAGCGCCATGTCGAGAACGCCCGCAAGGTCGCCGAATTCCTCCGCAAGGACTCGCGCGTCGCCTGGGTCAACTACACCGGCTTCCCGGACAGCCCATACTATCCGCTCGTTCAGAAGTACCTCGACGGCAACGCCTCCTCGCTGTTCACCTTCGGCATCAAGGGCGGCATGGAAGCAGGCAAGACCTTCTACGACGCGCTGAAGCTGATCACGCGCCTCGTCAATATCGGCGATGCCAAGTCGCTGGCTTGCCATCCGGCCTCGACCACGCATCGGCAGATGTCGGCGGAGCAGCAGCGCGTTGCGGGCGTGCTGCCGGAGACGATCCGCCTGTCGATCGGCATCGAGCATTCCGCAGATATCATCGAGGACATCGACCAGGCGCTCGAGAAGGCCTGCCCGTCGGCACGCCTCCAGGCCGCGGAGTAGGCGACTGCGCCGATGACGATCCTGATCGACAGGGATCAAGGCATATCGAGCCCGGCACTGGTGCCGGCCGAAGGCGATCTCACGCGCGACCACGGTGGTCCTGAGCTCACGATCGGCCTGATCAACAACATGCCGGACCCGGCACTGAAAGCGACCGAGCGGCAGTTCATGAAGCTGCTCCAGGCCGCCGCAGGTCCGCGCCGCATCCGCTTCCACTGCTTCTCACTGCCCTCGGTGAAACGCTCGCCGGAAGCGAAGTGGCATGTCGAGAGTGAATATTCGGATCTCACCGAGCTCAGGCGTCACAGCTTCGACGGGCTGATCGTGACCGGCGCCGAGCCGGTCGCGCCCGAGCTCGACCAGGAGCCGTACTGGCGCGATCTCACCGAGCTGATCGACTGGGCCAAGCTCAACACGCGCTCGGCGATCTGGTCGTGCCTCGCCGCGCACGCGGCAGTGCTGCATCTCGACCATATCGAACGGCGGCGGCTGCCGGCCAAATGCCACGGCATTTTCGACTGCGAAGCCGTGGCGAACGATGCCCTGACGCGCGCCGCGCCTGCGCCGCTCAAGGTCTCGCATTCGCGTCTGAACGAGATCGCGGAGAGCGATCTGGCGCAGGCCGGCTATCAGGTGCTGACGCGCTCGGCAAAGGCGGGCGTCGATATCTTCACGCGCCAATATGCCAGCCGCTTCGTGTTCTTCCAGGGGCACCCGGAATACGATGCGCTGTCGCTCCAGCGCGAATATCTGCGCGACATCGGCCGCTATCTCGCCCGTGAGCGCGACAATTATCCGCACCTGCCCGTGAGCTATTTTGACGCAGCGACCGAAGAGAAGCTCGCGCGATTCGAAAGACGGGCGAAGCACGAGCGCCATCCGGCGCTCACCAACGAGCTGCCTGCGCTGACTTTGCGCGCCGATATCGCGGCTGGCAGCGCCGCGGCGGCGCTTTTCCGCAACTGGCTGCAATATCTCGCGGCGGAAGCCGATGCGCCGGCCCTGATACCCTAGCCGGAGGGCGTTGGCTCCGCGTTAGGATTACCCGAGCGTTAGGCTTGCCTCAGCCAGCGCACGAATGTTTCAGTACAGAAATATAGAATCACGGGAAACGTAAGTCGTGTGGTCGGCACTCCAGGGACGCGTGAGCAATCGGCTCGCCCGGCATTTCCGTGCCGCGCCGCACCGGCTACCCTCGCATGCGCCTATGGTGAGCTTCACCTTCGACGATGCCCCCGACAGCGCTGCGGGCGAGGGCGCCGAGCTTCTGGAGCGGCATGGCGGTCGCGGCACCTACTATCTCGCCGGCAGCCTGATCGATCGTCCCTCGGACCACTGGCACGGCCTCTCGAACGACGCGATCGTGCGGCTCCATCGGGCCGGTCACGAGATCGCCTGCCACACCTTCTCGCACCGGAGCTCGGCCAATCTCGACGAGGCCGCCATGGCCCACGAGATCGAGCGGAATCGCAGCTATTTCCACGGCATCGATTCCTCGATCAAGCTGGAGAACTTCGCCTATCCCTACGGAATCGCCTCGGTCTGGCGCAAGCCGCAGCTCGCAAAGGCGTTCCGCTCGGCGCGCGGCATCCTTCCCGGCGTCAATCGCGACGTCATCGACCTCCAGTTCCTGCGTGCTTCGCCTCTGGTCGATTGCGAGATCGATATTGCGGGCGTCGATCGCTATTTTGACGAGGCGGTCGCAAGCGGCGGATGGCTGATCTTCTACGGCCATGACGTCACGAATACGCCAAGCCCCTATGGATGTACGCCCCACCTGATGCGCCACGCGCTGGAAGCAGCCGGGAAGCGCGGCATGCCGATCGTAACGGTCGCCGAAGCACTACGAAGGATCGGGGCGTAGCTTCTTCTTCCCTTCTCCCCCTGTGGGAGAAGGTGGCGCGAAGCGCCGGATGAGGGGTGTGTTTCAGCGAATCATCTTCTGTCGATTCGCGGAAAGAACCCCTCACCCGTCTCGCCGCTACGCGGCGAGCCACCCTCTCCCACAGGGGGAGAGGGGACGAATTCCCGATGCCGCGCGAATAGTCTTGTCATGACCCCTACGGCATGCGACTGGCGTTGACCGAAATCTCAACGTCTCACACGCTCATGTCCGCTCCTTCCACCGCTCCGCTGCCTGTGCCGGCCAACGGCCGCGATGCGCTGTCGGTGCTGCATTCGGTGTTCGGCCTGCCGGGGTTCCGGGGGGCGCAGGGCGAGATCATCCGGCATGTCACGGACGGCGGCAATTGCCTGGTGCTGATGCCGACCGGCGGCGGCAAGTCGCTGTGCTACCAGCTGCCGTCATTGCTGCGCGAAGGCTGCGGCATCGTGGTGTCGCCGCTGATCGCACTGATGCGCGACCAGGTCGCCGGCCTGATCGAGGCCGGTGTCAACGCGGCCGCGCTGAACTCGTCGCTGACTTTCCAGGAAGCCTCCGACATCGAGCGGCGCCTGATCGCGGGCGATCTCGACCTGCTCTATGTTGCGCCGGAACGCCTGGTGACGCCGCGCTGCCTGTCGATGCTGGCGCAGGCCAAGGTGTCGCTATTCGCGATCGACGAAGCGCATTGCGTCTCGCAATGGGGCCACGACTTCCGCCCCGAATATGTCGGCCTCTCCATCATCGCCGAGCGGTTCCCCAACGTGCCGCGCATCGCGCTGACCGCGACGGCCGACGAGCTGACACGTAAGGAGATCGTCGAGCGGCTTCGGCTTGCAGACAGCCCGCAATTCGTCTCCAGCTTCGACCGCCCAAATATCCGCTACGAGATCGTCGACAAGCGTAACGCAGTGTCGCAGCTGAAAGAATTCATCCGCGAGCGCCACGCCGGCGATGCCGGCGTGGTCTATTGCCTCTCGCGCAACCGCGTCGAGGAAGTTGCCGCGGCGCTCGACGACGCCGGCATCGCCGCGCTGCCTTATCACGCCGGGCTCGACAGCAGCGTGCGCTCGCGCAACCAGGACCGGTTCCTCAACGAAGACGGCATCGTCATCGTCGCGACCATCGCTTTCGGCATGGGCATCGACAAGCCCGACGTGCGCTTCGTCGCCCATCTCGACCTGCCCAAGAGCATCGAGGCCTATTACCAGGAGACGGGGCGCGCGGGGCGCGACGGCAAGCCGTCCGCGGCCTGGATGGCGTATGGCCTCTCGGACATCGTGCAGCAGCGCCGCATGATCGACGAATCCAGCGGCTCCGACGATTTCAAGCGCGTGTCGATCGGCAAGCTCGACGCGCTCGTAGGCCTCGCCGAGACCGCGCAGTGCCGGCGCAAACGACTGCTCGCCTATTTCGGCGAGACGGAGACCGCGAACAGTTGCGGCAATTGCGACAACTGCCTGACGCCGCCAAAGATGCGCGACGGCAAGGTGCTGGCGCAGAAGCTGCTCTCCTGCGCCTATCGCACCGGGCAACGTTTTGGCGCGATGCACCTGATCGACGTGCTGATCGGCCGTCTGACCGAGAAGGTGACGCAGTTCGGCCACGACAAGCTCTCGGTGTTCGGCATCGGGCGCGAGCTGAACGAGAAGCAGTGGCGCACGGTGCTGCGGCAGCTGGTGGCGATGGGCCATTTGCAGAGCGACAGCGAAGCCTTCGGCGCGCTGAAGCTGACGGACACCGCGCGCGGCGTGCTGCGCGGCGAGACCGAGGTGTGGCTGCGCGAGGAGGCGCCGGGCACGCGTGTTCGCGCCAGCCGTGCCAAATCCCGCCGCGGCGACCTCGCGCCCGCGGCCAACGCACCGCAAGGCGATGTCGATCCCGAGTTGCGCGCGCGCCTGCGGTCCTGGCGTTCAGATGTCGCGCGCGAGCGCGGCGTGCCGGCCTATGTCGTGCTCCACGATGCCACCATCGACGGCATCGTCCGGGCCTGGCCGACGACGCTGGACGAACTGCGTGGCGTGCCGGGGATCGGCGACAAGAAGCTCGAGCATTACGGCGACGAGCTGCTGCAGATCATCAGGACACGGTAGCGGCGATCACGGGTGCCGTAGCCCCGGATTTCGCTGCGCTCCATCCGGGCTACTGGCTCATCTCGGCTATCGCGGCCTCACTCACCCATTCCTGAACGCATAAGCATATCCGTTCAGCGCCGGCGCACCGCCGAGATGGGCGTACAGAATCTTCGCACCCTTCTCGAAATAGCCCTTCTGCGCGAGGTCGATCAGGCCCTGCATCGATTTGCCTTCGTAGACGGGGTCGGTGATCATGCCTTCGAGACGCGCGGTGAGGCGGATCGCCTCCTTGGTCTCTTCCGACGGCACGCCGTAAGCCGGATAGGCGTAGTCCTCGATCAGCACGACGTCGTCAGCGACGAGATCCTTGCCGAGCTCGACCAGCTTGGCCGTGTTCTGTGCGATCTCGAGCACCTGGGCTTTCGTCTGCGCCGGCGTGAAGGATGCGTCGATGCCGATCACCTTTCGCGCGCGGCCGTCCGCCGCAAAGCCGACCAGCATGCCGGCATGGGTCGATCCGGTGACCGTGCAGACCACGATGTAGTCGAACTTGAAGCCGAGCTCCTTCTCCTGCTTGCGCACTTCCTCGGCGAAGCCGACATAGCCGAGCCCGCCAAACTTGTGCACGGAGGCGCCGGCCGGGATTGCATAAGGCTTGCCGCCCGCCGCCTTCACCTCGTCGATCGCCTGCTCCCAGCTCTTGCGGATGCCGATGTCGAAGCCGTCGTCGACGAGGCGCACGTCGGCGCCCATGATGCGCGACAGCATGATGTTGCCGACACGGTCATAGACCGCGTCCTCGTGCGGCACCCAGGCTTCCTGCACCAGGCGGCATTTCATGCCGATCTTGGCCGCGACCGCCGCGATCATGCGGGTGTGGTTGGACTGCACGCCGCCGATCGAGACCAGCGTGTCGGCGTTGGAGGCAATCGCGTCGGGAATGATGTATTCGAGCTTGCGCAGCTTGTTGCCGCCATAGGCGAGGCCGGAATTGCAGTCCTCGCGCTTGGCATAGACCTCGACATTGCCGCCGAGATGCTTTGACAGCCGCTCCAGCTTCTCGATGGGCGTCGGGCCGAAGGTCAGCGGATAGCGCGCGAATTGGTCCAGCTTCATGGGGCATCCCGATTGGTGTGTGTGTCTGGGATGTGGCTAGCATTGGCCTGGAAAAATGTGCTCTCGAATATTGCGCCGATATTGCGCCTTATCTTGCGAAAAACTCGCCAGTCGTTATGATTTCTTCCGGAAAATTAGCCAAGCACGGAAGCTTCTTCCATGTCCGCCCGGCTCGACCGCATCGACCTCAAGATGTTGAGATTGCTGCAGAATAACGGCCGGCTCAGCAACGCCGAGCTGGCCGAAACCGTCGCCATCAGCCCCGCCACCTGCCATCGCCGCACCCAGCGCCTGTTCGAGGACGGCTTCATCGCCGCCGTCCGGGCCATGGTCGCCCCGAAGAAGGTGGCGAAGGGGACGCTGGTGATGGTCGGCGTCGTGCTCGACCGCTCGACGCCGGAGAGCTTTGCCACCTTCGAGCAGGCGATCGCAAAACTGAAATTCGTGCTCGACTGCCACCTCGTGGCCGGCGATTTCGACTATTTCCTCAAGATCCGCGTCGGCGACATGGAGGATTTCAACCGCATTCACGGCGAGCAGCTCATTGCGCTGCCCGGCGTGCGCCAGACCCGCACGTTCTTCGTGATGAAGGAAGTCGTCGACAACGCGCCGCTGGAGTTTTGAGCTGCAGCGTTTTTCAGCGCGTTGGAGACCGGTTCGCGCCGTGAAAACGCGTCGAAACAGTAATTCGACGCTATTGATGCGCGAGACTCATCATGAGAGATTCGTCCAATGCAACCGCCTCCCTTTCGTCAGCAAAATCCTGTCGCGCCGGCCTACCGGCGCGGCTGGGTGGACGAGGCCGTCGCCGCGATCGAGGCGGACCAGTGCCGGACCGCAGACACGCATCTGATCCGGCTGATCGTGCCGGCGCTATCAGGCATCGACATCTATCTGAAGGACGAATCCACGCATCCGACCGGCAGCCTGAAGCACCGACTGGCGCGCTCGCTGTTCCTTTACGCGCTCTGCAACGGCCACATCCGTGAAGGCACGCCCGTCGTCGAGGCATCGTCGGGATCGACCGCGGTGTCGGAAGCCTATTTCGCGCAGATGATCGGCGTGCCGTTCTACGCCGTGATGCCGCGCACGACCTCGGCGGAGAAGATCGCGGCGATCGAACATTATGGCGGCAACTGCCATCTGATCGACGATGGCCGCGCGCTCTACGCGGAGGCCGCCGCGCTCGCGACCCGGCTGGGCGGCCACTACATGGATCAGTTCACCTTCGCGGAGCGCGCCACGGATTGGCGCGGCAACAACAACATCGCCGAATCGATCTTCACGCAATTGCACGGCGAGCCGCGCCCGCTGCCGGACTGGATCGTGATGGGGGCCGGCACCGGCGGCACCTCGGCCACCATCGGACGCTATTTGCGCTATCGTCAGTATCCGACGCGTCTCTGCGTCGCCGATGTCGAGCATTCCGCCTTCTTCGACTGCTTCCGCACGCAGGACCGCTCCCATGTTTGCGACCGTCCGTCGCTGATCGAGGGCGTCGGCCGGCCGCGCTGCGAGCCGTCCTTTGTGCCGGGCGTGGTCGATCGCATGATGAAGATTCCGGATGCGGCGACGATCGCCGCGATGAACGTATTGTCGCGCCGGCTGCGCCGCGCAGTCGGCGGCTCCACTGGCACCAACTTCCTGGCGCTGTGCCGGCTCGCCGCGGAGATGCGCAAGGCGAATGTAACGGGCTCGTTGGTGACGTTGATCTGCGATTCCGGCGAACGCTACCGGCAGACCTATTACGAGCCCGGATGGCTGAAAGCGCGCGGCCTCGATCCTGCGCCGGTCGAGACGGCCCTGTCGTCGTTCCTCGCGACGGGCGACCCGCTGACGCTTGATGTCGACGACGTCGCAAATCCGCAGAGCGAATAAAGCGCCGTGGCAATTACGCCGCGCCAGTTAGGGGCGACTTCTGTTTTTGGGCCGACGCGGACCATCAAGACGGGTGCAGTGGAGCAAGTATCCTCCATCGTCATGCCAAGCATCGGTCTTGGCGACCTCTTTCCATCCGCGCTTCTCGGGATCGCGCTCGAAATGCTTGGGCTTCGTTTCAATGAAAGGGCCTGTCTCCATTTCGATCTTTTCGATCCTCCAATCGTAGACCATGGCGGGAGCGCCCGTGAGGTGCGCGTGATTTTCGAAGTAGAAGAACGGGTCTACTCCGATGCAGACCAGTCCTCCCAACCAGGCGCCTAGGCGAGCATTGTCGGGAGGCCTTCCATCGCAATACATAAGAAGGCCAACGTCCAGGACCCACCAGTCATCTTGGGTATGCACGACCTGGGCAACAATTTCGTAAGAGCTCTCGAACAAATGAGTGATTGACGGCGCTTTGGGGTCAAATGGACCGGCCCCCGGAAGCGGGACTACCGGACAGAATTCGAGCGCGAACGAGACGTTCGTCGCTTGCGCGAAGTCACCATAGTTGCCGTCCTCAATAATCCAACTATCAAGTCCGACGATTAGATCGGCCATCGCATGCCTCGTGAACGACACATGGGGGATATAGCATGGTTGTGCTCGTGTCTCCATGCCACTTGTAGAATCGCACCGTCGTCACGGCAACTTCACTTGCGTTGCGCTCGCCTGCAGATGAGCTTCGCCTCTTCTCAACGAGGAGATCCTGCCGTGCGCCTTCCCATTCTCGATCCCAAGGATCTGACCGACGAACAGAAGCCGCTCTATGACGACATGCGAGCCGGCATCAAGGACCACTTCAAGGGCTTCGTGAACATGCGCGACGACGGCGCGCTGCTCGGGCCCTGGAATCCCTGGATCCGCGAACCGCGCTTCGGCAAGCCGGTGTGGGAGCTGGTCAAGGCGATCGCGTCGAACCCGCTGCTGCCGGCGCCGGTGCGCGAGGTCGCGATCCTCGTCACCGGCTCGCATTTCCGCTCCGGCTACGAGCTCTATGCTCATGTCCTGGTCGCCGAGCAGCGCGGCCTCTCCGACGAGAAGCTCGCGACCATCGTCGCCGGACAGCGGCCGGTGGATCTCACCAGGCAGGAGGCGGTCGCTTACGACATGGCCTCGGCACTGGTGAGCGGTGGCGTGCTGCCGGAGTTGACTTATCGGGCGGCGGTGAAGGAGTTCGGCGAGCATGGCGCGGCCGAGCTGTCCTACCTCGTCGGCGTTTATTGCATGGTCTCGGTCACGCTCAACACGTTTGACGTGCCGGTGCCGGAATAGAAACGGCTCCCTTCGATCACTCCGCCGCCTTGCTTGCAGGCGGCGGGGGCGCGAAGGCGATGCAGCGATTGCGACCTTCGGCCTTGGCCTCGTAGAGCGCATGATCGGCCGCGCCCATCAGCCCGTCGATGCCCGACATGCTGACGGTGGCTTCCGCGATGCCGATGCTCACGGTGACGCCGAACTGAATCCTGTTTGCGAGGATCTGCGCACCCATCACGCGCTTGCGGATGCGCTCGGCGACCGTCCTTGCACGGGACAGGCTGGTCTCGGGCAGGAGAACCGCAAATTCCTCGCCGCCGACGCGGCCGACGATGTCCGACTTGCGCTTGCCTTCGAGGCACGCAGCCGCAACCGCCTTGATCGCGGCGTCGCCCGTCGCATGGCCATGGCGATCGTTGACCGACTTGAAATGGTCGATGTCGAGCATCAGCACCGAGACGGAGCGATAGTAGCGCTGAAAGCGGCTCCATTCCGCAGCGAGGCACTCGAGAAAGTGGCGGCGATTGTAGAGCCCGGTCAGCGGATCGGTGGTGGCGAGCGTCTCCAGCATCGCGGCTTTTTGCGTCAGATCGGTGATGTCGACATAGGTCAGCATGCGGCCGCCATTCGACATCGTGGTGCAATGGGCCCTGATGCGTCTGCCGTCCGGGGTCTGCAGGTCGCGCACATGATCGCCGGCCTTGACCTCATCGACGCGCCTTGCCGGAAATTTCGCGAGCTCGTTGGTTGGAAGATTCGGTGCGCTGGCGCGATGCAGGCCTCGCACCAGCGACGAATAGGCCGGCCGGTTCGCGGCCTCGTCGTCGCTGATCTCCCAAAAACGTCGCATGCGCCGGTTCATGAAGGTGGCGTGCAGGTCGGAGTCGAGCAGGAGGACCCCATCCTGGACATTCTCCAGAGCATCCCGCAGCAGCTTCAGCTCGTCGGAGGTGCGGACAATGTCGGTGACCGGCGTATAGGTCAGCATGCGCCCGCCGTCGGGCAGTGGGGTGACTTGGACGCGCACGACATCGCCGTTGGTCCGGCGCAGATCGATCGGCGTCGGATCACCGGCTTCGATCACACGGACGCGTTCCGCCACCAGAGCATCGAGCTCGGGGTCCGGCACCTCATAGGCTCCGATGTCACGTCCGTGACGAAGCAGCGTGAGAATGGACGGATTGCTGTCGGCGACCTCGTCGGGGAGGCGCCACATCTGTCGAAACGACCGGTTGATCAGGCGCGCCCTGAGGCTGGAGTCGAGCAGCACGATGCCGGTCGGCACATGATCGAGCGCGGCGCGCAGCGCCAGCATCTGGCCGCGCATCAGCGCGTCGGAGGAGCGTTCCCGTTCCTCGCCGGCCGAGCGCTCGATGGTGTTCGGCTGCTCGAAGGCGACGCCGACCTGACGGTCCGATCGCCAGATCACGCGGCAGGTCAGGATCTCGCGTCCCGCAAGCCTGAGCTGGAATCGCTCGGGCACGCCGAGGCCACTCTCCATCTCGAGCGTGGCGCCCTCCTCGGAGAGCCGGCGCACGACGCAATCGATCGACGACTGGCCGAAATTGAAGAAGATCTTCCCAGCAAGGAACGTCCGTTCCGGGACCAAGCGGGACATTCACAGCCTCCAAGCTGAACACGCCACCAACAAGCCGGTCCAGTCTCGCGCAAGGTTACTTGCGGCGGTGTAACGCGATCGACGTTTTGGGATGAGGATTAACAACCGGTTGACGCGCAATGCGAGCGGCGGACGCGAAAGGCTTCAATGCACCCGCTCCGTAGCCGGTCGTCCGGACGCTGCGCTCTATCGAAAATCCTCTGCGACCGCAGTCAGTTGCGTACCGCGTAGAGCGGTGTGCGCAACGTCAGCTGGTAGGACGGCTTCGGCATCCAGGCGATCTGGGCGGTGATGCCGAACAGGCGGTTGTCGTTATCGTCCATGCGGTCGAGATCGAGCCGCAGGAGCGGCTGGGTGAAGGACTCCGCCAGCGTCCGGCCTGCAAGCTGCGCGCCGCCGAACGACTGCACGCCGAGGCGTCCCGTGAACTTCCAGTTGCTCGGCCACTGGTAATAGCCGCCGCCATAGAGGATCGTGTTCGGCCTGATGCTGGCGAGCTGGCTGGCGATGTCTGTGTGGGTGTATTGCACCCCGGCAAGCCAGCCCCGGGTCTCGTCCTCGTCCAGCGCGTAGTCGAATTCCAGGATGTTGTTGAACGATGTCGTCATGCCCTGCTCGTTCGGCACCGACTGCGTCAGGGTCGATTGCAGCGTAATGGTCGGGATCTTTCCGCCGTTCTGCTGATAGAGATCGGCCTGCACGCCGATGTTCCAGCTGGTGATGTCGAACGCCGTCCAGCCGCCACCGATGTCGGTCGTTGAGCCCGATACGCCGCCATAGAGCGATACGCTATCGCTGACGTCGACGGTCAGCGGCAGGTCGACGGCGATCGCCTTTGCCGCCGGCAAGCCGTTTGGCAGGGTCGTGCCTCTGCGCGCCGCCAGCGCCTCGAACGCGGCCGACAATGATGTGTTGCCGAAGCCGAGCCCAAGCGTGCCCGCGGGAATCGCCGCATAGATCGTGCGCAGATCGAGGTAGATGTTCGGCAGAGCCGGCTTTGCCGGTGCATCCTCCTCGGCCTCATCGGCGACGGCAGCGCCCGCCGAAACCGCCAGGGAAAGCAACCCTATCGCGGCAATGCGCAAAGCCCGATGATGCGATGGGTTACAATGAGACACGTGACAATCCGACGCGTGGCACGGCGATGCCGGAACCGCGCGCTAGATGGAACGTGATCGCTCCCAGGGTCAAGCGCTATCCGCAAGCGATGGACTGCACCGACGTGCGCGGCTAATCTGCCGTGATCGCACTGACACACGCGCCGGCCAGAGTGCAGGCCGGACATCGGAAGGACAACAGCCATGAACACGTCACGCCGCATCCTGCTCACCGGTCTGGCGGGACTCGCTGTGGCCCCGACTGCCGTGGCCGCCTCCATACCGTCGGCCGAGCCCGACGACGTGACGGTCGCCGAAGAACGCTTCGCGCGCACGATCGCCGCCGCGCATGCGCCCGACGTCACCTGCGCGCGGCAGGCCGAGCGTTACGCGGATGCGCATTGGCTCGAGTATGTCGTGGCAGCGCGCGCAGTGATCGGCGCAAGGGTGTGAGTCTTTCTTCCTTCTCCCACAAGGGGGAGGGTAAGCGAGCGCCTCACGTCTCCACTGCGCGTCTGACCTGCTCGCCGATCTGCGACAGCACGAGCTGCGCCTGCGGCAGGATCGCGCCCATGGCATGGAAATTGTGGACCATGCCGTCATGGCAGACGTGCTCGACCGCGACGCCCGCGGCGAGCAATTTGCGCGCATAGGCGTTACCTTCGTCGCGCATCGGATCGAATTCGGCGGTGTGGATGATGGCGGTCGGCAGGCCTGCGAGCCGCGTCGCGCGCAGGGGCGAGATGCGGGGATCGGCGGCATCCAGGCCCTCGGGCAGATAGTCCGCGAGGTCGGCTTCGATGGTGACGCGATCGATCAGGTGGCCTTCGGCGAATTCCTCGCGCGAAGGCGAACTCTCCTCGAAATCCAGCACCGGGCAAATCAGGCATTGCGCGACGATCGAGAGGCCGGCGCTCTGTGCGGCCTCCTGGCACACGATCGCCGCGAGCGTGGCGCCGGCGGAATCGCCGCCGACCACCAGTCGTTCGGCGTCGATGCCCAGCGACGAGGCTTGCCGCGCGACCCATTCGGTCGCCGCGATCGCATCGTCGACGGCAGCGGGATATTTGTGCTCCGGCGCCAGCCGGTAATCGACCGAGACGAGGCGGCAGCCGGTCACATGCGCCAGCGCCGCCGCGATGCGATCATGCGTCGCAATGCTTCCGGCCACGAGCCCGCCGCCATGAAAGAACACGAAGCCCGGCGCGCGCTCGCCGGCAGAAGCGGGCGAATAAAGGCGATAGGGCAGCTCGCCACCGGGCCCCGGAAACGTGCCGTCGGACGCGCTCACATCCGGCGCCTCGGCACGCGCGAACTGCATCAGCTTCGCCAGCGACTGCCGCCGCGCTTCCACACTCGGCCGGCTCCGTGCCTGCGGCGCGGCCGCAGCCATCATGGTCAACAAACGCTTTGCGAGCGGATCGAGCGGCATGGCACTTCCTTTATCCCCTTGTGGGAGAGGGTAACTCAGCAGCCCGGCGCAGCAAATCATTTAGAAATTGCGCCCAATAGTGGCGCTATAGTGTGGCGTCACGCCAAGGGGAGGCCGGTCATGGCCGAGATCAAGAAGCCGATCGAATATTCGCCGAGCTGGACCTTCTTCGAAGGCAAATGGCACGACGGCAATGTGCCGATCATGGGCCCGCGCACGCATGCTGCCTGGCTCGGCTCGGTCGTGTTTGACGGCGCGCGCGCGTTCGAAGGCGTCGCGCCCGATCTCGACCGTCACGTCGCCCGCGCCAATCAATCCGCGATCAATTTTGGCCTGAAGCCGGTGGTCGACACCGGCACCTGGCTCGCGCTCGCCAACGAAGGCATCGCGCGCTTCGCCCGGAATGCCGAGCTCTACGTCCGTCCGATGTACTGGGCGCAGAACGGTTCGGGCGGCGGCGTGCTGTTCGACCCCGAGACCACCAACTGGTGCCTCTGCATCTACGAGGCGCCGATGCCGAAACCCGTCGGCAACGCCATCACTCTGTCGCCGTTCCGTAGGCCCACGGCCGAATGTGCGCCGGTCGAGGCCAAGGCCGCCTGTCTCTATCCGAACAATTCGCGCGCGCTCGCGGAAGCTGCCGGGCGCGGCTTCCAGAACGCCCTGATGCTCGACATGCTCGGCAACGTCGCGGAGTTCGGCAATTCCAACGTGTTCATGGCCAGGGACGGCGTGGTCTACACGCCGGTCCCGAACGGCACGTTCCTGAACGGCATCACGCGTCAGCGCGTCATCAGCCTGCTGCGCGGCGACGGCGTCACGGTGGTCGAGAAGACGCTGCGCTATCCCGACTTCCTCGCCGCCGACGAGATCTTCTCCACCGGCAATTTCGCCAAGGTCGCTCCCGTGATCCGCATCGACGATCGCGAGCTGAAGCCGGGCCCGCTCTACACCAAAGCGCGAAAACTCTATTGGGATTTTGCGCATGCGGTGAGGCTGGCGGCGTAGACGCTTCATTCTCTGACATTGTGCGCTTTCGCGCGAAATACTCCATTGTCATCGCCCGACTTGATCGGGCGATCCAGTATTCCGAGACGCTTGTGATGGAATCGACGGACCGCAGCGTACTGGATGCCCCGGTCAAGCCGGGGCATGACAGCTAACCTCGCCGCCGAAACCGGCTGAACTGAAACGCCTGTGTCGAATCCCACGGCGTGTGGTGGACCTCGCTCCGCGTCTCGACCAGCTCGAACTCCGACCCCAGCTCCGCCGCAAGGCTCGCGCTGTCGTGCCGTTGCACCGGCAGGCCGCTGCATTTCTCCGGGCCGTCGGGTGCGAACGTCGCGATGATGACGTGCCCGCCGGGCGCAACCGCCGACCTCAGGCGCTCGACGTAAGCCGCCCTGTCGCGCGGGTCGGTCAGGAAGTGAAACGCCGCGCGATCGTGCCAGACATCGTAGGTCTTCGGCGGTTGCCATGTCGTGACGTCGGCGACGATCCAATCGACCGTTGATGCGGCTGCGCCAATTCGTCTCCGCGCTGCCTCGAGCGCGTTGCCGGAAAGGTCCAGCACTGCGAGGTCGCGATATCCGTCCCGCAGGAGAGCGTCCACCAGCCGCGAAGCGCCGCCGCCGATGTCGATGATGGCGGTGCCATGATCCGGGCTGGCCGAGCGGATCATATCGAGCGAGATGGCCGGGCTGTCCTGAAACCAGCTGACCTCGGTCTCGCCCTTGGTGGCGTAGACGTTGTCCCAATGTGTGCTGCGGTCGGACATGGCGGCTCCGGCCTTGGCCGGGGCGGCAGCGCGCAAGTGGCGATGCCGCGATGAACTGGCAGTTCGCGCGCCCGCCGCATGCGGACGCGCCGGCATGAAGAAGGACCTACTCGTCCTTCTTCGACATCCTCTCGAGGCGTTCCTGCATGTCCTTCATCTGCTGACGCAGGTCGTCGATATTGCTGTCCTTCGGCGCCGCAGCGTTCGCATCGGGCTCAGGCTCCGCGCTGGCCGCCGGGCGGCCCGTGCCAGGAGCGAACGGCTTGAACATCGAGAAGGTCTGCTGGAACAGCTCCATGTTGCGGCGGACCTGTTCTTCCAGCGGCGCGAACGGAGTTCCGGACAGCGAGTTGGCGATCTGCTTGCGGAACTTCTCCTGCTCCTGGGTCAGCGTCGCGATCGACTGCTCCAGATATTTCGGCACCACCATCTGCATGCTGTCGCCATAGAAGCGGATCAGCTGGCGCAGGAAGGTGGTCGGCAGCAGGTTCTGGCCGGCCTTGTTCTCCTGCTCGAAGATGATCTGGGCGAGCACGGAGCGGGTGATGTCGTCGCCAGTCTTGGCGTCGTAGACCAGGAAATCCTCGCCGTCCTTGACCATGGCGGCGAGGTCCTCGAGCGTCACGTAGGTGCTCGTTCCGGTGTTATAGAGCCGGCGGTTCGCGTATTTCTTGATGGTGGTGGGTTGGTCTGATTTCGCCATGGGCTCTCACTTGCAAGCGCGGAGAACGGGAACCCGGCGGGCCATGCCGCAGGGCGGGAAGAGTACGCAACGCAACAAAATAAGCATTTTCAAAGGGGTCACGCTACCGTTTTGTGCGCCACGGTTAATCGGGCAGCAAAAACGTGCTTGCGAAAGCGCCAAGAACGCTATTTTGAATGCGCTGCGGTATGGATTCGGTCATCGGCCGATTGACATGCCTCAACGACGTTAACAGGATGCCATTCGAGACTGGCGAGCCGTTTTCCCCAGCCCCGCCTGCCCCCTTTCAACATCAGGAGATGCCCATGTCAGACGATGTCGTCATCGTCAGCGCCGCCCGCACCCCGGTCGGAAGCTTCAACGGAGCGTTCGCGACCCTTCCCGCCCATGACCTCGGCGCGATCGCCATCAAGGCCGCGCTGGAGCGTGGTGGCATCGAGCCCGGCCGGGTCTCCGAAGTCATCATGGGCCAGATCCTCACCGCGGCTCAGGGCCAGAACCCGGCCCGCCAGGCCTCGATTGCCGCCGGCATTCCGGTGGAGAGCCCGGCCTGGGGCGTCAACCAGCTCTGCGGCTCGGGCCTGCGCACCGTCGCACTCGGCTACCAGGCGCTGCTCAACGGCGATTCCGAGATCGTGGTCGCCGGCGGCCAGGAATCCATGAGCATGGCACCGCACGCCCAATATCTGCGCGGCGGCGTCAAGATGGGCGCGGTCGAGTTCGTCGACACCATGATCAAGGACGGCCTGTGGGACGCCTTCAACGGCTATCACATGGGCAACACCGCCGAGAACGTCGCGCGGCAGTGGCAGATCACCCGCGCGCAGCAGGACGAGTTCGCCGTCGCTTCGCAGCAGAAGGCCGAAGCTGCGCAGAAGGCCGGCAAGTTCAACGACGAGATCGTCCCCGTCACCATCAAGGGCCGCAAGGGCGACACGGTCGTCAGCGCTGACGAATATCCGCGCCATGGCGCCACCCTTGATGCGATGGCCAAGCTTCGTCCGGCCTTCGAGAAGGAAGGCACGGTCACCGCGGGTTCGGCCTCCGGCATCAACGACGGCGCTGCCGCCGTTGTGCTGATGACCGCCAAGCAGGCGGCCAAGGAAGGCAAGAAGCCGCTCGCGCGCATCGTGTCCTGGGCGCAGGCCGGCGTCGATCCGAAGATCATGGGCTCGGGCCCGATCCCGGCCTCGCGTGCCGCGCTGAAGAAGGCCGGTTGGAACGTCGGCGATCTCGACCTGATCGAGGCCAACGAGGCCTTCGCGGCGCAGGCCTGCGCCGTCAACAAGGATCTCGGCTGGGATACCTCCAAGGTCAACGTCAACGGCGGTGCGATCGCGATCGGCCATCCGGTCGGCGCTTCCGGCGCGCGCGTGCTGGTGACACTGCTGCACGAAATGCAGAAGCGCGATTCGAAGAAGGGCCTTGCCACGCTGTGCATCGGCGGCGGCATGGGTATCGCGATGTGTCTGGCGCGCGACTGAGATAGCTGACGCGTAACTTACGTGTCACTTGCGCGTGCGCTGCACACAGACCGAGTGCGTTGCACGCGACTAAAAAGGCAGCGGTTGCAAATCAAATATTCTTCGCAACCGCGCAAGCCTCGACTAAATACAAACGCCCGGCTCGACGCCGGGCGTTTTGTTCTTGATGTCCGTCAAACCAGCCGCATAATCCACCACTAAAAACGATCACTCAGAAGCGTCCGAAGAGTCCAAGGGAAGGAATACGATATGGCACGTGTTGCACTGGTGACGGGTGGTACGCGGGGCATCGGAGCTGCGATCAGCAAGGCGCTGAAGGCGGCCGGCTACAAGGTCGCGGCGAGCTATGCCGGCAACGATGCGGCGGCGGAGAAGTTCAAGGCCGAGACCGGCATCGCCGTCTACAAATGGGACGTGAGCAATTTCGACGCCTGCGCGGAAGGTGTGAAGAAGGTCGAGGCCGATCTCGGTCCCGTCGAGGTGCTCGTCAACAATGCCGGCATCACCCGCGATACCGCCTTTCACAAGATGACGCTCGAGCAGTGGAACGCCGTGATCAACACCAATCTCGGCTCGCTGTTCAACATGACGCGCCAGGTGATCGAGGGCATGCGTTCGCGCAAGTTCGGCCGCGTCATCTCGATCTCGTCGATCAACGGCCAGAAGGGGCAGTTCGGCCAGGTCAACTATTCCGCGGCGAAGGCCGGCGACATCGGCTTCACCAAGGCGCTCGCGATCGAGAACGCCAAGGGCGGCATCACCGTCAACGTGATCGCGCCGGGCTATATCAATACCGAAATGGTGCAGGCGGTGCCGAAGGACGTTCTGGAGAAGAACGTGATCCCGCAGATCCCGGTCAACCGCCTCGGTGAGCCCGAGGAGATTGCGCGCGCCGTCGTGTTCCTCGCGTCCGACGATGCCGGCTTTATCACCGGCTCGACCCTGACCATCAATGGCGGCCAGTATCACGCCTGATAGGGTGTCGGGCCTGTGTGCCAAAAGCCTGTAGATTCAGGCGCGACAAGGCGATAGTGAAGACGAAATGCCCGGCCTCGTGCCGGGCATCATCGTCCTCAGAGCCTTTCGATTGATGACCCCGCGCACAGCCACACTGGTCGGATTGACCGCGATCCTGATGTGGTCGCTGCTATCGGTGATGACGGTGGCCACCGGAAAGATTCCGGCGTTCCAGCTCGCCGCCATGACGTTCGCGATCGGCGGTCTCGTCGGCCTCCTCACCTGGATCGGCCGCGGCGATGCGGCGAAAAGCCTGCGTCAGCCGCTGGTCGTATGGGTCGTCGGCGTCGGTGGCCTGTTCGGCTATCACGCATTGTACTTTCTTGCGCTGCGCTTCGCGCCGCCGGCCGAAGCCGGTCTTTTGAATTACATGTGGCCGCTGCTGATCGTGCTGTTCTCGTCGTTTCTGCCGGGCGAGCGGCTTGCCATGCATCACATCGTCGGTGCCGTGCTCGGCCTCGTCGGCACCGTGCTGCTGTTCGCCGGCAGCACCTCCGGCTTCGCGCCGGGCCAGCTGCCGGGATTGATCGCAGCGTTCATCGCGGCGTTCGTGTGGGCGGCCTATTCGGTGCTGTCGCGGCGATTGAAAGCGGTGCCGACCGATGCGGTCGCGGGATTCTGCCTTGCCACCGCCGCGCTCGCCGCGCTGATGCATGGCCTGCTTGAAACCACGGTGTGGCCGGAGACGACGCTGCAATGGCTCTCCGTAGCCGCCCTCGGTATCGGCCCCGTCGGTGCCGCGTTCTATGCCTGGGACATCGGCATGAAGCGCGGCGACATCCGCGTGCTCGGCGCCGCATCCTATGCCACGCCGCTGCTCTCGACCGGCTTCCTCATCGCCGCCGGCTTTGCAAAAGCCAGCGCCAACATCGCCATCGCCGCGATCCTGATCGCCGGCGGCGGCCTGATCGCGGCGAAGGACATGGTACTGCGCAAGCGATAAGCGTGCGTCAAAGCGCCGGCTGCCAGCCCGGCGGCCGATACATCGCCTCCGGAATCTGCCCGAGCTCGGAGCGCTGCAGGCGTTGCGGCGTCAGGCCATAGAATTCCTGGAAGCTGAGGATCAGCGGGCGCCATTTGTCGGGATCGATTCGATTGGACGCGCCGTCCATCATGATGTCGGGATGTGCGTGCACGCGGGTGATGCGGACTTCGATCGCAGCCAGATTGCCACGCCAGACCGTGTCATCCTGCGCCATCTCGTGCACATGAGCGACCTTGGCTTCCATCTGCACCGGACATTCCGCCACACGCGGCGCACCGACCGTTTCGCTCGCCAGTGCGGTCAATCCGCTGAGACCGAATTTGTCCTTCTCGTGCCGGTAGCCGCGATAGAGCTTTCCTGGAGGTACCGGATCCGACCCGGTGGTGCGTGCGAGGCGATCGACGGCGGCAACGAGTTCGGCTGACGGCAGGTTGAGCACGCATTCGCCGGTACGAATCATGTTCTCGGTGGTCTTGGAATTGCGCGCGAGCCCGAGCATGCAGCGCCAGCCCACCCACCATGCCGAGGACATCGGCGCGAGATTGTGGGAGCCGTCGTCATTGGTCGATCCGATCAGGACGACGGGTGTCCCGAAATATAGAATCGCAGGGTCTATCTGAATGGCCGGTGGATCGAATGTTCCGTGCATCGTGCGCTCCTGTTGACGATGAGCGCTGTCCTACGGTGTGCAATGGATCGATCCCACCCGATTCCAGATCGCGGATCAGAAGCGTTTTCGAGCGAAGTGGATGCCGGTTCGCGCGAAGAAAGCGCGTTTCTGACTCAACCAGAACCGAAGCTCTACGGCTCCCAGCCCTTCGGCGCGAGCTCGAACTTCGCGAATTCGAACGCGGGCGCCACGGTGCAGCCGACCAGCGTCCACTCTCCCATGCTCTCCGCCATCTGCCACGCATCTGCCGGCACGATCGCTTGCGGCCGCTCGCCGCCTGACAGATCCGTGCCGAGCCGCACCTCGTGTTGCGAGCAGCCTTCATGCGCGATGCGCAGCCTCAGCGGACTGCCGGCGTAATAGTGCCAGATCTCGACTGCGTCGATGCGATGCCAGTGCGAGCGTTCGCCGCGCGCGAGCAGGAAGTAAATAAGGGTCGAGCGCGAACGCCCGCTGGCGTCCGTGGTCTGGTCGCGAAACGTCTCGCGGTAGTGCCCGCCCTCGGGATGCGGACGGAGTTCGAGGCGCGCGATGATCTCGGCTGCGGTCGGCATCGATCCCCGTCAGGATTTGTTCTTCAATATTTGCTCTTCAAGACTTGTTCTTGCGCTCGCGCAGTTCGCCGAACACCGCGGCGGCGTCCGCGCCCTTCATGTGTAGCCTGGCCGCGACCGAGGGTTCATCGGCGCGCAGGAACACATTTGCTCGCTTCTCATCACCAAGCAGTGAGGGAATGGTCGGCTTGTTCTCGGCCCGCAGCTTCGCGACGTCCGCCGCGCGCGCCTGGAGCGCCGCGTTGTCCGGATCGATGCTGAGCGCGAACTTGACGTTGGACGCCGTGTATTCGTGGCCGCAATAGAGCCTGAAGTCGTCGGGCAGGGCCCGCAGCTTCAGAAGCGAATCCCACATCATCGGGTAGTCGCCTTCGAACACGCGGCCGCAGCCGATCGAGAACAACGTGTCGGCCGCGAACAGCGTTTTCTCGTTGTCGAACACGTAGGAGATGTGGTCGAGCGTGTGGCCTGGCGTCTCCAGTACGCGCCCCAGCAAGTTGCCGACCTTGACGATGTCGGCATTGGCGACGCGCAGGTCGACGTTGGCAATCGCAGTCGTCTTGTCATGCGGCGCGACGACGCGGCAATTGTATTTCTGCTTGAGTTCGGCGACCCCGCCGACATGATCGCCATGATGATGAGTGATCAGGATGTCGGTTAGCTGCCAGCCCTCGCGCTCCAGCGCCTTCAGGATGGGGCCGGCCTCCGGCGCGTCGATCGACGCCGTTGCCTTGGTTTCCACATCGTGGATCAGATATCCGAAATTATCGTTTAAACAGGTGAAAGTACGAATTTCGGCGGCCATGTCATCTCCATCGCGCTCAGTCCCGCAGACAAATATGGCGTTAACGTTGCGCAGGCAATGCAATATTCCGCGCGCGGGAGCCGCCTTGTGCATGTTACATTGCCATCATGACCATTGATGTCGTCGACCTCCGCGAGTTCTATTCCCGTCGCCTCGGGATTGTGGCGCGGCAAATGATCAATCGCGGCATCAGGGAGCGCTGGCCGACCGCCGCGGGCCAGCGTGTTCTCGGCTTCGGCTATCCCACGCCCTATCTCGGCCTGTTCCGCGAGGACGCGGAGCGCTGCATCGCCTTCATGCCGTCGGCGCAGGGCGTCTTGAAATGGCCGACGGGACGGCCGGCGCTGGCTTCGCTGGTCGATGAATTCTCGCTGCCGCTTCCCGACGCCGCGGTCGACCGTATCTTGCTGATTCATGCACTGGAGATGTCGGACGATCCGGCCGCGCTCTTGCGCGAGGTGTGGCGGGTGTTGTCGCCCTCCGGCCGCGTGATCGCGGTGATCCCGAACCGGCGCGGGGTGTGGACCCGCACCGACAGCACGCCGTTCGGTCACGGCCGGCCCTATTCGCGTTCACAGATCACCGACCTCTTGCGCCAGACCTGGTTCACGCCGACCGCCTGGGGCGAGGCGCTGTTCATGCCGCCCTATGCCGGCGGCTGGGTGCTGAAATCGGCGCAGATGTGGGAGCGTGCGGGCGCGGCGCTGTCGTTGCCGTTTGCCGGCGTGCACATTGTCGAGGCGACCAAGCAGGTCTATCGCGCGATCCCCGCCAAGCGCGAACGGGCGCGGCTGATTCCCGCGCTGACGAAGCCCGTGCTGGTGCCGTCCTCGACCACGGTCAGGCGCAGCTAAAAACAAAATCGTCCCGGCGAGGCCGGGACGATTCAGTTCAGGATGTCTGGCGAAAGGGCTGCGGCTTACTCGCCGGAGGCCACTTCGTCGCTGGAGCCGGCGGGAGCCGCCTCGCGCTCGGCGCGCGGGCCATGCGGCCGACGCCGGCGCCGCGGAAAGCGCTCGCCGCCACCACCGCCTTCGAAGCCGGGCTGAGCGCCATTTGCGGCACTATTCACCTGCGGCTGTGCGCCGGTGATGAAGGAGGGCAGGCGATCGACGCTGCCGGTGTCGGCAACGACGGGCTGCGGCTGGTTCTGCGGTTGCGGCTGCGGCTGATATTGCGGCTGCGGACGATGGTCGCGCTCGCGATGCTCGCGCGGCTGCTGCTGGTCGCGCTGATAGGGCTGCTGGCTGTCGCGCTGCTGATGATCACGCTGGTGATCGCGCTGACCGTCACGGTCACGCACGAAAGGCTGCTGCTGCGGCTGCGGGACGAAGCCCGGCTCCTGGCCGAAATTCGAGAAATTCTCGCCGTCGTCCTCGCTGTCGTCGGCGCTGGTGCTGACGGGCTCGTCGCCGCGCGGCTGCTGGTTCTGGCGGAACTGTTCCTGGGCCGCTGCGATCAAGCGGAAATAATGCTCGGCATGCTGGTAGTAGTTCTCGGCGGCGACCGGGTCGCCAGAGGAGCGCGCATCGCGCGCGAGCTGAAGATATTTTTCGGCGATGTGCGAAGCCGTGCCGCGGATCTTGATGTCGGGTCCGTTCGATTCGTAAACCCGGGTCATCGGGTTCTGGCCGCGCCGGTTATTGTTGTTGTTATTGTTGTTGCGGTTGCGCATCCGCTGCTTGTTCTGACCGTTTCTCATGTCCTGCCTTTAATTCCAGCCCTAAAGGTTGCACGCATTACTGATTGCTCGGAGTGACCTGGTGACAGCGGTTCACATTTCTCGCGCGCACCGCGCGCAAGAGCGGCTTGAACCCTGCCGATGTTCGTCGACCGTCGCGTTCAACAAAGACGCGTTCCCCACCCGCCAGCATTCATTGCCAGCGAACCCATTCATATCGCCTGCCGAAACAAGCCCAGCTTTGTTGCGTAAGTCTTCAAGCGCAATATCAGGCTTTCGTTCACTTTGCGGTCGGAGAGCAGCGCAGCTCCAATGGCGATCGCGCTCAACAGGACCAGCGGCTTGGAACCTTTAATCAGTAAAGCTCTCGCCCGAGAGCCCGGCTTTCGCCCGTAGGTCTACGGGGCCGGCACCGATGTGTTGACCGGAACGTAGTCGTTCCCAAGGGATATTCCAAGAGGTTTTTTGCAGCCCAATCCGGCTTTTATGGAGGCATTTTTCGGGCCGAGACTGCCCGCGGGATGCCCGCCAGATCGGCCCTGGGCGGCCTGTCCACAGACAACGCGGCGGCCGTCATCAGGGTTGCAATATCCCCGGCCTGTCCCTGTCCCGCCTCGACGATCAACGCCCCGCCGGGTGCGAGACGCTCGGCCGCCTGCGGGATCAGGGCGCGGTAGGCGTCATAGCCGTCATTGCCGCCATCGAGCGCCAGATGCGGATCGTGCTCGCGCACTTCGATGCTCAGTTTCGGAATTTCCCCTGAGGGAATATAGGGCGGATTCGACACGATGAGATCGAACGGGCCGCTGAGCGCCGCCGCATAGGAGCAGGCGACGAAGCCGGAGCGGCGGGCGAGACCAAGAGCTGCGGCATTGCTCCTCGCGGTGTTGAGGGCGGAGAGGCTGAGATCGGTTCCGACACCGAAGGCATCGGGAATTTCGTGCAGCAGCGCGAGCAGGATCGCGCCGGATCCGGTGCCGATATCCGCAATTCGCGGGTGCCGCCCCGATATCGTGGCCCCGCGAAAGATCTCGAGTGCCAGTTCGACGACGGTCTCGGTGTCCGGCCGCGGCACCAGCGTCGCCTCGGACAGCTGGAACGGCAGGCCCCAGAATTCGCGCGCGCCGAGAATGCGGGCGACCGGCTCATGCGCGAGGCGGCGCTGCGCATATGCTTCGAGCCGCGCAGCCTCTTCGGCCGTGAGTTGGCGCGCCGCCTGCGTGACCATGCCGGTCAAATCAAGCCTCAGCGCCGCGCCGACGAGCAGGCGCGCATCAAGGGCGGGCTCCTCGATGCCGGCCGATTTCAGCCGTGCCGCAAGTGCGCGCCGCGCACTCTCGATGCTGTGTCCGGGATCGAAACCTGTCGCCAATGGAGCCATCCTGCCTGGTCTCGTGGATAGATCGGCGGCATTGCTTGCGTCAACGGAAAGGAGCGCGTTTGATCGCATCTCGCAGCGAGGGAGGGATCCATGACGGCCTATGACGATCAGAACGTCTTCGCAAAGATCCTGCGTGGCGAGATTCCCTGCTTCGAGGTTTTCAGGGACGACCGCAGCCTCGCCTTCCTCGACATCATGCCGCGCTCGCCCGGACACACGCTGGTCATCCCCCGGGCGCCGGCGCGCGGCATCCTCGACATCGCGGATGACGATCTCGCCGCAGTTGCACGAACCGCCAAGCGGATCGCGGTCGCGGCGATGAAGGCGTTCGGCGCCGAGGGTATCATTCTGCAGCAGTTCAGCGAGCCCGCCAGCGGGCAGGTGGTGCTTCACCTGCACATGCACGTCATGCCGGTCAGGGCCGGCGTCGAATTGCTGCCGGCGCAGACGCGCAAGGAAGACATGGCGGTGCTCGCCGATCACGCCAAGCGGATGATCGCGGCGCTGGGCAGTTGATTGGCGGCTAACTAGACGCCGAGATAGCGCTGCAGCAGCTCCGGCTGGGCCTTGAGCTCCTGCGCCGGGCCTTCGTGCACGATGTGGCCGTTGTTGATGATGTAGATCCGTGTCGCCAGTGCCAGCGTCGCCGCCAGATTCTGCTCGACCAGCACGATGGTCTGGCCGGCGGCTGCGAGCTCGCGGCAGGCCTTGACGAGATCGTGGACGATCACGGGCGCGAGCCCCTCGAACGGCTCGTCCAGCAGCACGATCTTGGGATCGCGCACCAGCGCGCGCGCGATCGCGAGCATCTGCTGCTCGCCGCCGGAGAGCTCGGTGCCGCGGTTGTTGCGCCGCTCCTTCAGCCGCGGAAACATCTCGTAGATGCGCTCGAGCGGCCAGCGCTTTGGCGCGGTGATCCCGGCGAGGACGATGTTCTCCTCCACCGACAGGCTGCCGAAGATCCGCCGCTCCTCGTGCACGAGCTGCATGCCGGCCTGCGCGATTCTGTGGCTCTTGCGTCCGGCGATGTCGATGCCGTCGAACTTCACGCTGCCGCTGCGCGGCGTCACGACGCCCATCAGGCTCTTCAGCGTAGTGCTCTTGCCGGCGCCGTTCCGCCCGAGCAGCGCCACCACCTCGTGCCGCTCGACGCGCATCGCGACGTCGAACAGGATGTGGGAGTCGCCGTAATAGCTGTTCAGGCCATTGACCTCGATCAGGCTCATGCGGCGATCTCTCCGTGAACGCCGCCGAGATAGGCTTCCTGCACTGCGGCGTTGGTCCTGATTTCTTCCGGTGTGCCGTCCAGCAGCACCTTGCCCTCCTGGAGCACCGTCACGCGCTCGACCAGCTCGAACAGCGAATCCATGTCGTGGTCGATGATGATCATGGTGCGCCCGCGCGCGATCGATTTGAGCAGCTTGACGGTCTCGACCCGCTCGCGCGGGCTCATGCCCGCGAGCGGCTCGTCGAGCAGCAACAGGCGCGGCGAGGTGGCGAGTGCAAGCCCGATCTCCAGCCTGCGCTTCTCGCCATAGGCGAGCTCGGAGACCGGCGTGTCGGCGCGGCGGGTCAGATTGACCAGGGCCAGCGTGTGCTCCACCTGCTCAGTCAGGCCCTTGACGCCCGAGAGCTTGCGGAACAGGTCGAGCCGGAATTTTCCGCGTAGTTCCGCCAGTGCGGCGATGGTCAGGTTCTGCCGCACTGTCAGCCCGGTGAAGAGCTGGTTGACCTGGTAGCTCTTGGTGAGCCCGAGCTGGCAAACCTCGGTGACCTTCAATCCCGTGATGTCGCGGCCCTCGAACACGATCTGGCCCGAGGTCGGCGCGATCTCGCAGGTCAGCATTTTGAAGAAGGTCGATTTGCCGGCGCCGTTGGGGCCGATGATGCCGCGCAGCTCGCCCCGATTGACGCTGAAATCGATGTCGCTGTTGGCGACGAGGCCGCCATAGCGCTTGGTCAGGCCCGTGGCTTTCAGGATCGGGCCGGAATAGGCGGGATGCTCGACCTCCTTGGCCTGCATCGGCGCCGGTGCGGGCGGCTGCATGGTCTCGGCGTCAGCGGCTTCCTGTTCAGCCTCCGCTTCCGTCCGCTTACGCTTGCCGGAGAACAGGCGATAGAGATCGGCGATCCCGCCGATGATGCCGCCGCGCAGGAAGCAGACCAGCAGCACGAACACGACGCCGAGCACGAGCTTCCAGGCGGCCCCCAGGCCCAGCGCGGACTGCAGGAAATCCTGAAGGAAGAGCCAGACGGTCGCGCCGACCAGCGGCCCGAACAGCGCACCCCGGCCGCCGATGGCCGTCTGCATCACGAGCTGGCCCGAGGTGTCGAAGGTGAAGGCGTCGGGCGGCATGAAGGCCTGCAGCACGCCGAGCAGGCCGCCGGCGAAGCCCGCGTAGGCGGCCGCGATCACGAAGGCGGTCAGCTTGTAGCCGTGGATGTTGTGGCCGACGGCGGTGGCGCGCAGCGGATTGTCCCGGATCGCACTGAAGATGGCGCCAACCGGCGAGCGGACGATCCTGAGTGCGATGATGACGCCGATGAAGTAGCACAGCGCGATGAACTGATAGAGCGACCAGCCATTGGTGAAGTGCAGTGTGGTGAAGCCGAGATTGAAGCTCGGCGTTGGCACGCCCGGCAGGCCGTTTTCCCCGCCGGTGAAGTCCGAGAGCGGGTTGAACTCGACGAAAAAGAACACCTCCGCGATCGCCACTGTGATCATGGCGAAATAGATGCCTGTCCGACGCAGCGCGATCAGGCCGATCAGATAGCCGGTCGCCGCCGCTGCGATCATGCCGATGATCAACGCGCCCAGCACGTTGCCGAACCCCGCGCGGGTCAGGAGATAGGCGGCGACGAAGCCGCCGGTGCCGTAGAAGGCGGACTGGCCGAACGACAAGAGGCCGGTGAATCCGAACAGGATGTCGAAGCCGAGACCGAACAGGCCCCAGACCAGGATCCGGTTCACGGTGTTCGGGGCGAAGCCGAGATGCGGCAGCACGAACGGGGCTGCGATCAACCCGATCGCGGTCAAGGTCTCGATCAGGAACGGGCGTTGCTTGAGCATCTCGAAATCGCTTACTCGCGGCCCTGGACGCCGAGCAGGCCATGCGGTCGCACCACGAGTACGAGCGTCATTGCCGCAAACAGCATCACATAGGCGTAGCCGGGGTTGAACATGGAGGTGACGCTGATGATCTCGCCGGCGATCAGGCCGCCGAGGATGGCGCCGGGGAACGAGCCGACGCCGCCGATCACCACCACCACGAAGGTCTGGACCAGGATGTCGTCACCGATGCCCGGTGTCAGCGACACCACCGGCGCGTTGACGATGCCGGCAAAGCCCGCGGCCATCGCGCCGATGCCGAACACGACCATGAAGACGCGGTAGACGTTGATGCCGAGCGAATCGACCATCACCGAATCCTCGATGCCGGCGCGCACGATCATGCCGAGCCGGGTGCGGTAGAGGATGATGAACAGCGCGCCGAGCGCGATCGCGACGATGCCGACCACGGCGAGGCGGTAGGTCGGATAGAACATGAAGCCGAGATTGGTGATGCCCTGGAACAGCGCCGGCGGCGGCACCAGCTGCGACTGGCTCGAGAAGATCAGGCGCACGAGCTCGACGAAACAAATTCCGAGCCCGAAGGTCACGAGCAGCTGATCCTCGTGCGGGCGGTGATAGAAGTGCCGGATGATCACGCGTTCCATGAGAACGCCGAGCAGCATCACGAACAGCGAGCCCGCGATGACGGCGAGGACGAACGATTCCGTGTACTGGTAGGCGACGAAACCGGCATAGCCGCCGATCATGAACATCGCGCCATGCGCGAGGTTGAGCACGCCGAGCGTGCCGTAGATGATGGTCAGGCCGGAGCTGATCAGCGCGAGCAAAGCGCCGAGCGCGAGCCCGTTGAAAAGCTGTGAAACGAGGTTGGGCCAACTGATCATGCGACTATCGCCGTTGTGACGCGCGATGGAGCTGCGTCAAAAAAGGTGACGCCGCAGGACCAGAGTGCAGCCCGCGGCGTCACAGGGGTTAGCGCGGGCTCAGCTGTAGTCGCCGGGATGGCAGCCGAACGCATCCGGCTTCTGCATTAGGCCTTCACCCTTGACGATCTCGACGACGTCGTACCAGTCTTCCTTGTTCTTCATGTCCTTCTGCTGCTTGCCCTTGACGATGATCACCGGGCGGACGCACTGGTGGTCCTCCGGGCGGTAATGCACGTCGCCGACGAGGGAGGGGATCGTCTCGCCCTTCTCATAGGCCTTGATCACGTCGGGCGGATTGAAGCTGCCGGCCTGCTCGCACATGCGGGCCCAGTGCGCGAAGCTGACATAGGCGTTCTCGGCGCCCCATTCCGGCTTGTAACCGTACTTCTTCTCGAAGGCCTCGTTGAACATCTTGGCCAGCGGGAACTTGTCCTCGATCGTCCACCAATAGTCGGTGGCGGCGTAGACGCCCTGCATCAGGCCGCCGGTCTCGCGCGCGATGAACGGCACCTGGTAGGGGACGACCAGCTTCATCTTGTCGAGCACGCCGAACTGCTTGGCCTGCTGGGTCGACAGCACCGCGTCGTGGCCCCAGTTGACATTGATGAGCACGTCGGCGCCGGAGTTCGCGACGTTCAGCAGATACGAGGAATAGTCGGGCGCACCGAGCGGGGCGACCTGGTTGGTCACTGTCGTCCAGCCCGCGGTCGCGAGAAAATCCTGCATCGACTTGGTGACGGTGTGTCCATAGGTGTAATCGGGCGTCAGGTAAGCCGCCTTCTTGCCCTTGCCGAACTCCCTCACCATCACCGGGCCGATCGCCGCAGCGGCGGTCTGGCCGAAGAAATTCTGGCGGAAGCCGTAGCGAACGCAGTCCTTGCCGGTGGTGTCGTTCGAGCCGGAAATGCCGCACACAAACAGCACGTGTTCGCGCTGCGCGAGCTTGTTGAGCGCGACCGCAACGGCGCTCGACGTGCCGCCGGTGATCATGATCGCCTTGTTCTCGCTGATGAAGCGCTGCTGCGCCTGCACCGCCTCGTTCGGCTTGGCCGCGGAATCCGCGACGCCGAACTTCAGCTCCTTGCCGAGCACGCCCTTGCTGGTCTTCGGCGAGATCTTCTTGATCAGGTCGTGGCCGCTGTTGATGTGCTCGATCGCGAGCTGGTAGCCCTTGAGCTCGTCCTCGCCCTGCACGGCATAGGTGCCGGTGCGCGGCACCGAGATCCCGATGAAGGCGGTGGAACCCGACACGCCGGCGGGATAGGAGCCGATCGGCTTGTCCTCGGCAAAGGCCGGCATCGCGGGCAGCATCGAGCCGCCGATGAGGCCTGCCGTGGTCTGGAGCAGGCCGCGGCGCGAAAGGCCGCGGCGGATGAGATCGTCAGTCATGGTCGTTTCCTCCGAACATCGTTCTTGTTTTGCAGGCGCAAGCGCGACCTGTCCGGCGCCAGCCGACCTTGTTGGCCTGCTGCGCCGGGCACGTCACATCCGCGTGTAGCTCTTGGCCCTAAGCATTGCTTGTGAAGGTCTTCTGTCAAATTCGCCTTTGGTCGAACGACGAAAATTATGTCGTGAAAACATATCGGATAACGATATATATTAGTCTTTGTGACTATGAGGCTGGCGGGTTCGGCGAGAGAAATGGCGCGGCAGACGACAGTGGCAGGTGTGCGGAAGCGACGATCCTGGCCGCAGGAGGCGGAGCGGCCTGAGGCGGCGTGGCCTGCGGAGGGCAATCGGCCGACCAGCGAGCGGGGACCGGCTATCGGCTCCGCTCAGGCGATGCGCGCGCCTGCGCCGATGAAGAGACTGAGCGTACGGGCCCAGAACATCCTGAAGGAACTCGCGGTTGAGCTCACCGGCGAGCAGCCGCCGAAGGGAAATTGGTCGCCGTCGCGCGAACTGCTGCGTGCGTTGACGGCCGAGCGCCTCGCGACCGCGCGCAATTGCGGTCCGCATACGATGCGGGAGATCGTCGACTGGGCGCAGGGCTGCGGCGTGACCATCAGGCCGCTGCTTCCGCCGGGCGGCTCGCTGTCGCAGATGTGGGCGGAGCTGATTGCCAATGCGTCGGCAGGCAGCCTGACCAGTGCAGAGATTGCCGGCGCACTGCAGCGCTCGATCCGGCGGAAGAGCGTCCGCATCCCGATCGCGTTTCAGGTCATCCTGGTGAAAATCCTGCTCTCCAGCTTCGAATAGGGGGCGGATAGCTGTGCATCCGCGGCGCCGGCCGGTTGGTCCGGCTGGGGTCGCTTGCTACTTTCGGCTATGCCTCCGGTGATGACGGGCGGCATGGTCGAGGTGGTCATGGTTCAGGCGAAGAAGGTGCAGCGCTCCAAGGTGACGACGCCGGCCAAGCGCACCGGCGGCGCGATGCGTGATTCCGATTACGCCGCGCTGGCACAGTTCCGCTACCAGATCCGCAGCTTTCTGGCGTTCAGCGAGGCGGCGGCGGCCCAGCAGGGTTTGACGCCGACGCAGCACCAGGCGCTGCTTGGTATCAAGGGCTTTGTCCGTCCGGGACCCGCGACCGTCGGTGACGTCGCGCGATTCCTGCTGATCCGCCATCACTCCGCTGTCGAACTCATCAACCGCCTCGCCAAGCTCGAGCTGGTCAGCCGGGTTGCCGACCCCGAAGACGCGAGACGCGTCCTGCTCAAGCTGACGAAGAAGGGGGAGCAGAAGCTCCAGGCCCTTTCCCGGAAGAATCTCGAAGAGCTCCGCCGCGCCGCGAGCCCGGCATTGAGCCGGCTGTTGAAGTCGTTCCGAGTCGCCAGCGAGGCCTGAACGCCGGCTACGCCGCCGCACCTTGTGCGGCGAGCTGCGCGGCCTGGTGCTCGGTGGTCAGCGCGTCGGTCAATTCGCCGAGCGCTTCGCCGGCGATCACCTGGGGCAGCTTGTAGAGCGTCAGGTTGATGCGATGATCGGTGACGCGGCCTTGCGGGAAATTATAGGTCCGGATGCGTTCGCTGCGGTCGCCGGAGCCGACCTTCTCCTTGCGCTCGGCCGAGCGGGCGGCATCGGCGCGCTGGCGCTCGGCATCATAGATGCGCGAGCGCAGAATGTTCATGGCGGAGGCGCGGTTCTTGTGCTGCGAGCGGCTGTCCTGCATCATCACCACGATGCCGGTCGGAATGTGGGTGATGCGGATCGCCGATTCCGTCTTGTTGACGTGCTGGCCGCCGGCGCCTTGCGCACGCATGGTCTCGATGCGCAGATCGTCGTTCTTGATGTCGACGTCGACATCCTCGACCTCCGGCAGCACGGCGACCGTCGCGGCGGAGGTGTGGATACGTCCTTGCGTCTCGGTGTCGGGCACGCGCTGCACGCGGTGCACGCCGGATTCGAATTTCAGTTTCGAGAACGCGCCGCGGCCCTGGACCTCCGCGATGATTTCCTTGTAGCCGCCGACCGTGCCTTCGCTCGCCGAGATCACTTCGACCTTCCAGCCCTGCAAGGCAGCGAAGCGCTCGTACATCCGGAACAGATCGCCGGCGAACAGCGAGGCCTCGTCGCCGCCGGTGCCGGCGCGGATTTCCAGCACCACGTTGCGGTCGTCCATGGCGTCCTTGGGCAGCAGCGCGACGCGGATCTTCTGGACCAGCTCCTCGATCTTCGGCGCCAGCTCGTCGCGCTCGGCTTCCGCCATGCCGCGCATCTCGGCATCCGTCGCAGGATCGGCGATCAGCGCCTCGGTGTCGGCAAGCTCTTTGACGGCAGCGCGATAAGCCTTCACCGCCTCGATCAGCGGCGTGATCTCGGCGAGCTCGCGCGTGATCTGCACATAGCGCTCGGAGGCGAGCTGGCCCAGCGATTCGGCCTCGAGCGAGGCGTGATGCGCGAGCAGGACGTCCAGTTTGGCTTCGGGGAGTGACGACATCGGTTCAGTCTCGGGTGCGGAAAAGGGCGAGGCGGCGGGTAGCGGCGCTTGGCCCGCTACAACGCCAGGCCCTCGGCCTCGGCAAACTCCGTCAGCTTCTGCCGGATCGAGACGCTGCCCGAGGGCGCGTCCAGCAGCGGGCCGAGCATCGCTTCGGCCTTCTTCACGTCGAGATCGATCACCATCGCCTTGACCGGGCCGAGCGCGGTCGCCGAGAGCGACAGCGAGCGATAGCCCATCGCGATCAGCGCCAGTGCGCCGATCGGCTTGGAGGCCATCTCGCCGCACAGCGACAGCGACTTCTTTGCCTCGTTCGACTTCCGCGCGATCTCGCGCAGCACGCGCAGGATCGGCGCCGACATGGTGTCGAAGCGCTCGGAAACCTTGGCATTGCCGCGGTCGACTGCGAACAGGAACTGGAACAGATCGTTGGAGCCGACCGAGATGAAGTCGACCTTCTTCAGGAGCTCGTCGAGCTGGTAGAGCAGGGCGGGCACCTCGACCATGGTGCCGATGTCGATGCGCTCCGGCAGGGTATGGCCGTGCTGGCGCAGATAGGTCAGCTCGCGCTCGACCAGCGCCTTCGCCGAGTCGAATTCGGCGACCTCCGAGATCATCGGGAACATGATGCGCAGCGCCCGGCCGCCGCCGGCGCGCAGCAGCGCGCGGATCTGGCCACGCAAGAGGCCGGGACGATCGAGCCCGAGCCGGATCGCGCGCCAGCCGAGTGCGGGATTCTCCTCGATCACCGCTTCCATATAGGGCAGTGCCTTGTCGCCGCCGATGTCGAGGGTGCGGAAGGTCACGGGCTTGGTGCCTGCGGCATCCAGCACCGTGCGATAGAGCGCGAGCTGGTCGCTGGTGCGCGGCAGGCTCTGGCCGACCATGAATTGCAGCTCGGTGCGGAACAGGCCGATGCCGGCGCTGCCGGTGTCCTCGATATGCGGCAGGTCGATGGCGAGCCCTGCGTTGATCATGAGCTCGACCTTCTGGCCGTCCTTGGTGACGCACGGAAGATCGCGCAGCGCCAGATACTGCGCCTGGCGGCGGGCACGGAAGCGCACGCGCTCGGCGAAGGCGGCCTCGACCTCCTGCGACGGGCGGACATAGATCGAGCCCGACGTGCCGTCGACGATGATGGCGTCGCCGGGATCGGCGATGCCGGGCGCGTTCGGGACTTCGCCGACGGCGGGAATGCCGAGCGCGCGGGCCACGATCGAGACGTGGGAATTGGCGGTGCCTTCCTCCAGCACGATGCCGCGCAGGCGCTTGCGGTCGTAGTCGAGCAGCGCCGCTGGGCCCATCGCGCGCGCGATGACGATGGCGTTGTCGGGCAATTGTTCACGTGACGGCGCGTGGTCCTGCCCGACCAGCTGCCGCATCAGGCGATAACCGAGGTCCTCGAGATCGTGCAGCCGGTCGCGCAGATAGGGATCGGTCGAGCGCAGCATGCGCGCGCGGGTGTCGGATTGCACGCGCTCGACGGCTGCCTCCGCCGTGAGGCCGGTGGCGACCGCCTCGTGCAGCTTGTGCGACCAGCCCTGGTCGTTGGCGAACATGCGATAGGCTTCCAGCACCTCGCGGTGCTCGCCCCCCTCGGCGACGTCGCCGCGCTCCAGCATGCGGTCGAGATCGGCGCGCAGCTTGGTCAGCGCGGTGTCGAGCCGCTTGATCTCCTTCGGCAGATCCTCGGCGATGTAGTCCTTGATGACGACGCGCGGCTCGTGCAGCACGACATGGCCGAGCGCAATGCCTTCCGAGAGGATCGCGCCGACCTTCTGTGCCGAATGGCGGGCGGCCGGCTCCTGGCCCGGCTGGGCGAGCGCCGACAATTCGCCGGAGGCGATCAGTTCCGCCAGCACCATCGCGGTGGTCTGGAGCGCCTCGAGCTCCTCCTCGACATAGTTGCGCTTGGCGCGGTTCTGCACCACCAGCACGCCGAGCGTGTTGCCGGCGCGCAGGATCGGCACGCCGAGGAAGGAGTGGTAGATTTCTTCGCCGGTCTCCGGGCGGAACGAGAAGGCCGGGTGGTTTTGCGCGTCGCTCAGGTTGAGCGGGGTCGCCTCGCTGGCGACGAGGCCGACCAGGCCCTCATGGGCGCTCAGCACGGTATGGTGCACCGCCTCGCGGTTGAGGCCTTCGGTGGCGTAGAGTTCGAGCGTGTTGTCGATGCGCAGCACATAGACCGAGCACACCTCCGCCACCATGTTGGCGGCGATCAGCACCACGATCTTGTCCAGCCGCTCCTGGGCCGAGACCTGCTCCGCCATGGTTTCGCGGAGCCGTCTCAACAAGACGCGGGGACCTCCCGACGCGCTCCGCATGAACCGTCAATCTCCTCCGTCTGCCGGGCCCGGCGGTATCGGCCGGCGGCTGGCCCAAAATTCCAGAAAAACAACCAGTTTGTTTGTCCGGCGCAGGCGCAAACCTTCGCTTGCACCGAATCAGCGGCCTGAACTGGGACACAGTCTGCGGCAGCCCACCCTGTTCGCCGTATAGCGAATTGAGGCTTGTTTTGCCAAGCAAAACGCCTGCCAAACGCGAAGGTGTGTACACCTTCGCGTTTGCTGCGACCGCTAAGAGAAAATTAGCCTAGGCCTGATCGAGACCGTAGAGCGTGTGCAGGGTGCGCACCGCAAGCTCTGTGTAAGCCGTGTCGATCAAAACCGAGAATTTGATCTCGGAGGTTGTGATGGCCCGGATGTTGATATTCCGTCCGGCGAGGGCCGAGAACGCCTGGGCGGCGACGCCGGCATGGCTGCGCATGCCGCTGCCGATCACCGAGATCTTGGCGACGTCGGTGGCGGTATCGAGCCGGGCATAGCCGATCTTGCCCTTGGCGGCCGTGATCGTGTCCCTGGCGCGGGTGTAGTCGGCCGCCGGTACCGTGAAGGTGAGGTCGGTGGTCTTGCCGTCCTCGGAGACGTTCTGAACGATCATGTCGACGTTGATGTTGGCGTCCGCCAGCGGGCCGAAGATCGACGCTGCCACACCGGGCTTGTCCTCGATCTGGCGCACCGAGATCTGGGCCTCGTCCTTCGAAAAGGCGATACCGGTGACGACGTGGCTTTCCATGATCTCCTCCTCGCTGCAGATCAGCGTGCCGGGCGGCTGGTTGGCATGCGGGTCGATATCCTCGGGCTTGTCGAAGCTCGAGCGGACGAAGATCGGCATGTTGTGGACCATGCCGAGTTCCACCGAGCGGACCTGGAGCACTTTTGCGCCCTGGGAGGCCAGTTCCAGCATGTCTTCGAACGCGATCTTGTCGAGGCGGCGGGCCTTCGGCACGATTCGCGGGTCGGTGGTGTAGACGCCGTCGACGTCGGTGTAGATGTCGCAGCGATCCGCCTTGACGGCCGCGGCGATCGCCACGGCCGAGGTGTCGGAGCCGCCGCGGCCGAGCGTGGTGATGCGATTCGTCTCGGGGTTGATGCCCTGGAAGCCGGCGACAACCGCGACCTCCTTGCGCTCCTGGAAGCGCTTGATGATCTCGCTGCCGTCGATGTCCTCGATTCGGGCCGAGGCATGGGCGTCGCTGGTTTTGATCGGGATCTGCCAACCCTGCCAGGAGCGGGCCTGGATGCCCATGCCCTGAAGCACGATGGCAAGCAGGCCGGATGTCACCTGTTCGCCGGAAGCGACGACGGCGTCGTATTCGCGCGCGTCGTGCATCGGCGAGGCCTCGGTGCACCAGGCCACCAGCTCGTTGGTCTTGCCGGACATCGCCGAGACGACCACGGCCACCTCATGGCCGGCGTCGACCTCACGCTTCACATGGCGTGCGACGTTGCGGATACGTTCGATGTTGGCGACGGACGTGCCGCCGAATTTCATCACGAGGCGGCTCATGACGACGCGTGCATTCCCTCATAAGGATAAGTATGGTGACCCGCGCGAGGCGATGCTGGGGACACCCGACCGCGCGTATACAGAGGGGCGGGGCCGGGGGCAAGCGGGTTCCTGCGGGGCCATTCCGGGCAATGGGTTAATCGAGGTTATGGCGCGCTATATTGACGAAATCCTGCAACCCGGCGAACGGGTGCTGTATTCGACCAATGCGCACTGGATCTTCTATTTCCCGGCCATCCTGGCCTGGATCGTGGCCCTGGGCCTGCTGCTCCTGTCAGGGCAGACCTCGGTCGAGGGGCTCGCGATTCTGTGTCGTATCGCGGCGGGCGTGGTGGCCTTGGCGGCCCTGTTCTGGACCCTGAAGGGCTGGTTCCACCGCTTCACCACCGAGACCGACGTCACCAACCTCAGAGTTGTGCACAAGACCGGCTTCATCAAGCGCCGCACCTTTGAAATGGCGCTCGACAAGGTCGAGAGTGTCGACGTCAACCAGTCGATTCTTGGACGTATTCTCAACTACGGCGACGTGACCATCAACGGCGTCGGCGAAGGTCGCGAAACCATCCGGACCATCGCCTCGCCGCTCGCCTTCCGTAGTTCGATCACCACGCGGTAGGACCGCGCCTAACCATGAGCATGCAGCAAAATACTTCCGCCACCACCCAGCCGGGGTCGACCGTCGACGCCGCCGAGATCGCGAAATTCTCAAAGCTCTCGGCCGAATGGTGGGACCCCAACGGCAAGATGGCGCCGCTGCACCGGATCAATCCGCTGCGGCTCGGCTACATCCGCGACGCCGCCTGCCGCAAGTTCGAGCGCAACGTGCGCAGCCTCAACTGCCTCGGCGGCCTGCGGGTGCTCGACATCGGCTGCGGCGCCGGCCTGTTGTGCGAGCCGCTGTCGCGCCTCGGTGCGCAGGTCATCGGCGTCGATCCGTCCCAGAGCAACATCGCCGCGGCGAAGCTGCATGCCGGCAAGAGCCATCTCGCGATCGACTATCGCTGCACCACGGTCGAGGAGATCGACCCGCGCGAGCGCTTCGACATCGTGCTGGCGATGGAGGTGGTCGAGCACGTCGTCGACGTCGGCGTCTTCCTGAAGCGCTGCGCATCGATGCTCAAGCCGAACGGCCTGATGGTGGTCTCGACGCTGAACCGGAACTGGAAGAGCTTTGCACTCGCCATCGTCGGCGCCGAATACGTCCTGCGCTGGCTGCCGCGCGGCACCCACGAATGGAACAAGTTCGTCACCCCCGACGAGCTGACGAAGTACCTGCTCGACAACCGCCTCGTCATCACCGAGCAGACCGGCGTCGTCTACAGCCCATTCGCCGACAAATGGACCCTCTCGTCGGATATGGACGTGAACTACATGGTCGTGGCGGAAGGGATGGTGTGAGACTGTGGATCTGGCACCAGCCGTTCCTCCACAGACGGCGTTATCCCTGCGAAAGCAGGGACCCATAACCACAGGGAGCAGCTATGTGAAAGCTGCTAGCCCGCGCATCTAATACCGTCCGTCATCGATAGATTCCGCGGTATTGGTCCCTGCGTTCGCAGGGACGACAGAGGAGTTTGTGGCGAGAGCATCGCTCCCATGACATCGATGCGGTTGACCGCGCGGGCCTCAGCTTGCAGGTTGGCCGCAATCCTTTCCCCGCTTTAGCTACCCCCCATGCTCACCATCGCCAGCCTCTGGATTCCCTTCACAGTCATTGCCGCGCTGGGCCAGGTCGCGCGCAATGCGATGCAGCGGTCGCTGACGAAGCCGCTGGGGACCTGGGGCGCGACCAATATCCGCTTCCTGTTCGGTTTTCCGTTCTCGCTGCTGTTCCTTGGGGTGGTGCTGGTCGCGACCGGCGATCATCTCGGCATGCCGCCGGGCGTGTTCTGGCCGTGGCTGCTGCTCGGGGCGCTCAGCCAGATCGTCGCGACCGGGCTGATGCTGCTCGCGATGAACGATCGCTCCTTCGTGGTGACGACGGCGTACCTCAAGACCGAGGCGATCCAGACCGCGATCTTCGGCTTCATCTTCCTCGGCGATCACCTGACCTGGCTGAAGGTGCTGGCGATCGTGATCGCGACAATCGGCGTCGTCATCACCGCGCTGCGGCCCGGCGGCGAGAAGAGTTTTGCGGAGCTGAAGCCGACCATCACCGGTCTCGTCGCGGCCGCAGCGTTCGCGCTCTCAGCGGTCGGCTTCCGCGGTGCCATCATCAACGTCCCTGATGTCTTCTTCGTGACGGCGGCATCGTTCACGCTGGTGCTCGGCCTGTTCGTGCAGACGCTGATCCTGACCATCTATCTGCTCTGGCAGGCGCCAAAAGTGCTTCAGTCGATCCTGGGGCTGTGGAAGCCGTCGCTGCTCGCCGGCTTCATGGGCGCTTTCGCCTCGCAATTCTGGTTCCTGGCGTTCGCGCTGACGGCGGCCGCCAATGTCCGCACGCTCGCTCTGATCGAGGTGCTGTTCGCACAGGCCGTGGCGTATTACTCGTTCAAGCAGCCGATCGCGCCGCGTGAGATTTTCGGGATCGTGCTGATCGTTGTTGGAGTCGCGTTGCTCGTGGGAGTCTGACGCGCAGCGCGCGTCAGTTCCTGTCTTCCGGCAGCGTCGGCAGTGGCGACACCTCGATGCCTTCGTCGATCAGGGACTTGGCCTCGTCGGGCGAGGCCTCGCCGTAGATCGGGCGGTGCTCCTTGTCGCCGTAATGCATCGCGCGGGCTTCGTTCGCAAAACGCTCGCCGACATTGTCGGCATTTTTGACGATGTGATCGCGTAGCTCCTTGAGCTTGGCGCGCAGCTCCTTCTCTTGCGCCATCATCAGCGAGGTCGGTCCTGACGCAGCCGCCTCGGGCGTCGTCGTGGCCGGCTCCGGCGGTGGCGTCGCACGCCCGCGGCCCTTCTTGCCGACGATGCGCGGCGCCATGATCGCCTTGTCGACCTTGGCCGAGCCGCAGATCGGACAGGTCACCAGCTTGCGCTTCACCTGCGAATCGTAAGCCGACGAGCTCTGGAACCAGCTTTCGAATGCGTGGTTGCGGTCGCAGTGGAGCGCGTAGCGGATCATGCCGATCCCCGCACGAGATGCAGATGGTCCGGCCCGGCCTTGGGATCGGCGACGCCGAAGCGGCGGCCGTGCTGGAGCGATGGGATCGCGCGGCGGGCGGTCTCGACCTTGGCCGGATCGATTTTGGCCATGATGATGCCGGGCTCGACATCGCCTTCGGCGAGGATCTCGCCCCAGGGGTCGATGATCAGCGAGTGGCCAAACGTCTCGCGCTTGTTCTCGTGCAGGCCGGCCTGCGCGGCGGCGAAGATGAAGCAGCCGGTCTCGATCGCGCGCGAACGCAGAAGGATGTGCCAATGTGCCTCACCGGTCTTGCGGGTGAAGGCCGACGGCACCGTGATGAAGGATGCGCCGCTTTCGGCCAGCGCACGGTAGAGCGCCGGGAAGCGCACGTCGTAGCAGATCGTCAGCCCGACGCGGCCCCAGGGCAGGTCGGAGATCACCGCGGTCTCGCCCGGCTGGTAATTGGCGGATTCGCGATAGCTCTCGCCGTCCGGCAGCTCGATGTCGAACATGTGGATCTTGTCGTAGCTCGCGAGCACATTGCCCTCGGGCCCGATCAGGAAAGAACGGTTGACCGCCTTCTCCTCCGAGAAGCGTAGCGCCAGCGAGCCGACATGGATGTGAATCCCGAGTTCTGCCGCGAGCGCCCGGTATGCCTTCAGCGAGGTGTCGTCCTCTTCGCGCTGGAGGTGCTCGAACAGCGCCTTGCGGTTGAGCTGCATCATGTTGCTGACTTCGGGCGTCTGCACGTAGTCGGCGCCGTTGGCCGCGGCCTGCCGGATCAACCTGGTGGCCTGCGCGAGGCTCGGCTCGGGCATCAGGCCGGTGCGCATCTGCACCATGGCGGCGGTGAAAGTGCGGTTCTCGCTCATGACACCGCCTTTACGTTGTCGAGCATGCCGTCGAGCTTGCCCTCGCGGTCGAGCGCGTAGAGGTCGTCGCAGCCGCCAATGTGAGTTCCGCCGATCCAGATCTGCGGGAAGGTCGAGCCCTCGCCGGCGCGGTCGTACATCTCCTGGCGCCAGGACGGATCCTTGGTGATGTCGAACTCCGTGAAGGTCGCCTTCTTGCGGGTCAGCAGCGACCGGGCGGCGGAACAATAGCCGCAGCCCGGCCTGGTGTAGATCTCGACAGCAGCGGTCATGTCGTCTGGCGCTCTCATGTCATGAATTCATTGAACTATATGGGACGGGGGCCGCTCTCGACAACCCGGGCGAAGACCAGCACGTCGACCTGGGCCGCCTTGGCACGGAGCAGGGCCCGCGCGCAGGCGTCCAGCGTCGCGCCCGAGGTCAGGACGTCGTCGATCAGGATGATCCGGCGGCCCTGGATTTCGACCTGACGGTCGGGGGATACCTGGAACGCCCCCTGCACATTGGTGGCCCGCTGGGCCCGCGACAGGCCGATCTGCTGCTCGGTGGCGCGTACCCGGCGCAGCACCTCAGCCTTCACCGTCACCCCGCTCTGCCGTGCGATGATGCGCGCCAGCGCTCCCGACTGGTTGTAGCGGCGGCGCCAGGCCCTGCGCCAATGCAGGGGCACGGGCACCAGCATATCGGCCCCGGCGAGCAGTTCGCCGCCCGCGCGCGCCATCCAGCGGCCCATGGCCGGCGCCAGATCCGTGCGGTCCTGGTATTTCAGCGCATGGACCAGCGTGCGCGCGACGTCGTCATAGCGCACCGCCGCGCGCGCCCGCTGGTAAGCCGGGGGGCTCGCGATCGCCTCCATCGACAGCATGTCGGGGCCGGGGTCGTATACGAAGGGGATGCCAAGCCGCGGGCAATAGGGCCGTTCGATGAACGACAACCGCGTCCAGCAGGCCGCGCAAACGCCCTCGCCATCCACCGGCTCGCGGCACGACACGCACAGCGTCGGCAGCGCAATGTCGAGCGCGAGCCTTGCCGCGCGCGACAGCACGGTGCGGCCGGCCGTCCATGCGGCCCGCAGCGGCGCGGCGGTGGAGCGGGTGGGGGCGGCGTCTGCTTCCATGAGGGCAGGCTAGCGTTCCGTGACAATCCGCTCAAGCCGCGCCCTCGTGCCCCGGACGCGGCGCAGCGCGTCCGGGGCACGCGAGAGGAGATTGCCAGAACCATTGGGATCAGCGTAACCAGCGGCATGGCCCAGCCCCCGCAAACCCCGCCTGCTCTGTTCGATCGCGCGCTTCTGCATGTGCGGCAGCGGCGCGCGCGGACGCAGGGCGAGGTGACATTCCTGCTCGATCGCGTCGCCGAGGACATGTCCGACCGGCTAGGTGCCGTGATGCGCGAGTTTCACGCGCCGGCCGATCTCTGGACGCCCGGTGAAGGGCTCGCCGGACTGCGTACCCGGCTTCCCTCCATCCAACGGATCGCGCTCGATGCGGCGGGCGTCGAGACGCTACCCTTCGCACCGGAAAGCCTCGACCTCGTCGTCTCGGCACTGGCGCTGCAATTCGTCAACGACCTGCCGGGCGTGCTCGCGCAAATCCGCCGCGCGTTGAAGCCGGATGGCCTGCTGCTCGCCGCAATGATCGGTGGCGACAGCCTGACCGAGCTGCGCCAGGCGTTTGCGGCCGCCGAGGCCGAATGCGAGGGCGGCGTGTCGCCGCGCGTGGCGCCGTTCGCGGATTTGCGCGACATCGGCGCGCTGTTGCAGCGGGCCGGCTTCGCGCTGCCGGTCACCGACGTTGACCGCGTCGTGGTGCGCTACGCCAATGCGTTCGCGCTGATGCAGGATCTTCGCCGCATGGGCGCGGCCAATGTGCTGATCGAGCGGCGCCGCGCGCCGAGCCGTCGCGCAACGCTGCTGCGCATGGCGGAAATCTACGCCGAGCGCTTTGCCGATGCCGACGGCCGCATCCGTGCGACGTTCGACATCGTCTGGCTCTCCGGCTGGGCGCCGCATGCGAGCCAGCAGCAGCCGCTCAAGCCGGGGTCGGCGAAAGCAAGCCTTGCGGAGGCGGTGAAGAAGGCGGGAGAGACGTAGCCACTGGTGCCGTCATTCCGGGCGGTCCACAGGACCGAACCCGGAATCCAGAAATTGTGGCGCGAGATTCTCAGGAGCGCAATTGCGCTCCATAGTTCGCGCTCTCGCGCGCCCCGGAATGACGATGCAAGAGCATCGTCACATCAGCAAATCAATCAAATGCGGGATCAGCGGAATGTCCGCGGGCGGCATCGGATAGTCGCGCAGCTTGTTGGCGCGGACCCAGGCGAGGGTCTGGCCTTCGCGCGCTTCTACCTGTCCCTCCCAGCGCCGGCAGATGTAGAGCGGCATCAGCAGGTGAAAGGTCTCGTAGCCGTAGCTCGCAAACGTCAGCGGCGCCAGGCACGGCTCGGCCACGGTGATGCCGAGCTCCTCGTGCAGTTCGCGGATCAGGCTCTGCTCCGGCCGCTCGCCGGGCTCGAGCTTGCCGCCGGGAAATTCCCAGAGGCCCGCAAGCGTCTTGCCCGCGGGGCGCTGCGCGATCAGCACGCGCTTGTCGGCGTCGACAAGCGCGCAGGCCACCACCAATGTTAGCTTGAGATCGGTCATGAGGTTTACGACCGGTAATCCCCGTTGATCGCGACATACTCCTTGGTGAGGTCGCAGGTCAGCACGCGGTCGCGGCCCTTGCCGAGGCCGAGCGAGACCTTGATCGCGATTTCCGGGGCCTTCATCGCCTCCGACACCTGCGCTTCGTCATAGGACGGATCGCGTGCGCCGCTCTTGGCGACGCGGATGCCGTTGAAGGAGATCGAGAGCTTGTCGCGATCGGCCGGCTCGCCGGCCTTGCCGACCGCCATCACCACGCGGCCCCAATTGGCGTCCTCGCCGGCGATCGCGGTCTTCACCAGCGGCGAGTTGGCGATCGACATCGCGATCTTGCGTGCCGAGGCCTTGGTCTTGGCGCCCTCGACCGTGATCTCGACCAGCTTGCGCGCGCCCTCGCCGTCGCGGGCGACCTGCTCGGACAGATTGGCGAGCACCTGGTTGAACGCCTTGACGAAGGCCTTGAGGCGCGGGTCGCTGGCGCGGCTGATCTTTGGCGCGCCATGCTCGGCGGCAGCGCCGGTGGCGAAGGCCAGCAGCGTGTCCGAGGTCGAGGTGTCGCCGTCGATCGTCACCGCGTTAAAGGTGTCCTCGACGCCGGCCTTGAGCAACGCCTGCAGCGCGGCCGGTGCGATCGGGGCGTCGGTGAAGATGAAGGACAGCATAGTCGCCATATCGGGGGCGATCATGCCGGCGCCCTTGGCCATGCCGTTGATGGTGACCTTGGCCTTGCCGAGCTTCACGGTCGCGGTCGCGACCTTCGGGAAGGTGTCGGTGGTCATGATCGCCTTGGCGGCCGCCAGATAGTCGCCGGCCTCGGCAGTTTCCGCGAGACGTCCGAGCACACCGTCGAACTTGGTCGCGTCCAGCGGCTCGCCGATCACGCCGGTGGAGGCCAGGAAGATTTCGCCCTCGCTGCAGCCGACCGCCTTGGCCGCGATCTTCGCGGTCAGCGCGGTGGAGGCACGCCCGGTCTTGCCGGTGAAGGCATTGGCGTTGCCGGAATTCACCACCAGTGCGCGCGCCTTGCCGCCCTTCAACTTGGCGCGGCACCATTCCACCGGCGCGGACGGGCATTTCGACTTGGTGAAGACGCCCGCGACCGCGGTGCCCTTATCCATCACCGCCAGCAGCACGTCGGTGCGGTTCTTGTAGCGGATGCCGGCTTCGGCCGTCGCGAGACGGACGCCCGCGATCACGGGCATGTCGGGAACGGTTTTGGGGGCGAGCGGGGAGACGGAGGAGGACATCGCGGGGCGCCTTGGTGAGGTCTGGATATGCAGATGGCCGGGCATTTGCCCGGCCATTGCGACGTTAGATACTATTGGCGTCCGTGAAGTGACAGCGAATTCTTACTTCTTCGCAGGGGGCGCCATCTTGCTGTCGGCCGGCTTGGCGTCGGTCTTGGCCGCGTCGGCCGGCTTGGCATCCGCCGCCGGCTGGTCCAGCCGCTCGACCTTGGCCTCCGCGCGCAGCTTGGCGACGTAGTCGGCCTGGGCCTTGCGGGTGACGTACTGCTCGATCTGCGCCTTGACCTGCTCGAAGTCCGGCGCCTTGCGGTTGCGCTTTTCCTCGACCTTGATGATGTGCCAGCCGAACTGCGACTTCACGGGGTCGGAGATCTTGCCCGGCTCCAGCGCGAAGGCGACCGCCGAGAATTCCGGCACCATCTGTTCCTTGGTGAAGAAGCCGAGGTCGCCGCCATCGGCCGAGCCCGGATCCTTGGACTTCTTCTTGGCGAGCTCGGCGAAATCGGCGCCCTTGTCGAGCTCGGCCTTCACCGCCTTGGCCTCATCCTCGGTCTCGACCAGGATGTGGCGGGCGCGGACCTCCTGCTCGCCGGTGATCTGCTTGGAGGCCTCCTCATAGACCTTCTTCATGGCGTCGGGGGTGGTGGCGGCCTTGCCCTCGCCCGCGAGCAGGCTGTCCATCAGCAGGCGGTTGCGGGCGAACGCCAGGCGCTTCTTGAACTCCTCGCTGTCGGCGACCTTCTTGTCCTCGGCGGCCTTGCCGACGATCTTCATGTCGATCAGGAACGACAGGACGTTCTCGTCCTTGGTCGCCGGGTCCATCTGGGCGAGGCTCGGTCCGAGTTCCTCCTCGGCCATGGCGACGTCGCTCTTCCTGATTTCCGCGCCATTGACCTTCGCCAGCACCGGATCGTCAGCGGCCCGGAGCGGGCCCGCAAACGCCAGGGTCAGCGCCAGAGCGAGGCTGCCAGCCAGGGCGGACGCATAGCGGAAACGCTGGCCGGTGATTACCGGGAACGAGGTGGTCATGGAAAATCCTTTTGTTGAAGCAGGGGGCTGCTCGAGCGGGGCGGACACTCGCCCAATTCAGGGGGGCTTGGCAACGCGAAAAGTCTGTCAAAATGATGAATTAGCCGCAATGCGCCCGCCGTTGACAAGGCCCTGACCGGGCCATATCTCTGCCCGGTCGCGACCATGGCGATGGCGTTTATTTTGCTGCGTTTTTGGCCGTTGAACCCAGACTTGCCCAATTCCCACCCATATGGCGGATGACCCCCGCAGTCCGGGCTCTGGCGCCATCAGGCGTCACGGTGAGTTGATAGGCAGGCGGGTGACAACTTCTTGGCTGCACCGCGGTTAAATCGCGAACACAGGAACTAGGCATGATCGGCGCGCTCGCCCGCAAGTTTTTCGGCTCCGCCAACGACCGGCGGGTGAAGGGATATCAGTCCCGCGTCAACGCGATCAACGCGCTGGAGCCGGAGGTCTCGAAACTCTCCGACGAGGCGCTGAAGGCCCGCACCGCCGAGTTCAAGAAACAGCTCGCCGAAGGCAAGACGCTCGACGACCTGCTGGTGCCCGCCTTCGCCACCGTGCGCGAGGCCGCCAAGCGGACGCTCGGCCAGCGCCACTTCGACGTCCAGCTGATCGGCGGCATCGTGCTGCACGAGGGCGACATCGCCGAGATGAAGACCGGCGAAGGCAAGACGCTGGTCGCAACGCTCGCGGTGTACCTGAACGCGCTCGCCGGCAAGGGCGTCCACGTCGTCACCGTCAACGACTACCTCGCCCGCCGCGACTCCGGCTGGATGGGCCAGATCTACGGCTTCCTCGGCATGACCACGGGCGTGATCGTCCATGGCCTGGACGATGCCGAGCGCAAGGCCGCCTATGCCTGCGACATCACCTACGGCACTAACAACGAATACGGCTTCGACTATCTGCGCGACAACATGAAGTACCGGCTCGAGGACATGGTCCAGCGGCCGCACTTCTACGCCATCGTCGACGAGGTCGATTCCATCCTGATCGACGAAGCGCGCACGCCGCTGATCATCTCCGGCCCGCTCGACGACCGTTCGGAATTCTACAACACCATCGACGGCTTCCTGCCCAAGCTCGACAAGACCGATTACGAGGTCGACGAGAAGCAGCGTACGGTGACGCTGACCGAAGGCGGCATGGAGAAGATCGAGACGTTGCTGCGCGACGCCGGCCAGCTCAAGGGCGAGTCGCTCTACGACGTCGAGAACGTCTCCGTCGTGCACCACATCAACCAGGCGCTGCGCGCCCACACGCTGTTCACGCGCGACAAGGACTACATCGTCCGCGACGACGAGGTCGTCATCATCGACGAGTTCACCGGACGCATGATGGCCGGCCGGCGCTATTCGGAAGGCCTGCACCAGGCGCTGGAAGCCAAGGAGCATGTCCAGGTCCAGCCGGAAAACCAGACTCTGGCCTCGATCACCTTCCAGAACTATTTCCGGATGTACGAAAAGCTCGCCGGCATGACCGGTACGGCGCTGACCGAAGCCGACGAATTGTTCGACATCTACAAGCTCGAGGTCGTGGAAATCCCGACCAACCTGTCGGTCGCCCGCCTCGACGAGGACGACGAGGTCTATCGTACCCAGAACGAGAAATACGCCGCGATCCTGGCCGAGATCGAGCGCGCCAATGCGCGCCTGCAGCCGGTGCTGGTCGGTACCGCATCGATCGAGAAGTCGGAAGTGATCGCCGAATACCTGAAGAAGCACGGCTACCGGCAGATCGATTTCGGCAACGAAAATTCGATGCAGAAGCTCTACGCCGCCGCCCGCGCCGGCAAGCCGGCCAAGCTGTTCGCGGTGCTGAACGCGCGCTTCCACGAGCAGGAAGCCTATATCGTCGCCGAAGCCGGCGTGCCCGGCGCGATCACGATCGCGACCAACATGGCCGGCCGCGGCACCGACATCAAGCTCGGCGGCTCGCTCGAGATGCGCATCCAGCAGGAGACCGCGGGCATCGAGGACGAGGCCGAGAAGGCGAAGAAGATCGAGCAGATCAAGGCCGACATCGAGCACTTCCGCGACATCGTGCTGAAGGCCGAGGAAGAGGTCGAGATCGAGCCGGCCAAGGGCAGCAAGCCCGCCAAGACCGTGAAGAAGCCCGGCGGCCTCTACATCATGGGCTCCGAGCGCCACGAATCCCGCCGCATCGACAACCAGCTGCGCGGCCGCTCCGGCCGTCAGGGTGACCCCGGCCGCTCGAAGTTCTTCCTGTCGCTGGAAGACGATCTGATGCGCATCTTCGGCTCGGATCGCCTCGACAGCATGCTGCAGCGTCTCGGCCTGAAGGAAGGCGAGGCGATCATCCATCCCTGGATCAACAAGGCGCTCGAGAAGGCGCAGCAGAAGGTCGAGGCGCGCAACTTCGACATCCGCAAGAACCTGCTCAAGTTCGACAACGTCCAGAACGACCAGCGCAAGGTGATCTTCGACCAGCGCGTCGATTTGATGAAGGACGAGAGCGTCGCCGAGACGATCTCCGACATGCGCCACGCCTTCATCGACGACCTCGTCGCCAAGCACGTGCCCGAGCATGCCTATGCCGAGCAGTGGGACGTCGCCGGCCTGAAGGACGAGCTGAAGCGCGTGCTCGATCTCGACCTGCCGGTCGACGACTGGGCGAAGGAAGAGGGCATCGCCGACGAGGAGCTGCTCACCCGCATCGAGACCAAGGCCGACGAGCACATGGCCGCCAAGGTCGCGCAGTGGGGTCCCGACGTGATGCGTTACGTCGAGAAGACCATTTTGCTGCAGACGCTCGACCATCTCTGGCGCGAGCACCTGATCATGCTCGACCATCTGCGTCAGGTCATCGGCCTGCGCGGCTACGGCCAGCGCGATCCCTTGCAGGAGTACAAGACCGAAGCCTTCAATCTCTTCCAGGAGATGAGCGCCCACTTGCGCGAGGCCGTCACGGCGCAGCTGATGCGCGTCGAGATCGTCCCGCCGGAGCAGGAAGCTCCTGTCCTGCCGCAGATGGAAGCGCATAAGCTCAACCCGGACACCGGCGAGGACGAAATGGCCCTCGCCAGCGTGACGCTGGCCCCGCAGGCCACCGACGCTGCGCTGCGCGATCCCAAGAACCCGGCAAGCTGGGGCAAGGTCGGCCGCAACGAGGATTGCCCGTGTGGCAGCGGCAAGAAGTACAAGCACTGCCACGGGCGGTACGGCTAGCGCTTAGCTACGCGGTCGAGGCGCAACGTCGGTGTTTCACGCTCCAATGTCGTCGCCCGGTTTAACCGGGCGACCCGGTACGCCGCGGCCCCTCGGCTCAATCACAACTGTCTCTGGAATGCTGGATCGCCCGATCAAATCGGGCGATGACAGGCGAATGTGTGGTGCGCAACTGCCACCACACCGTCGTCCCTGCGAACGCAGGGACCCGTACCGCGCAATCTATCGACGACGCGCAGTCGTCGTACCGCGCGAGACAGCGCAACTACCAATCTTTGAAACAACCACGGCCTGTGGTTATGGATCCCGGATCTGCGCTTCGCTTGTCCGGGACGACGTGCTGAGAGGGCCGCGCGAAGCCGCCACTCAATTCGAGCTGTCGATCAGGCTCTCCAAGAGCCGCTTCAATTCGCTCGTCGACTTGTCGCCGTAGCTCTCCAGGATGTGCTCCTCCTGGTCCACCGCGAGCGAGTTGAGCTTCTTGCACAGCACCTTGCCGCGGTCGGAGATGAACATCAGCACCTTGCGGCGGTCGTTCGGGTCCTGCACGCGATAGACCAGCGTGTCGGAGACCATGCGGTCGATCATCTTGGTCAGCGTCGGATGGTTGAGCAGCACGGCGTCCGCGAGTTCGCCCATCGAATGGCCGCTGCCATCGGAGAGAACCTTGAGGATGCGCCATTGCTCGACGGGCACGCCCTCCTTGCTCAACCGTAGTTCGAGCTGCCGGTTGATCTCCCGGTTTGCTTGCGCGAGCAGGTAGGCGAGGTGTTCGGTGATCGGAGAGTTCGGTTTTGCCACGGCTAAGACTTCGTCTTGACCCAAATGAGTGAATGTCTTGCAATCAATGCTGCATCTATATGCACTTCAATTGTTGAATATTCAATATTTTCAAAATAGGATATTGCCCAACAAAAGGGCGGATGCCGCGGTCGCCCGAAGAATGTGCTTTCAAGTCTGGTGCCAGACAGGAGTAGGCGTGCGCACGACGGTGAACTTCCCGGCTCACGGCGGCCCGGCGTTGCCGCCGTTCATGCTGCTCAGGAATCTGTCGTCATCGGCGGCTGATGCCGATGGAGCGTTGTCGCCGGGCGATCACGCCTTCCTGAGGCGGCGCGGCGCCAACAAGCTGCGCATCGGCGGATTCATCTGCTGCACCGGATCGCCGGGGGTCTGGGGCCCCTGCGCGACGAACAGCGCGCAGCTCGCGGTCGCCGAGATCAACAAGCGGGGCGGCATCCTTGGCCGCGAGATCGAGCTTTCGATCTACGACGCCGGCGGACCGCTCGACGAGGTCCTGAACCGCGCCGAGCAGGCGATCGCTTTCGACGAGCTCGATCTCATCGTCGGGCTGCACACCAGCGCGATCCGCGTCGGCTTGCGCGACGTCACCACGCGCCACCGCATTCCCTACATCTACACGCCCGTCTACGAGGGCGGCGAGCGCACGCCCGGCGTGATGGCGATCGGCGAGACGCCGCGCTGGCAGAGCCGGCCGTCGATCCACTGGCTTGCCGACGTCAAGAAGGCGTCGCGCTGGTACCTGATCGGCAGCGACTATGTCTGGCCCTGGCAATCGCACCGCGCCGTGAAGAACTACATCAGGGAAACCGGCGGCCATGTCGTCGGCGAAGAGTTCGTTCCCCTCGGCGAGGACAATCACGAGCCGCATCTGGCGCGCATCCGTGCCGCGAGGCCCGACGTCGTGCTGATCTCGCTGATCGGCACCGACAGCATCACCTTCAACCGTGCTTTCGGTGAATGCGGCCTCGGCGCCACGACGTTGCGGCTGGCCGGCGCCATGGACGAGACCGTGCTGCTCGGCATTGGCGCCGACAACAGCGAGAACATGTTCTGCGCGTCCGGCTATTTCTCCTGGATCGGCTCGCGGGCCAATGACGACTTCCAGATCCGCTATCGCGCGATGTTCGGGCCGAACGCCCCGCCGATCGGCTCACTCGGCCAGTCCAGCTATGAAGGCCTGCGTTTCCTCGAAGCCGTGGCGAAAAAGGCCGGTTCGCTGGCGATGGCGCCGATGCTCGCGGCGGGCCGCAACATCGTTTACGGCGGCGCGCGCGGCCCGGTCGTCGTTCGCAACGGTCACGCCCGGATGCAGATGTATCTCGCCGAGGCCGACGGCCTCGACTTCAAGCTGATCAAGCCGGTCTGAGCTTGCCGCGGCAATCCGGACAGGCCGCATTTCAAAATAATACTTGAAAAGGAAAATATTTCCGTTTTGAATGTTTCGACAGGGTCGCCGCGCGCGTCGCGCGAGTCGCGGCGGCGCGCAGCGACCGTTCAAAGAAACTTCAGGAGAGCGCCGTGACAGTTGTCCTTCCCACGCCAGCCCAGCTTCGCAGTGTCGCCGAGCAGTGCGGCCTTTCGCTCACCGACGACGACGTCGCCTCGTTCCGTGGCCTGATGCAGGGCTCGATCGAAGCCTACAATCTCGTCGGCGCGATGCCGGATGAAGTGCCGGTGGTCAAATATCCGCGCACGCCGGGCTATCAGCCGTCGGCGGAGGAAAACCCCCGCAACGCCTGGTACCGCAAATCGACCGTGAAGGGCGCCGCCAGCGGCAAGCTCAAGGGCAAGACCGTCGCGCTGAAAGACAACATCATGCTGGCCGGCGTTCCCATGATGAACGGCTCGACGACGCTCGAAGGCTACGTTCCCGATTTCGACGCCACCATCGTCACGCGCATGCTGGACGCCGGTGCCGAGATCAAGGGCAAGGTGCATTGCGAATCCTTCTGCATGTCGGGCGGCAGCCACACCAATGCGGCGGGTGCCGTCCATAATCCCTACAAGATGGGCTATTCGGCCGGAGGTTCGTCCTCGGGCAGCGGCGTCGTCGTTGCGCTCGGCGAGGTCGACATGGCGATTGGCGGCGACCAGGGCGGCTCGATCCGTATGCCGTCCTCGTTCTGCGGCACCTACGGCATGAAGCCGACCTGGGGCCTCGTGCCCTACACCGGCATCATGCCGATCGAGATCTTCGTCGATCACACCGGCCCGATGACCGCGACCGTCGCCGACAACGCATTGCTGCTCGAAGTGCTCGCCGGCGACGACGGCTACGATCCGCGCATCAAGGCGCCGAAGGTCGAGGAGTACACCAAGGCGCTCGGCCAGGGCGTGAAGGGCATGAAGATCGGCATCCTCAAGGAAGGTTTTGAGCAGCCGACCGCGGAGGCCGCTGTCAATGAGAGCGTCCGCGAGGCCGCCAAGCGCTTCAAGGATTTGGGTGCGACGGTCGAGACCGTCTCGATCCCGATGCATCTCGTCGGTCCCGCGATCTGGACCCCGATCGGCACGGAGGGCATGACCCAGACCATGATGTACGGCGACGGCTACGGCCTGTCCCGTGCCGATCTCTACTCGACCTCGCTGATGGATTTCCACCGCGGCTGGCGCCGGCAGGCGGACTCGCTGTCCGAGACGACAAAGCTGTTCCTGATGCTCGGCACCTACATCAACAACACTTTCGGTCCCCGCTATTACGGCAAGGCGCTCAACATCTCGCGACGCCTGACCGCGGCCTATGACAAGGCGTTCGGCGACTACGACCTGCTGCTGCTGCCGACCACGCCGATGAAGGCAACCAAGCTGCCGGAGCCCACCGCCAGCCGCGAGGACTATGTCGCCCGCGCGCTGGAGATGATCTCCAACACCGCGCCGTTCGACATCACCCATCATCCCGCGATGTCGCTGCCCTGCGGCATGGTCGACGGCCTGCCGGTCGGCCTGATGCTGGTCGGCCGCATGTTCGAGGAATCCACCATCTACCGCGCCGCGCATGCCTTCGAGCAGATCGGCGACTGGAAGAAGATGTGAGCGAGGCATTGATGCAGACGGACGGGACGCGTCAGAACTGGAATCCAGAGCCCTGTTCCGATCCCGTCGGAACGGGAAAGGCTCTGGCGCATGGCTAACGCGTTCGTCGCGGCGTTCGAGATCCTGAGCTTTGGCGCGATCATCGTCCTGATCGTGCTGGGGCTCGGGATCATCGCCAGCATGATGGGCATCTTCAACTTCGCGCAAGGCGAGTTCGTCCTGCTCGGGGCCTACATCACCTATCTCGCCTACGCCAAGGGCCTGCCGATCTGGGCCGGCATGCTCGCGGCGCCGGTCGTGGTCGGGGCGCTCGGCTTCGTGCTGGAGGCGCTGATCATCCGCCGCTTCTACGCCGCGCCGATCGTGGCGATGCTCGGCACCTACGCGCTCGGGCTGATCATCCGCGAGGCCGTGCGCGGGCTGATCGGCGGCTTCTATCTCACCGTGCCCGAGCCGATTGGCGGCTCGATCGACATCGGTACGATCCATATCTCGGCCTGGCGCTTCACCATCATCGTCATCACGCTGCTGGTGATGGCGGGCTGCTATCTCCTGCTGTCGCGCACGAGCTTTGGCCTGCGCATGCGCGCCACGCTGGAGAACCCGTCGCTGGCGCGTGCCTCAGGCATTTCGACGCCCTTGATGTACGGCGCCACGTTTGCCTTTGGGTCAGCGCTCGCCGGCCTTGCCGGTGCGCTGATCGTGCCGGTGTTCAGCCTCTACGCCGATCTCGGCCTGCGCTTCCTGATCCAGGGCTTCGTCGCGGTGATGGTTGGCGGCGTCGGCTCCTTCATCGGACCGGTCGCGGGCGCCGGCGTCATCGGCACGCTCAGCGCCGCGCTGCCATGGGTGATGGCGCCCGTCGTCGCCGACGTCCTCGTCTTCGTGCTCGCCATTGTCTTCATCAAATTTCGGCCACAGGGCCTCATCGCTGGAAAAGGGGTTTAGTCATGTTCGATCGTACTCAACTTTCACGTCGCCGCTTCCTGTCCAACCTTGCGTTCACCACCGGTGCGGTCGCGACCGGCGTCGGCAGCTGGGTGATCCCGGCGCCGTGGGCCAATGCGGCGGAAGGCCCGATCAAGGTCGGCATCGCCACCGACCTGACCGGCCCGATCGCCTATGCCGGCAATGCCGACGCCAACGTCGCAAAGATGGTGATCAAGGAGATCAACGCGGCGGGCGGCCTGCTCGGCCGCCCGCTCGAGCTCTTCATCGAGGACACCGCCTCCAATGAATCCGTCGCCGTCGGCAACGTCCGCAAACTGATCCAGCGCGACAAGGTCGACATGGTGCTTGGCGGCATCACCTCGTCGATGCGCAACGCGATCAAGGACCCGATCGTGGCACGCGGCAAGACGCTCTACATCTATCCGCAGCTCTACGAGGGCAAGGAGTGCACACCCTATCTGTTCTGCACCGGGCCGACCCCGGCGCAGCAGTGCGACGAGTTCATCCCCTGGCTGATCAAGAACGGCGGCAAGAAGTTCGCGCTGCCCAGCGCCAACTATGTCTGGCCGCACACGCTCAACGTCTATGCCCGCAAGGTGATCGAGGCGAACGGCGGCGAGGTCGTGTTCGAGGAATATTACCCGCTCGACCAGGTCGATTTCTCCGCGACCGTCAACCGCATCGTCTCCAACAAGGTCGACGTCGTCTTCAACACCGTCATCCCGCCGGGCGTCGGTCCGTTCTTCAAGCAGCTCTATGAAGCCGGCTTCCTCAAGAACGGCGGGCGTCTGGCTTGCGTCTACTATGACGAGAACACGCTCAACATCAATCAGGCCGCCGAGATCGAAGGGCTCGCAAGCTGTCTCGATTACTTCAAGGTGCTGACCAAGGAGAACCCGTTCGACGCGAAGATCCAGGCGGCCTACGAGAAGGACTTTCCGGGCAACTTCCTGTTCGCCGCGGGCAGCGCTGCCACCGGCACCTATCGCGGCCTCAAGCTGTGGGAGGCCGCCGTCAAGGAAGCCGGCAAGATCGACCGCGAGTCCGTCGCCGCCGCGCTTGATCACGCCAAGATCGCCGAAGGCCCGGGCGGACCGGCCGAGATGGTGCCGGGCAAGCGGCACTGCAAGATGAAGATGTACACCGCGGTCGCCAAGGGCGGGAACTACGAGATCGTCGCGCGCAGCGAGGGTCTGGTCGATCCCAAGGAATGCTGAGGCGGAATGCCGAAGTCGATGAGTGTGGTAAGAGAAGCCATCGCAGGCGACGAAGCGGACGATGCGATGGTTGAACGCGTGGCAGCGGGACAGGCCAAGAAGCAAGTCAAGGCAGGACGAAAAGTCCTGCCGATCGTGGAGGGCGTCGTGCTCGTCGCGGCGCTGCTCGCGCCGCTGGTGCTGCAGGACTATCTTACGGTGTTCGCGACCCGCGTGATCATCCTCGCGCTGTTCGCGCTGTCGTTCGATCTGGTCTGGGGCTATGCCGGCATCATGAGCTTCGGTCAGGCCCTGTTCTTCGGTTCGGCCGGCTATGGTGTCGCGCTGCTCGCGCGCGATTTGAACATCACCAACATCCTGCTGGTGCTTCCCGCCGGGACGCTGATCGGCCTGACCTTCGCGCTGCTGCTCGGCGGCTTCCTGCTGCTCGGGCGGCATCCCTCCAGCGTGATCTTCGTGTCGCTGGGCACGCTCACCGGCTCCTACGCGGCCGATCGCCTCGCGCGCGGCTGGTACTATCTCGGCGGCCAGAACGGCATTCCCTCGATCGCGCCGATGTCGATCGGTGGCTACGAGTTCACGGAAGGGCCGGCCTTCTACTATCTCGTGCTCGGCATCCTTGTCGTGGTCTACCTGCTCTGCCGCTTCCTGGTGCGTTCGCAGTTCGGGCTGGCGCTCGCGGGCCTGCGCGAGAACGAGCAGCGCATCGCCTTCTTCGGCTACAAGGCGCAGCATCTAAAGGCGATCATCTTCGCGATCGGCGGCGCCATCGCAGGCCTAGCCGGCAGCCTCTATGCCTTCCACGAAGGGTTCGTCTGGCCCAATATGGTCGGCGTCGTGGTCTCGACCCAGGTCGTGCTCTATGTGCTGTTCGGCGGTTCCGGCACGCTGATCGGCGCCGTCATCGGCACTGTGATCGTCGAGGGCGTCAGCTTCTGGCTGTCGGACAATTATCGCGACATCTGGCCGATCATTCTGGGCTTGCTGCTGTTGCTCGTGATCCTGTTCCGTCCGCTCGGCCTGATCAGTTTTGTGCTCGGCGAACGCGAGCGGGTCGGCAGCTTCGGCGCGAAAGCCAGGGAGAAGCGTGATGCTCCTTGAAGCCGCCGGCATCAAGAAGGTCTTCGGCAAGCTCACCGCGCTCGACGGCGCCGCGCTCACCGTCGGCGAGAACGAGTTTCACGGCCTGATCGGCCCGAACGGCTCGGGCAAGAGCACGCTGATGAAGTGCATCGCCGGTGCCGAAGTGCCGACGCAGGGCAAGGTCTCCTTCGTCAACACCGACATCACCGCATTCACGCCGACCGAACGCGCCCGCGCCGGCATGAGCCTGAAATTCCAGATCACGTCAGTGCTGCCGTCGCTGACGCTCTACGACAACATCCTGCTCGCACTGCAGGCGCAGTCCTCGCTGTTCGACCTCGTCTTCTCGCGCACGCGCGGTGCGCTGCACGACCAGGTCATGACCATGCTGACGCAGTTCCGCCTCGCCGATCGCGCCTTCGACGCGGCGGCCGCCCTGTCGCACGGCCAGCAGCAATGGCTGGAGATCGCGATGGCGCTGGCGGGCAAGCCGAAGCTGCTGTTGCTGGACGAGCCGACCGGCGGCATGAGCCTGGAGGAACGCCGCGTCACCGGCGAATTGCTCCAGCCGATCAAGAAACATTGCTCGCTCGTCATCGTCGAGCACGATCTCGATTTCATCCGCGACATCTGCGATCGCCTCACCGTGCTCGACCAGGGCAAGGTGCTGGCATCGGGCACTGTGTCCGAGATCCAGGCCAATAAAGCCGTCCAGGAGATTTATCTGCGCCGTGCCTGAATTTTTGGACATCAAGCATCTCGACGCCGGCTACGGCCGCAGCCAGGTCCTGTTCGACGTCACCCTCGGCATTCCCTGGCGCGGCGGCGTCGCCGTGCTCGGCCGCAACGGCGCCGGCAAGACCACGCTGATGAAGACCATCGTCGGCGAATTGCCGGCGTGGAAGGGTGAGGTCGCCTTCGACGGCCGCGACATCAGCCGCCGCGCGACCCAGGAGCGCGTGCGCGCCGGCATCGGCTACGTCCCGCAGGAGCATTCGGTGTTCGCGCGCCTGTCGGTGCGCGACAATCTCGCGGTCGGCTCGCTCGCGAGCAAGAAGGCCGACGCGGTCGACCAGGTGCTGACCATCTTCCCGAAACTCGGTCAGCGTCTCGACCAGCCCGCCGGCACGCTCTCCGGCGGCGAGCGCAAGATGCTCGCGATCGGCCGCGCCATGCTGGGCGATCCAAAGCTGTTGCTGCTGGATGAGCCGACCGAAGGGGTCTGGATCGGCGTGATCGAGGAGATCACCGAGCGCCTGATCGAGCTCGCTAAGACAATCGCGGTCATCATCGTCGAGCAGCATCTCGACCTCGCCCTGCGCGTCGCCGACTACGCCTACGTGCTGGACCGCGGAAGGGTTGCGTTGCAGGGGGAGGCGGGGGAGGTCAGGCGCAATCCGGAGCTGATGCGGTATCTGGCGCCGTAGGGGCTCGCTTCGAAGCGCAGCGCTCTCAGCTTAACTGCCGTAGCCCGCATGAGCGAAGCGACATGCGGGGAGCCTCTCGCGACATTCCCGGATGTCGCTTCGCTCATCCGGGCTACGACGGCTCGCCTACTTCACCGCTCCAAACCGGCTGTCGAACGAGTTCGACTGCACCACCGGCGCGGCTCCCATGATCTGCGTCGCTTCACTCGCACCATCGTTCACCGACGGCTTCAGCGCCGGGCGTGTCGCGGCGAGACGCGTATCGGGCTTCGCCGGCTCGACGGGCTTGGCGGCCACGGTCGCGGCCGGCTTCGGCGCATCCTTTGCCGCATCCTTGGACTTGTCGTGTCCGGGCACGAACCGCGTCACTGCGGCCTTCAGCCGGGACGCCGCGGTGGGCGGCGTCGTGGTCGTGGCGGCCGGGGCCACGGATGCGGTGGCCTGCGGCGGCGGAGGCGTGGTCGCCGTGGTGTCGGCGGTGCCCATGCCCATCTTGCGGCCGAGATTGGAGAAGAAGCCGCCGCTCGATTTTTCGGCAGGCTGAGCTGCGGCGACGCGGGTGTTGGCGGCGGGCGCGCTGACGGCGACGACCGGCTCCTGGCTCGCGGAAGCAGTGGCGGCCGCGTCGAGATTCGGCTTGGGCGGATTGACGTGGCCGGGGATCGTGCCCGGCGCCTTCGCCATCGCCAGCATTTCCAGGGTCGAGCCTTCGGCATTCTCGGACAGGCCGGTCGAGCCCTCCGGAATCTTGGAGGCGAAGATCTTGTTCATGCCGCCGTCGATGCCGGTGTTCATGCGCGCCATCGGCGTGCCCTTGGCGACAAGCTTGTTGTACTCGGCCTGGTCGCGCTGGTCCTTCTCGCGCACGGCGCTGGCGATATCCTCGGGGATCACATAGGCCGGGCACTTCGCCGAGGCATCGAACACCAGATCGCGCTTGGCGTCGGCCGGCTTCGCCGCGTCGAACACGTATTTGCGCTCGCAGAAATCGACCTTCGGCTCCTGCCGCGTCACCTCGAAATGATCATAGCCTTCCTTGATCATCTTCCAGAACGGCATGTTCGGATTGTTCCGGTGCTTGGCCATGTTCACCGGCGTCATCTTGAACGGATAGGCCTGGAGCTGGAACGCCTTCTGGCCGCCGAAGAAGGACTCGCGGCCGAGCGAATAGATCTCCGCGATCTGCTCGTCCGTCATCGCGTAGCAGCCGCGAGAGGAGCAATCGCCATGCACCATCAGCTGCGAGCCGGTACGGCCCAGCGCCTTGTCGAAGGCGTTCGGATAGCCCGTGTTGAACGAGAGATAATAGGCCGACTGCGGATTCATCTGGCCAGGATTGATCGAGTAGAATCCCTCCGGCGCCTGGCGGTCGCCTTCGCGCACCTTCGGTCCGAGATCGCCCGACCAGCGGCAGATCGGATAGGTCTTGAGCAGCGCGAACTGGCCGTTGCGGGTCTGCTTCCAGACCTCGAGCTCGGCCTCCTGCTTGAACAGGCGGACCAGGATCGGCGATTGCAGGTCCATGTTCTTCTCGACCATCGCGGAGAGAAGCTTTGCCGGCACCGGCTGGTTGGCCTTGGCGTTGGCCGCGAGCGAAACCTGGTCGGTGTCGCAACCGGCCAGCACAATGCTGGCGGCGAGCGCAACCGAAGCCAAGAGCGCGCGAGCAAGCGAACGAGAAATCAAGATGGACCCCACACCGTGCCGGGCAGAGAGCGCGAACCCCAGTTCTTTAGAGCATGATTCGACCGGAGATCCGGACCCGCCGTGACGGGCTTTTTCAAACCACGCTCCAGCGCTTATGCCCTGAAGCCATTGATTAAAATTCTAACCTCTGGGTCAGGTGGTCGCAACCCGAGCGGGGATCACGAGCCCGTTGGCCCAGCGGCATGGTCAACGAAGACTAAATGGACGCGACTTTGGGCCTTACTTGGGCCTTCCGGCCCAAACGGAACAGAGATCGCCGATTTGGGCAAAAAAAGGGTTAACGGGGGGTTACCGGAGGAGCCTGGGAAGTCTCGTAGGGTGGGCAAAGGCGCGAAGCGCCGTGCCCACCAGCGAAGTAGTACGGTCGGGAATGGTGGGCACGCTTCGCTTTGCCCACCCTACGGCACCTGAAATGCCCGAATCAGCCCAGTTTCCGGCCGATATCGAGGAATTTCTGCCGGCGCTGCTTGCGGATGGCGTCGCCGTCCAGGCCGCGTAGCTCGTCAAAGGCCTTGGCGATAGCATCGCCGGTGGTGGCGATCATGGCGGCGGGGTCGCGGTGGGCGCCGCCGACCGGCTCCTTCAGGATGCTGTCGATCACCCCGAAGCGCAGCATGTCCTGGGCGGTGATCTTCATGTTGTTGGCGGCTTCCTGCGCCTTGGAGCCGTCGCGCCAGAGGATGGAGGAGGCGGCTTCCGGCGAGATCACGCTGTAGATCGCGTGCTCCAGCATCAAGACCTTGTTGGCGGTGGTGATGGCGATGGCGCCTCCCGACATGCCCTCGCCGGTGATGATGGCGACGTTGGGCACGGTCAGCGCCATGCAGGCATCGGTCGAGCGCGCGATCGCCTCGGCCTGGCCGCGCTCTTCGGCGCCGATGCCGGGATAGGCGCCGGCGGAATCGGCGAGCGACAGCACGGGCAGGCCGAACCGCTCGGCCATCTCCATCAGCCGCACGCATTTGCGATAGCCTTCGGGCCGCGCCATGCCGAAATTATGCCGGATGCGGCTCTCGGTGGAATCACCCTTTTCCTGGCCCATGACGCAGATCGGCTCGCCGCGGAAGCGGCCGAAGCCGGCGACCAGCGCCTCGTCCTCGCCGAACTTGCGGTCGCCGGCGAGCGGGGTGAATTCGGTGATCAGGCCCTTGATGAAGTCGTTGAAATGCGGCCGCTGCGGATGCCGCGCGACCAGCGTCTTCTGCCACGGCGTCAGGTTCAGATAGAGGTCGGCCAGCGCCTGCGCCGCCTTGTCCTCGATCCGCCCGATCTCATCAGCGATGTCGGTGCCGTTGGCCGCAAGCGTCCGCAGCTCGTCGACCTTGGAGTCGAGCTCGGCGACGGGCTTTTCGAAGTCGAGATAGCTGCGCATCTGATCTGGCATCAACTCAGTATAGGGAGGACGGGACGGGGCGTCGAAGCGGATTTGAGCTCGAGGAAAGAAGTGTAGCTTCTTCAATGAGTTGGCCTGTGCGCTCCCGAGAGCGGCCAAATCGATCGTGAGGCCACGGCTCTTTCTGCGGAGATGTGGCCGAAGTCAAGGCGGTTTCGTTCTCCATTGTCGTCCCCGCGAACGCGGGGACCCATAACCACAGGGAGAAGTTTGGCGAGGACCGGCAGTGAAGTGGTCTTCCCGCGGTACTAACACCGCCCGTCACAGAGAGATCACGCGGTATGGGTCCCTGCTTTCACAGGGACGACAGTCATTTCTCCGCCAGCTTGTAGCCCGGATGAGCGAAGCGATATCCGGGGCTAGGTCGAGCCTCGGGCACCATCCCGGATGTCGCTTCGCTCATCCGGGCTACGGGAGCAACTATGTCTCCGCCAGCGGGTGCAGGTCGCGCACCAGGCTCTTCAGGCGCTCCTCGACCACATGGGTGTAGATCTGCGTCGTCGAGATATCGGTGTGGCCGAGCAGGGTCTGCACGATACGCAAGTCGGCGCCGTTGTGCAGGAGGTGGCTGGCAAAGGCGTGCCGCAGCACGTGCGGGGAGACCAGCCGGGCCTGCAGCCCCGAGGCGACCGCGAGCTCCTTGAGGTCGCGGGCAAAATGCTGCCGCGTCAGATGCCCGCTCTCGCCGGACGACGGGAATAGCCATTTCGAAGCGGCGAGGCTGTCCTTTTTCTTCTCCGTCTTCGCCGCTTCCGTGGCCGCGAGATAATCGGCCATCGCCTGCCGTGAGGCCTCGTTGAGCGGCACCAGGCGTTCCTTGTTGCCCTTGCCGCGCACCACGATCATGCGGGCATCGCGTTTGGCCGCCGAGCGCGGCAGCGCCACCAGCTCGGAGACGCGCAGCCCGGTGGCGTAGAGCACCTCGAGCAGGCAATAGAGTCGCAAGGCGCGCAGCCGCCTCGACGGCGAGGCATCCTCCGCCTCGCTCAATTCTTTGGCGCGGCGGAGCATGCGGTCGACATCCGCGATCGTCAGCACCTTCGGCAAGCCGCGGCCGCGCTTGGGGCCGGACAGGATCGCGGCGGGATCCTCGGTGCGGATGCGCTCGTTCAGGAGGAAGCGGTAGAGATGCCGCATCGCCGACAGCCGCCGCGCGACGCTGGTGGATTTGAAGCCGCGCGTGTCGAGATCGGCGAGGTAGTCGCGTAACGTCTGCGTTTCCGCGTCCGCAAAAGTATGGCCGACGCGGCCCAAAAATTCCGAGAAATCGGTGAGGTCGCGGCGGTAGGCGTCGAGCGTATTGGCGCCGGCGCCCTGTTCCGCCGCGAGCATGTCGAGGAACAGGCCGGTGAGCTTGGCATCTGAGGGCTGTATGCGCATGCCCTGGAAGCTAGCTCCTATTTCTTGAGAAATTTATCCGGCGGGATCGTCACCGTCATTTCTCGCGACTTCGGGCTCACGAAGTTCGCCAGCGCGAAGACCACGCCATAGACGATGCCGGCGATCACGGCGACAACCGTCAGGAAGCGGAACAGGCTGGGCATCGGCAAGATCTCGGAGAGGGTCCAGACGGGCAAATTAACCAATGAAATCATCCAACATGTTCGCCGTTTCGTGGCAAGAGTCCTCTGGCGAGGCCCCCTGCGGGGTCGTATAGGTGGCGAAAGCATGCCGCCTTTGGCGGCGGATCGAGCGAGACCCATGTCCGACGCCGTGTTGCCGATTCCCGGTTCGCCTGAGGCCGACATCCTGTCGGCGCTCGGGGCGCGCTCGATCGTGCTCGTCGGCATGATGGGGGTGGGCAAATCCACCATCGGCCGCCGCATGGCCGCCCGGCTCAAGCTGCCATTCGTGGACGCCGACACCGAGATCGAGGCGGCGGCCACCATGACCATACCGGAGATTTTCGAGCGTCACGGCGAGCCGCATTTCCGCGACGGCGAGGCGCGGGTGATCGCGCGTCTCCTGGACGGCGGCCCGATCGTGCTTGCGACCGGCGGCGGCGCCTTCATGCGCGAGGAGACGCGGACCCGCATCGCGGCGAAGGCGGTCTCGATCTGGCTCAAGGCGGACCACGACGTCATCATGCGCCGCGTCCGCCGCCGTGCCGACCGCCCGCTGCTCCAGACCGCCGATCCCGAAGGAACCGTGACGCGCCTGCTCACCGAGCGCGAGCCGGTCTACAGCCATGCCGACCTCACCATCGCCTCGCGTGACGTGCCGCACGACAAGATCGTCGAGGAATGCATCGAGACGCTGCGCGCCCATCTCTGCGGCGAACAGGCCGTCCAACCACCTGCCGACGTTGCGAGTGCCGTACGATGACTGCGCCCCTGAAACATTCCGATCCCCTCAATGTCGACGTCGCGCTCGGCGATCGCGCCTATGACATCGTCATCGGCCGCGGCGTGCTGGCTTCGCTCGGCGCGCGGGTCGCGGCTTTACGTCCCGGCGTGCGCACGGCCATCGTCACCGACCGCACCGTCGCGAAACACTGGCTCGAGCCGACTGAAGCATCGCTCGCGGCGAGCGGCATTCCGACCTCGCGCATCGTGGTCGAGGAAGGCGAGATCTCCAAAACCTATGCCGGCCTGGAAAAGGTCAGCGAAGCCCTGATCGCCGCGAAGATCGAGCGTAATGATCTGGTCATCGCGCTTGGCGGCGGCGTCGTCGGCGATCTCGCCGGTTTTGCGGCGGCGATCCTGCGCCGCGGCGTCGATTTCGTGCAGGTGCCGACCTCGCTGCTGGCGCAGGTCGATTCCAGCGTCGGCGGCAAGACCGGCATCAACTCGCCGCAGGGCAAGAACCTGCTCGGCGCCTTCCACCAGCCGCTGCTCGTCATCGCCGACACCGCCGTGCTCGACACGCTGTCGCCGCGGCAATTCCGCGCCGGCTACGCCGAGGTCGCCAAATACGGCGTGCTCGGCGACGAGGCTTTCTTCACCTGGCTGGAGAAGAACCATTCAGACATCTTCAAGGGTGGCTCCGCCCGCGAGCATGCGATCGCGACCTCCTGCCGCGCCAAGGCCGGAATCGTCTCACGCGACGAGCGTGAGACCGGCGAGCGCGCGTTGCTCAATCTCGGCCACACCTTCGGTCACGCGCTGGAAGCGGCGACCGGCTTCTCCGATCGCCTGTTCCACGGCGAGGGCGTTGCGATCGGCATGACCCTGGCCGCGCAGTTCTCGGCCAGGCTCGGCATGATCGGCGAGGCCGATGCGGCGCGCGTCGAGCGGCACCTGATCGAGGCGGGCTTGCCCACCCGCTTGCAGGACATCGCGGGTTTTGCCCAGGAAGGGCTTGCCGATGCCGACGCGCTGATGGCGCTGATGGCGCAGGACAAGAAGGTCGTGCGCGGCAAGCTGACCTTCATCCTGCTGGAGGCAGTCGGGCGCGCCGTCATCGCAAAGGATGTCGAGCCGGCGCCGGTGCGCGATTTCCTGAAGGACAAGCTCGCGCAGAAAGCGTGATGCGCGGCTGAAAGGCGCGAAAGCGTTTTCAAGCGCAGTGGGTACCGGTTCGCGTCAGGAAAACGCGTCAGAACGAGAAACCAGAGTGGTGCATGGACTGGCTCGGCTTCACCATCGTCATTATCTGTCTGCTCGTCTCGGGCTTCTTCGCCGCGAGCGAGACCGCGCTGACCGGCGCCTCGCGCGCCAGCATGCTGCGGCTGTCCAAGCAGGGTAACCACGACGCCGATGTGGTCTCGCAGCTGCTCGACATGCGCGAGCGCCTGATCGGCGCGCTGCTGCTCGGCAACAACATCGCCAATATCAGCGCATCCGCGCTCGCAACCTCCATCTTCACGGCCTGGTTCGGCGATGTCGGCGTGCTCTACGCCACTGGCGTGATGACGGCACTGGTCGTGATCTTCGCGGAGGTGCTGCCGAAGACCATCGCCATCAATGCGCCCGACCGCATGGCGCTGGCCGTCGCCCGCCCGATGCGGCTGACGATGTATGTGCTGGGGCCGCTGCTGCGGATCGTGGAAGTCATCGTCCGTCTGTTGATGCGCCTGTTCGGCCTTGCCGGCGAGCACCAGGCAATCCTGTCGCCGACCGAGCGCCTGCGCGGCGCGGTCGACCTGTTGCACCACGAGGGCAAGTTCGAGAAGCAAGACCGCGACATGCTCGGCGGTCTCCTGGACCTGCGCGAGCTTCAGGTCTCCGACGTCATGATCCATCGCACCGAGATGATGATGATCAACGCCGACCTGCCGCCGGAAGAGCTGGTGCGCGAGGTGCTGGCGACCGAATACACCCGCATTCCGCTGTGGCGCGAGAAGCCGGAGAACATCATCGGCGTGCTCCACGCCAAGGATCTGCTGCGCGCGATCCGCGCCTCCGACGGCGACACCTCGCGCATCGACGTCTCCACCATCGCGCTGCCGCCCTGGTTCGTGCCGGAGATGCGGCCCGTGTCCGAGCAGCTCAAGGCGTTCCGCCGCCGCAAGACCCATTTCGCGCTCGTCGTCGACGAATACGGCGAAGTCGAAGGCCTTGTGACGCTGGAAGACATTCTGGAGGAGATCGTCGGCGACATCTCCGACGAGCACGACGTCGTGGTCGCGGGCGTGCGGGCCCAGCCGGACGGCTCGGTGGTGGTCGACGGCTCGGTGCCGATCCGCGACCTCAACCGGGCCATGGACTGGCACCTGCCCGATGAGGAGGCAACGACGGTCGCCGGCCTCGTCATTCACGAGGCGCGCTCGATCCCCGACCGCGGCCAGAGTTTCACGTTCCACGGCTTCCGCTTCCGCGTCCTCCGCCGCGAGCGCAACCGCATCACCGCGCTCCGTATTTCACCGGTGCCGCGCGAGGCGGAAATGGAAGAGGCCAAGCCAAGGCGGGCCGGGACGTCGTTTTAGACCCTCATGGTGAGGAGGCGCGTCAGCGCCGTCTCGAACCATGCAGGCCCCCGCTGCGGCATCTTGGCCTCTATCCTTCGAGACGCGCGCTAGAGCGCGCTCCTCAGGATGAGGGGAGAAAGCGCCGTCGGCGCGCCAACGTGGCTTACGTTCCGCCCTCACCCGGCGCCTGCGCGTGGATCGCGAGCGCATGCACGCTGCCGGAGAGTTCCATGGCCAGCGCCGAATTTATCATGCGGTGGCGATCGACCCGGCTCTTCCCTTTGAAGGCCGCAGATACGATATAAACGCGGAAGTGCGTCTCGCCGCTGGGCCGGTGGCCGGCGTGGCCCTCATGCAAATGTGACTCGTCGACGACCTCGAGGCTTTCGGGCGTGAAAGCTTCCTGCAACTTGTTGCTGATAGTGTCTTTCATAACCATGAGTGCCATTAAAGCGTGCCATCGTGCCCCGTCAATTGCATAGGCCGCCCATGGGCGGACGTGCTTCAAGGACGCCGAAGTGAAACTTCGGCTACCTGTGTCAGCTAATTGCAATGTCAAGACTTGAAGGTTTTTGCATTGCGTAGTCAAAGTCAGCCATGCCGATCGATTCATCAAAGTTCTTCGACTCCATCCGCGTCAAGCCGCGGGGCAAGCAGCCGGAAGTGAAGCCGCGCGACGCCGTGGTCGGCTGCGAATGGGCCGGATGCCAGAACAAGGGCGCACACCGCGCGCCCAAGGGTCGCGACAACCAGCGCGAATACTGGCACTTCTGCCTCGACCACGTGCGCGAGTACAACCAGAACTACAATTTCTTTTCCGGCATGAATGCTGACGCGGTTGCGCGCTACCAGAAGGATGCGCTGACCGGCCATCGTCCGACCTGGAAGATGGGCGCCAATGGCGGCAAGAAGGGTGCGGAAGCCGAGATCGACATGGCCTCCGATCCGTTCAGCATGTTCAGCGAGATCAATGGCCGCGCGAGCTGGCGGAAGGGCCCGGACGCCCAGCCCAAGGCCGAGACGCGCAAGGTGATGAACGCCGAGCGCAAGGCGCTCCAGGTCATGGGCCTCGGCCCCGATTCCACGCTCGCCGACGTCAAGACCAAGTACAAGGCACTGGTGAAGCAGCACCACCCCGACGCCAATGGCGGCGACCGCTCGACCGAAGATCGCCTGATCGAGATCATCAAGGCGTATAACTATCTGAAGACGGTGGTGCGGGAGGCGTAAGCCTCGCTGTCCTCTTCCTTCTCCCCTTGCGGGAGAAGGTGGCGCGAAGCGCCGGATGAGGGGTTGCCTCGGCGAATTCATCGCAAGCGATTTGCGCGCGGATAGAAACCCCTCACCCGTCTCGCCGCTGCGCGGCGAGCCACCCTCTCCCACAAGGGGAGAGGGGAAGAGCTCCGCTCCATCCGTACTACTTCATCACGCCTCCGGCATTGCGCCCACATAGGACGAGCTCGGACGGATCAACCGCCCCGTCCGCTGCTGCTCACACGCATGCGCGGTCCATCCGGCTGCGCGCGCCACCGCGAAGATCGGCGTGAAGGCCTGCCGTGGAATCGCCAGCGCATCGAGCAGGATCGCGGTGAAGAACTCGACATTCGTCTCCAGGGGGCGGTCCGGGTTCTTCTTGCGCAGCGCGCTGCGGATATAGGCCTCGACCTCGCCGGCGAACGGCAGATCGGTGCCGTTGGACGCCAGCGCCTCGACGGCGGTCTTGAGCACGTCGGCGCGCGGATCGCGGACGCGATAGACGCGGTGACCAAAACCCATCATCCGCTCGCCGCGTGCGAGCGCGGCATCCACCCAGGGCTGGATGCGCTCGCGCGAGCCGATCGCATCGAGCATCTCCAGCACCGGCTCAGGCGCGCCGCCATGCAGCGGACCCGTGAGCGCGCAATAGCCCGCGGTGACTGCGGCAAACAGGTCGGCTTGCGTCGATGCCACCACGCGCGCGGTGAAAGTCGAGGCGTTCATGCCGTGGTCGCTGGCGGTGACGAGATAGGCATCTAACGCGGTGACCTCGCGCGCTGCGGGCGCGCGCCCAAGCAGCATGCGCAGCGTATCGGCGGCATGGCTGACATTGGGATCCGGCGCGATGGGATCGAGCCCTTTCGCGCGCCGGACCAGCGCGCCCGCGATCACCGGAAACGCGCCGACGATGGTCGCCTCGTGCGCGAGACCGTGCTCGGCGCGAAGCCCCGCGACCGCCGCACGAAACCCGTCGATGATGCCCATGCCGCGAGTTGCCGGCAAAAGCTCCGGCAGCCGCGCGAAGGCACGTTCGCGCCCCGCACCCAGACTCGCGCGCACATTGGCTTCGGTGAGGTTGGTCTTGCTGGCGCCGTTCCAGAGCCGGGCGGTGACGCCCTCGAAGCTCGATTTGGCGGCGAGGCGCCCGACATGCTCGCCGGCAATGATCAGTTCACCGCGCTCGCCGTCGACATGGCTCAGCACGGTCTCGGCCGCGGGAACGCCGTCCAGCCCGATCTGGCTTTTGGTGAGGTGGATGTTCATGGCCCAATCTCCTTTGCACTGCACCAGGGAAAGGTCGGGCCTCTCGACAGATTGATCAATCTTGATTACATAAATCAATATGAAAAATTCTCCGGAGCTCTACCTGTCTGCCCGGGAAGCCGCCGCCGAGCTCGCGATCTCGCCGGCGACCCTCTACGCCTATGTCAGCCGTGGCCTGATCCGCTCCGAGCCGACCCCGGATTCGCGGAAAAACCGCTACCGTGCCGAGGACGTCCGCGCCCTGAAGGAGCGCCGCGTGCCGTCGCCGGAGCCGCGCGGCCTTCGCAGCTTCGACGCCGACCTGCCGGTGATGGATACGGAAATCTCGACCATCACCGAGGAGGGCGCGATCTATCGCGGCGTCAACTGCGTCGACCTCGCCGAGAACGACACGCTGGAGCACACCGCGACGCTGCTGTGGGACGTCTCCGACGTCGACCCGTTCGACCAGGACAATCAGCCCCAGATTTCCGAGGAGATGCGCGCGATCGCAGAAGCCGCGCGCCGCGCGGCGCCGATCGATCGTGCCATCGCAGTGCTGGCGCTCGCGACCAGTGCCGACGCGCGTGCCTTCACCCGTGCGCCCGATGGCCGCGCGATGGTCGGCGGCCGCATTGTCCGCCTCCTGGTCGCGACCATGCTCAATGCCGAGCCGTCGTCCGAGCCGCTGCATCAGCAGATCGCGAAGGCCTGGGCGCCCGACAACAAGCATGCGCCCGACCTCATTCGCCGCGCGCTGGTGCTGCTCGCCGATCACGAATTGAATGCCTCGACCTTCACCGCGCGCTGCGCGGCCTCGACCGGTCTCAACCTCTATGATTCCGTCATCGCCGGCCTCGCCGCACTGAAAGGCCCGAAGCATGGCGGCGCCGGCGTGCTGGCCTCGCAACTCGTCAAGACGCTGATCGATCGCGACGTCGCCCCGATGGTCCGCGAGCGCGTCGCGCTCGGCGAACGCTTTGCCGGTTTCGGCCACGGCGTCTACAAGCGCGGCGATCCCCGCGCCCAATCGCTCTTGAACGCCCTGTCGCGCGCCGGCGCGCCGCGCAAGTTCACGCGAGAGGTGCCGGAGCGGATCATTGAAGCGACCGGCGAGCTCGTCAACATCGACTATGCGCTCGCCGTGCTCGTGCACGCGCTCAGGTTACCGGCCGGCAGCGAGCTCGCCCTGTTCGCCATGGCCCGCAGCGTCGGCTGGATTGCGCACGCCAGCGAGCAATTGCAGTTCGGGAAGTTGATCCGGCCGCGGGCAAGGTATGTGGGGCCGGCGCCGGGGAGGCGGGCAGGGGGCGCAGGTTAGAAGGTCTAAGCGCGCGCCGTTCTCCGTTGTCGTCCCTGCGAACGCAGGGACCCATACCGCGTGATTTATCGATCACGGTCGGTAAGAGTCCCGACTAGCGGTTCTTCGCCAAACGACTTCCTGGGGTTATGGGTCCCTGCTTTCGCAGGGACGACACCTAGGGTGCGGCGCCATCAAGCCTGCGGCTTCTCTGTCGCGACACCAGCACCATTCCGCCGGCGATAGATCCACACCGCCAAGCCCACCACGATCGCCACCGCCACCACCGTCAAGATCCAGATGTGCTTGAACGGATGCTGCCCGTGGTGCGGAAGTCCGAAATATTGGTGAAGGGCCGACACCGCCAGCACGCCGGGCAGCACATGCGCCGGCGCCCACATCAGGATCGCCGGGATGTTCACCGCGTAGAACTTCGCCGGCACCATGCCGAGCGCACCGGCGGTCACCGGCACGAAGGCCCGGATCGGCGGCACGAAACGGGCGAAGAACACGGCCCAGGTGCCGAAACGGTTGAAGAAGCTTTCGCTCTCGGCGACCACGCGGGGATAATTGGTCAGCGGCCAGGTGTTGAGGATCTCGCGCTGGCGCCGGTGCCCGATCCAATAGGCCGAGCCGTCACCGAGCACCGCGCCGACCGCGGCGGCCAGCAGCACCCATTGCAGTTTCAGGTCGCCGCCCGGAATCAGCGCGCTCAGCGCCAGGATGATGGTCGAGCCGGGGATCACCGACCCCACCACCGGAACGGCTTCGAGCAGCGCCGCCAGGAACAGGGTCAGGTAGGCCAGCCAAGCATGGGCCGAGACGAAGGAGATGAGGGGGTCGAGGAAGGACGTCACGTCGTCTCTGTGGAGGGCTGGGGCTTTCAGGTTCAGACCCTACATAAGCAAGGAGCGGCAAAAGTGCCATTCGCGTGGGCAGGCCATGCATCCCGCCCGAAATTCGGGCGTAATTCGCAAGGCAGCCCTCCAAAAACTGCGTTCCTTGCCTATCTAAATGAAAAGACAACGGAACTTTGATTGGAGGGCGGGCTTCTGCCCGCACGTTGTCTCTGATAGGTTGATTTTCAGCACCCAGCCGCAGCCAACGTGCGAATAACCGGTTTCGGGACCGCCCGGGACCTCGGAGGATTGATGACGACCGCCGCCATGTCCAAAGTTGAGGAAGTTTCCGGTATGCCCGACATGAAGGTGTCGGTGCGCCAGGTGTTCGGGATCGACAGTGATCTCGAAGTCCCGGCCTATTCCGAAGTCGATCCTCATGTGCCCGAAGTCGATTCCGACTACCGTTTCGACCGCGCCACCACGCTCGCCATTCTCGCCGGCTTTGCCCGCAATCGCCGCGTGATGGTGACCGGCTATCACGGCACCGGTAAGTCCACCCATATCGAGCAGGTCGCCGCCCGCCTGAATTGGCCCTGCGTGCGCGTCAACCTCGACAGCCACATCAGCCGTATCGACCTCGTCGGCAAGGACTCGATCGTGGTCCGCGACGGCAAGCAGGTCACCGAATTCCGCGACGGCATTTTGCCCTGGGCGCTCCAGAACAACGTCGCCCTGGTGTTCGACGAATACGACGCCGGCCGCCCCGACGTGATGTTCGTGATCCAGCGCGTGCTGGAGGTCTCGGGACGCCTGACGCTGCTCGACCAGAACAAGGTGATCAAGCCGCACCCCGCGTTCCGCCTGTTCTCGACCGCCAACACGGTCGGCCTCGGCGACACCTCGGGCCTCTATCACGGCACCCAGCAGATCAACCAGGGCCAGATGGACCGCTGGTCGATCGTCACCACGCTGAACTATCTCAGCCATGACGAGGAAGTGGAGATCGTGCTGGCCAAGGCCAAGCACTATCGCACCCAGGAGGGCCGCGACATCGTCAACAAGATGGTTCGCCTCGCCGATCTCACCCGCAACGCCTTCGCCAACGGCGATCTGTCGACGGTGATGAGCCCGCGCACGGTGATCACCTGGGCGGAAAACTCCGACATCTTCGGCGATATCGGATTTGCCTTCCGCGTCACCTTCCTCAACAAGTGCGACGAGCTCGAGCGTCCCCTGGTCGCAGAGTTCTACCAGCGCTGCTTCAATGCGGAGCTGCCGGAATCGGCGATCAACGTGGCGCTCAGCTAGGCCATGGCCACCATCACCGTCGAGCGCACCATTGGGACCACCAAGAAGGCTGTGCTCGCCGGGCTCGGCGCCTATAACGACGAGCAGTTTGGGAAGCAGAAGGCCAAGAGCATCGCGGTCTCCTTGAAGGACGGCCGCAAGATCGTCGGCGGCATCGTCGGGCATCTCTGGGCGACGGTTCTGTTCATCCAGTATTTCTGGATCGATCAGAAGCAGCGCGGCAGGGGTTTGGGCACGAAGCTGATCGCGGCGATCGAGGACGAGGCAAGACGGCAGGGCGCGGTCCAGGCCCATGTCGACACGATGAGTTTCCAGGCGCCGGGCTTCTATCGTTCCTGCGGGTACGAGGAGTTCGGCAGCCTCAAGGGCTATCCCGGCGGCGTGACGCGCCATTCGTTTACGAAGTCGCTATGAGCACATCATCATCCAACTCCAAATTCCGTAACACCAAGGAAGCGCCGACCGAGCCGTTCAAGCGCTCGGTGGCTTCCTGCCTGAAGGCGATCGCCAAGTCGCCCGAGCTCGAGGTCAGCTTCGCTGCCGAGCGTCCCGGGCTCGCGCCGGGCAAGGCGCGGCTGCCCGAGCCCGCGCGAAAGATGACCAAGCGCGATGCCGCGATCGTGCGTGGCCATGCCGATTCCATCGCGCTCAAGATCGCCTGTCACGATGCCAAGCTGCATCGCAAGCTGATGCCCGGCAATCCGCAGGCGCGCGGCGTGTTCGAGGCGGTCGAGCAGGCGAGGGTCGAGGCGATCGGCGCGCGCCGCATGGCCGGCGTTGCCAAGAACCTCACCGCGATGCTCGACGATCATTTCCACCGCGGCAAGTTCGACGAGATCACCGACCGTGCCGATGCGCCGCTGGCGGATGCGCTGGCGATGCTGGTGCGCGAGCGCCTGACCGGCATGGCGCCGCCCACGGCGGCGAAGAAGATGGTCGATCTCTGGCGGCCCATTCTCGAGGACAAGATCGGCAAGCGGCTCGACCGGCTCGACGGGCTGGTCGAGGACCAGACCAGGTTCGGCGACGCCGTGCATGATCTGCTGACCGCGCTCGAGCTCGGCGACGAGCGCAGCGCCGACAGCGAAGATAATGACGACGACGAGGAGAACCGCGACGGCGACAACGACCAGTCCGGCGCCGAAGGCTCGCCCGATTCCGACGCCGCGCAGGAGATGAGCGCCGACCAGGCGCAGGCCTCGAGCGAGGAGATGAGCGAGAGCGCGATGGAAAGCGCGCAGGCCTCGACCTCCGACACGTTCGACGACGGCGAACTTGGCGACGACGAGACGCCGGGCGAGGCGACGCGGCCGAATTCGCGCGGCGCCAACGAGCCGCGCGGGCCGGAATATCATGCCTTCGCGCCGAAATTCGACGAGGTGATCGCGGCCGAAGACCTCTGCGACCATGACGAGCTGGAGCGCCTGCGCGCCTATCTCGACAAGCAGCTCGCGCATCTCCAAGGCATCGTCGCCCGCCTCGCCAACCGGCTGCAGCGCCGGCTGATGGCGCAGCAGAACCGCGCCTGGGACTTCGACCTCGAAGAGGGCATCCTCGATCCGGCGCGGCTGTCGCGCGTGGTGACCGATCCCTATCACCCGCTGTCCTTCATGCACGAGAAGGAGGCGACGTTCCGCGACACCGTGGTGACGCTGCTGCTCGACAATTCCGGCTCGATGCGCGGCCGTCCGATCACGGTTGCGGCGACCTGCGCCGACATTCTTGCGCGCACGCTGGAGCGTTGCGGCGTCAAGGTCGAGATTTTGGGCTTCACCACGCGCGCCTGGAAGGGCGGGCAATCGCGCGAGGCGTGGCTTGCCGCCGGCAAGCCGGCCAATCCCGGCCGCCTCAACGATCTCCGCCACATCATCTACAAGTCGGCCGACGCCCCCTGGCGCCGTGCGCGAAAGAATCTCGGCCTGATGATGCGCGAGGGGCTCCTGAAGGAGAACATCGACGGAGAGGCGCTGGACTGGGCGCACAAGCGCCTGCTCGGCCGGCCCGAGCAGCGCAAGATCCTGATGATGATCTCGGACGGTGCGCCGGTCGACGATTCCACGCTGTCGGTCAATCCCGGCAACTATCTCGAGCGGCATCTGCGCCACATCATCGAGGAGATCGAGACCCGCTCGCCGGTCGAGCTGATCGCGATCGGCATCGGCCATGACGTGACGCGCTACTATCGCCGCGCCGTGACGATCGTGGACGCCGAAGAGCTCGGCGGTGCCATCACCGAAAAGCTCGCCGAGCTGTTCAGCGAGACCAACACAGCGCCCACGCAGCAGGCCGGTCGCCCGCGACGCAAATTGCATTCGTGAGCACGCATCAATCCCGCCGCAGCTTCATTAGCCACGCAGCGGCGGGATTTTCCACTCTCGCAATCTCGCGCCTCGCGCAGGCGCAGCCGACGACCGAGCCGCCGCCGCGCCCCGCGCAGATCGAGCACGCCGTCACCGAGCCGGTCGGCATCGAGGTGAACGCGCGGTCGATTCCCAATTTCGAGCCGCGCGACCGCTCGCGGGTGCGCTTCGGCTCGCTGCAATATCGCAGCGGCCTCGTGCTGACCTCGCCCTATCGCGGCTTCGGCGGCCTGTCCGGCATCCGGCTCGACGCCAAGGGCGAGCGCTTCCTTGCGATCTCCGACCAGGGCGGCTGGTTCACCGGCCGCATCCGCTATTCCGGCGGCAGGATGACCGCGCTCGACGATGTCGAGGCCTCGCCGATGCTGAACGCGGAGGGTCGGCCGATCACGGAGAAGCGGCTCTGGTACGACACCGAGTCGCTCGCGCGCGACGGCAATGTCGTCTATGTCGGGCTCGAACGCGTCAACCAGATCATGCGCTTCGATTTTTCCAAGGGCGGCACGCGCGCCCGCGGCGATGTGCTGCCGACGCCGCCCGCGATGCGGAAATTGCCCTACAATAAGGGGCTCGAAGCGATGGTAGCGGTCCCGAAGGGCCAGCCGCTCGCTGGCACGCTGATCGCGTTCTCCGAGCGCGGGCTGGACGCCGACGGCAATCTGGTCGCCTTCCTGATCGGTGGCCCTGCGCCCGGACAGTTCAGCGTGCGCCGCACCGACAAGTTCGACATCTCGGATGCGACGCTGCTGCCGTCGGGCGAGCTTCTGATCCTCGAACGCAAATTTTCCTGGTTCACCGGCATCAACATCCGTATCCGCGCGATCCCGTTGAAGTCGATCGTGCCGAACGCGCTGGTCGACGGCCCCGCGCTCTTCAACGCCGATCTCGGCCACGAGGTCGATAACATGGAAGGCATCGACGCCCACGTCACCCCCGAGGGCGAGACCGTCCTGACCATGGTGTCGGACGACAATTTCTCGATGCTCCAGCGCACCTTGTTGTTGCAGTTCACGCTGGTGGAGTAGCTCTCCGCTGTCGTCCCTGCGTAAGCAGGGACGACGGCTGAAATTGCCGCGCGATCCCGTGATCAAATGACGCGTGTAATGCATGGGTGGCGCCACGGCCATGCCGTCCGCGCAACTGGCAATCCGCTCGTCGCCCACTACACTTCATGCAATTGCTTCCACCCCTCTCATCATCCGGAACTCCCCGCATGAGCGCCCTGTTTTCCCCGATCAAGCTGCGCGGCCTGACCTTGAAGAACCGCGTCGTGGTGTCGCCGATGTGCCAGTATTCGGCCGACGACGGCGTCGCCACCGACTGGCACTTCACCCACATCAACAATCTGGCGCTGTCGGGCGCTGCGATGTTCTGCATCGAGGCGACCCATGTGGAGACGATCGGCCGCATCACGCCGGGTTGTCTCGGACTCTACAGCGATGCGTGCGAGGCCGCGCTGAAGCAGATCCTCACCTCCGTGCGCAAGCATTCGACGACGGCGATCGCGATGCAACTCGCGCATGCCGGCCGCAAGGCCTCCAGCGCGCGGCCCTGGGACGGCGGCCAGCTGATTCCGGTCGAGCAGGGCGGCTGGCAGACCGTGGCGCCGTCGGCGCTGCCGCATAAGGAGGGCGAGGCCGCGCCGCTGGCGCTGGATGCGGCCGGCCTGAAGCGCATCCGCGATGCCTTCGTCGACAGCGCGAAGCGCGCCGCCCGGCTCGGCATCGACGCGATCGAGCTGCACGGCGCGCACGGCTATCTCATGCATCAGTTCCTGTCGCCGATCTCGAACAGGCGCACCGACGAATATGGCGGCAGCTTGCAGAACCGCATGCGCTTCCCGCTGGAAGTGTACGATGCGGTGCGCAGCGTGTTCCCGCACGACAAGCCGGTCGGCATGCGGGTGTCGTCGACCGACTGGGTCGAGGGCGGCTGGGATCTGGCGCAGACCATTGAATTCGCAAATGCGCTGAAGGCGCGCGGCGTCGACTGGATCGATGCCTCCTCCGGCGGCGTCTCGCCGCAGCAGAAGATCCCGCTCGGGCCCGGCTATCAGGTGCAGTTTGCCGAGGCCATCAAGCGCGAGACCGGACTGCCCACCATGGCCGTCGGCCTGATCACCGAGGCAAAACACGCCGAAGAGATCGTGGCATCCGGCAAGGCCGACATGGTCGCGCTCGCCCGCGGCATGCTCTACGAGCCCCGCTGGGGCTGGCACGCCGCGGCCGAAGTCGGCGGCGAAGTCGAGGCCCCGCCGCAATACTGGCGCTCGCAGCCGTCGACGCAGAAGGCGCTGTTCGGCAAGACGACCTTCGGGGCGCGGTGAGGGCGCGGGCATCGCGCCACACTCTCGTCATTGCGAGGAGCTCGCGACAAAATTGCGCAGCAATTTTGCGCTGATGCGACGAAGCAATCCAGAAACCCTCCGCGGAAAGACTCTGCATTGCCTCGCTTAACCCTCGCAATGACGGTGGGGAGACACGCGCGCCACACGCCCAGGTCGCCGTACGGCGCGCCTTTCAGCCCCTCACCATCCCGCGACCTCACATCTCCGTAAAGGTCCTCACCTTCCACGCCCCGCGAAACTGGCCTAACCTCCCTGGACCCAACTCCTCGCGGAGGCCCGCCATGCGGTTTGGTGTTCGCAAGACTGCCCACGTGTTCGAGCGCGTGGGCCTCGCCATGGCAGGTGCGGCGTGCGGGCTGTTCGTCGGCGCCTATGTGGGATCGGCGATCGCCCCGCTCACCACGCAAGGCTTCCTGCTCCTGATGATGCTGCTCGGCTTCGTCGGCTTCTATCTCGGCATCGACACGCCGCAGCTGCCCTTCGACGACGCGCACAGCACCATCGACGCCGCGGAATTCCTGAGCGCCGCCGGCACGCTCTGCGCCACGCTCACCGCGCTCGCCTCCGTCGCCGTCATCGTGCTGCGCCTCGATCCGCATCTGGGTTGGACCTGGCTCGCTTTGTTCGGCTGGGTCGCCGGTGTCGCGATGCAGATCGTCGCCGGGACGAAAGCGCGGATGCGGAGGTAGGGCGCGCTTACCCTCCCCCTCCAGGGGAGGGCAAGCGCGCAGCTCGCCCTAGAACACCACGCCCACGCGCGAGCCGCGCTTCCAGGCGATGCGGCAGCGCTTCTTGGTGTTGACGTGCAGCAGCTCGAAGCGATCAGGAATGGTCACCTGCCCGCCGAGATCGACGCAGGCCCCGCCGGGCGAGTAGTCGATCAGCGTGCAGGGGATCACCGGCGCGCGCGGGTCGGTGATGATCTTGGCCTGGCGGGACACCAGTCCGGAAGGTTTGACGCGGGCATGTCGGCGCGGATGCATTGGCACTCTCCTCCAATTTCCGCGAACGGCGCGGGTGGCAGGCTCCGATGATGCGGAGGGAGTTGATGCGATCCAGCTAAGGCGCGGCGGAGAATTTTAATGAAAAGTAGCGGCGAATGGAGAAAGCGGCGGTAGCGGGCTCCCACCCTCCCCTCCAGGGGAGGGTAAGCGCGCTCAGACTGCCTCCGTCTCCTCCACCACCCCCACCCCCGGCCCCACCGGCATCGGCACGGTCACATAATCCTTCGGCAGGTTCACCGGCCGGTAGCCCGGCTCCACCGCCATCCGCTTGATCACGCTCTCATGCACATGCGCGCCTTCGGGAATCACGCGCGGCTCGCAATCGGGGATGTAGAAGCCGAGCACGACGGTCCTGTCCGGCCATTCCTTGTACTTCGCGCTCTTCGGTACGTATTCCAGCACGCGCCAGAGCGCCGTCATCGAATTGTGCAGCTCGCCGGTCTTGCCGGTGTAGGCGGGCGCGACGTACTTGAAAGGGCTGTTCTTGCGCTGCACGCCCCAGGCGAGCTGGTTCACGGTGCGCGGGTTGAAGTTCAGCCCGGCCTTTTCCGCCTCCTCGATCATCCAGATCAGCGGATATTTCGATTCGCCGCTCTCGGCCTCCGGATAGCCGCCGCCGACGTCGCAATGCACGCCGGCGAACCACACCTGCAGAATGTCCTGCGGCTCCTTCTTCTCGTCGGGCACGTAGCGGTTGCGCCAATATTCCTGCGGCTCCTCGTACTCCTTGAGGCGGAACATGCAGCGCCGCTCGTCGATCGCGATCGCCTGCCGGAAGATCTTGACGCTCGGATTGCGCAGCGTGAAGGCGAGCTCCTCCAGGCTGAACACGAAGAAGAAATTGTCGCGCCGCGGCACGATCACGCTCGCCACCGTGTCCCAGACGCCGATGAAGTGGATGGTCGGCCAGCGCGTCGAGGTGATGCGCGCGAATTGGGCTGCGAGGTCGAATTCGTCCTTCGGCAGCGGCCCCTGATCGTCGAAGTCGACGTCCTTGAGATCCTCGATGTCGTTGCCGCGCCCGGTGCCGGAATATTGCTTGTAGGCGACGAGGCCACTGCCTGCGAGGTTCGCCTGCTCCGGCGAGATCAAGCCGATTTTGTGGATCAGCCCCGCCAGCACGCGAACCGTGTAGGCACCGCGCGAAAAACCGAACAGATAGATCTTGTCGCCCGGCGAATAATGCTCGACCAGGAAGCAATAGGCCGAGAGCACGTTGTCATCGAGCCCGTAGCCGGTGGCGAGCCCCAGCACCAGATTGACGTTGGCCTTGAGCCGGTGCCACGTGGTCGGCTCCGTCACCGTGCCGACGCCGGGATCGTAAAACACCATCTGCCGCGGCTGCGTCTTGTCGGTCTTGCGCAGGCAACGATAGAGCTTCAGGACGTTGGAGATGTTCTCCGAGATCTCGTTGCCGGTGCCGTCACAGCAGATGACGAGGTTTTTCGGCTCGGCTTTGTGGTCGGTTTTGGCTTCGTGCCCCACGGTATGCCCCTCACGGTGATGCTACCGGGGCGAGTATAGCGGAAAAGCGCGACGGGGAAGAGACGGTGGGGGTGCTTCCCCTCTCCCCTTGTGGGAGAGGGGGGATCAATCGCGCTCCGCGCGATTGAGACGGGTGAGGGGGCTCTCTCCACGCGTGAATCTCTCGCGTGAGAATTCCGGGAAACAACCCCTCATCCGCCTTGCCTTCGGCAAGGCACCTTCTCCCACAAGGGGAGAAGGGAAGGCAGCGCGCGCCGCTTCTATCCGCCCCCTACTTCTTCTTTCCCTGACCGATCTCCGGCTGCCAGTTGGCCTCCTTGCGGCTCGGGGCCGCGGCGATCGCCTTGGCCTTGTCCTTCTTCGGTTTCTTGATCTCGCGGTTGCTGCGTTGCTGTCCCTTGGCCATGTCGCTCTCCTCTGATGTCCTGAGTTCATCGGGCTCGTCCGACCATCGCGCGTGCGGCTCCGGCCGGAACGGGCAAGCGTACGAGAAGCAGAAGAAACGGCGGAACGATCATCGGCGGCGCGATCCGCCGGAGCAAAACCGGGGCGTGATTCGCGCCTGCCTGTGCGTGGCGGGAGCGCGCGCAGCCCTCGGTCACCGGTCGATGCCGCAACTCCAAGCGGTGACGCGATCGAGCGTACGCCTGCACCGCGCCGATGGCGAGGGCTAAAACGAGGCGCACGAGCGTGGCCGGCGCGCCAGGCCCGACGAGCGCGAAGCCCGGTTCATCCGCCTGCGCGGGTCGCATCCGCGGTTCCATTTGCTGCATCGGCTGTGGACATTAACCACTTGTTAACCATGCCGTCGCCTAATGAGGACGATTGGGGGTCACCATGTCGGCCCATCTGACGCGAACGAAGCTGATGCCTGCTTCGGCCGAACCAGCCATTGCTTCGGCTGCGAGGCTGGCTGTTCGCGCCAGGGCCGTCCTACAGGCCAAATCGGCCGTCCTACGGAGCCATGCCATGTTCGGAAAGGACGACTTAGTGGACAATCTCAGTCGCGATCTCGATCGTGCGCGCGGACGACGCGATGCTCTTGCATCCGAAGCTGCGACCCTGACGGCTCAGATCGCCGAAATCGAAACCCGCCTTTCGGAAGAGAAGACCAGGCGGGAGCGCGAACGCGTCCTCGGCGAAATCGAAGCCATAAAGACCCGAATCAAGCAGGCCGGAAGCGCGTTTACACCCGTCGTCGATGGTCTCTGCAAGGCGATCCAGCATGCTTCGGCCGTCGTGCCCGAGGCCCGCGAGCTCAACAGCTTCCTGGTGTCGGTGGCGGCCGAGATCGACAACGTCATCGATCCCCTGTTGCGCGAGCTGGATCAGCGCGCGGATGCGGTGCGAGCCGGCCACGCTGCACCTGAAATCCAGGCTTCGGCGGATGAGGGGGCCTTCGTACCGGCCGTGGAACTGCCGAAGGACACCAACGATCGCCTGCTCCGTTTCCCGGCCTGGCTGTCTCGCGACAAGGAGCCGGAAAAGAAGGAACCGGCGGAGAGCCCGCGCAGCACGGCTGCGTGAATCAGCGGCGCGCTGCGCTCCTCAAGAAGGTCGCCTGCGGCCATCCTTCGAGACGCCCGCCTAACGGCGGGCCCTCAGGATGAGGGCGGAGTGCTTAGCAGCAATTTCTACAGGCAAAGATGCCGCCTAGCCTCATCCTGAGGAGACCGCAAAGCGGTCGTCTCGAAGGACGAGGCGCTCGCTCAGGCTCCCGCCATGACGTCATATGCGATAGCCCTACCCGCAAGCGGGAGAGAGGGCGCACCGCGTGCCCTCTCGCGATCCGCTCAGTTGGCGGCGCGGCGCAGGAAGGCCGGGATATCGAGCAGGCTTTCGTCGGCCACGTTGCGCGGAGCCGAGCGGCCGTAGGGATCGAGCGGCTGGGCAGCAGCCTGGCGCGCATAGTCCGGATTCGGCCTTGCCGGTTGGCCTGCGGGCCCGCCGGCCGCCGGGCGAAGCGGCGGGCTGTCCACCTGCGGAAGCGGCGCACTGCGCTCGATGCGATCGGCGATGCGGCGGCTGTCGTTGCGCAGCTTGCCGGCGAGCTGCGTGAGCGAGGTTTCCGCCACTGGCGTCTGCAGCGCCGGGTCGACATTGTCGATGCCGGTCGCCACCACCGAGACGCGGACGATGCCTTCGAGGCTTTCGTCGAACGACGCGCCGACGATGATGTTGGCGTCCGGGTCGGCCTCGTCGCGAATGCGGGTGGCGGCTTCGTCGACCTCGAACAGCATGAGATCCCGGCCGCCGGTGATGGAGATGATGAGGCCGCTGGCACGCTTGATCGAGGGGTTCTCGATCAGCGGATTGGAAATTGCGGCCACGGCGGCTGCGAGCACGCGTTTCTCGCCGGACGCCTCGCCCCGTCCCATCATGGCCTTGCCCTTCTCGCGCATCACGGAGAGCACGTCGGCAAAATCGAGGTTGATCAGGCCTTCCTTGACGATGAGGTCGCTGATGCAGGCGACGCCCGAATAAAGCACCTGGTCGGCAAGGGCAAAGGCATCGGCGAACGTGGTCTTGTTGCTGGCGACCCGGAACAGGTTCTGGTTCGGGATGATCAGAAGCGTGTCGACCGTCTTCAGCAGCTCCTCGATGCCGGCTTCGGCAAAGCGCATGCGGCGCTGGCCCTCGAAGTAGAACGGCTTGGTGACCACGCCGATCGTGAGGATGCCGAGCTCCCGCGCGGTCCTGGCGATGATGGGGGCGGCCCCGGTGCCGGTGCCGCCGCCCATGCCGGCCGTCACGAACACCATGTGCGCGCCGACCAGATGTTCGCGGATCGTGTCGATCGCCTCCTCGGCCGCGGCGCGTCCCAGTTCGGGTTGCGAGCCGGCGCCGAGGCCTGCGGTCACCTGGGTGCCCAGCTGGATGAGGCGCGGCGCCTTCGACATCGCAAGCGCCTGCGCGTCGGTGTTGGCGACGACGAAGTCGACCCCTTCCAGCCCGGCCGTGATCATGTTGTTGACGGCATTGCCGCCGGCGCCGCCGACCCCGAACACGACGATGCGCGCCTTCATCTCGCGAATATCTGTAGTGCCAGTCATTCTGTCCTCGCGGTTGCTCCGGCGCGCCGGGATAGAGAAAGGTTCGAGCGCTACCTGCTGGCAGCGCGGTCTGCTTGCACGATGGAAGCGGCCAGACGCCCCAATCGATGCGCCGCCTGTCCCGCGACCGAGCCGCCGGCCTGCCGGCCGGTCCGCAGCGCCGCCACTTCGTCTTCCAGCCGTGCCGCCCATGCATTGGCGGCCTTGGTCTCGGCGGCCGCCTGCAGCAGTTCGGCGGCGAGGCGATCGGCGCGCTCGTGCTCGCGCTCGAAAACCGCCCGATAGCCGGCTGCAACAGCTTCGAGCCGCGCGATCTCCGCCTTGAATGCCTCGATCTTGATGGCCTCGATCTCAGCCATGGAGGCATCGATCTCGACCGGCTCGATCCCAGCGATGGGGGCATCCACCTGGCCTGCCTGGCGGCGACGCCGCGGGCGGGGCGTGTAGCGGAGTTCGGAGAGATCAACGCTCACCAGGGCCTTGCCGTCATCCGAACGCGAGCGCGGCCAGCCGCGTCGCCTGGCCAACGAACGCGCGGCCTCGCGCGAGATATCGAGGCGGGTACTGAGATCGGCATACGTCAACAACGCAACGCACATCGGCGCTTCTCCTGGAGCGAACCGGGAAGGCATTTCGGGCTAATGGTGGCTGGACGATGAGTCGAAGCTAGGCTGCGTTGGTTAACGGACGGTTAACGTGCGAGGGGTGTTGTTTACGGGTGGCGGCACCGTGCTGGCCCCGGGGTCGCTGGACGCCATCTGCCGCGCGGGATACGTCCTGTCCGTCTTGCGCAGGCAGCGATGGAGCTTCGGGACGTTGGAGATGTTCTCAGAGATCTCGTTGCAAGTGCCGTCACAGCAGATGACGAGGTTTTCGGTGAGGATTTGTGGTCGGTGGTGCGCTCGTGCTCCACAGATCAGCCCCATCCCGGTAATGCTATCGGGGCCAGCATGGCGGAAAATGCAAGAATGAGCCAATTACCCGAGAACGTCGCGCACACTAACAGCGCTTTCGACACGAACAATTACGTCAGAGAGCGTCTCGTTGAGACCCGCCGCCGGCATAAGCTTGGCAAGTCCCTGATACTCACGGTGGATCGCGATTCGATTTGGGCGACGTGAACGCATCTGTCGTAGTGCCACTTTTTCAGGACTATCAAGCCCCTCCCTTACTGCCGTTCCTAGGGTGGCTAAGTTTATCGGAACGACTAGCTCGGTTGGGAACAGGGCCGTGTAGAGTTGGGCTAATATGCCGTGAAGGTAGGAAAGCTCAGGCACTATACGTAATACGAACTCACGAGCACGCTCGCACTTTCCGATCTTGGCGATTGGCGTTCCTGCGATTTTCTCTAGTGTTGCTAGAGTCTCACCATTCATCCATGCGGGGAGCATTAGCTCAAAGACCGAGAGGGCAAAAATGCCTCTGTCATCGTCATTTTTGAGGCGCTTGTAGGGGGCTCCAAACATTCCCTCAAGGCTCTCGGGTCGCATCAACTGCGGAATTGAGCTGGGGTTATTCCGTAGCCACGTGAACAGCCATGTTCTCCAAGCTGCGGTCGTTTGAGGCAATGCCCTCGCGATTGCGCTGGCGATTAGGTGATGGACTAGGCCCGTCAAAAGTCGAGCCGGTATGCCAGAAGCAGCAGCAATCTCATCGATCCAAGTATTTGTGATGTCGGGATCGGCATTGCGCAAGCGGATCGCGGCCTCTGTACGACTCTTAATCCATTGCGTGTCATGGCTGCGCCGCGCACGAAATGCCGCGAATGAGCGTGCGATGAGATGCGACGCTGGCTCATCGGGATCGGGCCCGGATCCCTTCGGCAGACGACCAAGGAAGTATTTTGCCGAAGCGGATATTGGCTCGCTCGCCGCATGTACTTGATCCAAGAGCGCAGCGAAAGGATCATCGATCTGTAAGCACTGATCGCTCTGAGAGAAGATGGCTTGCAAATCCGACCAATGACTATGAATCTGATTCGTCTTGCTTTGAAAGTCCACGACCTTGCTGGGAACTATCAAGACCAGCCCCTGAGAGGCTTCTCCAGCCCGACCCGCTCTACCCGCAGCATTCAGAAGTTCATGCGCATCCAACTGCTCAAGTCGATTGGCATCTGGGTCAAATCGACTGTCGCCGGCAATTATCACCACCTCACTTGGCAGGTTCATTCCCTGAGCGAGCGTTGATGTTGCAACCAACGCGCTAATTCCATCCGCGCGACGAAATAGCTCCTCATGCAAGTGTCGTTCGGGCGGAATGAGAAGCCCGTGATGGCATGCGCTCGCATCGAGAAGTGTCTCGTTTTGCGATACACGTATATAAAGGTGCTCCGCACCTCCTGCCTCTTCCTCCGCAGCTTGATAGAGCGACCGCTCCGTCTCCGTAAGGCGAATTGCCTTATCTCCTGCTGCTTCATTAACTGCATTGCAGGTGCTTTTGCAAAGGGGAATTGTCTGTGCAAAAATTAGTGTCTTAAGCCCCGTGGCGCTTGTTGCAGCGCCAATAGCCGCGCTGACTTGGTTCCCGTTGGGGGTAAGATACCAACCTCCATCATGGCGATTGCCGGTGGATAAATTCACTTCTTCCCGGAGAAGCGGGAGCAACGCGTAGTCATTGCGCGCCTTGGATACCCACGTTTGACGCAGACAGAAAAAGCCGAATGGTAGCGCCTTGAGGTTTCGCTTGAGTGCGGCGGGTACGCTCTTGTTTTTTACGCTTCTTCTCGTCTCTGCGAGCTTTGCACGAAGGTCATTCAACGCTTCTGATGCGTAAACCACGCACCCGCGCACTTGGCGAGTGGGCTTCCACTTTATGTCTAACGCTAAACAGGAACGGCCCGTGATTTCATGCAGCCAATCCGCGATTTCGTGCGTATTCTTCATCATCGCTGACAGAAGCAGAATGTCGGCCGTATCCGCAATCGCACTCAGATTGAGAAAACAGAGCATCGCATCAATGCTCCGACGGCTCGTGTCGATGTTGCGCGGATGAAGTAGATGGCATTCGTCGAAAACGATGAGGCCAACATCTTCGAAAACATCCCGACTGAAGCTGAGCATTGCAAGACATCGTTCCGGAGTCAGGACGCTGATGCTCGGAAGTGGCTCGACAATGCCCGGTGAGAAGATCAATTCTTCCACCAATTCGCGCTGAACTTGAGCTTGGGGGAAGGTCTTGCTCAGCGCTGTAGCCGTCTGGTCCACCAGTGCGAGTGTTGGTACCAAGAAGATTACTTTTACACCGCGCAAGAGTGACGCCGCTATCTTGAGCTCGGCCAGCTTCGACTTCCCTCCGCCGGTAGGAAAGCTGACCACCGCCGATATGCCCGTTTCTAGATAGCCTTGGGCTATAGCTTCACGATGGTTGCGCCAAACATATGGTCGCTGTTTCGCCATTTGCTTCGTTAGATCCTCCCACCGGGACGAGAGGATTCCATCCGGCGGAGGAACAGCCACGAGCGCTGAGGCAGGAAAGTCCCGCGCGACGGCCTGCAGTAGCTTGGCGAGATGGTGAGGCCCGGGGAAAATGTTGTAGGAGGCCTCGCCGTCGGGAGAGCCAATTCCTTCGATGCGTTCTTTTGAAAGAGAGATTGCGTTCTCGAATATCTGAGAGGCGCTTGCTCCGAGCAAATCCGTTGACTCGCCGAGCATCTCTCCAGCGAGTGCGTACACACCTCTCAAAATCATGAGGTAAAGAGCATTAGTCCCTACTGTGCCGGCGTCGGCGGAACCAACTGCTGCGACGGATGGTATCGGTCGGTTGATAATTGAGCTTAGACGTCCGGTTGCTAGATCAGAAATGGAGTTTAGAAGCCGCGCTTCGATGAGACTTGCATTTTCCGCAGGTCGAATGCGCTTGGCGATCTCGGCAGCATCTGTGCTTGCCTCAGCAACCAAGAACAACAGTGCGGCGGAGACATCAGGAGAGATGGAATCAAGCGAAAGATAGCTGGGCCGAGGGCTTTCGACGGAGCCGACTAGCTCTGCTAGCATACAGGCATGATGGGCCGATCCAGCTACGAAGGCAGCGGCCGAACGATCCTCTCGCAAAGGGGAGACAGCGACAAAAGCTTCCTCCGCAGAGGCGAGCCGCTTCATGTAAAGAACAGAGTCGCGGACGCTCTCGGGCAGTTGTTGCCCCGTGCCAGCTTGGCGGATTTGAATGCGAGCAGCAACGATCTCGGCATATACCTCAGTGAATGTCTGAGGGAGACGCGCAAGGTCGAGCCCTTCCAGGGGAGGGGCTTGCGCGATTACCGCTACTGTATCCGGATCAAACACTCTCCAATTCCTACGAGCTTAAGAACGAAATGGTCTTGCCTGCTAACGCCTTCATCCAAGGCCGCAATTTCTCTACGTAAAAAATCTCACCGCGACGTCGCGTTACATCTCCTATGGCGATGTCATCATACCCTTTAAAGAGCTGCTTCCGCCCTTCATCCGATGTGAAGTCTTGGCTTCCGACAGTAATGCTGAGACGATAGTGGCGAACTTGCTTCCAGATGATGTTCTCGATCGCTTTGTCGGGGTCAACATCTGGCCTCGTACAAAGCAATGCACTTACGTCAGCCGTTAAAACATTCTCGCGATCACCAGATTCGAGAAGTTTAAATTCCGGCCATACCTCGCCGGTGATCGTTTGGCGTGGATTGCTCGTTGCCTTATCCTCGAAGATCACTGCTGTCGAAACACGGCCGGTAGTCTGATCGATTTCGAGCTGCAAGCCGTCGAATCCCTTGTGGGCGAGGATCATGTGCGGCGCCCTTGTGAGCGATGATGGGCTCGCCTGCGTAGCTACGAGCCATGACATCGTTTGAAATATCCAGCCATCGCGGTGCCATGTCTCTTTCCCCTCAGGCACCGTCAGTAGTTTGATCGCAGCTGCTTGCGCGGCTTTCGTGCTTGGTGGGGGAGAGTTATTTAGACCGGCAAGGATCTTGGCGACGTGGCGAGACTGACCAAGAGCAACACGAGCAATACGTTCGGCGAGCTCGGTTTCGTCCTGCACTGCCCAGGAACATCCTCGACAGAGGCTTCCATCAAGAAAATTCGTGAGCACAATTGTCATTCAAACGAGAGAATATCTTTGGATGCAAATGGTAGTTGCAGGCAACCTTATACTCGTTTCCCTCGTTGCTCGACCGAAAAGACAGGATATCCAAACGATCTTGTGCTCAAAAAACAAAAACGGCCGGATCTTCCGATCCGGCCGTCAACGCAAAACTTGACTGGCTAAGCCTACGCCACGCGACGCAACCTAGCCCCCGCGCGATTTCAAAATTGGATTAGCTGGCCTTCTTGACCGGCGCGTCGCCGACCTTCTTCTGGATGGCTCGCTTCAGCTCGAGGGCGCGCGGCGACAGCAAGTCGGCCTTGGCCTTGAGCAGGAAGGCATCGAGGCCGCCATTGTGGTCGACGCTCTTGACCGCGTTGGTCGAGACGCGCAGGCGCACGTTGCGCTCCAGGGCTTCGCTCATGAACGTCACGTTGACGAGGTTCGGCAGGAAGCGGCGCTTGGTCTTGATGTTGGAGTGGCTGACCTTGTGGCCGACGAGGGGGCCCTTGGCCGTCAGTTCGCAGCGGCGAGACATCTCTAAAATCCTTGTCCTGTCCCCCAACGGGTTGCGGCCGCCATTCTGGGCGCCACGGGGGCTAATTCTCTGTCCTTGCAGGGAGCGGGCGGACGTATAGGGGGGAAGGGGCGGGTAGTCAAGGTTTTGGGCAGGTTTCTTGCCCCACGGCAGGTGTCATCGCCCGGCTCGCCGCCTTCGCCGAAGCTTCGGCGGCCGAGCGCCCCCGTGGGCCCGGCGTAGCCTTGGCGGAGCCGGGACCGGGCGATCCAGTACGCCGAGGCGCCTGCGATGACCAGAGGGGCCGCGGCGTACTGGATGCCCCGGTCAAGCCGGGGCATGACGGCGGAGGAGGCGGAGGGAGGTGCGCTCTCCTGACCCATCCCGATCACAAAAACGGCAATGATTAGCGCGCCTTACCATCACATAAAGGGCGTATTCGCACACGAATAGTCCGGTGGAGTTCCGCAAAGCTCACGCCCGGACTCATTGTTTGACCCAGTTTTTGGCTTAAGTAACAACCGTTCGCGCCCCGATTGGATTGTTTCGTGCTCACATCTTTTCGACATCTGCCCCGGCGGCACTCCGCCGGCCGGCTGGCCTTCGCGGCCCTTTGCGGGCTGGTCATGGCCTGGGGGGCGGATCCCGTGGCGGCGCAGGGCAAGCTCGAGGCGCAGTATGAGGCGACGCTGGCCGGCATTCCCGTCGGCAAGGGCGCCTGGAACATCGACATCGGCGACGACGTGTTCGCGGCCGCGGCCTCAGGCGGCACCACGGGGCTGCTGAAATCGTTCGCGGGCGGGTCCGGCACCGGCGCCTCGCAGGGGCGCGTCGTCAACGGCGCGCTGGTCGCGACCGGCTACCAGGCCTCCACCACCACCTCGAAGAAGACCGAAGAGATCCGCATCACGCTCGACAAGGGCAATGTGAAGGAGTTCGGCATCGTGCCGGAGCCGCCGGTCGATGCCGACCGCATCGTCGTCACCGACGCGCATCGCCGCGGCGTCTGGGATCCGATGACGGCCTCGCTGCTGCGCGTGCCCGGCACAGGCGATCCCGTGACGCCGGATGCCTGCCACAACGCCGCCCCGGTGTTCGACGGCCGCATGCGCTACGACCTCAAGCTCGATTTCAAGCGCATGGAGACGGTGAAGGCGGAGAAGGGGTACAAGGGCCCGGTCGTGGTCTGCTCGCTCTATTTCGTGCCTGTGGCCGGCTACATCCCCGACCGCCCCGTGATCAAATACCTCGCCGCCCAGCGCAACATCGAGATCGCGTTCGCCCCCGTGGCCGGCACCCGCATCCTGGTTCCGTTCTGGCTGAAAGTGCCGACGCCCTTGGGGCCGGCGATGCTGGAAGCGACCAGCTTCATCACCTCCCCCCAGCCGCCGCGGGTCGCGAAGACGCAGTAAAGCCCTGCGGCCGTAGCCCGGATGAGCGAAGCGATATCCGGGACTGCGACCGCGAGAGAAGCCCCGCATGTCGCTTCGCTCATGAGGGCTACGACCCGCCTCAAAGGCCGAAAAATAAGTCAAGCAAATTCAATAACTTGCCTACTGTGCATGGGGTTGTTTTCACGAATATGAGTTTGGGGGTCGGGGACCGGGAATCCATTTGACTCCACCCCGATTCTGATTCGACTCCGCGCCGTCCCCAATTTTAAGGAACCGGTCATCGAAACGCCGCTTGTGCGGCAGGGCAAAACTCCATCTAGTGCACAAATAATACGAGCCCCGCGACATGTTGCGTGAACGGAACGGGACTCAACGGGGAGTCAGCGATTCGGCCGCGATTCGTTCTAGAGTCGTTCCGAAGCTTAAGGCCAACGGGAAAAGCGTCGCAAAGTGAGACAGTTGCGCGAGGTTTGGGGGACGTGCTCCCACCCACTCGGTGTGCCCCTCACCCTGAGGAGGCCGCATCAGCGGCCGTCTCGAAGGGCGAGGGGCTTGGCTTGCTCGGCTGCACCAGCCGGGCCTTCATCCTTCGAGACGCGCTGACGCGCTCCTCAGGATGAGGAGCAGATCCAGCCCCCGCAACGCCCCAGACAGCACTGACATTCGCCCAAATCGCCACTACCTAATCCCCAGACATGGCCTTCTCTTCCTCCCCCTTCGCTTCCGAGCGCGCGCCTGGCGCTGGCGTCACTGCGGTGCTCGGGCCGACCAACACCGGCAAGACCCATCTCGCCATCGAGCGGATGCTGGCGCATCCCTCGGGGATGATCGGGCTGCCGCTGCGGCTGCTCGCGCGCGAGGTCTACAACAAGATCGCCGCGCGGGTCGGCAGCGAAGCCGTCGCGCTCGTGACCGGCGAGGAGAAGATCAAGCCGAAATCGCCGCGCTACTGGGTCTCCACCGTCGAGGCGATGCCGCGCGACCTCGACGTCTCGTTCCTGGCCGTCGACGAGGTCCAGATCGCATCTGATCTGGAGCGCGGCCACGTCTTCACCGATCGCATCCTCAACCGCCGCGGCCGCGACGAGACGCTGCTCTTGGGCGCCGCCACGATGCGCCCGATCATCGAGCGGCTCTTGCCCGGCGTGTCCATGATCACGCGGCCGCGCCTGTCGCAGCTGGAATTTGCCGGCGATCGCAAGATCACGCGCCAGCCGCGCCGCACCGCCATCGTCGCCTTCTCCGCCGACGAGGTCTACGCCATCGCCGAGCTGATCCGCCGCCAGCATGGCGGCGCCGCCGTGGTGCTGGGATCGCTGTCGCCGCGCACACGGAACGCGCAGGTCGAGATGTTCCAGAACGGCGATGTCGATTACCTCGTCGCCACCGACGCCGTCGGCATGGGCCTCAATCTCGACGTCGACCATGTCGCCTTTGCCTCCGACCGCAAGTTCGACGGCTACCAGTTCCGCCGCCTGACGCCGTCCGAGTTCGCGCAGATCGCCGGCCGCGCCGGCCGCGCCACGCGCAACGGCACCTTCGGGACGACGGGCCGCTGCGCGCCGTTCGAGCCCGAGCTGGTCAACGCGCTCCAGAACCACACCTTCGACCCCGTGAAGATGCTGCAATGGCGCAATTCGAAGCTGGATTTCTCCTCGCTCGGCGCGCTCCAGGTGTCCCTGAACCTCGCCCCCGGCCATGAGGCGCTGACGCGCGCGCCGATCGCCGAGGACATGCGCGTGCTCGACCACGCCGCCCGCGACGTCGAGGTGCGCGACGTCGCGCATGGCAAGGCGGCGGTGGAGCGCCTCTGGGAGGCCTGCCAGGTCCCGGATTACCGAAAGCTGTCGCCGGCCGCCCATGCCGAGCTCGTCACCACGCTCTACGGCTTCCTGATGCAGAAGGGATGCATTCCCGATGCCTGGTTTGCCGCCCAGGTCGACCAGGCCGACCGCATCGACGGCGACATCGACACGCTGTCGGCCCGGATCGCGCAGATCCGCACCTGGACCTTCGTCGCCAACCGCCCGGACTGGCTGAAAGACCCCGAACGCTGGCAGGGGATCGCGCGGGAGGTCGAAAATAAATTATCGGATGCGCTCCACGAACGCTTGACTGAGCGTTTCGTTGATCGCCGGACCAGTGTATTGATGCGCCGCCTGCGGGAGAACACGAGCTTGAATACGGAAATCGGCAAGACCGGCGAAGTCATCGTCGAAGGCCATGTCATCGGCCGCCTCGACGGCTTCACCTTTGCACCGGATGCGGCGGAAGCCGGCTCCGACGCGAAAGCCTTGCAGGCTGCAGCGCAAGCGGTGCTCGCCGGCGAGATCAACGCGCGCGCCGAGAAACTGGGCAATGCGCCGGACGATCAGTTCGTGCTGACCTCGGAGGGCACCATCCGCTGGACCGGCGACGCCGTGGCGCGCCTGTCTGCCGCGGAGGACGCGCTGCATCCGCGCATCCGCATCATCTCGGACGAGCGCCTGACAGGTAGCCCCCGTGAGAAGGTGCAGGCCCGGCTCGAGCTCTGGCTCAAGACGCATATCGAGAGGCTGCTCGGGCCGATGTTCGAGCTGTCGAAGGCCGAGGACGTCACCGGCATTGCCCGCGGCATCGCCTATCAGCTCGTCGAGGCGCTGGGCGTGCTCGAGCGTCCGAAGATCGCCAACGAGCTGAAGGATCTCGACCAGCCCTCGCGCGCGGTCCTGCGCAAATACGGCGTCCGCTTCGGTGCCTATCACATCTATTTCCCCGGCCTGTTGAAGCCCGCCGGGCGTGCGCTGGCCGCGCTGCTGTGGGCGCTGAAGCAGGACAATGTCGATCTGTCGTCGCTGTCGGGCGCGCAGCATCTGGCCTCTTCGGGCCGCACCTCGTTCCCGGTCGACAAGCAGCTGCCGCGCGATGCCTATCGCGTGCTCGGCTACAAGCAGGCCGGCGAGCGCGCCGTGCGCGTCGATATTCTGGAGCGCCTGGCCGACCTGATCCGGCCGGCGCTGGCCTGGCGCGAGAACTCGCCCGGCGAGAAGCCTGCCGGCGCGTTCGATGGCCGCAGTTTTGTGGTGACGCAGGCGATGACCTCGCTCACCGGCTCGGCCGGCGAAGATTTTGCCTCGGTGCTGCGCGCGCTCGGCTATCGCATGGACAAGCGTCCGCCGCTGCCGGTGAAGCCCGCGGCGCCTGCCGCTGCCGAGACGCCGGCTGCTGAAGTTTCTTCTGAGACGCCTGCGGCCGAGGAGGCCGCTGCCTCTGCAGAGACGGCCATCGAAGCCGCCGGCGAGCCTGTGACCGTCGAAGATGCGCCCGGCATGGAGCAGCACGACGAGGGAGCGCAGGAAGAGCCGGCGCTCGAAGCGTCTCCTGAAGCGCCCGTCACGCCGGAAGATGCCCCCGGCATCGCGCCGCCGGCGGAAGAGCCTGCTGCGCCCGTCGAGGCTGCCGAGGCCGCGCCCGCCGAGGCCGCCGCGACGGAAGCCGCCGCATCGCCCGATGCCGCCGCGCCCGAGACTGCCGCTGCGCCGGCCGAGCCCGAGCTCGTCGAGGTCTGGCGTCCCGGTGGCCGTCACGAGGACCGCAAGCCGCGCCACGAGCGTCATCGTCATCAGCGTCACCACGGCCAGCGCCCGCAGGCCGGTGCCGAAGCCGCCGCCGCGCCCGCGGAAGGCGAAGCAGCGCAGGCCGCCGATGGCGAGAAGCGCGGCGAGCGCCATCGTCATGGCGGCGGTCGCAGAGATGGTGGCAGAGACTTCCGCAAGCCGCGCGAAGGTGGCGAGGGCGGCGAGCGTCGCGACGACAGGAACCGCAGTTTTCAGGGCAAGGATCGCGACAACAAGGATCGCGATCGCAACCGCGACAACAAGGGCAAGTTCGGCGGTGATCGCGACAAGGGCCGCGACAATCGTGGCCGCGACCGCGACAAGGGCCGTGACCGCCAGGGCGGGCCGTCGCTGCGTCCCTACGCATCGAGCGCGAACCCGCGCGAGCGTGATCGCCCCGCCGATCCGAACTCGCCCTTCGCTAAGCTCGCCGCGCTGAAAGAGCAGCTGTCCGGCCGCAAGGAGTGATCCCACGACCACCGAGCGGCAGCGCATCGACAAATGGCTCTGGCACGCGCGGGTGGTGAAGGCGCGTACCTCCGCGGCCGAGCTCGTCGTCACCGGCCACGTCCGCGTCAACGGTGAGCGCGAAAAGTCGCCGGGCCATGCGATCAAGATCGGTGACGTCATCACCATCGCGCTCGATCGCACCGTGCGGGTGCTGAAAGTCACCGCCTTCAACGAGCGCCGCGGCGACGCCGCCTCGGCCCGCGTGCTCTACGAGGAAATGAATGAAGCGAAGCGCAATTAATTGCGCATTGAATTCATTTCTTGGTCGATCAAACACATAAAGCCGTCATGATCGGCCGTTCCCGACCTTGCGGCGCCGGGCCATCCGCGCTACGCAAGCCGCGACTTTTAAAAGAGCTTTTCGGAGCGTTGGATGACTTACGTCGTCACTGAAAACTGCATCAAGTGCAAGTACACCGACTGCGTCGAGGTCTGCCCGGTCGACTGTTTCTACGAGGGCGACAACATGCTCGTCATCCATCCTGACGAATGCATCGACTGCGGCGTGTGCGAGCCGGAATGCCCCGCCGACGCCATCAAGCCGGACACGGAACCGGGCCTCGAAAAGTGGCTCCAGGTCAACGCTGACTACGCCAAGAGCTGGCCGAACATCACGCAGAAGAAAGAATCACCCCCGGACGCGAAGGAATTCGACGGTCAGGAAGGCAAGTTCGAGAAATATTTTTCTCCGAACCCCGGCTCCGGTGACTAAATTCCGGCGCAAACTTAACCCTAATACCTTCGTCAACGCCGAAAACCAGCCCTCAAGACCCCTAAATCATTGATTTTTGCGGGAAATGTGCTATATTGGGCACATTAAGCTGAACCCAGTCAGCCCAGTTGGCCCCGTTGGGTTCCCGTGAAACCAAATGTCGAAACAGGGGCGTGGCAGTTTCCGCGCGCAGGCTGTGTCACAGAAAACGCGTAAAAAGAGTACTTCAGCGAGGGCTTCCCATAAGGAGGCCAAAAAAGTCGCCGCGGCCAGCCGTAGCGCATCCAAGGGTCGGACCGCGACGAAGGCGCCGGCTGCAAAGTCCTCGAAGAACAAAAGAAGCGCAATGCCTAACAAGACTGCCAAACCGGCCGCGAAAGCGACCGTTGCCAAGCCTGCTGCTGCCAAGGCTCCTGCTGCCAAGCCCGCCGCGCCGAAGGCCCCTGTTGCTGCTGCTCCTGCCAAGGCTCCTGTGGTTGCCAAGCCGGCTGTGAAGGCCGCTGCGCCTGCGCCGAAGGTCGAGGAAAAGAAGGTCGTGACCCAGCGCCAGGGCTTCAAGGCCAACGAATTCGTCGTCTATCCCGCTCACGGCGTTGGCCAGATCCTGGCCATCGAGGAGCAGGAGATCGCCGGTGCGAAGCTCGAGCTGTTCGTCATCAACTTCATCAAGGACAAGATGACGCTGCGCGTGCCGACCGCCAAGGTCGCCAACGTCGGCATGCGCAAGCTGTCCGAGCCCGCGCTGGTGAAGAAGGCGCTGGAGACGCTGAAGGGCCGCGCCCGCGTCAAGCGCACCATGTGGTCGCGCCGCGCCCAGGAATACGAAGCAAAGATCAATTCGGGCGACATCGTCGCGATCGCGGAAGTCGTGCGCGATCTCTACCGCTCGGAATCGCAGCCGGAGCAGTCATACAGCGAACGCCAGCTCTATGAAGCGGCACTCGATCGTCTGTCCCGCGAGATCGCGGTCGTGCAGCACTCGACCGAGACCGAAGCGGTCAAGGAGATCGAGGCCCAGCTCGCCAAGAGCCCGCGCCGCACCAACGCCAAGGCGGAAGCCGCCGATGGCGAGGGCGAGACGGATGCCGACGGCGATACCGATGGCGACGACACCACCGTCGCCGACGAGGCCGCCTAAGCGCCTCTCGCGTCGATCGCAACCAATCAAAAGCCCGGCCGAAAGGCCGGGCTTTTTGTTTGACGCGCGCGGCGGCGGTCGGCTTGTCGCGGAACCCCCGCGGGCCACGTCATATGGCGCGCGCAAGCTTTCCCGCTTTCCGGCCGAGCATTTCGAGGAAGGTCTGCTGCGCGGCCGTCAGCGGCTGGTCCCTCCGATACGTCAGGCCGATCGCGCGCGCGTTGGCGGGAAGCTCGACGGCGAGCGCCTTCAGTCCCTTCGCGAGGGTCTTCAGCTTCGCGGGCGAATAGGTCAGCAGGGCGACCACGTCGCTGTTCATGACCATCTGCTCGGCGAGCGCGAAGGTGACGATCTCGCAGGTCTGCGATGGCGGCACCAGTCCCTGTCCGATCAGGAGCTCCTCGAAATAGCGGCGCGTCGGCGTGCCGTGCGGGGCGACGACCCAGTTCTCGCCGACGAGATCCTTCAGCTTGCGGCGGCCTTTTGCCAGGCGGTGATCCGCGCGCGCGATCACGGCGAAGAATTCGTCGAAGAGATGCCGCTCTTCGAGCACGTCGTAAGGCGGCGGTTCGCGCAGCGGGCCGATGACGAAATCCAGCTCGCCCTGCCGCAGGCCATCGATCAAGGCGGCGTAACTGCCGGTGACGGCCTGGAGCCGGACGTGCCGGTGACGGCTCAGCATCTCGCCGAACACTTTAACCACGACGTCCTGCTCAGAGAACGGCAACAGGCCGACGGCGACGCGGCCCGTCACCTTGCCGGACAACGCCTCCAGCTGCTCCGGCAGCGTCATCACGTCCATCAGCAGCTTTGTGTGTAGGTCGGCCAGGATGACGGCGTCGCCGGTCGCCTTCATGCCCGCGCGCGTACGTTCGAACGGCGGCCGGCCTGTTGCCGCGGCGATTTTGGCGAGCGCACGGCTGATGTCGGGCTGTGACCGCTCGAGATATTCGGCGGCGGCCGACACGCTGCCGGTCTTCCTGATCGCGCCGACGGCGCTGAGCAATTCCCAGGCGAGGTGATGGCCGAGATCGACAATGCGGGCGCCGGAGGCCTTGAGCGCCTCCTGTGCGGCCTGGATGCTCGACATCATGTGGCGGCAGCGCGCGATGACGATCTCGCCCTGCGAGGTCGGCTCCATGCCGGTCCAGCCGCGCGCGAACAGCTGCTGGTGCAGTCTGCCTTCGACCTCCGCGATCGAACGCGACAGGCTGCTCTGGCTCGCGTTCAGCTGTTCGCTCGCGCGCGCAAGGCTGGCGTAGCTCGCCACCGCGCTGATGACGCGCACCTGCTTGATCGTGAGGAGGGGTGTCCGTTTCATGGATGCGTCGTGAAGGCCGGGGCGTCGCTACGCTCGGCATAATATTCACATTTTGCAAGGTCTATTTCAAAACCTGCATAATGGCGCCCTGCACGATCCTGCTAGCTAGAGACCATAATCATCGCGACACCGGCGTACCGGCGTTGCGCGGGAGGTCTCATGGCCGGCAAGGGTATCGATGCCGTCGTGCTGGCGCGACGCGCGCTGACCGGCCGCATCGCCGAGTTCTGCATCGGGCGCGCGGACGGCCGCCCTTTGCCGATGGCCGAATCCGGCAGCCATATCGAGCTGCATTTCGGCGGCGGTGAGCATCGTTTCGTCCGGCACTACTCCATCGTCGGTCCGCTCACGCTTCGCGATGAGCCCGAGCCGTTCTGGCGCATCGCCGTGCAGCGGGAGAATCGCGCGCGCGGCTCCGCATACATTCACGACACTTTCCGCGCCGGCACGGCATTGACGCTCTCTCGTCCGATCAACGCCTTCCGGCTGGCGCGCCATCAGGCGGGCACGCTGTTGGTCGCCGGCGGCATCGGCGTCACGCCCATGCTCGCGATGGCGCGTTCGCTGCGGCTGCGGAACGTCGACTTCTCGATGTTTTACGCCGGGCAGGATTGCTCCACGATGGCTTACGTCGACGAGCTGCAAGGCCTGTGCGGCGATCGGTTGAGCCTTCATGAAAGCAACCGCGACGGCATTCCCGATCTCGTCAGGCTGCTGTCCGGCCAACCTGCCGAGACCGTCGTCTATGTCTGCGGCCCCGTAGCGATGATCGAGGCGCTGCGCGAAGCTGCCTCCGCCCTCGGCTGGCGCAAGGAGCGCGTCCGCTTCGAAGTGTTCAACGCCGCCCACAGGCCCGATGACGGTGACTTCGAGGTGCGGCTATCCACCGGCCGCCGCGTCAAGGTCGGTGCCGGAACGACCATCCTCGACGCGCTCGAGCGTGCCGGCGTCGATACCTTGTCGAGCTGCCGGCGCGGCGAATGCGGTCTCTGCGTCACCGACGTCGCGGCTTGTGACGGCGAGCTCGACCATCGCGACCGCTATTTCAGCGACGAGGAGCACCGCGCGAACAGGCAGATCGCGATCTGCTGCTCGCGGATCACTGGCCGCGCGCTGGCGCTCAACGTCTAGCCCCCAAGGAAGGTTGAAAGCCGATGGATACGATCGACCTGTCCCGACCGACCGATGAGGCCGTCTTCGCCGCGATGGAGCCGCGAGAGCCCGGCGACTTCGCCAACCATGCCACGCCCCTGATCCGCAATTGCTGGTACGCCTGCGCGCGTGCGGGCGAGATCGGCCGCACGCCGCTGGCCCGAAAGCTGCTCGGCATTGACGTGGCATTGTTCCGGACCGCAGCCGGCGCGCCCGTCGCGATGCGCAATCGCTGCCCGCACCGGTCGTTTCCGCTCGCACGCGGCAAGCTGGTCGGCGATCGTCTGGTCTGCGGTTATCATGGCATGGAGTTCGGACCCGACGGCGTCTGTGCGCACATGCCCGCGCTCACGCAGGCGCCTGCGACCGCGACCGTCCAGACCTACCCGATCGTGGATCGCGGTCCCCTGACCTGGATCTGGATGGGCGCGCCCGATCTCGCCGACGAGGCGTTGATCCCTGACACGTCGTGGCTCAGCGATCCCGCGTGGGGCACCGTGACCGGCAGCTTCCACATCAAGTCCGACTACGTGGCGATGCACGAAAACCTCATCGACCAGACCCACTTTCCGTTCCTGCATCCGGGCACGGTGGGCACGCCGGAATATGCGCGTTCGAAGCTCAGCGTCTCCACGGAGAATAACCAGGTCGTGATCCGCCGCGAATTGAAGGATGCGCCGCCGCCGGGCGTCTACGGCAAGCCGGCCGACATCATGCACAAGCGGGTCGACCGCGCGTCCGAGGCGCGCTTCGTCTCGCCGGCGCTGCACACCGCCTTTGCCAGCGTGCGCGATGGCGCGCCCGATCCGGGGCAGCCCTCGCTCTATCGCTACAACATCACTCACGTCTTCACGCCGGAGACCAACAATTCGATCCACTACTGGTGGTTCAACTCGCGCGACTATCGCCCCGGCGACCCCGAGATCGACAAGTTCATGTTCGAGGCGCATTCGCAGGCCTATCACGAGGATGTCGAGGCGCTCGAATGGATCAACGAGGTGGTGCGAACCGATGGCGAAGCGCAGTTCGACCTGAGCTTTGCGCCCGACAAGCCGGGCCTGATGGCCCGCCGCATCATGTATCGCCTGTCGGCGAAGGAAGCGCGCTGAGCGTAGCGCAGCCGCGTTCCGATGACAAAAAACAACACTGCAAGGGAGGGACAAGTGAGGAAGCAATTGAAGAAGAAACTGAAGAGGAAATTGAAGTCCTGGAGCATCGCTGCAATGGCGACTCTGGGAATGGCCGCGGCGGCTCATGCCGCGGATCCCGTCAAGATCGGCGTGATCATCCCGATGACCGGACCGTTCCAGTCGAACGGTAAGCAGATCGAAGCGGCGATCAAGGCCTACACCAAGGAGAAGGGCGACACCGTCGCTGGCCGCAAGATCGAGTTCATCCTCCGCGACGATCGCGGCGCGCCTGACAACGCCAACAGGTTCGCCCAGGAGCTGATTGCGCAGGACCGCGTCGCGATCCTGACCGGGTTCGGCAACACGCCTGCCGCGCTCTCGGCCGCTGCGTTTGCCGCCAAGGCCAAGGTGCCGCAGGTGATCATGGTCGCCGCGACGTCGTCGATCGTCGAGAAGTCGCCCTATGTCGTGCGCACCTCGCAATCGATCCCGCAGATCGCCAGCGTCATCGGCCAGTGGGCACCGAAATCGGGCCCGAAGACCTTTGTGAGCATCGTCTCCGAATACGGTCCGGGCCTCGATGCCGAAGAATGGTTCGCCAAGACCGTCGAGGCGCATGGCGGCCGCGTGATCGAAAAGCTCAAGGTCCCGCTCGCCAATCCCGACTTCGCGCCGTTCCTCCAGCGCGCGGCCGATGCCAAGCCGGAAGCTCTCTTCGTGTTCGTTCCGACCGGTGCTGGCGGCAACTTCATGAAGCAGTTCGTCGAGCGCGGCCTCGACAAGGCCGGGATGAAGCTGGTCGCGATGTCCGACCTCACCGACGACGATCTCCTCAACAACATGGGCGATGCCGCCCTCGGCGCCATCACCGGCGGCCCCTATTCGGCAAGCCACGATTCGCCCGAGAACAAGGCGTTCGTCGCGCAGTTCAAGGCCGCCAATCCCGGCATGCGCCCGAACGTCGTCGCTGTCGGTGCGTGGGACGCGCTCGAGCTCATCTATCGTGCCGTGGAGGCGACCAAGGGCGACACCAATGGTGACGCTCTCCTCGCCGCGATGAAAGGGCAGAGCTGGAACAGCCCGCGCGGACCGATTTCGATCGATCCCGCAACGCGCGACATCATCCAGAACATCTACATGCGGAAGGTCGAGCGTCACGACGGCGAACTCTACAACATGGAGTTCGAGACCTTTCCGAACGTGAAAGACCCGGCGCATGGAGCGTCGGAATCGAAATGATCGACCGAGGTCCCATGACGAACGTCTCCCTGAACGCCCCGGTCCGCGCCGACACCGTCGGCAGCTTGCTCCGTCCGGACGGTCTCCATGCCGCGCGCCGACGTTTCGATCTCGGCGAGATCGATGCGGCTGCGCTGCATGAGATCGAGGATCAGGCGATCGCCGATGTCATCGCCTATCAGGAGGGGATCGGGCTCCCCGTCGTCACCGACGGGGAGTTCCGGCGCGAAAACTGGTGGATCGATTTCGTCCGCAAGCTCGAAGGCGTCGAGATCGTCGCTGGCGGCGGGACGGCGTTTGCAACCAATGAGGCGCCGCGATACGTGCCGAAATCGGTGCGGGTCTCGGGGCGGGTCGGCGCGGCCGGACCGATCCTGGTCGACGACTTCCGCTTCGTCCGGAAGAACGCCAGGGCCATCGCCAAGATCGCGGTGCCGTCGCCGACACGGCTGCACTTTCATGGCGGCCGCAAGTCGGTCTCGATCGAAGTCTATCCAGATATCGAGGCCTTCTTCGCCGATGTTGCAGCGGTCTACCGCCGCGAGATCGCCGCGCTGGAAGCGGCCGGCTGCCGCTACATCCAGATCGACGATCCCCTGCTCAGCTACTTTCTCGATCCCCATCTGCGGGCCGAAATCGTCACCGACGGCGATGATCCCGATACGCGGCTGCGGCGCTACATCCGCCTGATCAACGACTGCATCGCGGAGCGCTCTGCGGCGACGACGATCGGCATCCATATCTGCCGCGGTAACGCGCGCAGCACCTGGCTGGCGGAGGGCACGTATGAAGGGCTCGCCGATACCTGCTTTGCGCTGCTCAACGTCGATCGCTTCCTGCTCGAATATGACGATGAACGAAGCGGCTCGTTCGCGCCGCTTCGTTTCATGCCGAAAAGCAAGCAGGTCGTGCTCGGCCTGGTTACGACCAAGCATGCCCGGCTCGAGGACAAGGATGCCCTGAAGCGGCGGCTGGATGAGGCCGCCAGGCTGATCGATCCGTCGTTCCTCGCGCTCAGTCCGCAATGCGGCTTCGCCAGCGTGGTCGAAGGCAATCTGATCACCGAAGCCGACCAGCGCGCCAAGCTGGCGTTGGTGGTGCAGACGGCAAGGGAGTATTGGGACGCGGCGTAAGGGGGCGAATGAAGCGCGAGCAGGGGGCTACTTCACCGGCCGCTTCTCGAGCTTCCTGGCCAAGGTGCGCCGATGCATCCCCAGCCTCCGCGCCGCCTCCGAGATGTTAAAGTCCGTCTCGATCAGCGTCTGGTGGATGCGCTCCCATTCCAGCGTCTTGATCGAGGTCGGGCGGGCATCGAGTGCGACCTCGGCGTTGCCTTCGGCCTTGTTGAAGGCGGCCTCGATGTCGTCGGTGTTCGACGGCTTTGCCAGGTAGTGACAGGCGCCCAGCTTGATCGCCTCGACGGCGGTGGAGATGCTGGCAAAGCCCGTCAGCACCACGATCAGCATCTCCGGATCGTGCGTGTGCAGCAGCTCGACGCAGGCGAGCCCGGAGGCGCCGCCGAGCTTGAGATCGACCACGGCATGGCCGAAGGATCGCTCCTCCAGAACTTTGCGCACCTCTTCGATCGAAGCTGCGAGGACGACCTCGTAGCCGCGGCGCTCGAACGAGCGCTTCAGCGTGCGCGCGAAGCCGGCATCGTCCTCGACGACGATGAGCGAACGGTCAGGCGTCAAATTGACCTCCGATCGCGAGCGTTGCGAGCGGCAGGGTGAGGCGGACGGTGGCGCCGCGCTTCCTGTGGTTCTCGGCGGTCACGGTGCCGCCGAGCTTGCGCACGACGTTCATCACCAGGAACAGGCCGAGCCCGCCGCCGGCGCGGCCCTTGCTCGAGTGATAGGGCTTCCCGAGCTGCGCCAGCATCTCCGGCGCAAAGCCCGGGCCGCGGTCGCTGATCGACAGCACGAGATTGTCGCCCTCGCGCTCGGCCAGCAGCTCGACCCATTCACGCGAGACCTCATAGGCATTGTCGAGCACGTTGAAGATCACCTGCTTCAGCGCGATGTCCGAGACGATGGCGACGTCCTCGCCGAAAGTATTGACGAAATAGAGCGTGCGCGCCGAGCGGGCGTCGCGCCACTCGTCCACCAGCGCGGTGACGAAGGCCGTCACCGTCGTCGGCGAGGAACCTTCGCCGCGCGCCTCGCCCGCCGACACCAGGATGCCCGTCACGATGGTCTTGCAGCGTTGCAGCGAGGTTTCCATCTCCGCGAGATCCTCGGCAAGCTCCTGGTCGGCGGCGAGATCGGGCATGCGGCGCCAGTCGCTGAGAATGACCGACAGCGAGGCGAGCGGCGTGCCGAGCTCATGCGCCGCGCCGGAGGCGAGCAGGCCCATGCGGACGATGTGGTCCTGCTCGGCCGCGTGCTGGCGCAAGGCCGCCAGATGCGCATCGCGCTCGCGCAAATTCCTGTTGATGCGGGTGACGAACACCACCAGCAGCACCGCGTTGAGAACGAAGCCCAGCAGCATGCCTGCCACGGTGAGGCTGTAGGTCTCGCTGATCGGGTTCGGCGGCAGGTCGAGCGGCCGGTACGCCAGGGTCAACCAGACGAAACTCGCACAGGTCAGCGCGACCAGCGACCAGGTCGAGCGACCATCGAGCAGCACCGCGCCGAGGGTGACCTGGAGCAGGAACAGCGAGGTGAAGGGATTGGTGGCGCCGCCGCTGAGGTAAAGCTGCGCGGTCAGCGCGGCGACGTCGAGCATCAAGGCGACCAGCAGCTCGTTGTTGGTGATCGCGGCGCGATGGCGCACCCAGACGAGGCTGGAGACGTTGAGCAGCACGAGCGCGCCGATCACCGCGCCCATCCGTTCCAATGGCAGGGGAATACCCAGGCCAAAATGCACGCCGCCGATGGTCACGATCTGGCCGACCACCGCGGTCCAGCGCAGCTGGATCAGCAGCGCCATGTTCTTGCGGTTGGTCTCGTCGTCGGTCGGCGCAACGCCGATCAGCTCGCTGCGCACGTCCGCCTGCGATTGCAGCGTGACGGCGTCATGCGTCTTCCCGTCGTCAGGTCTGCTCGACGATCGTTCCAGCATCTGATCCCGTCCTGCGGGTGACAGCGTCCGAGCCGCCGTCCGGTTCGTGGACGAAGCGCTTGCGGCGGAACAGCCCGCCGCCGAATGTGACGAAAAGTTTACCCGCCAGCATGAACGCCAGGGCAAACCACGTCAGCGCGTAGATCAGGTGGTTATTGGGAAAGGCGACCACGGTCAATCCGCCGATTGGACCGGGGCCGGATTGTGATCCGGCGTCGGCATCGACGAAGAAGGGCGCGACGTTTTCGAGACCGCGTGCCGCCGCAATCGCGGCGACATCCCGCGAATACCAGCGGTTGTGCTGGGGCACGTTATTCCGGAGGAATCCGCCCTTCGGCTCGCTCATGCGGAGCAGGCCCGTGATCTCGACCTGGCCGTCCGGATTGCCGTTCTGGCGCGTCGATGCGTCGCGCCGCTCGGTCGGCACGAAGCCGCGATTGACCAGGACCTGTGTGCCGTCGCGGCGCTGAAGCGGCGTCAGCACCCAATAGCCCGGGCCTTCCTCGGTGACGGCTTGGACCAGCGTCTCGCGGTCATGCAGGAAGCGGCCGGCGACGCTGACGTGCCTGTATTCGTCGTTCGCGGCGGTGACCGCGGGCCACGCCGCAGGCGAGGCGAGCGGCTGGGCCGGGGCATGGACGCGCTGCTCGACGCGGTCGATCAGCGCCAGCTTCCAGGCGCGGCGCTCGACCTGCCAGACGCCGAGCGCGATCAGAAGTGAAAAGGCCGTGAGCGAGAGGACCGTGAGCCACAGGGACGGGCGCGCAGCCTTGTGGCGCGCGCCCGTTGCCTTGCTCGTCACGGTCCCGGGTTCGCTCACTTCATTCCGCTCATCTGGTGGATCGGCATCATGTTGCTGTTGAGGTGGTTCATCACCCACAGCGAACCGGACAGCGCGATCACCACCATGACGATGGTGAAGATCAGCGCCATCATGCTCCAGCCGTTCTCGGACGTCGTGTTCATGTGCAGGAAGTAGACCATGTGCACGACGATCTGAACGACCGCGAAGGCCATGATGACCAGCGCGGTGATCTGCTTGCTCGGCAGCGCGCCGCTCATCACCAGCCAGAATGGGATTGCGGTGAGCACGACCGAGAGCACGAAGCCGAGCATGTAGGTCGAGAACGAGCCGTGGGCGTGGCTGTCGCCGTGGTGATGATCGCCCGCGTGGGCGGCGTGGGTATCGGTGTTCATCGCAGAACTCCCAGGAGATAGACGAATGTGAAGACGCCGATCCAGACCACGTCCAGGAAGTGCCAGAACATCGACAGGCACATCAGGCGGCGGCGGTTGGCCTCGATCAGGCCGAACTTTTGGACCTGCACCATCAGCGTCACCAGCCAGATGATGCCACAGGAGACGTGCAGGCCGTGGGTGCCGACCAGGGTGAAGAAGGAGGACAGGAAGGCGCTGCGCTGGGGCGTCGCGCCTTCGTGGATCATGTGGGCGAACTCGGTGAGCTCGATGCCGATGAAGGCGAGGCCGAACAGGCCGGTGATCGCCAGCCACATCTGCGTCTGCGCGACCTTGTTCTGCTGCATCGTCAGCATGGCAAAACCATAGGTGATCGACGACAGCAGCAGCATCGACGTGTTCACCGCGACGAGGTCGAGGTCGAACAGGTCCTTCGGCGCGGGCCCGGCGGCGTAATTGGCACCGAGCACGCCGAAGGTGGCGAACAGCATCGCGAAGATGAGGCAATCGCTCATCAGGTAGATCCAGAAGCCGAGCGAGGTGCTGTAGCCTTCCGGATGCGGGTGTTCATCGGCGAGATAGAAGACCGGCTCGCCGGTCTGCGAGGGATTGACAGAGACGGTCATTTACTTGGCTCCGGCGAGCAGTTTGGTGCGCGCGTCCTCGGTCCGGATGACGTCCTCAGCCGGAATGTCGAAGTCGCGGTGATAGTTGAAGGTGTGACCGATCCCGACGACGAGCATCGCGATAAAGCTCACGGCGGCCAGCCACCAGATGTACCAGATCAGGCCGAATCCCATCGCGGTGGCGAGGCCGGCGAGGATGACGCCGGTGCCGGTGCTGCTGGGCATGTGGATCGGCTTGAACCCGGTGAGCGGACGCTGGTAGCCGCGCTTCTTCATGTCCCACCACGCGTCATTGTCGTGAACGACGGGGGTGAAGGCGAAGTTGTAGTCCGGCGGAGGCGATGAGGTCGCCCATTCCAGCGTACGTGCATCCCAGGGATCGCCGGTGACGTCCTTGAGTTGCTCGCGCTTGAGCAGGCTGACCGCGAACTGCATCAGCATGGACAGGATGCCGAGGAAGACGAGGAAGGCACCGATCGCGGCGATGACGAACCAGATCTGAAGCGAAGGGTCGTCGAACACGCGCAGGCGGCGGGTCACGCCCATCAGGCCGAGCACGTAGAGCGGCATGAAAGCGAGGTAGAAGCCGACGACCCAGAACCAGAACGACAGCTTGCCCCAGAACACATCGAGCTTGAAGCCGAACGCCTTCGGGAACCAGTAGTTGATGCCGGCGAAGGCGCCGAACACCACGCCGCCAATGATGACGTTGTGGAAGTGCGCGATCAGGAACAGGCTGTTGTGCAGCACGAAGTCGGCCGGCGGCACCGCGAGCAGCACGCCGGTCATGCCGCCGAGCACGAAGGTCAGCATGAAGGCGACCGTCCACATCATCGGCAGCTCGTAGCGGATCCGGCCGCGATACATCGTGAACAGCCAGTTGAACATCTTCGCGCCCGTCGGGATCGAGATGATCATCGTGGTGATGCCGAAGAACGAGTTGACGCTGGCGCCCGAGCCCATCGTGAAGAAGTGGTGCAGCCAGACCAGGTACGACAGGATGGTGATGACGACCGTGGCGTAGACCATCGAGGTGTAGCCGAACAGCCGCTTGCCGGAGAAGGTCGAGGTGACTTCCGAGAAGATGCCGAACGCCGGGAGAACCAGGATGTAGACCTCGGGATGACCCCAGATCCAGATCAGGTTCACGTACATCATCGGGCTGCCCCCGAAATCGTTCGTGAAGAAGTTGGTGCCGACGTAGCGGTCGAGCGAGAGCAGCGCGAGCACGACGGTCAGGACGGGGAAGGAGGCGACGATCAGGATGTTGGTGCAGAGCGAGGTCCAGGTGAACACCGGCATCTTCATCATGGTCATGCCGGGGCAGCGCAGCTTGACAATGGTACAGATCAGATTGATGCCGGATAACGTCGTTCCGACGCCTGCGACCTGCAGCGCCCAGATGTAATAGTCGACGCCGACGTCGGGACTGTAGCCGATGTTCGACAGCGGCGGATAAGCCAGCCAGCCGGTGCGGGCGAATTCGCCGATGAACAGCGAGGCCATCACCAGCACGGCGCCGCCGACCGTCATCCAGAAGCTGAAATTGTTCAGGAACGGGAACGACACGTCGCGGGCGCCGATCTGCAGCGGCACGACATAGTTCATCAGGCCCGTGACCAGCGGCATCGCCACGAAGAAGATCATGATCACGCCGTGGGCGGTGAAGACCTGGTCGTAGTGATGGGCGTTGAGATAGCCTTCGGAGCCGTTGAAGGCCAGCATCTGCTGGCCGCGCATCATCAGCGCGTCGGCAAAGCCCCGCAGCAGCATCACGATGCCGAGGATCATGTACATGATGCCGATGCGCTTGTGGTCCACGGTGGTGAACCATTCGCGCCAGAGGTAGCCCCACAGGCGGAAATAGGTGAGGCCGGCGAGCAGCGTGGCGCCGCCGAGCGCGACCACCGCGAAGGTGCCGACGACGATTGGCTCGTGCAGTGGCAGCGACTCGAGGCCGAGCCGGCCGAAGATGAGCTTGAGAAGATCAGGAGACATGCGCGTTCTCTTTAGGAGTCTGACTTCGGACGCTGTCCGAGGAAGAAGGACGAGGACTTCAGCGGCGTGAAGATCGGCCGCTTCAGGCCGGCGCCGAGCAGCGGCGCGGTGTCGGTCGGTGCCGTGATCGAGGCAGTGGTCCTGCCCTGCGGTGCATCGGGCGTGCAGGTGCCGGCGACGAAGGTCGGCTCCGGCCCGAGCACGGTGCCGCGGCGGGCGTACTTGTCGTAGGCCAGCGGCAGCGTGTTGTTCAGGCCTTCGTGGCCATTGCCGCCCTTGGCGTCGATTGCCATCATCTCGCTCTGGCACATCTTGCCGGTCTCGACGCACATGTTGAGGATCAGGCGGTAGAGATCGGAATCGACCGTGCCCCAGCGGCGCACCGGCTCGTTCTGGCTCGGCTTCTCGAGCTGGAGATATTCGGCGCGGCCGAGCGAGCCCCCAGCAGATTTGGCCTGTGCGATCCAGGCGTCAAAGCCCTTGTCGTCGAGGCCGTGGAAGTTGAAGTGCATGCCGGAGAAGCCGGCGCCGCTATAGTTCGCCGAGAAGCCCTTGTAGATACCGGCGTGGTTGATCACGGCGTGCAGCGACGTCTCCATGCCCGGCATCGCGTAGATCTGTCCGGCGAGTGCGGGGATGTAGAACGAGTTCATCACCGAGGAGGCGGTGATGTGGAAGTTGATCGGGCGATCAACCGGCGCGGCGAGCTCGTTGACGGTGGCGATGCCGTAATCCGGATAGATGAAGAGCCACTTCCAGTCGAGCGCGACGACATCGACCACGAGCGGAGCCTTGGACTGGTCCAGGGCGCGGTCGGCATGGATGCGGCCGATGTTGCGATAGGGGTCGAGCAGATGCGTGCCCATCCAGGTCAGCGCGCCCAGGCAAATGATGATCAGCAGCGGGGCCGACCAGATCACCAGCTCGAGCTTGGTCGAGTGATCCCATTCCGGCTCGTAGCGGGCCGAGGTGTTGGACTGGCGGTAGCGCCAGGCGAACAGCACCGTCAGCGCCATCACGGGGACGACGATCAGGAGCATCAGAACGGTGGAGATGATGACGAGGTCGCGCTGCTGGGCAGCGATGTCGCCGGCTGGCGCCAGCACGATGTAGTTGCATCCACTGAGCGCAGCTGCCAGAGGTAGCAGCGCCAGGATCTTGAGACGGGACACGGGCCGAGCCTTATGAGAATGAGTTTCCTTTGCGGGGCCAACGGGTAGCTGCGGCGCAGCAATCCGGACATTGGACAATTTGTCCAATGTTGCAGTGCGGAATGTTGGGTCAGACAGAACCAGATTGCCCGGCTTCCCGCCGGGCGGTCGGCTTTGGTTTTCAGGACGTTAAGGGCGCACGAATGGCGACGGCACAGACCCCCGCAATGGCAGACCTCCACTCGGGCGAGCACGGCCACGACCAGGCCAGTCCCGGCGAGATCGCCATCGGCGTCATCATCGGCCGCACCTCGGAATTCTTCGACTTCTTCGTGTTCGCGATCGCCTCGGTGATCGTGTTCCCGCGCCTGGTGTTCCCGTTCACGAGCGAACTGACCGGCACTCTCTATTCATTCATGGTCTTCGCGCTGGCCTTCATGGCCCGGCCGATCGGCACCGTCATTTTCATGACGGTCGACCGCGCATACGGCAAGACGGCGAAGCTGATCTCGGCGCTGTTCCTGCTCGGCACCGCCACCGTCGCGCTGGCGTTCCTGCCCGGCTATCACGAGATCGGCGTTGCCGCGATCTGGCTGCTGGCGCTGGCGCGGATCGCGCAGGGCCTGGCCTGGGGCGGCGCCTGGGATGGCATGGCTTCGCTGCTGGCGCTGAATGCGCCGCCGTCCAAGCGCGGCTGGTACGCGATGGTGCCGCAGCTCGGCGCCCCGCTGGGCCTGATCGTGGCGAGCGCGCTGTTCGCCTATTTCGCCGGCAATCTCTCGGCCGACGACTTCTTCGACTGGGGCTGGCGCTATCCGTTCTTCGTCGCGTTTGCCATCAACGTCGTGGCGCTGTTCGCGCGCCTGCGCATGGTGACGACCGAGGAATATGCCTCGCTGTTCGAGACCCGCGAACTCCAGCCGTCGCGCATCTCCGAGACCGTCGCGCGCGAAGGCCACAACATCATGCTCGGCGCCTTCGCGCCGCTCGCGAGCTTCGCGCTGTTCCACATGGTCACGGTGTTTCCGCTGTCCTGGGTGTTCCTGTTCACCCGCGAAAGCCCGGTGCGCTTTTTGATCATCGAGATCGTCGCCGCCGTGTTCGGCGTCGGGGCGATCGTGCTCTCCGGCATCATCGCCGACCGCGTCGGCCGCAAGTCGCTGCTGATGGGCTCGGCGATCGCGATCGCGATCTACAGCGGTTTCGCCCCGCAGCTGCTCGACGCCGGCGCGTTCGGCGAGACCATCTACATGGTGATCGGCTTCATTCTGCTCGGCCTGTCCTTCGGCCAGTCCTCGGGCGCGATCGCCTCGAACTTCAACCAGATGTATCGCTACACGGCCTCGGCGCTGACCTCGGACATGGCCTGGCTGTTCGGTGCCGGCTTCGCCCCGTTGGTGGCGCTTCTGCTCGCCACCAATCTCGGCGTCATCGCCTCGGGTGCGTATCTGCTGTCAGGCGCGTTCTGGACCCTGCTCGCGCTCTGGCTCAGCGGCCAGCGCGAGGCGGGGGATATGGACGCGGGGCGCTAAGAGGCTCGCGTCGTCGCCGCATCAAAGGCGTCGTAGGGTGGGCAAAGGCGCGCAGCGCCGTGCCCACCATCTGTCGATGATTGCGATCGGGAATGGTGGGCACGCTTCGCTTTGCCCACCCTACGGCAGTTATGCTTGTCCGAGACGACAGCAGAGCTCGTGGTCCGTAGCCTCAATCCGCCACGACCTTCACGCGGTCGCGCACCTTCACTTGCGCGGTGCGATCGAGGCCGTTGAGCACGCGGAAGCGTTCGGCGGGGTGATCGACGCCGGCCATGCGGTGGGACAGCGATTCCACGGTGTCGCCGGGCTGCACCGTGATGACCTTGATGCGCAGCGGGCGCGCGGCCTGGATCTCGTCGAGCGTCAGGCGGCGGAATGAATTGACGGTCTCGCGCGCGTTGCGCTCGCTCTCGGTCGATTTCTGCCGCGCCGCGAAGATGAAGCGATAGACGTCGCTGCCGAAGCGCAACGCATAGACCTTGAACTGCCACTGATCGCCCTTGGCGGTGGCGGACGCGGCCGGAAAACCGTTGATGGTGATGTCCTCGGTGGAGGTCTTGTCGACGCCCTCCATCCAGCCGGAATTGAGGTAATCGCCGAGCGACTGCTCGGCCGGCACTCTCACCACGTCGAAGCGCATCGCCTGCGAGCCGCCGTCGCGCACGCCGATCACCGCCTGCGCGGTATTGTCGAGCGTGAAATTGTCCGGCGCCTGGAAGGTGAAGCCGAGTTTCGGGTGCAGGAAACGCCGGCCGCGCACAAACCCTTCGCTGGGATCTTCGCCATAGACGAGGTTGTCGATCGCGGCGAGGTAGGTTTCGCGGTCGCGCTCGGCGCCCTCGGGCGCAGCATATTGCCGCGCGATGGTCTGCGCATTCTGCACGCGCTCCGGGGTGGCCGGATGCGACGAGGTGAAATCCTGCGCGCGTGGATCGAGCGAGGTCTTGCCGGCCTTCAGCTCGGCATTGCGCTCCATCGCCGAGAGGAAGCGCGCGGCGCCATACGGGTCGAAATGGGCCTTGGCGGAAATGCCGACGCCGATGCCGTCGGCCTCGAACTCCTGGTTGCGCGAAAAGCTCGCCATGGTGAGCTTGGTCTTGGCCAGCGCCAGCGCGGTGAGATCGGGATCGTTGCTCATGTCGGTGACGACGCGGGTGACGATCGCGGCCTGGCGCGCCTGATCCTCGCGCATCGCGGCGTGCTTGGACAGCACATGCGCCATCTCATGGCTGAGCACCGAGGACAATTCCGACGTATCGCTGGCAAGCGCGAGCAGGCCGCGGGTGACATAGAGCTGGCCGTTCGGCAGGGCGAAAGCGTTCACCGCGCCGGAATTAAGGATGGTGACCTTGTAGCCCTGGTCGGGGCGGTCGGACGCCGCGACGAGCCGGTCAACGGTCTTGCTGACGAGCGATTCGAGCCGGGGATCGTCGTAAGTTCCGCCATAGCTCGCCAGGATACGCTCGTGTTCCTTTTCGGTGGCGGGGGTCTGTGCGACGGCCGGCTTGGGCTTGGGCATCGCGACGGTCGGCGGGGCTGCCGCGGTCTGGAACCGGTTCATATCACCGCAACCGGCGAGGGCTGAGCCCAGCACGAGGCATAGCGCGGCCGGCGCCGCCCGCAGGCGACGGCGTTCACTCCATACGTGCCGTTCTAGCACCCCATTCACGTCGCTTAACCCGTGCTGGCCCTTTTTAGGGCCTTACCCCTGTCGGCTCGTTTGCGCCCAGCAACTCGACCTGTCCCACGAGGCGCACATCGATCCGTGGCCCCGTATTCCCTTCAACCCAGCCCCGGACGCGAATACGTCGATTCTCCAGGGACTTAAGAGTGATCCCGGCGTTTTCGAACGCCGGCTGTATGCGCCTTGAAATAGTCACCGCAAAGCCGCGTGTCCAGTTCCGTCCGAAGTTGAGGTAGGTCATTGCCCCAGCTTGCCGGACCGACAGGACTTTGCCTTCGACCACCATAAAGCGCCCGATCCCCGCCCAAATATCGTCCGGACTTTCCGCGTTTTTTATGGCCGACGGGTCAGCCCAGCTGCCCATTTTTTGGCGCCGCGCCTCGGCCTCCGCCGCCATCAGGGCCGCCGCGCAGTCCTTGTCGGCGATCTCGGCAGAGACGATGGCCTCGCCCCGGGCGAGCAGAATGGCCTGGACCGAAATATCGCTTTCGCCGACGAAGACCAGCGCGGCTTGCCGGCCGTAGCGATCGGGCGTGTCGTCCGCGCTCCGCAGATTCACGTCGCGGCCGACGAGCAGCGAGCTCAACGCCTGCTTCGTTGTCGCGGTTGCTTCGATCCCGGTGAGGCGGACCTCGCGACCGTCGTCGAGACGCACGCTGCGGGCATCGACGATTCCCGCGACGCGGCCTTCGCCCTGCGTTTCGAATTGGCACGGTGTCGCGAGCGCGGTGTGAGACGCGAACAGAAGAATTGCGACGATGAGGTGAAGCAGTCGCGTCACGTTGCCCGGAGAGGTTGCGTTTCGGGCCAAGTTTAACTCAAGCGTGGCGGGACGCGAAGAGGCTTCGTCACACGCCGTCATTGCGAGCACGGCACTCGTAGGGTGGGCAAAGCGAAGCGTGCCCACGTCTTTTGCTAACCGCGCGCGGCTGGTGGGCACGGCGCGAAGAGCGCCTTTGCCTACCCTACGGCAGCTGGTTTGACGCTTCGCTATTGCCTCACACGCCGTCATTGCGAGCGCAGCGAAGCAATCCAGAATCCCCCGCGGAAGGACTCTGGATTGCTTCGCTCAGCTCGCAATGATGTGGAGACATGTATCCGTACCTGACCATTCCGCTTTGCGGAAAACGTGCGCGTCAATCGTGTCGCGGGTCGCGCACCTTCGCTTGCTGCGCTCTCGCGCATGCGGCATGATTGCGGCAATAGCGATAGCCAAGAGCAACAACCAAGCCGCCATCAGAGTACGGCGCGATAAGGGAGGTCTTTTTCGATGAAGCATGTTTTGTCGGGCATTTTTGCTGCCGCGTTAGCCCTGAGTGCGAGCGCCGCGCAGGCTCAGGACAAGCCGCCACTCAAGATCGGCGGCATCCTCGACATGTCGAGCCTGTATGCCGACATCACCGGCCCCGGCAGCGAGACCGCGGCCAAGATGGCCGTTGAGGATTTTGGCGGCGAGGTGCTGGGACGCAAGATCCAGGTGCTGGCAGCCGACCATCTCAACAAGGCCGACCTCTCGGCAAACATCGCCCGCGACATGCTCGACAACCAGGGCGTCGAAATGATCTACGACGTCGCGGCTTCGGCCACTGCGCTTGCCGCCGGCGAGATCGCGAAAGCGCGCAACAAGATCATCATGTTCAACGGCCCGGGCTCGATCCGTCTCACCAACGAGGCCTGTGGTCCCTACACCATCCATTACGTGTTCGACACCTACGGCCAGGCCAACGTGACTGGCCTTGCGGCCGTGAAGTCCGGCCTCGACAGCTGGTTCTTCCTCACCGCCGATTACGCCTTCGGACAGGACCTGGAGAAGGACACCAGCGCCGTCGTCACCAAGACCGGCGGCAAGGTGCTCGGCAGCGTGCGCCATCCGCTCAACACGTCGGATTTCTCGTCGTTCCTGCTGCAGGCGCAGGCCTCCAAGGCCAAGGTGATCGGCCTCGCCAACGCCGGCGGCGACACCGTCAACGCCATCAAGCAGGCGGCCGAGTTCGGCATCACCAAGGGCGGCCAGAAGGTCTCGCCGCTGCTCGCCTTCGTCTCCGACATCGACTCGATCGGGCTGGAGACCGCGCAGGGCCTGCTGCTGGCCGAAGCGTTCTACTGGGACCTCAATGACGACACGCGCGCGTTCTCGAAGCGCTTCATGGAGCGCACCAAGCGCGTGCCGACCTCTGCGCAGGCCGGCGTCTATTCGTCCGTCACGCATTACCTGAAGGCCGTGAAGGCGGCGGGCACGACCGACTCGGCCACCGTCATCAAGGTGATGAAGGAGACGCCGATCAATGACTTCTTCGCCAAGAACGGCAAGATCCGCGAGGACGGCCGCATGATCCACGACATGTATTTGTTCGAGGTCAAGAAGCCGTCGGAGTCCAAGGGCCGCTGGGACGACTACAAGCTGCTTGCCACCGTGCCCGGCAACGAGGCGTTCCAGTCGCTGGAGCAATCGCGCTGCCCGCTGGTGAAGAAGTGACGCGAAGCGTCATCCCGGGGCGCGCGTAAGCGCGAACTATGGTGCGCAATTGCGCGCCTGAGGATCTCGAGGTTCCGGGTTCTCGCTTCGCGAGCCCCGGAACGACGACCAAACAACAACAAGGGAAACGTCGCATGAACGACATGGTCCTGCAAAAGCTCGAAGGCGGGCTGCTCACCATCACGATGAACCGACCCGAGCGGAAGAACGCGCTCAATCCCGACATGGTCGCCGGGCTGGTCGAAGCCGCGCGGCGCGCGGCCGACGATCCCGAGGTGCGCGCGGTGCTGTTCAAGGGCGCGGGCGGCTCGTTCTGCGTCGGCGGCGACGTCAAGTCGATGGCGGCAGGCCGTGCGCCGCTGCCGTTCGAGGTGAAAATGGCGAACCTGCGCCGCGGGATGGAAGTCTCGCGCATCCTGCACCAGATGCCGAAGCCCGTGGTGGCACAGCTCGACGGCGCCGCTGCCGGTGCCGGCCTTTCCATGGCGCTGTCGTGCGATCTGCGCATTGCCTCCGAATCCTGCAAGATCACGACGGCCTTCGCAAAAGTCGGCTTCTCCGGCGACTACGGTGGCACCTATTTCCTCACCCAGCTGCTCGGCAGCGCGCGGGCGCGCGAGCTCTATCTGATGTCGCCGGTGCTCACGGCGAAGGAGGCGCATGCGATCGGCATGGTGACGAAGGTCGTCCCCGATGCCGAGATCGATGCCGCCGCGCACGAGCTCGCACTGTCGCTGGCGCAGGGGCCGTCGATCGCGCTCGGCTTCATCAAGCGCAACATCAACAACGCCGAGCATCTGGCGCTGGAAGATTGCTTCGACGGCGAAGCCATCCATCACACCCGTTGCAGCGACACCGAGGATCACAAGGAAGCCGCGAAGGCCTTTGTCGAGAAGCGCAAGCCGACCTTCAGGGGCGCATGACGATGGCGCCCTATATGCGGCTGCGGCAGATCTGCCTCGTCGCGCCGCAGCTCGCGCCTGTCATCTCCGGCATCGCCGAGATCATGGGCCTCGCCGTCTGCTACCGCGATGGCAATGTCGCCAAATACGGCCTGGAGAACGCGCTGCTCCCGGTCGACACGATCTTGCTGGAGGTGGTCGCGCCCTTCAAGGACGGCACCACCGCCGGCCGCTTCATCGAGAAGACCGGCGGCCGCGGCGGGTACATGGCGATCTTCTGCTGCAACGATCCCGACGAGCGCGGCCGTAATGCCAATGCGCTCGGCGTGCGTACCGCCAACGTGATCGACCACGCGCCGTATCACGGCGTGCAGCTCCACCCCCGCGACTGCCGTGCCGCCTTCATCGAGTTCAACCACACGAAAGGCAGCGATGATATTCTGGGCCCGTACCCGCCGGCAGGGCCGGACTGGCAAAAATTCATCCGCAAGGACGTGACGCAGGCGCTGACGGCTGTGGAGATGCAGAGCCCGGATCCGCAGGGGCTCGCGGAGCACTGGGGCAAGATCATCGGAATTGTGCCGAGTGACGATGCCGAATTGAAGCTGCCCAATGCCACCTTCCGCTTCGTGAAGGGCACAAACGAGATCATGAGCGCGCTGGAGTTTCAGGTCGCCGATGTCGCGGAGGTGCTGCACGTGGCCAAGGCAAAGGGGCTCGCGGTGGCCGGTCATGAGTTCTTGCTGGGCGGGGTGACGTTCCGCGTCAGGTGAATGCTCTAAACCCTCTCCCCTTGTGGGAGAGGGCGGCTCGCCGCGGTAGCGGCGAGACGGTTGAGGGGTCTCTCTCCGCGAACGCCTTCGCAGTTGGATCCGCGGAGACAACCCCTCATCCGGCGCTTCGCGCCACCTTCTCCCACAGGGGGAAGGAAGAAAGAAGCTACCTTCCCTTAAAGTTCGCCGCGCGGCGCTCTTCCGTGGCCTTGACGCCTTCCTTGAAGTCTTCCGTCGCACGCAGCCGCGTTTGCTCGGCGAGTTCGTGGTTGGTCGCGGCCATGACGCGGTCGGCGAGATTGGCGCGCATCGTGGCGCGGGTGGAGAGGAGGCCGAGTGGCGAGCATTCGGCGATCTCGGCGGCAAGCTTCATCGCGCCCGCCTTCACCTGGTCCTGCGGCACCAGCTCGTTGGCGAGGCCCCACTTGACCGCCTCTTCGCCGGTCACGCGGCGGCTGGTGTAGAACATCAGCTCGGCGTTGTTCTTGCCGATCAGCTCGGGCAGCGTCACGGTCAGGCCGAAGCCGGGATGGAAGCCGAGCTTGGTAAAATTCGCGGAGAAGCGTGCTTCGGGGCAGGTGACGCGGAAGTCGGCGGACACAGCGAGCCCGAGCCCGCCGCCAATGGCCGCTCCTTGCACGGCCGCGACGATCGGCTTCTTGGCGCGGAAGATGCGCACGGCCTGGATGTAGAGATGGTTGATCGGCCCGAGATTGTCGGCGGGATCGCCCTTCTTCTCGGCCTCGCGCGCCTCCTGCGCCTGCCGCGCGGGATCGCCGAAGTTCGCACCGGCGCAGAACGCCTTGCCCTGTGCCGAGAGAACCGAGGCGCGGATCTCGATGTCGCGGTCGAACTCGTCGAGCGCATCCGCGATCTGGTTGATCAGCGAGATGTCGAAGAAGTTCAGCGGAGGCCTGCGGATTTCGATGGTGCCGACGTGGCCGACCTTCTCGACGCCGATATCTTTATAAGTGCTCATGATGATCCTCGTGAATTAGCGCAAACCAAGTCCGCGGGCGATGATGCCGCGCAGCACCTCGGTGGTGCCGCCCTGGATGGTGAGTTTCGGTGCGGTCTTGATGGCGAAGTCGAGCTGCCGCTCCAGCGTCTCGCGGTTGGTCGCGGTCTCCTCGACGAAGGCGGCGAGATCGCGCACGCGGTGCGGAAGCTGTTGCTCCCAGACCGTGCCGATGTCCTTGACGATGGAGGCTTCCACCACCGGCTCCTTGCCGGCTTGCAGCATGCCGGCCACCGAGACCGACATGCGGCGCATGGTGTGGAGCTGCGCCACGAGACGGCCGATGCCTTCGGCGCTGCGCGTGTCCGGGTTCGGACCGACCGCGCGGACCAGCTCGGTCAGCACGTAATAGGTTTCGAGGAAGCGTTCGGGACCTGAGCGCTCATAGGCGAGCTCACTGGTCGCCTGCTTCCAGGCGCCGTCGACTTCGCCGAGGACGTGATCGTCGGGCACGAAGAAGTCGGTGAACACGACCTCGTTGAACTCGTACTGGCCGGTGATCTGGCCGATCGGGTTCACCTGAATGCCCGGCTGCTTCATCTTGACCAGGAACTGGGTCAGGCCGTGACGGCGGTTTTCCTTGGTCGGCTGCGACGTGCGGAAAATCGCGATCATGTAGTCGGCGATGTGCGCAGACGAGGTCCAGATCTTGGTGCCGTTGATGAGATAGCCGCCATCGGTCTTGGTCGCGCGCGTCTTCGCGGCGAACAGGTCCGAGCCGGAGTTCGGCTCGCTCATGCCGATCGCAAAGCAGATCTCGCCGCGGCAGATGCGCGGCAGGATATCCATCTTGATGTGCTCGGGCGCGTATTTGATCAGCACCGGCCCGCTCTGGCGGTCGGCGACGAAGAAACGCCGCGTCGGCGCGTTGGCGACGCGCATCTCCTCGGTGACGACGTAGCGCTCGAGGAACGAACGTTCCTGGCCGCCATATTTCTTCGGCCAGGTCATGCCGAGCCAGCCCTTGGCGCCGACCCGGCGGGAAAATTCCGGCGCGTCGGTGTCCTCGCGGTTGGGCTTGTGCGGATCGAAGGTGCCGGCGGCGATCTCCTCGGCGAGGAACGCGCGCACTTCCTTGCGCAATTGCTCGCACTTCTCGGGCAGGCGGATCGGATCGAAACGAAGGGCAGCGGTCATTGTTGTCTCGTCCCCTGATCAGCGCGAAGCCACGAGCGGCCACAATTCGTCGGCGCCGCGATTGGCGACCAGCTTGCCGAGCTCGACGGCCCAGTGGCTTTCCGACCCGAAATCGTCGCGCCAGGCCAGCGCCCGCAGCGAATAGCGGTGCAGGATGTGCTCGATGGTGAAGCCGATCGCGCCGTGAACCTGATGCGCGATGGCGCCGCCTTTCTCCGCGGCCTCCGCGCAGCGGATCTTTGCGGCGGCGGCTTCGAGGTAGACCTCGTCGTCAAAGCTCTTCGCGTTCGCGATGGCATCGGCTGCGGAGGTTGCAGCCGCAAGCGCCGCGGCGGACTCGCCGGCGAGACGGGCAAGATTGTGCTGCACCGCCTGGAATTTCGAGATCTTCTTCTCGAAGGCGACGCGCTCGTTGGAATAGCGCACGGAGATGTCGAGCATCGCTTCCAGCGCGCCGGCGATCTGAAGGCTGCGCGCAACGCCGCCCATCAGCATGAGCGTGGTCTGGTCAAAGCCCTTCGCGGGCTTGACGGTGACGGGCTGGACCTTGTCGAGCGTCACGGTGTCGCTGTGGTCGTAGCCGACGTTGAGTCCGGATTCGATCCGGCCCTTGCTCGCATCGACCAGCGCGATGGAAACGCCGTCCTTGCCGTGCGCCAGCACCGCAAAATGCTTCGCCGCCTTCGCAAAGGGCACGCCGCGGGCGCGGCCGGAGAGTGCGCCGTCGGCATCGAGCGTGATGCGATCCTTCGGCGAGGCCGGCAGCACCGTCATCTCACCTTCCGGTGAAGAAATTTTCGCCTGCGCAAGCAGCCAGCCCGCAAGCATGGTTTCGGCCAGGGGAACCGCGACTGCAAAGCGGCCGGCGGCGTTCAGCAGCGCAAAACCGTCGGCGAGGCTGGCGCCGGAGCCGCCGAGATCGTCAGGCACCCAGGATAGCGGCAAGCCGGCCTCGCTCAGCGCCTGCCAAAGCGGCGCCTGCCACGAATCCTTCTTGTCGTTGTTGATGGTCTGCGGATCGGCGAGATCGGCGAAGATCTTCTCCGCGGTCTCGACGACGATATTGTCACTCTCCGCCACAGCGTTCCCCGTGTTTTGCCATTGGCGCGTTCCGCCCGTGAGGCGCGCGCAGGTTCTTCTTGCGCCCGATGATCCGAAAAAGCCATGGCTCTGACAAGCGTTGATCGCAGGCCCATCTGCGGCTCCGGCATGGGCGCGAGAACCGGTCTGGACTAATTCCGCTTAGCGGAGTTTGCTCGATTTGCAGGGCGCGGCAAACTCGCTAAACAGGGCCAGTTCTAAGAGCTCGCATTCAATCAAGGGGAAGGAAATCCGGATGGCTAAAGACGGCTTGTGCGCAATCGTGACGGGGTCCGCATCCGGACTGGGGGCTGCGACCGCGGAAATTCTCGCGCGGAGCGGGGCGCGGCTCGTCATCAACTATTCCTCGAGCCAGAAGGACGCCGAGGCCACGGCCGAACTCTGTCGCAAGGCGGGCTCTCCGGAAGTTCTGGTCGCGCAGGGCGACGTGTCAAAGGATGACGATTGCCGCAAGATCGTCGCCGCGGCGGCCGGCTGGGGCCGGCTCGACGTGCTCGTCAACAATGCCGGCACCACCAAGCATGTGGCCCATGCCGATCTCGATGGATTGTCGGCCGAGGATTTCCAGCGCTTGTACGGCGTCAACACCATCGGCCCGTTCCAGATGGTGCGTGCGGCGCGCAGCCTGCTCGAGGCCGGGGCGAAGGCGTCGGGACGGCCGTCCGCCGTGGTCAACATCTCTTCGGTCGCCGGCATCAGCGGCGTCGGCTCGTCGATCGCCTATGCCGCGAGCAAGGGCGCGCTCAACACCATGACGTTGTCGCTGTCGCGCGCGCTGGCGCCGCTGATTCGCGTCAACACGGTGTGCCCCGGCTACATCGACACGCCCTGGTTCACCAAGGGGCGCGGCGAGGCCGGTGCCAAGCAGGTGCGCGACAGCGTGGTGGCGAAGGTGCCGCTCAAGGTCGCATCGACCGCCGACGACATCGCGCAGCTCGTCTGCTTCCTGGCAATGCCGGCCTCCAGCAACATGACCGGCGAGGTCGTGCGCATGGATGCGGGGATGCATCTGATTACTTAATTCGTCATTGCGAGCGAAGCGAAGCAATCCAGAGAGCGTCCGCGCGGACAGTCTGGATTGCTTCGTCGCAAGGGCTCCTCGCAATGACGGAGTGCGAGGGCAGCGTCGTGCACCGCTACCCTTTTATCACGCCGCTCGCGACCAGCCGATGCCAGATGAACAGCACCACCACCGCGCCGATCGTGGCCATGATGAAGCCGGCGCCCTGGTCTGGGCTGTAGTGCCCGATCGCCTGTCCGATGAAGGTGGCGAGAAACGCACCCGCAATGCCCAGGATGGTGGTGAGGATGAAACCGCTCGGGTTGTTCGGCCCCGGCGCCAGCCAGCGCGCGATGAGGCCGGCGACGAAGCCGACGACGATGATCCACAACAGGCCGCCGAAACTCATGACAGTGCTCCCCTTGCCTAGAATCTGCAGATCGAACGTCGTTTAAATTCGGCCCGAGAGCTCATTCTCGGTCGGCAGCCGCCCGTCCGGCGTCAGATGGTCGATCACCTGCGGCAGATATTGACTGAGGCCGGAGAGCAGCTCGTCGCGCGACAGGCCACTTTGGGCGGACAGGCTTTGGATCTGGTCGGCGCCGAGGGCGCTGGCGAGATCGCCGGGCGCGATCGCCTTGTTCTCGCCCTTGCCGACCCAGGAATTCGCGGCCTCGCCGTGGCCGCCCTGCTGAAGCTGGTTGAGGAGATCGCCGAGACCGCCGCTCAGCACGGTGCCGGCGGCGCCGCCCGCGAGCAAGCCGCCGAGGCCGCCCTTGAGCAGGTCGCTGAGGCCGCCGCTACCACCGGGGCCGCCGGGAACAGCGCTGCTGCCCGTATTGACAGGTGTCGGAGGCGGCAGCGGCGAGCGCTGCTGCGATGCCGGCGCCGCGTCGGGCTGGCCTGCCGTCAGATGCTTGAAGGCCTTCCAGGCGATCAGGCCGAGCAGCGCCATGGTCATTGGCGACATGCCGCCGGAGGATTGCTCAGAGCTGGGCGTGCTCGGGCCGCGGGGGCCATTCTGCATGCCGTTGAGGACGTCGAGTAGACCCATGGTGCTCTCCTTTGGCGTTCTCGTCGGCGAGTTCTCGCCGGTGACAGCCCCCGGGGCAAAAACATATGGGGCTCTCATGACGGTTACAAGGCGAATGCATCGCAACCAATGGGCAGCCGGCGCCGCCTCTGCTATCGAAGGCGGGCCATTAAAGGGAGCAAGGTCAGGTGATTGCGGATCGACCGATCGTGGTGGCCGGCGCAGGCGCCATCGGCTGTTTCGCCGGCGGCATGCTGGCGGCCGCCGGCCGCCGCGTCGCGCTGCTGGTGCGGCCGCGGGTCAAAACCGAGATCGAGCGGTTCGGCCTGCGGCTGACCGATTTCGACGGCTCCGAGAAGAAGCTCGGCGCGGGCCAGCTCGCGCTGTCGGAGGATCCCGCGATCTTCCACAACGCCGGCATCGTGCTGGTCACGGTGAAGAGCGCCGACACCGCCGATGTCGCGGACCAGATCGCGCGGCACGCGCCGCAGGATGCGGTCATCGTCTCCCTGCAAAACGGCATCGGCAATGTCGCGGTTCTGCGCGAGCGCCTCGGCGGCCGGCGCGTTCTCGCCGGCATGGTGCCGTTCAACGTGATCGCGATGGGCGAAGGGCGTTTTCACCGCTCGACGTCCGGCGACATCCATGTCGGCGAGGACGAGGCGAATACGGCGGCAGCGCTGTCGGTGCCGGGTCTTGCCGTGCGCGCCAGTCGCGACATCACCGGCGTGCAATGGGGCAAGCTGATCATCAATCTGAACAATGCGCTCAGCGCGCTGTCCGACATGCCGCTCGCCGCGCAACTGGCGAACCGCGACTGGCGAAAACTGTTCGCCGACCAGATGGCGGAAGGCCTCGCCGCGCTGAAGGCCGCCGGCATCGCGCCGGTCTCGTCGACGCCGATCCCGATGAAGTGGTCGCCGACCCTGCTGAGGCTGCCCGACATGATCTTCAATGCGATCCTCGGCCGTACGATGAAGATCGATCCCGAGGCGCGCTCCTCGATGTGGCAGGATTTGAAGCAGGGCCGCACGACCGAGATCGACTATCTCCAGGGCGCAGTCATCGCACTCGCCGAGCAGAACAACGTCGAGGCGCCGCTGATGCGCCGCATTGTTGCGCTGATCAAGGAGGCCGAGGCAGCAGGCAATGGTCCACCTCGGCTGACGCCGCAGCAGATCCGCGGGTAGCGCGAGAGTGCAGGGGGGCGCGATGAGGCGTTGTTTGGTGATCGGATTCGCGCTGGCGGTGCTCTGCGGCGCAACGACGCTTGCCTACGCGAGGCCGCCGACGGTCATGAACTCGCCCGGCTATGACAGGCGGCTGCAGGAGAGCCGGTCGCAGTTGGGTAGTTCGCCGACGGTCACCGGGCCAGCGAGTGCGCCGGTGGTCAAACCGAAGCGGACTAAGAAGAAGCAGCCGAACTGAAGCGTGGCAGCGCCCTTGACTCAGCCCTTCTTCGCCGGCGGCTTGCTCGGCGTCGGGCTGAACAGCTTCTTCAGATCGTTCAGGCTTTCCGACAGCCGCGGCCATTCGCAGGAAAACGAGCCCTTGGTGCAGGGCGCACCTTTCGGTCGCGGGCTCGCGGCCTGCTGCACCTTCGGCCGCTCGACCGGTACCGGCACGCGCGCGACTGGCACCGGCAGGCGCTCGACCTCGGTTCGCAGTGCGACCTGCTGGAGCTTCTGCGCTTGCTGTTCCTGCTGCTCGCGCGCGGCGGCTTGGGCCGCTTCATTGCTGCGGCGCTGATTGGCGAGGTAGGCGGTGTAGGATTCGTCGATCTTTTTCTGCTCCTCCGGCGTCGGGTTTGGCCCAGCGATGTCGAAGGTGCGGTCCTGGAGGAAATCGTAATAGGAATAGCCACCGCCTGCCTTGCGGCGGCCGGCGAACTTGGCGTTGCAGCCGGCAAGCGCAGCGGTCTTCTCGGTCTTGTTCGCAGCCTTCTCGGCGGCGTCCGCGCATTCCTCGAAATCGACAGGCGCGCGCTTCCACCATTGCGCGTGGGCATGCAACGGCGTCAGCAGAAAAAATCCTGCTGCGGCAACGACAAGCGCCGCGCGACGCGATGCGAACACGTACAACATTCTACGGGAGCATTCCTAGCAAAACTCAACCCGAACTGAGTCGGGGCGGATTTTTGCCCCTTTATCGCCGGTTTGTCACCCATGGAACTCGGGAATTTCATGGCTGTAATGCTGACATTTTTTGCTTGACGTGGCGCGGGAGTCACAGCCGCACGGCACGTGATGCGCTTAGACTTTTATCGGTTTGAATTCGAAGGGGACTATCCGTCATGAGAGCGTTGGCCCGTCTCGCCGCAATCGCGCTGGCGTTCATGTCCAGCCATGCATTCGCAGCGGACGAGGATGCACCCAACCGCAAGCCAGTGAGGGCGATCGCCGACGCGCGCCTCTCGGTCGGCGGGCAGGGAATGCTGCCGCTCTATCTCTCCAGCGACTGGTCGCTGCCGCTGCCCGCGATCTCCCGCGCCGTCATCGTGCTGCACGGACGCCTGCGCAATGCCGACGAATATTACATGTCAGCCCATACCGCGCAGGGCGCAGCGGGCGATTACGGCAAGAGCGCGCTGATGATCGTGCCGCAGTTCCTCGCGGAGATCGACATCGAGGCGTACAAGCTGCCGGCGGACACGCTGCGCTGGTCGCTGGAGGGTTGGGAAGGCGGCGACGCCGCGCTGGCGCCGAACCCCGTGTCATCTTTCGACGCGCTCGATGCGATCCTCGCAAAACTCTCGGATCGGCGCATCTTCCCGAATTTGAAGCAGGTCGTCGTGGCCGGCCATTCCGGCGGCGGCCAGGTCGCGCAGCGCTACGCCATTGCCGGAAAAGGCGAGGCGGCGCTGTCGCGCCAGCATATCGACGTCCGCTACGTCGTCGCCAATCCCTCCTCCTACGCCTATTTCAGCGACCAGCGGCCACTGCCCAAGATCGCCGCATCCTGCCCGGGCTTCAACAATTGGAAATACGGCATGGACGGGCGTCCGCCCTATCTTGCGAACGTCACGCCGGCGGCACTCGAGCAGCGCTATGTCGAGCGCGAGGTGATCTATCTGCTCGGCACGCTCGACACCAATCCAAAGCACTCCGCGCTGGACAAGAGCTGCATGGCCGAGGCGCAGGGCCCGTATCGCTATGCCCGCGGCCACGCCTATGCGGACGCGATGGCCAAGCGTGACCGCGGCACGCCCAATCACCGGGTGTGGGACGTCGCCGGCGTCGGCCATGACGGCGACAAGATGCTGACCTCGAAATGCGGCCTCGCGGCGCTGTTCGATATTCCGGGCTGCGGAGCTGAGCGCTGATGCGGATGTCTTGAAGGCAGATACCTTGAAGGCAGATACCTTGTAGGCTCGGCTCCGGCTGTTACACTTCGGCTCGCGACGCGTCTCATCCCGAGGCGGCGCCAAGAAGACGAAGTGGAAACACCTGATGCTACTGCCCCTGTCCGACGTGCCGCGCTGGTACGCAGAGCGCAAACCCCAAGGCACGATCGCCGTCCGTCACGGGCAGGATACGCTGACATGGGACGAGCTCGAACGCGGCGCCAACCGGCGCGCGCGGGCGTTCATGGCCAAGGGCGTCAAGCCCGGCGACTTCGTCGCGATCGGCCTTCCCAACGGCAACGCGTTCTTCGAGACGTCGTTTGCCGTCTGGAAGTGCGGGGCGACGCCGACCTCGCTGTCATGGCGGCTGCCGCGCGGCGAAGCCGCCGCGGTGCTCGACATTCTGAAGCCTGCACTGGTGGTCGGCGGCGAGGCCGACTGGAATGCGCCGAACCGCTTGCCTGCTGATTTCGTGCCGGAGGGTTTTTCGGATGAGCCGCTCAATCCGCCGGTGGCCCGCTACTGGAAGGCCATGACCAGCGGCGGCTCGACCGGCCGCCCGAAAGTGATCCTCGATCATCAGCCGGCGGTGACCGACACCGTCGCCGCGCCGCCGCTCAACATCCCCTTCGGCGTCTCGCTGCTCAATCCCGGTCCGCTCTACCACAATGCGCCGTTCATCGTGTCGCATTACGCGCTGTTCACCGGCGGCCAGCTCACCGGCCTCGTCAAGTTCGACGCCGAGGAGACGCTGCGCCAGATCGCGCGCGAGCGCGTGCAATGGGTCAATTTCGTGCCGACCATGATGCACCGGATCTGGGCGCTGCCTGAGAGCGTGCGTAAATCCTACGACGTGTCGAGCCTGCAGACCGTGTTCCACATGGCAGCTCCCATGCCGCCCTGGCTGAAGGAGAACTGGATCGCCTGGCTCGGACCTGAGCGGGTCTGGGAGCTCTATGGCGGCACCGAGCGCCAGGGCTCCTGCATCATCTCCGGCACGGAATGGCTGACGCACAAGGGCTCGGTCGGCAAGATCGGCGAGATGGCACGCTTGCGCATCGTCGGCGAGGACGGCAACGACGTCGCGCCCGGCGAGACCGGCGAGATCTATTTCCTCAACAATGACGGCAAGGACGCGACCTATCATTATCTCGGCGCCGAGCCGAAGCGCCGCGCGGACGGCTGGGAATCGCTCGGCGATATCGGCCGGCTGGATGCGGAAGGCTATCTCTATCTCGGCGACCGTCTCGCCGACATGGTGCTGCGCGGCGGCGCCAACATCTATCCGGCCGAGGTCGAGGCGGCGGTCTCCGAGGCTCCCGGCGTTCGGTCCTGCGTCGTGGTGGGTTTGCCCGATCCGGAATTGGGCCAGCGCGTGCACGCGATCATCGAACCGGAGGCTGACGCGGACAGCCAGGCCATTGCCGACGGCATGGCTGACTTCCTGAACGACAGGCTCAGCCGCTACAAGCACCCCGAGAGTTTCGAGATCGTCAGCGCCCCGCCGCGTGATGATTCCGGAAAAGTCCGCCGCACGCTGTTGCGCGACGAGCGCTCAGCATGGATGAAGGAAGGGCGCGCCTTCCGGATTTGGCCGGCAAGGGCGCGGGCGCACGCCGAATAAGAAAATTCACGAAAGGACTCTTCGACATGACGATCACCATCGCAGCCAACAGCGTGCCCAAACCGCCGGCCGAGATCATCGAGGGCTTTCGCGGTGCGCCGACCTCGGTCATTTCAGACAATCTCGCCCGGTTGCCGGGGGCGGTGGGGCTAAGACCCTATCATCGCGGCGGCAAGCTGGTGGGCACGGCCTTCACCGTGCGCACCCGTCCCGGCGACAATCTCGCCATTCACCGCGCGCTCGAGCTGGTCGGCCCCGGCGACGTCATCGTGGTCGACGGTGGCGGCGACGAGACCCGCGCGCTGGTTGGCGAGATCATGAAGAACATCGCGCAGTGGCGCAAAGCAGAGGGCTACGTCATCGATGGTGCGATCCGCGATGTCGCGGCGTTCGCTGGCGACGACTTTCCCTGCTACGCCCGCGCCGTGATCCATCGTGGCCCCTACAAGAACGGGCCCGGCGAAATCAACATCCCGGTTTCGATCGGCGGCAGCGTGATCTCGCCCGGCGACATCGTCGTCGGCGACGAGGATGGCGTGGTGTCGTTTCCGGCCGCCGGCGCCGCGGCGCTGCTGGACGCCGTGCGCGCCCAGGTCGCGCGCGAAGAGGAGACCATGAAGGCGATCCGCGAGGGCCGCTACCAGGGCTCCTATGGCAAATCCTGATCAGAGAAAGACGTAAGGGAGAAGGGCGTGAGCCAGAAGGACGAATTTCACAACATCGACGACGCCAGCGACGGGCTGTTCCGCGAGCTCGCGGCAGGCGTGACGACGCGCATCTTCTCCGGCGAGCAGGCCATGCTGTCGGTGGTAACGCTGGCCCCGCATGCGCAGGGCACGCTGCATCATCATCCCGAGGAGCAATGGGGTGTGCTGCTCGACGGCTCCGCCGTTCGGGTCCAGGGCGATGAGGAAATTCCCGTGAAGAAGGGCGATTTCTGGCGCACGCCCGGCAACGTGCCGCACACCATGCGCGCCGGCCCCGACGGCGCCCGCGTGCTGGACATCTTTAGTCCGCCAAGGCCAGAATACAAAAAAGCGGGTTCGGGTTTCGGCACGACGTAAAGCGCCAAAGAGCAAAAAGCCAGGCGCAAAACCAAAAAGGGAGGGGACCATGACGATCACACGACGGGCGCTGCTGGCCGCGCCCGCCATCCTCGCGATGGCACCGGCAAGCGCGCAAGCCTCGAAAATCACGCTGGTGGTGCCGTTCCCGCCGGGCGGTTCGACCGACGCGATGGCGCGGCTGCTCCAGAGCCATCTGCAAACCAAGCTCAATCGCATCGTCGTGGTCGAGAACAAGTCGGGCGCGGCCGGCGCGCTCGGCGCGGCACAGGTTGCCAAGAGCCCGCCTGATGGCTCGTCGTTCCTGGTCACCTTCGATTCCCACGCGGTGATCCCGTCCATCCTCGACAAGCCCCCGGTCGATGTCGAGCGCGAGCTGATGCCGGTGTTGCTGGTCGGGACCGCGCCTTATGTGATCGCCGCGGGCGCCGGCCGCCCCTACAAGAGCTTTGCCGACGTGGTGGCCGCCTGCAAGGCGACGCCCGGCGCGGTGAAATACGCCTCCGTCGGCATCGGCACGCTCGGCCATCTCGCGATGACCGTGCTCGGCAACAAGGCCGGCGTCGAGATCATGCATGTGCCCTATCGCGGCGGCGGCCCGGCAATGAACGACGTGCTCGGCGGCCATGTCGATCTCATCGCGGGATCGGCGGCGCTGGTCGCAGCCCAGCTCGGCACCAACATGCTGCGACCGATCCTGCAACTCGGCCGCGAGCGGTTACCGGGCCTGCCGGATACGCCGACCGCGATCGAAGCGGGCTTTCCGGACTTCGAGACGCTGGCCTGGTGGGGCATCTTCGCGCCCGCGGGCACGCCGCCTGACATCGTCGCAGGCCTCGCGACGGCGTCGAAGGAGATCCTGAGCGAGCCCGCGACCGCCGCCCAGCTCAAGGAGACCCAGCAGATGACCCTGCTGCTCGAGGATGGTGCCGCCTTCAAGACCTTCTTCGACAAGCAGGTCGCCTATTGGGGCAAGGTGGTGAGGGACAACAATATCAGGGCATAAGAGGCCTTATTCCCCGGATTGCCATCCCGGGTCCGGTGGGCTCGCGCGGGCTCGAGCGTCAGAGCATCTTGCCGACGATATTTGTCATATCTGCTGCCGAAAACGCGCGCAGCGTTTCGGTGCGGACATTGCCGAGTGCGCTGAGACTAAGGCTGAGCGACATCGCGGCAGCTTCATCTGGAGCCTCGAGTATGGTCACAACGTCATATCGTCCCTGCGTCCAGACGATCTCCTTCACGGTCACGCCGAACGTCTTGGCCATCTCCTTGAAGGCGTCGGCCCGCTTCGGCGAGTCCTTGACGTTGCGGACTCCCTGATCAGTGAAGTTCGATAGCACGACATAGGTTACCATGGTCGTCCTCCCTGGTTAGAACCAGATACAGTTCTCGCTTGAGGCAACCGCGCCGAGTTTGCCACAGCGGCCGAGGCGGCGCCACTTGCGCGTTGGGAACGTCAGCGGCTGTGACTTGCCCGGTCAGGATAACGGCCGCGCGAAACTGAGCTCATGACCGTCGGGGTCGGTGAGATGGAAGTAGCGCTCACCCCATTCCGCATCGCGCGGCGTGGTCAGCGGCTGCCACCCGGCAGCGCGCGCTTGCTCGTAGGTCTCGTCGACATCGGCGACATAGAAGATGACGCGGCCCCACCAGGACCAGCGCTTGTCGTCCGGCTGCGCTGTCAGGTTGAGATAGCCGGTGCCGGCGCGAAAGCTTGTGAATGCCGCGGCTTCACCGCCATACAGGAGCTCGAACCCCAGCGAACGGTAGAAGTGCACGGCGCGCCCCATGTCATGCGTGCCGAGCGTGATGGCGCTGATGCTTTCGATCATGTGAGCTGCTCCGCCGAGAGGGATCTGGGAGCGATTGTACAGCCACCCCGTTCGCCTTGACGATGATCCGGCCCGCCTTGCGGCTGGCGAACCGAATCCTGCTCTGCTATGAGGAGTTCGAACCCGCACCCGCGGGTTCCGCGGTCCCGTAGCTCAGCCGGATAGAGCGACGGTTTCCTAAACCGTAGGTCGGAAGTTCGAGTCTTCCCGGGATCGCCATTCTTGCTTTCGCTTCAAGCCGATATCCGCGCAAAGCGCTTGCGGTATTCGGCAGGTGTCACGCCGACATGGCGGGCGAAAGCACGGCGCAATGTGTCCGCGTCGGCAAAGCCGCAATGCATGGCGACTTGCTTGGGGGCTTCGTTGCCGAGCTCCAGCAGGCGCCTCGCGGCATTGACGCGGGCTTCCTCGACCCAGGTCGCGGGGGTGATTCCGACTTCAGCGCGGAACAGCCGCGCAAAGTGACGCGGACTGATGTCCATGCGCGCCGCGAGGCTCCCGACGCTGTGATCCAGTCCGGGATTGGCGGCGACCCAGCGCTGCAGCTCCTGTAGCGCGGCGCGGCCGGTGGGGACTGTCTCTCCCTTGCGGGTGAACTGCATTTGCCCGCCCGGGCGCTTGAAGAACATGACGAGCTGGCTCGCGACCTTCATCGCGGTCTCGCGTCCGAGATCTTCCTCCACGAGCGCGAGCGCGAGATCGAGTCCCGCGGTCACGCCGGCGGCGGTGCGGAGCTTGCCGTCGGTGACATAGATTGCGTCCTTGTCCACGCTGACCGACGGGAATTTAGCGGCGAGCCGGTCTGCGACCGCCCAATGCGTCGTGATCCGCTTGCCGTCGAGGAGACCCGCCGCTGCCAGGAAGAAGGCGCCTGAGCATACTGAGCCGAAGCGGCGGGTTCTGGCCGCCCGGCGGCGGAGCCAGTCGATCACCACGCCGTCTGCCGGCACCTCGGCGGCGTTCGGGCATCCCGCGATCAACAAGGTGTCGATGCTCTCCTGGAAGCCGCGATCGATGATGCGGTCGGGCATCAGCCGCACCCCCGACGAGCTGCGGATCGGGCCCGGCTCCGCCCCCGCCACGAAAAGCACATAGGCCTGATGGCCGGCCTGCAAGTTCGCCTCGGCGAACACGTCGAGGGGGCCGGCGACGTCGAGAAGCTGCACCCCGGGCAGCGCAACGATCACGACAGTCCTCGGTTTCGGCTTCGCACCCATGTCCGCCTCGGTCGGTATTTGTCCGTTTATGACGTATTACGTCAATTAAGGACAGAATAGCCCGGATCTAGCTTGGCGGCCACCGGAGATATTCAGGAGACCATCATGCAAGAGATTGCAAAAGCCGCCGCCATTCCCGACAGCAAGCTGGCGCGCGCCATCACCGACTACATCCGCGATACCGAGACGGACCTGCTCTTCAACCATTCCAGCCGGGTCTATCATTTCGGTGCGATGGCCGGCATCCGTCGCGGGCTGACCTTCGACCGTGAGCTGCTCTATGCCGGCGCCATGTTTCACGACATCGGCCTGATGCCGGGCCATGGCAGCGAGCACGAACGGTTCGAGGTCGACGGCGCACATGCCGCGCGCGATTTCCTGCGCAGCCACGGCATCTCCGAAGCCGACGCCTATACGGTCTGGACCGCGATCGCGCTGCACACCACGCCCGGCGTGCCGCAGCATATGCATCCCGTCGTCGCCCTGGTGACGGCCGGTGTCGAAATGGACGTCCTCGGGCTGACCTACAAGGACTATTCCGACGCGGAGCGCGAGGCCGTGGTGAAGGCATTTCCGCGCACGCCGCACTTCAAGGAAGACATCATCCAGGCGTTCTACGACGGCATCAGCTACAAGCCGGACACGACCTTCGGCAACGTCAAGGCCGACGTCATCGCCGACAAGGAGCCGCATTTCCATCGCGGCAATTTCTGCAGCGTCATCCGCGGCTCGCATTGGCACGGCTGAGCGGCCTTCCTGCGCTGCAACGCGGCCCGACCGCCTTTCCCCAAATCACGGATCAGGAATCAACATATGAGTGACAAACCACCCTACCTCACGCACGCGACCGGTGCTCCCGTCAGCGACAACCTCAACATCATGACCGCAGGCCGCCGCGGCCCTGCGCTTCTCCAGGACATCTGGCTGATCGAGAAACTGGCTCACTTCGATCGCGAAGTGATTCCCGAGCGGCGCATGCACGCCAAGGGTTCCGGCGCCTTTGGTACCTTCACCGTGACGCATGACATCACGTGCTACACCAAGGCGAAGATATTCTCGGAAGTCGGCAAGCAGACGCCGATGTTCGCGCGGTTCTCGACCGTCGCCGGCGAGCGCGGCGCGGCCGACGCCGAGCGCGACATCCGCGGCTTTGCGCTGAAGTTCTACACCGAGGAAGGCAATTGGGACATGGTGGGCAACAACACCCCCGTGTTCTTCTTCCGAGATCCCCTGCGCTTCCCCGATCTCAATCACGCGATCAAGCGTGACCCGCGCACAGGAATGCGCAGCGCCGACAACAATTGGGATTTCTGGACGCTGTTGCCGGAGGCGCTGCACCAGGTCACCATCGTCATGAGCGAGCGTGGCATTCCCAAAAGCTATCGCCACATGCACGGTTTCGGCAGCCACACCTACAGTTTCGTCAACGCCGCCAATGAACGGACCTGGGTGAAGTTTCACTTCCGCACCCAGCAGGGGATCGTGAACCTGACGGATGCCGAGGCCGAGACGCTCGTCGGCAAGGATCGCGAGTCGCATCAGCGCGACCTGTTCGGCAGCATCGAGCGTGGCGATTTCCCGCGCTGGACCCTGTTCGTGCAGATCATGACCGATGATGAGGCCAGGGCGTTTCCGTTCAATCCGTTCGATCTGACCAAGGTCTGGCCGAAGGCGGACTTTCCACTGATCGAAGTCGGCACTGTCGAGTTGAACCGCAATCCGGAAAACGTCTTCGCCGAGGTCGAGCAGGCGTCCTTCTCACCGGCTCATGTCGTTCCGGGCATCGGCTTCTCGCCCGACAAGATGTTGCAGGCCCGACTGTTCTCCTACGGCGACGCGGCGCGCTATCGTCTCGGCGTCAACCACCATCTGATTCCGGTGAATGCCCCGAAATGCCCGTATCACAGCTACCATCGCGACGGTGCGATGCGGACGGACGGCAATCTGGGACGGACACCGACCTATTTTCCGAACAGCCACGGCGAATGGGCCGACCAGCCCGATCTCAACGAGCCGCCGCTCGAGATCGACGGCGCGGCAGCACATTGGGATCACCGCGTTGACGACGACCACTATCAGCAGCCCGGCGATTTGTTTCGCAAGATGAACGCGGCACAGCGACAGATCCTGTTCGACAATACGGCACGTGCCGTCGGCGGTGCTGCGGTCCACATCCAGGAGCGGCACATCGCGAACTGCACGAAGGCCGATCCGGCCTATGGCGCCGGTGTCCGCGAATCGCTGGAGCGTCTTGCCACTGTTCGCTTGGCTTAGCCCCGTTGAGACGATCCTGGGAAGAGGCGGCTTCCGGCCGGCGAGCCGGAGGCGCGACTAATCCCGGGATCGCCATTTTGTCATGGGTCATCGTCCCTGTTTGCCAAGGACTCCGGCGCAAAAATTGCTAGAAGTGGGAGGCTTCCTTCCTTTCGGCTGACTGACGGTCGGCCGCCTCATCGCGATACCCGGAGACCAGAATGCCTTTCGACTTGATCCTGCGCGGCGGCCGCGTGGTTGACCCCTCGCAGAAGCTCGATGCCGTGACGGATGTCGCATTTTCGGGTGGTAAAGTCGCCGCGATCGGCAGCGGGCTGAAGGCCGATCCTGCTACCGATGTTCGCGACGTCTCGCGCTACATCGTGACGCCGGGGCTGATCGATCTCCACACCCATGTCTATTGGGGCGGCACCTCGCTCGGCATTGACGCCGAGGAATTCTGCCGCCTGTCCGGCGTCACCACCGCGGTCGATACCGGCAGCGCCGGTCCCGGCAATTTCGCCGGCTTCCGCAAGCATGTGATCGAGCCGAGCCAGGTCCGCATCCTCGCTTATCTGCACGTCTCGCATGCCGGCATCTTCGGCTTCTCGCACCGGATCATGGTCGGCGAGAGCGAGGAGCTGCGGCTGATGAATCCGATCGAGGCCGCGAAGGTGGCCGATGCCAACCGCGACCTGATCGTCGGCATCAAGGTGCGCGTCGGCCTGCACTCCTCGGGCACCTCGGGGGCGGTGCCGCTCGACATCGCGCTCGAGGTCGCGAACGAGGTCGGCATGCCCCTGATGGCGCATATCGACCATCCGCCGCCGAGCTATGAGGAGGTGCTGGCGCGCCTGCGTTCCGGCGACGTGCTCACCCATGCGTTCCGCCCTTTCCCGAACACGCCCGCGACCGCGCAAGGCACGGTGAAGCGCGCGGTGCTCGACGCGCGCGAGCGCGGCGTGCTGTTCGACATCGGCCACGGCAAGGGCTCGTTCGCATTCAAGACCGCGCGCGCGATGCTGGCGAACGGCTTCCATCCGGACACGATCTCGTCCGACATTCACCAGCTCTGCATCGACGGCCCGGCCTTCGACCAGGTCACCACCATGTCGAAATTCCTGTGCATGGGCTTGGAGCTGTCCGACGTGGTCGCGGCGTCGACGGTGAACGCGGCGATGGCGCTGCGGCGCCCCGAGCTCGGCAGCCTCAAGCCCGGCAGCGTCGGCGACGCCACGCTTGTTACGGTCAGGCAAGGCCAGTTCGACTATGAAGACGTCGTCGGCGAGCACCTGATCGGTGATCGCAAGATCGTCTCGGAGGGCGTCGTCATCGGCGGCCGCTGGTGGCATCCGAATTGAGCGGCGCTAACCTTGCTCGCGATAGAATTGCAGCAGGCGTGCGCCCGCCGGTGAGAGCCAGTCGGGGGCGCCTGCGATATAGCCCTCGACGTAGCCGCTCGCCCCGACCAGATAGGTAATGGGCATGCCGACGAGCGGGAACATCGCTTTGGACGCTTCGGCTGAAGCGCCATAGGTGTCGGCAAAGCAGGCGAGGTTTTGCACGGCGAGGCTGCCGAGAAATTTGCGGATCTTGGCAAGGTCTTTGGTGTCCGTGCAGATCGCGACGATGTCGAGCCGGTCGGGCCGCGATCCCGCCAGGCTTGCGAGCGCCGGCAGATCGAGCCGGCAGGCCGCGCACCAGGTCGCCCAGAAATTGACGAGGGTGATGCGGCCCGGCTTCGCGGTCACCAAGACGTCCCTGCCGCCAATGTCTTGAAGCCTTAGCTGTGGCATCGCCGCGCGCGGCCGAACCACCGTGAACTGGCTGCGGCCGGCCTCGAACACCGGCGGCCAGCTTGCCTGCGCGCGGCTTGCGCGCGCAGTAGCCAGAAGCACCGGCGCGGCCATCAGAACCGACCGCCGCGACAGCCCCGAGCCGTTTTCGCGCGCCACGTCACGCATGGATATACGCCCAGCCTTTGAGTTGCAGATCGACCACGCGTCCGATGCCGAACGGGACGAGGCTCGTGCCCGGGATCAGCGGGATCGAGATCTGCTCCTTGGCTTCCGCGATCGTCTTGGACGAGGCGCACATGCTGTAGGTGAGGTTGGGCAGCGACTGCCGCAACGTTGCGAGCGGCTCGACCAGCGGGGTCTTGTCCGCCCGGAAGACGTCGATGCCCTTGCCGTTGGCGACGACCTCGATCAGCAATTTCGCACCCCTCTCGGCAAAGTGCTTGGAGAGATTGGCCGAGTAGCTGATCGCATGACCCATGACATAGGGCTCGTTGCTGTCGATCAGGATCACGACGCCCTCAGTGAGGCGATCCTCCTTGGCCGCGGCGGTGCCGCCGGCCGTGAGGATCGCGGTGCCCGCAAGCAGGCCCCTGCGGGACCATCCATTGGCTGAGATCATGGCGGTGCCGTCTTCCCGGTCAGAATTGCCGGGCAGCAATCGGCGCCTTGCGGCTGCGTCCCCACAACACGAACAGGCTGAGCGCAAGCAGGACGAGGTTGAGCGGTGTCGTCGCGGCCTCGCCGCGCGAGATATGGAAGGCGAATGCGAAGACCTGCAGCACGCTACAGCCCAGCGCGGCCAGTACCGTCAGTCGCGGCAGGATGCGGGTCAGTGCCGGCAGGAGGATGCCGATGCCACCGGCGAGATCGACCAGGGCGACGGAGCGAACGAACGTTTCGGAATACTCGCCCGCAAATGGCATCATCGCGGCGAGCTGCGGAATAGGCGTGGTCAGCTTGACGAACCCTGCCGAGATGAAGACGAAGGCGAGGACGACCTGGGCGGCCCATAGGCCGATGCGGAGGGCGCGGCCGGGCGTGGCGGTCTCAAGGGTGGTGGTGGACATGGGGGGCTCCGATCATTGATGATCGCCACCATTTGATAGTTTCGCATTCCTACATCATTATATGTTCCGGGATCGGTTCCTTTCCTGGATGTTGATGATCTCATGGATTCCCTGGTCAGCATGAGGGTGTTTTGCCTGGTCGCCGAGCTGAAGAGCTTTGCGACCGCGGCGCAGCGCCTGCGCATCTCGCCCGCGATGGCGAGCAAGCACGTGATGCAGCTCGAGAAGCGGCTGGGGACGCGGCTGCTCAACCGGACCAGCCGGCGCGTCAGCCTGAGCGAAAGCGGTGCGCTCTATTTCGAGCAGGCGCGGCAGATGCTCGATTCACTCGATGAGGTCGAGGCCGCCGTCAGCAACGCCACCGTCGTGCCGCACGGCACGCTACGGCTGACCGCGCCGGTGTGGATGGCGAACACGATCTTCGCGGGCGTGCTGGCCGACTATCAGGCGCGATACCCGGATGTGCGGCTCGACGTCGATCTCAGTGGGCGGCTGGTCAATCTGGTCGAGGAAGGATTCGATCTTGCCCTGCGCGCGACCGCCGCGCCCGACGAGGCGCTGATCGCGCGCCCAATTACCAACGTTCCGTTCTACATGGTGGCCGCGCCGGCCTACCTCAAACGCGCAGGCCGACCGGCCAAGCTCGCCGATATCGCTGGCCACGCGCTATTGCATTACGCGCTCTATCCCGGCGAGAGCTTCTCCTTTAAGGGCGAGCATGGCCCCGAGAACATCAAGCTCAATCCGGTGCTGCGCAGCGCCAACGAGACGCTGCTGCACATGGCGGCGCTCGAAGGCATGGGCCTCGCCTTCCTGCCGAAATGGCTGGTCGCCGCGGACATCACTGCGGGGCGTCTCGAGCACGTCATGCCCGGCCAGGTCATCTTCGAGGGAAAGCTGTTCGCGGTCTATCCGAGCCGCAAATATCTCTCCGCGAAGGTGCGAACCTTCATCGACTTCGTCGCCGCCGACAGGCGGATGAGGTGACCGCTACAGCGACCGCGCGATCAACCGCGCGGATGCACCTGTCAGTCGCGCCCCGCCTCCATGATCGCCTTGGCGAGCCGCGCCGGATCGGAGAAGCACAGCTCATGGCTTCCCGGCACCTGCACCAGGCGGAACAGGCCGAGCTTTTCCGACAGACGCGGATGCCAGCCATAGCTGTGCGGCAGCGCGGTGTCCTCGGTGCAGTTGATGTAGGATTTTGCCAGCGGCATCTCGGCCGGGTTGGCCTTGAGCGCGATCTTGTCGCTGAAGGTCGCGAGCGGATGCGGATTGAGAATGTCGTAGGCCCTCTGCGCCGTCTCGAGATCGGCATCGTTGATGAAGGCCTCGCGCCAGATCGGGAAAGGCAGCACCACCGAGCCGTCGCCGCGCTCGGCCGCGATCGCGTCGAACAGCCCGACATAATGCGGCGGCACCATGTCGTTGAGGCACTCGCCGTTGTTGGGCACGAAGGCGTTCCAGTAGATCAGCCGGCGGATGCGTTCGGGTACGAGGTCGGCGACGCCGGTGATGACCATGCCGCCATAGGAATGGCCGAGCAGGATGACATCCTTGAGATTATTCTCGGCGAGGTAGTCGGCGATCGACTGGATCGCTTCCTTCAGCCCCGTCGTCTTGGCATCGCCCGGCCGGTTGCCCTTGATCGTCGGCAGGTAGACCTGGTGGCCGGCGGCGCGGATGGGGGCCGCAACAGGCTCGAGCTCGGCACCGGTGTGCCAGGCGCCGTGGACGAGAACGTAGGTCGACATGTTGTAGCTCCTCCGCAGGATGTGGTTAGATCGACATGACGCGGGTCCTTTGCGGCGCTCGCGAGGCGCGGCGGACAACTCTTGTTGCGCGAAGTGTGAACCGGCCGCGGATTTTCCGCTTGTCTGACGCTGAACCGGATTGGTCTCGGAGCGAACTGATGGAGCAGCTCAATTCCGAAGGCCGGCCCCGGCATCTGGTCTGGGACACCGGGGCAACGCGGCCGGAGGAGCAGTTTTCCTACTATCGCGAGGCGATCTGCCAGGCCTTCATGAACCTGACGCCGGAATCGGCGACGACCTCGCGCTTTCCGGCCAAGGTCGAGGCCATCAAGATCGGCACCGGCGCCATCAATCGAGTGGTCTTTCCCGAGCACACCGTGCATCGCTCGCGCGCCGATATCGCGGCGTCGACCGAGAGCTGCTTCTATCTCAACTTCAAGCTGGCCGGCCGCTGCCGGGTGCTGCAGGGCGGTCGCGACGTCAGCCTGTCGCGCGGGCAGGTCGGCATCTGCGACAGCGACCGCGAAGTGAGGCTCTTACACGATCGCGGGCCGACGCTGGAGGTTGTTTCCTTCTGGGTGCCTTCGCGCGAGCTGCGCGACCGGCTGCCGCCTTCCTTCGACTTCAGGGTTGAGCGCGTGTCCGACGATCCCTTCGTCGGGCATCTCATCGCTGAGACCGCACGATCACTGAATGCCGGCGCGCTGCGGATGGCGGAAGATGAAGCTATCGGGCTTTTCGGAGTGCTGCTGGACCTCGTCGCGCTGAGCCTGTCTCGCCGCTCGCGCGCGCAGGCGGCGGAGGCCGCCGGCTTTGCCGATGCGACCGCCCTCGCGCTCCGCCGTGCCGTGCATGAGCGGATGCGCGAGCCTGGGCTGACGGTGGCGATTGTCGCGCGCGCGATCGGCATCAGCGAGCGCTATGTGCACAAGCTGTTCGAGCGCGCGGGCACCACATTCTCTGACTACGTCATGGACCGCAGATTGGACGGCGCGGCACGGGACCTGAGCGATCCCGCGAAAGTGGACCAGGCGATTGGCTCAATCGCGTTCGACTGGGGCTTCTCCGATCTCTCCCACTTCACGCGGCGTTTCAAGCAGCGTTTCGGCTGCCGCCCGCGCGACTGGCGGGCGCGATAGCGCGGCCCTTACAGCGATCTGGCGATCAGCAGCTTCATGATCTCGTTGGTGCCGCCGTAGATCTTCTGGATGCGGGAATCGATGAAGATGCGCGAGATCGGGTATTCCTGCATGTAGCCGTAGCCGCCGAACAGCTGGAGGCATTCGTCGGCGGTCTGGACCTGCTTGTCCGAGCACCAGTACTTCGCCATCGACGCCGTGACGGTGTCGAGATCCCCGGCGATCAGCTGCTCAATGCACCAGTCGACGAAGACGCGCGCGATCATCGCTTCGGTCTTGCGCTCGGCGAGGGTGAAGGCGGTGTTCTGGAAATCCATCAGCGGCTTGCCGAAGGCCTTTCGCTCCTTGGTGTATTCGGTGGTGAGCTTGACTGCGCGCTCCATCGAGGCGACGGCGCCGACCGCAAGCGACAGACGCTCCTGCGGCAATTGCTGCATCAGCTGCACAAAGCCCTGGCCTTCCTCCTTGCCGAGCAGGTTTTCCGGCGGCACCGTGACGTTGTCGAAGAACAGCTCCGACGTGTCGGAGGCGTGCAGGCCGATCTTGTCGAGGTTGCGCCCGCGCTTGTAGCCCTCTGCGCCTGCGGTCTCGACCACGATTAGCGAAATGCCCTTGGCACCCGCGTCGCCGGTGCGCGCGACCACGATGACGAGATCGGCGGCCTGGCCGTTGGTGATGAACGTCTTCTGGCCGTTGATGACGTAGGAATTGCCCTGCTTCCTGGCGGTGGTCTTGACGGCCTGCAGATCCGAGCCGGTGCCGGGCTCGGTCATGGCGATGGCGCCGACCATCTCGCCGGAAGCCATCTTCGGCAGCCAGCGCTTCTTCTGCTCCTCCGAGCCGTAATTGAGGATGTAGTGCGCGACGATGGCACTGTGCACGGAGACGCCGGTCGTCAGCTCCGGCACCGTGCTTTCGAGGTCGTCGAGCACGGCGGCCTCATAGGCGAAGGTCGCGCCCAGGCCGCCATATTCCTCCGGCACGCTCGCCAGCAGCGCGCCCATCTCGCCGAGCCCGCGCCAGGCGAAACGGTCGACCATCTTCTGCTCGCGCCATTTCTCGGCATGCGGTGCCAGGTCCTTGGCCAGATATTTCCGGAACTGGTCGCGGAAGATTTCGAGCTCTTCGGTCATCCAGGAGGAGCGGTAGGACATGGTCACCTCGGTCAATGCGGCTTTCCGGCTTGGTAGGCCAGGCGGTCGCGGCAATTATTGTGTTTTCAGGCTGCGCCGGTGACGCTACCAAGGCGGCCGTAACAGCGTCTGTCGGGATGTCTGATTTTGACGACCAAAACCCAAGAGCTCAAGCTCGACATCGAGAACATCGGCACGGTCTCGGCGATCCTGACCCAGCCCGACCATGCGCGCGCCTGCTACGTGCTGGCGCATAGCGCCGGCGCCGATATGCGGCATTCCTTCATGGGAAAGGTCGCCGAGGGCCTTGCGGACCGCGGCATCGCGACGTTCCGCTTCAATTTCCCTTACATGGAAAAGAAACAGGGGCGTCCCGACCAGCCGGCCGTCGCGCATGCCGCCATCCGTGCGGCGGTTGCGGAAGCGGCGCAGCTGTGCCCCGGTGTGACGCTCGTCGCGGGCGGAAAATCCTTCGGGGGGCGCATGACGTCGCAGGCGCAATCCAAGGCCCCGTTGCCTGATGTCAAAGGGCTCGCCTTCCTCGGCTTTCCCCTGCATGCCGACAAGAAGCCGTCGTCCGAGCGTGCCGAGCACCTCGCCGGTATCGCAATCCCCATGCTGTTCCTGCAGGGAACGCGCGACGGACTTGCCGATCTCGACCATCTCAAGCCCGTTATCGCGGGGCTCGGCGCGAAGGCGACGCTGCATCAGGTCGAAGGCGGCGATCACTCCTTCGCGGTGCTGAAGAAGTCGGGCCGAACCAACGACGAGGCGCTGACCGAGGTGCTCGACGCGCTCGCGGCCTGGATCGACCAACTCGCCTGAGGCTCAGGCCGCGTAGAGCCCCTTGTCGCGGGCCTTCTGGATCGCGAGCGCGGCAATCAGGTCGAGCGTCGGCGTCGACAGGCCGGCGGTGCGCGCGAAGGCGGCGGGCGCCTTCACCAGCACGTCGATCTCCATGGCGCGGCCGAGCTCGTAATCCTGGAGCAGCGACGGCTTGTGGTTGGGCGCGGGGCCGCTGCGCGTGACGCGCTTCACCTCGGGGATGAAATGCTGCGCGATGTCGTTGGCCTCGTTCAGCATGCGCGGAATGACCTCGGCGAAGGCGGGGTCGTCACGCACGCCGCGCGCGGTCTGGCCGGTGAGCAGGCACAGCACCGACAGCGACATGTTGGTCAGCAGCTTTGACCAGATTGCCTCGCGGATCTCCGCCACCGGCGGCGATTCCAGTCGCGCATCGTTGAGGACGCCGCGAAGCCTGGTGATGCGCTCGCAATTGCGGTCGTCGCATTCGCCGATCAAGAGGCGGTTGCGGTCCGGCGTCAGGTTCTGCACAACGCCGGGCGCGATCACCTCGTTGGAGGAGAAGACGACGCCGCCGACGATCCGCTCCTTCGGGATGCAGGCGCGCAAGCGCCCACCCGGGTCGAGGAAGGAAATGTCCGGCGGCGTCGGATGCCGTGGCGGCAGGCCGATGCCATACCACCAGGGGATACCGTTCTGCGCGAACACAATCGCGGTGTCGTCTTGCAACAGCGGCTTGATGCTGGAAACAAGTCCTGTCAGTGCGGTCGCCTTGAGGGTGGAGATCACCACATCCTGCGGACCAAGTTGGGCCGGATCGCCCGAGGCGTTCACCTTGGCGGTGACCTCGGAATCGCCGACGCGCAGCTTCAGGCCATTGGCGCGGACCGCCTCCAGATGCGCGCCGCGCATCACACAACTGACCTCATGGCCGGCGCGGGCCAGCCTGACCGCGATATGGCTGCCGACGGCGCCCGCGCCGAAAATGCAGATGCGCATGGTGTGATGTCCCGTCCTTGATCCCTTGGATGTCGCCCGGCAGCAGCATGACACAAGCCGCCATGCGATGGACGCGGCCGCCCTACGCCGGAAAGATATGGATCGGAACGAGCGGCCTCGGCCATAGTGCGCGGCAAACAATGACCGGAGGATCGCCGATGACTGACAGCCCCGTCCTGTGGACCCTGGATGCGCGTGGGGTTGCGACCGTCACGTTGAACCGGCCGGAGGTGAACAATGCCTATGACGGCGCGCTGATCGCAGGCGTGCTCGCGGCCATGGACGATCTGGCCAAGAAGCCGGCCTTGCGCATCGTCGTGCTCAAGGGCAATGGCAAGCACTTTCAGGCCGGCGCCGACCTCAAATGGATCAACGGCGTGCGGCCGCAATCGGCCGAGGCGAATGAGGCGGCGTCGCGGGCGACCTTTGAGGCCGTGCAGCGGCTCAACACGCTGCCGATCCCGACCGTCGCGCTGGTGCAGGGCGGCTGTTTTGGCGGCGGCACCGGCGTGATTGCGGCTTGCGACGTCGTGATCGCGGCGGACAACGCCCTGTTCTCGATCACCGAAGTGCGCTGGGGCCTGACCGCAGCGATCATCATCCCGCAACTGTGCGACGCCATTAGTATACGGCAAGTCCGCCGCTACGCGCTGACGGGTGAACGCTTCGGCGCCGAGGACGCCCGCCGCATCGGCCTCGTCCACGAGGTCGTGCCGCTCGCTGATCTCGAAGTGGCCGGTGCCAAGGTGGTCGAGCAGTTGCTTGCCAACGGGCCGGAGGCGATGGCCGAGACCAAGCGCCTCGCGCTGGAGAGCTCGTTCGGCGGCATGGCGGTGGACGATGCCGCCTACAAGCGGCTCGTGCAGCTGCATTCGCTCAAGCGTCAGAGCGCGGAGGCAGCGGAGGGGTTGGCCTCGTTCGCCGAGAAGCGCGCGGCGAATTGGGGTGGCGTGAAGAGCTGAGCGCTTCCCCCTCAGCAACCGCGGCAGATGTTGTTGATGCTGCGGTAGACGGCGTCGTCGTCCTGCCGCATCTGACGCATCGTTTCGAGCGTCTTGCTCTCGTCGGCGGCGGGCGCGGCGGGCTTGCGCTTCGCCGCGAGCTCTTCTTCCTGCCGCTTGTAGCAGGCCTCGCGATCGGGCTTGGCCTGGATGAAACGGCAGTTTTGCTCCAGGGCTGCCGCGGGAGTGGCGGAGATCGCGAGCGCAATCAGGGCGGGGAGAGTGAATTTCAAAGCTACCGAATCCATGGCGGCTCTTCTCTCAGGTCCGTCCCATGAGAGCAACTGCCATGTTGTGACAAGCGCGCGACAGCCGTAGCCCGGATGAGCGAAGCGATATCCGGGAATGCCGCGACAGGTCCCGCATGTCGCTTCGCTCATGCGGGCTACGGCACATTTTGATGCGGCCTACAGCGACGGCGCGAGCGACGTTTTCAGCAGCGTCAGCAGGGCCTGCACCGCGGCCGCGTTGCGGCGCCGCTCGGGGATCGCGGCCTTCACCCACAATTCCGGAATCGGAAAGTCGCGCAGCACGGGCTTGAGCGTGCCGTCGCGCAGGGCATCCGCGACGAGATAATGCGACATCAGCGCGATGCCGTTGCCGGCGATCGCGCTGCGGGCCAGCACATGGCCCTCGTTGGAGGAGAGCAGCGGACTGACCTGGATGCTGATGCGGCCGCGTGGCCCGTCAAAAATCCATTCGGGACCGGTCGGCAGAAAGCTGAGGCAGCGGTGATCGACGAGGTCGCGCGGATGTTTTGGCGTGCCGTGCTTCTTCAAATAGGCCGGCGAAGCGCAGAGCAATCGCTTCAGCTGGCACAGCGGCTCGTCGACCACGCCGCCGAAGGAATGCGGGAAGGCGCCGATGGCGATGTCGAATCCTTCCGCGACGGGGTCGACGGGACGATCGATCAACACGATCTCGAGCTTGAGCCTCGGGTTCTGGGTCTGGAACGCGCTGAAGGCATCGGCGAGCCGTGCGACGGTCAGCGAGGTCGGCGCCTTGATGCGCAAGTGATCGACCAGATCATGGCCCTTTTCCCCCATGCGCGAGAGCAGGTCGGTGGCATCGCTCACGACGCCGCGCGCGCGATGGACGTAGCGCTGGCCGGCTTCGGTCAGCCGCAATTGCCGGGTCGAGCGGTGAAACAGCGGCGTGCCGATCCGCGCCTCCAGTTGCGTGACGCGTTTTGCGACGACCGAGGTCGAGACGCTGAGCTTTCGCGCGGCGGCGGAGAAACCGGCGGCATCCGCGGTGGCGAGGAAAGCCTGGAGGTTCACGAGGATGTCCATGTCGACCTTTCTCGATTCGCGAAAACTGATCGCGTATTTTGGTGGATTGTAGCTCGCCGCGCGTTAATTCATAGTCGCCCTCAAGCAAAGGATTTTGGGAGCGGACGCGCCATGCGGGCCACAACGATCGAAGAACCGGCACGCCGGGTGCCGCTCTATGGCGAATATGAAGTCGTCGTGCTCGGCGGTGGGCCGGCCGGTATCGTTGCGGCGGCGTCCGCGGCGCGCGCGGGAAGGCGAACGCTGCTGATCGAGCGCTACGGCTTCCTCGGCGGCATGGGCACGGCCGCCGGCGTTACCAACTTTTGCGGGCTGCATGGCAATGTCTATGGCGAGGCGCACCGCCTGGTGCAGGGCATGGCGTCCGAGCTGCTGGCGCGGATCGATCGTCTGAACGGCCTCAACGCGCCGCATCTGATCCTCGGCAAGGTTTTTGCGCAGGCCTACGACACTGCGGCCTACAAGATCGCGGCTGACGAGCTGCTCGCGAGCCACAAGGTGCACATCCTCTTCCATGCGCTCGGCGCCGGCGTCGTGATGGGCGATAACAACCGCATCGACGCGCTGATGATGGAAACCAAAGCCGGCCGGCAGGCGGTGCGGTCGGAGATCTTCATCGATTGCTCCGGCGACGGCGATCTCGCCGTGTGGGCGGGCGCACCGTTCGACATCGGCGACGAGCACGGCCATCCGATGTACCCGTCGATGATGCTCCGCCTCAATGGCATCGATCCGGAGAAGGCGGGCGATGCCTGGCGGACCATCCCGCAATTGATGGAAAAGGCCACCTCCGCCGGCACCCACACATTCCCGCGCAAGAGCGCGATCGTGCGGCCGCAAAAGTCCGGCATCGAGTGGCGGGTGAACTTCACGCAGGTGGCGCGCGAGGATGGCCATGCCATCAACGGCGTCGAGCCCGACGATCTCACCCGCGGCGAGATCGAGGGCCGAAAGCAGGCGCTCGCCGCGTACGAGTTCCTGCGCAGCAGCGTGCCGGGCTTCGAAAAGTCCTACATCGTCGACCTGCCGCCGCAGCTCGGCATCCGCGAGACCCGCCGCATCAGGGGCGGCTATCAGCTCAGCGGCGAGGACGTGCTCGGCTGCGCTTCGTTCGAGGACTCGATCGGCGTCAATGGCTGGCCGATCGAGGCCCATGTTCCCGGCGATGTCGTGTTCACCTTCCCGCCGATCCCGGAATCGCGCGGATATAACGAGCTGCCTTACCGGATGCTGGTGCCCGAAGGCGTCGACAATCTGCTGGTCGCCGGGCGTTGCGCCTCGATGACCCATGAGGGCCAGTCGGCAGCGCGGGTGTCCGGTGCCTGTTTCGTGATGGGCGAGGCGGCCGGTTCCGCCGCCGCGCTGGCGCTGTCGGGTAACCGGATTCCGCGCGAAATCCCGGTTGAAAAATTGCAGGAAACGTTGAAACAACAGGGCGCCTTCATCGGGCGGGACCAGGTGGTGCCCGAAGGCCTGTAACGGACTGCACGAACGGCCAAGAGAAAGCGGCCAAGAGAAATACGGCGGAGGAAATGGGATGATCGGAATTGCGCGGCTCGCGCTCGCGGGCCTTCTGGCGATCATGGCGACGGGTACGGTTCGGGCCGAAGACGCGCTGAAGGCCAGGATCGGCGTGCTTCGCCTGTCGTCCTCTGCACCGGTCTTCATCGCGCAGGACAAGGGCTATTTCCGCGACGCCGGCCTCGACGTCGAGCTGAAATTCTTCGATGCGGCGCAGCCGATCGCGGTCGCGACGACCTCAGGCGACGTCGACTTCGGCGTCACCGCCTTCACCGCCGGTCTCTATAATCTTGCGGGCAAGGGCACGCTGAAAGTGATCGGCGGCATGAGCCGCGAGAAGGCGGGCTATCCCCTGATCGGCTATTTCGCCAGCAACAACGCCTATGCCGCCGGCCTGAAGACGCCAAAGGACCTCGCGGGCAAGCGCGTGGCGATGACGCAGGTCGGATCGAGCTTTCACTATTCGCTCGGCCTGCTCGCCGACAAATACGGCTTCAAGCTCGCGGACGTGAAGATCGTGCCGCTGCAATCGCTGTCGAATGCGGCCGCCGCGCTCAAGGGCGAGACCGTCGATGCGGCGCTGCTGCCGATCTCGACCGCGCGAAAGCTGATGGACGAGGGCGGCGCAAAGTTTCTCGGCTGGGTCGGCGACGAGACGCCCTGGCAGCTGGGTGCGGTGTTCGCCTCGCCGAAGACGCTGACCAACAAGGTCCTGGTGACCAAGCTGCTCGGCGCATTGGCAAAGGCCGACCGCGAATATCACGACGTCATTCTCGCCGCGATGAAGGACGGTGTCGCGCCGATCAACGACAAGACGAAGCCGCTGCTGGAGATCATCGCAAAGTACACCAATTTGCCGGTCGAGCAGGTGGTCGGCAACTGCGCCTATATCGATCCCGACGGCAAGCTCGACGTCAAGAACGTGGACAACCAGATCAAATGGCTCCAGGAGCAGGGATTCGCCGACAAGGGCTTTGACGTGAACACGATCATCGCCAAGGACTATGTGAAGGCGGATTGATGCTTCCGTCATTCCGGGGCGATGCGAAGCATCGAACCCGGAATCTTGAGGTTCCCCGGTGCGCAATTGCGCACCTGACGTCTGGTCCTTCGGACCATCCCGGAACGACGGAGCAGAGGATAGACGAGATAGAATGGACCTGATCGCCAACCACATCAGCCATCGCTTCGGCGATCTCGCGGTGCTCGACGACGTCTCCTTCACCGTCGGTGCCGGCGAGGTGGTGGCGATCGTCGGTCCCTCCGGCTGCGGCAAGAGCACGCTGCTGTCGATCCTCGGCGGGCTGTTGCAGCCGAGCTCGGGCGCGCCCGAGCTGCGCGGGGCGCCGCCGGCGGACAGCCTCAATCCGCTGACCTTCGTGTTCCAGGATTTTGCGCTGCTGCCCTGGGCCACGGTCGCGGAGAACGTCGAATTCCCGCTGCTGCACACGCAACTCTCCGCGACCCAGCGCCGCGCGCTGGTGGACGATGCCCTGCGCCGCACCGGCCTGACCGATTTCCGTACGACCTATCCAAAGCAGCTCTCCGGCGGCATGCGCCAGCGCGTCGGCATTTCGCGCGCGCTCGCGGTCAAGCCCGCTATTCTGCTGATGGACGAGCCGTTGTCGGCGCTGGATTCGCAGACGCGCGAGCTTTTGATGGAGGATTTCGTCCGACTGCTCGCCGATGGCGGCATGGGCGCGGTCTATGTCACCCATAATCTCGAAGAAGCAGCACGCCTCGCCGACCGCATCGTGGTGCTGTCGCGGCGGCCGGGCCGGATCCGCGAGGTCGTCACCGTGCCGATGACGCGGGCGGCGCGCGGCGAAGCTTCGGCGCGCGAAAAGCTGCTCGCGCTCCAGAACCAGATCTGGTCGCTGATCCGCAACGAGGCGATCGATGCCGAGCGCGAGGTCCAGCATGCTTGATCGCGCGGCGACTGAAGGCACCTCAAAGGACCAGGTGACGCGGCGCGTTCGTTTTCGCGGCGCTGGCTTCGTGCCCGCCTCCAGCCGCTTCGGCGGCTGGATCGCACTCGCGCTCGTCATCGCGATCTGGCAAGCCGCGGGCAGCATCGGCCTCGTCAATCCGCTGTTCCTGCCGGCGCCCTCGGCGATCGCGCGCGCGATCTACCAGCTCGCGATCTCGGGCGCATTGTGGCAGCACCTGTCGGCGTCGCTGCTGCGCATCGGCGTCGGCTGGCTGCTGGGGACCGCGGCGGGCGTTGTCGTCGGCTTTGCCATCGGCCTGTCGCGGCTTGCGCGCAGCGTCGGCATCACCTTCATCTCGGCGCTGTTCCCGATCCCGAAGATCGCACTGCTGCCGTTGCTCATACTGTGGCTCGGCATCGGCGAAGAGCCGAAGATCGCGACCATCGCGCTCGGGGTGTTCTTCTCGACCGCGATCTCCGTCTACAGCGGCGTCGATGCGGTGCCGCGCAACCTCATCCGCATGGCGCAAAGCTTCAACGTTCCCTTCGCGACCATCGTGCGCAAGGTGATCTGGCCCGGCGCGCTGCCCGCAATCCTCGCCGGCTTCCGCATCACGGCGTCCGTCGCGCTGCTGCTCGTCGTCAGCGCGGAGATGATCGGCGCCCAGTACGGCATCGGCGCCTTCGTGCTGCAAGCGGGCAATCTGATGCAGACGGATCAGCTGCTCGCGGGTGTGGTGATCCTGTCGGTGTTCGGCCTGGCCGTGGGGAAGGTGATCGGCTGGCTGGAGACGCGGTTGTTGCACTGGCGGTAGTGACGTCCACCGCTGTCGTAGGGTGGGTTAGCCGAAGGCGTAACCCACCATGCTTCCGCGTGCGCGTGACGAAGTTGGTGGGTTACGCTTCGCTAACCCACCCTACGAGAGCGTCACGCGTTGCCGCGATCCTCGCGGAATAAATCCAGCTTCTGCTGCACGGGGCGATCCGAGAAGCTGAACAGCACGGCGTCGTCTTCAGCCTCGTGCGTGACCCACTGCCAGCTCGGCACCACGAACAGATCGCGCGGGCCCCATTCGAAAACCGCATCGCCGATGCGGCTGCGGCCCTTGCCCTCGATCGGACAGAACACGGTGGCGTCCGTCGCGCGATAGCGCGCGGTCTTGAAACCCTTCGGCAGCAGCTGGATGAAGGTGCCGATGGTCGGCATCGCGAAATCGCCGGTCTCGGGGTTGCTGAATTTCAGCTTCAATCCGTGACAGGCGTCCCACTCCTGGCTCGCGCGAGCTTTCTCCAGCGCCTCGCGCGTATGGGCATAGGGATAGCTGAAGATCGGCGAGGTCTTCGAGCTTCGCTTGACGTCGACCGGCAGCAGGTTGTGGCCGTAGCGCGCAAAGCTGTCGCCGGCGGGTTTCGTGATCGTCTGCTGGTCCTCTTTCGATCCTTCCGCGAAGGAGCAGTCGAAGAACTGCACCAGCGGAATGTCGAGGCCGTCGAGCCAGAACATCGGCTCATCGGTCTCGTTGGAATGATCATGCCAGGTCATCGACGGCGTGATGATGAAGTCCCCGGGCTCCATCGCGGTGCGCTCGCCGTCGACCGCGGTGTGGGCGCCCCTGCCTTCGAGCACGAAGCGCAGCGCCGACTGGCTGTGCCGGTGCGCGGGCGCAACATCGCCGGGCACCACCATCTGGACGCCGGCATAGAGCGAGGTCGTGATTTTCGACTGGCCGCGCAGGCCCGGATTTTCCAGCACCAGCACGCGCCGTTCGGCTTCCTTGGCGGTGATCAGCTTGCCGGCTTCACGCATGTAGTCGCGGATGACGTCGAACTTCCACAGATGCGGGCGGCAGGCGCTCTTCGGCTCCGGCGTGATCAGGTCGTTCATCACCGTCCACAGCGCGGTGAGATTTTCGCCGTCGATCTTCCGGTAGAACGCCTCGCGCTCCGGCGTCTTGGTCACGGCTTCCATGGTTGCTGCTCCCGTCGTTTTGTTGATTGACAGTATACTGACGATCTAGGTAGCGTCAACGTGACGATGATTGCCAAGGCTGGGGCACGCGACGCGTGAACCCGGAACCTCGAGATTCCGGGTTCGATGCTGACGCATCGCCCCGGAATGACGGGAAAATTCAAAGGGAGGTCTCAATGAAGCTGCACGGCTATTTCCGTTCCAGCGCGGCCTATCGCGTGCGGATCGCGCTGAATCTCAAGGGCCTCGGCGCCGAGCACCTACCGCATCATCTTCGCAAGGGCGAGCAATGCGCCCCCAGCTATCTCGCCATCAACCCGCAAGGGCTGGTGCCGGCGCTGGAGAACGATGCGGGTGCGGTGCTGACCCAATCGGTCGCGATCATAGAATGGCTCGACGAGACGCATCCCAACCCGCCGCTGCTGCCGAAGGACGCATTGCAGCGTGCCAAGGTGAGGGCGTTCGCGCTGGCGATCGCCTGCGACACCCATCCGGTGCAGAATTTGAAGGTGCTGGCGCGGCTGCGCGAGCTGGGCCTTGCCGAGGAGAAAGTCCAGGACTGGGCGGCGTGGGTCAATCGCGAGGGACTGTCGGCCTGTGAAACCCTCATCAGAAATGAACCCGGGCCATTTTGCTTCGGCGCCGTGCCGACGCTCGCCGATCTCTGCCTCGTGCCGCAACTCGCCAATGCGCGCCGCTTCGGTGTCGATGTTTCGGCCTATCCGCGTCTACTGGCGGCGGAGGCCGCCGCCAAGGCGCTGCCCGCCTTCGCCGATGCCGCGCCGGAGAAGCAGGCCGATGCCGAGTAAACCCGCTCCTCCGATCACGATCGACGCGGTCTATGCCGCGCCGGGCTATCTGTTCCGGCGCATGCAGCAGATCGCGGTCTCGATCTTCATGGAGGAGTGCAGGGCGTTCGATCTCACGCCGGTGCAGTACGCAGCGCTGATTGCGATCCACACCCATCCCGGCATCGACGCGACGCGGCTGTCGGCGGTGATCGCCTTCGACCGCTCGACGCTCGGCAGCGTGATCGAGCGGCTGCAGGCCAAGGATTTCGTCGAGCGCAAGCCGGCCCCCGAAGACAAGCGCATCAAGCTGCTCTACCTGACGAAATCAGGCGCCGCGATCCTGCGCGAGATCATCCCCGCCGTCGAGCGCGCCCAGGCGCGGATGCTGGAGCCGCTCAAGCCCGCCGATCGCAAGGCACTGATGGGGCTGCTGGTGCAGCTCGTCGATCTCAACAACGAGGCGTCACGCGTGCCGCTGCGCGCGGAGGACGCGCTGGAGCATCTGGGGAAGGGGTGAGGGGCGACGGCGTCGCAACAATAACGGTGTCATTCCCCGCGAAGGCGGGGAATCCAGTACGCCGCGGCCTATCGGTTTAACGACTGCGTCTCTGGAATACTGGATCGCCCGCTTTCGCGGGCGATGACACCGTTGGTGGGGCGCGCGCTGGTGCGCCTCTCACGCCCTTGCCTCACATCCGCAACAACGCCTGCCGATCGATCTTCCCCGTGCCCGTCTTCGGCAGCTCGTCGATGAAGATCACCTCGCGCGGATATTTGTAAGGAAGCAGCTTGCCCTTGACGTAATCCTGCAGCTTGCGCGTCGCTTCGCTCTGGTCGACAGCTCGTTGATTCATCACCACCACCGCCTTGAGCGTCATGCGCCGGTCCGGCAGCTCGGCGGCGAACACGGCGCATTCGCGGATGTCGGGGTGGTCGGCGAGGCACAGCTCGACTTCGAGCGGATAGACCCATTGGCCTGATATCTTGATGAGGTCGTCGGCACGGCCGCGGAAGAAGTGGAAGCCGTCGGCATCGCGCACGAAACGGTCGCCGGTGTAGATCCAGCCGCCCTCGCGGATGGTCTCCGCGGATTTGTCGGGCCGGTTCCAGTACAGCGGCGTGTTGGAATCGCCGCGCACCCACAGGATGCCTTCCTCGTTGTCGCCGACCTCGCTTCCGTCCTTGTCGCGCAGCGCGACCTCGTAGCCGGGGACGCGCAGGCCGGCGGCGCCGAGCTTCTTCCGCTCGGGGCGGTTGGAGAGATAGATGTGCAGCACCTCGGTCGAGCCGAGGCCTTCGACGATCTCCAGGCCCGTGAGCGTCTTCCAGCCGTTGAAGACTTCGGCCGAGAGCACCTCGGCCGCCGAGAGCGACATCCGCAACGACGAGAAATCCGCCTTGTCGGCGCCTTCGGCCTTGGTCAGCGAGGTATAGAGCGTCGGCAGGCCGAAGAAGACCGTCGGCTTGTATTGTCCGATCGCGGCGAAGATCGCCGCGGGCCTGGGCTGTCCCGGCAGCAGCAGCGTCGCGGCACCCGCGGAGAACGGGAAGGTGACGGAGTTGCCGAAACCGTAGGCGAAGAAGATTTTAGGCACCGAGAAGCAGATGTCGCCGGGCGTCAGCTTCAACACGTTCTGCGCAAAGGCGGCATCGCTGTAGGCCATGTCGTGCTGGAGATGCACGATGCCCTTGGGCCGGCCGGTCGAGCCGGAAGAGTACATCCAGAACGCCATCTCGTCGCGATGCGTGTCCGTTTCAGCAAGCTCAGCCGGGAACTGCGCGAGCCAGCCTGGCGCCGCGATCGCCGCAGGCGCGGCGTGGTCGCGCGCTTCGCCGTTGACGACGATCAGCGTGCGCAGGCAGGTCGCCGCGCAGGCCTCCGCATTGAAGCGGGTCGCGAATTCGGCATCCGCCACCGCAACGGCTGCGCCGGAATCGGCGAGATAGAATTGCAGCAGGTCCGGCGGCGTCAACGTGTTGATCAGAAGCGGCACGAAGCCGGCGCGGACCGCGCCGAAGAATGCGGCCGGATAGGCCGGCGTGTCGTCGAGGAACAGCAGCACGCGGTCGCCGCGCTTCAGGCCGAGCGATGCGAAACCGTTGCCCCAGCGGCAAGCTTCCGCGCAAAGCTCGGCATAGGTCCGCGTGCCTGCCGGTCCGATCAGCGCGGGCTTGTCGCCAAGGCCCCTGGCGAGATTGTCGAACAGAATGCGACAGGCATTGTAAATTTCCGGAACGGCAAAGCCGATCTCGTGGGCGCCCGGGCTGTCCGCGGGCACCTGATCGCGGATCTCGCTGCTCATGCGGCATCTCCGCCGTTCTTCTCGGCCTCATAGCGCGTCATGAAGGCGGGCGACATCGCGCGCAGCCGGGAATCGTCGATGCGGCCGGAGCGGGTGATGTAGCTGTAGGCGAAGTCCATCAGGCCGAGCTGCATGTGCTGGGCAAAGTGCTCGTACCAGAAGGCCGAGGTGCGCGCGGCATTGACGAGCTTCTGCACCACCGGCTTGCGTGCGGCCTGGTAGCGGTGCAGCGCGGTCGAAAGATGCGCGTCCGATTCCAGCGCCTTGACCAGCGCAATGGCGTCTTCGATCGCGAGCCGCGTTCCCGAGCCGATGGAGAAATGCGCCGAGTGCAGGGCGTCGCCGACCAGCACCATGTTCTTGAACGACCAGTGCTCGTTCCAGACCCAGGGAAAATTGCGCCAGACCGACTTGTTGGAAACCAGGCAGTGGCCGCCCAGCGTGTCGGCAAAGACCTCCTCGCAGACGCCCTTGGACTGCTCGGCATCCTTGTAGGCGAAGCCATAGGCCTGCCATGTCGCGAGGTCGCATTCGACCAGGAAGGTGCTCATGGTCGGCGAGTAGCGGTAGTGATGGGCGTTGAAGGCGCCGCGGTCGGTCTTCACGAAAGTCTGCGACAGCGTATCGAAGCGCTTCGAGGTGCCGTACCAGACGAACTTGTTGGCGGAATAGGACAGCGAGGTGCCGAAATCGCCTTCGAAGGCGCGCCGCACCAGCGAATTCAGCCCGTCGGCGGCCACGATCAGATCGTGGCCGTTGAGCTGGTCGATGGCGTGGATCTGCGTATCGAAGCGCGGCGTGACGCCGGCATCCAGCGCGCGCCGCTGGAGGAACTGCAAGAGCTCCAGCCTGCCGATCGAGGAGAAGCCGACCCCGTCGATGGCGACGCTGTCGCCATGAATGTTGAGCGTGATGTTCTCCCAGCTCTCCATATGCGGCGCGATCGCATCGACCGTTTCGGGGTCGTCGGCGCGCAGGAATTCCAGGGCCTGATCGGAGAACACGACGCCAAAGCCCCAGGTCGCGTCGGCCGGGTTCTGTTCGAACAGGTCGACTTGATCCTCGGGGTGACGCTTCTTCCAGAGATAGGCGAAGTACAGGCCACCGGGCCCCCCGCCAATCACGGCGATCCGCAACGTCTGCCTCCCTAATTGACAGTATACTTACTATCTAGGGCTAGACTAATGTGCTCCGGCCTTCCACGCCAGCGGAATTATCGAAGGCGAGGCGCATCGAAGCTTGGGCCCGGACACGCGTCTGGCGCATGTCCGGAGCAGTGACGCTGCCAAGAATAACCAAACCGCGCCGGCTTGGCCATCCGCACCGTCAGACGCAGCGCTTCACGTAGACCCCGTTCACCAGCACCCTGGTACAGCGAACCGCGGGAACCGGCTTGCGGACCACGACGGCCGCATTCGGTCCGGCGCAACCGGCACGATAGACGCCGCGAGCGCACACCACTGCATTGGCGTCGGTCGCTTCAAACGTCATGGTTGCGGCGAAGGCGAAGAGAGCAGAAGCGACGAGCAGCAATGAACGCATGTCTTCCTCCCGGCTTGTCGTGATTGAAATCGGATGTTCGCAACAGATATGTCGCGGCAGGCGCGCGAAATTTCATTCGCGTGCGTTGCGAGATTTTGATGCGCGCTCTGGCGCGTAGCCCCGCGCTGCCTTATCGCGCAGCGAACGGTGCCAGCACGTCCTTGCACGCGGGCGACAGCGAGGCGGCATTGCTGGCGACGCATTGCACGATGCGGCCGCCGCCGGGCGCGACGCCGGCGCAGAGCGTGCGGATGTCGGCGCCGCAGGCGGACCGGACGATGAACAGCTCTTCGCGCGGCCGCAGCGGGCGCAGCACGATGACAGCCGGCGCGGCCGCCGGTGCTGCGGCCGCAGGAGCCGCCCCTGCGGGCGCTGTTGCCGCTGCCGCGCTGCCACCGCCGGCCGCGGCGGTCACGGCCTTCTCGCAGGCCGGCGAAACCTTTGCCTTGTTCTTCTCCAGGCATTCGAGGGCGGGGGCGCCGCCCGGCGGCACGCTGGCGCACACCTTGGGATAATCGGCGCGGCACGCGCTCTTGACCGCGGCGATCTGCGCGCTGCTCGGCTGCTTGGCGGCAGCGGCCTTCGGAGCGGCAGCAGCCGGCTTCGGCTGGGCGACCGGCGCAGCTTCCGTCTTGGCCGGTTCAGATTTGGCGGGCGCAGCTTCAGTCTTCGGCGCCGCAGCGGGCTCGACCGCGCGAACCGCGGTCTGGCATCCCGAGGACAGGCTGGACATGTTCTTCTGGAGACATTGATACGCTTCCACGCCGCCGGGCGTGACGCTCGAGCAGTGCGCCATGAAGTCCGAGCGGCATGCGGAGCGGATGGCGCTCTTCTGGGCCTCGGTCGGGGATTGCGCGGATGCGCCTGTTGCAGTTGCGAACAGCGCCGCTGCCAACAACGCGCCACGTGTCGATGCATGTTTCAAAATGTTGAGCATTTGGGTTGAATTCCTGCCCTGTCGGTAACGCCGACGATTTTTCAAATGTGATGCAAGCAATCGTCGCGGGTGATGCCGCGTGCAGCATCATTGGCCGCTTCGACCTCTACCGCAAGTAGATAATACCGTGCCAATTGCGACGTAACCAGAGCATCATCCCGAAAATTGTGCAGCGGTTTTCCCTCGCGCAAACGCGGCACGCGTTTGCGCGAAGATCATGCTCAAATGCTACGTCGTCAGAGCTTCACCATGCGCTTGCCGCGGTTCTCTCCCGCCAGCAATCCGATCAGCGCCTTCGGCGTGTTCTGCAATCCGTCGATGATGTCTTCCTGCACCTTCAGCTTGCCGGATTTCACCCAGCCTTGCAGCTCGGCGAGCGCGCGCTGGCTCTCCTTCATGTAGTCCATCACGATGAAGCCCTGCATGACGAGCCGCTTCACCACGATCAGGCCGGGCACGCCGCGCGGGCCGTGCGCGGAGGGCGCACCGTCATATTGCGAGATCGCACCGCAGCAGGCGATGCGGCCGTAATTGTTCATCTGCGGCAGGCAGGCTTCGAGAATGTCGCCGCCGACATTGTCGAAATAGACGTCGATGCCCTTGGGCGCCGCGGCGCGCAGGGCCTTGAATACCGCACCGTCCTTGTAGTCGACCGCGGCATCGAAGCCGAGTTCGGAGGTCAGCCAGTTGCACTTGTCGGCGCCACCGGCGATGCCGACCACGCGACATCCCCTGATCTTGGCGATCTGCCCGACGATCGAGCCGACCGAGCCCGCGGAGACCACGACCGTCTCGCCCTCCTTCGGCTTGCCGACCTCGAGCAGGCCGAAATAGGCGGTGAGGCCGGCGATGCCGAACACGCTGAGCAGATGCGTCATCGGTTCGAGCTTAGGCATTTTCGTCAAATGCTTTGCGGGCACCGCGGCATATTCCTGCCAGCCGGTGTCGCCGAACACGATGTCGCCGGCAGCTAACCCCGGCGCCTTCGAGCTGACGACCTCGGCGATGGCGCCGCCGGCCATCACGCTGTTGGCCTCGACCGCGGAACGATAGGTCGCGCCATGCATCCAGGCACGGTTGGCGGCGTCGAGCGAGATGTAACGCACATGCAGCAAGGCCTCGCCGTCCTTCGGCTCAGGCATCGCGCCCTCCACCATCTTGAAGTGCTCGGGGCCAAGTTTGCCACTGGGCTTTTCCACCAGAAGAATCTGGCGATTGATGCTGCCGCTCATGACGTTTCCTCCTCGTTTGTTTGACAATTATTGATGCAGGTGCCGCAAACAAAACGTGCAAGCCGCATTCGTTGTGCGCTGCATGAAGGCTAGATCTTGCGCCTGTGTTTCGCAACGGGAACATCCCGCAACACGAATGCTCGCGAAGCGTGTTGCGTCGCTGTCATATCTGCGACATCATGAAGCGGCCGGTAGTGTGGGGGTCTTCAATGTCGAACAGGTTCACGCAATACATTCTGGCCGCGATGGTGCTGGGCATCGTCATGGGGGCGGCGATCTTCAACTTCCTGCCCGACACGCGCGCCGAATGGGCGTCCTCCATCAACCTGATCGCCATGATGTTCCTGCGCCTGATCAAGATGATCATCGCGCCGCTGGTGTTCGCGACCCTGGTCGGCGGCATCGCGCATATGGGAAGCGGTTCGCGGCTTGGGCGCATCTTCGCCAAGACCATGGGCTGGTTCGTCAGCGCCTCTTTCGTGTCGCTGCTGCTCGGCCTCGTGATGGTCAATCTGCTCCAGCCCGGCGCGAACTTCCCCGGCACGCTGCCTCAGGCGGGGCAATCGACGGGACTGCCGGTCTCGGCCTTCTCGATCGAGAAATTCCTCACCCATCTGATCCCGACCTCGATCGCGGACGCGATGGCGCAGAACGAGATCCTCCAGATCGTGATCTTCGCCGTGTTCTTCTCGGTGGCGATGGGCTCGATGCCCGAACGTTCCAAGCCGATCCTGGCGATGATCGACGATGTCGCCCACATCATGCTCAAGGTGACGAGCTATGTGATGCTGTTCGCGCCGCTGGCGGTGTGGGCCGCCATCACCGCCACCGTGGCCAAGAACGGCCTCGGTGTGCTGTGGAAGCTCGTCGTCTTCATGGGCGGCTTCTATCTCGCGCTTGCGATCCTGTGGATCATCCTGATGGTCGTCGGCTTCGTCGTGATCGGGCCGCGTTACAGCCATCTCCTGCGGCTGATCCGCGAGCCGCTGATGATCGCGTTCTCTACCGCGAGCTCGGAGGCCGCCTACCCGAAGACGCTGGAGGGACTGACGAAGTTCGGCGCCTCGTCGCGGATCTCGAGCTTCGTGCTGCCGCTCGGCTATTCCTTCAACCTCGACGGCACGATGATGTATTGCACCTTCGCGAGCATCTTCATCGCGCAGACCTATCACATCGAGATGTCGCTCGCGACGCAGCTTGCGATGCTCGCGACCCTGATGATCACCTCCAAGGGCGTTGCCGGCGTGCCGCGCGCCTCCCTCGTGGTGATCGCCTCGACGCTGTCGCAGTTCGGCATCCCCGAGGCGGGCCTGCTGATGATCATGGGCATCGACACCTTCCTCGACATGGGACGCAGCGCCACCAACGTGATCGGCAACTCGCTCGCGACCGCAGTGGTCGCGAAGTGGGAAGGCGAGCTCGGGCCCGAGCACGAGCTTGGCCCTGGCGAAGCGTCGACGCCGGACATGGTGCCGGGCGAAGTGCCCGCGATGGCCGGCCATTGACGGAGGTGCATCATGCGCCTTTCAACGGCGATATCGGGCGGCCTGTTGCTGGCGGCGTGTCTGCTGGTAACCGGCGCTTCCGCTCAGACTGGTAGCGAGGGGCTTAGCCCAACGCTGTCGGCCATCAAGAGCAGACACACCGTGCGGCTCGGCTACCGCGAAAGCTCGCCGCCGTTCTCCTTCCTCGACCAGTCGGGTCGCCCGATCGGCTACAGCCTCGAGCTCTGCGAGGCCATCGTCGAGGAGATCGGCGTCGAGGTCGACGACCCCAATCTGAAGATCGACTACGTCAAGGTCACCTCGGACGACCGCATCGACGCCGTGCTGCAGAACAAGATCGACCTCGAATGCGGCTCGACCACCGCCAATGCCGAGCGCGGCAAGCGCGTCGCGTTCTCGCCGCTGATATTCGTCGCCGGCACCAAGCTGATGGTGCCGAAGGCGTCGAAAGTCCAGTCGTTGACCGATTTGAAGGGTAAGACCGTGGTGGTGACGAAGGGCACCACCAACGAGCAGGCGATCCAGGCTGCCGACAAGAAGTCATCGCTGGGGCTGAACATCGTTGCCTCGCCCGACCACGAGCAGTCGTACCAGATGCTCGCCGACGGCAAGGCCGATGCGTTCGCGACCGACGACATCCTGCTCTCCGGCCTGATCGCGCGCCACAAGGCGCAGGACAAGTTCCGCGTCACCGGCGACTATCTGTCCTACGACCCCTACGGCATCATGTTCAGGAAGGGCGAGCCGCAACTCTCTGCGGTGGTCGACCGCACCTTCCGCAAGCTCGGCTCCAACCAGGACCTCATCCCGCTCTACAACAAATGGTTCATCGCGCGGCTTCCGACCGGCGAACGCCTGAACGTGCCGATCTCGCTGCAGCTGGAAGAGGCTTTCAAGGCCATGGACGATTCCGCGAGCGCGAATAATTGAGCCGCGAGTTTGGTGCACCCTCTCCCCCTTGTGGGAGAGGGTGGCTTCGCGAAAGCGAAGCCGGGTGAGGGGTATCTATCCCCACGAGCAGTCTTGCGAGTGGAGAGAACCCCTCATCCGGCGCCATAGCCGAAGCTTTCGCTTCGGCGTTCTTAAGAACCCACAAGGGGAGAAGGATTGCACCGCGCACTTGGCGCTCAGCTTGCTTCAGCAAACACCCGATCCAGCGCGGCATCATACGTCGCCTGCACCAGCTCCGGATGCAGCTTCGCCAGCGCTTCCATCATCACGCCGGAATTGACCTCCAGCACCCGCCAGGCGTCGTCGACACGGACGACGTCAATCGATGCGAAAGTGATGCCGATGGCGGCGGCGGCTTCGACGGCGAGTTGCGCGCAAATCGCTCGGACCTCGCCGTGCTCCATGAGCACCGGCCGCGCACCTGCGTCGAGATTGTGCCGCCAGTTCAGGATACGGTGCTCGCCGTTCGGGACAATCGCGTTCACCTTCTGCGCAGTGAGCTCGCGAAGCTGCCTGTCATGTCCTGCCTCACTCGCCAGCTCACGCAATGTGCGAAAGCCATCGCCAACAACCTGCGGCCGTTCCTTGCGATAGACGGTCATCGGCTTGTCATCGAGCAGGATGACGCGGACCTCGTCCTCGATCTCGACATAGGGCGCGATAACGAGGCCTAGGCTCGAGGAAAACACCTCGGTCACGGCGCGATCGAGCTCGTTCCGGTTCGTCACCTTGAACACCGCGCGTCCGGACGTGCCCTCGTTCGGTTTCACCACCACGCCTTGCGGATTCTGGGCGAGCAGCATCAGCATCGCCTGCTGCCAGTCGGGGCCGGCAACGTGCGCGCCCATGCTCGGGTTGAGGAAGAGGCGATGGGGAATGCAGGGCACACCCTCGAGCGCCAGCACCTCGGCAGTGGCCGATTTGTCGTTGGCGAGGCGGTGCGCGATGGCGCTGTTGAGGCCGACGTCGTAGCCGAACGCGAAATGGCGCTTCCCGTGCCCGCTCATCGCGAGCAGCCAGCCACCGGAGCGGACATCGAGCGCGATGCCATGGCTCGCGCAATAGCGCCTGATCGCCTGGACGAAGATCCGCTCGCCGGTTGCCGTCATGTGCTTCGGTCGCTCGTTTCAGTCATTGCTGTCGCCAAAAGCCGCAAAAATGCGGGAAACGGCGCCAAACCGGGGTGAAAATCAGAGCTATTCTTAATGAAATTCTCGCGAGCGCGATGGAAATTAAGTGCTCCGATCGCGCCTGAAAGGGAAAAGAAATTGCCCTCCGCGCGCGCCCGGCAGCGGATTCATTAATGATGTGACCATTTCCGCCGCAAATGCCGGTTTGACCGGCATCAATTGCATCCGGAACGAGGTTGATTATTGGCCTCAATGGCGTAGATGACACACGCGAAATCCTCCGCCATGGCAATGGTGTCCGCCCCGCTTTCAGGGGCCGGGCTGCGCTTTTGCCCTAAAACCGCAATTATTCGGAATATCGAAAATCATGAGCGCGTTTTACCGAGAGAAGGTTCTTTCCGTCCAGCACTGGACCGACACGCTGTTCAGCTTCCGCGCCACGCGCGATACCGGCTTCCGCTTCCAGAACGGCCAGTTCGCGATGATCGGCCTCGAGGTCGAGGGCCGTCCGCTGCTGCGCGCCTACAGCATGGCGAGTGCCAACCACGAGGAAGAGCTCGAGTTCTTCTCGATCAAGGTTCAGGACGGCCCGCTGACCTCGCGCCTCCAGAAGATCAAGGAAGGCGACACCATCCTGGTCGGCCGCAAGGCGACCGGCACGCTGATCACCGACAACCTCATCCCCGGCAAGCGGCTGATGCTGCTCTCGACCGGCACGGGCCTCGCGCCCTTCGCCAGCCTGATCAAGGACCCCGAGGTCTACGACCAGTTCGAGAGCATCGTGCTGGTGCATGGCTGCCGCCAGGTCTCCGAGCTCGCCTATGGCGAGAAGCTCGTCGCGAATTTGCGCGAGGACGAGCTGTTCGGCGAGCTGCTCGCGGACAAGCTCATCTACTACCCGACCGTGACCCGCGAGCCGTTCAAGAACCGCGGCCGCATCACCGACCTCATCAACTCCGAGCAGATATTCAACGATATCGGCCAGGGTCCGCTCGACATCGCCACCGACCGCATCATGATGTGCGGCAGCCCGGCGATGCTCGAAGAGCTGAAGGTGATGTTCGAAGGCCGCGATTTCATCGAAGGCTCCGGCAACAAGCCCGGCCATTTCGTGATCGAGAAGGCGTTCGTCGAGCGGTAAGCGCTGCTCGCGCTTTAGGGCGCGACGCCTTTAGCCACAACATCGGCGTCGTCCCGGGGCGCGCGTAGCGCGAGCCCCGGACCCATAACCACGGGACGTGGCTTGGCGAAGGCTCGTAGTTATCAGCGCGTGCCATAACCTCTCCCTGTGGTTATGGGTCCCCGCCTTCGCGGGGACGACACGAGTGGTGTGACGGGCATCTCGCGCCACACTCACCCTCTCACCCCCTCACCATCCTCCCCCGACTTTGTTATTGGCGCGTCTCGCGCACCCCTTGTTATAAGCTCGCGCCAAAATCTCGCCGCGATGTTGCAATGCGAGAGCAGGGGAGCTGCGCAGATCTTGTCCGTGATCGATCATGGTCCGCCGAGACCGACTGCCTTCGTGCTGGCGGGCGGCGGCAGCTTCGGGGCAATCCAGGTCGGGATGATGCACTCGCTGGCGCGGCACGGGGTCGTCGCTGATCTCGTGGTCGGCTCCAGCGTCGGCGCGATCAACGGCGCCTATTATGCCGGCGATCCCTCGCTCAAGGGCGTGCTCGGGCTTGAAGCGGTCTGGCGCGGGCTGAGGCGTCATGATGTTTTCCCGGTCACCTGGCGAAGCCTCGCCGGATTCATGTGGCGGCGCGATTTCCTGATTCCCCATGACGGCATCCGCAGGCTGGTCGAGGACCATCTGCCCTATCGCAACCTCGAGGATGCCGCGCTGCCGGTGCATATCGTCACCACCGATTTCGTCTCCGGCGAGAGCGTGGTGCTGTCGGAGGGGTCGGCGGTGGAGGCGATCCTGGCGTCCACCGCGATCCCCGGCGCCTTCACGCCAGTCCGCTACAATGGTCATTTCCTCGCCGACGGTGCGATCTCCTCGAACACTCCGGTCCGGGTCGCGATCCGGAAAGGCGCAAAACGGCTGGTCGTGCTGCCGACCGGGCACGCCTGCGCGGTCAAGGATCCGCCGGTGGGCGCGGTTGCCAATGCCCTGCATGCGCTGACACTGCTGATCGCGCGGCAATTGGTGGCGGAGCTCGAAGGACTGGCCTCCGACATTGAATATGTCGTGGTGCCGCCGCTCTGTCCGCTGGTGGGATCTCCTTACGATTTCTCGCGCTCCGACGACCATATCGAGCGCGCGGTCGCGAGCACCGATGCCTGGCTGGCGCGAGGCGGCCTCGATCAGCACGGCGTCATTCCGCACGAGGCGCAGCCTCATGGTCACTGATTCGTCATTTCGCTTGAAGCTATTGCACTGCAAAAGCCCGCCGCCGGATGGATTGATTTGCGGCATCCGGATTCGGTAGCTTCAAGACAGGTCCGCGTCATATCTGTGGACGTGGCGCGGGCGTATCATGCCCCGTCAGATTGACGAGAGGGATGTGGTGGTGGCCAACGATAACAAGACGCAAGCTTCGCCCGAAGGGCTGATGGAAATCCTGCTGCTGCCGTTCTCGCCACGTTTCATCGTGCTGACGATCTGCGCGGTGGTCACCGCGCTGCTGATCGGCATCGGCATCGCCGACCGCAAGATCTTCGACATCCTGCTGATCCCGATCCTGATCTTTGGCGCCCTGACGCTGCTTGGTGTCCGCGACCTCATGCAGAAGGGCCATGCGGTTCTGCGCAACTACCCGATCTCGGCGCATATCCGCTTCCTGCTGGAAGAAATCCGCCCGGAGATGCGGCAGTACTTCTTCGAGAGCGAGAAGGACGGCATGCCGTTCTCGCGCGACATCCGCGCGGTGGTCTATCAGCGCGCCAAGATGGAGCTCGACAAGCGTCCGTTCGGCACCCAGGAGGACGTCTACCGCGAGGGCTACGAGTGGATGCACCATTCGGTCGCGCCGAAGGCGCATGCCGAAGAGAAGTTCCGCGTTATGATCGGTGGACCGGAGTGCGCGAAGCCCTATTCCGCCTCGGTGTTCAACATCTCCGCGATGAGCTTTGGCGCGCTCAGCCCGAACGCCGTGCGCGCGCTCAATGCCGGCGCAAAGAAGGGCGGCTTCGCGCATGACACCGGGGAGGGCGGCTTCAGCCCCTATCACCGCGAGATGGGCGGCGACATCATCTGGGAGATCGGCTCCGGCTATTTCGGCTGCCGTCATCTCGACGGCACGTTCGATCCGGAGGCGTTCACGCGGGTCGCGAGCCAGGACCAGATCAAGATGGTCGAGCTCAAGATCAGCCAGGGCGCCAAGCCCGGCCATGGCGGCGTGCTGCCCGCGGCAAAAGTCTCGGCGGAGATTTCCAAGATCCGCGGCGTCGCGATGGGCGAGGACTGCATCTCGCCGGCCTCGCATCGCGCCTTCTCCACGCCGATAGGCATGGTTCAGTTCATCGCCGAGATGCGCCGCCTCTCCGGCGGCAAGCCGGCGGGCTTCAAGCTGTGCATCGGCCATCCCTGGGAATTCCTCGCGATCTGCAAGGCGATGCTGGAGACCGGCATCTATCCGGACTTCATCGTCGTCGACGGCAATGAAGGCGGCACCGGCGCGGCGCCGCTGGAGTTCATGGACCATCTGGGCATGCCGATGCGCGAGGGCGTTAGTTTCGTCCATAACGCGCTGGTCGGCATCAATGCGCGCGACCGCATCAAGATCGGCGCCTCCGGCAAGATCGCGACCGCCTTCGACATGGCGCGCGCGATGGCGATCGGCGCCGACTGGTGCAATTCGGCGCGCGGCTTCATGTTCTCGCTCGGTTGCATCCAGTCGCTGAGCTGCCACACCGACCGCTGCCCGACCGGCGTTGCAACGCAGGACCCGACGCGTGCGCGTGCGCTCTATGTGCCGCTCAAGATCGACCGGGTGCACAATTATCACCACGCCACGCTGCACTCGCTGACCGAACTGATCGCCGCGGCCGGTCTCGAACATCCGCGGCAGCTGCGCCCGATCCACTTCACCCAGCGCACCTCGACGACGGACGTCAAATCCTTCGCGCAGCTCTATCCGGCGCTGCGCCCGGGCGAGTTGCTCGAAGGCACGGAAGATCCGCGCTTCCGCGATGCCTGGCGGATGGCGCAGGCAGCGACGTTCCAGCCGGCGCTGTAAGGCGCAGTTCCGCCACATGATCCCGCCGCGCCTTGCGGCGCCGTAATTTCATCGGGTGCACCCTCTCCCCGAGTAAGGGGAGAAGGAAAAGACGGCGCTCAACCCGTCTCCACCTCGCCCAGCTGGCTCGCCAGAATCTTGTCGATCCTCCGCCCGTCGAGATCGACGACCTCGATGTGCCAGCCGGCGAAGTCGAAGGCATCGCCGACATTGGGCAGCACGCTGAATTGTTGCAGCACGAGGCCCGCCACCGTGTTGTAGCGGTGCGGCGGGAGCTCGATGCCGAGCAGCTCGCCGAACTCGTCGACCGGCATCCAGCCGGCGATCAGGAGCGACGAGTCGGCGCGTTTGACATAGGCCGGCTCCGGCGGTCCCTCCTCGGAATGGAAGGCGCCGACGATCGATTCGAGGATGTCGGCGGCGGTCACCATGCCTTCGAAGGCGCCGTATTCATCGTAGACCAACCCGACGTGAACCGGTGCTGCTTTCAGGATGGCCAGCACATCGCGCGCGTCCGCCGACGCCGGGATGCCGGGTGCCTCGCGCACGAGCGCACGCAGGTCCGGGGTGCGTTGGCTCATATAGGCGATCAGCAAATCCTTGGCCTGGAGCACGCCGATCGGTTTGTCGCGATCGCCGTCGGAGACGGGAAAGCGCGAATGCGGGCTCTTTACGATGATCTCGTGAATGGCCTCCGGTGTATCGTTCAGGTCGATCTCGTTGACCTCCGTGCGCGGCGTCATGATCGCGCCGACCGGCCGGTCGCCGAGCCGCATGACGCCGGCGATCATCTCCTTTTCGCCGGACTCGAGCACGCCCGCGCTCTCGGCCTCGCTGACCAGATGATGGATCTCGTCCTCCGACACCTTCTCTTCGGCCTTGCCGCCGCGGCCGAGCAGCGTGAGGATCAGCTTGCCGGAGAGGTCGAGCAGGAAGACGAGCGGCAGCGAGACCCGCGCCAGCATGTGCATCGCGGGGGCGACCCTGACCGCGATGCTCTCGGGGTCGCGCAGCGCCACCTGCTTCGGCACCAGCTCGCCGACGATCAGCGTCGCGTAGGTGATGAGCGTGACCACGATGCCGACGCCGACGATGTCGGCAATCCCCGCAGACAGGCCAAGCTCGACCAGCCATTGCGTCAGCCGCTGTCCGAGCGTCGCGCCGGAGAACGCGCCAGAGAGCACGCCGACCAGCGTGATGCCGATCTGCACCGTCGAGAGGAACTTTCCAGGATCGGCCGCGAGCGTCAGCGCCCGCTCGGCGCCGCGCACCCCCTTGGCGGCAAGCAGCGACAACCGGGCCGGGCGGGACGAGACCACGGCCAGCTCGGACATGGACAACAGGCCGTTAATGACGATCAGAACGACGACGATAATGATTTCGACGGACAACATTTTGCGCAAGCAGAAGGGGCACCTGACCCGGCGAGCGCCGGACCAAGCCCCTTATATATGAACTCGATGGGCAATTTGCCGGTTCCAACCAAATTGCCGCACCGGAACCTTGCTTGCGATGCTCAGAACTCGCCGTGCAGCCGCCCCGAGAATACCGACACCGGTCCGCGGTCGGCGTTGTAGGCCGGGTTGACGATGAGCTGGTAGTCGGCGGTGAAGGTCAGCGCCTTGTTCAGCGCATAGGCGTAGTAGGTTTCGAGGATGCGCTCCTTGCGATAGTTCAGCGCGCCGTCGCCGACCAGCACGCCGAGGCCGCCGGCGGCCAGGAAGTCGCGGTAGTCCTGCGAGATGGCATTGATGGCGCCGCCGATGCCGATCACGTCGTCGGGCCGGCCCCATTTCGTGCCCTTGATCGAAAGACCGCCGGCCAGGCTGCTGTTGATGTCGGTGAAGGCGAGCGTTTCGAAACGGCCATCGTTCCAGCTCCAGCGGCCGAACAGTCCGACATCGTCCGTGATCGCCTGTTCGAGGTTGAGCACATAGCCATACTTCAGACGGCCGCGCCGGGTCTGCGCGATGTCGAGATTGAGCGCGGGATTGTCCAGCGTCTCGCGGAAGCTGCCCATGTTGGCGCTGTCGACCCAGCCCATGGTCCTGAGCTTGCCGGGCTGGCCGAACAGCGAGAACCGCGTCTCCAGCTCGAGCGCATACTGGCCGCGCTCCCCGATCCTGGTGTCGAAATGATTCGAGTTGGGCTCCGCGACCATCAGGAAATAGCCGCCGCGCAGCGCCCATTGCTTCTGGTTGAGCTCGGCGGTGACGCCGTAGGTGAGACCGACCTTGTCGGCGGAATAGTCGAAGGCGCCCGGTGCCCACAGCGACCAGTTCATGAAGTCCTTGCGGGTGTCCTTGGCATAGGCATTGCCGTCGAACACGTCGATCGCCGCGAACTTGCCGGCCTGCACCGTGAGCCTGGAAATGTCGACCTTCTGTCCGAGCTGCAGCTGGCCGCTCGCAAGCTCCTCCTGCTCGCCGCCGAAGCCGAACGTCTGGCGCACGAACAGGCGCGAGGTGTTGTAATGCGGATAGGGGAAGTTGGATTTCTGCGCTTCGCCGTTGGGGAAGCCGGCGGCGCCGACGGTGTCGTTCAGTCCAAATCCCTGGAGCAGTTCGGGATTGTAATAGACCTCGCCGCCGTCCCACAGTCGTGCGTTCAGGAACAGGCTGTTGCTCCAGGTCGCCTTGGCCTGCGCCGACGGTGAGAGCGAGTTCGTTCCGCTGTAGAGGGCGGGGAACGACGGATAGCCTTGCGGCAGATAGGTGCTCTGGCCGTGAATCTCCCAGCGATCCGATTCCGTGTCGATCAGGGAGCTCTTCGGGTTGTAGCTCGGCATGCCCGGCCAATCGACCTTGCGGTTGAGGCCGAGCCTGACCTGCTGGAAGTCGAGCGAGGAGGAGGTGTATTGGGCGCCCGTGGAGAAGGCGACGTTCGCGCCGTCGAACCGGCTGTAGAGATATTCGAGCCGCGCGCTCCAATGCGGCGCGAAGCCGTATTCGATGCCGGCACCTGCGACCCAGCCGGGCCGCGTGTTCAGGATTTTCGGGACATCTGCGCCGGAGGCCGGCGTGTCGAAATAGCGCTCGCCCATCCATGCAAAGCCGCCGGTGGCGTAGACCAGCCACGGTCCGCTGGTGTAGCCGACGCGGCCGCGCACGCTCGCGGTGTAATCCCATTGCTGGGTGACGGTGTGAGCGGGCGTTGCCAGGAAGGAGACGATCGAGTTCGAGGTGATGTAGTTGGGAAACGAGAAATCGCCTTCGACGCCGACGAGCCAGCCGGAGTTGAGCCGGTAATTGTAGCCGGCCTGCACGCCGCCGATCATGCCGCTGAAGACGCCGCTGTCGTTGACCGCGGCGCCGTCATTCAGCGCAAAGCGCGACGACCCAAGGCTGTAGCCAGCATGCGCGCCGATATAGAGGCCGGTCCAGTCATAGACCGCTTTCAGCGCCGGGGCCTTCAGCGGCAGATCGGCCGCGCGGCCGGCGGCAGGAAGAGCCATCACGCCCGAGGCAATCGCCGCGGCCGTCCGCAAGTACCTGTAACGGTGACCTCTCAAAATCAAAACGCACGCCCCCAAAACGCAGATGTGTTCCACCCGCCGCGATACCCCAGCCGATTCGCGGCGACTCTGTCACCAGGAGTTGGTTGCTCCCGCGTTCGGACCAGACGATCTCGATTCGACGCGACTTCTTCCCAAGCCCCTGAGCTTGTTGCGAACCTTATTGCGATTAATTCGCAATAGCAACTGGCGCGGATTGCCGCGGAGAATGGTTCGCATCGCTGTGTGACGGGGCTGCAACAATGTCCCGCTGCCCAAAATGGATGACCCCGCCCGGGGGGACATCCGGGCGGGGTCGGGGGCACGACACGGGGTGGATGAGGCGCCCGTGTCGGACGCAGGATCCACGTGTGAGATCGGCCTCAGGTACTCAGATCAGTAGCAGGTGCGAACGCGGCCAACGTACTGGCCGAAGGCGTTGTACTGGGCGACCCAGCCGCAGCGGTGATAGCCGTAATAATAGGGGTCGTTGCTGGCGGCGACCGCGGAGCCGACGACGGCGGCGGTGGCGATGCCGGCACCCACACCCCAGACCCAGCCCGGCTGCTTGGCTTCGGCCGAGGAGGTGGTGGACACGATGCTGCCGGTGACGGCGAGGGCAGCGAGAGCGACGGCGGCAATCCTGGTCTTGATCGACATGTGAAACTCCATCCGGGTTGAGGCGGTCCGTTGTGGCCCGCGTGCCCAATTGGACGGAGGCTCTTCGCGTCCGGTTCGAAGGCGCGAAATGCGGCCCCCGAATCCGGGTCATTCCTGAATGATTTCAGGATGATGCGAGCTAACCGAGAGGCCCTTTGGCGAGCCTGCTCACGTCGAAGTTATCGACTTCAGCCAGCAGCTCGCAGAAGGCCGTCGCGCCCTGATCAAGCAGCTGCTCGCCCTTCTCGGGGACGGCGAGCGTCGCATTCCCGATTGCGCCGCTGGCGTGGAGATCCTGCGCCTGCCAGGCGAACGGTGCGGGCCGCTGCGTCGACAGCCAGCGATATTGCTTCTCCATCGCGATGCTGCTCGCGGGAAAATCCGCGATCGCATCAACGCGCACCTGATCGGGATAGCGTGCCAGCATGATCGAGGTTTCGACCGCGCCGCCGTGAATGCCGTGGCGCACTTCATCCGCCGGGAACAGTTTCTCCGCGCCCGACAGCCGCGACCACGACGTCGTCACCACGAATAGCCTGTGATGCGCGCGAAGATCCTGCGCGACCAGCATCATGGCCGCGCTGTTGCCGCCATGGCTGGTGATGATGACGAGCTTCTTCATTCCGCGGCGCGCGATGTCCCCGCCGATCCCTGTCCATCGCTTGAGCGCGGCGTCAGTCGGCAGCGTTTGCGTGCCCGGATAGTCGATATGCTCGGTGGAAATCCCGACCGGTTCGATGGGCAGGAACGTCGCCGGAACATCCGCGGGCAACAGCTCGCGCACGCGCGCGAGATAGGCGTCCGCGATCAGCACGTCGGTCGCGAGCGGCAGATGCGGCCCGTGCTGCTCGGTCGCCGCCAGCGGCAGCACCGCGATCCAGCGCGAGGGTTCCGAGGGCGCGGTCGCGCTCCAGTTGATGTCGGCCCAGTCGCGGGGCGGAGACGAATTCATCGAGGTTTCTTTGCGCCGATTTGTAACGTAATTTGGAGTTCTTCGGGGGACGCTGCTCGGCCGGCCGCGTCTCCCGAAATTTCTTGTTTATCATGGGCCGGAACGATCGACGGAGTCCAATCATGCGCCCCATCCATCTGCGGCGAGCGTTAACGGGGGCCCTGGTGGCCGCATCTCTCGCGGCCCTGCCTGTGCGTGCCGAGACGCTGGACAAGGTCACCTTCGGCACCAATTGGGTCGCCGAGGCCGAACATGGCGGCTTCTTCCAGGCGGTCGCCGACGGGACCTACAAGAAGTATGGGCTCGACGTCACCATCGTTCCCGGCGGTCCGAACGAGAACAACCGGATGCTGCTGATCGCCGGCAAGATCGATTTCTTCATGGCCGCGAACACGCTGATGTCGTTCGACGCGGTGGCCAACAACGTCCCCGTCGTCACGATTGCCGCGGTCTTCCAGAAGGATCCGCAGGTGATGCTGACGCAGCCCGATGCCAAGGTCGCCAAAATTGAGGACCTCAAGCCGCTGACGCTGTTCGTCTCCAAGGAGGGCATGACCAGCTACTTCCAGTGGCTGAAGTCCGAATACGGTTTCAGCGAGAAGAACGTCCGTCCCTATAATTTCAATCCGCAGCCCTTCATCGCCAACCCCAAGAGCGCGATGCAAGGCTACGTCACCTCCGAGCCCTTCGCCGTCGAGAAAGCCGCGGGCTTCAAGCCGAACGTGCTGCTGCTCGCCGATTCCGGCTTCAACACCTATTCGACCCTGATCGAGACCCGCCGCGACGTGGTCGAGAAGAAGCCCGACCTGGTGCAGCGCTTCGTCGATGCCTCGATGATCGGCTGGTACAACTACATCTACCGCGACAATTCCGCGGGCAACGCCATGATCAAGAAGCTCAATCCGGAGATGACCGACGAGCTGCTCGCCTATTCCGTCGCCAAGATGAAGGAATACGGCATCGTCGATTCCGGCGAGTCGCTGAAAAACGGTATCGGCGCGATGAGCGACGATCGCTACAGCTCCTTCTTCAACAAGATGGTGAAGGCCGGCGTCGTGAAGCCCGATCTCGATTTCCGCAAATCCTACACCCTGCGCTTCGTCAACAAGGGCGTCGGCGTCGAGCTGCGCCCCAGCAAGCCGTAAACGCAAGGTCGATGTCACCGATCAAAACTCCGGCCGGAGTCGAGACCGGCCTGACGGCCTTGGCTGTCAGCCTGCGCGGCGTGACGAAGGCCTATGACAACGGCGTCATGGCGCTCGGCCCGCTCGATCTTGCCGTGCGCAAGGGCGAGTTCATTTCGCTGCTCGGCCCGTCCGGTTGCGGCAAGTCGACGGCGCTGCGCATCATCGCGGAGCTCAGTGCGCCGTCGTCAGGCACTGTGCGGCTGGCGCGTCACGAGGGCGTGCCGCAGCCGGGCCACGGCATCGGCTTCGTGTTTCAGGAGCCGACCCTGATGCCCTGGACCAGCGTGCGCGAGAACGTGCGGTTGCCCCTGAGGCTCGCAGGTGTGCCGAAGGCGGACGCGCGTGCGCGTGCCGACGCGGCGCTGGCGAGCGTCGGGCTCGCCGATTTCGCCGAGGCATATCCGCGCGAGCTCTCCGGCGGCATGAAGATGCGGGTGTCGCTGGCGCGCGCGCTCGTCACCGATCCAGACATCCTCCTGATGGACGAGCCGTTCGCGGCGCTCGACGAGATCACGCGCTTCCGCCTCAACAACGATCTGCTCGCGCTGTGGCGCAGCCTTGGCAAGACCGTCATCTTCGTCACCCATTCGGTGTTCGAATCCGTTTATTTGTCGCAGCGCGTCGTGGTCATGACGGCGCGGCCCGGCCGCATCCAGGCCGACATCCGCATAGAGACGGTCGAGCCGCGGGCTGAGGAGTTTCGCACCTCGGCCGCCTATTCCGATTATTGCCGCCGCGTGTCGGCCGCGCTGGCGCCGTCCTATTCGGGGCAGTCGACGCTATGAACGCGCCAGCTGCCGTCACCGCAAAACCATCAGGCGCGCAACGCGCGATGCGCTTCGTGCTGCCCGTCATCGTGTTCGCGGCTGGTCTCCTCGCCTGGGAATTAGTGGTCCGCATCAAGGACATCCCGCCTTACGTTTTGCCGGCGCCCTCCGTCATCGTCCTGACATTGATCAAGGACTGGTCGGTTCTGTCACAATCGCTCGCCGCCACGCTTCTGACCACGCTCGAGGGCTTTGTCGCCGCCAGCATCGGCGGCATCGCGCTGGCGCTGCTGTTCAACCAGTCGAAATGGGTGGAATATTCGCTATTCCCCTATGCCGTGATCCTTCAGGTCACGCCTGTCATCGCGATTGCACCGCTGCTGCTGATCTATCTGGAGCAGCAGACCGCGGTCGTGGTCTGCGCCTTCATCGTCGCCTTTTTCCCGGTGCTGTCCAACACCACGCTGGGGCTCAATTCGGTCGATCGCAACCTTGCCGGCCTGTTCCAGCTCTACGGCGCCTCGCCGCCACAGACCCTGCGCTTTCTGAAGCTGCCGGCGGCGCTGCCCTATATCCTCGGCGGCCTGCGGATTGCCGGCGGCCTGTCGCTGATCGGCGCGGTCGTGGCCGAAATCGCGGCCGGCACCGCCGGCGCCGGCTCCGGGCTCGCCTACAGGATCGCCGAATCCGGCTATCGATTGAACATACCCCGCATGTTCGCAGCGCTGCTTTTGTTGTCGCTGGCCGGGATTGTCATCTATGGGGTGCTGGCGCTAGTTTCCCACCTCGTTTTACGGCGCTGGCACGAGAGCGCGCTTGGAAAGGACAACTGATGACTGCCGCTTCGATTTCGTCCGAAAAGATCGATCTTCTGATTTATGGACCGGTGCGGCCGATCCTCGACAACGGTTTTTCCGATCATTTCGTCGTGCACAAGGCGGAGACGCGGGGCGATCTCGAGCGGTTGACGCCGGCGATCCGCGAAAAGATCCGCGGCGTGGCGGTGACCTATCACACCGTGCGCGCCGACAAGGAGTCGCTGTCGCAACTGCCGAAGATCGAGATGGTGGCGAGCTTTGGTGTCGGCTACGACCACATCGACGCCAAATACGCGGCCGAGCACAACATCATCGTCACCAACACGCCCGACGTGCTGACCGAGGAGGTCGCCGACGTCGCGATGGGTCTTCTGATCTCGACGGTGCGCGAATTCATCAAGGCCGACCGTTACGTGCGCTCGGGCCTCTGGCAGACCCAGAACTATCCGCTCAGCGTCGGCTCGCTGCGCGACCGCAAGGTCGGCATCGTCGGCATGGGCCGCATCGGCCAGGCCATCGCGCGCCGGCTCGATGCCTCGCTGGTGCCGGTGGTCTACCACTCCCGCAATCCGTCCAAGGACGTCTCCTACAAGCACTATCCCGATCTGATCGAGATGGCGAAGGCGGTGGATACGCTGATGGTGATCGTGCCCGGCGGCGCCAGCACCAACAAGATGATCAATGCCGAGGTGCTGAAGGCGCTCGGCCCCCGTGGCGTGCTGGTCAACGTGGCGCGCGGCTCGGTGGTCGACGAGCAGGCGCTGGTGCAGGCGCTCAAGTCCGGCACCATCCTGGCCGCCGGCCTCGACGTGTTCGCGGCCGAGCCGACCGTGCCGGACGAGCTCAAGGCCATGCAGAACGTCGTGCTGCTGCCGCATATCGGGTCGGCATCGGTGGTGACGCGCAACGCGATGGATCAGCTCGTGGTCGACAACCTCAAGTCCTGGTTCGCCGGCAAGGCGCCGTTGACGCCTGTCGCCGAAACGCCGTTCAAGGGGCGCTGATGTCTGGTCTTCGGGTCGTTGCATTCGCCGTCGCGGCCTGTTTGGCCGCGATCGGCCCTGCGCTGGCGCAGGATGCGACGACCCTGAAGAAGGAGATGCCCGGGCAGTGGGAGCTGTCGACCACCGAGCGCAGCAAGACCTGTGTCGTCACGCTCAAAGCTGACGCCGCGGGGCAGGCGTTCAAGCTGGAGCTGGAGCCGGCCTGCAAGACCGCGCTGCCCTTCACGAAGGATATCGTGGCCTGGAGCGTCAAGGGCCTCGACATCGTTCGTTTGCAGGACGCGACCGGTGAAGCGGTGATCGACTTCACCGAGGTCGAGGCCGGGATCTTCGAGGGCCTGCGCCAGGGCGAGGGCGTCTACATCCTCCAGGATCTCGCCGCCGCCCGCTCGATGGCCAAGTCGATGGACCAGATGATCGGGGACTGGTCGATGGTGCGCGGCAACGGCCAGCCGGTGTGCGGGCTGACGCTGACCAACACCGAGGCGAGCCCGGACAATTTCCAGGTCTTCCTCAAGCCGAAATGCGATCCGGTGATTGCGCAATTCAATCCGGCGCAATGGCGGCTCGAGCGCGGTCAGATCGTCCTGATGTCGAAATCGGGCGAGGTCTGGCAGTTCGAGGCCGACGACAACGCGCAGTGGCGGCGCGTCCCCGATACCGCCGATCCCCTGATCATGCTGCGTCAGTAGGCGCCCGCCTCGTTCGCATCGGCGAGGCGTGCAGGCCGGATCTCGAGATTGGCCCAATTGCGCTGGTACTCGCCTTTCAGACTCTCGAATGAGACCATTTCCCGCTCCCGAAAATTGATGAATAATCGAAATTTCGTAGCAAGCCAGATATGGGCCGGGCGCTGTGATCAGCGCGTGACTCCAGCGCGATCTCCCGCAAATGTGGCAGGTTGCCGGGCTGGGACATGTGAACTGGCTTACAGCTTCAGCGGGAAAATGGGCGGCGCGGCCGGACCGTAGCCGTGGCCTTCATCGCGCGAACCGCCGGCGAGGGAACCGGCATGGTTGTCCGTCCGTTAACGACGCAGACGGTCCGGCAAGGAGCCCTGCATGGCCAAGCGCATCCTCGCGATCGGCATCGAACCCGGCAATGCGGACTACAGCGCGTTCCCGCAGCTCACGCCGGAGCTGGTGCGCGATTACATCGAGGCGCAATTGCTGCGCCTGCGCGATCTCGGCTACGAGGTCACGAGCTGCCTGATCGATCTCGACGTCACCGCGGAAGCCGGCGTCACGGCGGCGCTGCGCGAGGAGAGCTTCGACTGCATCGTGATCGGCGCGGGCCTGCGCGAGCCGAAGGAGCGCCTGCTGCTGTTCGAGAAGGTGCTCAACCTCGTCCACCGCCTGGCGCCTGACGCCGCGATCTGCTTCAACACCACGCCGGCCGACACGGCCGAGGCCGTGCAACGCTGGATCGATTCCTGATGGCGGGCGCGGTTCCGTCCTGAATTCAAATTGCCTGTCGCCGCAGCGTACGGTCTCGAAAACGGGATTGAATCGATCTGACGTTCGTGCAATTGTAGCGTGTGTTGCGACGAGATATTGCGCGTGGCGACATGCCGATATCCGAATTGTTATAAGCGGTGTTTGCTTTCGGTCGCCAAAGCGCCGGAAGCCTAATGTATTTTAAAGCGCGCGCGTCCGATGGGATGCGAGCACGTGTCTGGATGCGGGAGCAGTTCCGTATGGTGCGCAAGAAGCCGGCGGGCGCGACAAAGGCTGATCCGGGCGATGTACGACGAGTCTTGACCAAGACTTCGATTGCGCCAGATCTGCTGGCCGTCATGGATCGCCGCACCAACAGGAAGGTCGCAAAGGCCGCTGCTGCGGAGCCGCCCACATTCAAGGTGATCATCGAATTTAACCGAGGGTTCCCGGGCGGAATCGGTGGCGCCCGGCTTGCATTGCTATGGGCTTACAGCAAGGCGCGAGGCTTGCCCGACCCTTCTGTCCAGATGAACCTTCTGCCCGCGCTCGCACCTGCTGCGTCCCGCTTCGATTCCTCGTTGATCGCCCTGTTGGAGCCCGCCGACAGCGTCGACATCGAGAAGTCGATGTGGACGGACAATTATGCTTTCGCAAAGCTCACCAGCAAGACGATCGGCAGGCTCTCGGATTGCAAGCTGCCGGACGTGACCGGTTCCCGATCGCCGCCCACGGCTCAGTCATCGTCGGCGGCGACGAAGCCGATTTCTCTAGTTTACAAGATCTGGCGGGATCACGAGATTGCGCGTTGCGTCTATGAGTCGGTACGAACGATCAAGTGCGACGCGGCACTCAACACCTTTCAGGCGAGCGGAAAGGGGATCGTCTGGGCGGTGGCAGATACGGGAATTGACGCAACCCATCCGCATTTCCGGTCGCTCGAAACCACCAAACTACCGGATGGACTCCTGCATAAGGATTTTACGGGGCAGCATCCGAATCCCGATACGTCTCAGGCCGCAGCCCTAACCGATCAGGACGGGCATGGCACACATGTAGCCGGCATCATCGCAGGGCTGACCTGCCGCACGCAGGACAACGTGCCGGGGACTGTTACGGCAGTCACTAGGATGAGCATCAGGACGCAGATCCGCGACGGCAACGGTGACGTCAGCAAGGTCGATGTCGAGTACAAGAAGCCGATCGCGGGATTGGCGCGCGACTGCAAGCTCGTGAGTCTGAAGGTGCTGACCAATGGCCAGTCGGGCGATCTCAGCAATCTGCTGGCCGCGCTCGGTTACATTCAGCGCTGCAACGACAACGGGCGGAGCCTGAAGATTCACGGGGTGAATCTCAGTCTCGGCTATTCGTTCGATCCCGAATGGTTTGCGGCTGGGCAGAGTCCTCTTTGTGTCGAGGTCGACCGCCTCGTGCGCTCAGGGGTTTGCGTGGTCGTGGCCGCAGGCAATGGCGGGTACGGTATCGTCAACACCCAGTCAGGGGCAGCCGAGCGTGCGGCGCATATGGGCACAATCGCGGATCCCGGCAACGCGAACCTTGCCATCACCGTGGGATCGACCCATCGCGACATGCCGCACTCGTTCGGCGTTTCGTTCTTCTCGGCCAAGGGCCCAACCTCGGACGGACGGATGAAGCCCGATCTGGTCGCGCCGGGCGAGCGCATTATCTCCTGCGCCTTGATGAACAACGCTGCCGCGACTGAGGCATTGTTTCGCGAGGATTCCGGAACCAGCATGGCTGCTCCCCACGTCTCTGGGGCGATCGCGGCCTTCCTGTCGGTCCGCAACGAATTCCTGGGGCGGCCCGAACAGGTGAAGGAAATCTTCGTGGCGGCGGCGACCAACATCAAGCGGCGGCCCGAATTTCAGGGGGCCGGTCTGCTCGATCTGCTGCGCGCTTTGCAGTCCGTCTAGGGAGGACGCCCATGAGTGATGTTCCGTCGATTTGGCTGGAGTTTGACGAGGATGGCGCCATTGATGCGGGCGTCGTAGGGCCGCTCACGGCGCTGCTCAGCAAGCCGGGAATCGAGGACCTGGTGGTGATGTCCCACGGCTGGAAGAACGACAGGAACGATGCGACCAAGTTGTACGGTACACTCTGGGCCAATGCCCGCAGCAATTTGCCGGCTGGCCGGGCGGACAAGGTCGTTGTCGCGGGCGTGCTGTGGCCAGCCAAGGCTTTTCAAACCGACTTCGATGCCGCGGCGCTAACTGATGTCGGTACGCAAGGCACGCTGTCCGCCTCCGGAGGCCCTCCGGTTTCAGATTTGTCGCAGCAGGAGTTCGATGCGCTATTGACGGACTTCGCCGCTTTCCTGGGGCCGTCTGCGACGCAGACGATCGCAGCCGCGCGCGTTGCTGCCCAGCAGTTGGATGCCGGCGCCTCCCGTGACCTTGTCAAGCAAGCCGCAGCAGCAGTGAAGATAGATGCGAGTTCATCCGACAAGGAACTTCGGGGCGACGCAACCCGGATCGCGCGCGCCGTCGCCGATCGTAGCGAAGCACAGTTTCTGCTCGCCAGCCTTGCCACGCCGCCCGTGCTGAAGCTCACCCCGAAAGTCGGCAGTGCCATGGGCCTCGGCAGCGCCGTGCATGGCTTTTTCAACGGCGCGCGCGCGGCCGTCGGCCGCTTCCTCAACCAGCTCACCTATTATGAGATGAAAAAGCGTGCTGGCGTCGTCGGCGTCAGCCTCGCCGCCAACGTTCTTGGAAAGCTCACGCCCTCGCATGCCATTCGGCTGCATCTGGTCGGCCACAGCTTTGGTGGGCGATTGGTCACGGCGGCAGCCAATCGATGGGATGCGGTTCCGAACCTGGAGCTGTTTTCGCTCACGATCCTCCAGGGTGCCTATTCCCACAATGCCCTGTCCCATCAGGTCGCGGGGGCATTTCCGAAGGTGGTCGGCAAGCCCACGGGCCCGATCGTGTTCACGCACACCCACAACGACCTTGCCTGTACGCTCGCCTATGCGATCGCATCGCGGTTTTCCCGTGACACCACCCAGGGCGTCGGAGATGCAAGCGACGAGTTCGGCGCGATGGGTGCAAATGGGCCTCAGAAGCTCGAGCCGGGCGCCAGCGAGCCCGACAACGTCACCCAGATATTCGCGCCCAAGCGAGGCAAGATCAATACGTTCCTGGCCGACCAATACATCATCAAGACCAGCGAAACGGACGCTCACAACAACATCACCAATGCGGTCGTCGGGAAACTTCTGGCCAGTGTCATCCAGGCATGATCGGCCGTGAGAGGTCATAGCATTTTGCGTACAGTCATTTCGCGAAGGTGCGTGTCACATGCCAATATCGCTGCGGGGTGTCATCTTTGATTTCGATGGGCCCATCTTCGACGGCCGCGCCGCAAGCCAAAAGGCGCTGGCGACGACTTTCGATCAGTATGAGGCGGCGGTCGGACGGCCTGACATTGTGGCCAATGCGTTGCCGCTTTACGGTCCCAATGCATTGATCGCTCTTGCCTACGCCGACCTTCCCGCTGCGACGCCGAAACTTGCGGAAATCTGCGACTTCTATCGCACGACGCTGAAGGCGTGTGAACGTCAGGGCAAGGTCGTCAGCGGGGTTCAGCCGCTCCTTCAGAATCTCAGGGGGCGTGACATCAAATGCGCGATACTCTCCTCGCGCGCGACGGCCGATGTCATCGAACTGGTAACCCATCTCGGTCTGCACGTCGCCCTCGATGAGATCTGGGGAAGGGATGCGCCGTTGGGCCAAAAGCCGGATCCTGCGGCGGTTCGGGCCCTGGCCAGGAAGTTGAACGTCGCGCCGAATGAGCTGGTCTACATTGGCGATTCGGATCGCGACTACGACGTCACCAAAGGCACCGACGTCGCTTACTACCACGCCGCCTGGACGGGCGAGCCGAGCAGTCGAGCCTACACCGGCTGTCGTGCCTTGCTACGCAATGTTGCCGATCTCGAGGCTGTTCTTCGCGACACGCCTTCCCCACAACTCGGGTCGCATCGGAACATGCCATCTACTCTGAAGGACGCTATCCGTGTCGATCGACTGGTGTTCTATGCCGGCGCCGGGGTATCCGTCCAATCTGGCATCGGTGGTTGGAATGATCATTACTCTCCTATCCTGCAAAAGTTGAAAATGAGCCTGTGGGCGGGTCAAACGACCTACAGCCTGCCGCAACTGCTTCAATTGGTCGCCGCCGAACCGGCGCGGTCGCAGGATGTCTATGAGCACTTCAAGCAGAGCTTTGCGCAACGCAAGAATAAGCGACCGAATGCCTATCACTATGCGATGATGCGGTCGGGCGCGTCCCGGATATGGACCACCAACTACGATCAGTTGTTCGAAGCCGCGCTGGCAAGCGGGAATTTCCCGCACTCCGTCGTGAGGGACGATGGCTCTCTGCTGGACAACTTTGCCAACAGCCGCCTGATAGTCAAGATGAACGGAGACTTCGAGAACTCGAGATACTCGATTGATCTCGAATGGGATATCGTTTTCCTGGAGCAGCAGTTCGATCTGGCTGAACGCCACCGCCGGGAGATATGGCGCTTGTTCGAAGACGATTACCGCAGCAGTTGCATGGTGTTCGTCGGCACCTCTTTCACCGACCCGGCCTTGCGTCGCCTTCTGTCCAGCGCGGCCAAGGCGGTTCCACGTACCCGTTTCTGGCACCACCTTCTAGTGAAGGCGGCTGAGCATCCTGCCGACCGCATCGTTGAGGCCATGTATGTCGAGAATCTGAGACGCATGCGGATCGAGACGCACCTCTTCAAGGACTATCCCGACATCGAGCGCTGGGTGCGGCAGATCGCCGTGATCGCAAACAGGCCGATTGTGGGGTTCAGCGGCACCGCCAAGCAGGAGGACCGCGTGCTGGTGCCGGATGGTGTCCTCGAAGACGGAACAATCAAGACGTCCGCATCGAGACGCTATGTGAGCGGATGGGACGCGCTCTGGCACGGCGCGACTTCCGGGTGACATCCGGCCATGGCCCCGGAGTGGGAGTTCCCGTGGTCGAGGCGGCCTTCAAGGAAAATGCGAGTACGGCGCGCTTCTACTTGCGCAAACGTGGCAGAAGCCAATTCAGCCGCACCGCTCCCGCGGTGGTGGTGTCTGAGGACGATGGCGTTCCTGGCGGAGATTTTGGCCGCATGCGGGAACGATTTGTTAGCGAGCTCGACATCCTCGTCGCCATCGGCGGACCATCGCGCGAGGAAGGAGAATCCGGGACGTTGAACGAGATCAACATGGCCCTGGCACGGTCGATTCCGGTCGTCATTCTCAAGCAGGCGGGCGGAAGCGCTGCGCGGCGTAAAGCGGAGATGATGCAAAACCTGAGCGTGACATATTCCGATCCGGAGGTCGCCAAACTGGTCCGAAAAGTCAACGAGGATCTCGATGCGGTCACCGCCGAGGCGTTGCCGGCCTATGTCGACAGCATACTCGTCGATCAAATCGAGGATCTGGTCGCGGTCTCTATCGGCAGCGAGACTCGTCGCGCCGCCGATGGCGACGACATCGTCGCTCAGCGGAGATGGTGATGTCCGAGCCGGCGCGGAGTGAGCTCATTGGCATGATCGCCGATCTCAAGGACTGGCTTCGTGCCTACGCGATGCATCCGGCGTGCGTCGACGTGGCTTTCATTGGAAACACCAGCGGTCATTATCCATCGACGCCTGGACTGATGGTGGATTTCGACGCCTTTGTTTTCGTTGCAGAGATGAATTCTGCCGCCGGTCAGCCCATCGCGGCGCTGCGCGAAAGATGGACGGACGCCTGCCACGCGCGAGCGATCGATTTCGAGCTGCGTATTGTCGAAGGTCCCTATAAGCCGCCCCTTGCGATTCTGCGCCGGCCGGTCCTTGTGGTTCATCTCGGTGTCTTCACCGAGTCGCTTTATCTCGCCGCGGCGCCGCTCAAGCGCTGGGCGTGGCGAAAATACATCTGCGAGCGCGAGCCGGGACGTTTGGCCCGCATGGCACCCCCACGGCCGACGCTTGCCGAGTTCATCACCGGCCCAAAGGGGCTGCGCGAGCGATGCGAGGCGATCGAGGCCGGTGCCGTGGAGATGACGGAATGGCTGCTGCCCGATTTGCAAGCCAGATCCTTCGTCATCACGCTGGATGAAGCCAACTTCGTCGAATGTTGCTTCGCCTATGCAGCCAATACGGCACGGAATCACGCCCGGACGCTCGGCATGGGTGAAGCCGATCAGCTTCCAAATTCCGAGTTTTTCTCCTGGTACGACCAAACGGTCCTTCGCTCTCCCGAGCTTGTCGATCTGATGAACCACAAGGCCGCTTGCAGAGATCAAGGCTTTGTCGTGGAGATCGCGCATGCACGCAGGCTCGCCCTCCGTTACATGAGGGCGTTGGAGCGGCATCTGGCTCAAATTAGTTAGCCGGCATTGTTCCGTTGAGGAGAGGCGATTCAACCGTCCATTGGTGATTATTCTGGTTTGAATGGCCAGCGGCGTCTATGATGGCTGACCAGATGGGAGAGTTACAAATGCTTCGAGGTCTTGGAATCGCGGCGTGTCTGACGGTTGCGATGACAATGCCGGCGCATGAGGCCGCGGCCCAGGATGCCATCGGCGGTGCGATCATCGGCGGTGTCGGCGGGGCAATCCTCGGCGGCGCGCTCGGCGGTGGACGTGGCGCCGCAATCGGTGCCGTCGTCGGTGCCGGCACCGGCGCTGCAATCGCCTCCGAGGGCGAGCGCCGCCGCTCCGGTTATTACGCCTATCAGCGCGGCTGCTACATGCAGCGCCCCGACGGCTACTACGTCCGGGTCGATCACAGGTATTGCTACTGAAGCCCGGAAGCGCCGTCGCGCCTTAGCTCTTGCCTGCCGGCTAAGGCATGATCTGGAGCAGCGCCTCCGGCTTGATCGAGACCTCGCCGGCGAACGGCCGGTCATGCGCGGCGATCAGCAGGACCGAGGTGGCGACGCCGGTCGCGAACAGGCCCATCGCGATCGCCGATCCCAGCCGGTTGTCGCAATGAACGAGGCCGATCACCAGCAGCGCACAGGCGGCCTGGAGGTAGAGGCACCACCATTTGACCGGGTTCACCGCGGCGAGGCTGACGATGATCCGCTGCCGCCGCGCATCCAGCGCCTGCTCCAGCGCCGCGATGAGCTCGCGCTGCACATTCGCCTGACCCGGGCCTTGCGGCGTCATAGAGACGACGAGCTGCAGGGCCTCGGCGAGCGCGGGCGGCGTGGCCTTCAGCGACACCTGCTGATGTGCCATCATCGGCCATTCCACCGCCACGGCCTGCCCGACATAGTCGCGGACCAGGCCGCGCAGCTTTGTCTCCTGCTCCGCCGGCAAGCCGGCGGCCAGCAGCACGGCACTGCGCAGCGCGCTCGCCTCGCGGCTCACCGCGGCGCTGGCGCGGTCGCTGTCGCCCCAGACCTGCGCCGCGGTAAAGGCGACGAACAGGCCGAAGATGATGCCGAGCACCGGCAGCATGCCCGGCGAGATCGCCTTCAGCGATTTCGCGCGCTCTCCCGTCGCGGCCATCGCAACGCCTGCGAAGATGGCCGCGGTCAGAAGGTAGGTGAATCCGAAGATCACCAGCGCCATCACGGGCACGGGCAGATTGTGCAGCCAGTCGCTCATCGTGCCCTTGTCATCTGATTTGAAGCCCTAGATCAACCGCATCCCGCGCAGGCTCGCATGTCCGTTCTTCCCGACGATGATGTGGTCGTGCACGGAGATCCCGAGCGGTTTTGCGATGTCGATGATCGCCTTGGTCATCTGGATGTCGGCCTGCGAGGGCGAGGGATCGCCGGAGGGGTGGTTGTGCATGATGCCTGTCATTTCTATAAGGTATTGATTTTTAAGTAATAAATAGCAAGATGACGAGGAGTGGTGCCGGAGACTGGGGTCGGTTGATCATGCCCGACCGTGACCATCACGCTTGATCACTCCTATGCTCGCCGCGTCCCTTGGATGCACGGCACTGCACCTTATTCTTTTCATCCCACGCATCAAGCTCGTCGAGCGGGTAGAGCACAGCCTTGCCAATTTTGACGAAGGACGGGCCGAGACGCATCGCGCGCCAATTTCGAAGCGTCCCAACCGAAATACCGCCCCGGTAGCGTTCAGCCACCTCGTCAGGCGTAAGGAATTTGCTGTCTGCCACTACCGCCTCCTTTGGCAGCACGACCAAAGCCGTGTCGCCGCGTCTTGAGTTGAATATCGCGGTAGTCTGTCGAGGTTCGCTTCGGGTCTTTATTTCACGCGCCCAGGCCCGGGACCTCACGCTTCCGCACGGACATACATGCTGCGCAATTCACCGCCGCGAAAGACGTCAGAGGCAGGAGTCGTAGAAACGGATACCATAGAGGCCACATAGGCGGGGTGACTGCGCCTCCTTTCGTCGACCGTGCTAGGTGCCGGACAGGTGCTGCGCCACGGGTATGTGGACGATTTCCGTCACGAGTTTGAGGGGGGCGTTCGGGCGCGGAAAGACACGACAGACTTCAAAATCCGGTTCCGCGAGGGTGCCGGTTCGACCCCGGCCATCCGCACCACCTCCTCTAGTTAGCGCACGGCGGCGCTACAACGTTGATGGCGGGAAGACGGGCCAGTCCGTTGATGAGCCATCGCGGTGAGGCAGTCGCAGCGCAGCGAGGCGAAAACACAGCGTTGATCGGGCGACCTTCCATCCACGCTGCTGGGAGAGAATTGCAGTCTTATCCGGCTCGTCGTCGCGTACCGATTGCCGGATAGCGGCGCAATCGATCGGCGCGGTAATTCCTAAGCCCCGAGAATCGGTAGAAGGGCGTGCACGAGCGCGGCGGGCTGTTCGAGCGGGATGAGGTGCCCCGAGCGCTCGATCACTGCCAGGCTCGATCCTACGATCCCTACGTGAAGCACCTCGCTCTCCGTAACGCGGCGGAGCGCATCGCTGGCCGCGGCTACGACGACCGTTGGGCATCTAATCTCGGCCAAGCGATGTGCATCGGCATGCCGCACCATCTTTGACTGTCGCTGGAACACGGCATTGCCGAGGCGCGCACTCATCTGCTGAACACGGGCGATCAGCTCGTCGGTCTGATGGTCGGGGTGTAGCGATGCCGCCACTGCGGCGCGGCTCAGACGTTGGAAACGCGGTGCGTCAGAGCCTGATCCGTGGCGCGAACCTCTATCGCCGCGCGCGGACGTTGCAACTAGCGCGAGACTGCTCACCTTATCTGGCGCGCGATAGGCAATCTCCCGTGCGACGTAGCCGCCCATCGAAAAACCGATCACGATCGTCGGTCCAGTCAACTTCGCCACGGCGCGGTCGGCCATTGCTTCGATCGACCCGTCCAGGGTTGTGTCCGCATCGAAAACCTGGCCATGGCGCTCCAGCACTGGTCGGACTTCGCGCCAGAGATCGGCGTCCAGCATGAAGCCCGGTATCATCAGTATGCACGTCATGCCTTGAATGCATCCTCTCCGTGCAAATCGACGACTCAATCGTTCATGGGCAGCTGCCCCGCTGGTCGAGATAGACCGTGCCCAAGGTGCGCTCGAGCGCCGGGCCCGCGAACTTGGCAAGCGTTTGCCCAACCCTTGCCCAGGGTGTCGGGCCCATGTGCATCCCGATGATGGACATGCCCCCCACAGGTACCCCCGCCTCATCCACCGAGCGGACTATTTCGAGAAGGGATTCCGGGTAAAGTAGCGCTCCGCCAGGTCCGAGCGGTTGAACCATTTCGGCCGTGTGGAGGATCCGAGCATCGGCAATCCAGCTCATCAGCATCGGCTGTTCGCCGAAGCGCACCGGCATGACCTTGGTGGCATTGGCACCTGTTCCGATCGTCACCGCTGCGGACAACGGACGCAGATCGGCCTTCATAGGCGATCGACTATATGCGTCAGGAGCGAGGGTATGCGGCGCCGCAAGGAGCGTTTGCACGATCGCCAGGTTGCGATCACGCACATAAATCGGGATGCCCCTGGCAGCATATTCGCGTAGCCCACCGATGTGCCAGGCAAACCCGGTGGAGGCGATCACCGCCTTCACCGGAAGATCGGGAAACCGCCGCGCCGCCTCGGCCAAAACCCGGTGAGAGTACCCCGCCGAGATTGGAGCGTCGATTATCACAAGCCCATCGGGTTGCCGCACGATGGTCGAATACCAGGAACCCGCGATCTGTATGATGCCGGGCGCGATCTCTTCGGTTCCGCGCCCTGGGTCAGGACCGATAATCTGACCCAATGCCAAGGCATCCATATCCAGTGCCTGAGGGGCGGGGACCGCAGGCAATGTCGCGATCGCGTCTATATCCACTTTGGCATCAAGCCGCAGTCCTGAACGCACGGTCGACCGCAGGTGCACCCCGTCGCGAAAGACATGGGTCTGGAGAGGAAAGCGTAGTCCCTCGACAAGATCATAGACCATGAACTCTGCCCGGTCGGTGATGTCGCCGCGACCGTTCCAGGCGACGGACCCACTGGCGCCATTGTCAAACGCTACAGTAGATTCGGTCGCAGTTGGCAGACCAAGCCGCTCGTCGATGAAGATGCGCACACGAAAGCGACCGTTGCGGAAGGACACGACGCGCTGAAGTGCGTCGTGGGAAACGGTGTCTGCCTCGCGCACCAGGTCAGTAGCCAACCTGGCGAGAAGCAGCGCGCGCACCGGATCTTGGCTTTCCCAAGATGGTGGCGGCGGAATCGCCTTGCCCAAGGCTCCATTCGGGCTTTGCGTGACCTGGGCTTGGCGGCTGAGAAACAACCGTGTTTCGCCGCCGCCCTCGGCCGACCTGATCGTCACCTCTCGGTCGCCCAAGTAATCTTCCAACACGCTCGCCGTTGCGAATTCGCTTACTGGAAACGGCGCGTCGGCATGGTTGTTCTGCGCGAGATCAAACGTGATGCTCTGGATTTCGAAGCGCAGCGTGTGCAACCGGCGCAGATCGCGTCCGACGCCCATGTTGTCGAGCGTGCACTCGACCAGCGCTCGAGCGGTAGAGCAGGCTTCCACTGCCGTCGGATTTCGCGCGTCAATCGCCGAGACCTGCGCCGACGATGGATCGAGGCCGGCGAACCAACAAACCAAGCTTGCTGCGCCTAAGACCGCACCTCGGGCGGGATTGCGAATTCTGGGCTGCAATCGACACATCTCTTTCTAATGACGCGCGATGGCGTGATGCTGACGGCCTGATCTGAATGGCGGGCGTAGCCACCGATCACCGTGTTAGGACTTTCGAGCGATTGCCGGCGGTGCCGTTTCATCACCGGCGCCGAAGCGGACGATTTGCAGCAGGCCGCCGATGATCAACAGGTTCTTCATGAAATGCGGAAGCTGGGCCGGATCGGCTAAGTTGCGATGGAAGATCAGGGCGGTGGCCAAGGTAAATACCGCCAGAACCGCCGCAGCGAAGCGTGTCCGATGGCCGGCAATCAACAGCGCGCCGCTACCGACTTCGATCAACACCGCCAAGACCACGCCCGCCGAGACAAGCGGCAATCCCGCGCCCGAAATCAGCCTTTCGGTCCCCGAAAAGTCGCCCAGTTTCGCTAAACCGCCAGCAACGAAGACGCCACCGATCAGTACCCGACCAGCAACGGAGATAATGCGATTTGACAAGTTTTCTCATCCCGCAAAAATGGGTTGGCGGACACTTGACGTCGCCTTCCACTGGTTCGGTCGAATTTAATATAGATAACTATATCTAATCTGCAAGCGCTGATTTGGCGCTGCCCCTCTCTCGCTGTCGGCTCTGAACGGCGGCTGGTCGGTTGGAGGATGGCCTGATTGCCGCGGGCGGGCTGAGCGAAATCGAGGCGTCTGAAGTGTCAGAAGGTCGCGCGCTGGTAATGGCGTAACCTGGTATCTGTTATTGCTCGAAATCAGCTCGTGACGATCTTTCGTCGGCCGGGTGTATCGCACCAAGCCCGATCTTGATTCTGTTCCAGGCGTTGACCTGCGCGATCAGCAACGTGACTTCCACCGACTCTTCCTCGCTGAAATGCAGACGCAGTTCTTCGTAAGAAGCGTCCGGCGCGTGCGTTTCGGACACCAGTGTGAGGGCTTCGGTCCAGCCCAACGCGGCGCGCTCGCGATCGGAATATAATCCAGACTCGCGCCATGCGCTCAGCAGATGTAGCCTATCCTCGGTCTCGCCGTGCTTACGGGCATCCGCGATGTGATGATGGATGCAGAAGGCGCATCCATTGATCTGCGAAGCACGGGTCATGACAAGCTCTCGCAACAGAGGTTCGAGACCATTGGTTTGAGCTGTTTTCCCCAGTTCGATCCAAGGCTGCATTGCCGCCGGGCTCACGACGAACGGGTTTAGCCTCACTGACATTGCGATCTCCTCTCCAGAGTTTCGCCGCTATGACGATTTGCTCGCAGTGATTGTGACATGAATTCCACGAATTCCCGCCCGGGCCGCTACGATGCGGCAGGGGCCTCGTGCCCTGGTCGAGCCCAGTCCTTCAGACAGATTGGAATGCGGTCGCAGACGTCGCAGCTGAAGGAACTCGGCTAAGTCGAATTCAGGTTGCAGCCGGAGCTGCGGACATGTCCATCCACATCGCTTCCCAGACATGGCCATCGGGATCCGCCAGATTGCGATTATACATGAAGCCGTAGTCCTGCTTCGCGTTGACGTCCGCGGTTCCGCCATTCTCCGCGGCGGCGTCGTTCATCGCATCGACGTCGTCGCGGCTCCCACACGACAAGGCGAGCATCACCTCGCTCGAGGTCGACGGGGCAATCGGACGATGCGTGAAGGTCTGCCATTTCCCATGAGTAAGCAGCATGACGTGGATGACGTCTGTCAGGACCATGCAGGCGCTGACCTCGTCGCTGAATTGCGGATTGTGCGTAAAGCCAATCGCCTCGTAGAAGGCTTTCGATTTCGCAAGGTCTGCAACGGGAAGATTGATAAATATTGTTCTCGGCATTTCGTGTCTCCTTTGTTGATGTCAAAATTCTGGGTCAAACTCGCGCCTACGGCGGACTTTTTGCTTCATCGCCCATCGAGTAACTGCCCTGCCTCAGCGGACGGAAAAACGTCCGAATGTCTTCGGCGAGCAAGCCGGGGACTTCCCAGGCGGCGAAGTGCCCCCCCCGAGGCAGGTTCGACCAGTGCACGACGTTGAACGCTCGCTCCGCCCAACTGCGGGGCGGCATCGGCAGCTCCCCGGGCAAATGAACGATACCGCAGGGCGGCGTGATCCGCTGTCCGGCGGCCAAGTGCAAAGGATGCTCCCTGGACTCGCTGTAAAAGCGCATCGCGGAATGTGCAGTGCCAGTCAGCCAATGCACCATAATGTCGGTGATCATCTCGTCCTTCGAGATGATCTCGTCTGGCTCGACCTGGCAGTCGCTCCAGCTGCGGAACTTCTCGACGTACCAGGCCGCCAAACCGACGGGTGAATCAGTCAGCGCGTAAGAAAGGGTGAGCGGCTTGGTGGCCTGGATGGCAATGTAGGCGCCCTCGGCTGCTGTCCAGTCGGCGACGCGGGCGAGATAACCTTCTTCCTCAGAGGTAAGCGGCGGGTCGTCGGGGCTGAGCGCAGGCCGGAATCTCGTTGATAGATAGTTGAGGTGGACGCCGACCAATCGATCCGGATGCTGTAGCGCTGTCGCGGCGCTGATCCACGATCCCCAGTCCCCGCCCTGGGCGCCAAACTTGGCATAGCCAAGACGCGTCATGAGTTTCGCCCAAAGGTCCGCGACAGCGAACACGCTGGTTCCCCTTTCCTTCGGGCGACTGGAGAAGCCATAGCCTGGAATGGATGGCGCGATGACGGTGAAGGCGTCGGCGGGATCGCCACCGTACGATGCCGGATCGGTCAACATCGGGATGATCTTCAGTAACTCGACAAAGCTTCCAGGCCACCCATGGGTCAGCACGAGAGGAGCTGGCGCTGGTCCTTTGCCCGGTTGATGAATGAAATGAATCCGGTGCTCGCCGATGTCCGTCACGAACTGCGGAAATGAGTTCAGCCGCTCTTCCTGCGTCTGCCAATCATACTGATCCAGCCAGTATGCGACGAAGCTCTTCATGTAGTCGACAGGCGGCCCGTAGCGCCAGGCGTCGGCCACGACTTCATCAGGCCAAATGGCGCGGCTCAGGCGTTTCCTCAGATCGCGCAGCACCTCGGGATCCGCATGGAAAGTAAAGGGATTGATTGCGGTATCCTTCACCGGGATGCCCTCCGTTGAGGGGTGTCGTCTGCGGCTGGCCCCATTGCTGAGGCGAGGCCAACGATCGCGCGGACATGATTTTGCGCTTCAGCTTCGTCGAGCAGGAAAGCGGCTAGATCGGCACGCTCCATGATGACTTTGCCGGGCGGCATCGCTCCCACATTGAATCGATATCCGCGGGGCCTTCCGCCCTCCAACAGTCTTGGCGGGCGCACGATGGTCCAGTCCAAGTGGGCGGCCCGAATTTCCCGCTCCATCGCCGTGCTGTCGGCCACTTGTCTCGCAAGCAAAAGTCGCAACAGCAAAAGCAGCGGGTTGGCCGTTGGATACAGCAGACCCTGAGAAATCACGAGATAGCGTCGCACACCGCACGTCGTCATGGCCCGGATAACCGCTCGTGCACTTTCCTGGAGGAGGCCCCCATCCTTGGACGATCGCTGGCCGAGACACGAGATGACCGCATCCTGCCCGGTGATCAGAGAGGTAAGCTGATCGCTATCGCGAGGCTCGCTCGCGGCGGCGACGCTGTGGCCTCGAGCCAAGGCTTGCTCGGTGACAAGCCGCCCGGTTCGGCCGGTTGCCCCTAGCACAACGAGCTTCATATCAATGTCCTTGATGACAGGGCGCCTGTTTCCGAAACCTCGGCGCTCGGACTATTCCGAAAGCGCACGCTGAGCTTCCTGCTGCGCCCGAATGGTTCGCGGATCGACAGCGATCCAAGATTCAGAGATCTTCCCGTCGGTGACCCGATACGCGTTTATGCCCCAGGATTCGAAAGGCTTGTGGGTCGGCTTCAGATTGAAGAATTGGCCCGTGTGAACGCCGGTTTCATGCCAGCAAGCAACGACCCAATCGCCCTCCGCGACCAATGATTCGAGGTCGATGCGAAAATCGGAGTAGGCTTGGTGAATGTTTGCCGCTGCTGCAACGAAGCCGGCGGGGCCATTGCGCCCATTGGAATGGTCGACGTGGGACTCCGCCACGAGATCGAAAAAGTCTGCGGGACTGTTACGCCCGATGGCGTCGTACAAGCGCTTGATGACGTCCTTGTTGAGCGTGATTGATCCGATCTCCGCCATCTGTCTTCTCCGAGCCTGATTCTTCGTTATAGATTTGCTACGATGCAAACCATATTGAATATAGCAAACTATATCGGATACGCTAGAGCAATGTCAAAAGAAAATGCCCGTACCTATCGCTCACCGTCGCGCGCGAAGCAGGCATCCGAAACGCAGACGCGCATCCTTGATGCAGCGATGGCGCTGTTCCAGACGAAGGGATTCGATGGGACTACGATCGACGCTATCGCCGCCGAGGCTGGGGTAGCTGCGCCGACGGTCTACGCCGCGTTCAAGTCGAAGCGCGGTATCTTCATGGCGCTGCTCGACAGCGCGCGGTTCGGCCAACGATATCAGACCCTGGTGTCCGAGGCCCAGGCGACGACAGACCCGCGCGCGCGGCTGCGCCTGTCCGCGCAGATTGCGCGGCAAATCTATGAATCAGAGACAGCGACGATGGATCTGCTGCTTGGCGCGTCCGCAGTGTCCCCAGAACTCGCGAAATTGGTCGGAGAGCGTGAAGAGCGGCGACGTCACTCGCAGCTCCCCCTCATCGAGGAACTACATGGTCTCGGTGCCCTAAGGCGGGGACTCGACATCCGCAGCGCTGCGGATCTGATGTGGACGTTGACGAGCCGTGAGATCTACCGATTGCTGGTGAGCGAGTGCAGCTGGTTGCCGTCGGCCTATGAAGATTGGCTACAAGCTACCCTTCGCCGCGAACTGTGCAGCGAGACGGACACGAAGACGAACTAGCCCCCGACGCATTTGGCGGCCGACCAGCGGCGTGCCCCGACCTGAAACTGGAAGTGTGTTCGCCGTTCAACAGTCGTGGTTCGCTGTTTCGAGCCAGCTGCTAAAGCCGGCGAGCAGCGCGTCGAGCGACTTCAGATTTTCGACGCCAATGAGGCGATCTTCCTCATCGAAGAGGTCGCCTGCGGTTCGAATGAAGGCCTGTGGCGAGGGCATTACGAACGCCCCGCACGCGGCGAGCGTGTGCCGCAACTCCGCCTGGGCGTAGAGCGTCCCCCAACCGCCGACCGTGGCGCCGGTGATGGTGACCGGCTTCGAACGCAGCACCGAAGGGTTGGCGCGGGAAATCCAGTCGATCGCGTTCTTCATCACCTCCGGGATCGATTGATTATATTCGGGTGTCGCGAACAGGAGCCCGTCGGCAGCGGCGATGAAGTCGAGCAGCTCCTGGGCACCTTGTGGACCCCCCGGTCTCCAAGTCTGCGTTGAAGGGGCACGTCCTTGAGGCTGCGCGCAAACCGCCTTTGGTCGCTCGCTCCATCACGATAAGATTGTTCGGGCCAGGCGTGATCGCGGCGACCAGCAGCAACCCGCTCACCGGAACATAGGTGGCTAGGTTCACAAATATCGGGGCCATTCGTGCGCGCTCGAGCTATGCCACGCCAGCAAGCCAGCCACCAATAACACCGGCAACGATCCTGCTGCCCCGTTCGCTCAGATGCACGCCATCGCTCATCACCACGTAGCCGTTTTCAGCGGCGATTTCATCGAACGATTTGCGGCGCCAAAATCGCTGAACTGCTGATCTGAAAAGCATGCTGACGCGGAAACGAAACGGTGCAGCTGCGTCCCTACGTTGCTGCGCGATTTCGCGCCACAGGGCTTCGCTTATCGGCAGATAGGCTACGCCGTTCATTTCGGCCAGCTCACGGATGGCTGCATTGCAGACATCCAGACGGCCGTTCAACGTGTCTCCCGGCAACTCTCCGAGCGGCGCGAGGGAAGCAATCGCAATCGCAGCGGTTGATTTCACCCGAAGCTCGACGATCACCTTCTGGATGTGTTCGGATAGCGTCTTGGCGACGGCATCGGTGTTCGAGCGAAGGACGTCATTGCAACCAATCAGGAGCGTTATCGCGTTTGGGCTGCACGCCGCGATGTCATCGACACGTTTCACCAAGTCCAGGGACGTCGCGCCATTCTGGCCGGCATTCACGAACACCGTCTCCGGAAACCGTTCCTGAAGGAGGGCTAGGTAGTCGCCGCTCAAGCTGGCGTGGGTGAGGCTATCGCCGGCGCACACGACCACGCGCCTCGTCAGTGCCGGGGGGCGCTGCCGATTGGCTCGCAACCCGTTCCTGGGAGGTTTGACGAATGCGGCAAATACCAGAGAGACGAAGGCGAGGAATGCGATGACCGCGAGCGCTCCGCCGATCGCAGCGGTCACCAGAGCTGCCGCGTGACTCATGCGAGCCTCCGATACCAGGCGGCGAGGGCTTCGCCGATCTCGCGTGGAGAATCCTCCTGCGGATAGTGGAGACCGCGCACGGTCACTGAGGTTTGGTTCGGCCAGCTTTTGTAGAGCGCGCGCAATCGCGGCGCAGCCGTTCCGGGCTCGGACTCGATAAAGAGCTTGGGGATCGGGCTTGACGATAACCACCGGGAAATTTCCTCCACGACGGCCACGACATCCGCCGGGTCTCCGTCGATCGGCAGCTGTCGTGGCCACGTCAACGTCGGGCGACGGGCTTCGCCGCGTTCTAGGAAGGGCCGTCGATACTCCGCCATTTCAGCATCGGTCAGTGGGCGCAGAGTCATGCGCGGTAAGTTCTGCTCGATGAACCGGTTTTCATCGAGAGCGAGTTGCTCTCCTTCCGGAGACCGAAGCGCCTTGAACAGGGCTTGAGCCTGCTCGGGAAAATCCGTCCAGTGCCATGGGGCGGCGATGGGCTCCATAAAGGCGATTCCACGAACGGCATCTGGATGTCGCCGCGCCCAATCGAAGCCTAGTGCCGAACCCCAATCATGCAGGACGAGGGTCAAAGGGCCTTCGATTCCGATCGATTCGAGAAATCGATCAAGGTACTTGCTGTGCTCGGCGAACGTATAGGAGTCGGGGCCAGAATCCGGGAGCTTCTCGGAGTCGCCCATCCCGATGAGATCCGGCGCGATGCAGTGGGCCGAACCCTCCAGATAGGGGATGATATTGCGCCAAAGGTAGGAAGAGGTGGGATTGCCATGAAGAAAGACGACGGCGTCGCCGGCGCCCTTCTCCACGTAGGCCATTCTTAGGCCAAGAACTTCCACGGTGCGCTTGTAGGCAAATTCCGACACGGTACGGCCTCCTTACGATTTGAATTAGATATAGTAAACTATAACCAATCTCGCAAGTAGGCGCCGGGGCGGCGATCCAGCCGTGGCCCGGCTCCATGACGCAGCTGCGATCGATCAGGAATTTGCGCTTGCACTTCTTGAACGGAATGAACGCCGCAGACGATCGCTTGAGGAGCTAGTGGCCCGCATAGCAGGCGAGCGCGTGCCGACGGCCGCTCAACGCGATGTCGTAGACCTTGTATTCGCCCTTACCAGTTGCGTGATGTTTCGGATGGCCGCCGGGACTCGGACCGTCGACGCTGTCAGCGCCATCATCAGAGACGACGCCAGAGCCGCCATCGCCAGGATCAAGCCCACGATTTCCGACCCAATTTGATCGCGACCTCGTCGCCAAAGTTATTCAGTTCACAAACCGACCACGTTTCGCAAAGCGGTGGTGAAGCGCTATGCATTTGGGGAGCGGGGGCTCCTTCTTGTCTCACGTTCTGCATTTTGCGCGATAGTCTGTGTCAGGTCGACTAGTCGTCGAAGTGCGGGAGTCGTCTGCGTCCACACCGCGCTCGTTAGAACGGTGATTTCTCCAGCAACCGGTCGGAATACAACACCGGCTAGGTCTGACCGAACAGAAGAGCTAGTGACCAGCGTGATCCCGTACCTCATAGCTATGAGGTCGAATACGCTCGCTTGAGAAACATCATGGACATCCACTCGCGGTAGTGAGCCTTGCCGGCCCAGCTTCTTCGCTAAGTAGTCATGAAGCTTCAGACCAGATCGACTGACCAAAAATGTTTCATTGTGGAAGTCGCCCCAAGATAAGCTGTCCTTGAGCGCGAGTTTGTGCTCGCAGGGTAGCGCCGCGAAGACGGTCTCATTCCACAAAAGCTTTTCGTTGTAGCCTTCCAGGTTGATGTTCCCTGTAACGAAAGCGACGTCAAGCTCACCCATTGCGAGCCCGTGCAAGAGCTCGAGTGATGTTCCTTCCTTAAGGAGGACGCGCACCAAGGGCTGCTGCTCTCTAAACGTCCGGAAGGCGTCGTGGAGCAGACCGCTAATCGGTGATACCAGAATGCCGATGCGGAGTTCGCCCAGTTCGCCGTGATAGACTGCGGCGCCGAGGCGAACCGCTCGATCAAGATGCTGTGCTCCCGCAATCGCGTCCTTAAGGAAGCCGGTGCCTGCAACAGTCAATTTCACTCCACGTCGATCGCGAACGAAAAGCTGAAATCCCAATCGACGCTCCAGCAATTGCACGCGTCGCGTCACCGTGGACTGGGACAAGTCGAGTATTTGCGCAGCGCGACGAATGCTGCCTTGCTCTGCAGCCGACAGTGCGCAGCGGAGATATCTTAGATCAAACACAAGATCGATCACTGTTGCCGGTTCCAATCCCCCGCTCCGATGGCATAGGGCATCCTATTTGATACATTAAACTATATTGAATATAAGTGCGCTATGTCAAAGGGAAGAGGCGCGGTCCCACCGCTCATCGTCACGAGAGCAGCAGGCCACCGAGACGCAGAGCCGAATCCATGCCTCCCTTCCTCTTCAGAGAAAGGATTCGACGGCGCGGCAACCGAGGCCGTCGCGTGGAATCCGGGCGTGGCCGGACCCACGATCTATGCCCGGTTCAAGTCCAAACGTGGCATATTCCTGGCGCTTCTCGATAACGCACAGACCTCGTGTGGATGTTGACGAGCAGAGAGATCCACAGGCTCTTGGTGGTCGAGCGCCGGTGGACGCTGGCCGCTTACGAGTCGTGGCTCGCCGCCGCTTTGCGTTTGGAAATTTGCGAGGGCCTAGCCCGGCTATAAGCCGTGCCGGAAGATCGTAATGCCGCTAATCCGAGGTCCTTCTAGGGGTGCTGTATTGACGCCTATATTTGGCGAAACCTCGATCGGTTGCTATAAATCGCTCCAGCATAGGGACGATCAGTCGGCCTGACTCTATCACGGCTGTCCCGCTTTCCTCAGCCAGCGCCTCGCCGTATGCGACAAGATCTCGGTGTAAATTAGCGGGGAGTTCCACCGAGATTTTGACGGGCTTGTCATCGACAATAGCGCTGAGCTTGAGCTTGGTCACGTCATGCTCCGTAGGGTTCGAGGATCAGGTCGCGCGTGACGATCACGCGCACGGGGAAGCCCGGGCGGATCGTCAGCGTGGGGGCGATGTTGAGTTGGCGGCGGATGATCTGTTGGCCGGCATCGTTGATGGTGTCCTGACCGCCATTGCGGATCGCCTGGATGAGCCGGTCGTCATCATTGGTGGCAAGCTCTGCGCCGACGCTGAGCAGCGTCGAGAGGCCGGCCGCTTTGGCGAGATCCCACCAATGATAATCGATGCCGTCCTGCAGGCCGGCATAGCCTTCGGGGTCGGCGCCCGGCTGCCGTTCCAGGACGATGCTCCGCCCATTCGGGAAGATCAGGCGGTTCCAGACCAGCAGCACGCGGCTTTGACCGAACTGGACGTTGTTGTCGTACTGGCCGACGACACGCGTACCTTGGGGGATGAGGAGGATGCGGCCGGTTGGGCTGTCGTAGATGTTCTCCGTGACCTGGGCGGTGATCTGGCCAGGCAGGTCCGAGCGGATGCCGGTGATCAGCGCCGCCGAGATCACCGCGCCCGCCTGGAGAATGTTCGGCGATGCCGGCGCTGCGACGCGATCCGCCGCGACCGTCCGCCGGTCGACCGGAGCGTTGAGGAAGGCCTGTTGCCGCTCCTGCGCCGAGGGCGTTGCCGGCGGCGGCGCGAGCCCAAGGCTCGTGAGGTCGGGCTGCGCCAGGGTCGGCGTGGTCGTCGCGGCCGGCGCGGCGTTGCGCGCTTCCGATGCTGCAAACAACCGGCTGGTGCGTGCCGTCTCGATCTCCTGAAGGCGGCGTTGTTCCTCGGCGCTGAGGCCCGGCTGCGGCTGGGCCACGCCGGGCGCCGGCACCGGCTGGCCGCGGTTCTGGGCGCTGACGATCGGCCGACCTAGGTCGCCAGGCAGCGGCGGACCAAGCTGGGGCACGCCGGTATAGTCCCGTGGTAGACCCTGAAGACCGTCCGCCGTCGACCGATTGTCGGTCGAATAGAGTTCCTCGGGTGGCCGACCACCATTGCGGGTCTGGAGCGCATAGACGAGCGCGCCGCCAAGACCGAGGCTCGCGACCAGGCCGAGTCCGGCCAGCACCTTGCGCGACAGCCGCGTGACGCGCGGCGCGTCTGCGCGCAGCCGCATCGGCGCCGCCGCCTCCGGCGCCGAGCCCGTGAGCGGCGCGCCGGATTCCCCTTCCTCGTTCCGGTCTTCGCTCACGACGCGGGCCTCCCGTCGGTGCGGGTGATCCGGACGCGCTTCTGGTTGCCGCCCGAGCCGAAGCGGAGCTCGGCTGCCGCAAAGAGCCGGTCGACGATCATGTAGTTGTTTCGCACCCGGTAATTCACGAGTTCGGAGGTGTTGCCCTCGGCGCCGACGACGAATAGCGGCGGCATCTCGCCTTGGCCGATGCCTCTCGGAAACTCGATGAAGACCTGCCGGCCGTCGTCATAGGCGCGCAAAGGCCGCCACGCCGCCCGGTCGCCCGTCACCTCGTAGCGGAAGTTGATGCGCGAAAGATCGACGCCCGTCGCCACCGGCTGGGTCGCTTGCGCCTCGGCGTTATGGCGGCGGAGCGCGATGAGCTGGTCCTGCGGATACTGCCAGGACACCGAGGCCATATAGGTGCGCTCGGTCGAGCGCAGCTCCATGTGGTAGGTGCGCAGATTGGTGTTGATGACGAGATTGGTCATCATGTCGGCGCGCGTCGGCTTCACCAGAATGTGGACTTGGCTAGCGGCGCCGGAACCGCTCTGCGTGTCGCCAACAATCCAGCGTACCGTGTCGCCGGCAGCCACCGGCCCGGAGCCGACGAGCTGCTCGCCAGGCTGGAGCGCGATGTCGGTGATCTGCCCGACGGCTGTGTAGACCTGATAGAGCGCCCCATGCGTAAAGGGATAGACCTGCATCGAGTTGATGAAGCCGTCGCGCACCGGCTGAATGCGGGCGGCGGCATTGGCCTGGTTGACCCGCGCCGTGGGATCGATCGGCTCGGGCGTTCGCCGCGATTGCTCGACCGGCTTCATCTGTCCGGGCAGCGGAAGAGGTCTCGGCAACTCGACCACCTGAACCGGCGCAGGCGGATCGACGGTCTGTACCGCTGCCGGCGCGTCGTCGTAGCTGATCTCCGGCGGCTTCTGCGTTGTCGCGCAGCCGGCGAGCGCCGTGGCGGAAAGGAGGAAAACCGCGAATGTGTGAATGCGTAAAGCCGGCCCTCCCGCTTTACGGAAAATCGGCAGGTTCATTGCCCCAGCTCCCGTGACCAAGAAATTGCGTTGACATAGATCCCCAGCGGATTGGCGCGCAGCCGGTCGGCGTTGCGCGGAATCTGGACCACGATGGTGAGGATCGCCGTCCACCGGGTCGTTTCGGCGAGCTGGCCGTTCTCGTAGCGGCGCTCGCTCCAGGCGACACGGAAGCTGTCGGGAGACGCGCGGATCACGCTCGAGACGTCGACGGCGATCTGCTGGCGACCGACCTTGGTGAAGGGATCGTTGGCGCGGGCATAGTCGTTGAGCGCCGCCGCGCCGCGGTCGGTCGTGAAGTCGTAGGCGCGCAGCCAGTTCTGGCGGACGATGATGGCGTCAGCCGGGATCGAACGGACCTGCTCGATGAAGCGCGCGAGATGGAAGGCGATCTGCGGGTCGGTCGGCTGATAGTCGGCGGTCGCCGGTGCGATCGCCTGCGCCTGGCCGAGCCTGTCGGTCTGGACCACCCACGGCACCACGGTCCCGCGGGCGGACTGCCAGACGAGCGCCGCCGCGAACCCCGCCGACAGGAAAAGCGATCCGAACGCCATATAGCGCCAGTTGCGCGCCTGGACGCGGGCCGAGCCGATGCGGTCGTCCCAGACCTGGGCGGAGCGCTGATACGGCGTTTCGGGTTCGGGGGCTTTTCCGTAGTGCGTGGAGGGTCGTCGAAACATCAGCGGTCGCCTTCAGAGAGATTGATGGAGGAGCCGCCGCCATGGCTGTCGCCGCCGCGCACGGCATGGGCCGTGGTCGACACGGCGTGGCTCATTTGTTGAGAGCGCTTCATGCGGCGGGCCCAGGCGGGCGGCTGATCCCCGCCACCGGACGGGCTCGGGGCCGCGTCATTGGCCGCCTCGCCGACAGTGCCCATAGTAGAGGAACCGCCGGTCGCCTCGAACGCCGCGCGCGCGCCGCTGGCGAAACTGGAGCGCATGCTTTCGCCCGATCGCTCGGCGGCACGGCGCAGCGGTGACGTGGCGGCCGAGCCAGCGGCCCGGGCGACGCCGCCCAAGCCGCCGGCGACACCGGAGGCGCCCGTCTGCCCGGCGGCACCGAGGCTGTAGGCGGTCGATGCGCCGCCAGCGAGGGCCGCGCCACCACGCGCTGCGGCGGCCGCGCCGCCGGCCAGCGCCGCTCCGCCCGAGGCGACGGCGCCGACCGTGGCGGCGCCGGCAGCGACCATGCCGCCTGCCGCAAGGCCGGTGCCGACGGCGGCACCCGCGCCAAGCTGCGGACCGCCGGAGACGAGGCCGTTGGCGATGCCCGGACCGAAGATGCCGAGGCCAAGCAGCGTCAGCGCCGCGAGCACGATAGCCATGGCCTCGTCGATCGTCGGCGTCCGCCCGCCGAAGCCGGCGGTGAATTCGGAGAACAGGCTCGATCCGATACCGATGATGACGCCGAGCACCAGGACCTTGATGCCGGAGGAAATGACATTTCCGAGCACGCGCTCGGCCATGAAGGCGCTCTTGCCGAAGAGGCCGAACGGGATCAGCACGAAGCCCGCGAGCGTCGTCAGCTTGAACTCGATCAGCGTCACGAAAAGCTGGATCGCCAGAATGAAGAAGGCTAGCAGCACGAGCGCCCAGGCGAGCAGCATCACCGCGATCTGAATGAAGTTCTCGAAGAAACTCCAGTAACCCATCAGATCGGATATGGAATCGAGCAGCGGGCGTCCGGCGTCGAGACCCGTCTGCGCGACACGGCCCGGTCGCATCATGTCGGCGACGGTGAAGCCGGTGCCCGACGCCTTCAGCCCGAGCCCCGCGAAGCTCTCGAAGATGATGCGCGCGAGGTTGTTCCAGTTGCCGATCAAGTAGGCGAACACGCCGACGAACAGGGTCTTCTTGACCAGGCGCGCCATGATGTCGTCATCGGCGCCCCAGCTCCAAAACAGCGAGGCGAGCGTCACGTCGATCACGATCAGGGTGGTGGCGATGAAGGCCACTTCGCCGCTGAGAAGGCCGAAGCCGCTATCGATGTAGCGGGTGAAGACCTCCAGGAAATGGTCGATGACGCCCGTGCCGCCCATGGTTCAACGTGCCTCGTTCGCGTGAGAGTCTGTCGTCGGCGCGGGGCCGGTGATCATCGGATCGCGCGCGGCTGGCGGGTTCTGCGGCTGGTCCTGCAGCCCTGGCGCCTGCGGCGCGGGCTGCGCTCCAAGGCCTGCGAAGGCTTCAGGAAGTGGTCGCGATTGTCCGCCCAGGCCTGAAGGCAGGCGGGTTCGCGGGTGCCGGCTTCTCCGAGCTGCTGGCAGCGCCGCAGCTCGGTCTTGAGCGGATCGGCGCTCGTCTCGGTCGCTGCTGCGACGCTGCGATAGAGCGGCGGTTCGTCCTTGCGAGAGAGTCCGATGGCCGTCGCCGTGATCGCAAAGGTGACGAAGCCGATGGCGCCGATCCGCGCGAGAATCTTTCCGTCCATCGCCGCGCCCTCAGTTGCTGCCCGGGAACATCTGCGCGTTGCCCGGCTGGTAGCCGACGCCCGGCGTCAGGAAGCGCCGGCGCTGCTCGCGGCCCTGTTCGGCGGCGGCGGACCGCTCCGCCTCGGCGAGCGCTTGCGCCCGGCCGTTGGCAGAGACGACGGCGGTGAGATCGGCGAGCTGCTGAGCCTGCAAGGCCAGGAGCTGGTTGCCGGCCTGCGTCGCCTGCAGCGCGCCGGTCGCGCCCTGGCTTTGGCCGACGAGCGCCGACATCTGCGTGCGGTTGGTGTCGATGTTGCCGACGACGCCGGCCTGGACGCGCATGGCGTCCTGCAGGCCGGTGACGGTGTTGTTCCAGCGCTCCTTGGCCTGGGCGACGAGCTGCTGGTCGGAGGCGGACATCGAGGCGCTGCCAGCGCCATAGTTCGCGCGGAACGCCTGATCGATGTTCTGGACGTTATAGGCGATGCCCTGGGCCTGCTGGAGGAGCTGCTGGGTCCGCTGGACCGACTGCTGAAGCTGCTGGAGCGAGGAATACGGCAGGCTCGCGAGGTTGCGCGCCTGATTGATCAGGGACTGCGCTTGGTTCTGCAGCGAGGTGATCTGGTTGTTGATCTGCTGTAGCGCCCGAGCGGCCTGCAAGACGTTCTGGGCGTAATTGGTGGGATCGTAGACGATCCATTGGGCCGAGGCCGGGTCGATCATCATCGGCGACACCGACAACGGTGCGGCAAGGATGGCGGCGGCGAGGGCCGCGCGGGGGACACGCAGTTTCATGGCTGACTCTCCAGGTTGGTGAGGTTGGGGATGAGATCCGCGGCCCAATAGATGCCGCGATGGCGCAGCCAGGCGGCGAGGAAGCCCTCGCGTCCGTGCTCGGAGACGATGCGGTCGATGGCCGCCTGGTCGGTCTTGGAGGAGGCGGCGCAGAGCGCCAGCGCGACGTCCGACAGGCCGAGCTCGAAGAGCCGGTTGCCCCGACGCGACTGGCAGTAATAGTCGCGCTTCGGCATGGCGCGCGCGAGGATTTCGATCTGGCGGTCGTTCAGGCCGAAGCGTCGGTAGATCGTCGTAATCTGGGGCTCGATCGCCCGCTCGTTGGGCAACAGCAGCCGCGTCTGGCAGCTTTCGATGATGGCCGGCGCGATAGCCGAGCCGTCGATGTCGGAGAGCGACTGCGTGGCGAAGACAACGCTGGCGTTCTTCTTGCGCAGCGTCTTCAGCCATTCGCGGAGCTGACCGGCAAAACCCTCGTCGTCGAGGGCGAGCCAGCCTTCGTCGACGATGATCAGCGTCGGCTCACCGTTCAGCCGGTCCTCGATGCGATGGAAGAGATAGGCCAGCACCGCAGGCGCCGCGGCCGTCCCGATCAGCCCCTCCGTTTCGAAGACTTGGACGGTTGCGACGCCGAGATTCTCGCTCTCGGCATCGAGCAATCGGCCATAGGGGCCGCCGACGCAGTAAGGCCGCAGCGCCTGCTTCAGGTCGTTCGACTGCAGCAGCACCGCTAGGCCCGTCAGGGTGCGCTCGCCGATCGGCGCGCTCGCCAGCGACGACAGCGCCGTCCAGATCAGCTCCTTGACCTCGGGCGTGACCTGAATGCTTTCGCGCATCAGGATCGCGACGATCCAGTCGGCGGCCCAGGCACGCTCGGCCGCCTCGTCAATTCGCGCCAGCGGCTGCAGCGCGACGCTGTCGGCCGAGCCCTCGGTCAGGCCGCCGCCGAGATCGTGCCAGTCGCCGCCCATGGCGATGGCGGCGGCGCGGATCGAGCCGCCGAAGTCGAAGGCAAAGACCTGGGCTTGGGCGTAGCGGCGGAACTGTAGCGCCATCAGCGCCAGCAGCACCGACTTGCCGGCGCCGGTCGGACCGACCACCAGCGTGTGGCCGACGTCGCCGACATGGATGGAGAACCGGAACGGGGTGGACCCTTCGGTCTTGCCGTACAGCAAGGGGGGCGCACCAAAGTGCTCATCCCGTTCCGGCCCCGCCCACACGGCGCTTAGGGGGATCATGTGGGCGAGATTGAGCGTCGAGATCGGCGGCTGACGCACATTGGCGTAGACGTGGCCGGGCAGCGAACCGAGCCAAGCGTCAGCCGCGTTGATTGTTTCGGGCATCGCGGTGAAGTCGCGGCCCTGGATCACCTTCTCAACGAGGCGGAGCTTCTCCGCCGCGACGCGGGGATCGTTATCCCAGACTGCGATCGTCGCTGTGACGTAAGCCTGTCCGGCATAGTCGGCGCCTAGTTCCTGCAGCGCGAGGTCGGCGTCGGCCGCCTTGTTGGCGGCGTCGGTGTCGACCAGAGCGCTCGCCTCGTTGGTCATCACCTCCTTGAGGATCGCGGCGATCGACTTGCGCTTGGAGAACCACTGCCGCCGGATCTTGGTGAGCAGCTTGGTGGCGTCGGTCTTGTCGAGCAGAATCGCGCGCGTCGCCCAACGATACGGAAAGGCGAGCCCGTTCAGATCGTCGAGGATGCCGGGCGTCGTCGCTGTCGGAAAACCGACGACAGTCAGGATGCGCAAGTGAGCATCGGCAAGTTGCGGTTCGAGGCCGCCCGTAAGCGGCTGATCGGCGACCAGCGCGTCGAGATACATCGGCGTTTCGGGAACGCGCACGCGATAGCGCTTCGTCGAGACTGTCGAGTGCAGATAGGTCAGCGTCTCGGCGTCATCCAGCCACCCGCACTCCGGCATGAAGGCTTCGACGAGTTGCAGGATGCGGTCGGTGCGATCGACGAAGCTGCGCAGCGCCTCCCAGGCGTCGACGCCGCGTTCGGCCTTGCCCTCGTAGAGCCAGCTTTCGGCGCGCGCGGCGTCCTCGGCAGGAGGCAGGAAGGCAAAGGTCAGGAAGTAACTCGACTCGTAGTGCGCGGCGTCTTCCTCGAAGTCGGCCTTGCGCTCGGCATCGACCATCGCCGAGGCGGGATCGGGAAACCGGCTCGCCGGATACGCGCCGACCGGGTGGCGCTGCGCTTCGACGAAGATCGCCCAGCCGCTACCGAGGCGGCGGAAGGCGCTGTTGAGGCGGCCGGCGACGGCGATCAGCTCGGCCTGCACAGCGGAATCGAGATCGGGGCCTCGGAAGCGAGCGCTGCGCTGGAGGCTGCCGTCCTTGTTGAGAACGACGCCGGGCGCGACCAACGCCGCCCAGGGCAGGAAATCCGCGAGCCGGGTTGAGGTCCGGCGGTATTCGGCGAGGTTCATCATGGGCGCGCCTCAGACGTTCAGGTGACCGGGAATGCGAAGGTGCCGGCGCCCGACGTCGACGAATTGCGGGTCGCGCTTGGCCGCCCAGACGGCGGCGAAGTGACCGATTGCCCAGAGACCGAGGCCGACCAGCCAAAGACGAAGGCCGAGACCGAGAGCGGCAGCGAGCGTACCGTTGAGGATGGCGATGCTCCTCGGCGCGCCGCCGAGCAGGATGTGCTCGGTGAGCGCGCGGTGGACCGGGACGCTGTAGCCGGGGACATCGCCGCCGCTCTCGACCAGGCCCGCCATCAGACGAGCGCCCCGCCGCCGAACGAGAAGAAGGACAGGAAGAAGCTCGAAGCCGCGAAGGCGATCGAGAGTCCGAAGACGATCTGGATGAGCCGGCGGAAACCGCCCGATGTGTCGCCGAAGGCCAGCGTCAGGCCTGTGACGATGATGATGATCACCGCGATGATCTTGGCGACCGGGCCTTCGATCGACTGAAGGATCTGATTGAGCGGCTGCTCCCACGGCATCGAAGAGCCGGAGGCGTGGGCGGCCGGAGCCAGCATCAAGCTAACCATCAGGACGGATGCGGTAGTCGCGATGTGGCGACGGAAATGCAGGGCACGACGGACCATGCGGGGTCTCCTTCAGAGGGCTGGGTGGCGGGGCGGACGCGGTAATCGCCGTCGGGGTTGAGACCCTCGACGCGGCCGAGCTCGGCCAGGCGTCGGGTGGAGCCGCGGCCCGAGAGCACGGCGACGAGATCGATCGTCTCGGCGATCAGCGCGCGCGGGACGGTGACGACGGCTTCCTGGATGAGCTGCTCAAGGCGGCGCAGCGCACCGAGCGCCGTGCCAGCGTGGATCGTGCCGATCCCGCCGGGATGGCCGGTGCCCCAGGCCTTGAGGAGATCGAGCGCCTCGGCGCCGCGCACCTCGCCGATCGGAATGCGATCGGGGCGCAGGCGGAGCGAGGACCGGACGAGATCGGAGAGCGTGGCGACCCCGTCCTTGGTCCGCATGGCGACCAGGTTCGGCGCGGCGCATTGCAGTTCGCGGGTGTCCTCGATCAGCACGACGCGGTCGGAGGTCTTCGAAACCTCGGCGAGCAGCGCATTGGTCAGCGTCGTCTTGCCGGTGCTCGTGCCGCCTGCGACCAGGATGTTGCGCCGATCGACGACGGCCTGGCGCAGCACCTCGGCTTGCTCGGCCGTCATGGTGCCGGTCGCGACGTAGTCCTGCAGCGTGAAGACGGCGACGGCCGGTTTCCGGATCGCGAAAGCCGGCGCCGCCACCACCGGCGGCAGCAGGCCTTCGAACCGCTCGCCCGTTTCCGGCAGCTCGGCCGAGACGCGAGGATTGCCGGCGTGAACTTCGGCGCCGACATGGTGCGCGACCACGCGCACGATGCGCTCGCCATCGGCGGCCGAGAGCCGTTCGCCCGTGTCGGACAACCCCTCCGAGAGCCGGTCGATCCAGAGACGGCCGTCGGGGTTGAGCATCACCTCGACAACGCTGGCGTCTCCGAGGAAACCGGCGATTGCAGGGCCGAGTGCGGTCCGCAGCATGCGCGCCCCGCGAAGTATCGCCTCAGATTTCTCGGAAGAAGCAGCCACGTCGTCCCCGTTCTTTGTGGGACCGCGTCGGGCCGTCCCTGGATCGGGGATGATTAAAGGAGCCGGAAATCGGCCCTCGGCAACAGCTTGTTTTGCTTGTCGTACTGTGGCGTACAAAGACAGGCGTTCGGCGGAATCGACGAATACTTGAGTTGTCGCAATCGGTGCTTATTGCGCGTCGCCCACGGCCTCGATGTCTTCGGAAATCTCCTGGCGCAGCTTCGGCCCCTTGGCGAGCCGGCGGCCGAGCGCGGCGACGAAGGCGTCGTAGCGCTCGCCAGCCTGGGCCCGGGCCGCGGCCTGCGCCGGCTCGGGCAGCGGCGGATTGGTGGTCAGCCAGAAGCGCACGAAGACGGCGAGCATCTCGACCGAGATCCCGAGGTCTCGCTCGATGCGCGTCATGCGCCGGTCGAGCTGGTCGAGGCGTTTGGTTGTCGCCGCCTCCTGCCGTTCGGCCGCGTCCGGCGACAGAAAGGACGCGATCGCGGCCTCGGCGACCAGTGAGCGCGATTGGTCGCGGCGGGCGGCATGGGCCGCGAGCGCCTTCATCACGTCGGGTTCGAGGTAGACGGACAGGCGCTGTTTCTTCGACGGATTGGCCATGAAAGTCTCACAGCTCCATGCCGTCGTTCGGGTCGAGCGAGACCTGACGAGCGACGCCCTGCATCACCTGGTTGGCGCGACTGATCTGCGCGGTGTCCTCATCGGCGTCGTCATCGAGCCCGACCTCGAACTCGTTCTCGATCGGAGCCTTCTTCTCGACCAGCGCGGCGCGGTTCAGCTCGGGCTGATGGCGACGTTCGGAGCCGGTCGGATCTTCGTCGCCGCCCTCGGGCGCGTTGACGCCGCCGGTCAGCGCGGCGGCTGGGCGGGCCGGAACCGGCAACCGGCTCCAGTCGTCCGTGGCCGGCGTGGTCGACTTGGCGATTGTCGGGGGCGCGACGATCCGTTCCTTGAACCGCCGGTCCTCGAAATAGCGCGCCTTCTTCGCCCGGATCGGCGGGGTGCCGGCGACCATGACGATCTCGTCTGCGGGCGGGAGCTGCATCACCTCGCCGGGCGTGAGCAGCGGCCTGGCCGTCTCCGAGCGCGACACCATCAGGTGACCCAGCCACGGGCTCAACCGATGGCCGGCATAGTTGCGCATGGCGCGCATCTCGGTGGCAGTGCCGAGCGCGTCGCTGACCCTCTTTGCGGTCCGTTCGTCGTTGGTCGCGAAGCTGACGCGGACGTGGCAGTTGTCGAGGATCGAGTTGTTCGGGCCATATGCCTTCTCGATCTGATTCAGCGACTGCGCGATCAGGAAGCTCTTCAGCCCGTATCCCGCCATGAAGGCCAATGCGGATTCAAAGAAGTCGAGCCGGCCGAGCGCGGGGAATTCGTCGAGCATGAGCAGCAGCCGATGCCGGTTGCCCTTGGCGTGCAGGTCCTCGGTCAGGCGTCGGCCGATCTGGTTCAGGATCAGCCGGATGAGCGGTTTTGTCCGGGCGATGTCGGACGGCGGCACGACGAGGTAGAGGCTGGTCGGATGCCGAGCCCCGACGATGTCGGCGATGCGCCAGTCGCAGCGGCGCGTCACCTCCGCCACAACGGGATCGCGGTAAAGTCCGAGGAACGACATGGCGGTCGAGAGCACGCCCGACCGCTCATTGTCGGATTTGTTGAGCAACTCACGGGCCGCCGACGCGATGACCGGGTGCGGCCCGGCCCCGCCGAGATGCGCGGTCTTCATCATCGCCGCCAAGGTCGACTCGATCGGGCGCTTCGGATCGGAGAGGAAGGCGGCGACGCCGGCGAGCGTCTTGTCCTCCTCGGCATAGAGGACGTGCAGAATCGCCCCGACCAGCAGCGCGTGGCTGGTCTTTTCCCAGTGGTTCCGCTTTTCGAGGCTGCCTTCCGGGTCGACCAGGATGTCGGCGATGTTCTGGACGTCGCGGACTTCCCATTCGCCGCGGCGTACCTCGAGCAGCGGGTTATAGGCTGCCGACTTCGCGTTTGTCGGGTCGAACAGCAGCACGCGGCCGTGGCGAGCGCGGAAGCCGGCGGTGAGCGTCCAGTTCTCGCCCTTGATGTCGTGGACGATGGCCGAGCCCGGCCAGGTCAGAAGCGATGGCACCACAAGGCCGACGCCCTTGCCCGATCTGGTCGGCGCGAAGCACAGCACATGCTCGGGGCCGTCATGGCGCAGATAGGCGTGATCGAACTTGCCGAGCACCACGCCATCCTCGCCGAGCAGGCCGGTGCCGCGCACCTCGTCGGCGCGGGCCCAACGGGCCGAGCCGAAGGTCTCGGCGTTCTTCGCCTCGCGCGCCCGCCAGACCGACATGCCGATCGCCACCGCGATCGAGATGAACCCTCCGGACGCGGCGATATAGGCGCCCTCGACGAAGATCGGCGGTGCATACGCATCATAAAAATACCACCACGGGAAGAAGGACCACGGATAGTAGACGGGCCAGTCGCCGAGCATGAACCAGGCGGGGCCGAGCTGCGGCTGGAAGCCAAGCTTCCAGGCCGTCCATTGCGTGGCGGCCCAGGTCGTCAGCAGGACGATCGCGAAGACAACGAGGATCTGGCCCCAGAGAATCTTGGTGGCGGACATGGCGGGGGTCCCTTCGGTTGGTGGGTGGTCACAGGCCGAGCCCCCGCTTGCGGCCGAAGCTCCAGTCGATGCCGCCGTCGCCGCGGGCGACGCCCGAGACGCGGCGGCCGAGCTGCTTTTCGAGTGACGGCGTCCAGGGCACGAGGCTGAAGCCGAGCCCGTCGTCGATCATCGCGAAGCGGCCGGTCGCAAGCGTGAGGCGCCGCTGGTAGGTGCCGGTGACGTACTCGCCTGCTTCGGTCTTGACCTGGGCGCGCCCCGTCTCGGCGGCGATCCGCGTGGCGGTCGCGTCCAGCTCGCGATGGCGCAGCGTGTCGATCAGGCCGGACTGGAAGCTGATGCCGCGTTTCTGACGCTCGGCAAGGCCCTGGCCGACGAGATGGTCGGCGCGTCGATCCATGGCGTTGCGGACCTCGGCGCCGAAGCCGCCGCCGAGCGCTACGGGCTCGCGGGCGATGGCCTGCCGGTCGAGCCAGGTCGCGCCGGTCGCGGTGACCTGCCGCTCGATGTCGAGGTCGGAGCGCACTGCGAGCGCGACGCGCCGTTCGCCGCGCGCGTCGTCGAACTTGCGCAGCTCGACGATCGAGCCCGGCGCGCTGTCGCCGGCCGCGTCGAGGTCCGGCAGTTTGATGTGATGGGTGCGCCCGTCGACGCCGTCGACCACCGCGAAGGCCGTGCCCTTCAGCTCGTCGTCGAGGCCGCGCGCGACCAGGCGGCCGACGACGGGATCGTCGAGGCTCTCGGAGGCGAGCACGTAGCTGCCGGCGCCGCGCGCGATCCCGCGTTCGGTGAGCCCATGATGGATGCGCTTGATGATGTCGCCGCGCTCGCCCAGCTCGCGCAGGGTCGCCTCGGCCTTCTCCGAGATCGTCCACTGGCCGGGGCCGATCTCGTCGGCGAGTCCGAGCCCTTCCAGCTTGCGCAGCCGCCCGACCTTGAGCGCGTGGAACTCGTCGGGCTGCCGATCGGCCTGCGGGGCGAGATCGATGACGCCGGTGCGATAGGCGTCGCGGGCGAGCTGGCGATCGAGGTTGGTCCAGCGATCGGCATCGATCTGGCGTTCGAGGGTGCGCCGGATCTCCTGATCGGTGCGCGGCCCCAGCTCGCGGGTGATGAGGTCGCGCGCCCGGTCGCGCATGCCCTCCTTTATATAGTCGCGCGAGATAACCAGGTCCTGGCCGTCGTCGCGCACGCCGCGGACGATCACGTGGACATGCGGATGCTGGGTGTTCCAGTGATCGACTGCCACCCATTCGAGCCGCGTGCCGAGGTCCTTCTCCATCTGGCCGACCAGCTCGCGGGCGAAGCCCTTGAGGTCGGACATCTCCACCGCGTCGTCCGGGCTGACGATGAAACGGAAATGGTGGCGGTCGCCCTCGGCGCGCTCGGCAAAATCCTTGGCGTCGACATCGTCGCCGCCGGGGCCGAATAGTCGCGCCTTCTCGCCGTCACGCGTGACGCCGTCGCGGCGAAGATAGTTGAGATGGGTCGCGAGCGGCGCGTTGCGGCCGCCATGGCGGACCACACGCGCCTTGATGACCGCGCCGCGCGAGCGCGCCGTGATCAAGCGGTTCGCCTGGATCGAGGCGCGCTGGCCGCGCCCGAACCGGGACCGCGCGCCGGACCCAATCTTCCCTTGCCGGGAGACGCTGCCGCCGGCCCGTTGGGCGGCGGCCAACGCCTGAGCAATGAAGGGCCGTGCCCGCTGTGCGCTGGTCGAACGGATGCGGCCGGGCCGGATTCGGAATTCGTTCTCGTCGGTCACGGCTGAGGCCTCGCACATCGCGCGAAGCCGATGATTTTGTTGATGAAAGCGCCGGCGCGCAGCCTGCGTCGATCAGGCGCACCTCGCGAAATCGCGGCATAAGTCCTTGAAAAAACACAACCGAACCAAGGCGCACATCGCGCCCTTTTATCCTGCCATCGTGCGGTTGTGTTTGCGGTCCTCCCTCCCAACGCCCTCCACTCTGCGCCGGGGTTCGCCACGCTGCGATGGACGGGTGAGACAGTCATCGCGGGCCTGCAGGCTCCCGGCGGGAGACGAACAGGCCGCCGGTCGGGTTCGCATCGGCCGCCGCATCACGCGGTGTCGCCGCGGTGTCGCCGTCACGCGCCCGCGCATCGGCCTGCACCGGACCTGCGCCCGGACCGCGATCAGAGGCGCCGATGAAGAGCGGTGCGCGCGTCCACGCCAGCGGATCGGCGGCAGCAACAGTGACGATGGCCGGAGACGCTTCGCCGCCGACAAGGGGCGTGAGCTGGGCGACATAGGCGCGCGTCTCGGCCGGCAACGGGCGGCCATTCGCGAGGTAGTCGTCGTACCGTCCGGGTCCCGCATTGTAGGCCGCGAGAAAGCCCGGTGCGCCGTAGCGATCGTAGAGTTCGCGCATATAGGCCGTGCCCGCGACGATGTTGTCGCGGGGGTCGAACGGATCGCTGCCAAGGCGATAGCGGGCGCGCAGATAGGCCCAGGTGTCGGGCATGATCTGCATCAGACCCATCGCGCCCCTGGGCGAGACGGCGCGCGCGTCGTTGGCGCTTTCGATACGCATGAGCGCGCGGATCCAGGCGACCGGAACGCCGAACCGCTGCGAGGCCTCGCTCACGAAGCCGGCGAGCTGGGTGCTCGCCTCGGCCGGAACCGGCGGCACGGTCTGAGCCTGCGCCGGCGACATTGGCGAAGCGGCGATCGGCAGGCCGGAAAGGAGAAGGAGGAGCAGCCGGGAGGCGGCACGCGACTTGTCCGTGCCGCTCCGATGATGCTGCGATCGATGCGGGGCGCGCACCGATCAGTCCTCCCTGTCGCGCGTGTTGGGGCGCGGCTTGGCGGGCCGCGACCAGTGCAGACCCCAGGTGCTGTCGTCGCCGGAGTGGAAGAGGTTGGCGCGCAGCGGACGCGGGAACAGCGGGCTGTCGAGCTGCACGGAGACGTAGTCGCCGGCACGTTCGCCGACATGCTTCCAGCCGGCGCCGATCTCGATGCCGTCGTCCCCGCCGAGCAGGACACGGTAGTCCGGCGCGTTCTCGGCCTCCGACGCCTCGGCCGGAACGAAGGCGAGTTCGGCGTCGATGCCGAGCGCGGTGAGCCGCCCGGAATAACCGGACTTGGTGCGGGTGAATTGGCCGATCTGGGTCATGGTCGTCTCCTTCGGTTGGGGGGGGAAGCGGCAGTTCAGCGGGTCGGCGCGCGCCATGCGTAGCGGCCGTCGCCGTGCTCATCGGTCCAGAGCGGTGTCGCCCGGCCGATCACGTCGGCGGTCGGCAGCGGGCCGAAGTAGCGACCGTCGAGGCTGTCGCGGACCGACCAGTTCATCAGGAAAAGCTCGCCCTCGGCGATGCGGCGGCAGCCCTGCCAAACGGGCAGCGAGCGGCCGAGATGATCGAGGTCGAGCGCATCGCCCATCGGCACGCCGTCGACGGTGATGGCGTGATCGCGGCGGCAGACCTGTTGGCCGGGAACGCCCGCGACGCGCTTCATCAAGGGCACGCCGCGGCCGATATAGCCGCGCTCGACCATGAAGGCGGCGAGCGGTTCGGGCGCGCGGACGGCGACGAGATCGGTGACCGCGAAGCGGTCTGCCGGCGCGATGCTGTAAAGTCCGATCGGCGTGCTTGCCGAGGCGTTCCAGATAAGCTTCTTCGGGAAGTCGACGAAGGCGGCGGTCGCCATGCCCATGGTCAGGACGTAGGTGACCATGACGTAGCCGAAGCGGCTCATGATCCGGCCCTCCGACGCAGAAGGAAGGCCTTGTGTTGCTGGGTCGTGTAGGATCGCGGCTGTTCGCCGGTGTTCATCCTGTTGTGGATGTGCCGCCAATGATCGGGCGAGACGTCGCCGGGATGGATGCCGATCGCCTCGATCGCATCGATCATTTGCAGCACGCGCTCGACCCTTGGCCAGCCTTCGACCTTGAGCAGAATGTCGCCCCCGGGACTCACGAAGGGCACGGTCTGCTGCGGCTCGCCGGCGCGGACCGTGCGCAGCACGTCGAGATGCGAGGCGATGGTCCCGTAGTCGTTGGCCGCCCAACGCACGAAGCCGAAGACGCTGTCCGGCGCAAAGCGAAGCACGCGGCGACGGCGGTCGAGGATCTGTTCGCCGACCTCGCGGCCGAACCTGATCCAGTTCTCCACACGCTTCTCGATCCAGGTGAGCTCGACTTCGGTCAGGTCGTGAGGCGGCGGCGCGGCCGGTATGAGCTCGGCGCGCGCATGGATGGCGTCGGCGCCGGTCATGTCACGTCTCCAGTGCTGTCGGGAAATTCGCGCGCGAGCAGCTCGCGCAGCATGTCGGCCACGGTGACGCCGCGCTGGAAGGCGGCGATCTTGATCCGTGCGCGCTGGTCCTGGGTGACGTCGATCGTCAGCCGCGCTGTGTAGATGTCGGCGTTGGGCGCGCGCGGTGCGGGTGCTTCGGCGGCCCTGATCCAGGTCTCCGCGTCGCCCGGCCGGGTGGCGAAGCCGCGCTTCGGAGGTGGCGCGGTCATGGCGCGATCCTCCCGATCTCGGTCGCGAGTGCGGCGATCTCGCGTGCGGCGGCACTGTCGCTGTCGAGTTCACCGACAAGCCGCCCGGTCTGCGCGGTATCGGCGAAAGAGACGCGCTGGCCGACAGTGGCGGCAAGCAGCGGCGGATCGTGGTCGGCCAGCGTTTCGGCGGTCTCGCGGGCGATTACGGTGCGCGCGGCGCAGCGATTGAGGATGAAGCGCGCGACGAGCTGGGGCCGGTAGATGCGGGCCTCGCCGAGCAGCGACAGCATCTCGGCCGACGCCCAGCCGTCGAAGGGCGAAGGCTGCACCGGGATAAGCACCAGGTCGGCGGCGAGCAGCGCCGAGCGCATCAGCCCGGCGACGCGCGGCGGCCCGTCGATAATGACGTGGTCGACGTCGCGGGCGATCTCCGGCGCCTCGCGATGAAGGGTGTCACGTGCCAGGCCGACCACCCCGAAGAGCCGAGGCAGGCCTTCTCGCGCCCGCTGCTGCGACCAGTCGAGCGCCGAGCCCTGCGGGTCCGCATCGATGAGGGTGACGCGCTGGCCGCGCTTTGCCCATTCGCCGGCAAGGTGGAGCGCGATCGTCGTCTTGCCGACGCCGCCCTTCTGGTTGAGCAGCGCGACGATCATGACAGTCTCCCGGCGATCGGGGACTCATCCACACGCAGCGAAAATGCGGTTCGCGTTAGAAAGATTCCGAAGGAATCTAGGTTAGAGAAGTTACAGGGCTTGCAAGCTGCTGATTTAGCGAGCGGATTCGGCGATTCCGGTCCCCGATAGCACGAGGATCGGGTCCTCGATGGCACGATGGGTCCAGTCCCTGATAGCACGAGACGATTCACAGCTTATCCCCAGGGCGCTTGGTCGAGCGGCGGCGCTGGCGGGGGATGCCGAACGCGTTCGGATCGATGGGTTTGAAGGACAGGATTTCGGGGCCGCCGAGGCACTGCTCGATGGTCAGGCGGTAGCCTGGCAGCGGCTGCCGGCGGACGATGTCGCGCAGGTCGTAGGCGAAATGCTTGAGCGGCGAGAGGCTACCGGATTTGGCGTGGAGATGCGGGAAATCGAAGCTCCAGCCAAATTCCTGCTTGCCGCCGTGCTTGCGCACAAGGCGATAGAGCCAGCGCTCCAGACCGCCCGTCAGGCCGAAATAATCGCGGTCGATCGTCAGCACGAGCGCGTCGTCGAGCACCGCGGCGTAGAACCAGTCCGGCACGATCAATTCGAGCCCGAGCGGCCGGCCGCGAGCGTCGGCGCGCTCCTTCCACTCGTTGATCCAGGAGAAGCGATGCAGCCGCCGCTCGGTCGGCTGGCGGATCGACGTCGCGACCGTCGTTGACTGGAGTCGGTCGAGCGCGGCCTTCAATCGGTCGTAGTCGCGCAAGCTGACGCCGCGGCCTATGAACTGCAGAATCTCGTAGGGCGTGGTCGCCATAAGGCGCGACGGGCGCAGTCCGTGGTCACGCGCCTCGACGATCTGAGACGCGGCCCAGATCAGCACGTCGGCGTCCCAGATGGTGGCCATGCCGTGCTCGGGGACGGCCTCCACACGGATGACGACGGAGCCGGCCTTGAAGTTGATCGGCGCCAGTCGCTTCGACTTGCCGAGGGCGAAGAAGGGATACGCCATCAGGTCTTGAGCGTCGCGGGGTGCGAGATCGCCGGGCAGAGCCCGAAAGAGATCGAGCTGCTCGCGTTCGCTGAGGTGATGGCGCGCCGACATCGTGAGGAGCTCAGCGCGGGAAGCGGCCAGCAGCGGTAGGCGCGGCCGCCTGGCGCTTTGCCGGAAGGACGGTCGCGCCGCGCGGATCGGACGTCGAAGTGACGAGACCGCGATCCGCCCAGGTCTGGAGGTCGTCGACCGAATAGACGACGCGGCCGCCGAGCTTCCGATAGGTCGGACCCGTGCCGTAGGTGCGATGCTTTTCGAGCGTGCGTTCGGAAAGGCCGAGGAAGCGGGCCGCCTCCTGCGTTCTTAGGTATCGTGGCGGTAGATTGGCGGCTTTTTCGGCCATGATCGAACCTCCGTGGTCTCGCGGGTGGCCGCTGCGAACGAGCGGCGGGTTGCGAGCACGGTGGCGCGAAGACGGCGCCTCGGACGATGTCGAAGTAAGGAAGCTAAATTCGACACCCGGGTGGGTGTCAGCGTTCGCGTCGGGGACGGCGCAGCAGCGCCCGGTATCCGCCGCGAACGAGCTTCATGCCGTCGCGGGTGAGGCGAATGGTGGTTTCGCGGATGGCGCTGCCAACCCACGACGTCGCGTCGTTCTCATGTTGGGGGAAAAGAAACCGGGCGATGGCCCGGTAGGTGGCGCCCGTCTCGCGGGCGTCAACCGCGCGTAGCATCTGTCGCGCCCGTTGAAGCCGCTGGGGCGTCATGCGCGGGTCCGCCGGCACCGCTCGGCCTGTCGCGGCCGACCAGAACCGGCCCAACGCCGTCAGGCGGTCCGGTGTCATCTCGTCGAGCGGGATCACCGCGGCGAGCGAGTCGCCTTCCATCGAACCGGAGAGGCTGACATCGAACCGCTCTCCGTGGAGGTTCAACCGCAGAAGCGCTGCTTCGCGGTCTCGGACAGCGTGAGCCCGAAGATCGTCAACGGTGAGATGAGAACCTTCGGATAGGGCGGGCCCGCTTTGGAGGATGATCGCCGCCGGATCGGTTTGCGGGGTCCAGAAGATCGGCTGCGCGAGGCCCGTGATGCGTGGGTCTGCTGCGAAAACATAACCCCCATTGCTGAGCAAACGCCGTCGCCGTTTCGTCGCTCAATCGCCCGGAGGACAACAATTCCTGAAAAGACCTCCTGTAATCCGGGTTTCGCCGTAGGAATTCCCAGGCAAGTTCGCTCGTCGTAAGCTGGTCGATATAGTCATAGGCGGCCTCAGACTGCCATTTTTCTTCCCCGGACATCCTCCGCCGCCTCCGCGCAAATGTTACGCAACGCGAGTTGTGAAGCGATGACGATTCCAAGTTGAGTGATCGTTGGGAAGAACGAAGTCGGATCAACGTGATGCAAGTCCTGCATCACCTCAGTGGAGGCGGGGCCCCAGGAGTTCGCTGTAGCCGCTTTGTGTCATCCATTTGGCGCGGGAGAGATGAGCGGTGTGGACGCGGGCGGCGCGCTCTGGATCGGTTTTGGCACAGATTCCGAAGAGCGCTTCGACGACTTCTTTCCAGTCCGCACCGTCAGCGTCAGCATCGAGAAGGCGCAGGTAAAGCTTCAGATGCGCCTGGTCATAGGCGGTGAGCGCTGCGCCGTCAGGCGGCTGGTCCAGAAAGTCTTCTTTGGTCACGGTATCCCCCGTTCATAGATGTATCCATTTTGAAGGGGATTGTTAACGCTGTTTTGAGAACAGAGGCCATCGCCAGACCGTGTACACGGCGGCGGAGCGGGGCGATTGCCCGTCGACGCGTCAGTCGTCTCTCTTCCTGTTGACAAGCATCACTCCCACACCCTGGTCGGAGTTCAGGAAGACGATCCCGCCGCCCTCGAACGCGCGCCGGACTTCATCGCGCGTGCTCTCATAGACCTCGAGGTCGCTTTCGGACTCGAGGCGCTTCAGCGCGGTCAAAGATACCCGGGCCCGGTCAGCGAGCGTCTCCTGTGTCCAACCCAGCAACGCGCGTGCGGCCCGCGATTGTCGGGCGGTGATCATGCATGATCACCTCCCACTCGGACCTACGCGCACGCCAGAACTACGACTATAATAGTCGTTCTAAGGCGCCGGCGCCAGCTCTAACACCCCCGGCGATCTTCACTTGCATTCATGCGGCGCGAACTGATTCGGTCGCCGTGGAAGCCGAAGGCCCCGGCCCAGTCCGGCCGGGGCCTTGCGCGGGGCCTCAGTCGCCGCGCCGCCCGTTGGGGCGGGACCAGATCAGCGAGAAGGTGTCTTCGCCTTCGTCGTCGAAGAGGTTGGCGTAGATCGGGGCGTTGAAGCTCGGATCGTCGAGCTTAAGGCCCAGATAGTCGCGGCCCTCGTTGGAGCGCTTGGACCAGGCGGCGCCGATCTCGGCGCGGCCGACCAAGACCCTGTGGCTGGGGGCGTTCTCGCCGGTGGAGCGCTGGTCGGGAACGATGCGCACATTCTTGGCCTGGACGCTGAGGGTGACGATTTCGCCGGTGAACTCGTTCGAGCCGGTCTTCTTGAAGGTGCCGATGGTCGCCATTGTAAGTCTCCGTTTTCCGTTCCCGAGCCCGCACCATTGCGGCCTCGATGGCGATCGGCAGGCCGGAGGCGATCGACGGCGCACCCCGAAGGGGCCCTGACAGCTAAGGAGGGCTTTCTTGTCTCGCGAGGAATGACGGCTTGAGCCGGCAGGGGAAGAAAGTTTGACGCGGCTGTTGCGTCATAGGCGATCGAGGCGCAGCCGGTCTTCGGCCAGATCAGGCCATTGAAGAGGCCGTTTGGAGCGGTCGAGGCACGGTCCGGTAACGGAGAAGATGGCGGCCGTCCCGCAACGGCAACCGGCGGCACAGCATGCTCACCGACTTCGTCTCCTCCTTCCAGGCCGACGCTGCCGCATCCGGCCGTCGTACCGCCACCGCCGAGATCGCCGCACCGATGTCCAGTGCACGCCTAGACACGGCTCAGCTCTCACAGCGCTCCAACGAGAACCGCCTTTCCGGACCAGCGTCGATCCGCGTCGCACCCGCCTATCGTTCCGGCATCAGACGACGGGAACGACCACGGCCACGGTTGCCCTGATCCTCCTGACGGCGATGACGAAGATCAGGCCCGTGCAAGGTCCCGGCTGGACGGGGCCGGAGCCGCCGCCATTCCAGGGACCCGCACGAAGGCGGTGATGCCGACTGCGACCGAGCCGATGACGGAGAAGGTGATCTGCCACGCGTCGGACGGCATGAGGTGCTTCACGATGCCATGGGTGGCATAGAAGCCGGCGATCGCCGCCGGCGCCACGAAGGCAGCCGCCACGATCAGCTTCAGCCACATAGGCCGGACGAAGGTGATGAGCAGATGGCCGGCGGCGAGCGTGATCGCCGCCGCGACGGCGCCGACCAGGATGGCGCCCGGGATGCCGGCGCCCATGCCGTGCGCCCAGGCGCCCGTGGTCACGCCGACGAACGCTGGCAGCGCGAAGACGGCCAGCGTGAACAGCAGCCAGCAAAGCAGGCCTATCGCTGCGAGGGATGCAAGTATTGCGAAGATGATCATGGCGGTGGTCTCCGTATGGACAAGGTCTGACGGTCGCGCCTTCCACCACCACCACGGCGCCGCTGAAGTATAGCGCAAGAGCGCGCGTGCCGGGAGCGGAAATCGGCGGCGATTTCCGCTCGGGCGACCAGGGCGCCCCGGTCAAGGGGCGAAGGGGTCGATCTCATGGACGATGGCGACGATGTCGCCGTCATATTCGCTGGCGGGCATGACCGACAGCGTGCCGTCGCCAGCCTGGAAGATGATGATGGCGGCCATCAGCGTGGTGGCGAGGCTGAAGGCGAAGGCGTGGGCGTCGTTGAGGGACATCGATCCGGCTCCTGTTCGAGCGGAGGACCATCCCCCGCTGACAGGCGCCCGATGTGTTGGGCTGAGCGCTGCAATCACCGCGCAGGCGAAGCCGCAGCGGCGGCATGCTCGCATAGCCGACCCTTTACGGGTTGATGGCGTGAAGCGATCAGTCTGACCAAGGATCAGCGCAGAAAAGCGGGGGTGGTGCTCGGCGACGAGAGCCGGTCACGTTCCCGATCAGGCAAGGAGAGCCGAACGATGCCCGACCGGAGCGTTGGCGATGAAATCCCTGTAGGCGTAGTTGATGAGGTCGCGGACCAGTTCGAGCAGACCGCCGACCGGCAGACCGTCGAACGGATCGCCATGGGCCATGCCGTTGCGACGCTGGCTTAGGCTCGGCTCCGACGCGCCGGTGACGAATCCGATCGCGGTGCCGCCGGTGCGGACGATCATCGGGATGTGCGCGTCGTCGAGGCCATCGACATCGACCATATGCTTCAACAGCGCGGCGAAGGAGCGCTTCTTCTTCGGAATCTTGTCGCCATATCGATCCATCACCGTCAGCTCCAGGGCGATGAGTGCGGCGAGCTCGCCGGCTTTCAGCACGTCGAGATCGATCCAGCCGAGCAGATAGAGCGCCTGTGCGCGCCGGAATTTGAGCTGGACGATGTCGGGTATGCGCGCGTCGATGCCGAGGCCGACGATGAACCGTCGCCATTCGTCGGGCTCGCTGAACTGGATCATTCCGCCGGGGAGCCCGGGCGATGGCCATGGGATGATCAGCGGCGCGTCACGCGCGCCGAGTTGAATGTGGTCAAGGTCCAGATGCGCCTCCTGTCGGCAAAAACTCAGTGTTTCTGCGGACAATAACAGATCGCGGTCAGTCGTTTGAAGTCGGCGGCGCTCACGCGCCGCCGAACTTCCAGACTGGGATACCGAGCTTCTTGGCCTTGTCGGCGAGGTTGTCGTGGATGCCGGTGCCCGGGAAGTGCATCACGCCCTTCGGCACGATCTCCAGGATGTCGTCGTTGCGCTTGAAGGGTGCTGCCCGGCCGTGCTTCGTCCAGTCGGGCGCGAAGCCGATCTGCGGGACGTTGCGGTTCTTTGCCCAGAGCGAGGCGATCTTCTCGGCGCCCTTCTGCGATTTGCCGTGAATCAGCACCATGTCGGGATGCTTCTCGTGGACCTGATCGAGCTTGGCCCAGATCAGCCGGTGGTCGTCGAAGTCGAGCCCGCCGGTGACGACGATCTTCGGGCCCGGCGGCAGGAGTACCTCCTGGTCTGCGCGCTTCTTCGCCATCAGGAAGTCGCGGCTGTCGATCATCGCCGAGGTGAGATTGCGATGGTTGACCTTCGATCCGCTGCGCGGAAGCCAACTCTTGCCGACGTGGCGCTCGTAGTGTTCCGCGGCTTGGTCGCGCATTAGCTCGAAGGCGTTCTGGCGCTCGATCAGCGTCATGCCCTCGGCGATCAAGCGCTCCAGTTCGACGGATTTCACCTCGCTGCCGTCCTGTTCGCGCTGCGCCCGCTTCTGGGCCTGCTCGTTGTCGTCCAGTTCCCGGCCGATCCGGTCGGTGGCGCGGTGGAAGACGTTGGTGGTCGACCAGAGGAGATCGTCGAGGTCGGGTTCGAGGCGCGTGTCCTCCAGGGTGCCGATCAGGGCGTCGAAGATGTCGGCGACAGCGCCAGCGACCTGGTTGCCGTCGGGAAGAAGTCGCTGGTCGGGCTCGTCTGCGAAGGGGCGATAGCCGTGAAGCTGGAGTTCGTTGAGGACATGGTCGGTGGGTGAGGATTCGTGGTGCGGTTCGTAGTCGTCGTGATCGCGCATGGGATGCTCCGTCGGTTGGACCGCGACCATCGCGGCCTTCATGGCGACGAAGCCCACCAGCCGGACGGCCGGGCACCCGGAGCGCAGCGCAGGGCTCGATGGCTAAGGCCGGCTATTTTGCCTCGCGATGGAAAGGCCCGCAGGGCCGCCGGAAAATAGTCGGCCGCCGCCATTGCCCGGCTGGCCGGCTTGTGGGCCGATCGCCCTCTCGAAGGCCGAGGCGCGGTCCCCCTCCGATGGATTGACGCATCCGCCGAGCGCGGCGGCGAAACCGCAGGCCCGTTCTCCTGCCGGCTATGCCGCCAACGCCATGAAGCGGGCAACGTCCTGCGGCGCGACCTGCAACCGGGCATCCATGCGCAGTGCATCCAGGCCGAGCGTGCGAAGATCTTCGTTGAAGTCGTCCAGCTCGGGCGAGATGACAATCGCCTCGATCTCGGCCGCGTTCGCCCGTTCGATCAGCGCATCACGCGCCCCGTCACCGGCCGGGTCGTTGTCGCGGACGATGTAGAGACGGCGCAGCGTGTCGGGGAACAGGATGGCAGCGAGATGTGCCGCAGAGAGCGCCGCAAGCATTGGCATGTCGGGCAAGACTTGTCGGAGCGACAGAACGGTTTCGATGCCTTCGCCGGCCGCCATCACGTCGCCACCGCTGCCGAATCGAACTGCGTTGCCGAGAAGATCGCCCAATGCACGCCTCGGCGTGTCGATCGGCGCCTTGTCGCGTCGGCGGGGATCGAGCCAAGTGCGATGCGCCCCGGTGATCTTGCCACCGAGGTCGGTGACTTCAGCGATCATCGACGGCCAGGTCTCGGTCGGCGAATGCTCGTCGGGCCGATAGTAGCAGCGCGGGTGGAAATGCAGGTTCCCGGTTCCGCGTAAATCCGTAATACCGCGTTCCCGTAAATACGCCTGCACGAGCGTGCCGTAGATCGGCTGGGACATGCGGATCAGTCGGCGCGCCGCCTCAGGGGACCCATGCGGCGCCGGGCTCTGCCGCTCGTGCTCACGAGGTTCGGGTTCGGGGGGCGGCATCGAGAGGAAGGTCCGGGCCTCGTCGGCGACGTCCTTGAAGTCGACCAGCCCACAGGTTTCGCGGATGACGTCGAGAAGATCGCCATGTTCGCCGGTCGCTGCGTCGGTCCATTTGCCGGCTGGACCCTTGGGGGTGTCCTTGAGCCGGACATACATCGAGCGCCCGGGCGTGTTGCGTGCGTCGCCGACCAGCCAGTAGCCGCCTTCGCGGCGGCCACTGGAGAGATAATGGCGGCACACCGCCTCGGCCTGCCGGCCGAGACGGTGTGCAAGATCGGAAGCGTCCTGACGTGCCATCACGCGGCCTCCCGCTCGGAGATGCGCGCGACGGGGAAGGTGTCGAGCAGCCTGGTGAGGACGATCGGCCCGGTCGCGTCGACCGGCACGAAAAAGCGGAGCTTCCACGAGATGATCTCGCTGAACAGGCCATAGGCCCGCAGACGGTCGCGCATCGCCTCGGTGAAACCGGTCAGCTCCAGGCGCTTGGCGCTCATGACGCGCGCCCGGCGAAGTTGCAGGCCCTCGGCGAGATCTAGGATTGTCGTGCCGTCCATCAGTGCGGTGAAGGCCTGTTCGGGGGTGAGCGTCGGGGCACCCATGGTGACGGCGTTCGCCGCCCAGGCCGGCGAGACGCGGCGACCGATGATGCGCTCGCCGGCATCGGTTTGGAGCCGGTAGACGCGGGTCGACTCGTTCGGAAGGCGCTTCCAGATCGGAAGCAGCAGTCCGGAGACGATATGGATCGTGCTGTCGGAGAACTCCGGCACATCGTTCAGCTCCGCCCACCACGCGGCGGCGAAGGCGGCACGATCGGCTTCCTCCCAATGGCTTTCGTCCATCATGCGCAGCGGCGCGTAATGCTGCTCCATTGGCCGGATCAGGCAGACGCGGCGCTCGATCTCGCCATCGTCGAGCATCATCGACGGTGCGGGGACCTGCACGGCGGCGCGACCGGATCGGCCGTTGACCAGGAGCCGCGCCCGCGGGTCGGAAAGATGGTCGAGCGCGTCGGCGAGACTCGTCGGCCGATTGCGCTCCCGGCGGGTGATGGTGAGCAGCCGCGTTTCCGCGCTGGTGCCAGGATGGGTGTGGATCACTTGGGCGTCGGTGACGACGAAGCTTTCGGCCTGCAGCGTCTCCAGCCCGATATCATAGACGCCGCTGCGGATCGCGCCCTCGACCTTGGCGGTCAGGAGCTGCTCGAACGCCGTGAAGAGCACGCCCTGCAGGTCGATGGTGAGCGCCAAGAGGCGATTGAGGAAGGTGGTGATCGGCGGCAATTCGTCCTTCATGCCGTTATGGTCCATGAGCTTGAGACCGGTGGCGGACTCGAAGCGGTCGAGCGAGCAGTTCTCGACCTTACCGCGGACGAGCAGCAGATAGAGCTGGCGCAGCGCATCGCGGGCGTATGGGCTTTCGAGATTGTCTTCAGGTCGGAACAGGCCTTGGCCGCCGGTCTGGCGCTGCCCGCGCGTGATTGCGCCGAGCGTGTCGAGCCGGCGCGCAATCGTCGAGAGGAAGCGCTTCTCGGCCTTCACGTCGCTGGCGATCGGTCGGAAGAGCGGCGGCTGCGCCTGGTTGGTGCGGTTGGTGCGGCCGAGCCCCTGGATCGCCGCGTCGGCCTTCCAGCCCGGCTCCAAGAGATAGTGGATCCGCAGGCGCTGGTTTCGGGCGGCCAGATCGGCGTGATAGCTGCGCCCTGTGCCGCCGGCATCCGAGAAGACGAGGATGCGCTTCTGGTCACCCATGAAGGCGGCCGTCTCGGCGAGATTGGCTGACCCCGCCCGGTTCTCGACGGCGAGGCGTTCGCCCTTGCGCACCACGCGGCGCGACCGGCCGGTGACCTCGGCGACCAGATCGGTGCCGAAGCGCTGGACGATCTGGTCGAGGGCGCCGGGAACGGGCTCAAGCGATGCGAGCCGCTCGATCAGCTCGTCGCGACGGGCGACGGCTTCTCGGCTTTCCACGGGCTGGCCGTCCCGGTAGACCGGGCGCGAGGACAGATTGCCCTCGCTGTCGGAGAATGGCTCGTAAAGCTGAACCGGGAACGAATGGGCGAGATAGTCGAGGATATATTCGCGCGGCGTGATGTCGACGCGGACGTCGTTCCATTCCTCGGTCGGGATCTCGGCCAGACGGCGTTCCATCAGCGCTTCGCCGGTCGAGACGATCTGGATGACCGCGCTGTGCCCGTCGGCCAGGTCCTGCTCGATCGAGCGGATCAGCGTCGGGGTTTTCATGCTGGTCAGGAGATGGCCGAAGAATCGCTGCTTGGCGCTCTCGAAGGCCGAGCGGGAGGCCGACTTCGCCTGCCGGTTCAGCGTGCCGGTCGAGCCCGTGATGTTGGCGGCCTGCATCGCTGCATCGAGATGATTGTGGATGATCGCGAAGGCTCCGGCATAGGCGTCGTAGATGCGGGTCTGCTCGGGCGTGAGCTGATGCTCGACCAGCTCGTATTCGACGCCGTCATAGGAGAGCGATCGGGCCGTGTAGAGACCGAGCGCGCGCAGATCGCGGGCGAGCACCTCCATGGCCGCGACGCCGCCATTCTCCACGGCTTCGACAAACTCGGCGCGATTGGCGAAGGGGAAATCCTCGCCGCCCCACAGGCCGAGCCGCTGGGCATAGGCGAGATTGTGGACGGTCGTCGCGCCGGTCGCCGAGACATAGACGACTCGGGCGTTCGGGAGCGCGTGCTGGAGCCGCAGCCCCGCACGGCCTTGCTGCGACGGGGCCACGTCACCCCGTTCTCCCTTGCCGCCACCAGCATTCTGCATCGCGTGGGACTCGTCGAAAATGACCACTCCATCGAAGTCGGAGCCCAACCATTCGACGATTTGCTTGACCCGCGAAAGCTTCTCGCCACGATCGTCGGACCGTAGCGTGGCATAGGTGGTGAATAGGACGCCTTCGTTCAGCCGGATGGCCGTGCCCTGCGGGAAGCGCGACAGCGGCGTGACCAGCAGGCGCTCCATGCCGAGCGCCGACCAGTCGCGCTGTGCGTCCTCCAGCAGCTTGTCCGACTTCGAAATCCAGACGGCCTTGCGGCGGCCTTGGAGCCAGTTGTCGAGGATGATGCCGGCCGATTGGCGGCCCTTGCCGGCACCGGTGCCGTCGCCGAGCATGAAGCCGCGGCGGAAGCGGATGGCGTTCGGCGCATCGTCGGGCGCGGCGGTGACGAGATCGCCGGTCTTGTCCACAGTCCATGCGCCGGCGAGATATTCGCCATGGGCCTCGCCGGCATAGATCACCGTCTCGAGCTGGGCGTCGGACAGAAGCCCATCGGTGACGATCCCGGCCGGCAGCGTCGGCCGATAGCTCGGCTTCGGCGGCGCGACTGACGCCATGGCGGCCGATTGCACCAGCTTGGTGGGATGGGGCTGCGCATCCGGGATGCGGATCGACTGGAGCGCATAGGCCTCGTAGATCGAGTCCGACAGGCGACCGCCCTCGGGCGGCGTCCAGTCGGCGGTCTCATAGTCGAGGGGCACGCCCTCGATCTCAGTCGTGCGACGGGCGGACGCGGCGGCTGCGGCCCGCGCGAGGTAGCCGCGAACGGTGCGCGGCGCGGTATGGGGCGCGACCTTCGGCAGCGCGACGGCCATGCGCGGTGGCACATCCCGTTCGATCCAGGCGAGCAGCGTCGCCAAGTCCGGCGCGATGCCGAGGGATGCGGGGAACCGAGCCGCATCTTCGGCCGGCGCCTTGTCGATGACGGTCAGGCGCGTCTCGATCGTCGTGCCGTGCTTGGCATAGACCGAGCCGGCGATCGCCACGGTGAACACGACGCGGCCGCGCTCCTGCAGCCGGACGAAGCTGTCCCGCCAGGCCGGCAGTTCGGGCGAGAAATTTGCGCCCGTGATCGCCACCAGCCTGCCGCCCGGTGCGAGCCGCGCCAGCGCCGAAGCGATATGGCGATAGGCGGCGTCGGCGACGCGTCCGGAGACGTTCGCCATGACCGAGAATGGCGGGTTCATGATGACGACGCTAGGAATGGCGGCGGTATCGAGGTGATCGTCGATCTGGGCGGCGTCGAAGCGCCCGACGGCAACGGCCGGAAAGAGAGAGGCGAGCAGATCGGCGCGGGTCTCTGCCAGCTCGTTGAGGATGAGATCCGAGCCCGCGACCTCCGCGAGGACCGCGAGCAGGCCCGTGCCGGCCGAGGGCTCCAGCACCCGGTCGGCGGGCGTGAGCGCTGCGGCGGTCAAGGCCGCCAGGCCGAGCGGTGTCGGCGTCGAGAACTGCTGAAGGGCCTGGGCCTCTTCGGAGCGGCGCGTATGGGTCGGCAGCAGCCCAGCGATCTTGCTCAGCGCGGCGAGCCGTGCAGCCGGAGACGCGGCTTTGCGGAAAAGCGGCTTTCCGTATTTGCGCAGGAACAGCACGGTCGCCGCCTCGCAGGCGTCGTAGGCCGTCTTCCAGTCCCAGGCGCCGCTGGCGTCGGAGGCGCCGAAGGCGTGTTCCATGGCGGCGCGCAGGATCGCGGCGTCGATCGTGCGGCCCTGTTCGAGATGGGGAAGGAGATGGCCGGCGGCGGCGAGGATGGCGGCGGCCGGAGGCGCGTCGAGGGCGAGCGGAAGCGGGGCCGCCGGAGCGGCTCCGGAGACGGGAGTGTGAAGCATGGAGGATACCTCGAAAGAGCGGAAGACGGACGAGCCGGCCCGGCGCTCTCTCTCGACCGGACGGGCTCAAACCCGTCCCGGCCGACCTCTCACTCTGGCGCGGTGGGCGCCCGTCCCATCGCTCCGGCTTCCGGCGGCGACGATGGGACGCTAATCTCGGTTGGGAAATTAGCCGCGGCGTCTCCTTCGACGGGCTCGCCGCGCCGGGCGAGGAAGGCAGACGGTATGAAGGGAAGCGCGATCGGCATCTTTGCGGCGGGATGCCTGGCGGTCGGATTCGGCGCGGGCTTCGTTCTCCGGCCGGTGATCTCGCCGGTCGCCGCTGCGCCCGTCGCCGCGTCGCCGGCCGTGGTCGCCGGCGTGGCACAGCCGAGCGAGGAAGAAGCGACGGCCGCCGTGCGTCGCTATCGCCGGTTCATCGGGATGTCGCTCGAACGTGCGACGCTGAAGCTCGGCGACTGCTCACCGGGCGGCGTCGGACCCGGCGTGACATGCATGACGCAGCTCGTCATGGACCCGACAAAGGCCGGTGCGGCTCCGCAGAATCGCCCGATCGGCTTTGCCCGGGTGAATGGCCAGTGGGAGGTCGCGGTCTGGTAGCGGCGGGCGACATCGACCGCGAGCTGGCGGCTGTGTTCCTCGCCAATGGGGAAGGTTTCCTGCGGGGTTCAGACGCGGCCGATCGCGGCGATGCGCGAGAGATCTGCTACGTGATCGCCATCGCCACCGAGCTGGTGCTGAAGGCATTCCTCGTCGCCCGGGGCTGGAGCGACGATCGCTGTCGCCGGCATGTCCGCCACGATCTGGAGAAGGCGCTGGCCTTCGCCAAGGCCGCGGCCTGAAGGCGGTGGCCGGGCTGGACGGGATCGCCACCGTGCTGAACGCCTATTACCCGACGCATGCCTTCGACAGCTTCGTCGTGCCGGACGGCGACGCGGCGTTTCCCGCCAGGGCCCGCGCGATCGTCTGCGACCTCTTCGAGCGTGTCCGCCCTCAGGTCGAGGCCTCGGGCGGACGGTAAAGCTCGAAGGGGTTGCCGTCGGCCAGATGGCCGAACGGGGTGAACACATATTCGCCGTCATCGCGCCCGACGGCGCAGATGACGTAGCGGGTCTCGCCCGTCGCGACCTCGGTGCATTCCATCAGCGCCAGGGCGCCGCTGGTCGCGGCGCGCAGCAGCGTCTGGAAGTTGGCGCGGGCATGGCCGGGAATGCTCATCGCGCGCCTCCCTCGGCAAGCCGGTCGGTGAGCAAGCGCCCGGTACTCATCCATTCGAGCGTCCGGCCGGTCGAAAGATCGAGGAGCTGGGCGCCGCCGGAGAAGCCGTCGACGACGGGGTTCGAGGCGATGTTCGCCCATCGGAATCCCCAGCGCCCGGTTAGGCCGAAGGCCTCGGCGAAGCGGGTCACGAAGGTGATCGCGAGCTGCTGGTCAGCGCTGCCGGGATCGCGCAGCCAAAGGCGGGCCGGTCCGTACTCGGGCGAAAGCGAGAGCAGGAACGGCTCGGCCGGCGGGTCGTCGCGGGCGATTTCGGCGATGAGCGCCGTGTAGATGTCGAAGGCGCGCGCCGCGTTGGCGGCGGTGCCGACGTCGAGCAGGCAGGAAAAGCGGCTGAGAAAATCGGTCATGGCGGGTTCCTGAAACGAAAAAAGCCCGGCGCTGGGCCGGGCTCGGGAGGGATCGGAAGGTGATCGGGCTAGTAGCCGAACTGCCAGGACGGCCAGGGTTGGCCGTCGTCGGCGGCTCGCACGGCATCGTCGAGATCGGCAGGATCGCCCTCGACGACGATAGGATTGCGGACCGGCGTCTCGTCGATGACGGTGAAGCGGCCGACCAAGCCGTCCTGGACCTCGACATGCACGGGCACGAGATACTGGAAGACAACACGCCGGCGCGCCGGGCTGGATTGCGACACGGCGCATCTCCTCGGTTGGAGGGATGGGCGGAGCGGCCGAAGCCGCCCCGCCTGCGCGATCACTCGGCTGCGACGAGGTGGCGTTCGTCGTCTTCGCCCGCGGACTCCTCGTCATCGCCCGCGAGGAACTCGGGCAGCGCCGCGCCGTCATCCTCACCGCCGGTCTGGGTTTCCGGCGTCGACGCCTCGGCCTCGGCGACCAGGCGCAGCGGCTCCGGCAGCCAGCCGGTGTCGGCCAGCAGGCGCTCGGCCTCCTTGGCCATGTCGCCCTTCTTCAGGTGGCTGATGAGCTGCGCGGCCTGTTCGCCGGCGCCCTCGCGCACCGCCTGCAGGATGCGGGGCTTGGTGACCCGGTTGAGGTAGTTGCCGAAGGTCGGACGCCAGCCGGCCTCGACCAGATCGAGCCCGGTCGCCCGGGTCAGGCGGTCGGCCTGGGCGAGCCGCATGTCGAGCGTGTGCTGGGACACGCCGCCGGCGCTGTGCGGGTTCGGCCGTTCATAAAGGGCATTCACGCCGTAGCTCACGCAATGCGCCAGGAGCGCCATCCGGCTGGCGTCGTCCAGGCCCGCGAGCCAGCCCCACAGGGCGTCGTCGTCCTTGGGGATGTCGCCCGCCCAGCCGGCGTGGCGGTCTTGCACCGCGCGCGCGGACGGGCTGTCCTTCAGGGTGTCGTCCTGGGCCGGGAAGAAGATGTGCTTCACTCCTGCTTCCATGGCGCCCGTGTACATGCGGGTCATGAAGGTGTCCGAGACGAGCTTGTGGAGCAGCGCGGTCATGGCGACGTGCGGATTCTCCGCCAGGGCGTTCCGCAGCGCGAGGGTGCGATAGGCCGTGAGCTCGATAACGAGGCGCTCCGGCAGCGGCTTGATGACGCCGTCGTCCTCGTCCTCCTCGGGCTCGGCCGGCTGGCCGCCGATGGTGATGACAGCCCGCTGCACCACGGGCTCGACCCGATCGCCACCGGCTTCCACGCACGCTTCGCCCTCAGGCGCGATCGGCGCTTCGTCCTCCGGCCGCATATAGCCGCGGTCGATGTCGAGGCTGCCGTCATGGGCGATCCTGATGAACACGCCCGCGCTGGCAATGTCTTCCGCCTCGAAGCGCGCCGGCCGGGTCTCGAAGGCGGCGAGCGCCGTCTCGATCTCGCAAAGGCGCTGATCGATCTCGTCCGGCAGCTCGTCGACGCCTTCATAGTCGGCTTCCAGCTTCTGATATTCGGCGTTGAGTGAGTCGATGGTGGCCTGTTCCTCGGCCGAGAGGTCGAGCGGTTCGCCCTGCAGCTCGCGCAGGCCGCGCGTGGCGTCATAGGGGAAGCTGACCGCGACCTCGATCCACTTCCAACCTTCGGCAGCGACCGTCTCGGCCGCGGCCTTCAGCTTCTCGGCGACCAGGCGGTCGAGCAGGCCTGCGTCTTGCAGCCAGCCGCCATCATCGGATTGGAAGAGATCGCGCATGGTGACGCCGCCGGCGGCCTCGTAGGCCTCGACGCCGACGAACACGGCCCGCTTGTCCGAGGCGCGCACCGTGGTCTCGGTGAGCATGCGCCGGATCTGGTACGGCTCCTTCGACCAGCCGTCCTTGATCGCGTCCCAGACCTGTTCCTGGCGGGCGTGGTCGTGCGACACGGTGAAGGCCATAAGCTGCTCCAGCGTCATGCCGTCCTCGGCATAGACGTCGAGCAGCGCGGGCGACGCGGACGCGAGGCGTAGACGCTGCTTCACGACTTGGGCCGGCACGAAGAAGGCTGCGGCGATGTCTTCCTCGCTCATGCCCTTGTCGTGCATGTCCTGGAAGGCGCGATACTGGTCGAGGGGATGGAGCGGCGCGCGCTCGATATTCTCGGCGAGCGAGACCTCCTCAGCGAGGATGGCGCTGTCTCGCTCGCGCACGATGCAGGGCACCGGCGCGATCTTGGCGAGGCGCTTCTGCTTGACCAGCATCTCCAGCGCCCGGAAGCGGCGGCCGCCGGCCGGCACCTCGAACATGCCGGTCTCGTTGCCGTCGGCATCCGTGACGGGCACGACGCTGAGGCTCTGGATCAGGCCGCGTCGGGCGATCGAGGCCGCCAGGTCCTCGATCGAGACGCCGGCCTTCACGCGCCGGACGTTGGACTGGCTGAGCACCAGCTTGTTAAAGGGGATGTCGCGCGAGGACGACAGGACGATCTTCTGAGCAGCAGTAGCCATCGGGATTTACTCCGCGACGGGCGGCCGAGAGACTCTCTCTCAACCTCCAACCCGTCACGGAGCGAAGCGCCGCCCTCTTCCTCTAAAAGGGGGCAGCGCCACGAAGCGGTGAATCGGAGAGACACGGAAGCGCAAAGCCGGAGACATGGAAAACCGCATCTCCGGCTTCACGGGGATCAGGCCGCTCGATCGAGCAGCTTCTTGGCCTTGGCCTCCATGTCGAGGCGAGCGTCCTGATGGGGTTTGTCGCGCGCGACGGCGGTGATGCCCTGCACGAAGTCGAAGACGCTTTCGGGCGGGCGGCCTTCCTCGGCCAGCACCGTGTCGATGATCTTTCCGGTCTCCGCCTTGGAGAAGCCACGACGGCGCAGGAAGTCGGTGCGGTCTTCGTCGGTCTTTGCCACGATCCGTTCGCGAGCCGCCTTGATGCCGTTGACGAAGGGAAGTGGCGAAGAGTTCGCGAAGTTCAGAAGCGCCGGGGCAGCCTCATGCGCAAACCGGTTGGCGGCATATTTGGAGTGGCGGATGGTGATTTCCTCGAAATCCTCCACACCCCACAGATTTCGGTTCTGGCAGACTGCGCGAAGATAGAAGCTCGCCATCCCGAGCGTCTTGGCGCCGACTTCCGAGTTCCAGCAGTAAAAGCCCCGGAAGTAGAGGTCGGGCGAACCGTCCGGCAGGCGACCGGCCTCGATAGGGTTCAGGTCATCGACGAGGAACAGGAAAACGTCGCGATCGGAGGCGTAGAGCGTCGTGGTGTCCTTGGTGATGTCGACGCGCGGATTGTAGATGCCGGTCGACCAGTCGAGCACGCCCGGCACCTTCCAGCGGGTGTCACCCGTGCCGTTGCCGGCGATACGCTGAACGGCTTCCACCAGCTCCGCGTCGAATATCCGCCCGTAATCTGGGCCGGTGACGGCGCGCAGCTCTGAGCGGCCGTCGTCAGTTTCCAGCGTCTTGACCTGCTCGGCGCGATTGGAGGCCAGACCATATTGGAGATTAATGGCGGCGAGCGGGGCCGGAAGTTGGCGTAAGTAGGCGGCCGGGGCGCCGACGAGCCCTGCGAGTTGGCCGAAGGACCAGTGTGTCGGTGCAACAGCCGCATCGGTGCCGGGCAGGATCAGGGCCAAGCGCTCCGGATCGTTACGGTTCGCCTCGACATGGATCCGCGCGCTCTCCACCACGCGGGTCCTGCTATGATCGGCGCGGTCGCGCACCGAACTGGCCAGCTCCGACAGCGATAGATAACGTTCGTCGGCCGGACGCGAGAACCATTCGGACGAGACGCGGCCGATCCGCTCGCCGCGGCCGGCATCTACCTTGTAGCCGCCGACGGGGTCACGGGTCGCATCGAGAACCTGCATGTTCATTGGACAAATCTCCACGACGGGCGTGGGAGCCTCTCTCCCAGCTATTCACCCGTCACGGAAAACCGGTCCGCACTCTTACTCTCAGGGGGCGTTGCGGGGTCTCCCCGCAGAAGGGGTCGACCGAGACTTGAGGCTCGGTCGCAGGGGAAGGCTTTCCCCCAGGGGCTCCACTTGCCGGCGAGATGGACCGAAAAACCGGCATCGAGTGCCTGCTGATCGAGGTGAGTAGGCACGTCTATATCGGGGCGCTGATCGGGTCTTGGCGCGAAGGAACACCGCGTCCGCGCAAACTCGGATTTCCGCAAAGGCGGGTTTCAGGATTTTAGAAGGCGAGGGCCGCCTGCGTCTCGCGCAGCAGAGAGACGCGGAAGCTTCCTGCGGCGAGGGGGCGGAGGAGTTCCTCTTCCGGACAGGACCGGTCGAGCCAGTCGAGGCGCTGATCCCGGCGCAACACCGCCATTTGACGATCGTGGTAGGGTTCGACATCCGCATTGGCGGCCGTGGTCAGGATCGCGTAGGCCTCGGGCCAGTCGCGCGTTGCCGGCCTCCAGATGCCCGCGAAATAGAACCAGTCGCCGTCGGCGAGCGCGAAGCTATAGTGCTTGCCCTTGCTGCGATGCCGGAATTCGGATGCCGGTATCAGGCAGCGATGAGTTGGGAAGGTCCTGCCTTCGGCACGCACGACGGTGAATGGCCGGCCACCGGGCTCGCGAGGCTGAAGACCCCACGGCAGTTCCACCATCTCAACATCGCCGCCGTCGCGCCGTATGATGACCCGGCGTTCATCGAGCGATGCGTCGGAATCGAAAACCTTCGCGCTCATGATCCGCGAACATAACAAGAACGCGGTCGCGATGCAACGGCGATCGAGACGGAGGACCAATGTGCAATGACTATCGGCTGAAGGTGGACGTCGCTTCGATCATCGAGGACTTCGCTGACCTGAAGATCAAGATCCGCTTCGGCGAAGGCGCCCCGAACATCGAGGCACGCGACGACATCAAGATCACGGATGTCGGCCCGATCATCCGCACGGTCGATGGCGTGCGCGGCGAAGGGGATCTGGTGCAGCGGCGTTGGAGCTGGCCGGCACCGAACAAGCGGCCGGTCTACAATTTCCGCTCCGAGGGGCGCGAGTTCGCCTCGAACCGCTGCCTGATCGTGGCGGATGGCTTTTACGAGTTCACCGATCCCACCGAGAAGGGCAAGAAGCGCAAGGACAAGTGGCTCTTTACCAAGCGCGATGTGCCGATCTTCTGCATCGCCGGCATCTGGCGCGAGACGAAGGAGGTCGGCGAGGCCTGGACCATGCTGACGATGGACCCCGGGCCCGACATTGCGCCGTACCACGATCGGCAAATCGTCATCCTCGAACGCGACGCTTGGGCCGACTGGCTTGATCCCAATGTGCCTGCACAGTCGCTGATCCGGCCGCTACCGCCTGGGAGTTTGGCCGTGGAGCAAGTGGGATGACGATATCCGCACCAGAACGGACGTTCGGCGAGCGGGATCAGCACGGGACATTCTCGCCGGAGGAGTACAAGCGCATCCTCGGTGAGATCGACCGGCTTGAGGAGGTCTCGACGCAGTCAGCGATGGAAGCCGAGCAGATACTGTCTGGCGTCCTGGAGCCGTTGCTCGAGAAGGAGGGCTTCGATCTGCGGCCCCGCGGGCTGCCCGGGCAACGCGATTACGGAATCGACTTCCGCGGCATACGCGGTGACGAGGCCGACGGGACTGCGGAAGCAATTGGCGTCGAGGCGAAGTTCTATTCGAAGCGGCGCGATGTGCCGCTCAACGCTGTGCATGCATTGATCGGCGCCGGCCTCACCCAGGATATCAGCCGCGTCATTCTGGTCAGCAACTGTGATTTCAGCGGGGCGGCCAAGGCCGCGGTCGAGCAGAACCTTCCTATCACGGTTGAGCTGAAGACCTTGAAAGACCTGCGCGGTTGGCTTGATGTGGTGCAGGCGGCCGAGGAGGAGGCCGACGTCGGGGCCGAGGTAAGGATCATCCTCAAGACGGTAAGCGAGCATTTTGCGCGCCTGATCGCACGAGACGCCGGAACGCTGGCGCACCTTGAATGGCGCGACGTCGAGCGCACGATCGCCGAGGTGTTCGATGGGCTTGGATTTCGTGTCACGCTCACGCCTGGCAGCAAGGACGGCGGTAAAGACGTCGTGCTGGAGTGCGAGGTCGCGGGCAAGCGCGCCGTCTACTACGTGGAGATCAAGCATTGGCGCTCGGCGACCCGGGTTGGCGCCGACGCGGTCGAAAAATTGCTCAAGGTCGTGGTGCGCGAGAAGAAGGATGGTGGCCTTTTCCTTTCGACGTATGGCTTCACCGACAATGCCTTCGAACAGCTCACAACCATCGATAAGCAGCGGCTCAGGTTCGGCGACCAGGATCGGATCGTCACGCTTTGCCGAACCTACGTGAGAGCAAAGTCGGGCATCTGGTCGCCGCCGGAAAATCTCACCGAGGTTCTGTTCGATTGACATCGGGCTTCAGTGGAAGTTCCGGCTCTTCACCTTGATCGTGTCGATGTGCAGGTCGGGAATGTAGATGTCCCGCGTCCTCAGCCCCTTGGGCGGCAGCTCGCGCGGATCAGGACCGGCGCCGCCGTTGCGGACCTGATCGCCGCGACCGTGCGGCAGCGGGAATGCGGCATCTCGGCTCCCCACGCTCGCGAGGTCGGCTGAGAGGTCCGTGATGCGCTGCGCGACCAGATGGACGACGTCGCCCTCGCGCTGAATGCGGCCGCGCACTGCGATCATGCTCGCTGACAGGACGGCGCGCCGGTTGGCCTCGAACACCTTCGCCCAGACGACGAGATTGGCGATGCCCGTCTCGTCCTCCAAGGTGATGAACATCACGCCCTTCGCGCTTCCCGGGCGTTGGCGCACGAGCACGATACCGGCCGCCTCGACCCAACGGCCATCGCGCGTGCCCATTGCCTCGGCGCAGGTGACGATGCGCCTTCGGCGGAGATCCTCGCGCAGGAAGCTCAGCGGATGATCTCGGAGCGTGAGCCCGACATTGCCATAGTCCTCGACCACTTCGCTGCCGGCCGTCATCGGCCGCAGCTCTACAGCGGGCTCGTTCACCTCCGGGACGAGCTGGGCCTCGCGCGCGGATGCGGCTGCAAAGAGGGGCAGCGGCTCGTCACGCAACGCCCTGATCGCCCACAACGCCTCGCGGCGGGCGAGACCGAGCGCCGGCCGGAAGGCGTCGGCCTTGGCAAGCTGCACGAGCGCCGCCGATGGAACGCCGGCGCGTCGCCAGAGGTCGTCGATAGAATCATAGGGCCGATCAGCGCGGGCGGCGACAATCGCCGCGCCATGGGCGTTGGCCAGTCCCTTGACCATGCGCAGGCCGAGCCGGACAGCGAACCGACTCTCGTCCTCGGTCGGCTCCAGCGTGCAGTCCCAGCGCGAGCGGTTGAAGCAGACGGGCCGCACATCGACGCCGTGCTCGATCGCATCTCGCACGATCTGGGCCGGCGCGTAGAAGCCCATTGGCTGGGCGTTGAGCAGGCCCGCGCAGAAGACGTCGGGATGCCAGCATTTGAGCCAGGCGGAGGCATAGGCGATCAGCGCGAACGAGGCTGCGTGTGATTCCGGAAAGCCGTAGCTCCCGAAGCCTTCGAGCTGCTTGAAGGTGGCCTCGGCGAAGTCCCGCTCGTAGCCGTTGGCCACCATGCCGTCGATCAGTTTCGTCTTGAACGTCGATACCCCGCCTGTGAATTTGAAGGTCGCCATGCTCTTTCGCAGCATGTCGGCCTCGCCAGGCGTGAAGCCAGCGCACTCGATCGCCACCCTCATCGCCTGCTCCTGAAACAGCGGCACGCCGAGCGTTTTGCCCAACACCTTCTCGAGCTCGGGCTTTGGAAAAACGACCGGCTCAAGCCCTTCGCGGCGACGCAAATAGGGATGGACCATGTCACCCTGGATCGGCCCCGGGCGAACGATCGCCACCTGAACCACGAGGTCGTAGAAGGTTCGGGGCTTCAGCCGCGGCAGCATCGACATCTGTGCGCGAGACTCGATCTGGAAAGTGCCGAGCGTATCGGCCTTGCGGATCATCGCATAGGTGCGCGGGTCTTCAGCCGGGATCGAGGCGAGGTCGAGATTGATGCCTTTGTGCTCGGCCAGCATGTCGAGGCTGAGCTTCATGGCGGTGAGCATCCCCAAGGCGAGAATGTCGACCTTCATGAACTTGAGGACGTCGATATCGTCCTTGTCCCATTCGATCACCTGCCTGGCGTCCATCGCGGCAGGCTCGATCGGGACCAACTCGTCCAGGCGGTCGTTGGTGAGCACGAACCCGCCCGGATGCTGTGAGAGGTGCCGCGGCGTGCCCATGAGCTGGCGGGCGAGATCGAGCGTCAGCCGCAGGCGCCGATCGCCGAGATCGAGGTTGAGCCCCTCGACATGCTTCGGCTCGACGCCTTCCGACCAGCCCCAGACCTGGCTGGAGAGCATTTTGGTGAGATCCTCGGTGAGCCCAAGGGCCTTGCCCACATCCCGGATGGCCCCCTTCGTCCTGTACCGGATGACGGTCGAGCAGAGTGCGGCGTGATCGCGGCCATAGGTGTCGAACACCCATTGCATGACGATTTCGCGCCGGGCGTGCTCGAAATCGACGTCGATGTCGGGCGGCTCGCGTCGTTCCTCCGAGACGAACCGCTCGAAGAGCAGGTCGTTGCGGCCTGGATCGATCGAGGTTATGCCCAGAACATAGCAGACCGCGGAATTGGCGGCCGAGCCGCGGCCCTGACACAGGATGTCCTTGGAGCGTGCAAAGCGGACGATGCTGTTGACGGTCAGGAAATATGGCGCGTACTGCAATTTCGCGATGAGCCCCAGCTCATGCTGCAGCACCGCCCGGACCTCGTCGGGGACGCCCTCGGGATAGCGAGCCTCGGCGCCTTCCCAGGTCAGCTTCTCAAGCGTCGCCTGCGGCGTGAGCGTCGGATCGTCCCGCTCCTCGGGATATTGGTAGGCAAGCTCCTTGAGATTGAAGCGGCAGCGCGCGGCGATCTCGACCGAGCGACTGACCGCCTCGGGATTGCGCGGGAAGAGCCTGAACATCTCCTCCGGCGGCTTGAGATAGCGATCGCCGAATTCGCGCCGATCGCCCAGCTCGTCGATGGTGATGTTGTGACGGATGCAGCTCACCACATCCTGCAGCATGCGCCGTTCGGGCGCGTGGTAGAGCACGTCGTTGGTGACGACGGTCGGCACGCGCATCTGGGCGGCCAGTGTCGCTAGGTCGTGAACGCGGAGCTGGTCGTTGGGGCGGCGTCGCAGTGTCAGGCTGACGTAGGCGCGGTCCCCGAAAGCGTCGCGCAGCCGGCGCAGATGAAGCCCGCACGTCTCGTCGGCCTCGTCCGGCACGAGGATGGCGATCAGACCTTCACCGAAGGCAACGACGTCGTCCCATTCGAGGATGCATTTCGCCTTGCCCCCGCGTTTCTTGCCGAGGCTGAGGAGCCGGCAGAGGCGAGCATAGGCGGCGCGATCGGTCGGATAGACGAGGATCGACATGCCGTCGGCGAGATCGAGGCGGCAGCCGACGATCAGCCGGACGCCGGTCGTCCTCGCCGCCTCGAAGGCGCGGACGACGCCGGCGAGCGAGTTGCGGTCGGCGATGGCCAGCGCCTCGATGCCAAGGGCTGCGGCCTGGGCGAATAGCTCCTCGCAGGAGGACGCGCCCGTGAGAAAGGAGAAATGCGACGTCACCTGCAGCTCGACATATCGGGGTGCGCTCATCCGAACACCCCGTGCAGAAACCACCGCTGCGAGCCCGTGTTCGGATCTTCGCCATCGCCGGAGCGGAAGAGCCAGTATCGCTCTCCGCTGTCGTCTTCGACGCGGAAATAGTCGCGCACGGCAGTGAGTTCGGTATCGCGCCGCCACCACTCGCCGCGAACGCGCTCAGGGCCGTCGGCGCGGCGCACGCGCCGGCGGATACCGCGCCAGGTGAACCAGGCCGGCGGATGGTCAGGCAGCAAGGCCACCGTCTCGATCGGTTCGGGAGGCGAGAGCAGCCGTGGCGGGCGCGGCCAGTGGCCCGGCCAGGTGGCGCCGGTCTCCGGTGCCAACGGCGGCACTTTGCAGACGGAGCGCTCCGGCACCTCGGTGGCAACCGGCGCGGCGCGATAGAGACTGTGTTCGCCCACGCGGTTGATCAGGGTGTCGACGAGATCGGAGACGTCGGGCGCCCCATCGTCCACCATGGTCGTCAGGGTCTGTTTCTCGGCCAGCGGCTCGGCGAGCGTCGCGGTCAGCGTGAGTACCTCGATGCCGAAGCCGGGCTCGATCGTCTCGATCTTGTCGTTCAGGAGTCGGGTCAGGCGCTTTACATCGCGAACCGGCAGCGCCGTGCCGACGCGCACGGCCTGCCGGCGGTTGTCTACCCGATGGCAGATCAGGTCCAACCGCTTGGCCCCGAGACCTTTGGCCTCCAGCTCGGCGCAGAGCTGCACGACCAGCTTGCCGATGTAGCGGGCGATGGTTTCGGCGGCGGAGATCGGCTCGGCGAAGTTTCGTCTGACTTCGATAAGCTCGTCCGGCCGTATGGGCTCGATCGGTTCGCTGAGGTCGCCCAGAGCCTGGTCGATGCGGCGGCCGAGCTGCGGGCCGAAGCGAAGCGTCAGCGGAGCGCGCGGCTGCGCAAGCAGGTCGGCGACGCGTTCGAAGCCGAGCACGTTGAGCGCCGAGAGCATGTCGGCGGGCAATCGCAGCGCCGCAATAGGAAGCGGATGAAGGACCGAGGAGCCATGGCCAGACGGCGCGACGGCCGTCGGTCGGGACGCATAGCGCGCTAGGGCGTGGGCGGCGCCCCAGGTGTCGGCGATCGCGGCCCGTGCGCGAACGCCGGACGCGGCCAACCGGTCGACGAGCCCTGCGAGCATGGCGTCTTCGCCGCCATGAAGATGGTCGGCGCCGGTGGTGTCGATGACGAGGCCGTCGGGAGGATCAGCCGCGACGATTGGAGCGTAGCGCTGGAGCACCCACAGCGCGAGCCGGTCGAGAGAGGCGGCGTCGGCGCGCGCGTCATGGTCATGGACGACCAGGCCAGGCACAAGGACGCGGGTCTTGGTCGCCGGCATACCCACGCGCACGCCCGCAGCCTGCGCCACGGCGTCAGCCGCCAGCACAACCTGTCTTCTCCCGTCGCGGCCGATCAGGACGAGCGGCGCCTCAGCCGGAGGCGCCGCGTCGCAAGCCTTCCGCCTGTGCCGGTCGATCGACCAACTCGGCAGGAAGAGCGAGACGACCCGTGTCATCACACGCCTCCATCACAAAATCTGCACTTTCGCCCGCGCGGGCGCGGATCAATTCGACCAGCCATCGATGCCGACCGACACCCGGAACGGGGAGAGCCGGCGATGGCATTACGGAGATGCGCCATCGTGTTGACGCGGCAGTCGGCTGGCCGAAATCGGCCGCCTCCGTTTGCCTTCGCCATCTGCGCAAGGCGATGCCGATCGTGCCGCTTTGCTCGGCGCAAAGCTGGAGCCGGCGCGATGCGGTCATGTCCAGCCGGGCCACCTCGCCAACGACGGCGCCGAGACCGCCATGACGCAAGCCTTCTTCGATGCAGGCGAGCACGGTCTTGTCGTTGCCCGCTTCGACATAGATGACGCGGTCCGGCGCGAGGCCCGCCTGGGCCAGAGCTGGGGCGAACAGGTCGGGCCGGGTGATGACCCAGAGCACCTTGCCTCGGGTCCGGGCGGCTATGCCGCCGGCAAAAAGCGCTGCAGCGGCTCCATCGACCGCGCCGTTACCCCCGCCGGCGATTTCGTGGAGCGCGCCGAGAGCCAGGCCGCCGGACGGCAGGCGTGAGTCGATGTCGGTGAGTCCGAAGGGGAGCACCGATTGAACGCGCCGGCTTCGGCCTTCGATCCTTTCGATCTGCGCGCGCAAACACTCTATGGCGGGCTCGGGCCGCAAGCTTCCTGTTGACCTCCGGGAACGGGTTCGGCATCATGTTCTCTATTTGTTCTATTTTTCGGCGCGTAGAGTCAAGGATCATTCAACGAACCCCCGGGTTTCCGTGGATCGCATCGGCGTCGAAGAGGGCTGCGCGGGAAAGCAGTCGTGGTTGATAATGTGAATCGAGCGAAGATGTCGAGTTATGCTGCCGCCAGAAGAGCGGTCTCCTCCTTGTAGGAATACCGCTTCGACACGCATACGCTATCGCGGCGGGCACCTCTGGAGAGTTCCAGAGTGAGGAGGCTGTCGTCAGGGAAGGCGGGGCTGAGTTCCAGCCTCAAATATTCGAAGAGCTGCCGGTCATGAACCGCGATCATGACCTGCCGACCATGCTCTTTCGACAAGGTGCGAAGCAGGGCAGCGAAGTGCGCGATGTGGACGTCGTCCATCGATTGCACCGGATCGTCTAGAATGAGCCAAGGCAGCTCCTTTGGGACCGACAGGTGGAGCGCAATAAACAATGTGAGCGCCGCGGTATTAAGGTTGCCTGCACTAAGCATGGCCCCGGGCGCGCCTCCAGCTTCGCCACCGTCTCGGTGCTCGGTGATAAGTTTTGGCTGTAATTTCTGGGTGGACGACGATGGAATCCGGAATGCCGGAACGAACGGCTCGCCCGGCGCGAGTCGGACGAAAAGGTCCCGCCACAGGCGATTGAGCCGGTCGTTGAATTCCCTTCGAATGATCGCTGATCGCACCCGGTCGACCGCGTTGCGGACCGCTATGCCTTGGTCGCGAAGTGCCTGCGCGCGCTCGAGAGAGGCGTGCGCCTCCTGCCATGCGCTAAAGTCGGTCGATATCTGCGCGTCAGCATCCTGCCGCTTCTTAATGTCCAAGCGGATCACCGCAATTTTGTTCAGTCCTTCGCGTCGCTGGCCGACGCGAAGTTGCAGGTGCGCGGTTTGCGCAGCGAGTCGCTCGGAGATACGCGCGACCGCAGCGTCAAAGGATTCGCCCTCTGCCACGCCGGCTTCGCCAGCAGACGTGGCGAAGGACGTCAGAGTTTCGCGGGCGGCTGCAAGTGAGACGTGGCGCGATTGCGCTTCGCTCACAGCGCGTCGTACCGCAACGTCCGCAGCCCTAAGCCTGGCGCCTTCGCGAAGGACTTCGCTCATCGCATCGAGCTCGGCTACCAAGGCGTCTATTCCCGCGTGGCGTCGATCGAGATCGGCAAGCGCTTCCTCGTCGAGTACGCGCGCGGAGAGTGCCTCGAGTTCGCGATCGAGGCGTTCGAGCGTTACCTGCACTTCGGCTTTTGTGCGGCCCAAGGTCAAGAGGCGCTCGGCGGAAGCGGAAAGCGTGCGGATCTTGACATGGACGTGGTCGCTGAGCGGCTCTTGACTGACCTCCGCGAAATCGCGGTCACACACGGGGCAGACATTCCCGTCGATGAACGAGGTGAGCTCCGCTAGCGCCGATGCCAGGCTTCCCGAGGTGGCGGGCAATAGCTCGACCTCGCTGTCGATAGTCTCGCGTTGCCGTTGCGCGACATCGCGTTCGTCTTGTGCGGCGGTACGCCGGACGATCGCGGCACGAGCCTGGGTCGCCTGCTCGTCCAGCTGCTTCCGTTCAGTCCGCAGTCTTGTGAGCGCCTCGTCCGCGAATTTGAAAGGATCGCTTGGTAGTGCCAGATCGGGAAGCAGAGCCTCCACGCGCGCCCGCGCGGCCGCGACTCTTGCGCCGTTCGTAGCTTCCCAGCGGGAGAATTGTTCGCTGGCGCCGCCGCTTGGCGTCGGCAGATCGGAAGAAGCTGCGCTTTGCGCTTGGTCAATCTCGCGGCGGATAGAGGCGAACTGACGCTGCTGGTCTGCCAGAACGGCGAAGCGTTGCTCGTCTCGGTCATCCGAAAGAGCGGCGGCCACTGTTTCCAGATTATCCTCACGGACCTCAACGGCCACGTCTAGGGTGCCGCAGGCGTTCGCAAGTTCGCTTAGTGCCGCGACGATCTGATCGTTGATCGCTTCGCGGCTTCTGCGCTGGTCGGTCAGAAGCCGATCGAGGCGGCTTTTCTCGTTTTCAGCGGCGAGCCAGCCGTCGACGGTCTTGCGAACATTGCGAACGTCCATGAGGGGCTTGAGGCCGGCTTCCAGCGCGTCCAATCGATCGAGCCCTAGCAGCTTGCCGACGAATTGAGCCAGTGGCGATCCCGCGTCATTTCCCGCGTCTTGATAGATCTGCAGCAATTGGCCGAGCAACGACTGGGGCAGGAACGCGCGTTCCTTGAAGAAGGAGGCGAGGGGTTCCGCCAGGGCGCGGCCGGATTTGGCACCCGCTGGATCGAGCGTCGCGCTAAACGTCTGTTCGGCTGCGTTCACGGCGCGCAGTACGACGCTGCCTTCAGCTGTCGATCGGTGAAGCAACTGGCGATCATAGTTCGGATCGGCGCGCAGTAGTGACTGCACCTGACCCGTCAGCGCCAACTCGATCGCCGAAAGAAGACTTGTTTTGCCGGCGCCGTTCTCGCCATGAACGAGCACGACCTTCGCATCCAGCGGGGCGTGGATATGTCCCCGGATGCTCCGGAAATTCGTTATGTCGAGGCTTCTCAAGATAGAGTCGCTCATGACGGTTCTCCTTCGGAGGGGCCTCGGAAAGGTTGGCCTACAGCCTGGGCCGCGGCCTCCGTCACAGCCGCTTCTCCTGCGGCCGATGCATGAACGACAGCATCAAGAAATGCCTTGTCTCCGTCCTGTTGAAGCGCGCGGACGAGTTGATCTATCGCATGCCCGCTTCCGGCTTCTGGTTCTGCAGGCACGGCCGGGAGTGTCAGCGGCAACAGGACGCGGATCCGGTCGTCCAACTGCCGCTCGGCCGCTTCATCGACCGGCTTACCAGCCTGGTCAAGCGGGATGCTTTCGACCTGCAGGACACGGCAGGTTTCCGACAGGGCGTCGACGCCATCGGCCAGGGCGGCACCTGCCAGGATGAGCGTGACGACATAGCGCGATGCGGTCACGTCAAGCGCCCGGCTCAGCGCCTCCACGCGTTGACGAACGCGGGCGCCATCTCGGTCTCCAAAGTCTCCCGTTGTCGTGTCGACGAGGAGCACCAGATCAAGCGCGCGGCCGTCGCTGCCTCGCATCGCTCCGGTGAAGGCGAATTCGACCCCTGCGACGTTCAACGGTGTGGACAGGTCATGGTAGTTGGCGCGGTGGAGTCGGTTTTGAATGGCGAGGATCAGGGGCGCGGTGCTCATAGCATCATCTCCGCAACGAAGCCGCTTTGCAGCCCAGCCGCGTCGGCGCTGCGGCCGAGAAGATCGGCAATGCTGACATGCGTATTACCGACGCGGCCTGTGCGGCCCGGCGCAGACCGAACGCGCCGAGCGCTTGCGCCACTTCCGACCATACGATGCCATGTGTCATCAGCGTGCACGACAATCGCATTGTCGGTCGCGAAAGCGCCGTTGCTTTGGAGGGCGATCGCGTCTGCCGCCGATTTGACGAGAAAGACGGGGCGGCCTGTCGCGCCCGGCCGGTTAGGTCTGGCAGTCATTGCCCCCGCATGTAGCGTAGCGTCGGAAGGGGGCGTCAGCTCCCAATGTCCAGCGGTGCGACCTAGTTGGAGAAGCGCGAGGATAATTCCAAGCGTGCCTAGTCCCATCGCCAGCGCGTTTTGATCGGCCGCGAGAAGGTTTGGCGCGGAACTGCTCAAGGTCTCATAGGCGTTGGGATCGGCAGGCAAGGCACCACGCCGAAACAAGGAGAGCATCCGCGACCAAAGTCCGATTGCCTGATTGCCGAAGGCGGTCCTGTTCCGCTCCCCTGGCGGAACGACGGCACGGTCGGCCAGGTCGTCGCGCAGCGCTTTCAAGGCTGGGGCGAGCGCTCCCGCGATGGGCCCACGGCCCGACGCCCCAAGGCCGAGCTCCATCAATCGCGTGAGCTTGTCGCAGAGTAGTTTCAACACTAACGCGATCAGGACTTGCTCGCCCCAGGCGCGGAGCAGGGTCGCATCGTGCAGTGCGGCGGGGGCATTATTATAGGCATCGCCATAGACCAAGCGCAGCACGTCGCGTTGGCCGAGCTGGATCGTGTCCTCACAGAAAACGTGAGCTGGAGCGGCCGGCGTGCAAGGCCATGGCCACGCATGCACCGCCTTGGCGCGCGTAAAGATGGTCTGGAGATTGTTGTCCTGGATGGAGAGGCCGAGAACGAGCGTCTTGCGCGTCGTGGCTAGGCCGACGATCTCGTTTCGCATCGCGGCGAACGCGGCCGTTTCCGGCCAGTCCATGATTTGGGTATAGCTCCCCGTTAGGTACTGCCGGAATAAATGGGGCTCACGGGTGGCGTGAATGATGCAGCCATGGAATTTGAGCAGCTTGGCTCTGCCCGCCGGCCCGCGCAGTTGGTCAGGATCGACAACCACCTGCATCACACCAGGCACCGCGCTGCTCAGCCGTGTAACTGCCGCCTCGATGAAGCCATCCCAGTTGGCCGACGCGACCTCCTGAACTGCGCCTTCCAGGATTAACACTGCAATGGACAGGTGTTCGGCCGCCGGCGGCGCCGGATGGCCGAACGCTTCCCGTATGTCGATCGCCTCCCATAGGACGAAGTCAGCGTCCTTTCCGGGTACTCGAATGTCCAGGACACGCGAATATTTTTTCCAAAGGCGATCGATGATCGCATCGTGCTCCGGCCAATTCGCAAGCGGTTGTCCGTAGCGCGCACGAACGGTGACCGGGTCGATCTCAGCGAGCGTCAGTGCCTCCTCGAGCGCGGGGGTGAAGTCCGCTGTCGTGGCCGGGTCGACCGCGCGCTCGCGAAGATAGTCGAATGCCCGCTCGATCAATCCGCCCAGGCTTGGCGCTTGGCGGGAAATTCCTGACCCCACCCATAGTGCGAACTCACCATTTTCGATGGCTTGTGCCACCGGAGCAAAATCCGCTTCAAATTTGTCCAGCACCTCACGCACTGAAATCTGAGTAGCTGTCGGAGGCAGCGCCACGTCGTTCAATCCCCACGCGCCGCTCGTGCGTCGCCTTCCATCCCAACATTATTCTTTAGTGCTTTACTGTCCAGCACTAAGAGAATCGCATCTGTAGTCTCACAAGCATAGATTAACACATTAGCGACCTACAGCTTTACGAAGGTCCCGTGTTTTCGCGCGGATTGCGTCGAGATCATGATCAGGGCGCCGGGTGTGGCGCATACAATTCTCTGCACTGCTCATTCTTGACGTGTGAGAGCATCAGGGGCGCCGGCTGCACCCCCGCGAGGCGTGAGCGTAATGTTCCTCGGATCGATAATAAGCTTCAAGTCCGACGCGGCCGCCTGGTCCATGCCGTACTCTTCAAGGTCGACGACCTGCGGGCGAACATCTAGCGCTTCGAAGCCTGTGGATCGATACCGCCATTCTGGATCCTCTGACTTTTCAAAGAAGACTTTCGCGCTGAAGGTTATGCTGGTGTCCGCAAAGGTCGCATTGTTGAAATACAGCCCGTCCGGCAGAGGCGATGACTCTTCAATCTCAAGGTTCTGGAACTCGAAGCGAGCCTCAGATTTCGGCTTGAGCAGGATGTCCACGGCCATACGTGCTTCGTTCGCCTCCCAGAACGCATCGAACTTGAACCTTGCGGTGGAACGAAGGCCCGCGTTGATGAGAAGTTGCAGCCACCCATCTGCGAATGCGGAGATGAGCGGTAGCTCTTCGATGTACGGCCCGCTGATGGGTTGATCGACCGGGAAGGTAATCGGCGGGATCCGGTCGTTTCCGGCAATCGTCAGGGTCGCTCGCCCCTTTGTCATAAGCGTGAGCGCGCGTAGCAGCTCCGCCCACTCCTCCAAGGTATGCTCCATGTCATCGATCGAACCGACGCTTTCGAATTTGAGCGCTGGTGGTGTCAATCGGATGATCAGGTCTGGAGTGCGGATGAGAAGTTCTGCTCCATGCGGCTCGGCCATCGGCGGGCCGATGAACATTTCGCCGTCAAACCGCGCCGCCTGTCCGAAGCCCGGTCCTCGGATTGAAATCTCGCAGGAACCCAGGGTAGGAGGTGTAAGACGCAGCTCCTCAATGTCGTCGAAGAGCGTACCTTGATAGGGAAGGCGTATGCCGAATCGGCTGTCGAAAACGCGAAGGCGGTGCGGCTTCAAGGGCGCGAGACCGAGCAGCAGATTGCTGAAATGCTCCGGACCCTCGATCTGGATAAGCGCTTCGGCCTCGAACTGGCCGTTTTCATAGCCAAGTTCGGCAAGCTGCCGCTGCTTCTCGATGGTATAGGCGCCGGGATTTTGCCCGCAGGCTGCACTCAGGGCCGCCAATAAGCCGGCGGGAGTGGCCTCAAAGCGCACCCCGACTTTCTCATAGTCGTAGCTGATATCGGTGTGGTTGATGTCATGAGCTTTGCGGGCCTCCGCCACTCGCAATCGCCTGAGGACGCGCGCGAGCTCCTCTCCAATGAGGTGGACAAGATAACCCGACTGGAGTTCGCCGTCGGCACGCAAGCGAAACACCACGATGATCGCTGGCCGAGGGTCCTTGGCCAAGCGATCGATGGCGGACAGGCTGAGCCGGATACGGTTGCCGGCGCGGCCGAGCGTCGACTTCAACTGGATCCGCGCGGCATTGGTCGGGCGCTGATCGAGAGGGATCGCCTGACCGGCCGGCGTCATCGGGAACTCTACGATGAAATCCCAGCCCATCACGTCGACGGCGCTTTTGTTGCAATAGAGTCCGGCGCGCTCACAGAGCACCTCGAACTGTCGTTCGCCGATGCGGCCGATGCGATCGGGATCTAACTCGCTTTCCATTCAGCTCCTTCAGCCTGAACCTTCGACCCTCATACGCGGGCCGGCATATGAGCCGTGTCGAGGCGCCGATGAATCAGCGACACGATCGATAGCAGGTCTTCGGCATCCTCTTTGGACATCGACCAGTGAATGCGGGCCTCATGGGCCGTCGGATTGCGGAACATGCCAAACGTGCCGCGAACAAGATTGGCAAATCCACTCTGCTCGCTGCGCTCGCTGGCGGTGGATAGCGCGTTGATCGCCAGAAGCGGCGGACTGCCGGCGAGGACACGGTCAACAAGCGCAGCGCCGTCGTCGGTCAGGCCCGTCCGCGTCCGCATCTTATCGGCAACGCTTTTGACCGCCTCCTGCACCGCATGAAAATAGTTGTCGGCGAGAAGTTCGGCGCGACAGAACTTGAGAACGTCGGGGTGCACGCCGCGTCCTTCGAGATCCGCGCGCAAGTCGCGAGCACGCCGCTGTGCCTCGGGCAGGGTCTGGGCGGCTTCCGCCATCTTCAGCTCGCCCGACTGATCGACGAAAAGACCCGCGAAGGCCAACGCCTGGTTAAGTCGCGCCCGCATCGGCTCATAGCGGTCGGGCTCCCGGCTATACCGCGCCGGCTTCATGGCGCGCCGAATGAATTCGAGGATATTAGTGCGGTTCTGCTTTGTGTTCTGGCACTCGGCGAAGGCGTTGTAGAGGCGGACGCGCTTCGTCGCAGGCCCCGGATCGGTGATCTTGCAGGAGGCGAGCAGGTGCTCGATTTCCGGCCCTGTCAAACCCTCTGATGTGTCGCCGAGTGCGCCCGCGATCGCCTCCAACTGATCTTGAGTGAAGAATGCCATGGGCTCTTCACCGGCCGTTCGCGAGGCGCCGCAAGAACGTCCTGGCTGTCACCAGGACGACGTGGAGCCGGAAGGTGCTGTGATCTTCGTCGGAAAGCCCCGGGTGCGACCCTTCGGTGTGCAGCATTTTGAAGAGGCCGTTGATGTAGTTCTTGCCGTCGTGGGTCCACTCGTTGCGATCCCTTGCAAGAAAGCCGATCTCAGCAAGGAGCGCGCGCCGGTTCTCTGAACTGGGACGTGCCGCCGATTCCGTGGGGCGCACATTTCGAGCAATGTCGTCGAACAAGCTCTCGATGAACGTTCGAAGCTGTCCGTTGCAGGCGGCCCAGTCACCACGCGTGTGCGCTTCGATTGCCTGGTCGAGGTGCCCGAGTGGGGTGACGAAGCCGAAGCGCTTGAGGAGCTGATGGACCTCGTCGTCGGTCTCCGGGAGCTGGATTTCGCCGGGAAGCGCGGCGCGGATTGATGCGTTCCGGCCATAGTCGTCCCAGACCAGGACGTATCCGTCGCGCGCGAGCCCGCGGGCGAATGCCGTTTGGAGCGGCTGCTCCGAATCTTGCTGAGCCAGTTGTGCGGCTTGCCGGATCACCGCTTCACCCAGGGTCATGCTGCCGTCGAGCGTATCGAGGATCGTGTCCGGGCGTTGCAAGACAACGCGGCCGAGGAGATCGCATTTCTTTGCGACGCTGAGAGTGGTGCTCGAGGAAATCTCGTCCTCGAGCCCAAGCCGCAGGACCATCTGATTGAATTTGGCTTGGCTGTGCAGTTCGAGCAGTTCGACTGCAGCAAGGAGGGTCGGTCGTGTAAACGGTGCAGATCGCATGGGTAGCCTACTCGAAGCGTAGGCCGAACAGGCCACCGGTATCCGTCGCATCGGTCAGCTTGGGGTCGATGACATGGGCTTGGACGTCAAAGCCTCGCTGGAAACCCTCGCGAGGCAGGGCGTCCGAGTTCATCGTCACAATGTACTGGAATCCGGCGGCGTCGGCTCGCTCCGCGCCAAGCTGGAGGGCCTTCGCCACCTGGCGCTCGTCTACGCCATCGAAAAGGTGGCTGTCGTGGATGAGGAAGCGCGGCCCGCGCCCATTCCTGATGCTGATTTCGGTCAACATGAGATCGAAGCAGAAGATCTGCATGTTGGTGATGCCCTTGCTTCGCTGGCCATCGATGTGGACCTCGAATTGAGGACCGCCACCGGTCTCGGAGATTGTGAGGCTGCCGGCCTTTTCGTAGAGCGACTCTGATAGCGCCTCGAAGGCGAGAATGGCCTCCCGGATTACATCGGCGCGTTCATGGATATCGTCGCGCAGCGCTTTGGTCAGATTGGCCCGTTCGATATCGAGCTCGGCCTTCGTGCTCTCGATGCGCTCGGCGGTTTCTAGCCGCTGACGCAAGCCCTCGATTTCGGCTTCGGCCCTGCCGGCCTCTTCGCGCAGGCTGGTATAGTGTTCAAGCGCGCCGCCCGAGCGCAGCACACCCATGATCTGCCGGCGGCGCCGGTCGCGCTCTGCGATGCGTTGGTCTCGCTCGGTCATCCGCGCTTCGGCCGAACCGATCTCGGCGTTGAGATGAGTGCGGCGGTTTTCGATGATTGTCCGATGGAAGCGTTCGACCTCGTCGAACCGTCGGCGGACCATATCCGGCAGGACTACACCCGCCTCGGCATAGAGCTTGGTGACATCGCCGAGATCCGGTGCATCCTCCTCGTTCAGAGACGCGCGAAGTTGCTGCACCAAGTCGCCATCGACGACGTTCTCGACGTTCAGGGCGTCGATCTCGCTCGTAATGTCGTTCGCTTCCCGCTCAAGTGCCTTGTATTCCGGTACGACTTCGAAGTTCTCAAGTTGAGCCCGTAGTCGCTCGGAACGTGCTTCGGCGATCGTGAGACGGGTGCGCAGGTCAGCGGCTTTGCCGAAGAATCGGCCCAGATCGCCGCTGCGAGCCGCCTTGCGAAGTTCCTGGGCAACCTTCTCCTGTCCGCGCAGCTCCTGAAAGCGGCCGGGAATCGTCCAGTCCAGGCCGAGTAGATAGCAGATGGAGACCTGCTGGTCCCACGTCTGCTGCATGGTGGAATGCTGCATCGGTTGCTGAAAGCCACCGCTGAGCTGCCGTCGTACGAAGTAGGAGAAGAGCGAGCGAAAGGAGGGCTGGAAGCGCTCTGCCTCGTCTCCCGCCGAAATGGGGAGGCCGAACCAGAGATGGCCAAGATTGGCTTTCCAGTTCTCATTGGACAGCTCGAACAGTCCCGCGCGCTCGTCAAATTGCGGCCTAATGGGCCAGCCTTCGACCGGACCGTTGATGAGAATTCGGCTGGGCTTTGCCCCGCTCCGAGCTGCCGAAATCGTCTCGTCGGCAACATCCACTGCGACATCGAAGGTCCACGGGGAGAGCGCATCGGAACGGAAAATGCTCTCTTTGCGCGCGTCGGCGCCGAACAGGAAATGCACAAGCTCGATGAAGCTGGTCTTGCCTGCGCCGTTTCGCGACTGACGATCGTTGGCACCTTCGCTCTTGTCGGCGAGCAGGATGTTCAACCCCGGCCCGAAGGTCAGGTTCTTGAATGACGCGAGATCACTGCCGAAGCGACGGATCATGACTGGACCCTCCGCACCAGGCCGCGCTCGAATTCGAGCGCTCCGATAGTGTAGAGTAGGTCCAGCGACAGGACGAACCACTGGTAGTCGATCGGCGCATTCGGGGCGTGCAGGGATCTTCGTCCGCGCACCTCATCCCACAACCGCGACATCGTCATCGGCCGCTTGAGAATTTCCAGCACTTCTGCGCCGACGCCGATCAGCGCACGATCCGGGCGGACATGTTTGGTTGGAAGGATCATAGTGCCTCCACGGAGGCGACTGGATCTTCGAAGATGTCGCAACTGTCGAAGAAGTAGGAGAGGACCGCCAAAGCCGCGCTTTGCCGCTTCGGCTCACCGTTGAAGCCGGCATAGTCCTGAAGGTGCTTGAAGATCGTGTCGGCTGGAAGGTCGAGCGCCTTGAGCTCGGCATAGCGCGTCCGGAAGGCCTCGGCGATACGCTCGCCGAGATCGGGCCGGGGGCTCTTGCGGAAGAAGGTGTCGACAAGGTTGGACTTGCGCCTGCCGATCCTCAGAAACAGCCCAGATTCCTCCGACAGGGCATTCTTTTCGAGCTTTTCGGGGGATGGGGGCGTCAGCGGTGGATTGGCGGGGCTGTCCTGGCGCTGGAGAGCGTCGATGATCGGCATGAGGTCGGACAAGACCAGTCGATCGACGATAGCAATCGATGCGGCAAATCCGAACAAGGCCTGCAGGGAGGAAAGATCCAGACCCATGGCGAGGGCAAGGAGCTCGGGCTCGGACCAGGTTGAAATCTGAAGCGGCGCGTGGGCCTCGCGCAGGGTGTCCAGGTGCTGGACCGCGTTCGGCGGCAGGCCACGGCCATCGTTATGGACGAACACCCATTCCTGCATGTTGCCGTCCCAGTGGGCGCGCGCACCGTGAAAATCTTCGTCGATCTTGGCGATGAGGTCGGCTTCCTTCATCGTCTCCGGTGCGTAGCACTGGAATACGGAACCGCTGCTGATCCGGCGGCCATCGCATTTCAGGTCTCCATACGAACCGTAGGGGCGAACCTCCTCGAAGTCGGCGCCGAAAGCGTGCCCGGCTAGCCGAACGAACCAGTCCTGGAACGCCGTGCCCTTCTGGGTGTGGAGCGCCAGACGGAACTTGTCGACGTAGATTGACCGCTGCAACTCATCCATGGCGCCGCCTTGCCGGCGACACAGCGCCTCGTCTCGCCGCCTTGGGCTTCGCTACGGCCGCAGCGGTCTGATCGCCCAGATGGTGGATCCGAAGCGCGGGACGCTTCGGCAGCTTCACGGTCAACTCAAGTTTCCCCCCGACTGCTTCGACATAGCTGCGAAGGGTCGACAAATACATGTCGGATTGCTTTTCTATCTTGGAAACGGACGGCTGCTTGATGTTGAGAGCGGAGGCGATGTCGGCTTGGCCCTTGCCAGCGATCTGCCGGAGCTCGCGGAGGCCATCGACCTCTTGCCGCAACTCGTCATACCGCGCCTCGATCTGCTCCTGCTGATCTCGGGGCAGGGAGGCTATGACCTCGTCGAGGCTACGTCCCATGGCACTAACCTTCTTTACGGATTTCAGGCTTTCCGGATGATAGGAAAACCGGGGACCCGTTTTTGCGACACTCTGCTTGCGGAAGCGGGTCGGCCCAGAGCGATGAGCGGCAGGCCGACTCCGGCGAGCAGCTCTGCAATGGCCTGTAGTTCGGTCTGAACCCAGCCTCGAACGCCTGGCGGTCCGCCTCGTATGAATCGGGTAACCAAACGTCGGAATCGATATAGCTTCCAAGCTATGTACGGTCAAGCGTGCCGAGGTCAGCATCAGTTGCCACCCTCCGCCACACCGGCAGCCCGAAGAAGGTCGCCGATGCTCGCTGATCGCATCTTGCAGCGCGCGATAACCCGGTCGAAGGATACGACTCGGCCGCTGCGGCCGCGCTCCGCGGTGCATGAGACCTCGCGATGTAGAGCTATGCGCTCAAGCGCCGCTCTGGCGGCAGCGCCGCCAGGCCGATGAACCTCCGGCGCATCGAAATCCGCGAGGCGAACCTCGATCCACTCATTGGGGTCGGTGGTCCTGCCAACGCAAAGGCCATCGCCGTCGCCCACGTACCGGACGGTGCCGAAGAATTGCGCTCCGGCCTGGAATGGCAGAGGCGCTTTGCACGGATCCGCATAGGCGGGCGCGATGGGGCAGACGACGACAAGCATACCCCCAAGAATGATCAACGGCCTGCTCACGCGGCAGCCCTCAACGCGCTGTTGCCCTTCTTCTTTTTCAGGAGCGCGCGGACGAACTTGTCCCAGAGCACCATGCCGGCGCGCTTCTCCGGCATGTAGTTCCAGCGATCATAGTTCTTGGAGCTGACGTCCTGAAGCGCGTGGTTCTGGAGGCGATCCCGGATTTCTTTCGGGACACCCGCCTTGCCGGCGAGCGTCTTGAACGTCCGCCGCAAGTCGCGGTTGGTCGCATAAGGGATGACGCCACGGTCACGCTGGCGCCAGACGAAACTGTAGAGCGTGCCGTGGCTGACCGGCTTCGAAGGGTCCTTCGCCGAAGGAAAGTACCATCCGAATTCGTTGGGCTTGATCGACTCGATAAGCTCGGCCGCAAGCGATGGAACCGGGACAGCGTGCGGTTGAAGGTTCTTCGTCTTCGACCAGTCGATGATCCGCTCGGCCGCGTCCCACTGATCGATATGCAGTCTCGCGATTTCCTCGACGCGCTGGCCGGTCAGCATGATGAGCTGCACGGCGCGCGGATATGACGGGTGGACGGGAGTGTCTGGGCATTCGAGCCAGCGATAGAGCTGAACGAATTCATCCTCGCTGAGCCAGCGTGTGCCCTGGACCTTGGGTTCGGTGGGGATGTCCGAGGCCGGGTTGAAGGGAATCCGAAAGCGGCGAGGCGAGGTGTTCCGATAGTCGTTGTCCGACTTCATCCCCCAGCTGAAGGCAGCATGGATATACGACCGCACGTGATCAGCCATCGATCGAGCGCCGCGCTCGTAGATCGGCCGGATCAATTCCACGATCTCCTCGGCCTCGATCTCGCGGGCAAGGCGATTGCGCCCGAGCGTGTCGGCAATCTTGTTGAGACCCTTCTCCGTTTCCTTCCATGAGGGCTTGCCAGCGGCCTTCAGCGACGCGACGTAGCCCTCGAACAGATCGGCGACGGTGCCTGGACGCGTGTCCGTCGCGATCTTGATGCTGCGACCTCTCTGGATCACGTCAGCGAAGTCGCGTTTGAAAATTTCTCGCGCTTGAGCCAGTGACATCGAGGGATACGAGCCGAGCTTCTTCTTCGAGCGTTTCCCGTCCCGCCATTGCTGCGCCATCCAATCGGCCGTAACGCGCTTCGGCATAGGCTTCAGCACGAGCACGAGACGGCCAGTTCCGCGACCTTCGCCGTCCGCGAGATTCTCTTGCTTCTGGCTCAGCTCGACGCGCTTCAGCGCATGCCGGATTGCGGTATCGGTCAGGCTTGGCATGGCGTTCCTCCTGCTCCCAACTGGGATCGGTCGAGGAGAAACGGGGATCGTTTGCTGGGATCGGAAAGCCGTTTTCAATCCCTCTAACCGCCCCCAATTTGCCATAACCGCCCCCTGTACGCAATGCGCAAAAACAGGCTATTTGATTGATGATTCAGCGGTATTGAGCGTGATCCAACGTGATCATCGACGGGGTAGTGGGGTGGTTGTGCACCAGGATCAGCGCGGTCGCCGACAGCTCGAGCGCGCGCTTGATCACCTCGCGCGGATAGACCGGGGTGTGGTCGACGGTACCGGTCTGCTGCACCTCGTCGGCAATGAGCTGGTTGCGCTTGTCGAGGAAGAGCAGGCGGAATTGCTCCTTGTCGGCAAACGCCATGCTGGAGCGGCAATAGTCGATCACCTCGTTCCAGGATGACAGCGCGTCGCGGCTGTTCACCTCACCCTTGGCGACGCGATGCGTTGCGGCGGCGATCAGCTTGAGCTGATGGATCGCGGATTCCCCGATGCCCTCGACCTCGCGCAGGCGCACCACGGGGGCATGGACCACCTCGGCGAACGAGCCGAAAATCTTGATCAGCGCCTTTGCCAGCGGCTTGGTGTCGCGCCGCGGCAGCGCCGCGAACAGCGCCATCTCCAATAGCTCGTAGTCGCTGAGCGCATCCGCGCCGGCACTGTAGAAGCGCTCGCGCAGCCGCTCGCGATGGCCGAGATAATGCGGCGCTTCCTCCGGCTTGCTCTTGTCTTGGTCTCGCTTGGCGGACATCGGTCACACCATGCCGTACGCCCCGTGTTTTGCAACCATGAAGTGTCTTGGTTGTAAGCGTCATGGCTTGAAGTGTCTTGGTTTGAAGTGTCTTGGCCCGGCGGCCGGTCTGTCGAGCGGCCGCCGGAGTGCTCACCGGTTGGCTACGGCGAAAGGCCGCCCGGCGGGGTGCAGACCTCGACCAGGACGTTGCCCGGCGCGGTGCAATAGAAGTGCGGCACACGTGCGCCACCGCCGCGGTCCATGAACGCGATCTTGCCGGGGTTCAGGCCCGCAGCCGACAACTCGGCGTGCTTGGCTTCCACCTCGCCCGCCGCGTCGTAATAGAAGCCGATGTGAAAGGCGGCGGGATAGTCGGCCGGTTCGCCCTTCTTGCCGCGCATCACGGTCAGGATGAAATCCTCATTGTTGCGCAACACGACGAGCGCCTCGCCGCGGGCCGCATGAGGCACGAAGCCGAAGAAGCGCTCGAAGAAGGCGGCAAGCGCCGGGACGTCCGTTGTCGCGAGGTTGAGATGTTGCAGTCGCATGGTTGCTCTCCGTCCAGGATGAAGGAACGGACGAGGCGAGATCTCGACGCTTGAGCGGCGGCCGGCATGACACGGTGACATGACCCGCCGAGCAGCGTGACGATCGCGTCACTCTGTCCGGCCGTGGGTCCTACCGTGGAGACGGTGGCAGAATTCCTGGGTTGAGGAACAGGCCGGGCTTACCAATCCGGCCATGCCTTTTTCGGCGCGATTTGAATAGCAAGGATCGTTGGCCTGGGCAACGCCGCGCTGCTTAACGGCCGCGCTTCAGCCCCGGCACCAGCGCGGCGAGCCGGTCCTTGATCGGCCGGCCGAACATGCCCGCGGGCGGCGGCCCCGGCGGTGGTCCACCGCCGATGCCCGGCGGCGGCGGGCCGGCGCGCCCGACGGTTGCCTCCGCGCGGCGGTCGACGCCGAGCGTCAGGCTCGCGACGTAGCGGTCGCGCTCCTCCTTCACCGCGCAGAAGGTGCGATGCTCGGGATCGGAACGCGCGATGACGTGGTCGTTGGCGTTGATCACCATGCGCTGTCGCGCGCGGTCGCCGTAATCGGGCACGTTGGTGTAGATGAACTCGTTCAGCGCGTCGGGCAGGAAAGTCTGCCCGGTCAGCACCGTGCGCTCGTCGAGGAACACCTTGAAATGGATATGCGTGGTGCGGCCGTCATACCAGCCGGGATAGATGGTGTTGAATGTCACCCAGCCGGCTTCATCGGTGACTTGCGTGCCGCGCAAGAACGTCTTGCCGGTCGCGTCGATGTTGTGCGCATCGCTCTGGCCGGGGAAGGCCGAATAGAGCCCCTTCGCATCGCAATGCCAGATGTCGATCCGCGCGCCCTTGATCGCCGTGCAGGGGCCGGCCTCGATCACGCGCAGCCGCAATGTCAGCGGCACGCCGGGCCTTCCCTCGGCGATATCCGACCTGACGAGTTTGGGGTCGGAATAGAACGGCCCTTCCTCCGCCTGCGGTGTCAGGATGCAGGCCGGCTCGCTCTCCGCGGCGTTGGCTGGCGCTGCCTGCGCGCGGGTTTGCAGCAGACCGGTGGCGCCGGCCGACACAAATCCCAGAAACCCGCGCCGCGTCGAATTGTTCACCCGCTTACTCCTGCTCGTTCGATCAGAGATCGTCATCGACAAGCAGGATGGCAAGATCAGGCTTTGAAGATGGCGACAATCAGCCCCGCGGTTTCTGATCATGTCGCGCGGGCAGGGGCACCGTGACCGCCACCACGCCGACGAAAATGAGCGCCATGCCGGCAAGGCTGGACCAGGTAAAGCGCTCGCCGAGCCACGCCGCGCCGAGCGCCACGGCAAAGCCCGCGCGCAGATAGCTCCCGCTGGTCGTGCCGAGCGGGCCGAGCGTGTGGATCAGCCGGAAATAGATCACCATCGCAAGCGCCGTGCAGACGACCGCGAGCGTGATGACAGCTGCGATCGCCGCGGCGGGCGGTGGCGAGAGTGTCCACGGCCGCTCGATGGCGGCCGCAGTGGGGATCATCAGCACTGCTGCGCAGCTCATCGCTCCGGCCGCCGTGACGATTGCGGGCAGGCCCGAGAAGCGCTGGCCCCATATCGGCGCGAGTGCGTAGCTGAGGCTCGCGCACAGCACGGCGATCTGGGCCAGCGGAGCCGCCGTGCCGATCCCCGAGAACGCCTCGGCTCCCATGGTCACGGCAACCCCGGCGAGCCCGAGAGCGACGCCGATGATCTTCCGGCCGGTGATCGTCTGCCGCCCGTGCCCGGTCATCAGTGCGATCGCGAGCACGAACATCGGCGGGGTCGCGTTGAGCACGCCGGCCAGACCACTCGCGATGTGCGCCTCGCCCCAACTGATCAGGGTGAAAGGCAGCGCGCTTTGCAGCAGCCCTTGTACGACGAAAGCCGCCCATACCGATCCTCGGCGGGGAAGGGCGTGTCCCTGCGCGAGCGCGATCAGGGTCAGGAGAATGGCCGCGATCGTCACCCGCGCGGCGACCATCGTGAAGGGCGGTATCGTCGGGATCGCGACCTTGATCAGCGTGAACGAAGCGCCCCAGATCAGCGAGAGCAGCAGCAGGAGCCCGATCTCGAATGCGAGAGTGGCTTGCCCCGACGTTGTGTGTTGCGCCTGTGTGCTCATGTAATTTGCTTCCGCGATTTGCCGGCACCATGATGCGGAGCGGCATTGCAGGCTGGCCGAATTCGGACCTCATCACCCGACGAGGTCCGATTTCAGCTACTCGGCGGACCGCGTTGAAACTATGATTTCGCCATGGCGACAGGCCCGGCGCATCGGCAGACGCTGCCACCGCATCTCGATTGGGAGACCTGCGATCGGGCACGCCTCGCGCGCGCCCGCGCGTTCGATGGCCTGTTCTTCTCCGGCGTCCGCTCGACGCGCATCTATTGCCGGCCGGTCTGTCCGGTGCGCCCCGCTCGCTCCGAGAACGTCACTTTTTATGCGACCGCCGCTGCCGCCGAGCGCGCCGGCTTTCGTCCATGCCTGTGCTGCCGGCCGGAAACCGCGCCGGGTTCGCCGGCCTGGATGGGAACGGCCACCACCGTCGCGCGCGGGATGCGCCTGATCCACGACGGCTTTCTCGATCAGGCGTCGATGACGGAGCTTGCGGAAGCCCTCGGCGTCGGGCCGCGCCATCTGCTCCGCCTGTTCATGCGCCACGCCGGTGCGAGCCCGAGCGAGATCGCGGCGACACGACGCGTGCAGGAAGCCAAGCGCCTGATCGACCAGACTGAGATGACGTTAGCGGAGATCGCTTTCGCCGCCGGCTTCGGCAGCGTTCGTAGATTCAACGACGCCTTTGCCGCGACCTACAAGAGGGCGCCGTCGTCATTCCGGCGCAGGCGATAGCCGACGCGCCAGAGTTAGCCGATCTGCTTCTCACCGTGCCGCTCCGACAGCGTGAAGATCTCGACGCCGGTGGAGGTGACGCCGACGGAGTGCTCGAACTGCGCCGACAGCGAACGGTCGCGCGTCACGGCGGTCCAGCCGTCGGAGAGGATTTTGACGTGCGGCTTGCCGAGATTGATCATCGGCTCGATGGTGAAGAACATGCCGGGCTTGAGCTGAACGCCTTCGCCCGGGCGGCCGATATGGATGATGTTCGGCTCGTCGTGGAACATGCGGCCGAGGCCATGGCCGCAGAAATCGCGCACCACGCTCATGGCCTGCGGCTCCACAAAGCTCTGGATGGCGTGGCCGATGTCGCCGGTGGTGGCGCCGGGTTTGACGGCGGCGATGCCGCGCATCATCGCCTCATAGGTCACCTCGATCAGCCGCTCGGCCTTGCGCGCGATCGGGCCGACCGCGTACATCCGGCTGGAATCGCCGTACCAGCCGTCGACGATGAAGGTGACGTCGATATTGACGATGTCGCCCTCTTTCAGCGGACGGTCGCCGGGCATGCCGTGGCAGACCACGTGGTTGAGCGAGGTGCAGGTCGAGTAGCGATAGCCGCGATACATCAGCGTCGCCGGATAGGCATTGTTGCTGAAGGCGAAGTCGCGGACGAACTGGTCGATTCGCTCGGTCGGCACGCCGGGTGCGACGATGTCGGTGAGCTCGTCGAGGCACTTCGCCACCAACGCGCCCGCCTTGCGCATGCCGGCAAAGGCGGCCGGCCCATGCAGCTTGATCTGTCCGGTCTTGCGCAGGGAGGTATCGGAGGCTTCGACGTAGCTCATGCGGGCGCTATCTTCTGAAATGGGCTCGATATTGGCGGAAAGGATTGATTTCAGGCCATAATCTAATGATCGCGGGCCTTCATGCAAGCCAAGCGTGGCTCTTGCACCCGAAACAGGGCCTAATTCGGGACTTCTACGGTGGTTTCCACCGGCAGCGCGCCGCCGCGGACGCGGATTTCGCGGACGGGATAGGGAACCCGGATGCCCTCGCGCTTGAAGGCCTCCCACAGCGCCAGCATCACGTCGCTCTTGACGCCATCCATGCCGTCGGGGTCCGCGATCCAGAAGGTCAGCGAGAACTTCATCCCGGCCTCCGCGAACTCGGTCAAAATGCTGTTCGGCGGCTTGCCCTTCTGCGCGCGGGGATGGGCGGCGGCGGTCTCGGCGGCGAGCTTGCAGACCAGCCGCGGGTCGGCGTCGTAATTGGTCCCGAAGGCGATCTTCACCAGCGTGTTCTTGTCGGTATAGGTCCAGTTGACGACCTTCTGCGTCACCAGATCCTCGTTCGGCACCAGGAATTCGCGGCCATCGCCGGCGGCGACGGAAATATAGCGCGTCTTCATCGCACTGATGCGCCCGGTATTGTCGCCGATGGTGACGAGGTCGCCGGGCTTCACCGACTTGTCGGCGAGCAGGATGATGCCCGAGATGAAATTGGCGACGATCTTCTGCAGGCCGATACCGATGCCGACGCCGACCGCGCCGGAGAACACCGCGAGCGCGGAGAGATCGATCCCGACCGCGCCGAGCGCAATGACGATGGCGATGGCCAGAAGCCCGATGCGGATGATCTTGACCAGCAGCACCTGCACCGACGGCGTCAGGTCGGTGGTCGCGTTGATCCGGCTCTCGGCGAAATTGCTTGCGATGTTGGTGAGCCACAGCGCGATGAGCAGGAGCGCACCGGCCTTGATCACCAGCAGCGGCGTCAGCCGCAGGCCGCCGAGCACGATGGCGAAGGAATCGAGCAGCTCGACCGTCGCATCGAGCTGGCCGAGGATGGAAAGGGCGGCGACAAACCATGCCGTGATCGACACCAGCCTGACGATGAAGGCATTGCGCAGCACCGAGGTCACGAGCCGGATCACAAGCCAGGCCAGGCCCAGCTTGGCTGCGACCATCAGCAGATAGCTGCGGCTCGGCCATGTCGCGTGATACATCACCACGCGCTCGATGATCACCAGCAGGGTGAACACCGCCGTCGAGGCGCTGGAGACCATCACCCGCGCGAAATGCCGGAGCGGCAGCGGCCAGCGCATCGCCAGGGACGTCATGTCGACGCGCCTGCGAATACCAGCCTCCGCGGCATAGGCGATTCCGGCTGCGGCCAGGATGAGGCCGAATTGCAGGTAGAACCAGGGTGAGGAGATTTCCGCCCCGACGCTGCGTGCGGTGGTTTGCACGAACTCCATGAAGTCTTTGAGGTCCATGTCCATCGGTCTCGTCGGGAAGCGGGCGGGCGGAATTGATTCGAGGGAGCCGCAGAATCCCACAAAGGCAGCGGCCCGGCCATCGATACACCGCTAAGTGAAGTGCGTTAAGGCCGCAAAATACGGGCAGATTGCCGCGAACGGGCGAAAATGGGTTGGCGCGGGAGTCCGCCGACGATAAGGATGCAATTCCAGCGAATTGTACCCGGAAGGTGGATGGCTTCCCTCGACTCTGTCAGCCTCGCCATATTGCTCGGCGCCGTCCTCGTCATGGCCGGTATCCTGTCGAGCCTGCTTGCTCTGCGCTTCGGCGCGCCCTTGCTGCTCGTCTTCCTTGCCATCGGCATGCTTGCGGGCGATTCCGGCCCCGGCCAGCTTCAGTTCGACGACGTCCGCACCACCTATCTGGTAGGCTCGGTGGCGCTCGCCCTGATCCTGTTCGACGGCGGCCTGAAGACGCGCTTTGCCAGCATCCGCACCGTGCTCGCGCCCTCCGTGGTGCTCGCGACCGTCGGCGTGCTCCTGACCGCGCTGATCACGGCGCCGTTCGCCAAATACGCGCTCGACCTCAACTGGGCGGAATCGCTGCTGGTCGGTGCCGTCGTGGCCTCGACCGACGCCGCCGCGGTATTCCTGCTGGTGCACACCCAGGGCCTGCGCCTGCGCCCACGCGTCGGCGCGACGCTGGAGGCCGAATCCGGCACCAACGATCCGTTCGCGATCTTCCTCACCCTGATGCTGGTCGAATACATCTCGCTGGGGTCGAGCTCGGCGGGCCACGTGGCGATGGAGTTCATCCAGGAGGCGGTACTGGGCGCCGCCGTCGGCGTGATCGGGGGACGTCTCGTCGTCGTCGCGCTCAACCAGGTGGCGCTGCCGCAGGGCCTGCATGCGCCGTTCGTGACCACGGGCGCGCTCGTGATCTTCGGCGGCTCGCAGATCATGCACGCCTCCGGATTCCTCGCGGTCTATCTCGCCGGTATCATCATCGGCAACCGCCCGACCCGCGCGCATAATTCGGTGGTGGCCTTCCTGGATGCCGCGACCTGGCTGGCGCAGATCGTGATGTTCGTGTTGCTCGGCCTGCTGGTTTCGCCGACCCGGCTCGGCGCCAGCGTGTTGCCGGCGGTCGCCGTCGCTTTCGTCCTGATGCTGGTCGCGCGGCCGGTCGCGGTGTTCGTGTGCCTAGCGCCGTTCCGCTTCAACTGGCGCGAGAAGATCTTCATCGCCTGGACGGGCCTGCGCGGCGCGGTCGCGATCTTCCTGGCGTCGATCCCGATGCTGGTCGGGCTGTCGAAGGCCTATCTCTATTTCGATGTCGCCTTCGTCGTCGTCATCATCTCGCTGCTGCTGCAGGGCTGGACGCTGGCGCCCGCCGCGCGCAAGTTGCACGTCGCGCTGCCGCGCGCCGAGCGTGGTCCGCGCCGTGTCGAGCTCGATCTGCCCGGCCAGCTCGAGCAGCAGCTCGTCGGCTATCCGGTGCGGCCCAAGAGCCTGTATTTCCGCCGCGGTCTGATCCCGTCATGGTCCAAGCCGACGCTGGTCATCCGCAACGAGAACATCCTGACCCCGACGGAAGCCGATCCGATCGCGCCCGGCGACTACATCTATCTGCTGGCTCCGCCGGAAAAGGCCGAGGCGCTCGACCGCTTCTTCGTCGACATGCAGCCGAGCTCGGCGCCTGATCCGCACCTGCTCGGCGACTTCATGGTCTCCGGCGAGCACACGCTGGCCGAGCTCGCCGAGATCTACGGTGTGCGGGCCGGCGAGGACGAGAGCAAGCTGACGCTCGCCGACTATTTCGACGTTCATCTCGACCGCGCGCCGAAGGAGGGCGCCGAGCTCGCGCTTGGCGAGATCGTGCTGGTCGCGCGCTCGATCTCAGGCGGCCGCGTCAACGTGGTCGGCCTGCGCCTGCCGGAAGACGACGAGACGCCCCCGCCGCTGACGCGCAGACAGGCGCTGCGGCGCAAGCTGGCTGACGTCTGGAGCTCGGTGGCGGGGGTCTAGGTTCAGCCGTCGTGCTGGCGAAAGCCGGCCCAGTGCCAGCGACCGTAGTTTGGTTGGGCAAAGCCAACCAAGAACGCGTCATTGCGAGGAGCTCTTGCGACGAAGCAATCCAGAGTCCCTCGGCGGAAAGATTCTGGATTGCTTCGCTGCGCTCGCAATGACGGAGTTTGTTGAAGCGTCGCGGCCTTAACAGCGACATCGCAATCTGCGGGAACGGAACATCGGGCGCCAGATAACCGCCACCAAATCGCCGCAACCGCCGAAGATTTGCGCGGCTTCGTGACCCCCGCATCCGGAACGCTCCGCGCCGCTGCAAGTTCTTAGCCGCGTAACGGTCAACGGATCTGACAGGAGCACTCCATGCGAAACCTCATCTTGCCCGCCATCGTCGCAATCGGTCTTGGAACGGCGGCGCCGGCGCTGGCCTACGACAGCGGTGATCAGCTTTCGATGCAGGCCGCGCTCGATGTCGCCGCCGATATCGGCGTCATGACCATTTCGCACACCGAGTTCGCCGGCGACGAATGGCAGATCGAAGGCCGCGACCGCGCCGGCCGCTGGATGGAAGTCGATGTGGATGCCCGCACCGGCGAGGTACGCAATGTCGATCGCGGCTGGTAGTTAGCGCTGCAAGTTTGCGCGAGGCGGGTCGTGGAAACGCGATCTGCCTCGACCTACGTCAGCACCTTTACGCCGCCGAACGACGTCACCCGCCCTTGCTTCAGCATCACGATCTGCGTCGCGAGCTGGCGCAGTTCGGCGACATCATGGCTGACATAGACCATGGGGACATTGGCTTCGTCGCGCAGCCGCACCAGGTAGGGCAGGATCTCGAGCTTGCGGCCCTCGTCGAGCGCGCCGAGCGGCTCGTCGAGCAGCAGAAGGCGAGGCTTCGACAGCAGCGCACGGCCGAGCGCGACGCGCTGGCGTTCGCCGCCCGAGAGCTTTCCGGGCCGGCGGTCGAGCAGTGCGCCGATGTCGAGCAGGTCGATGATGCGCTTGTGCTGGGCCGGATCGGGCGCAAGGCCGTTCATCCGCCTTCCATAGTCGAGATTCTGCGCGACGTTGAGATGGGGAAACAGTCGCGCGTCCTGGAACACATAGCCGATGCGGCGGCGATAGGTCGGCACGTGAATGCCGGCTGCAGTATCGTCGACGGTCTCTCCGTCGACGACGATGGTCCCGCGGTCGGGCCGCAGCAGCCCCGCGATCATATTGACGAGCGAGCTCTTGCCCGCGCCTGAGGCCCCGAACAGGCCGATGACACGGCCCTCGCTCGTGAACGATGCAGACAGCGAGAACTCGCCGAGCTTCTTTTCGACGTCGACGCGCAGCATGGTCAGTTCCCGTGCAGTCGTGCGGTCGCGCGGCGCGCGAACCATTCTGCCGCAATCAACGCGCCGAGCGCCAGCACGATCGAGACGATCACGAGTCGTCCCGCGGCCGCGTCGCCATCGGGCGTCTGGATCAGCGAATAGATGGCCGAGGAGATGGTCTGCGTTTCGCCGGGAATGTTGGAGACGAAGGTGATGGTCGCGCCGAATTCGCCGATCGCCTTGGCAAAGCCCAGCACCATGCCGGCGAGCACGCCGGGCAGCGCCAGCGGCAGCGTCACCGTGAAGAATATTTTCCAGGGCGCCGCGCCAAGCGTCTCCGCGGCCTGCTCGAGCCGGCGGTCGATCGCCTCGATCGACAGCCGTATCGGCCGCACCAGCAGCGGAAACGACATCAGGCCGCAGGCGAGCGCGGCGCCGGTCCAGCGGAACGCGAAAACGATGCCAAGATAGTCGGCGAGGAAGCCACCGACGAGGCCGCGGCGGCCGAAGGTGAGAAGCAGGAGATAGCCCGTGACGACAGGCGGCAGCACCAGCGGCAGATGCACCAGCGCGTCGAGCACCGACTTGCCCCAAAAATCCTTGCGGGCGAGCAGCCATGCCAGCGCAATGCCGAACGGCGTTGCGACCAGCGTGGCAACGACGGCGACCCTGAGCGAGAGCAGGATCGCCGTCCATTCGGCGGGAGAGATGTCGAACATCAAGTTGGAGATATCAGGTCGTAATCATGCAGGTCGCTAAATCACGTCGTGGGGCTGACCAGGAACTTGAATCCGTATTTTTCCAGAATGGTCTTGGCGGCCGTCGAGCGCAGGAAGGCGAGATAGTCGTTGGTCTCGGGCTTTGCGGTGGTGGTCGCCGCGACCGGATAAATGATCGCGGGATGCGAATCCGCGGGGAAGGTGCCGACGATCTTCACGCCCGGCTCCACCTTGGCGTCGGTCGAATAGACGATGCCGAGATTGGCCTCGCCGCGGGCGACCAGCGTCAGCGCAGCGCGCACGCTCTCGGCCATCGCGAATTTCGGCTCGGCCGCCTGCCATGCCCCGAGCTTCTCCAGCGCGGCCTTGGCGTATTTGCCGACGGGGACAGACTTGACGTCGCCGGTCGCGATCTTGCCGTCGCCGGCGAGCTTGGCGAGGTCGAAGCCCTGCGCGATGGCGACGTTGTCGACCTTGGAATCCTTCGGCGCGATCAGCACGATGCTGTTGCCGAGCAGGTTGACGCGGGTCGGCTCGTTGATGGTCTTCTTGGCAATCGCGTAGTCCATCCAGTCGGTGTCGGCGGAGACGAACACGTCGGCCGGCGCACCTTGCTCGATCTGCTTGGCGAGCACCGAGCTTGCGGCATAGGAGACGCTGAACTTGACGCCGGTCTTGGCGGTGTAGGCGGCGTCGACCTCGTCGAGCGCGTTCTTCATCGACGCGGCGGCGAACACGGTGATGGTCTTGTCCTCGGCGCTGGCAGGCGAAAGGCTCGCGCCTGCGAGGATGACGAAGGCGGTGAAAAGTCCGGCAATACGATACATGGATGCGCTCCGTGCGAGCTCGCGCGCGCGAAAGGCACACGCAAATCTGGCGTTGGGTTAAGTCAGGTCGCGACGGGCGGAAGCGCTGTTCCACGGGGTCCCTGCGACGGCTTACGGCCGGCAGGGATATCGCAGCTGCGAAGATAGCAGGCTGGCGCCTCAGGTCAAAGGCGACTGTGTGTCTAACCGGGCAGCTTTATTGCGCCGGCAGGATCGCGATCGACAGCGAATTGTCCTTGGCGCCACTGACCTGGAGCACGACGGGCTGGCCTGACAGCTCGTATTTCATGGTCTTGCGGATACCGTCGCAATCGGTCGCGCCGCTGAAGGCCACGGGCTTGAGGAAATGCCCGTCCTGGACCACGTCCAGCCAGGCGCCGGCAGAGAGGCTGATCGTGTAGAGCCCGGCCTTCGGCGCCTTGATGCCAGTGAAGCCGGCAAAGGTACCGTCCTTCGGCGCCCGCTCCGGCGGCGTCGGCAGTTTTGCTTCCTGAGGCGCGACCAGCCCCAGCGTGATGGCGGACGAGGGCAGGGCCGCCTGTTCGCTTCCCGACGCGAGCTTGGCGCGGTCCGGCGCCGTCAGCGCGGCGCGCTCGCGCTCGATCGGCCACTTGAACTTGTCGCAGCCGCTCGGCTCCTCGGCAGCCAGAACGGAGGTCGCACCGAGCATGAGCACAGCGAGGAAGGTGAAGACGCGCATGTCAGATCTCATCGTTGGCCTCGCAAAGGGCGCGGGCGTGTCGTTTGGTCTGTCGAAGCATGGGATGCGCATCCCAAAATACCGCGGGCTGACGGCCGAGCGGCGGGACGATCCTAACGCATTTGGGGGGCGCGAACCAACCAACGAGTTTGTCATCCCGGACAAGCGAAGCGCAGATCCGGGATCCATAACCACAGGGAGGAGTTTGACGAAGACTCGGAGTTACGCTTTTGCGCCAAACTACTCCCTGGGGTTCTGGGTCCCCGCGCCCCGTGCGCAGTTGCGCACTAGGCGGGGACGACCGCGCGCTACGGCTTCGCATCGCTCGCGTGCAGCACGACCTTGCAGGCCGCCGGCATCTGCGCCAGCGTCATCGGCGGCTTTGGCTTCGGCGGCTCCGGCGGCGGCTTCGGGTGCAGCACCGCGTCAGAGAACCAATAGGCGAGATCGGCGGGTTTGCAGCCTTCGTCCTCGGCCTGCGACGGCTGGCCCTCGCATTCGCCGGCGCCCGCCGGGCAGCGCATGCGGATGTGGAAGTGATAGTCGTGGCCCCACCATGGCCGGATCTTCGACAGCCATGAGCGGTCGCCCTTGGCCTCGCGGCACAGTGCCTTCTTGATCGCGGCATTGACGAAGATGCGCTGCACGCCCGGCTCCTGCGCGGCGTCGCGCAGCACCAGCACATGGCCTGGTGTGAACACCTTCGGATCGATGTCGAGCCGGTCTTGGCGCACCATCATCACCGCCGACATGTCCTCGCGCTCCTCGCGCGACAAGCGGCGGTCCGGCATCGGCGTCAGCCAGATGTCGGCATCGAGACCGATCTGATGGCTGGCATGACCCGACAGCGCCGGCCCGCCGCGCGGTTGGCCGATGTCGCCGACCAGAATGCCTGGCCAGCCGGCGTCCTTGTGCACCCTGGCCGCGAGCCGCTTGATCAGTGCGATCATGTCGGGATGACCGTAGTTGCGGTTGCGCGACAGCCGCATCACCTGCCAATTGTCGCCGTTGAGCGGCATCTGCATGGCGCCGCCGATGCAGCCCTTGGTGTAGGAGCCGATGACATGCGCCGCTCCCTTCGAGGGCAACAGCTTGCGCGCGAACAGCTCCTTGGCGCCGAGAGCGGGATCGTTGGGATTGGCGAGCGGCGGCAGCGGCTTCGGGTTGACGCTGCCCTTGTCCTGGGCCAGCGCGTCGCCGGCGGTCAGGAGCGTCATGACGAGCAGGAGAGGGGCGAGGCGGCGGGGACTCATGCTGTCATCCTTATAGCCCAACGCCGCGCCGGGGTTAAGAAACAGTCCTTCGCCTGAGAATATCGTCCAAAAGTCGCAGTTCCCCGCGCTGGGCCGGCCGATTTTTAACGCCGCGATAACCCTCTCGTGCATTGACCAAAATTCGTGCGTGGGATGCGTACTCGGTCCCCTCTGCATGCAATCGCGCACGATCCCGGAAACGATTCAAGGCCGCGCGCAATTCTGCGCCATCGTGATCTCCGATGACGACGACGTGATGGGTCAGGTACGCCCGCCGGCGCCGCCGCGCCTCGCAAACGGGCAATAGAGGCTGCTTTCCTGCGGCCGCCAGACCGTGGGGCCGGCCGTCGAACCAGCCAAGATTACTTTTTTTTCAGACACTTGCCCCAAAACTTGCGGCCGTTGCGCGCGACTGGGACGAGTGAAGTTGAGTTTGGGCTCTCGAAAAACAACGAAGCGAAAGGGACGCATGCTCGCCCGGGCCGGCCGGCAGCCGTGCAAGCCGCGCTTCGCGCGTGCGCCTCACCCCGTTTCCGAGCGCGACGAGCTGCTGCGCAGCCGCGCCGAGGCGGAGGCCGCGATTGCCGAGGCCCGCAAATCCCATGAGCGCCTGCGCCAGGCCATCGACATCCTGCCGCAGGGCATCGTGTTTCTCGATGCCGAAGGCCGCTACGTGCTCTGGAACAGGAAATACGCCGAGATCTACAGCAAGACCGCCGATCTATTCGAGCAAGGCGCGCGGCTCGAGGACACGCTGCGCATCGGCGTCGCGCGTGGCGACTATCCCGAGGCTGCCGGTCACGAGGACGAGTGGATCGCCGAGCGGCTGCAAAAGCTCTATCAGCCCGGCGCACGCCACGAGCAGACACTGTCGGACGGCCGCGTCGTCCTGATCGACGAGCGGCTCACCGACGATGGCGGCGTGGTCGGCCTGCGCGTCGACATCACCGAGTTGAAGCAACGCGAGGCCTCGTTCCGCCTGTTGTTCGATGGCAATCCCGTCCCCATGATCGTCTGTGCGCTCGACGACGAGCGTATCCTCGGCGTCAACGATGCCGCGATCGCCCATTACGGCTACAGCCGTGCCGAGTTCGAGAAGCTGAAGATCCGCTCCTTGCAGGCCTTCGATAGCGAGCCGCCGTGGACCACCGACCGCTCCAGCGAGGAGCAGGCCGCGCGCACCTGGAAGCACGTCAAGGCCGACGGCGCGCTGATCGACCTTGCGATCTATTCGCGCGAACTGACTTATGCCGAGCGGCCCGCGGTGCTGCTCGCGCTGATGGACATCACCGAGCGCAAGCGCGCCGAGGCGCGGCTCGCCTTCATGGCCCAGCATGACGGACTGACCGGCCTGCCCAACCGCAATCTGCTGCGCCAGCAGGTCGACGAAATGCTCCAGCATACGCGTCGCAGTACCGACAAGGTCGCGCTGCTGATGCTGGGGCTGGACAATTTCAAGGCGGTCAACGACACGCTGGGACACGCGGTCGGCGACAAGCTCCTGCGCGGCGTTGCCAAGCGACTGCGCTCCACCTTGCGCGAGGAGGACGCGCTGGCGCGGCTCAATTCCGACGAGTTCGCGATCGTGCAGAGCGGGCTGGCGCGTCCCGAGGATGCGGTGATGCTGGCCAAGCGCCTCCTGGAAGCCATCGCCGATCCCTATCTGCTCGACGGCCATTCCGTGGTCATCGGTGCCTCCATCGGCATCGCGATGGCGCCCGGCGACGGCGATGATTCCGAAAAGCTGCTCAAGAACGCCGACATGGCGCTGTCGCGCGCCAAGGCCGATGCCCGCGGCACCTTCGCGTTCTTCGAGGCCGCGCTCGATGCGAAGGCACAGAGCCGCCGCAAGATCGAGGTCGAGCTGCGCGACGCGATCCAGAACGACGTGCTGCGGCCGTACTATCAGCCGCTGATCGACCTCCAGAGCGGCCGCATCACCGGCTTCGAGGCGCTGGTGCGCTGGCCGCATGCCGAGCGCGGCATGGTCTCACCGGCCGAGTTCATTCCGGTCGCCGAAGAAACTGGATTGATCAATCCGCTCGGCGGCCTGATGCTGCGCCGCGCCTGCCTCGACGCCGCGACCTGGCCCGACGACGTCCGCGTCGCCGTCAACCTGTCGCCGCTCCAGTTCCGCAGCGGCAATCTGCTCTCGGTGGTCACGGACGCGCTGAAACATTCCGGCCTGCCGGCGCGGCGGCTCGAGCTCGAGATCACCGAGACGCTGCTGCTGGAGAAGAGCGCGCAGGTGCTGGCGACACTGCATGCGCTGCGCGCGCTCGGCGTCCGCATCTCGATGGACGATTTCGGCACCGGCTATTCCAGCCTGAGCTATCTGCGCAGCTTCCCCTTCGACAAGATCAAGATCGATCAGTCCTTCGTGCGCGACCTCGGCGCCAACCGCGAGGCGCAGGCGATCATCCGCTCGATCGTCAGCCTCGGCAAAGGCCTTGGCGTCACCATCACCGCCGAGGGCGTCGAGACCGAGGCCGAGCTGAGCTGCCTGCGCGCCGAAGGCTGCGACGAGGGGCAGGGCTTTCTGTTCAGCAAGGCCCGCCCGAATGCCGAGATCATCAGCCTGCTGGCCGCGCAGCGCGGCATCGACGCTGCTGACGAGGATGCCGCGCTGGTGGCGTGAGGCGCGCTGCCCCTCACCTTGCCCCCGCTTGCGGGGAGAGGTCGGAATTCAAGCGCAGCTTGAATTCCGGGTGAGGAGGTACAGGTCCCTCGACGACCCTCAGTGTGGAGAGAGGCCCCTCACCCCAACCCTCTCAGCGCGAGCGAAGCCCGTCGCGGCCCCGCGAAGGGCGGGGCGAGGGAGCGCACCGTCGGCGCGGCTGTCACTCCGCGTCATCGCTCTGCCAAAATCCCCCTCCCCACATCCTCGTAATGCGTGTCACGGGCCTGGATCTGCTGCGCGATGGCGTGCATGTCGCGAAACCGCCGCTCGAACGGGTTGCTGCGAAACACGGCGGTCGCGCCGGCCATGTGATAGGCGGTGTCGACCACCTTGGCCGATTGGTGGATGGTCCAGGTCGCCGCCAGCCTGACAGCGCTGCGATGCGCGGCGCTGAACTCGCCTGTTACGCAGAGGTCGCGCCACATCGCATGCGCCGTGGCATAGAGATAGGCGCGCGCGGCGCGCAGATCCCCCTCGGTGCGGCCGATCAGGCCCTGGACCGCCTGGTTGTCGCGCATGGCGCTCGCTGCCAGCGATTGGTGCTTTGCCCGCGACAAGGCGATCGCGGCATCCAGCGTGGCGCGCGCGACACCCAGTGAGACCGCGGCAAAGCCGAGGCTGAACGTCGAGCCGGTCCCGATCCTGTAGAGCGCCCCCTTCTCGACCAGCGCGGACGGCACGTCACGAAACGCCGTGAAGCGCTCGGGGATGAAGAGGTCGGCGACCTCATACGAATCGGTGCCGGTGCCGGCGAGCCCGATCGCCTGCCAGACGTCGTGCAGCACGGCGCTCCCGACGGGAAACAGGATGGTGCGCACCTCCGGGGACCCATCGGTATTTTTTCGCGTTGTGCCGTCGGCATTGACGATGCGCACATGCGCCCCCAGCCAGCTCGCCTGCCGCGAGCCCGACGCAAAATCCCAGCGCGCCGTGACGCGATAGCCACCCTCGACGCTGCGCGCCTCATGGGCAATCGCGCCCCAGGCGAGGATGCCGGGCGCGGTGTTGAAGATCTCCTGCGCGGTGTCGCGGTCGAGCGAGGCCGCGATCATCGCGCACACGCTGCACTGCCCGAGACACCAGGCGGTCGAGGCATCCGCCTTCGCGATCTCCTCCTGCATCTGCATGAAGGTTTCGATGGAGGCTTCGATGCCGCCGAGGCTTTGTGGGAGGAGGGCGCGATAGAGCCCATTCTCGATCAGCGCGGAGACGACGGCCGGCGTGAGCCGCCGGGTGCGCTCGATCTCGTTTGCCTCGCTTGCGATCAGCGGGGCGAGAGCGCGGGCACGTTCGACCAGATCAATCTCGGAAATTGCGTCCATGCGCGTTTCCTTGCCCATCCTGCCGTCTCTTGTCGCCCGGATGGAGCGAAGCGAAATCCGGGGCCTTTAAAAACCGCTACGCACTATGGCGCGGACCGGCCAGGGTCATCGAGCCATCGCTCCATGATGATCGTGCGTTCGTCACCATGATAGCTATCGCGCACGGTATTGAACCCGAGCTGTGCGTAAAAAGCTTCAGCGGTGACCGACGAAGGAACGGTCAAGGAGGAAATATTTCGCTCGCGCGCCGTGCGCTCGATCTCGGCCATCAGCAGCTTGCCGATCCCCCGGGCCTGAACGTCGGGCGCCACGAAGACCGTCCGGACCACGCTTCCGTCAAGGCTCGCCGTTCCAACGACGCGGCGGCCGATGGTGGCAACGAAAACGCTCCGTTTGCCGATCAGTTGCAGCACGGCGGCCGGGCTGAAGCTGCGCTCGACCCTTTCGATGATCTCGTCCGTATAGTCCTTCGCGTTCGTTTCGCGCAGCGCACGCAAGATGACCGTGCTGATCTCGTCGGCGTCTTCCTCGCGCGCAGATCTGATCGTGCATTCCATGATCGCTCCACGCGCTCAGCCGTCGCGCCTTATCTCGTCAGGCCGCGGCGCGGCCAAGGTCGAGCTGTTGTTTGCGTTTGGTCGGGAAGCTCAGCGCCACCGCGACCGCGGCGAGCCCGATCGCGAAGGAGCCGGCGTGCAGCCATGTGTAGCGCTGGAAATTGTCGAACACGAGCCCGCCGGCCCAGGGCCCGAGCGCCATGCCGAGGCTGGCAAAGGCCGACACCGCGCCGAACACGGTGCTCATGATGCGCGCGCCGAAGAATTCGCGGACGAGCACCGCATAGAGCGGCATCACCCCGCCATAGGCGAGGCCGAACACGACCGACAGCGCGTAGAATTCGCCGAGCTGCGCCACCGCCAGATAGGTCGCGATGCACATCGCCTGCACGAACAGGCCGCCGACCAGCACGGGCTTTGCGCCGATGCGATCGGCGAGCGTGCCGAGCAGCAGGCGCCCGCCGAGGCCCGAGACGCCGGCGACGCTGTAGACCGTCACCGCCGTGAGCGGGGCGATGCCGCACACCATCGCATAGGACACCATGTGGAAGATCGGGCCGGAATGCGCCGCGCAGCAGGCGAAATGCGCGGCCGCGAGCGCGACGAATTGCGGCGTGCGCAGCGCCTGTGCCGCGGTCAGCTCGATCTCCGGCGCCGTGTCGGTGCTTGCCGGGCCAGCCACTTGCGGCGCCGGACGCACCAGGAAGCAGGCCGGGATCAGCAGCGCCCACGCAGCACAGCCGATCACCAGCATCGCGGTGCGCCAGTCATAGGCCGTGATCAGCCAGCTCGCGGTCGGCGCGATCGTGACCGGCGCCACGCCCATGCCGGCGGAGACCAGCGCCACCGCAAGGCTGCGGTTCTTCTCGATCCACGCGCTCGCGAGCGCCATCATCGGCGCGTAAAAGCTGCCGGCGGCAATGCCGATCAGCACGCCGAAGAACAACTGGAATTGCCAAAGGCTTTGCGCCTGGCTCGCAGTCACAAGGCCGAGCCCCAGCAAAAGACTACCGGCAAGAACCACGATGCGGGTGCCAAAGCGATCCGACAGCGTGCCCCAGAAGAACGCGGCCACGCCCATGCAGAGGAAATCCAGCGTCGCCGCCGCCGACACCCCGGCCCGCGACCAGCCCATCGCTTCCGAGATCGGCTGCAGGAACACCGCCAGCGACAGCATCGTGCCGAAGCCGACACAGGTCATCAGCGCCCCTGCAGCGACAACGACCCAGCCATAGTCGAATCCCGACGGCTTGCTCATGCGTTTCCTCGCGCTTTTGCTCTTGTTGATGGTGCGCGCGGGGATGGTGGCCTATCTGTCGGCGGAGGGCAAGGTTACTCGCAATAGACGGGTACAGAGCTTGCGACGTTGCAGCTGCACAAATCAGCATGTGCCATGGGCCGCAGCAACGTCGATTCAGGATGTGTCTTGTGCCGCAGTTTCGTTGCTTCGGCGTGCCCGTTCCATTTGTCCCGTCCATCCGTAAGCCGAGATCAGACTCATGTAAGCCTGAGAATCCGCGCCTGATATGTTCAGGGAGCGGCTGCACTGTTGCAGGGCTTCCTCATATTGACGGAGGTGCAAATGCGCGACGCAGAGAAGCCGTGCTGTGATGGTATCGTGCAAGACGGCCACATTTGCGAGGTCGCCGTCGAACCGGTCCGACCAGATGTCGCGCGCGGTCTGAAGGTCGGTCAGAGATACGTTGACCCGCACCTGCTCTCCGTTGCGTCTCACCGCACCTCGCACGGCCCAGCGGATGCCGAGATCTGTCCCGAGCTGCTGCAAATCGATCGACTTGTTCTTGTAGGTCAAGGCGGTGTCGCGTCCAATGACGCGCGTGGCGGACGTTCGCGCGAGATCGGTCGTCAAATCTGTCGAGATCGAGTCGGCAAGGGAGTCCTGCGCCGGATCGTCGTTGAGGCTGGCGAAGGGCAACACGACGAGAGAGAGACGAGGCGCAATCTCGGGCCTGGCCGTCGGTTGTCCCTGGATATTTTGAGCTTCCCGTTTGGCGTCGGCACGGACCGTCTTCCAGGCATTCCAATATCCGGCAACGCCGCCGGCAATTGCGCCGATGGCGGCGACCGACGCCAGCACGCTGCCGACGAGCCTTAATCGACCCCTGAGGTCTTCCAGCCAGCCAGCGGATCGCCGTTTGCCAACCGCGGTTGAAGAGGCAATTGGGATCGCAACCGCTGCCGCGGGTCCTGGTTGCCGATCATCATCGTGCACAGCGCCCACGAAACGAAAGCCCTTTCGTGGAAAGGTCTTGATAAGACGTTGGTGCTGACCGGAGTCACCGATCGCGCGTCGGACGGCGTTCAACCGGGTCGTCAGCGCCGCATCGGATACGATCCGGCCATTCCAGATTGCGTTGACGAGATCGTCCTTGCTGACGACGCGATCCCTGCTGCGGATCAGATGTTCGAGCAGGTCGAGAACCTGGGGTGTCGTGGGCACGACATCCGGTCCGCGTCGCAATTCGCGCCGCTCGGTGTCCAACGCACAGTCCTCGAAGAAATAGCGCATGGCACCATTCTCCAGGTCTGCCCTCTATCGTCCGAGGGCGCAGTTATCCTTCGACAATAGGCCTTCGGTAGCGAAAAAGTAAGCCGCGAACATCGGTCCACCCCGTCAGGGGGGTAGCAGCGCCGTGCCTTTTCGGAAGGCCCGCCTCACAGAGACCCTTCTCGAAGATCGCGTAGTCATCGGCCCGATGCAGCTCGCGCCGGTCCGTGTCGAGCACGTGCTCGTCAAAGAGATAGCGCAAGTTGCCGCTCCTGTAGCCAACACTTCCGTTGGATGAAGCCGTCTCTGCACCTGCTGGGGCGTAAAGTAAGGCGCCGGTGAGGAAAATGTAAGCCGCACGTCAAGCGTGCCCGGCGAAGTCCTGACATCCTGCCATCGGTAAAGGGATATCGCCGATGACGACCATCCACGGCGTTGCGCTGGTGCGACGGACTGCCACACCGGTGCAGCAAGCTACCAGCCTCTTCCTGCTGGTCTGGAGCGCATGGCAGGAACGCCGCAGACGGCGGAGGTTACAAACCACGTCCTGTGCCCTCAGCGATCGGGAGCTGATGGATATCGGCGCGACGCGCGCCACGATCGACTACATTGCCTTGCAGCAAGGCAGCGCAAGGCCCCATCGTTCGGCACACTGGCACATTGGCAATGCGCTTGGGATCTTGTTGCTCTTCAACTTGCCTGGCTTGATGTCCGCGGATCGCGCCGAGGCGCAATGCAGTGCGCAGGACGTTCTGCGGAGGAGCTTGGCGGCCAAGGTAGCGCCGCCGGCTCTCGGATCGGAGAGTCCGGTCAGCTCCGCTGCAGATGTCTCGGTGTGGAAGACGATCAGGATAGGAACATTCAAGGATACTTTCGCTCTTCGCAACGCAATGAGCGCGATGGGGTGCGGCGTCGGAAACGCGGCCGCCGAGATACTGGCCCGACCCGCCTTTACTCTGAGCCGCAGCAAGGCGGAGATTGAGCTTGTTGCCGTGTCGGTTGCCGAGCTCGGCTTTCAAGGCGGGGCTTCGCTGCGGGCGATCTATCTGCGTGCACAGGAGCTCGGTTTTGCTCTTGCGCCCGCCGAAATCGCACCGCAGCTGAGACTTCAGTATCTGGACCAGCCGATCGGTGAGTTTCTCACCATTGGCATGGAGCCCATCAGGACATGGGCGGGTGAAGCGATGCTTCTTACGGTGGCTAATGGCGGAGCGGGCCTCATCCTGATCGGCCAGGATGGCCGCGACGACGCGCAGATATCTGCGATATCCCGTTTCGTGTTCGTGCGACCCGATACATCCATAGCTCCAGAGGCTGCAGCGATGGTCAGGTAGCATGCTGCGATCTCATTGGTCTGGGCTCGGTCAGGGAGACGGGTGATGATCACGCGTCGTGATGTGTTGTCGGCGGCCGGTGTGGCGATTTCCGCCTCGTGCCTCGTGTCGCGCGCGCTCGCACAGCCACTCTCAAAAACCGTGCACATACTGACGGGCTTCACGCCGGGATTCCAGGACGCTCTGGCGCGGCTCGTGGCTGGACAGATGAGCGGCTATGCGGAAACCATCGTGGTCGAGAGCCGGCCGGGTGCGGGCGGTCGCATCGCAGTGGAGGCGGCGAAGAATGCCGACGCCGATGGATCGGCGATGTTGTTCTCGCCCCTTGGCTTCATGATGTTCTTTCCGCACGTCTACAAGACACTGAGATACCAGCCGCGGGATTTCACACCGGTGTCGACCGTCGCCTCGACCCCGACATTGCTGACGGTCGGCCCGATGGTGCCGGCCGACGTCAAGACGCTGGCAGATTTCGTGGCCTGGTGCCGCGCCAATCCGAAGCTCGCGACCTTTGGCTCGCCGGGGGCCGGAACAACACTGCATTTTCTCGGGACGACGCTGGGCCGCAGTGCCGGCTTCGATTTTCTTCACGTGCCCTATCAGGGCGGCGGTGCTATTCAGGATCTGGTCAAGGGCGTGATTGCGGCGACGATCATGCCGATCGGCAGCTCGCTCGGACTTGTTCAATCTGGAGATCTTCGCGCGCTCGCGACCACCGGGCCGCGTCGCTGTCCGTTCGTTCCGGCGGTGCCGACGGTGCGGGAGGCCGGATATCCGTCGCTCGAGGACCTCACATGGTTTGCGTTCTTCGTTCCGGCGAGGACGCCGGCGCCAATCGTCGAGAAGCTCAATGCCGCGATCCAGGCGGCATTGCGCACCGACGAGGTCCGGGCCGGCATGGCAAAGCTGGCCGTTGAGCCGGACGCGATCGCCATGGAAGACTTCGCCCGGCTGATCGCGTCCGAATCCGACCGGTGGAAAGCGATCGTGCAGGCAACCGGGTTCGTCCCAACCGACTGAGTTCGGCATCCACAGGAGGCAACCATGAGCGGGCCGGCATCCGTGCACGATCTCGTGCAGTCGCATCGCATCACCGCGGTGATTTATGCGGCGGCGAAGCTCAATCTCGCCGAGGCCATCGGCGATGGGACGAAATCGGTGGCCGAGCTCGCCCGGCTGGTGTCCGCCGACGAAAATGCGCTGCGCAGGCTGCTGGTCGGCCTGACGACAATTGGCCTGTGCAGGCAGGCCGACCGCGACCGGTTTGCCATGACCGATCTCGGCCGGCAGCTCGACGAGACCGCCGACCCATCCTTCAAGGACTGGGTGCTCTTCGAGGGCGAGATGCTCGCGCAGTCCTGGAACGGGCTCGTCGAGTCGGTTCGCTCCGGGAAGAGCGCGGGCGAGTTGCGCGGCGATGGCGATGATCGCTATGCCGCGACGAGCAATGCGCCGGAATTCACCCGCCGGTTCAACGCCGCGATGGTCAGCCTGACGCGGAGCATCGTTCCAAAGATCGTCGCGGCCCACGACTTCGCGACCGCGCGCGTTGTCGTGGATCTCGGTGGCGGCACCGGCGAATTGATCGGCGGCGTGGTCAAGCAAAACCCGCATCTTGAGGGCATCGCCTTCGACCTGGCGCGCTGCGAGGCGGGAGCGCATGCGCATTTTGATCGACTTGGCATCGCAGATCGCTGCCGGTTCGTCGCCGGCAGTTTCTTCGAGAAGGTCCCGGGCGGCGCCGACACGATCCTGATGAAGAGCATCCTCCACAATTGGAAAGACGATCGTTGCGAGGTCATTCTGCGCAACTGCCGGGACGCGCTACCGGCCAGCGGAAGGCTGACCGTGATCGAGCGGATCATGCCGGAGCGTGCGACGACCGAGCCCCAGGACCGCTCCTGCGCCATGAGCGACCTCAATATGCTGAGGGGACCCGGCGGCTGCGAGCGGACGGAAGCCGAATACCGCAGGCTTGGCGTCCTGGCCGGCTTCGCCTTCGTCGGGACCACCGGTGTTGGCTCGTTCAGCCTGGTCCAATTCCGAAAGGTTGGACACTGACTGCCGTCCGTCCCTCGCCCGTAAGGGGGGAGGATGATCCGGTTGAGCCATTTTGCGGGGGCGCCGGGATGCAAACCATTGGTCGGGGCATGAGCTGGAGGAGCACGGCGCTCCACGACAAGCTGATCAACGAGCGGGCCCTATGGCGCGTCAATCGGCCCGGGCCGTCATTGCATTGGCACTGACCGGTTTGGTGTCGGTGGATTTGGTCCTGGTTCAATTGCCACGAGCTGCATCGAGCAAATGTGCCCCTCATCCCCAATGTGTTCGCGGTCGCTGGAGGGTGGCCAACAGACGTTTTGACTTTTTTGTGTTTTCAATGCTTTGACGGCTCGACCTTGTCGGCATGGACCAGTCTCGATCGTCCTTGGATGGACCCCGCACACGTAAGTGATGCCGTCACCTCGAGCCGTGAAATCGAACTAGGAGCATTGTTCATGAGGATTAACGTTGAAACCACCGTCGCAGCCCCCATCGATCAGGTCTGGCGCGCTTATACGACGCCTGCTGACATCATGGAGTGGAACGCCGCGTCCGACGACTGGCATACGACAAAGGCTACGGTCGACCTGCGCGAAGGCGGTGTCTTCTCGTCTCGCATGGAGGCCAAGGACGGCAGCATGGGCTTTGACTTCGCAGGTACCTACACGAAGATCATTGAACATAAGCGGATCGAGTACGCGTTTGGCGATCGAAAGGCCGAAGTCGACTTCGAGCCCGGTCCGGAGGGCATTGTTGTCCGCGTTGTCTTCGATAGCGAACCCACACACTCGGTTGAGCAGCAGCAGGGCGGCTGGCAGGCAATCCTCGACAAGTTCGCACAATATGTGAAGGCGAAGTAGGGGAAGTCGTGAGGCCGTGCGGGGACAGGAGATGGACGTTCCCGCGGGGCGTCGTCGGCTTTCCGCGCGGAGCCCCTGACGGAAACTGAATGGTCGCGAAATAGCCGGCTTCGGGGCTGCCGCGTCGGTTGCCCCCTCAGCCGGTGACCTCCGGTTTGCGCCGGGCTCCGGACAGGCCGCTGCGCTGCGCTCACCGACGCGATGGCCAATAGGTGACGTCAAGCTGTTACGATGGCGCCGCATCCCCTGCGCGCGACTCTGGCCGCGCGCCACCCCTCAGGGGAAGCGGCTGGTCGCCAAGCAACACCTTCACCACCACGTCACGCGCATTGCTGGGGTCAAGCGAGTGCTTTGCGATCAGGTCGCTACAGTCGGCGACAATCTGGTCGGCGTCCTGCATGATCTTGAGCTTCTTGTAGCGATCGGGCCGACGCAGGCCCATGCTTTCGCCAACCACTTCAAGGATATTTATGATACGGAATGGCCAGTCGCGCTCGTGCGCGCACAGCTCGCGATGATCGGAATGATAGACAGCGACCAGTGCATCGACACCTACATCGCGCGCCGCCTCAAGTTCCATGAGTTGCAATTCGCGCTTGAACTTTGGAAGTGCGCCGACATCCACGCTCTGCAAACCCACCGCTGGCTGGTTCAGATCGACGAGTTCGATACCAGGTACCGTCGTCAAGATTTCAGCGGCGGCTTCCACGACGCCGGCCACGCCGGGATGCTTGTGCAGCGCGACCCGCATTTCGACCCTGCGCTGAAGGTGCGGCTGTAGCTGCGCCAGCCGGTCGCCGAGAAAGCGCATGAACGGGCTCATCTCGAACGGGCGGGACCCGTGCTGTCGCTCCACCGTTGGCAGGATGGTCTCCGTGTACTGGACGTAGCACGACGGGCACCAGGAGATCACCTGCCCCGAGTTGGAGTGCGACAGCCTTTCCATGGTACTCGAGCCCATACGACCGGCCATCTCCGCGTCGCCAGACTTGAGTTGGAGGATGCCGCAACAATGGCTCGGTCCGCCCATCACCTGATAACTGATGCCGAGCGCGTCCATAATATCGAGGGCAAGCAAGGCGATGTGCGGCGTCTTGAGCACATTGCAGCCGGTGTAAAACACGAAATCCGGCGCCTCAACGGGCGTGGCGACCGACGCCGATCCCTGACCCAGTCGTTCGAGCACGTCCGCATCGAGTTGCATGCGCGACAGCACGTTCACTCCACGACTGCCGTCGCGGTACTTCTCGACACCTCGCCGGCGTCGTTCGGCAAGCTCATTGTCCGACTTCGCGATGCCGAGTCGCGCCATGCTCAGCAGGAAACGCGGATTGACGCCATAGGCGCACGCCTTGATGCAAGCCCCGCTCCGCATGCAGGACTGCGCCCATTTGCGCGACGCTTCCGGGCCGTTGCCGGTACGTACCAGTTCGAGAATACCGCCGATGATGTCTTCGGACTTTGTCCCCAAGATGCCGGCCGGCTCGACACTCGGACAAGCCTCGACGCATTTCCCGCATCGCGTACAGGCGTCGAGCATGTCTTCGGCATATTCAGCCAGGGACGTCTCGAATGGGACCTCGTTCATTGGCTGCATGACCAGCTCCCAGGCCTGCTGACGGATCAGCTACGTGCCGCACATGACAGCGCCGCAACCTAACCCACAATTGGCGATCTGTACACGAGCAGGCCGCAATGGGGATTTGTCGCCTTCAGCTCAATGGCGTCACTATGGCCGCGTGCCGCTCTCTTCCGGTCTACCCCTGTGAACGGAAATCGTCAGACTGTACCGGCATGTCTCACACGGGCCAATTCCGGACTCGCGCACCGCAGCAGTTTAGTGCTTTGCAATGAATTCAAGTACCTTCTCATTGAAGGCTTGGGCGTTCTCAACCTCCATCTGATGAGATGCCGCCGGAATCGTTGCACGTTCGACGCTTGGTAAGCAGTGCTCCAGTCTGTCGTTGATGACACGGAACATCTTAGGACTGCGCTCCCCGTCGAGGAGCAATGTTGGCGCTTTCAACTTCTGCACATCCTCGCATGTGGTGGGCGGGAAGAGGTCTCGCGAGGAGCTCTCGCCTTTTAGTTCTCGGGCATTGTCCATGACGCGCTTCAGAACGGGAGGTGGGAGTTTCTCGTACGAACCCTCGCCCAACACGCCGTTCACAAATCGACGCACTCCTTCTTCGTCATTCCCCTGCTTGAATGCTTCGCCCGTTGCGATCGATCTCGTGATAGCGGCGGCAAGAAGAGCATCTCCTTCAGGTGTCGTCTTTAGTAACGGCATCATGGGCGGTTCGCCCAGCGTCAGACTGCGAATGACGCCCGGATGATCCCGTGCGACCAGGAACGCAATAAACGCCCCATACGAATGACCAATGAGATGAACCGGGGGTAGATTAAGTGCCTTGATGAAGGCAGCCAGGTCTGTAGCATGGATGGTGACAGAAAAATCAGTTGCATCTTTGGGCCATTCATTTGGGTAGTGATACCGGCGACTGTACGAGATTAGTCGATATCCCTTCGACAACGCATCAAGCTGTCCATCCCGCGTGCGATAATCCTCCAGTGTGCCGTGCACCAACACCACTGGAGTTCCTTGCCCGAGTTCAATGTAATGCAGTGGAAGGCCATTAATTTGCACCTCTCTTGTTTGCATGTCCGGTGAGGAAGCGCCTTTCTGCTGCGCGAATGACGGACTCGCGACGAAGAACATGGCTGCTACCGATATGAGGACGATGTATTTCAGGACGAGTGTGCTCGATTGCATATGACTCTCCTGGTGTTGTGAGACCCGTCTGCTTCGGTTTTGCTTATCGCCGGTTCAACTCCTCAAAAAAGCGCGGTAAGACCAAGTCTTGTCAGCCCTCATATTGCTGACCTTGGTCACGGAAGCTACCAATGTGATGCGTTTCGCCTTTTCCGGCGGCCGCGCCACAGCATGCCGCATCGCAGACGCAATCATTAGCCCAGCAACGAAATCTCGTCGCTTCATCGATCACTTCATCGGCGATAGCGAACAATGCTGATGGCGTGCATGGGCGATATCCAGCACCGTATGATTGAAGCGGACAAAGCAACGTGAGACAAGAAAGCACTACTGTCGCAGTTGGGTCAGAAGCAGTCTTCGAGGAGCCGCGCCTGGCAGGTCGGTTGACGGGCCAGAAGCCGACGCAAGCCGTCATTGACGTGGCGCATGGATATCGAATTCAGAGGTTGCCAATCGGTCGGCGGTCGAGATGGTGTGTCCTGATGGACGCCTGCTGCATACCCGCTGCCATGATGTCATCATGCCCCTGTTTTGCCCGACGGGTCAAATCGATTTCGTAAAATCGAAAAACCCCAATGCCGACAGGGAGCCGGCTACTGTGCATGGGGTTGTTTTCGCGAATTTTGTTTGTCGGCCCCCGATATGCCGGGCCGGCCCCAATCTAATCAGGTCCGGAGTGGCCTGAGCGTTCGCCTCAGCTGTCCACCTTCAGCGCGGCTATGAAGGCTTCCTGCGGGATGTCGACCTTGCCGAACTGCCGCATCTTCTTCTTGCCTTCCTTCTGCTTCTCCAGAAGCTTTCGCTTACGCGTGATGTCGCCGCCGTAGCACTTCGCGGTGACGTCCTTGCGTAGGGCGCGGACGGTCTCGCGCGCGATCACCTTGCCGCCGATCGCCGCCTGGATCGGGATCTGGAACATGTGCGGCGGGATCAGCTCCTTCATCTTCTCGACCATGGCGCGGCCGCGGCCTTCGGCGCGGGTGCGGTGGACCAGCATGGAGAGCGCATCGACCGGCTCGGCGTTGACCAGGATCTGCATCTTGACCAGATCAGCCGGCTTGTAGTCGGTGAGATGATAGTCGAACGAGGCGTAGCCCTTGGAGACCGACTTCAGGCGGTCGTAGAAGTCGAACACGACCTCGTTGAGCGGCAGATCGTACTTCACCATCGCGCGCGAGCCGACATAGGTCAGCTCCTTCTGCGAGCCGCGGCGGTCCTGGCACAGCTTCAGCACGCTGCCGAGATATTCGTCGGGCGTCATGATCGTCGCCTCGATCCAGGGCTCCTCGATCTCGGCGATCTTGACGACGTCGGGCATGTCGACCGGATTGTGGATCTCGATCTCGGAGCCGTCGTTGAGCTTCATCTTGTAGATGACGCTCGGCGCGGTCGCGATCAGGTTGAGATCGAACTCGCGTGACAGCCGCTCCTGGATGATCTCCAGATGCAACAGGCCGAGGAAGCCGCAGCGGAAGCCGAAGCCGAGCGCGGCCGAGGTTTCCATCTCGAACGAGAAGCTGGCGTCGTTGAGGCGCAGCTTGCCCATGGCGCCGCGCAACGTTTCGAAGTCGTCGGCATCGACCGGGAACAGGCCGCAGAACACCACCGGGATCGCCGGCTTGAAGCCCGGCAGCATGTCGGTGACAGGCTTCCTGTCGTCGGTGATGGTGTCGCCGACGCGGGTGTCGGCCACTTCCTTGATCGCGGCGGTGATGAAGCCGATCTCGCCGGGGCCGAGCTCGTCGACCTGCTGCATCTTCGGCGTGAAGAAACCGACGCGCTCGACGTCGTAGGCCGCGCCCGTGCCCATCATGCGGACGCGGCTGCCCTTCTTCATGACGCCGTCGACGACGCGGATCAGCACAACGACGCCGAGATAGACGTCGTACCAGCTGTCGACCAGCAGCGCCTTCAAGGTGGCGTCGCGGTCGCCTTTCGGCGGCGGCAGGCGGGTGACGATGGCTTCGAGCACGTCAGGGACGCCGAGGCCGGTCTTGGCCGAGATCATCACCGCGTCCGAGGCGTCGATGCCGATGACGTCCTCGATCTGCTGCTTGATCTTCTCGGGTTCGGCGGCGGGGAGGTCGACCTTGTTCAGGACCGGGACGATCTCGTGATTGTTGTCGAGCGCCTGGTAGACGTTGGCGAGCGTCTGCGCTTCAACGCCCTGGCTGGCGTCGACCACCAGCAGGGAACCCTCGCAGGCCGCCAGCGACCGCGAGACTTCGTAGGCGAAGTCGACGTGGCCGGGCGTGTCCATCAGGTTGAAGATGTAGTCCTTGCCGTCCTTGGCGCGGTAGGCGAGGCGCACCGTCTGCGCCTTGATCGTGATGCCCCGCTCGCGCTCGATGTCCATGGAATCGAGCACCTGCTCCTTGCCCGCCATTTCGCGGTCGGAGAGGCCGCCGGTCATCTGGATCAGACGGTCGGCCAGCGTCGATTTGCCATGGTCGATATGGGCGACAATGGAGAAATTGCGGATGTTGGAAATGGGGGCGGTCGTCATGGGCGCGGGATACCACTCACATCCCCGTGCGGCAACCATATTGCTGTATTTTCAGGGCCTTTGTTCACGCCAAGCTGATTCCAAGCGGGCCCAAAACGCGCTACGCAACGGCCATGTCGACCACCTCGATGCCATCCGCCAGAGCGCGGGCGAAGGCCCGCTTGAGTTATGACCGCTTCCGGGCCTGGCTGGTCGCCTGCGCGACCCGGCCGGAGGCGAGATTGTGGCTGGTGATCCAGTTCGCGATCCTGCATGCGGTGCTCTGGACCTTCATCCTGATCAACCTCAAGGCGGCGCAGGACGTTCACATGGACGTCGCAGAAGCCTATGGCTGGGGGCAGCAATTCCTGTGGGGCTACGGCAAGCACCCGCCGCTGTCAGGCTGGGTCGCCGGCCTGTGGTTCAGGGCGTTCCCGGCGACGGACTGGGCCACCTATGCGCTGGCGATGGCCACCATCGGCGTCGGCATGGTGATCTGCTGGCTGCTCGCGCTGCGCGTGGTGGACGCACGCCGCGCGTTCCTGGTCGTGGTGATGATCGCGCTCTACCCGATCTTCAATTTCAAGGGCTTCAAGTACAACGCGGATCTGCTCCAGCTCGTCACGTTGCCGCTGCTCGTGCTCGCCTATCTCAACGCCTTCGAGAAGCGGAGCTGGCAGTCCGGCGTCTGGTTGGGGCTCGCCGGCGCGCTGGCGCTGATGACCAAATACTGGGTGCTGACCATGATCGGCGCCATCGGCCTTGCCGCGCTGATCCATCCGGAGCGGATGAAATTCCTGCTGTCGCCGGCGCCGTGGGTGGCGATCGCGACGATGGTGGTGGCGATGATCCCGCACATCGTCTGGCTCGCGGACGCGCATTTCGTGCCGCTGACCTATGCCGGCGATACCTACAGCCTCGAGGACGCCGGCCTCGTGCATCAGCTCGTGACCGGCTACGTCCTGCATAATGTCGCGCTGCTGGCATTGCCGGTAGCGCTGGCCGCGCTCGCCATGGCGCTGGTGCCGCCATGGTTCACGCTGCTCTTGCGTGCGCCGTTACGCATCGTCACGCGCGCCTGGGCGCGCGGCGCCAATCCGGGCGTCAATGTCTCGCAGGCGTTGAACGTCTGGATCGTCCAGATCATCGTCGCGGTCGGCCCGCCGCTCGGTGCGCTGGCCTTCAGCATCTACATGAAGACCGATTGGGGCATCTCGCTGTTCTTCCTGGTGCCGCTGGCGCTGGTCGCGATCCCGGCGTTGCGGGTGCAGAGCGCGACCCTGTTCAACATCGCCGCGATCTGGCTCGTGCTCAGCGTCGCCACGCTCATAGCCTCGCCCTGGATCGCCGCGCGCGAGATGGCGGCCAATGCCGGTAACGCAGCGATCTATGGCGCGCGCTCGGAGCTCGCGCGCGAATTGACCCAGGCCTGGCACACCCGCTTCGCCTCGCGCTGGGCCGTCGTTGCCGGCACGATGGAACAGATCCAGCCGCTGGTGTTCTATAGCCCTGATCATCCGGCCGCACTGATGCCACTCGAAGCCTGGGATTCCGGGCTGACCTCGCGCGATGACGCCAGGAAATACGGTTTCATCGGCGTGTTCGATCCGACCGACGGCCGTTTGCCCGCATTCGAGAAATGGGTGTCCGAGGTCGCGCCGAATGCCGAGCGTATCGTGATGACGACGCGCCGCTTCACCCACGGCAAGGTCGGCCCGGCAATGAGCTGGAACATCTACATCGCGCAGCCGGCGAAGTGAGCGAGATCTCGTAGGGTGGGCAAAGCGAAGCGTGCCCACCACTTCCGTCGTGATTGTCGGGAGATGGTGGGCACGGCGCGTCGCGCCTTTGCCCACCCTACGGCGTCGAGCGTGTGGCTCAGACCCCTTCCTCGTTGAACTTGCTTTCAACGAGTTCCGTGATGGCCGCGAGCGCGGCGTCGGCCTCGGCTCCTGCGGCGGCGACGGTGATGGTCGTGCCGGGACCCGCGGCGAGCATCATCAGGCCCATGATCGAGGTGCCGCCGACGGTCTCGCCGCCGCGCGTCACCCACACCTGCGCGTCGAAGCGCTCGACCGCCTGGACGAATTTCGCGGAGGCGCGGGCGTGCAGGCCGCGCTTGTTGATGATCAGGAGATCCTTGGAGATCGCGCCCGCGGGCACGCCTGTCCCGGCTTGCGGCGCGTCGTCACTCATTTGCCGGCGAGCACGCGGCTGGCGATGGTGACGTATTTGCGGCCCGCTTCCTGGGCCATCGCGATCGCGTCGGGCAACGGACGCTCCTCGCGCACCTTGGCAAGCTTCACCAGCATGGGAAGGTTGATGCCCGCGAGCACTTCGACTTTCGGCCGGCTCATGCAGGATATTGCAAGGTTGGACGGCGTGCCGCCGAACATGTCGGTGAGGATCGCAACGCCGTCGCCGGAATCGACGCGGTTAACCGCCTCGATGATGTCGCTTCGGCAGAGATCGGAATCATCTTCGGCACCGATCGTGATCGCTTCGATTTGCTTTTGTGGGCCCATGACATGCTCAAGCGCTGCCTTGAATTCGTCGGCAAGGCGCCCGTGGGTCACAAGTACTAGACCAATCATCGGAAAACTCCTCGCGGGCGCTTTTGGTGCACCGCACGAACGCGCCACTTTGACCATCCAGAGCCCCCGCGCAAGAGGGGATGTTGCGTATCTCCCTGAATCTAGACGGATGGATGAGGGGAGCTGCGCCGGTCTATTCGGTCGCGATAGTGGGGTTCATATGGTTACCATTTCCCTTCAAACAATCGCCTGAGGGGTTAACCGAAGATGAACTCTTGGTAGTGGTCAAGGCCGCAACAACCAGCGGGAGGGGCGAATAGCCGCGCCCGATCGGGATTCTCGGTATTTCGACACCGGAAATGCATGTTTTCAGCGATTCTGCCGCAGGCAGGCGTTCCGCGTCGGCGGCGTCCAGATCGACCACGAGGCCGACGGTCGCATGCTCCACGAAGTCGCAGCGGCGGATTCCGAGGCCGCGAATCTCGATCAGGCCGGCCAGGATCCTGCTCGGGCGGACCTCAATTTCATCGCCGACTGTCGCCAGATGGACACGGTCATCGCCGACCAGAACGGCGCTTTCGACGACGCCGGCGCGTCCCGCCATGATCAATTCGAAGGCAAGGCGCGACTTGCCGGAGCCCGAGGGCCCGCGGATCAGCACCGCCAGACTGCCGACCTTGACTGCGGAGGCGTGAACGCTGGGGCCACCGTCGCTCATAGCGCCGGCAGCCTCACCACGAAGTGCGCGCCGGTCACCGTAGGCGCTCCGTCCTCATCCGCCGGGCCCGGGCGGTTCTCGGCCCAGATGCGTCCACCATGGGCGTCGACGATCTGCTTGGAGATCGACAGGCCGAGGCCGGAGTTCTGGCCAAAGCCCTGGTGCGGACGGTCGGTATAGAAGCGCTCGAAGATGCGCTCCAGCGCGTCGTCGCGGATGCCGGGGCCGTCGTCGTCGACCACGATCTCGATCTCGGAGCGCACCCGGCGGCAGGTGAGGCGCACCTTGCTGCCGGCCTCCGAGAACGATTGCGCGTTGGAGAGCAGGTTGGAAACCACCTGCCCGAGCCGTGAATCATGGCCGGTCACGGCGAAATTGTCGGTCGGGCCGCGGCCCTCGAAGCGCGTTTCGACCGCGACGTCATGGCCGAGCTTGGTTTCATTGGCGACGGATGCGAGCGTCGTCAGCAGGCGGCGCAGGTCGACCGGAACCGCATCCTGGCGCTGCAATTCGGCGTCGAGGCGGCTGGCATCGGAGATGTCGGAGATGAGGCGGTCGAGCCGCTTGACGTCATGCTCGATCACCTCGAGCAGGCGTGCGCGGCTGGTCTCGTTGCGCGCCAGCGGCAGCGTCTCGACCGCGGAGCGCAACGAGGTCAGCGGGTTCTTCAGCTCATGCGCGACATCGGCGGCGAACATCTCGATCGCCTCGATGCGGCTGTAGAGCGCGCTGGTCATGTCGCGCAGCGCGCCGGAGAGGTGACCGATCTCGTCGCGGCGTCGGGTGAAGTCGGGGATCTCGATGCGGGCCTTGATGCGGCGGCGGACGCGCTCGGCGCTGTCGGCGAGCCGGCGCACCGGACCTGCGATCGTGCTGGCGAGCAGCAGCGACAGCATGATCATGACCGCGGCTGCGACGCCGCCGACCTTCAGGATGGCGAGGCGCTCGGCCGTGACCATCTGATCGATGTCGTCGCCCTGGGTCGACAGCATCAGGGCGCCGTGGATGGCGCGCGAGCGCAGCACGGGGACCGCGACCGAGACGATCACCTCGCCGCGCGAATTGACCCGCACCATCGAACGCTTCTGGCCCTGGAGCGCGTCGCTCACTTCCGCATAGCCATTGCCATTCTCGCGCCCGAGCTCGCGATACAGCGGCAAGTCACCGCGGTTGATCCAGAGGCGCACCGAGGTCAGACCGCGCTCGATCACGCCAGGATTCTGCGATGGCGGCGGCAACGGGAAGATCAGCACGTTCTCGAGGTCGCGGCTGTCGAGCAGCACCGTCCCATTGGGATCGAAGATCCGCGCGCGGGTCTTGGTCGGCGAGATCAGCGTACGCAGCACGGGCGCGACGCGCTCCGGGCTGATCGGGAAATTCAGCGCCGAGTAATCGTCGGATTCGCCATAGCTGTCGCCCAGCTTCAGATCGAGCAGCCGGTCGGGATCGACGGTGATCGCGTTGGTCTGCACGGTCGCCGACGCGCCGATCGCACCGGCGATGATCTCGGCCTGCACCAGCAGGCTCTGCGCGCGCGCGTCGATCAGGCCGGCGCGAAACTGCGAGAGGTAGAGAATGCTCGCGACCAGCGCGACGAGGCCGGCGAGGTTGAGCGAGACGATGCGGCGGGTCAGGCTCGAGAAGGAAAGCGCGAAGAAATACTGGCCGGCGCGCGTCAGCCAGGACAGCGGCCGCCAGCCCTGCGCGGCCGGACTATCGTCGACGACGTGCTCCGGAACGCCGTCGGACGCGATGGCCCCGGCGTTCTGGTTCTCGTCAGGCTGCGTTCGGTCAAGCAATGCTTACGCCCGCGTTAGGACATCTCGTGCGAAGGGTCCCCGCATCCTAGAGCCATCCCGGTCCCGATGGAATCAGAACCGCCGATGTTCTCAGTCTTCGTGAAGGCGCGTGAGCCTCAGGCTTCCTTGAAGCGGTAGCCGACGCCGTAGAGCGTCTCGATCATCTCGAACTCGTTGTCGACCACCTTGAACTTCTTGCGCAGCCGCTTGATGTGGCTGTCGATGGTGCGGTCGTCGACATAGACCTGGTCGTCGTAGGCGGCGTCCATCAGCGCGTTGCGGCTCTTCACCACGCCGGGCCGGGTCGCCAGCGCCTGGAGGATCAGGAATTCGGTGACGGTCAGCGTCACCGGCTCGTTCTTCCAGGTGCAGGTGTGCCGTTCGGGATCCATGCGCAGCAGGCCGCGGTCGAGTGCCTTGGCGTCGTTCTCCTTCGGCGCAACGGTCGGGTCCTTCGGCGCCGAGCGGCGCAGCACGGCCTTGACACGCTCGACCAGCAGGCGCTGCGAGAACGGTTTGCGGATGAAGTCGTCGGCGCCCATCTTGAGGCCGAACAGCTCGTCGATCTCTTCGTCCTTGGAGGTCAGGAAGATCACCGGCAGGTCCGACTTTTGCCGCAGCCGGCGCAACGTCTCCATGCCGTCCATGCGCGGCATCTTGATGTCGAGGATGGCAAGATCGGGCTGGGTGGTGCGGAAACCGTCAAGCGCGGAGGCGCCGTCGGTGTAAGTCATGATGCGGTAGCCTTCGGCTTCCAGCGCGATCGAGACGGATGTGAGAATGTTGCGGTCGTCGTCGACCAAAGCGATTGTGGGCATGAGCCTCTGCTTTCTGCTTTCCGTTTGGGTCGTGGCTTGAAACGGCGAGCAATCCACTGATGCGCCGCATACATGGGTGCCGAAGTTGGCGTTCGAACCTTGTCACCGAGCAATGCAAGCTGGGCTGAAGTGTGACCAAGTTCCACGAAACGCGGCAGATTCGCCGCGTTTCGACCCATAACCTGACCCCCGTTTACCCGAAATAAGACCCCCCTTGCAACCACCTGACCCGAGAAAGCCGATGCAACCGACCCCCGATTTCGACCCCGGAAAGCTCGCCAAATCGTTGCTCAGGCGCTCGCGCCAGGGGGCGCTGGCGACGCTGATGGTCGGCAGCGGTGACCCCTATTGTTCCCTGGTCAACCTGGCGAGCCACCCCGACGGCTCGCCGATCCTGCTGATCTCGGGGCTGGCCGTGCACACCAGGAACATCCTGGCAGATCACCGCGTCTCCCTGATGCTGGACGAACGCGCGGCCGGCGATCCGCTGGAGGGCGCCCGGATCATGCTGTCCGGCCGGGCGGAACAGGCCGATTCCGACAAGGATCTGCTCCAGCGGCGGTATCTCAATGCCCATCCGTCGGCCGAAGCCTTTGTTTCGTTTAAGGATTTCTCCTTCTTCAGAATCCAGCCCACGGCAACCCATCTGGTCGCAGGCTTCGGCCGCATCGTCGACCTCAAGCCCGGGCAGTTCCTCACGGACCTCACCGGCGCCGAGGATCTGCTGGCGGCGGAGGAGGGGGCGGTCGCTCACATGAATGCCGACCACCGCGACGCCATGGGGCTCTATGCAACAAAACTCCTCGGTGCCGCGGCGGGCGACTGGCGCTGCACCGGCTGCGACCCCGAAGGCCTCGACATGCAGGATGGCCAGACCGCGCTGCGGCTGGACTTCCCGGAGCGCGTGACCGACGGCACGACGCTGCGCAAGATGCTGGTCCGCCTCGCTGGCGAAGCGCGCATGAAGGTGGACTAGCGCGCAACCATTTGAACGCTGCCCCCCATCGCTGCGACCCAAGACCGTAATGGTTCGATGCCGGCAGCGAGAGGGTTCATGACACGCCGTCGTTTGACGCTGGTTGCGGGTTTGGCGCTCGCGATCACCGCATCGCTTGCCAGCCCCAGCCTTGCCCAGAAAAACCTCGCCGCGGAGAGCGCGCGGATCAACGCGCTCATCAGCGCCGGAAAGTACGCGGACGCGCTTCCGCTCGCGCAGGCGATGGTCGCGGGTCTGGAGAATGACAATGGTCGCGAGCTTGCAGCCGCGCTGAACAATCTCGGCCAGGTCCATGCCGGTCAGGGCCGGGACGATCTGGCTGAGCCGCTCTACAAGCGCTCCATCATGCTGATGGAGAGATCGCTCGGTCTCGAAGCCCCGCTGACCGGAGCCGTACTGACCAATCTCGCCGCGCTCTACCAGCGGCAGAGCCGTTATGCCGAGGCCGAGCCGCTGTTCAGGCGCGCTCTCGCCGTTCGCGAGAAGGCGCTGTCGCGCGAGCATCCCGATATCGGTCAGTCCCTCAACAATCTCGGCACGCTCTATGCGAAGCAGCAGCACTATGCGGACGCCGAGCCGCTGTTTCAGCGGGCGCTCGCGATCTATCAGAAGGTGGGCGGCCCCGAGCACCCGGCGGTCGCGACGCTCCTGAACAATCTCGGCCAGGTCTATCGCGACCTCAACCGCGATGCGGATGCCGAGGCGCCGATCAAGCGCTCGCTCGCGATCCGCGAAAAGGTGCTGGGAACGGATCATCCCGACGTCGCGCGCTCGCTGAACAATCTCGCCGGTCTGTACGAGCATCAGAAGCGCTATGCCGATGCCGAGCCGCTCTATCGCCGTGCGCTGTCGATCCGCGAACGTGCGCTCGGTCCCGATCATCCCGATGTCGCGACCTCCACCAGCAATCTCGCTTATTTCCTCTACGTGTCCGGGCGCACCGCGGACGCATGGCCGCTCGCGGAAAGGACGCTTCGGGGCGATCGCGCGCAGTTGCGCGTGGTGTTGCCGGTGGTGTTCGCCGCGCGGCAGCAATCGCTCCTGGCCGACGACAGGGCGGTGGACGAGGCGCTCGCCGCGATCCAGCGCGGCACGCAATCCTCCGCCGCATCCGCCGTGAACAAGCTGGCCGTGCGCCTTGCCGCCGGCAGCGACCGGCTCGCCGAGCTGGTGCGCCGGGACCAGGATCTTGCCGCCGAGTCCGAGGCACTCGACAAGGCGATCGTCTCCGCGGTGTCGAAGCAATCGGCCCAGCGCAACGTCGCGGCCGAGCAGCGCAGCCGCGTGCGGATCGCCGCGATTGTGAACGAGCGCACGGGCTTGCAGAAGACGCTCGCGGTCGAGTTTCCCGACTACGCGTCGCTCTCCAATCCCCTGCCGCTGGCCGTGAAGGACATCAAGTCACTGCTGTCGCCCGACGAAGCGATGGTGCTCTATTCCGTGCTCGACAAGCAGAGCTATGTCGTCGCGATCACGCGCGAGGGCGTCGACTGGAAGGAGATTCCGCTCGGCGCGGACGCGCTGGCGCAGAAGGTGACTGCCTTCCGCAAGGGGCTCGATGTCGGCAAGGCGCGCGATGCCTCCGGCAAATCAGGATTGTTCGATCTCGCGCTCGCCAACGAACTTTATGTCGCGTTGCTCGGCCCGGTCGAAGCGCTGACGAAGGACAAGCGCAACCTGCTGGTGGTGCCGTCGGCTGCGCTGACGGCATTGCCGTTTCATCTGCTCGTCACGGAGACGCCGCAAGCTGCGATCCCGGATACGCTCGAAGGCTATCGCGGCGCCGCCTGGCTGTTGCGGCGTCAGGCGGTGTCGGTGCTGCCCTCGGTGGTGAGCCTGAAATCGCTGCGTGCCTTCGCACGTCGGGATCAAGGCGTGAAGCCGATGACCGGCTTTGGCGATCCCGTGTTCAATCCTGCCCTGGAAGGGCCGGCCGATCGTCGCGCTGCAAGCAGCAAGGTCGCTGCACGCAACATCGCAACCATCGCCTATAGTGATTTCTGGCGCGGTGCCGGCGTCGATCGCGCGCGGCTTGCGCAGGCGCTGCCGCAACTGCCGGATACCGCGGACGAGTTGAACGCCGTGGCAAAGGATGTCGGCGCGACCGAGGCCGACATCCATCTCGGCCGCGATGCCAGTGAAACGACGCTGAAGCGTGCAGCGCTTGCTCAATACAGCATCATCTACTTTGCCACCCACGGTCTCGTCGCCGGCGACGTCAAGGGATTGGGCGAGCCCTCGCTGGCCCTCTCCATTCCCGACCAGCCGACGGAGCTGGATGACGGCTTGCTCACGGCGAGCGAAGTCGCTCAGCTCAAGCTCAACGCGGATTGGGTCGTGCTGTCGGCCTGCAACACCATCGCCGGCGACAAGCCCGGTGCCGAGGCTCTGTCCGGGCTGGCGCGCTCGTTCTTCTACGCGGGTGCCCGTGCGCTGCTGGTCTCGCATTGGGCCGTGGATTCGGAGGCTGCCACCCGCTTGACCACGTCGACTTTCGAGCTGCTCAAAAACGAACCAAAAATCGGCCGTGCCGAAGCCTTGCGCCGCGCGATGTTAACGTATGTTGATGACACCTCGTCACCGCGCAACGCCTACCCTGCGATGTGGGGGCCGTTCGCGCTGATCGGCGAAGGAGAGGTACGATAGGCCGCCCGGGAGATTGTGCGTCGCAATAACCTTGGGAAACGCCGAATTGTGCATTTGGTTGCGCGACCATTCGTAATTTTTTGATGCGCCCGCTCAGAGCTGACATGCGCGACGTTTGGCGCGGTCCTTGAATAAACCAAATCCTGCGGGATCGGCTTGGCAACGCCAGCGTTCACCATTATTACGTCGTCCAACCGAGGCCGGACGGCCTGTAATTCACGGTGACTGCGATGGCGCCAAAGCTTGGTCGCGCTGAGTGTCGCGGGTTCTAGGAGGATTTTTTCGTGCAAGAGACGGGCGTGCGCAACGGTGCCTTCGGCGCCGATAAATTCGGCTTAAAGAATCTCAAACAGGTTCACTGGAACCTCGGCGCGCCGCAACTCTATCAATACTCGCTCTCCGCGGGCGAGGCAGTGCTGTCTGCCGACGGTTCGCTTTGCGCCGACACCGGTGAGTTCACCGGCCGCAGCCCGAAGGACAAGTTCACGGTGCGTGATGCCACCACCGACAAGAAGATGTGGTGGGCGGGCAACCAGTCGATCACCGCAGAGCAGTTCGAGACGCTCTACCAGGACTTCCTCAAGCACGCTGAAGGCAAGTCGCTGTTCGCGCAGGACCTCTATGGCGGTGCGGATCCGGCCTACCGGATCAAGACCCGCGTCTTCACCGAGCTCGCCTGGCACTCGCTGTTCATCCGCACGCTGCTGATCCGTCCCGAGGCGGTCGAGCTCTCGAGCTTCACGCCCGAGCTCACCATCATCGACATGCCGAGCTTCCGCGCGGATCCCAAACGCCACGGCTGCAAGTCGGAGAACGTCGTCGCGATCGATTTCGCCCGCAAGATCGTCCTGATCGGCGGGTCTTATTATGCCGGCGAGATGAAGAAGTCGGTCTTCACCACGCTGAACTACTATCTGCCCGAGCGCGGCGTGATGCCGATGCACTGCTCGGCCAATGTCGGCGCCAACGGCGACACCGCGATCTTCTTCGGCCTGTCCGGCACCGGCAAGACCACGCTGTCGGCCGATCCGAACCGCACGCTGATCGGTGACGACGAGCATGGCTGGGGCCCGAACGGCGTCTTCAACTTCGAGGGCGGCTGCTACGCCAAATGCATCAAGCTCTCGCAGGAAGCCGAGCCCGAGATCTACGCGGCCTCGACGCGCTTCGGCGCGGTGCTCGAGAACTGCGTGCTCGACGAGGACACCCGCATCGTCGATTTCGACGACGGCTCCAAGACCGAGAATACGCGCTCTGCGTACCCGCTCGACTTCATCCCGAACGCCTCGCGCACCGGCCGCGCGCCGCAGCCGAAGAACGTGGTGATGCTCGCCGCCGACGCCTTCGGCGTGCTGCCGCCGATCGCGAAACTCTCGCCGGCGCAGGCGATGTACCACTTCCTGTCCGGCTACACCGCCAAGGTCGCGGGCACCGAGCGCGGTCTCGGCAACGAGCCGCAGCCGGAATTCTCCACCTGCTTCGGCTCGCCCTTCCTGCCGCTCGACCCCAGCGTCTACGGCAACATGCTGCGTGACCTCATCGCCCAGCACAATGTCGACTGCTGGCTGGTCAACACCGGCTGGACCGGCGGCAAGTACGGCACGGGCTCGCGCATGCCGATCAAGGTGACGCGCGCGCTGCTCACCGCCGCGCTCGACGGCTCGCTCCGCAACGTCGAATTCCGCACCGACAAATATTTCGGCTTCGCGGTCCCGACCGCGCTGCCGGGCGTGCCGGCCGAGATCCTCAACCCGGTCAACACCTGGAAGGACAAGGACGAGTTCGATAAGACCGCCCGCGCGCTGGTCGGCATGTTCCAGAAGAACTTCGCCAAGTTCGAGGCCCAGGTCGATGCCGAGGTGCGTGCGGCTGCGCCGGACGTGAAGCTCGCGGCGGAGTAAGTTCGCATCGGTTGAAAATGCAAAAGGGCGGCCGAGAGGCCGCCCTTTTTGTTTGTGCGGGGCATGAGCGCGAGCCACACAATTAGTGTCGTCCCCGCGAACGCGGGGACCCATAGCCACAGGAAGTGGTTTGGCGAAGACTCGCAGCGACTATTTCTTTGCTGGTACGTGCGCCGCACGCCATCGATAGATCACGCGGTATGGGTCCCCGCGTTCGCGGGGACGACGCTGGAGCGAGACCTCACGCCTTGAAGTACGCGATCTGCGTGGTCGTCGCGAGCAGCCTTCCGTTCGGCGACCACAGCTCGCCGTTCTGGTCGGCGTAGCTCCTGTGCATGATCTTCGAATCGGCCGTCGCCAGCACGCGGGTGATGTCTTCGGCCGCGAGCTCTTCGCTGTCGGTGTGGAAGTAGGTGGTCAGCGACACCGTGCCGAACGGCACCAGCTCGCGCCTGGCGTGGAAGATGCGGCCGAAGAAAGCGTCCGACATCGACATCAGCGACAACATGTCGAGCTTGCGCGGCGTGCGGTCGCTGATCCAGATTTTCGAATAGGTGCTGGCGAGCTCGGCTTGCGGCGGGCCGATCCGCATCTCGCCCTCGACGAAGCGGAATTCATATTGGTTGGCCCAGGACGCCGCGATCTTCGGGAACGGCAGCGTCTGTTCGAACGGCTTCGCGTCAGGGACCTTGGCTACCCTGTGCTCCCAGGAGGGGCGGCGCTCGGCGAACACGGCGGTGGCAAGCGTTGCGACCTCGCCGCCGCCCTGCGACAGTTCGACGCTCCAATGCTGGCTGGAGCGATTGGCCTTCACCAGCCGCACGTCCAGGTCGAACGGCCCCTTCGCGATCGGCGCGCAATAATTGACAGTCAGCGCCAGCGGATCGCCTGCGCGTTGCGGATGGTCGATCAGGGCGCGCAGCATGGTCGCGGCCGTGGCGCCGCCGAACGGACCGACAAAGGCCCAGTAGTCGTCGCTGGTGTGCCCCTGCCAACTGCTGTCACCGGCGCTGATGCGCGTGGCGTCGTCGAACGGATGCGGAAGCTTGGCGTGCATTGTTGGTCCTCGATGCCGACCCCGTCGTCATTGCGAGCGCAGCGAAGCAATCCAGACTGTCTCCGCGGATGAGATTCTGGATTGCTTCGCTGCGCTCGCAATGACGGTGTTTGAGGCTACGGCGTCGGTATCACTGACGCCGCCCTTGGGGATGATGACAGTCATATCATCATCCCCCTTGCGAGATGCAATGACCTCGCAGATAGGCGCCGATTTCATGCTGCGGAAAATCAGCCCGCGACGTCGCGCAGACCCGGCAGCAGCGGCGTGGTCGGATTGACCGGCACGTTCCAGATCTCCTCGGCGTATTCGCGGATGGTGCGGTCCGAGGAGAACCAGGCCATGCGCGCGACGTTCAGGATGGAGGCGCGCGTCCAGGCCGGCGCCACCTGCCAACGTGCGTCGACGCTGCGCTGCGCCTCGTAATAGGAATCGAAATCGGCGCTGACCATGTAATGGTCGAGATAGCGCAGCGCGTGCGCGATGGATTCGAAGCGGCCGGGATCGCCGGGCGAGAACTCGCCGGTGCCGATCGCATTGATGGCGCGCTGGAGCTTTGGCGAATTGCGGATCACGTCGGAGGCATCCAGCCCCTGCTTGCGGCGGATCATCACGTCGCCGGCCTCCATGCCGAAGATCGCGATGTTCTCCGCGCCGACATGGTCGCGGATCTCGATGTTGGCACCGTCGAGCGTGCCGATGGTGAGGGCGCCGTTCAGTGACAGCTTCATGTTGCCGGTGCCGGAGGCCTCCATGCCGGCGGTCGAGATCTGCTCCGACAGGTCGGCCGCGGGAATGATCACCTCCGCAAGGCTGACATTGTAGTCGGGCAGGAAGACGACCTTCAGCTTGCCGCCGATCGCGGGATCGTTGTTGACGACCTCCGCGACGTCGTTGATCAGCTTGATGATCAGCTTGGCGTACTTGTAACTCGCGGCGGCCTTGCCGGCGAAGACTTTCACCCGCGGCACCCAGTTGCCATTGGGATCATCCTTCATCCCCTGATACAGCGCCACCGTCTCGATGACGTTGAGCAGCTGGCGCTTGTATTCGTGGATGCGCTTGATCTGCACGTCGAACAGCGCGCTCGGATCGACCTTGATGCCGAGCCGCTCGCCGATCAGACGCGCAAGCGCGGTCTTGTTGTGCAGCTTGACGCTGCGGAATTTCTTCTGGAATTCGACGTCGCTGGCGCGGGCCTCGATCAGGCTGAGCTGGGTCGGATCGTCCAGCACGGCATCGCCACAGGTCTCGCGCAGCAGGTCAGTCAGCTTCGGGTTCGCCAGCATCAGCCAGCGGCGGAAGGTGATGCCGTTGGTCTTATTGGTGATGCGCCCGGGATAGAGATGGTTGAGATCGTGAAACACGGTCTCGCGCATCAGGTCCGAATGCATCGCCGAGACGCCGTTGATGCGGTGCGAGCCGACGAAGGCGAGCTGGCCCATGCGGACGCGGCGTCCGCTCTTCTCGTCGATCAGCGAGACCGAGGCGCGGAAATCGATGTCGCCGGGGGCGCGCGCTTCGGCGAGCGCGAGATGCTGGACGTTGATGCGGTAGATGATCTCGAGATGCCGCGGCAGCAGCCGCTCGAACAGCTCGACCGGCCAGGTCTCCAGCGCTTCAGGCAGCAGCGTGTGGTTGGTGTAGGAGAGCGTGGCGACCGTGATCTTCCAGGCCTCGTCCCAGCGGAAATTATGCAGGTCGACGAGGATGCGCATCAGCTCGGTGACCGCGAGGCTCGGATGGGTGTCGTTGAGCTGCACCGCGACCTTCATCGCAAGGCTGCGAAGCTGCCCGTCGGAGGTGAGGTGGCGATTGACCAGATCCTGGAGAGAGGCCGAGACGAAGAAATATTCCTGGCGCAGGCGCAGCTCGCGGCCCGCCGGGCTCTCGTCGTTCGGATAGAGGAATTTGCAGATGGCTTCCGCGCGCGACTGCTCGGCGCTGGCGCTGACGTAGTCGCCCTTGTTGAAGGCGTCGAGCTTCAATGGATCGGGCGAGCGCGCCGACCACAGGCGCAGCGCGTTGACGTGCTGGCCGCGCCAGCCGACGATCGGCGTGTCATAGGCGATCGCCTGCACCGTCTCGCCCGGATGCCAGATCGCGCGGTCGCGGCCCTTGTCGTCGACATGCTCGACGCCGCCGCCGAAATGGATGTGATAGATCACCTCCGGCCGCTGCAATTCCCAAGGGTTGCCGAAGCTCAGCCATTCGTCCGGATATTCCTGCTGCCAGCCCTGATTGATGATCTGGCGGAACAGGCCGTAATCGTAGCGGATGCCGTAGCCGATCGCGGGGATCGAGAGCGTGGCCATGCTCTCCATGAAGCAGGCGGCGAGCCGCCCCAGGCCGCCATTGCCGAGCGCCGCATCCGGCTCGCATTTGCGCAGCTCCGGCAGCGACACGCCGAGATCGCCGAGTGCGACCTCGAAGATCTTGAGCAGGCCCATGTTGTTGAGCGCGTCGGTGAAGAGGCGGCCGATCAGGAATTCGAGCGAGAGATAATAGACGCGCTTGCGTCCCGCATCGTAGCTGTGTTTCTCGGCCGTGAGCCAGCGATGCACGATGCGGTCGCGCAGCGCCAGCGCCGCGGCCTGATACCAGTCGTGCTTGGTCGCCATGCCCGCATCCTTGCCGATGGCAAGGCGCAGCTTCGCCAGGATCGCGCCCTTGACATCAGCCAGCGCGAGTTCGTCGACGGGCTGGTCGGATGCGGGAGAACTTGGCTGGAACGATTGATCTTGCAAGGCCGTCACTTCCTGGTCGCGAGAACACCACTCACCCTACGCGTCTTGCCTTTGTACCGGAACCATCGCTGGCGCGGCCGTGCACTGCGCTGGCGTAATTTTATGCAAGGAACGGGCCGATTTGGGAACCCGGGAGCCTACGGAGAGATGAGGATTGGTGCTAGATTGGGGGCAGATTCAGCCATCAGTGTGGAGGAAACGTCCATGAGACTGCTGATCGAAATCGCCGCCGCAGCCTTCCTCGTCGTCTGCATCACCGCCTCCAGCGCCGCCTTTGCCGCCGGCAAGACGGGCCGCAGCGCCGACGGCCTGAGCTGCGGCTTCAGCCTTCCGCAAGATGCCTCCCCGGCCGCGCGCTGCGCCGCCATCAAGCACCAATGCGGCGGCAAGTTCTACGCGAATGCGTGCGGCAACAGGCTGGTGTCGGCGGCGAGTTGAGGCGCGGGCCGCTGGATTGGCTGCGCGCGAAAGCGCGACGCGTTATCTGACCACGCCCGACGTGAAGCCCGCCTTGCGGCGCGGCGGCTTGATTTCCTTCTTCAGAAAGCAGCGCGCTTCACGCCCCGTGTAGCCGGGACGGGCATAGGTGAAGGCGCGGCACTTGTTGTCGGCGGTGCAGGCGGCCTTGCAGGCTTCCTCGCCTTCGCCGTCCTTGAGCTCGAAATTGCGCAAGTCGCCGCCGGGGCGGTCGATCGACGTTTCCACGCCCTCGATCCGCGGCTCAATCACGCCGGCGCCACGTACGCCGGAGATGCAGCAGCTGCCCGGCACTCGCGGCGGCACCGTATTCTTGAGCCAGCACACCGCCGAGCCGCCTTCGACGTCGGGATAGTTGAAACTCCAGGAGCGGCAGCGGCGGTCGCGCTCGCAGAGCAGCGCGCAATCCGCGGGGTCGCCTGACGTCACCGGCGAGTTGAAATAGTCGCCGCCGGGCCGGTCGAACGCCGTTTGGGCGCGCGCAGGCCAGCTCGCAAGCAGGAGCGAAAGCAGCGTGACGCATGCCACGACGCTTGCCACGACGGCCCCAGGCAGGCGGCCCTTCCCCATTCGAACAGCTTTCGAGTTATTGACGGCGCTCAGGTTTTTTCAGCCGGTCATTTGATCGCCGCAAACCTGTACGGGCGATGAACGGCTCAGGTCCTGATCGTCGGCCTCCGGTCTAGAACGCGTATTCCGCGTAGGCCGGTTCCACCGAGCCGTTCCAGGCACCGTTGAACTTCTCCAGCATCTCCTCGGCCGGCGTCCGGCCGGAATCGATGATGCGATCGAGCGGCTCCAGGTGCCGGGTCTCGTCGCGGCCGAGTTGGTCGATCCGGCCGCGTCGGCGCAGGCCGGCATGGGCCAGGACGAGGCATTCCTTGGCGATTTCGAACAGATAACGGTCCTTGATCCGCGACTTGAAGCCGAAGCGCGGCACGTCGTCGCGCAGGGCCTGACGCTCATGCGCGGTCCAGTGCTTCACCAGGTCCCAGGCGGCATCGAGCGACACATCGTCGTAGAGCAGCCCGGCCCAGAACGCCGAGAGCGCAGGCAGACGGCCCCAGGGGCCACCGTCGGACCCGCGCATCTCGAGATAACGCTTGAGGCGCACTTCCGGGAAGATCGTGGAAAGATGGTTGGCCCAGTCCGACAGCGTCGGACGTTCGCCGGGCAAATTGTTGTTGCGGCCCTCGAAGAAGGCACGGAACGAGGAGCCCGAGACGTCGATATAGTCGTCCCCGCGCTTGACGAAATACATGGGTACGTCGAGCGCGTAATCGACATAGCGCTCGAAGCCCATGCCGTCCTCGAACGCCCACGGCATCATGCCCGCGCGCGCATTGTCGGTGTCGCGCCAGATCTCGGAGCGGAAGGACAGGAAGCCGTTCGGCTTGCCCTCCGTGAACGGCGAATTGGCAAACAGCGCGGTCGCGACCGGCTGGAGCGCGAGCGAGACGCGCAGCTTCTTGACCATGTCGGCTTCGGAGGAGAAGTCGAGATTGGTCTGCACCGTGCAGGTCCGGTACATCATGTCGAGGCCGTACTGGCCGACCTTCGGCATGTAATTGGTCATGATCTTGTAGCGGCCCTTGGGCATCACCGGGATGTCGGCGCGCGACCAGGACGGCGTCATGCCGAGCCCGAGGAAGCCGATGCCGAGCGGGGTCGCGATCTCGCGCACCTGCGCCAGATGCGCCATCAGCTCGCTCTGGGTCTGGTGCACGTTCTCGACGGGCGCGCCGGAGAGCTCGAACTGTCCACCGGGTTCGAGCGAGATCGCGCCGCCGCCGGTGACGTCGTAGAGACCGATGATGTTGCCCTTCTCCATGATCGGCTCCCAGCCGAGCAGGAGCTTCATGCCTTCGAGCAGCGCGCCGATGCCGCGCGCGCCCTCGTAAGGCACCGGACGGTGGCCTTCGAGCGTGAACGGCGTCTTCTCGTGCTCGGTGCCCATCCGCCACTCGGACGGCGGCTTGCAGCCGGCCTCGAACCACGCGACGAGTTCGTCGCGCGATTGCAGCGGCGTCATATCGATCTGGTCTCGCGCCATATCAAACTCTAATCAAAAGGGCGCTTCGATCGAAGGCGCGCGGGTGGCAGGGATGGTCCGCGAACCCAAGGGGTGCACGGACGAGCTGGGGTGCCGTGCGATCATCGCGACGGCGTGGTTTCGTTGACGTGGGCGGGCGGCAGCTTCATCTCGCCGCACGAGCAGCCGAGACGATCGAGCAGGCCGCTGAGCTTGACCGCATCCGCATCGGACAGTTTCGAGCCGACATATTTTTCGATCGCGGCCGAATAGGCGCCCCACATCCGCTTCTGCAGCTCGCGGCCGGCTTCCGTGATCTCCACGAACTGGCCGCGCTTGTCGATCTGGCATTCGCGCCGGGAGGCGAGCCCCTCGTCGACCAGGCGATCGATCAGGCGCGACGTGGAATATTGCGGGATCAGCATCTGCCGCTCGAGTTCCACCGGCCGCAGCTCACCCGAGGGAGCTCGCGACAATTCGAGCAGCGCGTCGTACCATGCCAGCGGCGGGAACCCCGCCTTCTTCAGGTCCTGCTCGACACAATCGAGCACGCGGCTTTGCACCCGCATCAGGCGGATCCAGGCGGAAGTCGCCTCGGTCGATGGTTTGCGTTTCATGGTCCCGCTCAAGCTGTCGCCCGTCTCTTACCCCACTCGATGCACCTGCATCAATCTTGACTATTACATGCAGGTGCATGTAGGCGTTCTTTCGCCCGAACCAAGCACCAAGAGGAGGAAATTCCATGAAGCTCTATTACTCGCCCGGCGCCTGCTCCCTGTCCCCCCACATCGCGCTCCTGGAAGCCGGCCTGCCCTATGAGCTGGTCAAGGTCGATATCCGGGCCAAGAAGCTCGAAAATGGTGAGGATTATCTGAAGCTGAACCCCAAGGGCCAAGTCCCCGCGCTGGGCCTCGATAGCGGTGAGATCGTGACCGAAGGTCCGGTCATTGTCCAGATGATCGCCGATCAGGCTTCGGCCAAGGCGCTGGCGCCTGCCCACGGCAGCTCCGAGCGCTACAAGCTGCTGGAGTGGCTGAACTTCCTCACCTCTGAGGTGCATAAGAGCTTTGGCCCGCTGTTCGCCCCGGCGCTGAATGACGAAGCCAAGGCGTTCTTCAAGGACCGCGTCATGGGCAAGCTGACATACATCGACAGCCAGCTCGCCGGCCGCGACTACCTCATGGGCAAGCAGTTCACGGTGGCCGACGGTTATCTCTTCACGATGCTGACCTGGGGTGACCGAATGAAGTTCGACCTCTCGGCCATGCCGAACCTGATCGCCTACAAGGCTCGCGTCGCGGCGCGGCCGCAGGTGCAGGAAGCGCTGAAGAAGGAAGGCCTCGCGCAGGCGAAGTAAGCGCCCGCGCAATGGAAGAGGAAAAAGGCCGGATCGATGATCCGGCCTTTTTTGAACCCCTTGATTGGTGACGGCGTCGAAGCGGAATACCTCCACGAGACAGCCGCCCCATGAACATGATCGTCCTCATGACCGCTGCCGGCGCGCCGCTCGCGATGCTTGGCTTGTCGACGCCCGATGTGCCGCAGCGCAATTGCATCTTCATGATCCATCCGCAGATCACCTCGGCCGTGTTCGAGAGCAAGGAAGGAAAGATCGTTTTTCCGGACAAGCCGACCGAATATCCCTGCAGCTACGCGAAGAAGAAGGGCGGAGCGGATATCGCCTTCACCAATCAGAACGGCTGGCGCTTCGAGCTGCGCATCGGCCGCGGCGACGAGGGGACCTGGAAGGCCAGTCTTGCCGATGATGCGGTCGCGGGCCGCGCGTTCTCGCCCTTCGGGGACCGCAAATAAGCAGGCGGGGTCGCCGAGCCGGCTCTTTTCTTGCTGCCGGGCGGCACGCGGGCGAACCCATTTCGCCGGATCATCGTACCTTAATTAGACTTTTGAACTACTGTTCGCCAAATGTAAGTAGTGCTGTCTTGTCAGTTCCCGCAAAGCGCGCGAGCTTGGCGGAATTGTAGCGAATTATTTGTAGTTTCATCGGAGTCGAACTTGACGATTGCCTTCGTCCTGATCGCCGCAAGTGCGTTGGTAGGAATAGCGACAGGTTACTTTTTCAGGATCTGGGCGCTGGTATTGATCGCGCCGTCAATCGCAGTGGTCTCGGCGATCATTCTTCGCGTTTACGAATTCGGCATGATGGCCGGTGTGACCGTCATTGCCACCTGCCTTGCCGTCTGCCAGCTCGCCTATCTCGCGGCAGCTTATAAGCTGCACGCGCGCGACGCCTCATCCCATGACGAGATCGACGGCGATCCAGGCGAGGCAAGCGAGCAGAACATCCGCCGCCAGCACAAGTAAGGCCAAAGCTGCCCAAAGCACCGGCCCCTTGCGGCGCCGGCGTGCCGGCTTTTGTTGCGGGAAGAGGCGGCCAATTGGGGACGCAACAGCATATTTCGCGGTAAGATCGCGGCCAAGCGCGGTCTTCCGCAGCACCAAAGAGTTCATCAAGGACACTTTCTTATTTTGTCTGCAACTCGCCGCTTGTCGGCGAGTGCCCCAACCCGGCTTCATGACCCTGACCCGCAGCAAGACTAGTGCCAGGGCCGAGCAAAAGAACGGCGCCGCTTTGACGCGCTTATGACAATTGCGCGACACCGCAGCAGCGGGGACTTCGGCACGGTTCCTACGCGATTTCTGTGACCGGTTCCACAACCCGGAACAAGTCTGACGCAACCGTGATGATGTTGTGCAAAACAAAAAAGGCCGGATCGGTGATCCGGCCTTTGTCTTGGATGCGCAGCCCGGATGGAGCGTAGCGCAATCCGAGTCTTCACGTGGATCGGTCAGTCCCGGATTTCGCTGCGCTCCATCCGGGCTACGAGTTCAGCGAATCAGGCAGCCGCCTTCTTCGGCGCGAAGCGGCCGTAGAAGGTTTCTCCCTTTGCAGCCATCTCTTCGAGAAGTTTCGGCGGGGTGAAGCGCGAGCCGTACTTCGCCTCCAGCTTGTGGCAGAGCTCGACGAACGTCTTCGTGCCCATGAAGTCGATGTAGGACAGCGTGCCGCCCGTGAACGGTGCGAAGCCGAAGCCGAGGATCGAGCCGACATCCGCCTCGCGCGGATCGGTGATGACGTGGTCCTCGACCGTGCGCGCGGCTTCCACCGCCTGCACCACCAGGAAGCGCTGCTTCAGCTCCTCGATGTCGAGCGTGTCAGGATCGAGCTGCTTCGGCTGCAGCGCGGACAGGCCCGGCCATAGGCTCTTCTGACCCTTGCCCTTCTCGGGATAGTCATAGAAGCCCTTGCTGTTCTTGCGGCCGAGACGACCCTGGTTCTCGACCATCTCCACCATCAGCTTCTTCTGATCGGGGTTGATGGCGTTGGGGCCGAGATCGGCTTCCGTCGCCTTCATGATCTTGAGGCCGAGGTCGAGTGCGACTTCGTCCGAGAGCGAGAGCGGGCCGACCGGCATGCCGGCCATCTTGGCGCAGTTCTCGATCATCGCGGGTGGCACGCCCTCCAGGAACATCTCGTTGCCTTCGGCGACATAGCGGCCGACGCAGCGATTGGCGAAGAAGCCTCTGGAGTCGTTGACGACGATCGGCGTCTTGCCGATCTGCCGGACGTAGTCGAGCGCGGTCGCGAGCGCGACATCGCCGGTGTTCTTGCCGAGGATGATCTCGACCAGCATCATCTTCTCGACCGGCGAGAAGAAGTGGATGCCGACGAACTTGCCCTGGTCCTTGAAGCTCTCTGCGAGCGAAGTGATCGGCAGCGTCGAGGTGTTCGACGCGAAGATCACGTCCGGCTTCATATGCTGCTGCGCCTTGGCGAAGGTATCGGCCTTGACCTTGCGATCCTCGAACACGGCCTCGATGACGAGGTCGACGTCCTTCAGTGCGGCATAGTCGGCGGTCGGCGTGATGCGCGCGAGCAGGGCTTCCGCATCGGTGGGCTTGGCGCGGCCCTTCTTGATCTGCTCCTCGATCACCTTCTGGGCATGCGCCTTGCCCTTATCGGCGCTCTCCTGGTCGCGGTCGATCAGGACCACGTCGAGGCCGGCGCGGGCCGAGACGTAGCCGACGCTCGCGCCCATGAAGCCGGCGCCGATCACGGCGATCTTCTTCACCTTGGTGGGAGCAACGTCCTTCGGACGGCGCGCGCCCTTGTTGAGCTCCTGCATCGACAGGAACAGGCTGCGGATCATCGCGGCCGCTTCCTTCGAGCGCAGCACGGACGTGAAGTAGCGCGACTCGACGCGTAGCGCCGCGTCGATCGGCAGCTGGAGGCCTTCATAGACGCAGCTCATGATCGCGCGCGCGGCTGGATAGTTGTCGTAGGTCTCGCGGCGATAGATCGCGTTGCCGGCCGGGAACATCATCATGCCGGTCTTGGAGAACACCGGACCGCCCGGCAGCTTGAAACCCTTCTCGTCCCACGGCGCGACGGCCTTGCCGCCGCCCTTGATCCAATCCTTCGCCGCCTTGACCAGGTCAGCGGCGGGCACGACGGCATGAATGAGGTTCAGCGCCTTGGCCTTCTCGACCGTAACGGGATCGCCCTTGAGCAGGATCGTCATCGCGTCCTGCGGCGGCACCAGGCGCGGCACGCGCTGCGTGCCACCGGCGCCGGGGAACAGGCCGACCTTGACTTCGGGCAGGCCGAGCCGCGTCTTGGGATTCTCCGCCGCCACGCGATAGTGGCAGCACAGCGTGATCTCGAAACCGCCACCGAGCGCGAGGCCGTTGATCGCGGCCGCCCACGGCTTGCCTGAGGTTTCGATTGAGCGCAGCACCTGCGAAAAGCGCCGGCTCTGCTCGAACAGCATCTGGTTCGCCGCGGTCTCGCCTTGCTCCTTGAGGACCTTGGCATAGGCCTGGTTCATGCCTTCGAGCATCGACAGGTCGGCGCCGGCGCAGAACGCTTCCTTGGCGGAGGTGATGACGACGCCCTTCACCGCGGCATCGGCCGTGGTTTCCTTGACGATCGCGTCGAGCTCGCTGGTCGAGGTCTCGTCGAGCACGTTCATCGAACGGCCCGGGATGTCCCAGGTGACGAGCGCGATGCCGTCGGAATCGGTCTCAACCTTGAAGTTCTTGTAAGCCATGTTGGTTGCTCCTCGGTGCCGCAGCCGATCTCAGGCGCGGCGGTTGATGGTGATCTCGTAGGGTGGGTTAGCCGAAGGCGTAACCCACCACTGTCTTCCTCCGCGGAAACAGACGAAGGTGGGTTACGCTTCGCTAACCCACCCTACGGCAGCTCGTTACACCCGCTCGATGATGGTCGCGGTGCCCATGCCGCCGCCGATGCACAGCGTCACCAGGGCGGTGGACTTGTTGGTGCGTTCGAGCTCGTCGAGCACGGTGCCGAGAATCATCGCACCGGTGGCGCCGAGCGGATGGCCGAGCGCGATCGCGCCGCCATTGACGTTGATCCGGGCGTTGTCGATGTCGAAGGCCTGGATGTAGCGCAGCACGACCGAGGCGAAGGCTTCGTTGAGCTCGAACAGGTCGATGTCCGACTTCTTCATGCCCGAGCGCGCGAACAGCTTTTCCGTGACGTCGACCGGACCGGTCAGCATCATCGCTGGCTCCGAGCCGACATTGGCGAAGGCGCGGATTTTTGCACGCGGCTTCAGGCCGTACTTGCTGCCCGCTTCCTTGCTGCCGAGCAGCACGGCACCGGCACCATCGACGATGCCCGAGGAGTTGCCGGCGTGGTGCACGTAATTGACGCGCTCGATCTCCGGATGCGACTGCACGGCGACGCCGTCGAAGCCGCCCATCTGCGCCATCATCGTGAACGACGGCTGGAGCTGGGCCAGCGACTGCATCGTCGTCGAGGGACGCATGTGCTCGTCCTTGGCGAGGATGGTGAGACCGTTGATGTCCTTCACCGGCACGACCGACTTGTTGAAGCGGCCCTCGTCCCAGGCCTTGCCCGCCCGCTGCTGGCTCTGCACCGCGTAGGCGTCGACGTCGTCGCGCGAGAAGCCGTACTTGGTCGCGATCAGATCGGCCGACACGCCCTGCGGCATGAAATAGGCGGGCACTGCCATCGACGGATCCATCGGCCAGGCGCCGCCGGAGGCGCCGATGCCGACGCGGCTCATCGATTCGGCACCGCCGCCGATGACGAGCTCGTGCTGGCCGCTCATCACCTGCGCGGCGGCAAAATTCACGGCATCAAGGCCAGAAGCGCAGAAGCGGCTGATCTGCACGCCGGGCACGGCCTCGCCGAGGCCCGCCTTCAGTGCGGCAAAGCGCGCGATGTCGGAGCCGGCTTCGCCGACCGGATCGACCACGCCGAGCACGACGTCGTCGACGGAATCTTCCGGCAAATTGTTGCGGTCCTTCAGCGCCTTCAGCGGCACGGTCGCGAGCGCGAGCGCGGTCACCTCGTGCAGCGAACCGTCCGCCTTGCCGCGGCCGCGCGGGGTTCGAACGTGGTCGTAGATATAGGCATCTGCCATGGGAGCCTCCTGATTGCAGTTATTGGTGACGACCGGGGGGCGGTCGCGATCATTGGTGGGCGGAAATCCTCAGAAGGCTTCCGCCGGCAGTTCCATGATGGTGGCGCAGCCGGCCTGGATGCGCGCGAGATTGGCGGCGGTCTCCGGCAGCATGCGTTCCATGAAGAAGCGGCCGGTGACGAGCTTGGTCGAGAGATAGGGCGTTGCGCCGCTCTCGGCAATCTTGGCCTGGGTGACCTTCGCCATCTTCGCCCACATGTAGCCGAGCGCGACGAAGCCGAAGAGATGCAGGTAATCGGTGGCGGCAGCGCCGGCATTGTCCGGCTTGGCCATCGCGTTCTGCATCAGCCAGGTGGTGGCCTGCTGGAGATGGCCGAGCGAAGCCGAGAGCGGGGCGATGAAAGGCTTCATCGCCTCGTCGCCGCCATTCTCCTTGGCAAAGGCCATGACCTCGCCGAAGAACGCCATGATGGCGCGGCCGCCGTCGCGCGGCAGCTTGCGGCCGACGAGGTCGAGCGCCTGGATGCCGTTGGCGCCTTCATAGATCATCGCAATACGCGCATCGCGCACGAACTGCTCCATGCCCTGCTCGGCGATGTAGCCGTGGCCGCCATACATCTGCTGCGCCTGCACCGCGTTGGCGAAGCCGTAATCGGTGAGGAAGCCCTTCAGCACGGGGGTCATCAGGCCCATGTGGTCGTCGGCGGCCTGGCGGTCCTTGGGGTCCTCGGAACGGTGTGCGACATCGCTTTTCAGCGCGGTCCACATCACGAAGGCGCGCGCGGCCTCGTTGAAGGCGCGGATCGAGAGCAGCGTGCGGCGCACGTCCGGATGCACGATGATCGGGTCGGCCTGCTTGTCCGGCGCCTTTGCGCCGGTGAGCGAACGGCCCTGGATGCGCTCGCGGGCATAGGCGACCGCGTTCTGATAGGCGACCTCGGACTGCGCGAGACCCTGCACGGCGACGCCGAGGCGGGCCTCGTTCATCATCACGAACATGCCCTGCATGCCCTTGTTCTCTTCGCCGATCAGCCAGCCGGTGGCGCTGTCGTAGTTCATCACGCAGGTGGAATTGCCGTGGATGCCCATCTTGTGCTCGATCGAGCCGCACACGACGCCGTTGCGTGCGCCGACCGAACCGTCGGCATTCACCAGGAATTTCGGCACCACGAACAGCGACACGCCCTTGATGCCGGCGGGTGCGCCCTCGATGCGGGCGAGCACGAGGTGGATGATGTTGGGGGCGAGGTCATGCTCGCCGGCCGAGATGAAGATCTTGGTGCCCGTGATCTTGAAGCTGCCGTCGGCCTGGCGGACCGCCTTGGTGCGGAGCATGCCGAGATCGGTGCCGCAATGCGGCTCGGTCAGGTTCATGGTGCCGGTCCATTCGCCGGCCACCATCTTCGGCACGTAGGTCTGCTTCTGCTCGGGCGTGCCGTGCACCAGGAGGGCCGCAGTCGCGCCCATGGTGAGGCCGCCATACATCGAGAACGCCATGTTGGCGGAGATCTGGAATTCGTTGACCGCCTGGCTCAGCGTCACCGGCAGGCCCTGGCCGCCAAACTCCTGTGGTGCAGAGAGACCGAGCCAGCCGCCCTCGGCGACTTGCTTGAAAGCGTCCTTGAAACCCTTCGGCGTGGTGACGCTGCCGTCGTCGGCACGCTTGCAGCCTTCGAGATCGCCGACGCGGTTGAGTGGCTGAAGCACCTCTTCCGCGAGCTTCGCGGCTTCGCCGAGGATGGCTTCGCGCACGTCGCTCGACGCATCGGAGAAGCCGGCCAGATTGTCGTAGCGATCGATCTGGAAGACGTCGTTGAGCAGGAAGTTCACGTCTTCTACGGGGGCTTTATAGATCGGCATGGCGTTCTCCCGGCATCAGCCTTGAAGTCATTGCGTCTTGAGGTGATGATGTTGGCTTATGATTGGGCGGCAAGCTGCTCCGCCATCAGGCGATGCAGCATGTTGATCGCCTTGAGCGGACGCACCATCACCTTGAAATGGGTGATGCGCCCCTCGGCATCGAAAGTGATGATGTCGACACCGTTGATCTCGATGCCGTCGATGACATTCTTGAATTCGAGCACGGCGCCGTTGGCGCTTCGCCACTCGCCGACATAGCTGAAGCCGGGACCGCCGAGCACCTTCTCGGCGCTCGCGAGATATTTGAAGGTGATGTCGCGGCCGCGTTGCGGCGAGTGCACGACGGGGCTTTCGAACACGGCATCAGGATGGAGCAGGTCCCACAGCGCTTTGCTGTCGTGGGACTTCATGAAGGCGTACCAGGAATCGAGGCCGGTCATTGTCAGGATGCCTCCCTAGATCAAGGCCATGCAAAAAACTCGAAAACAACCCCATGCACAGTAGCGAGGAGTTTGATTTCGCTCGGTTTTTGGGGTCGGGTTTTAAGCCCCGACCTTCGGTCACCTCATATGCATATTGACGCATATGCACCAATGCGCATAAAGTCAAGTCAATTGGTCGGGACCTCTAGAAGGGAGCTGGTGCCATGGCGCTGGGCGACGCAATCCTCGCATGCCTGACGGAACGTCCGATGACGGGCTACGAGCTTGCCAAGACGTTCGACTCCTCGATCGGCTTCTTCTGGAAGGCCGATCACCAGCAGATCTACCGCGAGCTCTCCAAGCTGCGCGACCGCGGCTACATCCAGGGCCGCGAGGTCGTACAGTCCGGCAAACCCAATAAACTCATCTATACGCTGACTCCCGAAGGCCGAACAGCGCTGCGGCACTGGGCCGCGCGACCGAGCACGCCGCCCTCGATCAAGGACGACCTGCTGGTGCGGCTGCATGCACTCGACAGCATCGACATCGAGCCCATGCGCACCGATCTGATGGCCCGGCTGGAGCACCATCGCGACCGGCACGAAAATTACGAGCGCATCCTCAAGAAGCGTTTTCCGGAGGGCACCGCGTCGGGCGTGCTCGACCTCGGTAATTTGCTGCTGCTTCAGCTCGGCGCGCGGCACGAGCAAATGGTGGCCGATTTCTGCGAGGAGGCGCTCGAAGCGCTATCGGCGATGAGCGGCAAGGGCACGGTGGTCCCGCTGGACGAGAACAAGCGCGAAGGGAAGGGCTAGTTCGTCCGCCCCTTAGTACTTCGTGACAACCGGCCTTTCCCAATTGAAGCGGACGTTCACACCGGCGCGGACGATGTCATCCGTCAGCCTGACGTCGCGCGTGACCGCGCCGCTGATCGGCGGATCGACATACCGTTTGCTGCCGAAATCGACGTGCAGATACTCGAGCTTGAGGCTCACGGCGCCCCAGGTATCGACGTAGGCCGCCCATTCGCCCCCGAGGCCGGCGGCCAGGCCCGTACGGGTCTGGGAACTGGTGACCTGCGCCACCTGGTTGGACACAGTGACTTCGGTCCCGGCGAAGGCGACCCCCGCGGTGCCATAGATCAGGAGCTGATCAAGCGCATAGCCGACGCGGCCGCGGAACGTGTCGATCCACTTCTCCCGCGTGCCGCTCGCTACCCCGACGTTGAAGGGCGGCAGGTCCTGTGCCCGGCCGCGCTGGTTGGTCCAGGACACGTCGTTCTCGAAGCCGAGGACGGTCTTTTCGATCTGGAAATCGCAGCCGAAGGCTCCGCCCGCGACGGCGGCACCGCTGAGATTGAACGTGCCTGTTATCGTCGGCCCGGAGACGTCGCCGGCGCGCGCGACATGCTCGCTCTTGCCCCAGTTGCCACCGCCCTGGATGCCGACATAGCAGGCGGTCCAGTTGTATCCCGCGGGCGCCGCTGCCTTCGCCGCGGTCGCTGCCGCCGGGGCATCGGCGGCCACAGCGTGCGATGCCAGTCCGGCCACCATCGCGGCCACGAGCAACCTTTTCATGTCAGCCAACAATCCAGTCAGGCAAGAACCCGCCCGTGGATCGGGCCGTTCTTATCCCTTGTGAGACGTGCGGACGCGATGGCTGGCGAAATCTTTGTCGGGGCGGGGGGCCGGGCGGCGGCCACGGGCGCTGGAGCGGGTTCCCGCCGCCCAACTTTAAGACACCGGCGACGCGTTCCTTAACCCGTTATTTACCGTAACAGGAAAAAGTCGGTTTTCGAGGCAGACGACCCGCGCCAAATCCGATTGTCTTTGCAACCGGCACGCGAGGGAAGGCTGGAGGCGCCGGGTGGGGCGCCGAAGTCGGAACCGGACAGAGTCATGAATTCGCGCGTATCGTGGAGTGTTGACGGCATCGATCCATCCGTCAGGGAGCGGGCCGAAGCTGCTGCGCGTCGTGCCGGCATGTCACTCAACGATTGGCTGAACTCCACGCTCGGCGAGACTGCCGCGCCGAACTTTCGCGGACCTTACGACCAGCGTCCGCAAGCCCCGAACGTTCCGAGCCAGGAAGCCCGCGAAGTCGCCGACATCCACCAGCGGCTCGACGCGATCACCCAGCAGATCGAACGGATTTCGAAGCCCGCGCCGCGTCAGGACGCCGCGCGCGAGAAGGACGTCTCGCGCGAGCAGGGCGTCGCGCGCCAGCTCAACGACGCGATCTCGCGGCTCGATGCACGGCTGTCGCAAATCTCCCGTCCGCAGCAGCCTCAGGCGCCGCGGCCGGCACCGGCCCCCGTTGAAACGCGGCAGCGCCAGGCCGATGTGGTCGAGCGCGCGGCTGCGCAGGTCTATCGCAATTCACCTCCCTTGAGCCCCGCGTCGTTCGACGTTGCCGTCGCCGAGATCACGGCACGGCAGAGCGAGCTCGACGGCTTTGCGCCGCGGCAGGTGCCGTCGCGCGCCGCGCCGTCGATTGCGCCGATGGCAGCTCCTTTCGCGCCCCCCATGACATCAATGGCGGCGCCGCCCGCGCCTGCCTACGCGCCACCGCAGCCGGGGCCGGATTTCTCGTCGCTCGAGCGCCATCTGCTCAAGATCACGAGCCAGATCGAGTCGCTCCAGCGCCCTGACAATACCGAGCAGGCGATCAACGCTTTCCGCGGCGAGCTTGCCGAGATCCGCCACGCCATCACCGAGGCGATGCCGCGCCGCGCGATCGAATCGATCGAGAACGAGATCCGCTCGCTGCATCGTCGCATCGACGAGACCCGCTCGTCCGGCTCCGACGGTCAGGTGCTGTCCAGCATCGAGCACGCGCTGTCCGACATCAAGCAGGTGCTGCGCACGCTGACGCCGGCCGAGCAGCTCACCGGCTATGACGAGGCGATCCGCAATCTCGGCGCCAAGCTCGATCTCATCCTGCGCGCCAATGACGATCCCTCGACGGTGCGTCAGCTCGAAGGCGCGATCTCGGCGCTGCGCGGCATCGTCTCCAACGTCGCCTCCAACGAAGCGCTGGCACGCCTTTCGGACGACGTGCAGCTGCTGTCGTCGAAGGTCGACCAGGTTACCCGCTCCTCGGGGCACGGCGACAGCTTTGCTGTGCTCGAGCAGCGCATCGCGGCACTCACCGCCGCGCTGGAAACGCGCGAGCGGCCGCAGCCGTCCGAGAGCACCGAGCATCTGGAAGCCGCGATCCGCGCGTTGTCGGACCGTTTCGACCGCATGCAGGTCGGCAACGATTCCGCATCGACGTTTGCGCATCTCGAACAGCGGGTCTCGTATCTGCTGGAGCGGATCGAAGCCGCCTCCGATCCGCGCAACGGTAATCTGAGCCGCGTCGAGGACGGGCTGCACGACATCCTCAGGCATCTCGAACGGCAGCAGGCGACCTATTCCGCGCTGGCCGAGAGCCGCAATTCGGCGCCGCCTTCAGATTCGGGAATGGTCGATCTCGTCAAGCGCGAGCTCTCCGACATTCGCTTCAGCCAGGCCGAGACCAACCGCAGCACCCAGGATTCGCTCGAGGCCGTGCACAGCGCGCTCGGCCATGTCGTCGATCGCCTCTCGATAATCGAGGGTGATCTGCGCGCGGTGCGCACGGCGCCGCAGGCACCTGCGCCGCAACCGATGCCGATGGCTGCTCCGTTCGAGCCGCCGCCGATGGCGCGCGAACAGCGGCCGCAGCAACAGCAACCGAAATACGATCCGAAGCCTGAGCTGCCGAACCCGGCCGCCGCGCAACATCCGGCGCAGGGCGCCTTCGTCGCCGCGCCGCGCGAATTCCACGCCGCCGCCGTCGCGCCGCCGCCGGTGCCAACGGCGCCGCAGGTCGCGGCACCCTTGCCGCCGCGTGCGATCAGCGAGATCCTCGAGCCGCACACGGCGCCCGCGCGCGCCGCGCTCGCACCGGAATTGCCGCCGGATCATCCGCTCGAGCCGGGCACACGGCCAGGCGGCCGCGCCGCCACGCCGTCGGAGCGCATCGCCGCGTCTGAAAGCGCGATCAGCGAAATTCCCGCCGCGCCGAAGGAGCCGGTGTCGTCGTCGAGCTTCATCGCGGCCGCGCGCCGCGCCGCGCAGGCCGCCGCCGCACAGCCGGAAAAGCCGGTCCGCGGTGCCAAGGCGGCAGTCGCTGGCCGTGCCAGGGAGAAGGGCCAGGAAGGCGCCTCGACCATCACCTCGAAAATCCGTTCGCTGCTGGTCGGCGCGAGCGTGGTCGTGATCGTGCTCGGCACCTTCAAGATGGCCATGAACCTGCTCGATGGCGGCGGCCCGGCGCCGTCGCCGCAGGCCATGGAAAATTCGTCGCCCGCGCCCGCGCCGCAGGCTCCGCCGCCGGTCGAGACCAGGCCTGCCGCGCCCGAGCAGGTCACACCGTCGATGACCTCGCCGACGCCGATCGGAAAGCAGTCGCTGAATAATCCCGCACCGGCTCCCATGGCGGGGTCGGGCAACTCGGCCTCGGTCGAGATCCCGCCAGCTCCCGCAACGCCACCTCCGCCTGCAGCGAGCAACGACGTCACCGGCGCGCTGTCGGGTGCGAGCCGCGCGAAGCTCGGCATGACCCAGGTGCCGCCGAGCGAGAAGCTCCCTGACGGCATCGGCGGTCCGGTGCTGCGCAGCGCCGCGATGAAGGGCGATGCGACCGCGGCCTACGAGATCGGCGTGCGCTTTGCCGAGGGCAAGGGCGTCGCCGCGAACTACGACGAAGCCGCCAAATGGTATGACCGCGCGGCGCAGGCCGGCGTGGTGCCCGCGACCTTCCGCCTCGGCACGCTCTACGAGAAGGGCTTGGGGGTGAAGAAGGACGCCGACATCGCCCGCCGCTACTACACGCAGGCCGCCGAGCGCGGCAACGCCAAGGCGATGCACAATCTCGCGGTGCTCGACGCCGACGGCGGCGGACGCGGTGCCAATTACAAGAGCGCGGCGCAGTGGTTCCGCAAGGCCGCCGATCGCGGCGTCGCCGACAGCCAGTTCAACCTCGGCATCCTCTATGCCCGCGGCATCGGCGTGGAGCAGAACCTCGCCGAATCCTACAAATGGTTCACTCTCGCCGCCGCCCAGGGTGACGCGGATGCGTCCGGTAAGCGCGACGACGTCGCCAAACGGCTCGACCCGCAGTCGCTCGCTGCCGCCAAGCTCGCGATCCAGACCTTCAGCGCCGAGCCGCAGCCCGACGACGCCGTCAATGTCACAGCGCCCGCAGGCGGCTGGGACAGCGCGCCGCAGGCCAACGCAAAGCCGGCGCCGAAGCCGGTCGCGACCAAGCGCTCGGCGTCGGCCGCGCATTAAACGGATCTCTTTCCCCTCATGGTGAGGAGCGCCCCCTTGCGCGCGTCTCGAACCATGCAGGCCCCGTTCTGGATCCGGGCCTCGCCCTTCGAGACGCCTGCTGCGCAGGCTCCTCAGGGTGAGGAGCGAAAGCGTCGCCATTCACCACGCGCAAATTTCCCGGTCCCGCCCGGCGGCGAATTCCGCTATTGAAGGGCGCGGCAATCGTTCCGACCGTCCGGCGAGCATTCCGCGCAATCGATCCGTCTCGCCGAGCGTGGTTCAATGCAGCTCTACCTCCCGATCGCCGATCTGCCGGTCAACATCTTCCTGGTGTTGGCGATGGGCGCGGCGGTCGGCTTCGTCTCCGGCATGTTCGGGATCGGCGGCGGCTTCCTGATGACGCCGCTTCTGATCTTCATCGGGATCACGCCGGCGGTCGCGGTCGCCTCCGTTGCGAGCCACATCGCGGCCTCCTCCTTTTCCGGTGCGCTGTCCTACTGGCGGCGGCGTGCGATCGATCCGGCGCTGGCGTGCGTGTTGCTATGCGGCGGTGTCACCGGCACGGCGCTCGGGGTGTGGACCTTCACGCAGCTTCGCGCGCTCGGCCAGCTCGATCTGATGATCGCGTTGTCCTACGTGGTGCTGCTTACCACCGTCGGCAGCCTGATGTTCTCCGAAGGCCTGCGCGCGCTGATGCGGACCCGTCGCGGCGCGGTGCCGCCGCGGCGCACGCACAACTGGATCCACGGCCTGCCGCTCAAGATGCGGTTCAAGCGCTCGAAGATCTATCTCTCGGTCATCCCCGTCGTGATCGTCGGCATCGTGATCGGCTTCATCGGCGCCATCATGGGCATCGGCGGCGGCTTCATCCTCGTGCCGATCATGATCTATCTGCTGCGGGTGCCGACCTCGACGGTGATCGGGACCTCGATGGTCCTGACGCTGGTCACGATGCTGTTCGCGACCTTGCTGCATGCGGTGACCAATCATCTCGTCGACGCCGTGCTGGCGCTGATCCTGATGGTCGGCGGCGTCACCGGCGCGCAGTTCGGCGCCCGCGCCGGCCAGAAGATCCGCGGCGAGCAGCTGCGGCTATTGCTGGGCCTGCTGATCCTCTCGGTCGGCGTCCGCTTCGCGATCGAGCTGGTGATCCGGCCCGAGGATCTCTTCACCATCCGCGAATTGGGGGTGAGCGGATGATGCGCGCAGCTCTCGCAGTTCTGCTCGTCCTGCTGTTCGGCTCGGTCGCGCGTGCCGAGCGACTGATCGTGTCGGTCTCCAACCATCGTGTCACGGTGACGCCGAACTATTCCGGCGAGGAGCTGGTGCTGTTCGGGTCGGTCGAGAAGGACGCCTCCACGCCCGCTGACCGCAAGAGCTACGATCTCGTCGTCACCGTGATGGGCCCGCGCGCCGATATGGTGACGCGGCGCAAGGAGCGCACCTTCGGGATCTGGATCAACACCGACTACCGGCAGTTCCTGCAGGTGCCGAGCTATCTCGCGCTGTTCGCCAACCGCCCGTTCGACCTCATCACCTCGCCCGAGATCGCGCGGCGGCAGCAGATCGGGCTCAACAACGTGCTGCTGACCCAGCGCGTCAGTGGCGACTTTGCCGACGTGGTGCCGCACGACGCCTTCCGTTCGGCCTTCGTCCGCTTGCGCACCGAGCGCGGCCTCTATCGCGAGGACGCGAGCGCGGTGACGTTCCTGACCCCGACGCTGTTCCGCACCGGCATTCCGCTCCCGGCGGAGGTGCCGATCGGAACCTATGATGTGGAGATCAAGCTGTTCGCCGACGGCGCGTTCATCGGCAAGACCGAGACCGCGTTCGAGATCGTCAAGGTTGGCTTCGAGCAGTTCGTCGCGACCAGCGCGCGGCAGCACGGGCTGATCTACGGCCTCGTCACCGCGGCCATGGCGCTGATGACGGGCTGGATGGCGTCGATCGTGTTCCGGAAGGATTAGCCTCCGTCCGTCATTGCGAGGAGCGAAGCGACGAAGCAATCCAGAAATGCATCCGCGGAGAGAGGCTGGATTGCTTCGCTTCGCTCGCAATGACGGCTGTGGTGACAGCTACGGCGCCTCGATCACCGTCGGTACGCCGGGCTCCAGCAATCGCAGCCGCGTGCCGAAGCCGAGCACGTCAAAGGTCTTGCGCAGATCCTCGCTGTTCTGGCGGAAATGCGCCCAGCCCTCGGTGTGCACGGGCACGATCATCGCATCCGGAAAGGCGCGCGCCGTCTCGATGGTGTCGTTGGTGTCCATCGTGAGATGGAACGGCCCGCGCGTCTGCGCGGCGCCCGCGAACGGCATCACTACGGTGCATTTGAAGCGGCGCGCCACCTCGGCAACGCCGTCGAACCAGGTGGTGTCGCCGCTGATATAGACCGCGCCCGTGTCCTCGCGGCTCGACGACACCACGAAGCCGATCACGTCGCCGGACAGCGGCTCGATGCCGGCCGGGCCGTGGCGCGCAGGCGTCGCGGTAATCGTCAGCGCGTTGCCGTCACGATCTTTCAGATGCGCGGTCGCCCAGGGCGCGAGCCCTTCGACGTGGCCGCCGAGGCGCTTGGCGCCAGCCTCCGTCGTCAGCGCCCGCTTGGCTTTGAGCAGATATTCGCGGCCGGAATTATCGAGATTGTCGGAATGCTGGTCGTGGCTGAGCAGCACGGCATCGACCGGCCCGATTGCGTCGGCCTTCATCGCGGGGCCGATCGTCTTCTCCAGCTTCACATGCGGCAGCTGGTAGGCGCCGGGAGCATCGAAGGTCGGATCGGTGAGCAGGCGGAAGCCGTCGATCTCGATCAGCGCGGTCGGGCCGCCAATCAGGGTGATGGAAATGGGCATGATGAACTCCTCCTACGCGACCGGCTTTGCGGGGCGCGTCACCAGATAAATGCCGAGTGCGACAGGAACGATCCCGAGCAGGTCGCGCGCCTCGACATGCTCGCCGAGCACGATGTAGGCGAACAGCATGCCGAGCGGCGGCATCAGGAAATGATAGGCGCTGGCGGCGGTGGCGCCACACACTTTCAGGAGATGAAACCAGAGCCAGTAGGCGAGGATCGAGCCGCCGAGCACGAGGAACGCGAAGGCGCCGACCAGGCCCGGGGTGAAATCGATCGCGTGGACGTCAGCGAAGGTGAACGCGACCGGCGTCAGCACGATGCCGGCGGCGAGATTCTGCACGCCATTGCCGATCCACAGGGACCCCTTTGGCGCGAGCAGCTTGAACAGGATGGTGCCGGCGACGATGGAGGCGAGCGAGGCCAGGGTGAAGACGATGCCGTGCAGGGAATCAGTGCCGACCGACAGCCGATGCCAGACGATCGCCGTCACGCCGATGATGCCAAGGAGAAGGCCGCTGGCCTTGCGCCAGGTCATGCCTTCGCCGAGCAAAAGCGCTGCGAGCGCGGCGGTGAACACGGGATTGGCCGAGACGATCAGCCCGCCGAGGCCGGCCGAAACCGATTGCAGGCCGGTGTAGCCGAGCCCGAGATAGAGCGCGTTGTTGGCAATCCCGAGCACGGCGAAGATCGCGGCATCGCGCCAGGACAACGACCAGTCACCGCGAACCAGCGTGGCGCCGAGGATCAGGATGCCGGCGAGCGAGAAGCGCGCGGCGAGCAGGATCAGCGGCGGGCAATGGGTGACGCCGATCTTGCCGGCGACGAAGGCGTAGCTCCAGAGCAGGCAGAACAGGCCGATAGCGAACGGCAGCGCGTTGAAGCGGCTGCGGGGGATGGACATCGAGGGGGCGAGGGACATCTGGGCATTCTCCTGAGCCCTCGATCTAGGGAGCAGGCTTGTCATTTGGAAATTAAATGATTAACTTCCATTCAGTGGATTTTCGAATGGAGGCGAGCCATGCTCGACCTGGAGCTCCTGCGCAGCTTCGTCTCGGTGGTCGAGGCCGGCGGCTTCACCCGTGCCGGCGAGCGCGTCCACCGCACGCAGTCGACCGTCAGCCAGCAGATCAAGCGGCTGGAGGAGGACGTCGGCCAGGTCCTGCTGCACCGTGACGGCAAGGACGTGCGCCCCACCGAGGCCGGCGAGCGGTTGCTGTCCTACGCCCGCCGGCTGCTGACGCTCGCCGAGGAGGCGCGCGACGTGCTCCGCGAGCCCGACAGCGAAGGCGCGATCCGGCTCGGCATCCCTGAGGATTTTGCGGCCTATCGTCTCGCGAAGCTGCTGGGCGCGTTCTCGCGCTCGCATCCGGGCGTGCGGCTGGATGTGCGCGCCGACCAGAGCAAGAACCTCTCTCGCGACCTCGAACGCAGCGAGCTCGACCTCGCATTGTTCAAGCGCGAGGCCGGAGCGAAAGGCGCCATCGCGGTGTGGCCGGAGCGGGTGCACTGGGTTACCAGCAAAAGCCATCCGGTTGACGTCAACGCGCCGTCGGTGCCGCTGATCGGATTTCCGCTTGGCTGCCTCTACCGCGCCGGTGCCATCCACGCGCTGGAAAGCGCGGGCCGCGCCTGGCACATGTCCTATTCGTCATCGAGCCTCGCAGGCATCCAGGCTGCGGTCGCCGCCGGCATGGGGCTGAGCATCTTGTCGGAGATGTCGATCCAGTCCGACCACCGCGTGCTGACGGCGAAGGACGGTTTCGAGCCGATCAACCGGACCGAAGTGGCGCTGATGGCTTCGCCCGGCGCCAGCCCTGCAACGCTGCGGCTTGCGGATCGGCTCGCGGAGTTCTGCGAGAACGTGCAGGCGAAGGCGGCGTGATCACTCCGCCGGAATCACCGTGATCTCCGGCCACAACGCCTTCCATCGCGCGGCCTTCTCCGCGTAATTCGCCGCTGAAAAATTTGGCCCCGGGTTGGACCGCGCGATCAATCCCGCGATGTCGTCGAAACCGTGCGGTGCGTAGACCTCGAAGCCGTCGCGAGCGCGTCTCACGCCGACTTGCGTGTTCTGCGTGAGGAAGCGGTCGATGCCGTCGGTCGAGCAGGTCAGGGGTGGATAGGGCAGGCCGTGCTTGCCGGGATACCACAGATGCACGCGCGCCTGGTTGCGGGTCTCGACCTTGACGCCGAGATGTCCGAACCGCGCATGCAGTGTGCGGATCACCGCATCCTCCGCCTCCCATGACGTATCAGGATCGAAATAGAACACGTCATAATCGGCGATGCCGTGATCGACCGTGCGACCGGTAAGCACGTTCCACGCCGTCTGCACCAGGCATCCCGACACCAGCCATGCATCGGGCAACGCGAGCCGCGCCAGTTCGTCGATGATCACGACGTTGACGGGGTTCTTCAGCGCCAGCGCAAGAAAGCGGTCCTGATCCATCGCGGCTATTCACGTGCTCGCGTCGAACGCGGTGCGCGCCGCCTTCGAGGCGAGGCCACGCCAGCGCCGCCGCAGGAACGGCTCGACGATCGTGCGCTTGGCCTTCGACAGGCGGATCAGCACGATCGGGTAGTCGGCATAATGATCGGTGAAATAGAAGATCCTTGGCTGACTCTCGACCAGCATGGCGCGCTCGTCGATGGGCACGTCAGGGACGACGAGACTGTCGCCGTCCTCCTTCAGACGCGCCAGCAGCTTCTTGCGCACTTTCAGTGCGGGCGTGCCGTAGGAGGTGCCGTCCTCGACCTCCGGCCACGTCAGCGCGAAGTTTCTGACGTCGTCGAAGGTCATGGGACCGCCGTCAGTGCACGGCGGTGAAGAACCGCGCGAGCCGGAAGCCCGAGAGCCAGGTCCACACCGGCTGGCCGCGCATGCCGAGATCCCAGGAGCCGAGCACGGCATCCGCCCGTCCGACCAGATTGTCGATCGGCAGCAGGCCGACGCCACCGGAGCGCAGGGGCACGCGGCTGTCCGCGGAATTGTCTCGGTTATCGCCGAGCACGAAGAGATGGCCGGCCGGGACCGTCACCTCGGGCGTGTTGTCGAGCGGGCCGTTGTCGCGCATCTTGAAGATCAGGTGCGACACGCCGTTCGGCAGCGTCTCGATATAGCGATAGGCGGGCTCGCTGCCGCCATTGTCGTCCTCGGCGGCGCCGACGCCATCCGGCTTCAGTTCGGCGGGGCGGTCGTTGATGAAGAGCTGCCCTTGCCGCATCTGGATGCGGTCGCCGGGCAGGCCGACGACGCGCTTGACCCAGGCCTGAGAGCGATCGCCGGGCCAGCGGAACACGACGACGTCGCCCTGCTTCGGCGTCTCCGCGAAGACACGGCCGCTTTCGGGCAGGTTGATCTGGATCGGCAGCGACGAGGTGCCGTAGCCATAGGGGAATTTCGAGGCGAGCAGCGCATCGCCGATCAGCAGTGTCGGCTCCATCGAGCCCGACGGCACGTAGAACGGCTCGGCGAGCGCGCCCTTGGCGATGAACACGGCGGCGACGATGCCGGCGAGCTGCATGAGTTGCCCCGCCCAGCCGCTGCTCTTCCGCTTGGGGGTGACAGTTACTTTCTCAACGCTCATGCGCCCGTTCCACCCACCGTAATGCGTTCCATCAGGAGCGACGGCTGGCCGACGCCGACGGGCACGCCCTGGCCGTTCTTGCCGCAGGTGCCGATGCCGGTGTCGAGCGCGAGATCGTTGCCGATCATGCGGATACGATGCAGGTCGGTCGGCCCGTTGCCGATCAGCATGGCGCCCTTGAGCGGCGCGCCGATCTTGCCGTTCTCGATCTTGTAGGCCTCGGTGCACTGGAAGACGTATTTGCCCGAGGTGATGTCGACCTGACCGCCGCCGAAATTCGCGGCGAACACGCCGTTCTTCACGGAGGCAAGGATCTCGGCCGGGTCGCGGTCGCCCGCGAGCATGTAGGTGTTGGTCATGCGCGGCATCGGCACATGGGCATAGCCCTGGCGGCGGCCATTGCCGGTCGGCTTCATGTTCATCAGCCGCGCGTTCTGGCGGTCCTGCATGTAGCCGACCAGGATGCCGTCCTCGATCAGCACGGTGCGGTTGGTCGGCGTGCCCTCGTCGTCGATCGACAGCGAGCCGCGGCGCGAGGCGATGGTGCCGTCATCGACCACGGTGACGCCCTTGGCCGCGACCTGCTGGCCCATCAGGCCGGCAAACGCGGACGTCTTCTTGCGGTTGAAATCGCCTTCGAGCCCATGGCCGACCGCTTCATGCAACATCACGCCGGGCCAGCCTGCGCCGAGCACGACGTCCATCTCGCCGGCAGGGGCGGGGATCGATTCCAGATTGACCAAGGCCTCGCGGAGCGCGCCGTCGGCGGCGTCGCGCCAGGACCTGGTCTCGATGAATTCGGCATAGCCGGCGCGGCCGCCATAGCCCTTGCTGCCGCTCTCCTGGCGGTCGCCCTGGCCGGCGACGACGGAGATGTTGACGCGCACGAGCGGGCGGATGTCGCGATAGCTCTCGCCGTCAGGACGGAGGATCTCGACCACCTGCCAGGTCGCGCCCAGGCTGACGCTGACCTGCCGCACCCGCGGATCCTTGTCGCGCAGATAGGCGTCGATCTCGGCGAGCAGTTTGACTTTCGTCTCGAAGCCGGGCGCGTCCAGCGGATTGTCGTCGGCATAAAGCCGCACATTGGTGTGTGGGGGCGGCGCGGCAAAACTGCCGGAGTAGCCGCCACGCACGGCCGCCACCGCGTCGGCGGCGCGAATCAGCGCCGGCAACGACACGTCGGAGGAGTGAGCGTAGCCCACGGCATCGTCCTTGACCGCGCGTAAGCCAAAACCCTGCGAGGTGTCGTAGGTCGCCTGCTTCAGCCGCCCATTGTCGAACATCAGCGCTTCGGTCTGGCTGTATTCCAGGAACAATTCGCCGTCGTCGGCACCGGCAAGCCCGCGTACGAGCTCGTTGCGAACCTGGTCGCGGTCGAGATTGGCGCGGTCGAGCAGGGAGGTTGTGGCTGGATTGGTCATGCGTCCGTCCATTATCGGAAGATGTAGGGCAAGATAATGGTTTCGGACCGGTTCCGCGAGGGGGCGCGCCGTCACATTACGGAAACGATAGGATAGGGTGGCCGGGCGTGATGACACCAGGCCGGGTGGAGCGCGCGGCCATGAGCGCTCCACCGTTCGAGGCGCTATTTCAGCGGCAGAAACAACTCCGCGACCGTCTCGTGCTCCGGCACTTCCGGGAAGAAGCTCAGCCGCTGGCAATAGATCGGGAAATCCCGCACTTCCTCGCCGCTGGCGGGAAGCCAGTCGCGATAAAGGTAGAGCGCGGCGGGCTCCAGATTGTCGGTGTAGCCGACGACGCGCAGCACGGCGCAGCGTCCGCCCGGGATCTCGCCGGCCTTGATCTCCTCGCCGTTCGCCGCGATCGGCTGATCGGTCCCGACACAAAGGTCCATGCGATATTCGGCAGGCGGCACGGGGCGCCGCTCGGAGTACCAGACATTGAAGGTCGGACTTGTGCTGGGGTGAAGGCCAGCGGCCTTGCGCCACGCGATAAATCGCCGGATGGTTGCGCCGAGCGTCGCCGGGTCGCCCCGATGCTCCATGATCGCCACCCGCGTTGCGGGCACGTCGCGGATCGTCACCTCGTCGGGGGTAAAAGTCTTCTGCATGAGCTTGTTCCTCGCGTTGTCGAGAGGCCCGAAGGCCGCAAGCCACGGCTCCCAGTCGGGAGACTTCCGGAACGACGAAGGCGATTGCCCGAACCGTTGCCGAAAGGCGCGGGCGAAGGCATCCGGTGCATCGTAACCGGCATCCATCGCGATGTCCGTGACGCTTTGGGCGTCCGTGTAAGCCAGCCGGTACGAAGCGCGCTTCATACGGGCAAGCTGGACATAGCGATGCACGGACAGCCCGAAGGTCGCCGTGAACTGCCGGTGGAAGTGAAATTTTGAGAAGGCCGCAACGCCACTCACCGTGTCCAGCTCCAGATCACCGTCAAGATGCCGGTCTATGTGATCCAGCACGCGCTGCATCCGGGCATGGTAGTGTTCGAGTGCCGCCTTCATCGTCCCTTCCTCCGTGGCGACACCAGTTAGGCGGTCACGGATATGGCGCGCTCGACCGATATTGCGGTTCGGCGGGACAGCCCTACGGCAGCTTGTCGTAGCCCTCGCCGAGCCCGTTCAGGCTGAGCGGGAAGCCGATGCCTTCTTCCGGGGTCTCGAAGATGATGAAGGTGGCGGTCTTGGCGGTGCGGAGCTGGCCGAGCAGCTTGTCGTCCATGACGACCTCGGCGACGCAGCCATTGGGCAGGCAACGGACGAAGCCGGCGCGGCCGACGTCCTGGTTGTCGAGCTTCAGCCCGAGGCCGGAGGGCAGCAGCACGCCGAGCGGGGCGACCACCCGCATCAGCCGGCTCTTCTGGTCGGCGGTCTTGAGCACGATCACGGTCAGGCCGGCATTGGAGCGGTCTTCGGCCACCACGCTCTGGATCAGGGCGCATTGCTCGGTCTGGGCGCCCGGCGGGGTGTCGCAGCGGATCTGCCAGTCGCCATGGACGGAGCGCACCGCGCCCTGCGCATGGGCGGGGCCCGGCAGCGTCAGGACGACGACCGCCGCCAGCAGGGCCGCCAGAACCGTGAGGCCGCTAGCCTGCCTTGCCATGCATCTCGAAAACCCCATCGGGTCGGTCCCTCTGCTCGCCTGGATCGCTCGCACCTGGCGGACTGATACGGGAATGACGGCGTCTTGAAGGTGATTCGCAAGCAAATTCCGCGCCGCCCACATCGCCGTCGCCCGCACGAATCAGGTTCCTGCGCGGCTGCCTGCCAGTGCCTACCGCGAGCAATTCCGCTGTCAAGCCGCGGCATCCCGGGAAACGGTATTTTTGTCTGATCTTACTAGGAAATATCTTGCGGGTGATCGCTGGCAGACAGGCCTCAAGACTGCATTGCGATAGATCAAGAATTATGGTTTGAGAGGCTTGATTTCGGCGTTCTAGCGATCTGGCCCCAATTCCTCTTAGAGGTATTCTTGCGTGGCGGTTTGTCAGGCGGACGAATCGAATAAGCGTTTCCCGCGAACAGGGGAATGCACTTGGGGTGATTTCGTAAGGGGAGCGCGACGGCATGAGGATGTCGATGGGCCGGGTCGGCCGGCACTTGCTGGGATTGGCCGTGGCGGGTCTGACGCTGGCGACGGGCGGTTTGGCATTTGCCGCCGAGCTCGGGCAACCGGCGCCATGGGAGTGGACGCTTCAGCAATCCGCCTCCCCGGTGATGGACAACATCGTCTGGTTCCACAACTTCCTGTTCGTGCTGATCACGCTGATCACGCTGTTCGTTCTGGCGTTGCTGGTGATCGTGGTCATGAAGTTCAACGCGAAGGCCAATCCGGTGCCGTCGCGGACCACCCACAACACGCTGATCGAGGTTGCGTGGACGCTCGTTCCGGTGCTGATCCTGGTCGGTATCTCGGTGCCGTCGTTCCGCCTGCTGTTCCTCGAGCTCGACGTGCCGAAGGCGGATTTGACCATCAAGGCCACGGGCAAGCAGTGGTACTGGTCCTACGCCTATCCCGATAACGGCAAGTTCGAGTTCGACTCGCTGATGGCCCAGGACAAGCAGCCCCGGCTGCTCGGTGTCGACAACGAGATGGTCGTGCCCGTGAACAAGGTGGTTCGTGTCCAGGTTACCGGCGCAGACGTGATTCACGCCTTTGCGCTGCCGGCTTTCGGCGTCAAGATCGACGCCATTCCGGGGCGGCTGAACGAGACCTGGTTCAAGGCTACCAAGACCGGCATGTTCTATGGCCAGTGCTCGGAGCTCTGCGGCAAGGACCACGCCTTCATGCCGATCGCGATTCGCGTGGTGGAGGACCAGGAATTCGCCTCCTGGGTTGAAACGGCGAAGAAGAAATTTGCGAGCGGCGGCACCAGCACTTTCGCCTCCGCGGCCGGCCCGACGCAGTAAGCGCCGGGGCAAGGCTCGAGGGACTGAAAGCGACATAAAGGGCGGGACCTCCAAAGGGTCCGAACGGGACGCAAGGCAGGATTTGAAAATGGCAACGAGCGCAGCGGCACACGGCGATCACGCGCATGACCACGAGCACGCCCATCCGACCGGATGGCGGCGCTACGTCTATTCGACCAACCACAAGGACATCGGCACGATGTACCTGATCTTCGCGGTCATCGCCGGCGTCATCGGCGCCGCGATGTCGATCGCGATCCGTGCCGAGCTGATGTATCCGGGCGTGCAGATCTTCCACGAGACGCACACCTACAATGTGTTCGTGACCTCTCACGGCCTGATCATGATCTTCTTCATGGTCATGCCCGCGATGATCGGCGGCTTCGGCAACTGGTTCGTGCCGCTGATGATCGGCGCGCCCGACATGGCGTTCCCGCGCATGAACAACATCTCGTTCTGGCTGCTGCCGGCCTCCTTCGCGCTGCTCCTGATGTCGACCTTCGTCGAGGGCGAGCCGGGTGCCAACGGCGTCGGCGCCGGCTGGACGATGTATGTGCCGCTGTCGAGCTCCGGTCATCCGGGCCCGGCCGTCGACTTCGCGATCCTCTCGCTCCATCTGGCGGGCGCCTCGTCGATCCTCGGCGCCATCAACTTCATCACCACCATCTTCAACATGCGCGCGCCGGGCATGACCCTGCACAAGATGCCGCTGTTCGTGTGGTCGATCCTGGTGACGGTGTTCCTGCTGCTGTTGTCGCTGCCGGTGCTCGCCGGTGCGATCACCATGCTGCTCACCGACCGCAACTTCCACACCACCTTCTTCGCGCCTGACGGCGGCGGCGACCCGGTGCTGTTCCAGCATCTGTTCTGGTTCTTCGGTCACCCCGAGGTTTACATCCTGATCCTGCCCGGCTTCGGCATGGTCAGCCAGATCATCTCCACCTTCTCGCGCAAGCCCGTGTTCGGCTATCTCGGCATGGCCTACGCCATGGTCGCGATCGGCGGCATCGGCTTCGTGGTGTGGGCGCACCACATGTACACGGTCGGCATGTCCTCGGCGACGCAGGCCTATTTCGTCGCTGCCACCATGGTGATCGCGGTTCCGACCGGCGTGAAGATCTTCTCGTGGATCGCCACGATGTGGGGCGGCTCGATCGAATTCCGCGCACCGATGATCTGGGCGGTGGGATTCATCTTCCTGTTCACGGTCGGCGGCGTCACCGGCGTCGTGCTGGCGAACGCGGGCGTCGACCGCGTGCTCCAGGAGACCTACTACGTCGTCGCGCACTTCCACTACGTGCTGTCGCTCGGTGCGGTGTTCGCGATTTTCGCCGGCTGGTACTACTGGTTCCCGAAGATGTCGGGTTACATGTACAACGAGACGCTCGCGAAGGCGCATTTCTGGGTCACCTTCGTCGGCGTCAACCTGGTGTTCTTCCCGCAGCACTTCCTCGGCCTGTCGGGCATGCCGCGCCGCTACGTCGACTATCCCGATGCGTTCGCGGGCTGGAACCTGGTCTCGTCGGTCGGCTCCTACATCTCCGGCTTCGGCGTGCTGATCTTCCTCTACTGCGTGCTCGACGCTTTCATGAAGAAGGTGCCGGCCGGCGACAATCCGTGGGGTGCAGGTGCGACCACGCTGGAATGGACCCTGTCCTCGCCGCCGCCCTTCCACCAGTTCGAAGTGCTGCCCCGCGTGCAGTAAGCCAACGCTCGCGGCGCCCGTGACGGGCGCCGCGGCTCTATAACGAAGCGAGTCAAAACTAGTGTCCGTCCTCGACCACAACGCCATCGACATCAATCCCCGCATCTCCGAGGCGGAGGTTGGCGACTACATCGCGCTGCTGAAGCCGCGGGTGATGTCGCTGGTGATCTTCACCGCGCTGGTTGGCATGGCGATGGCGCCCGGGCATTTCCACTGGGTGCTGGCGATCACCTCGCTGCTCTGCATCGCCGTCGGCGCCGGTGCGTCCGGCGCGCTCAACATGGCGCTGGAAGGCGACATCGACGCCAAGATGTCACGCACGGCGAACCGGCCGATTCCGCGCGGCCGCATCACCCGCCCTGAAGCCATGGCGTTCGGCCTGACGCTGTCCTTCTTCTCGGTGATGACGCTCGGCATTCTCGTCAACTGGATCGCGGGCGCGCTGCTCGCCTTCACCATCTTCTTCTACGTCGTGATCTACACGATGGGCCTGAAGCGCCGGACCGCGCAGAACATCGTGATCGGCGGCGCCGCTGGCGCGCTGCCGCCGGTGGTGGCCTGGGCCGCGGTCACAGGGACGGTCGACGTCGAGCCGCTGCTGCTGTTCGCCATCATCTTCTTCTGGACGCCGCCGCACTTCTGGGCGCTGGCGCTGTTCCGCTCCGACGATTACGCGCGTGCCGGCATTCCGATGCTGCCCAACGTCGCCGGTCCCGACGCGACGCGTCTCCAGATCCTGCTCTACACCATCGTGCTGATCGCGGTCGCCGCCGCGCCCTGGGCGCTCGGCTATTTCGACGCGATCTACGGCGTGGTCTCGCTGATCCTGGGTGCCGGCATGCTGGTGCTCGCGATCAACGTCTATATGCGCCGCGAGCGCAGCCAGTCGCTGCGCGCGACCCGCAAGCTGTTTGCCTTCTCCATCTTTTATCTGTTCGCGCTGTTCGCGACCCTGCTGGCCGAGGTCGTGTTCCGGGCGCTTGCTCCGATGGTTGGGGGCGCATGATCGCAGCGATGGCCGACAAACCCGAGCCAGATGGAATCGTCCTTACCGAGGCGCAGAAGAAGAGCCGTCGCCACCGCTCGGTCGCGATCGCGCTGGCGCTCGGCGTGCTCGTGGTGCTGTTCTTTGCCGTCACCATGGTCAAGGGACCGGCGGTGCTAGTCCGGCCGATGTAGGGAAGATGGATCAGAAGCCGACCATATCGCAGGACGTCAGCGCCAAGCCGGCCAATCGCACGCCGGCCAAGAGCCGCGGGCTGGGTCGCGATGTGGTTGTTGCTTCCATCTGCGGCGGCGTGGTCGCGCTGATGGTCGGCGCCTCCTACGCGGCGGTGCCGTTCTACAACTGGTTCTGCCGCGCCACCGGCTTCAATGGCACGACCCAGGTCGCGACCGCTGCCCCTGCGACCGGTCCGATCGCGCGGAAGATTGCGGTGCGCTTCGATTCCAATGTCGCGCCCGGACTGCCCTGGAAGTTCGAGCCGGAGCAGAACGAGATCGAGGTCAATATCGGCCAGGTCGTGACCGTCTTCTACACCGTGACCAACCAGGCCGCGCGGACCACCGCGGGCCAGGCCGCCTACAACGTCGCCCCGCTGACGGTCGGCTCCTACTTCCAGAAGATCAACTGCTTCTGCTTCACCGAGCAGACCATGGCGCCGGGCGAGAAGCGCGAGATGCCGGTCGTGTTCTACGTCGATCCGTCGATTGCCGACGACCACGAGAACGACGGGCTGAACACGATCACGCTGTCCTACACGTTCTATCCGGTGAAGGATCCGGTGGTGAAGCCGCTGGCATCGGGTGAAGACGACAAACGCAAGGGAAATCTCTGATCGCCGGGCTCACGCTCAGCGGGTTGGACACAAGGGGATAAGTGCCGGACAGGCACGGGATTGAGGAGAGAGACCGCAAATGGCAACGGCGCACACCAAGCATCACGACTACCACCTGGTCGATCCCTCTCCGTGGCCCGTCGTCGGCTCCATCTCGGCCTTCATCATGGCGGTCGGTGCGATCACCTGGATGCACCACATGTTCTCGGCCGCGCCGATCATCTTCGGCGTCGGGACCGTCGGCGTGATCTACACCATGGCGAGCTGGTGGGCGGACGTGATCAAGGAAGCCCAGTACAAGGGCGACCACACCCGCGTCGTGCAGCTGCATCACCGCTACGGCATGATCCTGTTCATCGCCTCCGAAGTGATGTTCTTCGTCGCCTGGTTCTGGGCCTATTTCAACGCGGCGCTGTTTCCGGCCGACGCCGTCCACGCCACCCGCGACGCCGTCTTCGGCTGCGGCCTCGGCACCGCGGCCGGCGCCTGCTCCGTTCCGGGTACCTGGCCGCCGCACGGCATCGAGACCTTCGATCCCTGGCATCTGCCGCTCCTGAACACGCTGATCCTGCTGACGTCAGGCACCACCGTGACCTGGGCGCATCATGCGCTGCTCGAGAACGATCGCCAGGGCCTGAAGTACGGCCTGATCCTCACCGTCGTGCTCGGCGCGCTCTTCACCTGCGTGCAAGCCTATGAGTACAGCCACGCGGCGTTCTCGTTCGGCGGCAACGTCTATGGCGCGACCTTCTTCATGGCGACCGGCTTCCACGGTTTCCACGTCCTGGTCGGCACCATCTTCCTGCTGGTCTGCCTGTTCCGCGCCTATGCCGGCCACTTCACGCCGACCCAGCACCTCGGCTTCGAGTTCGCCGCCTGGTACTGGCACTTCGTCGACGTGGTCTGGCTGTTCCTGTTCCTCTGCATCTACGTGTGGGGACACGGCGCCGAGACCATGGCCCACGGCGCGCACTGAGCCGCGACTGATCAATCAGAAAGGGCGGCCGCAGGGCCGCCCTTTCGCTTTTCGTCCGCCGGAAGCCTTGCTGAAAGAAGCCTTGGCGGAAACTGTGCTAGAGTCCGCGACATGAACGACACCGCCGGCACGTCCGAGCCCCAGACCACCGTCCTGCAAAGCGCAATGCGCGGGCTTGCCTGCAAATGCCCACGCTGCGGCCAGGGCAAGCTCTATGCGGGCTTCCTGACGCTCGCGCCGTCCTGCGACCGCTGCGGCCTCGACTATGCCTTCATCGATACCGGCGATGGTCCTGCGATCTTCATCATCATGCTGGCCGGCGGGATCGTCGTTGCGTGCGCGCTCATCGTCGAGGTCAAATACCAGCCGCCGTACTGGCTGCATGCCGCGCTGTGGCTGCCGCTGATCCTCGCCACCACGCTATTGCCGTTGCGCGCGATGAAGTCGCTGCTGATCGCGCTGCAATTCCATCACAAGGCGGCGCCCGGCCGGCTGGTCGACCGCGCGAAATGAACGAGACCGCGCGCAAGCCTCGCGTGGCCGGCTTCGCGCTGTTCACGCTTTTCCTGACGGCGGTGTTCGTCGCGCTCGGTGCCTGGCAATTGCAGCGCCGCGTCGCGAAACATCAGTTGATCGCAGCATTGACCGAGCGCCTCGCGGCGGCACCGGTTGCGTTGCCGCCGCCGTCGCAGTGGAGCACGCTGACGCCGGAGCGGGACGAATTCCGCCGGGTCACTTTTACGGCGACCTACGAGTCCCGTCTGGATGCGATGGTCTACAGTTCCGGCTCTGCCATCCGCTCCGATATTTCCGGTCCCGGCACCTGGGCTTTCCTTCCCGCACGGCTGCCCGGCGGCGATATGGTCGCGGTCAACGCGGGCTTCGTGCCGAACACCAAACAGGACCGCGCCCTGCAGGATCGGGCGGTCGCGCGGCTCGTTACCAACAAGCCGGCGACGTTGACCGGCTACGTCCGTTTCCCCGAAGCGGCCAGCGTGCTCATGCCCGACGCAGAGCACGACAAACGGCTGTGGTTCACTCGCGATCATCTCGCCATGTCCCGGGCGCTCGGCTGGGGCACGGTCGCACCGTTCTACGTCGACCTCGAGCAACCCGTACCCGAGAACGGCATTCCGCGTCCGGGGCCGCTCGACGTGCATCTGAAGGACGATCACCTGCAATACGCCATCACCTGGTTCGCGCTCGCGGGCGCGGTGCTGATCGCGTTCGGCGTCTGGGCGAGGGGACGACGCCCGGCCTGAATTGACCGCAGGTTCCCGGGAGGAACCCGGTATCGCCCGGGGTTTATTATTCAGCGCAAATTCACGAGGGTGGTCTTAACCCGCACGCAAATTTTTGCGGCAGACAGGATTTTGGTGTGAGCGATTTCGACCAGATGGGAATTGTCGTCGACTGGGTGGATGCCTGCCGGAAGGGCGACCTCGCGACGCTGCTCGACCTCTATGCGGACGACGCCCGGGTCGAATGCATGTGTAACGGCTCGCGCCACTATCGCGGACGAGGCGAGCTCGAAACCTATTGGGGACCGCGGCTCAGCACCTTCTCGTCGGCAGGCTTCGGTCTGGAGGAGATCAATCCAGTGCCGCATGGCATCGATCTCGAATATTCCGTCGCGGGTTCGCTGCGCATCCACGCCTCGTTCCGCTTCAGCCCCGAAGGCAAGATCTACAGCACCCTGTACGAGCCGGCACGGCAGACTCCCCATGCCGACGGTGCGTGCTAGCCGGATGCCGGCTCGTCTCGCACCATCCCGACCGGCAGGCAACAGCGTACATAGGTTCGTTCGTCCGCGCGCAGCAGTGACAGCGATCCGCTGAGCGCGCGCACGCGCTCGTGCATGCCCGTCAGGCCGCGGCCGAAGACGTTGCCCTCGGGAAAGCCGCCGCCGTCGTCGGAGATCTCGATCGTGAGCACCTCGCCCGCAATGGTCGCCTGCACATGGGCATTGTTCGCCGCGGCGTGGCGTAGCACGTTGGTCAGCGCCTCCTGGATCAGGCGATAGACGGTCTGGGCCAGCGGTCCGTCGATCTCGTTCAGACCAGGATCGATCGTGGCCGTCAGGTTGACATGCGGCGCTTGTCTGCGAAAGTTCTGGAGCAGCGTCTGCACGCTGGTCTTGAGCCCCAATTCCTCGATGTAGAGCGGCCGCAGCCGGTCGAGGATGCGGCGGTTGGTCTGCTGGAGCGCCTCGACCGATCGCATCACCTCCTGCGCCGGGTTGCCGGGATTTCCCGACGAGGCTTCGCTCAGCGCGATCGCGCCGGCGCGGATGCCGAACAGGAGCGGTCCGAGCTCGTCGTGCAGCTCGCGCGCAAGATCGCGCCGCTCATCGTCCTGGAGCGACACCAGGCGGTGCATCAGGTCGCGGTTGTCCTGACTCAATTGTGCGAGTGTCATCGCCAGCGCATTGGCTTCCTCGCAACTCTGCCGGATCTCCGGCGGTCCTGCGACCGGGATCGGCGTTGCATAATCGCCGCGCCGGATTCGCGTGAGGCCCGCGCCGAGATCTTGCAGGGGACGCAGCACCGATCCCGCAAAGAGATAGGCAATCGTCCCGGTCAGGACCATCAGCAGGGCGATGAGGCTCGTCAGCGCCAGGAAGCCGATCCATTTCTCGAACAGGTCGGCTGACAGGTCGGGCACGAACACGATGTCGCCGACGCGTCTGCCGTCTATGATGACAGGAGATGCCGCGTCCATGTCGGGGATGACGATCAGGTCGACGAACCATTGCGGCACGCCATGCAGATCGCGCAGGCCGCCCTTCGCCGGGGCCGCGGGACCCGCTTCCACCGAATGGAATTGAATATCCGAGGAACTGTCCAAAGAATGGACAAATGCATCGAGCATCTTCCGCGGGTCGTCCGAGGCCCTCAGGGTGTTGTTGAGCGCCGCGGCGACGGTCCGGGTCGAGCGCCGGCCCGGCTCATTCTCGTCGGCAAGCTGGCCCGTCGCGAAGGTCTGGAGCAGCACGCCGCCCATGACCAGCGCGGCAAGGAAGCTCAAGCCGAGAGGAAGAAACAATTGCGTTCTGAACGAGAGTCGTTGCCACATTAGGTCAATTCTAACGCGCATTGACGGGATTTGCTCTTTCCATTTGTTCCCGCCGGTCTATGAGTCGAAAAACAAGAGAGCGCGCAATGCAAGATACCGCCAAGCCGGCGACCCGAGTTCTGATCGTCGACGACCATCCCGTGGTGCTGTCAGGATGCCGCACCCTTTTCGCGTCCGACCACTCGATCCGTATCGACGAGGCGACCGACGCCAAATCCGGGCATCGCGCCTATGTCAGCAAGCGGCCCGACGTCACCGTCATCGACATCAGCCTGCCCGACGTCTCCGGTTTCGAGCTGATGCGGCGGATCCGCAAGGACGACCCCGATGCCAAGATCATCATGTTCAGCATGAACGACGATCCGGCCTTCGTGGTCCGGGCGGTCGAGCTCGGCGCGCAGGGCTATGTCTCCAAGGGCGATGATCCCCGGATTCTGCTCAAGGCGGTGCGCAAGGTGGTCGCGGGCGACAATTTCATCTCGCCGCAGCTCGCGGAGGCGGTCACGTTCTCCGGTGCCGCGATCAAGGCCAATCCGGCCTCGCAGATGACGCCGCGGGAGCTCGAAATTCTCCGCCTGCTCGGCCGTGGCGACAAGATCGTCGAGGTCGCCGAGGCACTCGGTATTTCCTACAAGACGGTCGCCAATACGACGTCGCTGCTTAAGCAGAAGCTTGGCGCCAAAAACCATTCCGACCTGATCAGGATCGCGGTGGAAATCGGGATGAGCTGACGCCCGGGCACTGACGGCCGGAGCACCGAACCGGCTGCTCCAGGATGCAGCCGGTTCGGCGGGGCGGATCGGTCTCGGCGTGCAGCCGGGCAATGCATGGACAGCGCCGACACCATCCGCCGACACAATGGACCGAGGTGGCGTTCGTTCCCGGCCGACCGGCGGTTTAGGGAAAGAATGGTAACATGCGACGAGGGGCAGCTTGGGAGCGTTGGCCAGAGCCGAAACGCGTCGGGAAAAATAGGAACATTTTCTCGCGCCCGCCGTTTTCGCCCTTGACGATTTCGTGACAGGCGACGAAAGCTTGCGGGAACAGTTTTGGCGGGTCGGCGACCCGCACGAGGCAAACCGGGTCTGCACATATCAACGACAGACCTTCCAAGAGAGGGGCTGCGGCGTCGCCGCAGCCCTTTTTCGTTGAGCGGCGCACAGGCGGAAGCGGTTTCCCGATCCCGCAAAACACTTTATGGTGGCCCAACGCCTCTGGCTGTTATCAAGTAGTTTCGTGAAATCAAAGGCTTATGGATCTGGCTCAGGGCCGGCCGGCCTTTGGAGGGCAGTTTGACTCGCTATATCTCGACCCGGGGCGAGGCCCCAGAACTCGGCTTCTGTGACGTGATGCTGACCGGGCTTGCCCGCGACGGCGGCCTGTATGTGCCGGCGACCTGGCCGCAGCTCTCGACGGATGCCATTGCCGGCTTCTTCGGCCGCCCCTATTGGGAGGTCGCGGTCGACGTGATCCGCCCGTTTACAGGCGGCGAGATCACGGATGCCGAACTCGGCCGCATGGCCAATGAGGCCTATGCCACCTTCCGCCATCCGGCGGTGGTGCCGCTGCGCCAGATGACGCCGCATCAGTTCGTGCTGGAGCTGTTCCACGGCCCGACGCTCGCCTTCAAGGATGTGGCGATGCAGCTGATCTCGCGGCTGATGGACCACGTGCTCGCCAAGCGCGGCCAGCGCACCACCATCGTGGTCGCGACATCAGGCGACACCGGCGGCGCTGCGGTCGAAGCCTTCGCAGGGCTCGAGAATGTCGACCTCATCGTGCTGTTTCCGCACGGCCGCATCTCCGAGGTGCAGCGGCGGATGATGACCTCGACGGGCGCGGCCAACGTCCATGCGCTCGCCATCGAAGGCACGTTCGACGACTGCCAGGCGCTCGTGAAGGGGATGTTCAACAACCATCGCTTCCGCGATGCGACCGCGCTCTCCGGCGTCAATTCCATCAACTGGGCGCGCATCGTCGCCCAGGTGGTCTATTACTTCACCTCCGCCGTTGCCGTCGGTGCGCCGGCGCGCACGGTGGATTTCGTCGTGCCGACCGGCAATTTCGGCGACATCTTTGCCGGCTATGTCGCCAAGCGCATGGGGCTGCCGGTGCGCACGCTGCGCATCGCCGCCAACGTCAACGACATCCTGGCGCGCACGCTCAAGACCGGGATCTACGAGGTGCGCGAGGTGCACGCCACGGCGTCGCCCTCGATGGACATCCAGATCTCCTCGAATTTCGAGCGGCTGCTGTTCGAGGCCGGCCGGCGCGATGCGGCTGGCGTGCGCCGCCTGATGGACTCGCTGAAGCAGTCGGGGCGCTTCGTGCTGCCCGACGCGACGCTGGCGGCAATCCGTGAAGAGTTCGACGCCGGCCGTGCCGACGAGACCGAAACTGCGGCTGCGATCCGCGCCGCCTGGCGCGAGGCGGGCGAGCTGGTCGATCCCCACACCGCAGTCGCGCTTGCCGTCGCGGACCGCGATACCACCGACACGACGGTTCCCAGCATCGTGCTGTCCACCGCCCATCCGGCCAAATTCCCCGATGCGGTCGAAGCGGCCTGCGGCCAGCGGCCGCAACTGCCCGCCTGGCTCGACGGTCTGATGGCCAAATCCGAACACATGAAGGTGATGAAGAACGATCAGGCCGAGGTCGAGCGGTTCGTGCTGTCGGTCAGCCGCGCCGCGAAACAGGGAGTTGCCGGATGAGCGTCGAGATTTCCAAGCTTGCCTCCGGCCTGACCGTCGTCACCGACAAGATGCCCCATCTCGAGACCGCGGCGCTCGGCGTCTGGGCCGGCGTCGGCGGGCGTGACGAGAAGCCGAACGAGCACGGCATCTCGCATCTGCTCGAGCACATGGCGTTCAAGGGCACGACCAAGCGCACCTCGCGCGAGATCGTCGAGGAGATCGAGGCGGTCGGCGGCGACCTCAATGCCGGCACCTCGACCGAGACCACGTCCTACTATGCGCGGGTGTTGAAGGCCGACGTGCCGCTCGCGCTCGACGTGCTCGCCGACATCCTCGCCAATCCTGCCTTCGAGCCCGATGAGCTCGAGCGCGAGAAGAACGTCATCGTGCAGGAGATCGGCGCGGCGCAGGACACGCCCGACGACGTCGTGTTCGAGCATCTCAACGAGCTCTGCTATCCCGACCAGCCGATGGGCCGCTCGCTGCTCGGCACCGCCAAGACCTTGCGCGCCTTCAACCGCGACATGCTGCGCGGCTATCTGTCGACGCATTATCGCGGTCCCGACATGGTGGTGGCGGCAGCCGGCGCGGTCGATCACAAGCAGGTCGTCGCCGAGGTTGAGCGGCGCTTTGCGAGTTTTGAGGGGACGCCGGGTCCGAAGCCGCAGGCAGCCCAGTTCGGCAAGGGCGGCGCCAAGGTGGTGCATCGCGAGCTCGAGCAGGCGCATCTGACGCTGGCGCTGGAAGGCGTGCCGCAGAGCGATTTGTCGCTGTTCTCGCTGCAGGTCTTCACCAACATCCTCGGCGGCGGGATGTCGTCGCGGCTGTTCCAGGAGGTGCGCGAGAAGCGCGGCCTGTGTTACTCCATCTACTCGTTCCACGCGCCCTATACCGACACCGGCTTCTTCGGCCTCTACACCGGCACCGATCCTGCCGACGCGCCGGAGATGATGGAGGTCGTGGTCGACATCATGAATGATTCGGTGGAGACGCTGACCGAGGCCGAGATCGCGCGGGCCAAGGCGCAGATGAAGGCGGGCCTCTTGATGGCGCTAGAGAGCTGCTCCTCCCGCGCCGAGCAGCTTGCCCGGCATGTGCTGGCCTATGGCCGGCCGCAGACGGTCGAGGAACTGGTGGCCAGGATCGACGCGGTCAGCGTCGAATCAACCCGGGATGCGGCGCGTGCACTGCTTTCGCGGAGCCGCCCTGCAGTTGTTGCATTGGGCAGTGGCAGGGGTCTGGACACGGCGGTGTCTTTTGCGGAAGGATTGACCCGGGCACGTGCCAAGGCGCGGTTGCATTAGGAGCCGCGCACGGGCTGATTTGCCCCGGGAAGCATCACCATGGCCCTCTTTCGCCTGCCATCCAGTGGACCCGCCGCCCTCGCGCCGCGCGGCAATGGGCTCTTGCTGCGCGCACCGCAGATGTCGGACTTTCTGCAATGGGCCCATTTGCGCGAGACCAGCCGCGACTACCTCACGCCCTGGGAGCCGATCTGGCCGTCGGACGATCTGACCCGCTCGGGCTTCCGCCGGCGCCTGCGCCGCTATTCCGAGGACATCGCCGCGGACCGCTCCTATCCGTTTCTGATCTTCCGCGAGCTCGACAGTGCTATGGTCGGTGGCATCACGCTCGCCAATGTGCGCCGTGGCATCGTGCAGGCCGGCACCATCGGCTATTGGGTCGGCAAGCCTCATGCCCATCGCGGCTACATGACGGCGGCGCTGCGGGTGCTGCTGCCGACGCTGTTCGGCGAGCTCAATCTGCACAGGGTCGAGGCCGCCTGCATCCCCACCAATGCGCCGTCGATCCGGGTGCTGGAGAAGTGCGGTTTCTCCCGCGAGGGCCTGGCGCGCCGCTATCTCTGCATCAACGGGGTCTGGCAGGACCATCTGCTGTTCGGCCTGCTGCACGAGGATTTCCGCGGCTGAGCCCCTCCATTCATGTGACCAAAGTCTCTCTGGTCTTGCCTTGGGTTCGCCGATTTTGACGATATAACGCGCATTCCCGGCCGGCGATCGGCCGGATAATTGTCATGGAGTACGGGCGTTGATGGTGCAGGAGCTTCGGTCATCGCGGAATGCGTTGCGGCGGGGAACGGGCATTGCGCTGGCGCTGTCGGTCGTGCTCGCCACGGTCTCGCCGGTGGCGGCCCAGTCGCTCACCGACCGCTTCAAGAGCCTGTTCGGCGGCAAGTCTGACGAGCCCGAGCCGCCAAAGCCGGCACCTGCGCCCGGTCAGCCGGCCGAGGACGACCTCGATTGCCCGCAGGTCACGGTGCGCGCGGGAGCCTCGACCTACGCGGTTGGCGCCGCCGGCAAGCCAGCCGCCGGCAATGAGATCCGTTTCCAGGCCTCCATCACCAAGATGGCGCGCGAATGTACCCGCAGCAGCGCCGGCATCACGGCCCGGATCGGCATCCAGGGCCGCGTCATCGCCGGTCCTGCCGGTGCGCCTGCCACCGTCGAGGTGCCGTTGCGTATTGCCGTCGTGCACGGCGGCGTCGGCGAGAAGGTGATCGCCTCGAAGGCCTACCGGACCACGGTCGAGATGACCGAGGGCGGCAGCGTGCCCTTTACCTTCATCGCCGAGGATCTGGCCTATCCGGTGCCCCCGGCCAAGGATGCCGATTCCTACATCTTCTATGTCGGCTTCGACCCGCAGGCGCTGTCACCCGAGCCGAAGGCGCGGAAGAAGAAGTAGGCGCGAGGTTGCGCGGTAATCTCAGCCGTCATTGCCCGCGAAGGCGGGCAATCCAGTATTCCGAGGCAGCGAGGCTGGAATCGAGAAGCTGCGGCGTACTGGATCACCCGCCTTCGCGGGTGATGACATCCGATATGTGGCTACAGATCGCCAAACAAAAAAGCCGGCGCTCATCGCGCCGGCTTTTTGATTGATGAAGGCGAAACCCTCAGTTCAGCTTCTGCCGGACCTCGGTGATGCCCTTGGCGAGCAGATCGTCGGCGACCTGACCCTTGACCGACTGCGACAGGATCGTGGAAGCGGCCTGGACGGCGGCTTCCGCGGCTGCGGCGCGAACATCGGCCAGCGCCTGGGCCTCGGCGAGCGCGATCTTGCTCTCCGCGGTCTTGGTGCGGCGGGCGACGAAGTCTTCCATCTTCGCCTTGGCCTCGGTCGCGATGCGCTCGGCTTCGGACTTGGCGTTGGCGATGATGTCGGCAGCCTCGCGCTCGGCCGTGGCACTGCGCGCCTTGTAGTCGGCGAGCACCTTGGCCGCTTCCTGCTTGAGGCGCGTCGCGTCGTCGAGCTCGGCCTTGATGCGGGCGGCACGATGATCCAGCGCCGTCATCGCCGACTTGAAGACCCCGAGATAGCCGAACACGACCATCAGGATCACGAAGGCGATGGCGACCCAGGTTTCAGGATCGAAGAACATCTCGACTAACCTTTCAGGGACGCATCGACCGCGGCATTGACCGACCCAGCGTCGGGAACGACGCCGGTGAGCTGCTGCACGATCTGACCTGCCGCATCGGCCGCGATGCCGCGGACGTTGCTCATGGCGGTGGCGCGGGTCGAGGCGATGGTCTTCTCCGCCTCGGCGAGCTTGGCCGCCAATTGTTCTTCCAGCGCCTTGCGCTCGGCTTCCGCCTGCGCATTCGCCTTGTCGCGGGATTCGTTGCCGATCGCCTGTGCCCGCGTGCGCGCCGAAGCGAGCTCGCTCTCATAGGCCTTCAGCGCCGCGTCGGACTGATCCTTCAGCTTCTGCGCTTCGGCGAGGTCACCCTCGATCTTGTTCTGACGTGCCTCGATCGCACCGCCGACGCGCGGCAGAGCGAGCTTGGACACGATCACGTAAAGCAGGACGAAGAAGATCGCGAGCGACACCAGCTGTGAAGCGTAATTGCTGCTCTCGAACGGCGGAAACCCGCCACCGTGGTGACCACCGTCAGCCTCGGTGTGAGCGCCCGCCGCCGGACCTTTTGCGCCGCCATGACTTTCAGCCACGGAGTTCTCCTGTTGCGGTCACACGCGCCGTTCCAATGGAATGGAACGGCGCGAAAAACGTCGTCCTCAGAGCGGAACGAACAGCAGCAGCAGCGCGATCAGCAGCGAGAAAATGCCGAGCGCTTCGGTCACGGCGAAGCCGAAGATCAGGTTGCCGAACTGGCCCTGAGCGGCCGAGGGGTTGCGAACGGCTGCGGCGAGGTAGTTGCCGAAGATCACGCCCACGCCGACGCCCGCGCCGCCCATGCCGATGCACGCGATGCCCGCGCCGATAAGTTTTGCTGCTGCCGGATCCATTTTAGACTCCTTGGAAGAAAGATTGGGTTGTGGGTGGAAATTCCCCGGACCGTTCAGTGTCCCGGATGAATGGCGTCGTTCAGGTAGATGCAGGTCAGGATCGCAAACACATAGGCTTGCAGGAACGCGACCAGAATCTCGAGCGCGTACAGCGCGACCGTGAGGGCCAGCGGCAGCACGCCGCCGACCCAGCCGAGGGCGCCGAGCGAGAAGCCGAGCATGGCGACGAAGCCCGCGAACACCTTCAGCGCGATGTGGCCGGCCAGCATGTTGGCGAACAGACGGACGCTGTGGGAGACCGGCCGCAGGAAGAACGACAGGATCTCGATGAACATCACCAGCGGCAGGATGTAGCCGGGGACGCCGTGCGGCACGAAGATCGAGAAGAACTTCAGGCCGTTCTTGGCGACGCCGTAGATCAGGACGGTGAAGAAGACCAAAAGCGCAAGCGCTGCCGTCACGATCAGATGGCTCGAGATCGTGAAGGTGTAGGGGATGATGCCGACCAGGTTCGAGACGCAGATGAACATGAACAGCGAGAAGATCAGCGGGAAGAACTTCATGCCTTCCGCGCCGGCCGTCGAGCGGATGGTCGAGGCGACGAATTCGTAGGAGATCTCGGCGACCGACTGGAGGCGCCCGGGAACCAGCTGCGTGCCGCTGGCGAGCATCAGGATCGAGATGATCGCGACCGCCACCAGCATGTAGAGCGACGAATTGGTGAAGGCGATCGTGTGATTGCCGATATGGCCCAGGGTGAAGAGAGGCTCGATGTTGAACTGGTGGATCGGGTCGATTTTCATCAGCGCGGCATCTCTTGGTCTGCCGGGCAATGCCGGCGGGTCTCGGTCTGCCGGCCGGGCCGGCCCGTACCGGCAAGGCCGGTACGATCATTCCTCTCTTGGTGCGGATCGCTTAGGAACCACCGCGCCTGTTTTGACCCGCGCCTGCCGTTCTCACCACGTTCACCACGCCGGCCACGAAGCCCAGCAGCAGGAACACGATAAATCCGAAAGGCGACGTCGACAGCAAGCGGTCGAACCCCCAGCCAATCCCCGCTCCGACGACGACACCGGCGACCAACTCGGAGGATAACCTGAAGCCAAGCGCCATCGCCGAGGCTCTGGCCGCTCTGTCTTCACCGTCACCTGCGGGTTGCTCGGTCTTGATCCGTCGGTCCCGGAATTCGGACAACCGTTGATCTAGATTTCCGAGCCGTTCGGAAAGCGCAGCTTCCTCGGGCGATCTATCGCGATCTCCATTCTCGCCGTGCCCCGTGCCCTGTGTCATGCAACGAAGACCCGAAACGCCGCGGCTGAATGGAAATTACGCCCGCCACCCTCAAAAGCCGCGCGGACCATACTGATGGCCCATAATCAAGTCAAGCCAAGTCACGATTGCGTCGCTTTCTGTTATGTGGCTGATTTATTTGATGATATTGGCGCGCGCGGCAGCGCTGCACACAGCGTGACGCCGCACCGCAGCAGCTCTCCTCATGATCGGCGAATACGACCGCCATTTCACCTTGCTGACGGGATCAAAGCGATTGTCGCGATCGTTGATACCGGTGGCGCGTTTTAGGCGGCAGATTGCCTCGCCGGGGTGTAGAATTTGAAGGGAGCAGCAGCGCCATGGTGGAGAGCGCGATGAGACCAGCGAATTCATCCACAGCGTCATGGCTCGCAGCGGCGGTATTCGCCGGCGCGATGACCATCAGCGGCGGCCTGGCTGCCGCACAGCCCGCGCCCGACAGCGAAAACGGCCGCTACAGCATGACGCCCATCCCCGAAGGCGTGCTGCGGCTCGACACCCGCACCGGCACGGTATCGACCTGCGCCAAGAACGGCGCCGGCTGGGCCTGCTATGCGGTACCCGACGAACGTACCGCGCTCGACGCCGAGATCGGCCGGCTCCAGGCAGAGGTCGAGAAGCTGAAGGGGCAGCTCGCGGCGGGGCCGACGGTGTCGGGCAAGATCGACGAGGCGCTACCGAAAACCGATCCGCTCAAGAAGCCGGAGCCGCAAGCACGAGAACCAAAGGTCACCGAGGGCGACCGCAAGATCGAGATCCCGCTGCCGAGCGACCAGGATGTCGATCGCGTGATGTCGTTCCTGGAAAAGGCCTGGCGCCGGCTGATCGACATGGCCAACCGCGTGCAGAAGGACGTATCGGGGAAGATTTAGCGCATGGCGAGCTGTCGTAGGGTGGGCAAAGCGGAGCGTGCCCACCAATTCATGTAATGGAATCGAGATGGTGGGCACGGCGCTACGCGCCTTTGCCCACCCTACGGCAGCTTTCGATCAGGCGAGACCTTTCATGACATCAGCCAAATCCGTCACGCGCTCGGCGCCAACGTCGGTGCAAGCCACCACCATCGCATCGTCGCTGCTCACCGTGCAGACGCCTGGCCGCGGCTTCACCGATCTCACCAGCGAAGCTGCGAAGTTCACCAATGAGGTTCACGCGCGCGACGGCGCGCTGACGCTGTTCATCCGTCACACCTCGGCGTCGCTGACGATCCAGGAGAACGCCGACCCGTCCGTGCTGGTCGATCTCACCACGGCACTGTCGCGGCTCGCGCCGGAAGATGCCGGCTGGACCCACGACACCGAAGGGCCCGACGATATGCCCGCGCATATCAAGACGATGCTGACGGGGGCCTCGCTTCAGGTCCCCGTCCTGAACGGCAAGCTCGCGCTCGGCACCTGGCAGGCGATTTATCTGATTGAGCACCGCAAGCGCCCGCACCGGCGCGAAATCGTGCTGCAATTCATCGGCAGCAATCAGTAGAGCGCTTTCGAGCGAAGTGGATACCGGTTCGCGTGAAGAAAACGCGTCAAGGCAAGAAGCTCTAGCTCGCAAAACAAAACCGGCCGCGGAGACCGCGGCCGGTTCGTGTTGTCGATCGGTGCCGTCGATCAGGTCGCCTTGATGTCGACGTCCTTGGTCTCGGGCAGGAAGAAGAAGCCGATCACGACAGTAATCGATGCGAAGATGACCGGATACCAGAGACCTGCGTAGATATCGCCGGTCGAGGCCACGATGGCGAAGGCCGTCGCGGGCAGGAGGCCGCCGAACCAGCCGTTGCCGATGTGGTAGGGCAGCGACATCGAGGTGTAGCGGATCCGGGTCGGGAACAGTTCGACCAGCATCGCGGCGATCGGGCCGTACACCATGGTGACGAAGATCACTAGGATGAACAGCAGCCCGACGACCGCGGCCACCTGCGGACGGAAGATGTCGAACGGATGCGACATCTTCACGATGCCCGCATCGCCCGGCTTCGGATAGCCCGCCGCCTGCACGGCGGCGAGGAGCGCCGGATTACCGTCCTTGGCGTTGGCGTAGGCAACTTCCTTGCCGTTGACCATCACCTTCACGCCGGAGCCGGCCGCGCCGGGAGAGGTCGTGTACTTGACCGACGATTGCGACAGGTAGGCACGTGCGGTGTCGCAAGGCGCGCTAAAGACGCGGGTGCCGACCGGGTTGAACAGGTCGCCGCAGCCTGCGGGATCCGCCACCACGTCGACCTTGACCGATTCGATCGCCTTTTCCAGCGCCGGGTTGGCGTTGGTGGTGATCATCTTGAAGATCGGGAAGAAGGTCAGCGCCGCGATCAGACAGCCGCCGAGGATGATCGGCTTGCGGCCGATCTTGTCGGAGAGCACGCCGAACACGATGAAGAAGCCGGTGCCGAGCAGCAGCGACCAGGCGATCAGCAGGTTGGCGGTGTATCCGTCGACCTTCAGGATCGATTGCAGGAAGAACAGCGCGTAGAACTGGCCGGTGTACCAGACCACGCCCTGGCCCATCACGCCGCCGAGCAGCGCGAGCAGCACCAGCTTGCCGTTCTGCCAGTTGCCGAAGGCTTCCGTCAGCGGCGCCTTCGAGCTCTTCCCCTCGTCCTTCATCTTCTGGAAGATCGGGGATTCGTTGAGGCGGAGACGGATCCAGACCGAGATGCCAAGCAGCAGCACCGAGACCAGGAACGGAATGCGCCAGCCCCAGGCCGCGAAATCGGCTTCGCCGGTCGCGGTGCGGGTGAACAGGATCACCAGCAGCGACAGGAACAGGCCGAGCGTCGCCGTCGTCTGGATGAAGGAGGTGTAGTAGCCGCGCTTGCCGTTCGGCGCATGCTCCGCGACGTAGGTCGCCGCACCGCCATACTCACCGCCGAGCGCCAGGCCCTGGGCGAGACGCAGCGCGATCAGGATGATCGGGGCCGCGATGCCGATGGTCGCCGCATTGGGCAGCAGGCCGACGATGAAGGTCGACAGGCCCATGATCAGGATGGTGACGAGGAAGGTGTATTTGCGGCCGACGATATCGCCGACGCGGCCGAACACGATCGCGCCGAACGGACGCACCAGGAAGCCCGCGGCGAAGGCCAGCAGCGCGAAGATGTCGCGGGTTGCCGGCGGATAGGCCGAGAAGAACTGCGCGCCGATGATGCCGGCCAGCGAACCGTAGAGGTAGAAATCGTACCACTCGAAGACGGTACCGAGCGAGGAGGCGAGAATGACGAATCGTTCGTCCTTCGTCATTCCTCCCGCGCCTGTCTGAGACACAGCCATTGTCGACATGTTGAGTCGCTCCCCGAAATGCGTTTCCTCGCGCCCTGGATGTCCGGTCATGCCGGATCAACCCAGGTCTTGCCCGCAAGGTAACATCGGCGTGAAACCCGCCCCAATACGACTTTCGGCCTTGCGCACTGACGCGCACCTGACACAGCGGGCCTGCAATCCGGCACGATCGCGCTAGACCGCGGGTTAACCCCATTCCCGCAAAGGGATAATGCCCACTTGCATGCCACGTCTGGGCGGGAAAGAATTGACCAAGGCCCCGGGCCGGCTTACTGGCCCGGTGTGAATGCCAGCAAGAGAACGATGAGCGCTCCTTCGACCCATCTCGTCATTGCCGATGACCATCCGCTGTTCCGCGATGCATTGCGGCAAGCGGTGGCGGGCGTCCTGACCTCGGCCAGGATCGACGAGGCCGGATCGTTCGAGGATCTCACAAAGTTCCTGGAACAGACATCCGACGTCGATCTGGTGCTGCTCGACCTCTCGATGCCCGGGATCTCCGGCTTTTCCGGCCTGATCTATCTGCGTGCGCAATACCCTGCCATCCCGGTGGTGATCGTCTCGGCCTCCGACGACAGCGCCACGATCCGCCGCTCGCTCGATTTCGGCGCCTCCGGTTTCATCCCGAAGCGATTCGGCGTCGAGACCTTGCGCGATGCGATCCTCAAGGTGATGGAGGGTGACGTCTGGGTTCCCGCCGACACCGACCTGTCGGCCGCCGCCGACCCCGACATGACGCGCCTGCGCGACCGCCTGGTGACGTTGACCCCGCAGCAGGTCCGGGTCTTGATGATGCTGTCGGAGGGCCTCCTCAACAAGCAGATCGCCTATGAGCTCGGCGTCTCCGAAGCCACCATCAAGGCGCATGTCTCGGCGATCCTGCAAAAGCTCGGCGTCGAGAGCCGCACGCAGGCCGTGATCGCGGCGGCCAAGATCGCCGGCGGCCAGTGGAAGCAGGGCACCCCGACAGGGTGAGGGCCGTGTTCGGCCTGTTTCGTCAAATCCATGTCTTGCAGGGAATCTCGCGTCGCGCGTGTTGCGTTGCGACATTCATTTGATACAACCTCCGCGTCGAATGGAATGTCGTGTCGGAGCAGGGGCGTGGGGTTGGAATGGAATGCGCGCGATCTCGTTGATTGCGCGCTGGTGCCGGAGTGGGTGGATCACCAACCCTATCGCTTTCCAATCCCTGACACGGAAGTCTCCTGCATAGCGAGCGGCGCGTGCCGCCTGCTGTGCGACATTCAAACCGATCTGAGCACGAACACCGTAGCCTGGCATTACCGGGCCGCCCACCGCGTGCTGACCCGCGAGGGCGCTGAGCGGGTGGCGCATTTCGTGGTGGACTTCGACCCCGGCTATCAGCGCCTCGAAGTGCATTTCATTCGCGTCGTCCGCGGAGCCGAGCGCATCGAACATGCTCGGCCCGAGGCCTTCCAGATCCTGCGCCGGGAGAGCAATCTCGAACGTCTGGTGTTCGACGGACACCTGACCGTGTCGCTGCTGGTACCCGATGTGCGGATCGACGACATCGTGGAGTTCAGCCTCACGATCTACGGCGGCGTGCCGGTCCTGAAGGGCAAATATCAGTCGTGGATCAATTTTGATCGCGCCAATCCGTTCTATGAGATGCGCCAGCGCTTGCGCCGGCCGATCGCGCGCAATGTCAGCTTCAAGAGCTTCAACGATCCGCCGCAGTCGCAAGTCAGCGCGATCGACGGGATCGAGGATCTGCGATGGCAGCTGATCGGCCAGAAGCGCAGCGAGCCGGAGGACATCACTCCGCCATGGGTTCTTCTGAACCCCTCGCTGCAATTGAGCGAGTTCGAGAGCTGGAACGAGGTGGCCTCGCTGCTATCACCCCATTACGAGGCGGAAGGTCTTCCCGACGCGCTAGCTCAGGAAATCGACCGCATAGCGCGGGAATACGCCGAGCCGAGCGAGAGAGCGGCCGAATGGCTGCGCTTCGTGCAGCGGGAGCTCCGCTACTTTGCCTTCTCCGTCGGCGAGGGTGGCCTGACTCCACGGCCGGTCGAGACCATCTGGAGCACGCGCTTCGGTGATTGCAAGGATGCATCGACACTCTATGTGGCGGGCGCACGCCGGCTGGGCCTCGATGCCTGCGCCGCACTGGTCTCGACGACCCATGGCTACGCGCTCAAGGATTTCCTCCCGAGCGCAGCTGTCTTCAATCATTGCATCGCGCGTCTGCGGCTCGACGGGCGGAGCTATTGGCTCGACCCGACGCTGCCGATGCAGTGCGGCCGCTTGCAGGACATCTATCAGCCGCATCCCGGCTGGGGATTGCCGCTCACGCAGGAGACGGCCGAGCTGGAACGGATGGGAAGCGAAGAGCCGGTCCAGATCGTTCATTGGGAGGACGAGATCGCGCTGGGCCCAAGGCGCGACTCGCCCGCCACCGTGGACCGAACGATCGACTTCACGTCCTGGTATGCCGACGGGATGCGCAACCGGTTCGCCAATGAAGGCACCGGCGGCTACGTCGACGCCATGCTGAAGGAATGGCAATCCGTTTGGCCTGGAGTGACCAAGGCGGCGCCAGCCGAGGTCCACGACGATCGCGCCCGCAACACGATTACGGTCGTGCTGAAGCTCACGATTCCAAGCGGCTGGCAGCCGGGCAGCGCCGGCGCGCCGCTGGTATTTACCGTTGCGGACATGGCGACGAACCGCGAGCTTCATCCGCTGGTTCAGTCGCGCCGCGAGGCAGACATCTTCCTCGCGCGGCCGCGCAAGATCACCAACATGCTGAGATTGAACATGCCGCGCCGCTGGCTTGGTGACGGCTGGTCGCGCAATCTGGAGGCACGCAATATCAATTTCGTTGATCGCCTTATGGTTCGCGGGCGAGTCATGACCAGCTACCGCGAACTGACGGTTCATGGATGGTCTTTGCCGGCCGCCGGGATGGACGCGTACAACGAGGTCGCCAAGAAGCTTCAAGAGAACTTGCTGTTGATCGAGGGATCCGAACTATTCGGCAGGATACGGCCGAACATGGGCGCGCGCGGCTGGGCCATTCTTGCAATCCGGTGGGTGGCAGGCAGCCTCTGGGGCGTATTTGTGCTCTTTTACCTCCTGCGTGCATTTTACTTCTTTCATCATTGACCACGCAGAGGCGGATGTGCCGGGTCTGGTACGGCCTATTTGTTCTCCAGAAGCTCGTTGGCCATCCTGATATCCGCCGTCTCCGAGCCCTCGGCAAAACCTTCGAGGGCCGATTGAACCAGTCGCTTCGCTTCCTCGCGGCAACCGCGTTTGGCGAGTAGCTGGGCGAGATCGATCGCGGTCCGCAGCTCCCAGGCCTTCGCGCCTTTGCAGCGGCTCAATTCCAGTGATTGCCTGAAGTGGGCTTCTGCCTGCTCAGCCTCGGGCTGCGGGAGCGACAAGAGGACCTTGCCCTTCATGCGCAGCAGCTCGGGCATGTAGAGATGATCGCCGCCTTGCTCGACGAGGCGGATCGCGTCGTCGATCAGGCGCGCGCTCTGCTCGATCTGCCCGAGCGCCAACAGGCCATGCACAAGTGCGATGTTGAAGGTCGTGGTGAGCAGCTCGTAGCCGGCGTCGTGGAGCTCGCGCAGGCAGGCCCGTATCGTCTCGACGCCGCCCGCGGCATCGCCGCGCCGGATCGCCAGCTCGCCTTTGACGCCTCGGCCGACCGCGAGATAAGGGCCCATCGAGCGCAATTCGGCATGGGCGATGAAGCGGTCGATGTTCTCTTCCGCACCGTCGAGATCTCCACCCCAGAGATCGATCGAGACCGCCCAGATCAGCGCGATGCAGAGCGTGATCGGATGGTCCATCTGCGCGGCCTCGGTGACCGTCTGCAGTGCCAGCTGCCGCGCCTCCGCAGGTCGTCCCTGTAGCCAAAGCTCGCGTGCGAGCGAGATGCCGGCCCGGTTGCGGTGATCGAAGCCGTAGACCGTGCTGATCCGCTCCGTGCCCGGCCCGTGCCAGGCGGCTTCCAGCATGCCCAGTGCGTCGCGATGCTCGCCGGCCAGATGCAAGGAGACGCCCAGCAGCGAATGGGCGAGGGCGATGGAGGCGGCGTCGCCGAGCGTCTCGGCAACCACAAGGCTCTGCTGTGCGTAACCGAGCGCGGCGTCGAACTGTCCCATCCGTTCGTGGAAGATGTGCATGCGGCCGAGCAGCTGGAGCTGGTTCGGCGCGTCGCCGCGCGCTTCGGCGATCGCAAGGCTCCGGCTCAGGGCGGCACGCGCAGCTTCGCTGCCGCCGCGCGTGAACATCAAGGTCAGTCCGAGCGCGGCCTGGATGTGCATCTCCTCGGCGCTGCCGCGCGCGGGCGGGTCAAGGGCGAGCAGCGCCCGCTCCGACCAGCGCCGGCATTCGATCAGCAGCGACATCGCGAGAAAGATGGGAGCTGCCGCGGCGGCGAGCGCAATGCCGATGCCGACATCGCCCTCCGTGCCGAAGCACCACTCCAGCGCGGCGCGCACGTTGTGAAGCGCGGAGAAATGGATCGCGCGTTCGTCGGCGCTCGGCACCGTCGCCCACGTCGTGCCGGCCTGCTCCAGCCATCGCCGGTAGTAGGTTGCGTGGCGGCCAGCGAGCGCGGTCTCGTTCGGCTCGATCTCGAACAGATAGGCGCGCGTCGTGTCGAGCAGACGGTAGCGCATCATGGCGCCGATCGGCCGCGGCGCGACCATCGACTTGGCGACCAGGCTGTCGATGGCATCGAACAGGCGCGACCGGTCGACGCGCTCGTCCGGCACGATCTCGAGCGCGGCGTCGATGGTGAAGTGACCGGCGAAGACGGCAAGCCGCCGCACCACGAGGCGCTCTGTATCGGACAGGAGCCCGTAGCTCCAGTCCAGCGTCGCCTGCAAGGTCTTCTGCCGCGGCGGCGCGGTGCGCTGGCCCTGCCAGAGCAGATTGAGGCGTTCGTCCAGCAGTGCGGCTGTTTGTTCCAGGCCGTAGGCCTCGACCCGGCCGGCGGCGAGCTCGATTGCCAGCGCCATGCCGTCGAGCTTGCGGCAGATCCCGGCGACGATCGTGGCATTGGCATCGTCCAGCGCGATCTGCGCGCCGCCGGACATGGCACGTTCGAGGAAGAGTTGTAGCGCGGGATAGCTCTGCGCGATGGCCGCGGTCAGTCCGGGATTGTCGGGCGGAACGGCCAGCGGCGCCAACCGATAGACCTGCTCGCCCTCGACGCGCAGGGCTTCGCGGCTCGTTGCGAGGATGTGAACATTCGGCGCGGCGTGGAAGATTTCTGCCGCAAGCGGCGCCGCGGCGGCGACGACATGTTCGCAATTGTCCAGGATCAGCAGCATCCGCTTGTCCCGGAGATGGGTGAGCAGCGCGGGCAGGGGATCGTCGGTCTGCGCCGGCAAGCCCAGCATCAGCAGGATCGAGGTGATCACGAGGTCGGGATCGCTCAGAGCAGCAAGATCAACAAAGTGTGCTGCGTCGGAGAAGGTCTCGAGCAGATCGTGAGCGATCGCCACCGCAACGGCGGTCTTGCCGACGCCGCCGGGGCCGACGATCGTCACGAAGCGCGACGAGATAAGCCTGTCCGAGACCGCGGCGACGACGTCGTCGCGCCCGACCATCCGTTGCAAACGGTTAGGTAGTTTTACGGGCGGCAATTCCGCTCGCGGCGTGGGGCGCCGCTCTGCCTGGATTTCTCTCTGCGCGATCGGCGCCACGAAGCAATAGCCGCGGCCTGACAGAGTCGTGATGTAGCGGGCGCCGTCCTTGCCGTCGCCGAGCGCCTTGCGAAGCGCTGCGACCTGAAAGCGCAGATTGGCTTCTTCCACGGTGACGCCGGGCCACACCAGCGCCATCAGATCCCATTTACCGACGACCTGGTTCGGCCGCGACATCAGCGCGATCAGCGTGTCGAAGGCTTTCGCGCCGAGCGGCAGCGCCACGCCGTCGCGCGTCACAAGTCTTTCGTGCGGAGTCACGGTGAACGGCCCGAACGACAGGGTTCCCGTTGCGGCGCCGGCCGGCTCGATCATGGCGAATTCTTGGTCCTTTCACAGGACCCGATAGCCAGATGATGGCGATCCGGCAAGGCCGTCCCTGCATCGGCATCAGACCGCAGATGCAGGCCTCGTGAGGGACTGTAAGCCGAGGCCTCACAACTTCTCACAAGTCACAACGGGTGTCCTGCGGCGGCCGCTGATAATCAAATGCGCGACGGCAAGGAGACCTTCATGACGCAAGCGGCAAAAATACTTTACACGGCGCGCACTCACACCAGCGGCGGACGCCAAGACGGCACGTCCCGCAGCTCGGACGGCCGGCTTGATGTGCGGCTCTCGCCGCCCGGCGGCGCAGGCGTCGGCACCAATCCCGAGCAATTATTCGCGGCGGGCTGGTCGGCCTGCTTCGAAGGCGCGATGGAAAAAGCCGCGCGCAAGCGGAAGATCGATCTTCCCAGGAAATGCGCGGTCGATGCGGAGATCGATCTCGTGCTCGACGAGAACGCCTATTCGCTCCGGGCACGCCTCAATGTCAGCCTGCCGGGCCTCGACCCCGAGATCGCGCGCGGCATCATCGATGACGCGCATCAGACCTGCCCCTATTCCAAGGCCGTTCGCGGCAACATCGACGTCACGGTTGCGCTGATCTGACGCACCACATCCTCCCAACCATCAACAGGGTAACATCATCATGAAGCAGATTATCGACCAGCATCGTCGCAAGTTTTTCGGCATCGCCGCGGGAACCGTCGCCGTCGGACTCGGCGCGATCGACCTCGCCCGTGCCGAGACGGACGCGCCGCGCTCCCAGGCATCGAACGCGTCCTTCGGCGCGATCAAGCAGATCGATGCCGGCGTCCTCAACGTCGGCTATGCGGAAGCGGGTCCCTCGAACGGCCCGGTGGCGATCCTGCTGCACGGCTGGCCCTACGACATTCACGCCTTCGTCGACGTTGCGCCGATCCTGGCAAAGGCCGGCTATCGCGTGATCATCCCTTACCTGCGCGGCTATGGCACCACGCAATTCCTCTCCGGCGAGACGCCGCGCAACGGCGAGCCTGCCGCAATGGCCGTCGACATCATCGCGCTGATGGACAAGCTCGACATCAAGAAGGCGGTCGTCGCCGGCTTCGACTGGGGCGCACGCACGGCCGACGTCATCGCCGCGTTGTGGCCGGATCGCTGCCGCGCATTGGTGTCGGTCAGCGGCTACCTGATTTCCAGCCAGGCCGCCGGCAACGCGCCGCTGCCGCCGTCTGCCGAGTTGCAATGGTGGTACCAGTTCTACTTCGCGACCGAGCGCGGCCGCGCCGGATACGAGAAATACACGCACGATTTCGCCAAGCTGATCTGGAAGCTCGCCTCGCCGCAGTGGAAGTTCGACGACGCCACCTTCAACCGGAGTGCCGCGGCGCTCGACAACAAGGATCATGTCGCGATCACGATCCACAATTACCGCTGGCGGCTCGGGCTCGCCAAGGGCGAAGCCAAATACGAGCATATCGAAAAGAAGCTGGCCGAAACCCCCGTCATCAGCGTGCCGACGATCACGATGGAAGGCGACGCCAATGGCGCGCCGCATCCCGAGCCGAGTGCCTACGCCAAGAGGTTCTCCGGCCGGTACGACTTCCGCCTGATCACCGGCGGCATCGGGCACAATCTGCCGCAGGAAGCGCCGCAAGCCTTTGCCAAGGCCGTCATCGACGCCGACGGCGGCGCCTGAGGATTTTGTCTGCCCCGGTCCGGCCTCGCTGGACCGGGGATCATCCGTCGATCCGAGCTTGTTGAAAAATCATGACCCCAACTGCACCTGAAAAGAAGAAGTTCGCATTCTCCACGGTGATCATTCTTGCCGTGGTCCTCCTCGTCGTTGTGCTGACTTGCGTTCCATACCTCGCCACGATCGTCTTGGCCCAGACGTCCGCGGAGCGCGCAACGGCCGATGCCTCACCAATCTTCGGTGTCACGATTCCCGCCGGCTACAAGCAGTGGGAGCTGATCGCACCGGCCGAGGAGGCGGCGCCCCTCGACGAGCTTCGCGCCGTCGTCGGCAACCAGACCGCGATCGATGCCTATCAGGCCGGCAAGCTTCCGTTTCCGGACGGTACCGTTCTGGTCAAGCGCGCCTGGAAGCGGAAACAGTCGCCCGAGTTTGTGTCCGCGACGATTCCCGGTGCTGCCACCACGGTCCAGGTGATGGTCAAGGATTCCAAGAAATACGCCTCGACCGGCGGCTGGGGCTTTGGCCGCTTCATCAACGGCAAGCCGGTCGACGAGGCCCAGCATCGCACCTGTTGGGGCTGTCACGAAGCCCGCGCCAAGAGCCGCGACTACGTCTTCACGCGGCTCGCGCCGTGAGCCGTACGGAGCGCACCATGTCGAAGATCTGGTTCATCAGTGGCAGCTCGCGCGGGCTGGGCCGCGCCATCACCGAAGCGGCGCTCGCGGCGGGAGACCGCGTGGTTGCGACGGCGCGGGACATCAAGCCGCTCGAAGCGCTGCGCGAGCGCTTCGGTGGAAGCCTGCGGCTCGCAACGCTCGACGTGACCGACGAGGTCGCGGCGCAGGCGGCCATTGACCTTGCCGTGGATGCGTTCGGCGGCGTCGATGTGGTCGTGAACAATGCCGGCTATGGCGATCTCGGATCGGTCGAGGACACGAGCCTGGCCTCGTTCCGTCAGCAGATCGAGGTCAATCTGCTCGGCACCATCATCGTCACGAAAGCGGCGATCCCCGTGCTGCGCCGGCAGCGCCGCGGGCATATCGTGCAATTCTCATCCGTCGGCGGGCGGATCGGAGCCCCCGCACGCGCGGCCTATTCGGCTGCGAAATGGGGCATCGAGGGTTTTTCGGAATCGCTGGCGCGCGAGATGGCGTTGATCGGCGTGCACGTCACGATCGTCGAACCCGGCGGCTTCCGTACGGGCTTTGCGCAGGCCGCGCATGCGACCGATGAAGGCCGCGCGGAATACGATGCGGTGGTTGGCGCTGCCGTCAGGATGCAGCGGGATTACGATGGCCGCCAGCCGGGTGCTCCGGCGAAGGCTGCGACCGTCGTGTTGAAGCTCGTCGACATGGAGCATCCGCCGCTCCGGATCGCGCTCGGCAGCGACGCCGTGAATGCCATCGCGGCGACGGACCGGCAACGCCTCGAAGAGCTCGAGAGGTGGCGCGCGCTGAGCGTCTCGACCGACTACTGACCGCGTCTCATTCCGCCGCCACCACCATCTGCTGCGTGCGCCACTGGCCGAGCAGGGCGCGCAGCGAGGCCGGCTTCACCGGCTTGTTGAGCACCGCGATTTTTTCCTCGCGCGCGGCGACTTGCACGGCGGGGCTGCGGTCGGCGGTGATGAGGATCGCAGGAATGCCGTCGCCGAAGCGGCGGCGGATGTCGCGGATGGCGGCAATGCCGTTGCCGCGGTCGAGATGATAGTCGACCAGGAGGCCGGTGACGCGCCGGCCGGCCGTTTCGATCGCGGCGATCGCGCCTTCGGGGTCGGCGACCGCGATCACCTCGGCGTCCCAGGCCTTCAGCAGCGTGCGCATGCCGTCGAGGATCGCGGCGTCGTTCTCGATGCAGACGATCAGGGCGCCCGAGATCGGCGTGCGCGCCAGCGGCGTCGCGCTGGTCACGGCCGCGGTGTGGGTGATCGCCTTCGCCGTCGGCACCGTCACCGAGAATACCGAGCCGCCGCTCTTATTGCCGTCGATGGCGATGCCGTGCTTGAGCACGCGCGCGAGGCGTTCGACGATCGACAGGCCAAGGCCGAGGCCGCGGGCGATCCGCGCGCCCTGCTCGAGGCGGTGGAATTCCTTGAAGATCTCGCCACGCTTGACCGGCGGAATGCCGACACCGGTGTCGTAGACGCAGATCTTGAGTGACGGGCCCTGGCGGCGGCAGCCGACCAGCACGCGTCCGCGCGGGGTGTATTTGATCGCGTTGGAGATCAGGTTCTGGAGCAGGCGCCGCAGCAAGAGCCGATCGGACTCGACCGGCAGCGAGCAGGGCACGAAGGCGAGCTCCAGGTTCTTGGCGCGTGCGATCGGCGCGAACTCGATCTCCAGCGAGCGCATCAGATCCGCCATCTTGAAGCTCGAGGTCGAGGTCGTCATGGCGCCGGCGTCGAGCCTGGAGATGTCGAGCAGTGCGCCGAGGATCTCCTCGATCGCCTGGAGCGATTCGTCGATGTTCTCGACCAGCCGCGTCTCCTCGCCGCTGTGCTGGCGCTCGACCAGGCTCGTGACATAGAGCCGCGCCGCGTTCAGGGGCTGGAGGATGTCGTGGCTGGCTGCCGCCAGGAAGCGCGTCTTGGAGATGCTGGCGTCTTCGGCGGCGCTCTTGGCCAGCGCCAGCTCGGAATTCAGCCGGGTCAGCTCCTCGGTGCGATCGCGTACCCGCTTTTCGAGCGTCGCGTTGGCGCGCTCCAGCGCTTCGGCCGCCTCGAACGTGGGCGTGACGTCGGTGAAGGTGATGACGAAGCCGCCGCCGGGCATCCGGTTGGTGAGCACCTCGATCACCATGTGGCGTTCCGGCAGGCGCTCGAGATAGGGCTCGCTGTCGGTGGTGTAGGCCGCAAGCCGCTGCTCCAGCACGGCTTCGCGCTCGGCCGGATCGTCCGGCTCGCTCACACCCATGAATTCCAGGATCTCACGTAGCGGCGTGCCGAACTGGATGAAATGCGGCGGCACGTTCAGGAGATCGCCGAACTGCCGGTTGGAGCAGATCAGTTGCAGATCGGCATCGAACACCGCGATGCCCTGGCGGACATGGTTGAGCGCGGTCTGGAGGATCTCGCGGTTGAAATGCAGCGCCGCGTGGGAATCGTCGAGCAGTTTCAGCGCCGCCTTCGCCGAAACCGTCCGCTTGCGCAGCAGCAGCGACATCACGAGGCGCGAGGAGGCAGCGCCGATCGAAGAGGCGATCAGGTGCTCCGCATGCTGCAGCAGCTCGAAATCGGCGGGCGCCCCGGACTCCAGCCGTACATTGCGCCGGGTCGAAAACGCTTCGAACGAATGCCGGGCGCGGTCGGGCCCGAGATATTGCGCGACCGTGGTCTGGATGTCCTGCACGGTGACGGTGGTGCGCCAGCGTCGAAAGCTCGGGGAGATCGGCGCGAGCGTGTTGGGCACGAACAGATCGGCCTGCACCAGCTCGATCGAAGACGGCCGGCGCGCCAGCGACAGCAGCACATAGGTCAGGATGTTGAGCGACAGCGACCAGATCACGCCGTGCATCAGCGGCGGCAGGTCGGCGCCGAACAGCGCCTGCGGGCGCAGCGCCTCGATGCCGAACGGGCCGTGCTGGAGCAGCATGATGCCCGCCGTCGAGGAGTCCATGAAGCTCGGGATGAACAGCGTATAGAGCCACACCGTGAACCCGACCAGCATACCGCCGATCGCGCCGCGCGCGGTGGCGCGCCGCCACAACAGCCCGCCGAAGAAGCTTGGCGCGAGCTGGGCGATGGCGGCAAAGGAGAGCAGGCCGATCGCCGCCAGCTGGGTGTTGCCGAGCGCGCGATAGTAGAAATAGGCCAGCACCATGATGGCGAAGATCGCGAGCCGGCGCGAGCGCAGCAGGAAGTCGCTGAAATCGGCACCGCCGGTCCGCCCCTCCGGCCGCCGTTGCAGCACCAGCGGCACCACGAGGTCGTTCGAGACCATGATGGAGAGCGCGACGCATTCGACGATCACCATCGCGGTCGCCGCGGACAGGCCGCCGACGAAGATGGCGACGCTGAGCAGATCCGCGCCGCCCTCCATCGGCAGCGCCAGCACGTACATATCCGGGTCCGCCGCGCCGAACGGGAAGGTGACCAGGCCGGCGAGCGCGATCGGGATCACGAACACATTGATGGCGACGAGATAGAGCGGAAACAGCCAGCGCGCGCGGCTGACCTCGGCGTCCGAGGAATTCTCCACCACGCTGACGTGGAACTGGCGCGGCAGCAGCATGATCGCGCACAGCGACAGCAGCGTCATGGTCAGGAAGTTGCCGATCGACGGCGTATAGTTGATGGCGCGCACCGCCTCCGGCGTCTTCATCGCGCGCTCGATCAGTTCGTGCGGCGAGAACATCCAGAAGGTGACGAAGACGCCCGCGGTGAGGAAAGCGACCAGCTTGATGATGGATTCGGTTGCGACCGCCAGCATCAGGCCGTGCTGATGCTCGGTGGCGTCGGTCTGCCGCGTGCCGAACAGCACCGCGAAGGCGGCCATCGCCAGCGTCACCATCAGCGCCATGTCGCCGAGGATCGGGATATGGGAGAAGGCCTGGTCCTCGCTCAGGATCGTTTCGAGCGAGGAGGCGACTGCCTTGAGCTGGAGAGCGATGTAGGGCACCGAGCCGATGATCGCGATCAGCGCCACGGTGGCCGCCACCGCCTGGCTCTTGCCGTAGCGCGCGCCGATGAAATCGGCGATCGAGGTGATGTTGTGGGCCTTCGCGAGCTGGATCACGCGACGCAGGACACCGGCGCCGAGCCCGATCATCAGGATCGGGCCGACATAGATGGCGAGGAAGTCGGTCGAGGTGCGGGTGGCAAAGCCAACCGAGCCGAAGAAGGTCCAGGAGGTGCAATAGATCGCCATTGACAGCGGATAGATCAGCCCGGACGCGCGGCCGCGCCCGACCAGCGAGCGGCGGTCGCCATGGCTCGCCACCGCGAACAGGAAGCCGATATAGCCGAAGGCGGCAACGATCACGCCCCAGTCGTGCAGCATGGCGAGCGTGCTTCTCCCTGGGCGCTGGCGGCGCCCGCTCTCATTTTCCCTGTAAATCTAGCGCGTTGGGCCGGTGCAGGCGACAGCGAAATGCCGTGCCGGGACGGGAACTGGCGTTGTCGTTAAGGCGCGAGCGGACGTTCGCGGGCCTGCGGAGAGAGTCCCCGTGCGGCACCCCCCTCCCTGACCCTCCCCCGCAAGGGGGGAGGGAACGGAGAGAGCGCCGATTGTCGCGAAGGTGAGACCCAGGACAAAGACGAGAGTAGCGCCGCGTCGGGGAGTTGGGATTCTTCGATGTGAGGTGGGCACACCTGTCTCGCTCCCTCCCCCCTTGCGGGGGAGGGGCGGAGAGAGGGGTGGCCCCTGGGACGGTGACAGTTAGATCGAAGAACGCGAAAGCCTACTCCGCCGCCAGCGACTTCTGCTTGAGCGGCAGACCCAGACGGTCCCACACCTGCAAGAGCGCTTCGGCGAGCTGATCGATCAGGCCGTCGTCGTGATAGGGCGAGGGCGTGATGCGCAGGCGCTCGGTGCCCTTGGCGACCGTCGGATAGTTGATCGGCTGGATGTAGATGCCGTGCTGTTCCAGCAGCAGGTCGGACGCCTGCTTGCACTTCTCGGCATCGCCGATGAACAGCGGCACGATATGGGTGTCGCTCGACATCACAGGCAGGCCGGCGGCATTGAGGATCGCCTTGACGCGGGCGGCGCGGTCCTGGTGGCGCTCGCGCTCCCAGTTCGAGGTCTTCAGATGCTTGATCGCGGCGGTTGCGGCCGAGCAGATCGCCGGCGGCAGCGCGGTGGTGAAGATGAAGCCTGGCGCGTAGGAGCGCACGGCGTCGATGATCTGGCCGTTGGCGGCGATGTAGCCGCCAAGGCAGCCGAATGCCTTGGCGAGCGTGCCTTCGAGAATGTCGATGCGATGCATGACGCCGTCGCGTTCGGCGATGCCGCCGCCGCGCGGACCATACATGCCGACCGCGTGGACCTCGTCGACATAGGTCATCGCGCCGTACTTCTCGGCGAGATCGCAGATTTTTGCGAGCGGCGCGACGTCGCCGTCCATGGAATAAAGGCTTTCGCAGGCGATCAGCTTCGGCCGGTTCGGGCCCGCAGCCTTCAACAGCGCTTCGAGATCGGCCAGATCGTTGTGGCGGAACACGAGGCGCTCGCAGCCGGACTGGCGGATGCCCTCGATCATCGAATTGTGGTTGAGCTCGTCCGACAGGATCAGGCAGTTCGGGATGAGCTTCGCGATGGTCGCGATGCCGGTCTGGTTCGAGACATAGCCCGAGGTGAACAGCAGCGACGCTTCCTTGCCGTGGAGATCGGCGAGCTCGGCCTCGAGCTGCACCAGCGGATGATGCGTGCCGGCGATGTTACGGGTGCCGCCCGCGCCGGTGCCGACGCGCGTTGCGGTTTCGACCATGGCGCCGACCACTTTCGGGTGCTGGCCCATGCCGAGATAGTCGTTGGAGCACCAGATCACGACGTCGCGCTTGCCCTTGGGCGAGTGCCAGAGCGCATGCGGGAACCGGCCGGCGATGCGTTCCAGATCGGCGAACACGCGGTAGCGCCGCTCGGTGTGGAGACGATCGAGCGCGGAATTGAAGAACTGGCTGTAATCCATCGGCAAAACCTAAGACGGAACTGACCAAAAGGGCCGCATCTTCTTAGAGCTTTTCCAGCTCTAATGTCCATGCGCTATCCCACATATGGCCGTGAGGTGCATTTGGGCAAAATGCCCTATCGTGCGTTTTGAAACTTGATCCCGATCAAGTTCACCAGGACGTGTGATGTTGCTCTGCACCATCGATGCGCAGGTCTAGCCAGCCTTAGGTCTAGCCAGCCTTGGTCTTCTTGCGCGGCTCGGTACGTCCGTCCTTGATTGCGGCCACGGGCTTTAACCAATCCGAATTGCGCAGGGCATGCGCGACGCAATCATGGATGTGGGTGTGCAGCACCTTGGCCGCGCCCTTGGCATCGCGCTTCAGCGCCAGCTCCTTCAACTCGCGATGCTCGGAAGCCGCCATCTCGCCGCGGAATACCACGGCGATCATCTGGTAGCGCAGATAGCGGTCGTAGACCGCGGCATGCGCATCGAGCAGCACCTTCGAGCCGCAGGCCGCGACGAGCGCGCGATGAAACTGGAAATCGCACTGTTTCCAGCTCTCAGCGTCGGACCGCTCGCCCGACAGCAGCATGCGCTCCATCGCCGCGAGCTTGTGATGCGCGGAGACGATGCGCGCTTCCCAGTCGAGATCGCCGGCCGCGAACGACTTCTCGATCATGTGGCCTTCGAGCAGCTCGCGCAGCTCGGCAATCTCCTGGAATTCGGTCGCGGAGATCGGCGCGACCTCGAAGCCGCGCTGGCCTTCTGCGACGACGAATCCCTCCGAGCACAGCCGGTTCAGCGTCTCGCGCAGCGTCGAGATGCTGGTGCCATAGGCGCTGCTCATCCGTTCGAGCTTCAGCTTCTGGCCCGGCGTCAGCTTGCCGAAAATCAGGTCGGTGCGGATGCGGCGATAGGCGCTGTCGCCCACCGTCTCGGCGGTCGTGTCGGGAGAGATGTCCATGCCTCATCCTAGCGTCTTGGATGTGCGTTTTGACAAATTTCGTAACTTTATCAAGCGTTTCTTATATTATCCGACAAAATTAAAAATATAGGTTGATTTATAATTCGTCATATAAGAGCTTCCCGCCCCTAAGAACGAGATCATCAGGGGGAGGGCGCGATGCCTGTTCGGTTCAAATGTCTGGCTTGGGTGGCGGCGATCGGCGCGATCGCCTTGGGCGTAATGGGGCCGGCCTCGGCGCAGGCCATCCAGGAGCGAACCATCCGCTGGGGGCACCTCAACAACACCGACCATCCCGTCAGCAAAGGCGTGCAGAAATTCGTCGAGATCGTCGCTGCGAAGAGCGGTGGCAAGATCAAGGTGCGCGAATATCCGGCCAATCAGCTCGGCAGCGAGATGCAGCAGCAATCCGCGCTCCGCGCCGGCACGCAGGAGATGCAGTCGCCGGCGACGACCTCGCTGGTCGGCATCGTCAAGGATTTTGGCCTGATCGACTTCCCGTTCATCGTGTCGACGCCGCAGCAGGCTGATGCCTTGCTCGACGGCCCGCTCGGCACGGCGCTGCTCGCCAAGCTGCCGGAGAAGGGCCTTGTCGGTCTTGCCTATTGGGACCTCGGCTTCCGCAACGTCACCAACAGCCGGCGTCCGATCACCAGGGGCGAAGACCTCGACGGCATCAAGATCCGTGTGATCCCGAACCCGGTGTATCTGGAGACCTTCAAGGCCTTCAACGCCAACCCGGTGCCGATGAGCTTTTCGGAGCTTTACAGCGCGCTCGAGACCCGCACCGTCGACGGCCAGGAGAATCCGTTCTCGGTGATCCTGTCGAACAAGTTCTACGAGGTGCAGAAATATCTCAGCGTCACCAACCACACTTATTCGACCAACATCATCCTGATCTCCAAGAAGTTCTGGGACGGGCTTTCGCCCGACGAGCAGAAGATCCTGCAGGACGCCGCCATCGAGGCGCGCGACTATCAGCGCAAGGTCAGCCGCGAGCAGGCCAAGGCCGCAATCGACGAGCTCAAGGCCAAGGGCATGGAGATCAACGAGATCGCGCCGGCCGAGCTCGACCGCATGCGCGTGAAGACGAAGCCGATCGCGGAAAAGTTCTCCGCCGAGTACGACCCGGCGATCGTCAAGCTGTTCAACAGCGAGCTCGACCGCGTGCATGCGCTGAAGCCCTGAGCCGTCGCGCCGGAGCAAGCCAGAAATCATGAAAACGATCGTCGATGCCTATTTCTGGCTGCTCCGTGCGGTGATCGCGGTGCTGCTTGCCGCGATGGTGGTGCTGGTGTTCGGCAATGTCGTGCTGCGCTACGGCTTCAACTCCGGCATCGCCATCTCGGAAGAGCTGTCGCGCTGGCTGTTCGTCTGGATGGTGTTCCTGGGCGCGATCATCGGCATGAAGGAGCACGCCCATCTCGGCGTCGACAGCCTCGTCAAGGTGCTGCCGCCGCTTGGCCGCAAGGTCTGCTACGGCCTCAGCCATTTGCTGATGCTCTACGCCGCCGCGCTGCTGACGGAAGGCTCCTGGAAGCAGACGGTGCTGAACTCCGACACCGTGGCACCGGCGTCGGGGCTTTCGGTCGGCCTGTTCTATGCCGCGGGCATCGTGTTCGGCGCCTCCTCCTGCGTCATCATTGTCTATGAGCTCTACCGGCTCGTGACCGGGCAGATCGCCGATGCCGATCTCATCGCCATCAGCGAGTCCGAGGAGCTCTCGCATTCTCCCGACGCGGCGAGCGGAAAGCAGCAGGCATGACCGTCGCCGTCTTCACCTTCTCGCTGCTCGGCGCCATGGCGATCGGGATGCCGATCGCGTTCGCGCTGATCATCTGCGGCATTGCGCTGATGACGTATCTGGCGATGTTCGATTCCCAGATCATCGCGCAGAACGTCATCAATGGCGTCGATTCCTTCCCGCTGATGGCGGTGCCGTTTTTCATCCTCGCCGGCGAGGTGATGAACACCGGTGGCCTCGCACGCCGTATCCTCAATTTCGCGATCGCGCTGGTCGGCCATTTCCGCGGCGGGCTCGGCTATGTCGCGATCCTGACGTCCTGCATCCTGGCTTCGCTCTCGGGCTCGGCGGTCGCGGACGCCGCGGCGCTCGGTGCGCTGCTGGTGCCGATGATGGCCGCCGCCGGTCATAATCGCGCCAGCGCGGCCGGCCTCGTCGCGGCCGGCGGCATCATCGCTCCGGTCATCCCGCCCTCGATCGGCTTCGTCATCTTCGGCGTCGCTGCCAATGTCTCGATCTCGAAGCTGTTTTTGGCCGGCATCGTGCCGGGCCTGCTGCTCGGCGTCGGATTGTGCGTTGCCTGGTGGTGGGTGGTGCGCAAGGAGAACCCGGCGCGCCTGCCGCGCAAGAGCTTTGCCGAGATCTGGCGCGCGCTGATCGACGGCTTCTGGGCCCTGATGCTGCCGATGATCATCATCTTCGGCCTGCGCTTCGGCATCTTCACCCCGACCGAGGCCGCCGTTGTCGTCGCGGTCTATTCGCTTGTCGTGGCAATGGGCGTCTATCGCGAGCTCAAGCCGTCGCAACTGCCGGCCCTGCTGGTCTCGACCGCGCAGACCACGGCCGTCGTGATGTTCCTTGTCGCCGCGGCGCTGGTGTCGTCCTGGCTGATCACGGTCGCCGAAATCTCCGACCAGATCGTGGCGCTGACAAAACCGTTCGCAGGCAACCAGACGCTCCTCACCATCGTGCTGATGATCATCGTCGTTATCGTCGGCACTGCGCTCGACATGACGCCGACGATCCTGATCCTGACGCCGATCCTGATGCCGATTGTCAAGCAGGCCGGTATCGACCCCGTCTATTTCGGCGTGCTCTTCATCATCAACAACGCCATCGGCCTGATCACGCCACCGGTCGGCGTCGTGCTCAACGTCGTCGCCGGCGTCTCCCGCGTCTCGATGGACGATCTGATCCGCGGCGTCTGGCCCTTCATGATCGCGCAGCTTGTCGTGCTAGCCTTGCTGACGCTGTTTCCCGTTCTCGTCACCGGCCCGGCGAAGTGGTTCGGTGGTTAACTCTCAAAGGACCTTCCCATGAAGCGCGTGATGATCCTCAACGGTCCCAACCTCAATATGCTCGGCATCCGCGAGCCGCATATCTACGGCACGACGACGCTCGCAGAGGTCAATGCGGGCTGCGAGGAAGCGGCCGCGAAGCTCGGGCTCAAGCTCGCCTTCCACCAGTCCAACCATGAAGGTGTGCTGGTCGATCTGATCCAGTCGGCGCGGCAGGACGCCGATGCCATCGTCATCAATCCGGCCGGCCTGTCCTTCACCTCGGTCTCGATCATGGATGCGATCAAGACGTTCGAAGGCCCGGTGCTGGAAGTCCACATCTCCAACATCCACGCCCGCGACGAATACCATCGCCACTCCAAGATCTCGTTCGTGGCGACCGGCGTGATCTGCGGGCTGGGCCCGTTCGGCTACATCGCGGCGCTGCACGCGATCGCGAATATGAAGTGAGGTGGCACGGCTGAGATAGTGCGCTCCCTCGTCCCGCTTGCGGGGGGAGGGAAGTAGGCGTTCACGTCGTCCGGAACTGGAGCACGCCGTCCTTTGTTTCTGCCGTCAGCCGGCCCTCGACGATCATGTAGTTGACGTGGGCGACGAGCTCGCCGGCGGCAAAGCCCATCTGGTGCTCGTCCAGCACGTGCTTGTTGAACACGACAGGCACCAGGGCGCGCGAGGTCTGCGGCACCTCGCGGCAGGCTTCCGCGATCAGGCGGCAGCGCTCCTCGTGATGGTCGGCGAGCTGCTTGATGCGGGTCTTCAGCCCGTAGAACGGCACGCCGTGGCCGGGCAGCACCAGCAAGTCATAGGGCAGGGTGGTGGTGAGGCTCGCGAGCGAGGCCAGATATTCGCCGAGCGAGTTCTGGTTGGGTTCGACCGCCCACACGCTCACGTTCGGAGAAATCTTGCTCAGCACCTGGTCGGCGGAGAGGAACAGCTTGTCGTCGGCGCAATACAGCATCACCTGGTCGAGCGCGTGCCCGCCACCGGTGATCACCTTGAAGCGGCGCGTGCCGATCACGACGTCGTCGCCATGGGAGATGCGGCGGTAGGACGGCGGCAGCACCGAGACGCGCTTGAGATAATCCTGGCCGCGGCCTAGCAGCTTTTCGGTGAGCGATTCGTCCATGCCATGGCGGCGGAAGAACAGTCGCTGCGCTTCCTGCCGTTCCTCGGTGCCGCGGTTCTGGTGATAGACCGATTGCAGATATTCGACCTGCGACATCACCAGCGGGCAGTTGAACCGCTCGACGATCCAGCCTGCGAGACCGACATGGTCGGGGTGGGAATGCGTCACGATCAGCCGTGTGATGTGGACGCCCTTCAGCGGCCCCTCGAACAGTTTCGTCCAGGCCTCGATCGTTTCCTCGTTGCCGAAGCCGGCGTCGACCATGGCATAGCCGTCGCCGTCGGCGAGCAGGTAGATGTTCACGTGGTTGAGGCGGAACGGCAGTTTCAGCCGCGCCCACAACACGCCGGGCCGGATCTCCACGACCTGTTCGGGGCCGGGATGCTGTTCCCAGGGATAACGCAGGGCCTCGGCCGAGGACTGCATGGTGTCGGTTTTTGAGCTCATGCTAACGGCTTAAACCCAGCACGGGCGGGGCGCCAGCCGAAAAAGGGCGGGTCGTGGTCTCCGCATGGCGGTCATACCGTGCAGCGTTTTTCCGTGTGCCGGTTGGGGCCGTCAAAAACGCAGTCATTCCGGGGCGCGCGCGAGCGCGAACCCGGAATCCGGAGACTGTCGTGCGAGATTCCGGGTTCGCCTCTTCGAGGCGCCCCGGAATGACGATCAGGCCGCCCGCATGTTGTTGAGGAACGCGTCGATCTCCCCGCGCAGCATGTCGGCTTCGCGGCGGAGCGCGTCGGAGGCGCCCAGCACTTCGCTCGCCGCGGCGCCTGCCTCGGCTGAAGCGGTGGAGACGCCGACGATGTTGCTGGAAACCTCGCTGGTGCCGCCGGCCGCATGCTGGATGTTGCGGGCGATTTCGCGGGTGGCCGCCCCCTGTTCCTCGACCGCGGCGGCGATCGTCGTCGTCACGTCGTTGATCTCGCCGATGATCCGGCCGATGCCCTGGATGGCGCCGACTGCGGAGGTCGTGACCGATTGCATGCTGGCGATCTGGGTGCGGATCTCTTCCGTCGCTTTCGCGGTCTGGCTGGCGAGGCTCTTGACCTCGGACGCCACCACCGCGAAGCCGCGGCCGGCTTCGCCCGCCCGCGCCGCCTCGATGGTGGCGTTGAGCGCGAGCAGGTTGGTCTGCGAGGCGATGGTCTGGATCAGGTCGACGACTACGCTGATGCGGCTGGCGCTGTCGGCGAGACTCTGCACCGTGGTGTCGGTGGCGCCGGCCTCGTCGACCGCCTTCCTGGCGATCGCGGCCGAGGTGACCACCTGCTTGCTGATCTCCTCGATGGAGGAGGACAATTGCTCGGTGCCCGATGACACGGTCTGCACGTTGACCGAGGTCTCCTCCGCGGCGGACGCGACTGCGTTCACCAGCGCGTTGGACTGGTCGGCGGTGTTCGACATGCTCTGCGCGGTGGACTGCATCGAATTGGCCGACTGCGCGAGGTTGTCGAGCGCGTTGCGCACCGTGCCCTCGAACTCGGCGATCTTCGCTTCCATGCGCGCGGCACGCTCGGCCTTGGTGACACGGTCCTTGTCCTGCTCGCTCGACATCGCGCGGGCCTCGATCATGCTCTCGCGGAACACTTGCAGCGTGTTCGCCATCACCGAGATCTCGTCATTGTGGTGCTTCGAGCGGTAGATCTCGGTCTCGAGGTCGCCGTTCGCGAGCAGCTGCATCGACTGTTGCAGGGCGCCAATCCGCCGCAGGATGTTGCGGCCGACATAGAGCCAGACGAACAGCGCCGAGCCGACCAGCATCAGCGCGCCCAGCGCCAGCATCGCCGTGGTGGCGAGCGAGATCTCCTGGCGCGCCTGGAAGGTCGACGCGTTGGTCTCCTTCTGCACGCCGTCGACGAGCTGCTGCACGCTGATGCCGAGGCCGACATTGAGCTTGCGGGTCTCGTCCAGAATGGTCTGGCCGTAATCGATGGCGTCGAGCTCCTTCTGGCGGATCTTGAACACGCCGGTCTTGCCCTCGCCGAAGGCGAACAGTTTTTGCACGGCGTCGCGCATGGCCTGCATCGAGGGGATCTTCGGGAGATCCTCGAGGTTCGACTTGACGCGGTCGCGCGTCGCCTTGAATTCCTTCTCGATCACCTCCAGCGTGTCGCTGTTGTTGGCCGAGAGCGCCGCCATCATGTCCGCGGCCATCAGATTGCCGTTGGCGGAGATCGTCGAGATCTGGGCGACGGTGCGGGCGGCTTCGGTGGCATCATCGGCGGACACTTCCGCCGCACCGAGGATCGCGTTCAGGCGCGTCTGTGCGTCCAGCATCGCAGGGCCGGCCGCGCCGACGAAGGCGAGCTGGGCCTTGCGCAGGGCTTCATACTGCTTGTCGTGCAGTGCGCCGGTGTCGAGACGTTCGCGGGCAGCCGACACCAGGCTCTGGGTCGCCTCGTCGATGCTCTTGGCGGTATCGCGCAGCGCGTTTGCGGTCTGCTTGTCGGCGCCGAGCTCGATGATCTCGCCGAGCTTGGCCATGGCGAGCTGCTGGATGTCCTTCACGCTCTTGGTGCGTTCCTTCAGCGCCTCGTCGGAGGGCGATGCCAGCAGGCCCGGGCCTTGCGCCGCGAGCGTCGCGCTTTGAGAGGCGAGCTGCAGGCTGGCGGAGAGGCGCGGAATGTCGCGCCCGCTCAGATCCATCATGGTCGCGCCGAGATGATTGAACACGAAGCCGGCGCCGGCTGCGATCACGAGGCCCATGCCCGCGATCAATGCGAAGGCGGCGAAAAGGCTGCCGCGCACGCCCCATTTCGGCATCTTGAAGCGAGGCTTGAAACGGCCGAGGACACGGCCAGGAAAGCCACCAAGACGGATCGCCATCGAAATTCCCCCACGCCTGATCTTTATATTTTCGCCGCGGAGTATCCTTTGGCCGGGTTAAAAAATCGCAAGTTGCACAATCGGTTGCGTTCGTTCCGCACAGCGAAAAAAGAAAGGGCCGGCAGAGTTGCCGGCCCTCGTTGGCAAGGAGATTTTTGAGGCGCGATCAGTAGCGCGCGACCGCCGAATTGGCCCAGTTGAAGCGGTAGTTGACGCCCGCCTTGATGGTGTGATCGTCGGTGGTGAAGCTGCCGGTGCCCGCCAGCGGACCGCCGGTGAAGCTCGCGTCGCCGAAATTGTAGTACTGATACTCGGCCTTGGCCGACCAGTTCGGAGCGAACATGTATTCGAGGCCGGCGCCGACGGTGTAGCCGTTGCGGTGATCGCCGGTGATGAGGAAGGCGGTCGGCACGCCGGCAACCGTCACCTTCTCGTTGTTGTCCGAATAGGCGTAGCCGCCCTTCACGTAGAGCAGGCCCGGACCCCAGGTGTAGCCGACGCGGCCGGTGATCGAGCCGAGGCCACGCTGGTCGTTGGTGTAGGCGATGCCGCCCGGAAACACCGCGCCGACGCTGCCGGAGAGCCAGGAATACTGGCCTTCGACGCCGACCACGAAGTTCGGATTGAACTGCCAGTCCGCCCCGACCTGCACGCCGCCGAGGAAACGGCCATTGCCGTTGTTGCCGGTGGAAAGGCCGTTGAAATTGTTGTCGCTGGAGAAGGCACCGCCGACATGGCCACCAATATAGAAGCCGGTCCAGTTGTAGATCGGCGCGGCATAGGCCGGCGCGGGCGCCTTGTAGTAGTTGCGGTTGCCGAGATCGGCGCCGACGGCCGGCGCGGCGGCGCTCACCACGAGCAGGGCAACGGTCGCAAACAAAATCTTCTTCATCGTCTTGAACTCCAGCACTTTGGTCCCCGGCAGGCGCGCTTCCCGCGCCGTCGTTGGTTTTGCAGATAGCTCGCTTTTGACGAAAATGCTGTCACATGCGTGGCACAGCGGCAGCCAACCTAACTTATTGGGCTGCAAATGATTTTCGTACTTAATGCCGGCTTAAGAAGTGGTGAAGGAAGGCTTAACTTCGCGCGTCTTTGGTAACTCGCGCGCGTATCTCGTTAACCAAGACGCCGCCGCGCTTCATCGCGCATCTGCTCGCGGAAGGCCGCGCGCTTGGCGGGCCGGTCTTCCTCGCGCACGTCGTGGCGATCGAAGATGTCGAACTTCTCCATGATCGGATAGCGATCGCTCGCCATCGCGAGCACCCGCAGCACCTTGGTCGCGGACGGCGTCGGCCCGCTCACCTCCCAGCGCCTGATGGTGTCGGCGCCGCCCTTCTCCGGCAGTCCGCAAAGCTTTGCCATGTCGGCCGCGGTGAGCTTGCGCTCGAGGGCATCGGAGAGGTCTTTGCGGAGCTGCTTCAGTTCGGGGCCGGTCATGCTGCTTGCGTCCAGGGAAGTCACTGCAGGCAATGCACTAGCGCTGATTCGGGTCCATCCGAAGGCGGGCACGATCGTGATAGTGTGTCCGTGCCGGTCGAGCTCAGCGAGGGGAATCGCATGCCCGTGTTCAAGCTGCCCCTGTCGGGGGATGTCGTCCAGTCCATCTATCCGTCGTTCTTCAGTCCCGCCGGCGGCCAGTTCGGCCTCGTCAACATCACGGTGGGGCAATCCTCGGCGCCAGATGTCGAGAAGGACGTGCTGTCGGATGTCGCCGGCTATGGCAAGCAGATCGGACAGATCGCGGACGCGCTTCTGGTCGTGGTCGAGCATCTGGAGTCGCGGCCCGAACACGCGCTCGCCGACGACGAGGCGATCGTCGCCTTCAAGGAGCTGATGCACTCGGTCGCAAAGGTGAAGGAGCGACATGGCCGCAAGGCGTGTCGCCCGAAGCGACGATGACCACGGCGCGTGGCCGGGGCGGGCACATTCGGGCGTGCACGGAGTTATGAACGGCGGCCTATGGACATTTTTCGACGAATGAACACTTGGCACAATGGGCCCGCAGCGAATGAAGGGAACCCCTCATGACAAGCATCAAACCCGCCATTGCCGCACTCATCACTATCGGACTGCTTGCCGCGCCGTTCGCGGCTGAAGCCAAGAAGGCCCGGCCGAGCCGGCATCACAGCACGGGCGTGATAGCCCCTACCTATAGCGGCGCCGGATCGCCGGTGGCGCAGCCGAGGACCTCCTACGGATCGTCCGGACAGACGGTCGGGACGGTCACGGCGCCTTCGGTCGGAACGTACAACTGGCCGTCGGTCGGCGTGACCAATTCGGTGCCGACATGGAACAACACCACGAGATAGAGAGCATTTCGCCAGAGAGCATTTGGCCAAGGCGCGACCGGTGACCGTCAACGCGTGCCGGCCGGGAGGCCGGAGAGCAGGTAGAGCGCGACCAGCAACGTTGCGACCGACAGCATCGTCGTGACCGAAACGGTGGCCGCGACCAGCTTCTCCTCGACCTTGTGTTCGTGCGCCAGCACATACACGGTTTTCGCCGTCGGCACGGCCGCGCATATGACGGCGGCGACCGTGTAGAGGGGATTGAGGCCAGTGGCCACGCAAAGTCCGTAGACGATCAACGGCATCACCACCAGCTTCACGGCCGCGAGCGCGAACGACGCCTTCAGGTTGGATCGCAGGCCGTCGACCGACAGGCCGAGCCCGATGGCAAACAGCGCGCACGGCGTGAGCGCGGCGGCGATCATGTTCAGATAGGCCGCGACCGGTGAAGGAATCGGCAAGCCGGTGATCGCCCAGATGAGGCCGATGAGCGTCGACAGGACCATCGGATTGAGCAGGATCTGTTTCACCAGTCCGGCGGAATGCGCAGGGCCGCGCGCGTTCCTTTCCAGCAGAATGACTGTGAGCGGAAACATCACGCCGGCGACGAACACCGTCGCCACTGCGGCGGGCAAGACGGCGGGCTGGCCGTAGATCGCGTGCAGGATCGGGAGCGCCACGAAGCCGGTATTGGTCATCGCCGCGGCCATTCCATGGATCGTGCTGCTGGCGAGATCGTGCTTGCCACCCGTGCGCACCGCCAGGAAGACCAGCGCGAAGCAGACGAGGGAGCCGCCTCCGAAAGCGAGCAGGAAGCGCCATTCCAGCAGGTTGCGCGCCGGCTCCTGGGCGATCGTGACGATCAGCAGCGCCGGCATCGCCACATTGTAGGCAAAATGCACCAGCGCGTCCGCAAGCGAGCGGGAGAGATAACCGAGTTCGCCGGCAAGCCAGCCGGTGACGATGATTGCGAACACGGGAAGAACGAGGCTGGCGACCTCCATCCGGCTTCCCCTCTGCCAAGCAGCTGCGCCATCCTAGCTTGGCGATGCCTGCTCGTCACGGTTCAATCGGATCGCGCCGCTCCGGTCAGCGGCGGCTTCGCACGCCTCAGATGCCTCTGCCGGCCTGCTGGCCGATCACGCAGCGCCATGCGGCCAGACGCTCGGCCGGATGCTGGTTCATCCACTCGGCGAGTTGTGGTGCACCCATCAGGCAGGACTGCACCGAGACCTGAGCGAAGTCCGACGTGGTGACGATCTGCTCGTGACAATTGGTCGGAGAGGCGAGGCTACAGAGCACGGCAATGATCTTGATCACGGGCGGTTACCCCCGTCGCTGCGACGAGCACCGGCTCCGGCCTGCTGATCGCTCGCCAGATCGGCCGGCGGGAAGATGCTGTCATAGATCGCACGCGCTTCCCGAATGAGGCGCTCTCGCTCGCGCTCGGACTTCGAGACAAACTGAATGACTTCGCCCATGTTCGCTCCAAACGTTGGTCGGCATCATCATAAGATGATGAATATCATGCCATGCATATAGGGACGCCGCTTGCAGCTTTGAAGCTGGAGCGGCGGTGATGAAGCATAACAAGCGCGTGACTGCGCTGTTCCTAGCGGAAATCGGCCAAATATCGGCTGCGAGTCAGAACCAGATACCGCTCGTTTCACGCCGCTGGCGCGCGTTCCTTCCGGCCCGGCACCGCCGCGAGCAACTCGCGCGTATAGGCGTGCTCCGGCGCGGCGAACAGCTGCGCGGTCGGCTTCAGCTCGACGATGGCGCCGCGCTGCATCACCGCGATGCGGTCGCAGATTTGCGCGGCAACACGCAAATCGTGGGTGATGAACAGCATCGAGAGGCCAAGCCGCGCCTTGAGGTCTTCGAGCAATCTCAGCACCTGCGCCTGCACGGAAACGTCGAGCGCGGAGACGGCTTCGTCGGCGACGATGATCTCGGGTTCGAGCGCGAGCGCGCGCGCGATGCCGATGCGCTGACGCTGGCCGCCCGAGAATTCATGCGGGTAGCGGTCGAGTGCGCCGGCGTCCAGCCCGACCATCTTGAGGAGATCACGGGCGCGGTCGAACGCGGCCTTCGGATCGGTGCCGGCTGCGATCGGACCGTCGGCGATGATGTGGCCGACCTTGCGCCGCGGATTGAGCGAGGCAAATGGATCCTGAAAGATCATCTGGATGCGGTGGCGTTCGGCGCGCAGCGCCTTGCCCGAGAGTTTTGTGAGATCCGTCTCGCCGATCCGCACCGTGCCGCGATCGGCTTCGATCAGCCGCATCACGAGCCGCGCCACCGACGATTTGCCGGAGCCGGATTCGCCGACGAGGCCCAGCGTCTCGCCCTTGAGGATGTTGAAATTGACCTCGCGTGCGGCATCGACGCGGCGGTCCTCGCGAAACCAGCCGCCTGAGGTGACGTAGGTCTTGTCCAGCCCGATCACCTCGACGGCCCTGGCCTGATCGTCGAGGGCCTCTCGCAACGGCGGATCCATCGACGGTACGGCGGCGAGCAGCGCCTTGGTGTAGTCGTGCTGCGGTTCGCTGAAGACGGCAGCGGCCGGGCCTTCCTCCACGACCTTGCCGTGCCTGAGCACCACGACCTGGTCGGCGATGTCGGCGACCACGCCGAAATCATGGGTGATGAACATCACCGCCATGTTGCGGTTGCGCTGGAGGTTGCGGATCAGCTTCAGGATCTGCGCCTGTGTGGTGACGTCGAGCGCGGTGGTCGGCTCGTCCGCGACCAGCACCGCGGGCTCGAGCGCGAGCGCCATCGCGATCATGGCGCGCTGGCGCTGGCCGCCGGAGAGCTGATGCGGATAGGCGCGCACGATGCGCTCGGGGTCGGGCAGGCCGACCTCGCGCGCCAGCGACAGCGCCTTTGCGCGCCGCTCCTTCGGCGTCAGCAGGCCGTGCGCCTCGAACATCTCGGCCATCTGGTCGCCGATCCGCATCAGCGGATTGAGCGCGGTCATCGGCTCCTGAAAAATCATCGCGAGCCGGCGGCCGCGCAGATCGCGCCAGCCGTCGTCATCGAGCTTGAGCAGGTCGCGGCCTTCGAACTGGATCTCGCCTGACGTGACCGACACCGTGTCAGGCAGAAGTCCCATCAGCGCATGCGCGCACATCGACTTGCCGGAGCCGGATTCGCCGACGACGCAGACGATCTTGCCGGGCCGCAGATCGAGCGAGACGCCGTCGACGGCGAACGGACGTTCGGCACCCTTCGGCAGCGCGACCTTGAGGTTCTTGATGGAGACAGCGGGCGGGGCGGTCATCGTCAGCGTCCCTCCCGCGACAGGCGCGGATTGAGCGCGTCGTTGAGGCCTTCGCCGATCAAATTGAGGCCAAGCACCGAGATCAGGATGGCGACGCCGGGAAACACCGTGATCCACCAGGCCTGGCGGATCACCGTGCGGCCGGCGCCGACCATGTAACCCCAGGAGATCAGGTTGGGGTCGCCGAGCCCGAGGAACGCCAGCGAGGATTCCAGAAGGATCGCGGTCGCGACCATCAGCGAGGCCAGCACGATCACCGGCGACAGCGCGTTGGGCAGGATCTCGCGCAGGATGATCCAGGTGTTGCTCTGGCCGGTGACGACGGCGGCCTGGACATATTCTCGCGTGCGCAGCGACAGCACCTCGCCGCGCACGAGGCGGGCGACCGGCGGCCAGCTCACCACCGCGATCGAGGCCACGATCGAATAGATCGAGGGCTGCAGGATCGCGACCAGCACGATCGCGAGCGCGAAGCTCGGAATGGTCTGGAAGAACTCGGTGAAGCGCATCAGGGCGTCGTCGACCTTGCCGCCGAAATAGCCGGCCATGGCGCCGATGGGAACGCCGACCACCAGCGCGACCAGCGTGGAGACGAGGCCGACCAGCAGCGAGACGCGTGCGCCAAAGATCATGCCGGCGAACACGTCGCGGCCGAGCGCGTCGGTGCCGAGCGGCACGGTCGAGAGCGTGAACGGCGGCAGGAACGGCCGCTGCACCATGCGCCAGGGCGAGTTCGGGAACAGCATCGGCCCGAACACCGCGACCGAGATCGCGAGAACCAGGATGATGAGCCCGATGACGCCGCTCGGGCTCTTCAGCATCGATTTCCAGAACTGTTTCATGAGGCGAATTCGATGCGCGGGTCGACCAGGCGGTAGACCAGGTCGGTGATGAGGTTGAAGATCAGCACCATGGCGGAGCAGATCACGAAGACGCCGAGCAGCAGATTGTAGTCCCGCTGGAACAGCGCGTCGTACATCAGGCGGCCGATGCCGGGCCAGGCGAAGACGGTCTCGGTGATGACGGCGCCGCCGATCAGCGTGCCGGAATGCACGCCGGCCAGCGTCACGACGGGCAGCAGCGCGTTGCGCAGCACGTGGCGGCGCTGGATCACGGCGTCGGAGAGGCCTTTCGCGCGCGCCGTCTTGACGAAGTCGAGGCGTTTCACCTCCAGCATCGAGGCGCGCGTCATCCGGGTGTAGGTCGCCATGAAGAACAGGCCGAGCGTCATCGCCGGCATGATCAGATGCTTTGCGACGTCGACCGCGTGGGCTAAGCCGGTGAGGTTGGCGCCGACCGTCTCGTAACCAAAGCTCGGCAGCCAATCCATGGTGACCGAGAACAGCAGGATACCCATCAGGGCCACCCAGAAGATCGGCATGGCGTAGAAGATCAGCGCGAAGACGGTGATGGCCGTGTCGAGGAAGGTTCCGGCAAAGCGCGCGGCGAAGGTGCCGAAGAGAACGCCGAGCATGAGCGAGATCGCGAATGCCGTCAGCGTCAGCAAGAGCGTTGCCGGCAGCCGTTCCATGATCAGCTTCGACACCGGCGCCTGCTGGCGGAAGGAGAAGCCGAGATCGAGGGTGACGACGCCCTTGACGTAGATGAAGAGCTGCTCGGGCAGCGGCTTGTCGAGGCCGAACTTTTCCCGGAGCTGCTTGACGAATACCTGGTCACTGGCACCGGCTTCGCCCGCCATCACGACGGCGGGATCGCCGGGCGCAAGCCGGATCAGGAAGAAATTGAGGACCACGATCGCGAGCAGGACGATCACGCCCTTCAGGACACGCTGAGCAACGAAGGAGAGCATCTAGAGAGTTATCTTTGTGAGGTGACCTGTAGCCATAGAGACGGTGCGCCTCCCTCGCCCCGCTTGCGGGGAGAGGGTCGGGGTGAGGGGGACTCTCCGCGAGGACGGTGAGAGTTGCCCTTGCGGAGACTCCCCCTCACCCGCCGCGCTCACTTGTCGAGCCATGCGTCCTTGAAGCCGTCGTTGACGCCGATCCCGGTGGTGATCAGGTTCTTGACCTTGCAGCGCGTGATGGTCGGGAATTGCAGCTCGAGCATCCAGGCCACCGGCACGTCCTCGACCAGGATCTTCTGCGCCTTCTCGTAGATCTCCTTGCGCTTTGAATCCGGCGTCGCGACCGCGCCGTCGGCGAACAGCTTGTCGATCTCCGGATTGGAGTAGCCCTCGACGTTGTTGAACACCTGGCCCTTGGCGATGGCGCTGGAGACGTAGTTGCGGCCGACGCCGAGCGCGGGATCGCCGTACTGGTAGAGATAGGTGAAGGCGATGTCGTAGTCCCAGTCGCCGATCTTCTGATTGCCGCCGGCGACGTCGGTGGCGATGGTCTCGATGTTCATGCCGACGTCCTGGAGGTTCTGCTTCACGGCTTCGCCCCAGCGCTGCCAGGTCTCGCCATAGGCGAGCGGCAGCAGGCGAATCTTCTCGCCCTTGTAGCCGGCTTCCTTCAGCAGCGCCTTGGCCCTGGCGGGATCGTAGGGGTACTTCGGCACATCGGGCGTGTAGTATTTGATGGTCGAGGCGGATGGGCCGGTCGCGACCTTGCCGAGCCCGTTCCAGATCACGTCCTTGGCGAAGTCGCGGTCGATCGCGAACATGATCGCCTGCCGCACCCGCTTGTCCGCGAGCGGACCCTGGCGGTTGTTCAGCCACAGCCAGGCCAGCGGTGAGAAGAACTCCCAGCCGGCGCCGGTGACGCAAGTGTCCTTCAGCTTGGAGAGGCGCGGAACGTCGAAATTCTCGACCGAGCCGCCGGGCAGCACGTCGACCTTGCCGGTCTCGTAGGCCACCGAGCGCGCAGCGGCGTCGGGGATGATCTGCCAGTAGATCTCGTCGATATAGGGCTTGCCCTTCTCGTAATAGTTCGGATTCTTGACCAGGCGGATGAACGAGCCCTTCTGCCACTCCTTGAACATGAAGGGGCCGGTGCCGACCGGCGCGTTGTTGTAGGGGTTGGTCTTGAAGTCGGTGCCTTCATAGAGATGCTTCGGCACCATCGGCATCGAGCCGACCTCGAAGATGCCGAGGAACGGGCCGAACGGCTGCTTCAGCGTGAACACGACGGTGTAGTCGTCGGGTGCCTCGCCCTTGTCGACCTGGGCGAGGTTGTTGCGGGCGCGCGCATGCGTCTGCTTCAGCATCTCGACCGAGAACAGCACATCGGCAGCGGTGAAGGGCTTGCCGTCATGCCAGGTGACGCCCTTCCTGAGCTTGAATGTGTAGGTCTTGGCGTCCTCGCTGACGCTCCAGCTCTCGGCGAGCTCCGGCTGCGGCTCGAGCTTGGGGCTGTAGCGCAGCAGGCCTTCGAAGATATTGCCCGACACCATCTGGGTCGGACCGTTCTGGATCATTGCAAGCATCAGGCCGGGCGGCTCGGGCTGGATCACGGCGTTGATCACGCCCCCCGTCTTCGGCTCTTGCGCCAGAGCCGGGGCCGCGAGGCCGCAAGCCAGGAGGAGACCAAGCAACACTCGTTTTGGCATGTCGTATCTTTCTCAAGCGAGACCAGCCGAAAACGCTTCGCGACGTCCTCGCGCGCAAAGCGACGGCCGGCCCATCCCAGTCCCCATCCGGGAGCGAGGCTCACATAGTCTCGTTCGGCGCCGCAAGATGAAAGTCGCGACAGTGTTCGCACAAAAAATGTACAGCGCGTCCTGTTTTCACTTGATTCATTGTCTTGTCAAGGAGACAAGTCGGCATGGACAATGCCAGCCGTTCCGAACGATCCCGCAATGCTGCGCTCGACGCGGCGCTCGCCATCATCGCGCGCGACGGGCCGGGCAGGCTGACGCTCGATGCGATCGCGCGTGAGAGCGGCCTCAGCAAAGGCGGCGTGATGCATCAGTTCCGCACCAAGGAGGCGGTGCTGAAGGCGCTGCTCGAGCGCCAGATGGTGCGCTTCGAGCAATTCTCGACGCCCTACCGCGCGAAGGCGCGTGCGGAGTCCGAAAACCCCGAACTTGCCACCGAGATCGCGACGGTGCGGGAGGCCGCCAACACGCCGGATTCGGCGGCGCTCGCGCTGTTGGCCGCGATGGTCGAAAACCCCGACCTGATGGCGCTGCCGCGCGAGAGCGACGTCAAGACGATCGCTGCGATCAAGGCCGAGGCCACTGACCCGGATCTCGCATTGTTGCGTTGGGCGGCTGCGCGAGGTCTCCTCCTCAGCGAGCTGTTCGGCATGTCGCCGCTGCCGAAGGCGGAGCGCGAGCGCCTGTTTGCGCGCCTGCTCGACGATAGCCAGTGGCGCGCGCTGGAAAAGCCGGCCAAGCCGCGCGCAGGCGCTGCGCCGAAGAGCGCGGCGGCGCGTAAGCGCGCCTGATTCATCGTTAACGATGTCCTGCTGATCGCTGCCCAAAGCCGCGCCTGCGGCCAAATGTGCCAGATCTTCGTTTTTGAACTTTACAAACCGCCCGGTCGGTTTTATAAATAGAGACACTGAGACGGCCCGAGGCTTCTGAAATGGCCCCGGACGAAGCCTTGGGCCGGCGATCGTGAGCGCCGCAGCCGCGTCTGGTCCCGTACGCGGCTGCGGTTTCCATCGCCCTTCACGAGAGCTGGCCGTTCCTGAAAGCCGCTAGAGGAGTCTGAAATGGATCGCTCGATCGCCTTGCGCGGTCTGGGAACACTGCTGCTTGGCGCGGCCGTCGCGGGCTGCGCCACGGTGGCGCCCGTGCCCTATTCGGACATGGCGTCCTCGGCCTACATGGCCCCGGACAAGTCGGATGCCTCCGGCCGCGTGCCCTACCGCTACTCCACGCCGGTCGACTGGCGCGCTTATAACAAAGTGATCCTCGAACCGGTCGTGGTCTATCGCGGCCGGGATCACCAGTTCGGCGACATGTCCGACAAGGACAAGGCGACGCTTGCCGCCTACATGCAGAATGGCTTTGCCGACAAGCTGCGCGGTCGCTTCACGCTCGTGCGCGAGCGGGGGCCGGCGACGCTGCGGATCAGGCTGTCGCTGACCGGCGCCGTCGCCAACACGCCGGTGCTCGGCACGCTCTCCCGCTTCGATCTTGCCGGCGCGGTCTACAATGGCGTGCAGGCCGCGCGAGACGGCGAGGGCACCATGACCGGCTCGGTCATCTACGGCGTCGAGATCTTCGACGCGCAGACCGCGCGCCTGCTCTTGGCCTACGTCACCAAGCAATACCCTGCTGCCTACGACATCAAGGCCACTGCCGGCTCGCTCGCCGCCGCCACTGCCGGCCTCGACAAAGGCGCCGATGCGCTCATGGCGCAGCTGAACTGACGCCGTAACCCACCCAACCAAAGGTGCTGCTGATGCATTTCTTCCTTCGCTTCGTGCTGCGTGTCGCGATCACGATCGCGATGATGGCCCTTGGCGGCCGCGCCGGCGCCGCCGCGTCGACCGATCCCAGCGGCACCTGGCTGGTCGAGGACGGCCGCGCGCGCATCAGGCTCGAGCGCTGCGGGCCGTCGCGCGACCGCATCTGCGGTTTCATCGTCTGGATGAAGGAGCCGGCCGACAAGCGCGGCGAGCCTTATCGTGACAAGGAGAATCCCGATCCCGACAAGCGTGCCCGCGCGCTGCTCGGCCATCAGCTCATCATGGGCTTGCAGGCGACGCCGGAGGGACGGTTTGCCGGCGACATCTACAATGCCGAGGACGGCAAGTCCTATTCCGTCTCGCTGTGGCGCGAATCCGCCGACCGCCTCAAGCTCAAGGGCTGCCTGATCAAGTTCCTGTGCCAGACCCAGACCTGGCAGCAGACCCTCGACGTCCAGGCCGGCCAGCTCGTCGGCCTCACCGGTGATCTCAACGGCCCCCGCGCCGACAAGGAATGGGCGGCCGTGCCGGCGCTGAAGCCGATGCAGGCGAAAGCGAAGTAGCGGAGCGTCTGCGAATTTGATCCGGATCAAAGCGAACGCGCCGCTTCTGCGATCTGATGGCGGGACGCGCGAGTTATGTGCGCCCCTGTCAACCGCGAGACGCAGCGGCGATGGACGTTCTCTCGACCCTTCCTGAAGCGGACACGGACGATGTCGCCGCGCAGCTCGCGGACGAGGCCGTGGCGCGTTGCGCGCAATTGCTTTGCGATGCCGGCTTGCGGCCGACGCGCCATCGTCTGGCGCTCGCCCGAATGCTGCTTCTCGGCGATTGCCGTCACGTCACCGCGGAAGGCCTTTACGACGAGGCGACGGCCGCCAATCTGCGACTGTCGCTCGCGACGGTCTACAACACGCTGAACCAGTTCACCGAGGCCGGCCTGCTGCGCCGGATCGCGGCCGACGGTATCAAGTCGTTCTTCGACACCGACACGTCCGTGCATCCGCACTTCTATCTGGAAGGCGAGGATTTGCTGGTCGACGTCGCGGGCGGGCTGGCCTTCAGCAAGGTGCCGGACCCGTTGCCCGGCCATGAGATCGCGCGGCTCGACGTCATCGTCCATCTGCGCCGAGCGCGCGCGATGTAGTGCTGCCGCGCAAGCTCTACCTCAACCCGGCGCGGCGGAAGCCCTCCAGATAATGTTCGCGATCGGCCTCATTGGCCCACGGCAATTGCGTCGCGATCCAGCGTAGCGAGATGTTGGGCTGGGTGCGACGGAGCTCGCCCAGCGCCATCTCCGCGAGCGCGCCGTCGCCGGTCATGCCGGCGGACACCGCGAGCACGCGGTAGGCGCCGGTGAGGTCGCCGCGGTGGCGGATCGCCTCGCGCGCGAGCGCGATGGCCTCGTCATAGCGCCGTTCCGTGAAGCGCGCATAGCCGGCGATGCCGTGATAGATCGCCAGTGATGGATCGCGCGGTGAGAGCCGGATCGCCTTTTGCGCCGCCTCGAATGAATCCTTCGATCGTCCGGCATAGGACAGCGCCAGCGCATAATAGCCCTGCGCCAGCGAGAAGTTCGGATTGAGCGCGAGCGCCTGCTCGAACTCCGACAGCGCGTCCGCAAGCCTGCGCGTCGAGAAGAAGACGCTGCCGAGCGCGGCATGCGCCCAGGCATCCTCATGATCGCAGCGCACAGCAGTGAGCGCGGCGGCTTCCGCGGCCGGCGCCACCGCGGCAAGCTCGGCCCAGCCGAGATGCACGCCGAACATGTGGTTCACCGCCAGTACCGACAGCGCCTGGCCGTAGCTCGGATCGATGTCGATGGCGCGTTGCAGCAGCGCCCCCGCGGCCTCGTGGTCCTGCCGCGTCACCCGCCAGTAATGCGACAGGGCACGCATCAACAGGTCCCAGGCATCCAGGCTCGCGGGCGGCTTGCGGTCGGCGCGAAAATTCTCCGCCGCATGGATCTGCGGCTCGATCGCCGCGGCAATTGCGTTGGTGATCTCGTCCTGCACCGCGAAGACGTCGATCAGCTCGCGGTCGTAGCGCTCGGCCCAGAGATGGCTGCCCGTGGTGGCGTCGTTGAGCTGCGCGGTGATGCGGACGCGGTTGTCCGCCTTGCGCACGCTGCCTTCGACGACGTAGCGGACGCCGAGCTCCTCGGCGATACGCCGGATGTGGACCGCGCGTCCCTTGTAGGTGAAGGACGAATTGCGGGCGATCACCATGAACCAGCGCTGCTTCGACAGCGCGGTGAGAATGTCCTCGCTGATGCCGTCGCCGAAATATTCCTGCGCCGGATCGCCGCTCATGTTCTCGAAGGCGAGCACCGCGATCGCCGGGCGCTCCGCCACGGCGCGCACCGGGGCAGGGCCGGGTTCCGCCGGCGCAGGCGTCGCTACCACATCTTCCCGGACCTCGCCGACGAAGCGAAAGCCCTTGCGCGGAATTGTCTTGATCAGCCGCTGCGTCGCGCCGTCGTCGCCAAGCGCCTTTCGCGCGGCGTTGATCCGGCTGTTCAGGGCGGAATCCGAGACGATACGGTCGCTCCAGATCTGGCTGATCAGGTCATCCTTGCTGACCACCCGGGCGCGCTGCGCGACGAGGTAAAGCAGCAGATCGAACACCTGCGGCTGCAGCGGCACGGCCGCGCCGCCGCAGGTCAGCTCTCGCAGGTCGCCGTCGAGCACGTTGTTTTCAAAGAGAAATCGCACGTTCCTGTCGTCTCAAGCAAAAATCAAAGTCGTCTCAGGCGAAAATCAACCGTCTGCGAAAGTCCGGACCCGTCCGTTCCGGCATGGTGCGAAGACCAAACAGTGCCGATGCCTCGGCACAACGGAGCGTTCCATGTCTCAACTTGATCACCAGGTTCATTCCATCGGCCCGGAGGTTGCGGGCTCGCGCATTTTCAAGTTCATCGCCTTTCTGTACGGAATTGCGGCATATCTCGTGTTTTTCGTCACCATTCTCTACGCCATCGGCTTCGTCATGGGGCTGGTGGTGCCGAAGACCATCGACACCGGAACCGACACGCCGACGGCCGAAGCCGTCATCATCAATCTCCTGCTGATGACGCTGTTCGCCGTCCAGCACAGCGTGATGGCGCGCAAGCAGTTCAAGGCATGGTGGACCCAGTTCGTCCCCCAGCCGGTCGAGCGCAGCACCTATGTGCTGTTTGCAAGCCTGTCGCTGCTCCTCCTGTTCTGGCAGTGGCGTCCGCTGCCCGCAGTCGTATGGGATGTCGGAAACCCGGATCTCGCCGTGACGCTGGTCACGTTGTCCCTCGCGGGCTGGGTGCTGGTGTTCAGCTCGACCTTCATCATCAATCACTTTGAGTTGTTCGGATTGCACCAGGTGACCGACCATCTCGTGGGTAAGGAGGCGGCGCCGCCGCGCTTCAAGACGCCGCTGTTCTACAAGTTCGTTCGTCATCCGATCTATCTCGGCTTCATCATCGCGTTCTGGGCGGCGCCGGTCATGACCGTGGGTCATCTGCTGTTTGCGGTCGTAACCACGCTCTACATCTTCGTCGGCATCGCGCTGGAGGAGCACGATCTCGTCGATCTCTTCGGCGACGAATACCGGCAGTACAAACAACGGGTGTCGATGCTTATTCCCTGGCGAAGGTCAGTATAATTCACGCTTCTCTCCGCGCGCGTCCACCGAAAGGAGGATGCGCGACGGAACCGGCGCGCGTAACGGATCTTGCCGGACTTTCAGCCATTCACGTTTTCTCGGGGTGAGTCCTCCTCGCCCCGATGCCTCTCACCGCAACCGCCTTCGCCGAGACTTCGGCGAACAGGAACGGGGAGAGGATTTCCAATCTTCATCAACGGAGACGACCAAATGAAACATGTCGGAAACTGCTTCTGTGGCGCGGTCACGATCGAGGTTACGGGCGAGCCGGCGGCGATGGGCTATTGCCATTGCCGCTCCTGCCGCTCGTGGTCGGGCGGGCCGGTGAACGCCTTCAGCCTGTGGAAGCCCGAAGCCGTGCGCATCACCGAAGGCGCCCAGCATGTCGAGACCTTTGCCAAGACCCCGCTCAGCCAGCGCAAATACTGCAAGAAGTGCGGCGGCCATCTCATGACCAATCATCCGCCGCTCGACCTGATCGACGTCTTCACCGCCACCATTCCCACGCTCGCCTTCGCGCCCGGCGTCCACGTCAACTATTCCGAGACGGTGCTGCCGATGCGCGACGGCCTGCCCAAGCTGAAGGACTTTCCGGCCGAGTTCGGCGGCAGCGGCGAGATGATGCAGGAGTAGCTTTCTTCCTTCTCCCCTTGTGGGAGAAGGTGGCGCGAAGCGCCGGATGAGGGGTTCTCTCTCCACTTGCAAGACCGCTCGTGAGGATAGGACCCCTCACCCGGCTTCGATGCTTCGCATCGAATCCACCCTCCCCCACAGCGGGAGAGGGCGCACTGTCCGTGTGGCGCGAGCTACCTCATCCCCGCGCGCCGAAACCCTTCCAGATAGTGCTCGCGATCCTGTTCCCGCAGCATCGGCAGCTCGCGCGTAAGCCAGGCGAGCGAGATGCCGGGCTGGGTGCGTTGCAGGCCCTGCAGCGCGGAAGCCGCGAGCTGGGGATCACCCGACATGCCGGCGGCTGCCGTCAGCACGCGATGGGCGCCGACGAAATCGGCGCGCTGCCGCATCGATTCCCGCGCCATCTGGATCGATGCCTCATAATTGCGGCCGATGAACTGGGCATAGGCGGCAACGCCGCAATAGATCGCCGCGAGCGGATCGCGCGGGCTCAGCCGCAGCGCGCGGCGCGCGGCGGCATCGCCGTCCTGCCACCTCCCCGCGTAGCACAGCGTCACGCCGTAAAACGCGTGCGCCATCGCAAAATTCGGATTGAGTTGCAGCGCCAGCTCGAACTCCGCCAGCGCGTCGTCGAAGCGGCGGCGGAACAAGTAAGTATAGGCGAGACCGTGATGAGCCCAGGCGTCCTCGCGGTCGGCTTCCACCGCCGCGAGCGCCGCGCGTTCGGCGACCGGCACGGTCATGGCCATGTCGGCCCAGCCCATATGCGCGCCGAAGATATGGCTGGTCGCGAGCAGACCCAGCGCCTTGCCATAGGCGGGATCGATCGCGGTTGCCTGTTCCAGCAGTCCTTGCGCGACGGCATTGTCCTCGCGCGTGATGCGCCAGTAGTGCGACAGCGCACGCATCACGAGGTCCCAGGCATCCAGGCTGCCCGGCGGCTTCTGCTGGGCGCGAAAACTCTCGGCGGTATAGAGCTGCGGCTCGATCGCGGCGACGATCGCCTCGGTGATCTCGTCCTGCACGGCGAAGATGTCGGCAAGCTCGCGGTCGTAGCGTTCGGCCCAGAGATGGCTGCCGGTCGAGACGTCGTTGAGCTGCGCCGAGATGCGCAGGCGCTCGCCGCTCCGCCGCACGCTGCCCTCGAGGACGTAGCGTACGCCGAGCTCGCGCGCGACCTCGTGCATGTGCACGGCGCGGCCCTTGTAGACGAAGGAGGAGTTGCGGGCGACGACGAAGAACCAGCGTAGCTTCGACAGCGCGGTGATGATGTCCTCGCTGATGCCGTCGGAAAAATAGTCCTGCTCGCGGTCGCCGCTCATATTCGTGAACGGCAGCACGGCGATCGCGGGACGTTCGGGCAGTGCGAGCCCCGCCTGCGGCGCCCGGGCGACACGGCCCGGCTCCGGCGCGGCCGCGACGAGCTGCGTCTGGACAGCGCCGACGAAACGAAACCCCTTGCGCGCAATGGTGCGGATCAGCGCCTGGTTCGCGCCGCTATCGCCGATCGCCTTGCGCGCCGCGTTGATCCGGCTGGTCAGGGTGGATTCGGAGACGCTGCGCCCGTGCCAGATCTTGTCGATCAGCTCATCCTTGCTGACCACCCGGTCGCGGTTCTCCATGAGGTGGACGACGAGGTCGAAAACCTGCGGCTCCACGGCCACGGGAACCTGCTCGCGGCTCAGCTCGCGCCGGTCGGTATCGAGAAGGTGGTCCCGGAACAGAAACTGCACGTCGAAAACTCAAACCTCACAATGACATCGGGCAAATGATGAAATCAGAACGAATTTCGACTTGAAGTCTGTGAGTCCACCGAACGGTCAGCCGGGTTCACCACGATCGCGGGATGGCAGCCATGCTGTTTTCGGATGGGAATACACTTCGGATGGAATATGGCGATTTGAGCCAGATTGCCGCGGGCAGGGGCCCAGCGTAGCCCGGATGAGCGAAGCGACATCCGGGGCCGGTCGTCCTGCCACGTTCTCTCTTGTCATTCCGGGCTAGAGCTCCGGGCGGCCCGGGATGACGGAAGCCGTGGCTTTGCCGAACAGCGGGGCCTGCGTAAGCTGCCCGCCACACAAAACACCAACCATAAAGAAACGCCCATGCCCGCTTTTCCCGCCTCGACTACCGTGCTCGACTCCATGTTGTTCCGCGACGCCTTCGGCACGCCCGAGATGCGCGAGGTGTTTTCCGACGTTGCGCTGGTGGCGCGGTATGCCGAGGTCGAGGTGGCGCTGGCGAAGGCGGAGGCGACGTGCGGCGTGATCCCGCAGGAAGCCGCCGACCAGATCGCCGCACGGACCGACGTCGCCGCACTCGATTTCGACCTGCTGCGGCAGGAGACCGACATCGTCGGCTATCCGATCCTTCCCCTGGTGCATCAGATGGTGAAGCAATGCGGCGAGGCCGGCCGCTACGTGCATTGGGGCGCGACCACGCAGGACATCATGGACACAGCCGTGGTGCTGCAGCTGCGCGCCGCGCTCGCGATCGTCGAGCGTGATATCGCGGAGCTGCGCAAGATCCTCGCCAACCTCTCGAAGCGCTATCGCGACACGCCGATGGCGGGCCGCACCCATCTCCAGCAGGCGCTGCCGGTGACGTTCGGCTACAAGGCCGCGATCTGGCTCGCGATGTTCGACCGCCATGCCGAGCGCATCGGTGAATTGAAGCCGCGCGTCCTGGTCGGCCAGTTCGCCGGCGCCGCCGGAACGCTGGCCTCGCTCGGCGACAAGGGGTTTGAGGTGCAGGAGGCGCTCTGCGCCGAGCTCAGGCTCGGCGTGCCCGCCTCGACCTGGCACGTCGCGCGCGACGGCTTTGCCGAGGCCGTGAACTTCCTGGCGCTCGTCACCGGCTCGCTCGGCAAGATCGCGCTCGACATCATGATCATGGCCTCGACCGAGTTCGCCGAGGTCTACGAGCCCTTCGTCCAGGGCCGCGGCGCATCCTCGACCATGCCGCAGAAGCGCAACCCGATTTCCTCGGAGCTGATGCTCGCGGCGTCCAAGGCGGTGCGCCAGCATGCCGGCCTGATGCTGGACGCAATGGTGCAGGATTTCGAACGCGCCACCGGGCCCTGGCATGCCGAATGGATGGCGATCCCGGAAAGCTTCGTGCTGACCGCCGGGGCGCTGCACCAGGCGAAGTTTGCGCTCGCAGGCCTCATCGTCGATGAAAAGAAGATGAACGACAATCTCGCCGTCAGCCGCGGCCTGATCGTGGCCGAAGCGGTCATGATGGGGCTGGCGCCGCAGATCGGGCGGCAGGAGGCGCATGACGTGGTCTATGACGCCTGCCGGCTCGCCAACGAGAAAGGCCTGACGCTGGCGGACGCGCTCTCGTCCGACGCCCGCGTCTCTGCCAGAATCGACCGCGCCACTATCGATGCGCTGACTTCACCGAAAAATTACCTCGGCCTCGCGCCCGCCATGGTCGATCGGGTGCTGAAATCGGCAACGCGTTGAAAACCAAACTGCGTGAAACTGCGTATCTACTTCGTGTCGCAAGGCGCTCGCGCACTTGCGCCTTGCGATGCTAGACTTAGATTGAACGTGAGACCTTCGGCAGAGGACCCCGCATGACCGATCACCGCAATTCCGCCGCTCCCATCGATCCCGCGAAACTCGACCGGCTGGCCGAGGTGGCGGTGAAGGTGGGCCTGGGCTTGCGGCCGGGCCAGGATCTGCTCTTGACGGCGCCTGCGATCGCGCTGCCGCTGGTGCGGCGGATCGCCGTGCATGCCTACAAGGCCGGCGCCGGCATCGTGACGCCGATACTCTCCGACGAAGAGATGACGCTGGCGCGCTACCGCCACGGCCACGACAACAGCTTCGATCGCGCCGCCAACTGGCTCTACGAAGGCATGGCCAGGGCATTCTCCGACAACACCGCGCGGCTCGCCATCGTCGGCGACAATCCGATGCTGCTGTCGGGCGAAGATCCTTCCAAGGTCGCGCGCGCCAGCAAGGCGAATTCGATGGCCTATCAGCCGGCGCTGGAAAAAATCGTCAATTTCGACACCAACTGGAACATCATCGCCTATCCGAGTCCGTCCTGGGCCAGGCAGGTATTCCCCGACGATCCCGAGGACGTTGCGATCGGCAAGCTCGCGGATGCGATCTTCGCGGCATCCCGCGTCGACCGCGAGGACGCGATGGGCAATTGGGCGAGCCACAACGCGGTGCTGCGCGAGCGTACCAACTGGCTCAACGGCCAGCGTTTCCGCGCGCTGCAATATTCAGGTCCCGGCGTCGACCTCACCATCGGGCTTGCCGACGGGCACGAATGGGAGGGCGGCGCCTCGCTGTCCAAGAACGGCATCAGCTGCAACGCCAACATCCCGACCGAAGAGGTTTTCACCACGCCGCATTGCCGACGCGTCTACGGCCATGTCGTGAGCTCGAAGCCGCTGTCCTATCAGGGCACGCTGATCGACAACATCGCGGTGCGCTTCGAGGACGGCAGGATCGTCGACGCAAAAGCCTCGCGCGGTGCGGAGGTGCTGAACAAGGTGCTCGATACCGACGAGGGCGCGCGGCGGCTCGGCGAGGTGGCGCTGGTGCCGCATTCCTCGCCGATCTCGCAGAGTGGGCTGTTGTTCTACAACACGCTGTTCGACGAGAACGCGGCCTCGCACATCGCGCTCGGCCAGTGCTATTCGAAATGCTTCATCAACGGCGCCCAGCTGACGCCGCAGCAGATCGCCGCGCAAGGCGGCAACCAGAGCCTGATCCATATCGACTGGATGATCGGCTCGGCCGAGACCGACATCGACGGCATCCTCGCCGACGGCAGCAAGGTCCCGGTGTTCCGCAAGGGCGAGTGGGCGAAGTAACGCGTCTTACGGCTATCCTTCGAGACGCCCGCCGTTGGCGGGCTCCCCAGGATGAGGTCTTGCTTCGTTGTGACATCTTAGACCCTCATGGCGAGGAGACGCCGCTCACGCCGCCGCGTTGCGCAGCATCCGGTTGTTGTCGATGCTGAAACGGTTGAACAGCGTCGTGAACGGGCTGCCGTCGGTGGCCCGCACGATGGCGTCGGAGGCAGCGACCGCCTCGTAAAGCGCACCAACGGGATCGTCAGCCTCGGGCAGGTCGAGGCTCCCGCGAATTTCCTCGCGGGCCTCGTTGACGTCGCCCTCGTCCTCGAGTGTCGCCTCCAGCGCATCCGCCGCGCGCCGCATCTCCGCGAGATCTCCGCCGGCGGAGAATTTGAGGATGTCGAGCCAGTAGGGGCGGGCGACGACGAGCTGGACGAACGCCTCGAAACTTTCCGCGATAATTCCGGCCCGGCCTTCCGATGAGACGTAGAGCACACTCCGCGACGGCAGCAGCACGAAGGCGCCGGAGCCGTCGCTGCCGATCTGCCGGGGGCTTTCGACGCCATCGATCGTGAACCAGGGCTCCTCGTCGGCCGCGAAGGAGACGTCGAGGCTGCCGAGCCTGGCAACGACCTCGCCTTGGGCGGTCAGAACCTCCGGGGTGAGGGGCATCGTATGGGCTCCTTCGATGGTCACTTTCGCGCACTTTGTCGCACCCCGGAAACGAAGGGTTCATGTGCGCGAATTTGCAGGGAAATTCGGCGTTAACCTCTTCGCACCTGCAACTTGCGGCTGATTCTCGGGGCCTGCGTAAGAAAGAATTAAAAACCGGCTACTAGCGTCCCAACATCTTTCGAAACAATCCGGGCCGAGACCCGGCCATACATATTTTATTCCCTGGGGAAGCAGATGTCGCGCGCATTGATTGAAATCGGTAGCTGCAACGTGGATCTCGAGCTGCGGCCGATCGAGCCGTCCTGGATCATCGAGGGCAATCCGGTGTCGCGTTCGCACATCCTGTCCACCAGTGACGACGGCACTGCCTCGACCATCATCTGGGCCTGCACCGAGGGGCGCTTCAACTGGTACTACGATATCGACGAGACGATCATGATCATGGAAGGATCGATCGTGCTCGAAAGCGACGGCATGCCGCCGAAGCGCTACGGCCCGGGCGACGTCATTTTCTTCCGCGATGGCGCGCATGCCAAATGGCATGTCGAAGGTCACGTCAAGAAGATCGCCTTCTGCCGCAAGACCAATCCGGTGATGATCGGCTTCCTGATCCGCGTCGTCAACAGGCTCAAGCGGATGTTCGTCTCCGCCGGCGAGCGCCGTCCCGCCTCGCTGTTGGGAGCCGGCTAGAGCTCGAACAATAACGTTTCAAGGACGCTTCCCAGCGGCCACGACAGAAGAGGGGCCGGGACCAACATCCCGGCCCCTCTTCTCGTCATGACGCAAATCTTGTCACGACGGCAAATCGAGCCGGTAGACATCGGTCGCGGTCTGCGAGAACAGCGCCGTCTTCTCGGCCTCGCTCATGGGCGCCGCGATACGCTTGAAGGCGTTGAAGATCACCTGGTAGCTGCACTGGCCCTTGTCCGGCGGGAAATTGCTCTCGAACATCGCGCGCTTCGGTCCGAACGCTTCGATGCAGGTCTCGACATAGGGCCGCCAGGCCGCAGCAAGCTCTTCGGATGACGGGGGCTTGGGCCGCAGGTGGAAATCGTAGCCGAGCAGGCACATTGCGAGGCCGCCAAGTTTCACCACGACGTTCTCGCACTTTGCGATCTCCTGGATCGACGCGCGCCACTGCGGGAACACCTCTTCGCGCCGCCCGGCAAAGCGGCCGACGCCGGCCGGACCGCCGCAATGGTCGAGTACGATTTTGGTGTCGGGAAAGGCGCGCGCGAGCTCGGTCAGCTCGCCGATCTGCGGGTGAAACAGCCAGGCATCGAAGCTCAGATTCAGCGGCGCGAGGCAGGCAAAGCCTTTGCGGAAGGTCGGGTCCTGCAACAATGCCTTGGGCCTGTTGGCATACATGCCGGCGACGACGGGGTCTTCGTCCCAGGCCGAGGAATGCCTGATGCCGCGGAAGCGGCCGTTGCCCGCCGCGATCTCGGCCTCCAGCACCGGCTTGGCGGCATCGCCCAGCAGCAGATTGACGTGGCTGACGATGCCGGCGCAGATCGCAGCCTTGCCGTAGCTGCCGCTTGCGCTCATGGCGGCAACGCCGTTGGCGAACTCGACTTCGCCGACCGGCCGGAAGGCCTCGGGCCCGCGCGCGCGATACATCGAACGGCAATCGACATAGACGGTGGCGATGATGTTGTGGCCGGAGGCGATGTCGGCCGCCATCTCCTCGATCAGATAGCGATGCCCGCGATTCCAGAGATGATGGTGGGGATCGACGATCGGCCGGGCCGGATCGATGATCTCCTCCTGATGTTGCGCGAGCCAGTCCTCGCGCGGCTCGACGAATAGCCCGCTCGTGTTGGCGGGCAGACTGCTTGCAGCCATCGGCATTCGCTCCCGTTATATTTTTTGTGGTGGGAGCCTAGCACCTCATCTCTCCACGCAGCAGCGCGTGTTGCGCAACCGCACCTGTCACCGCGAGCACAGCGGCGCTATCGTCAGCCCTTGCGCCGCTTCGCCCTCACATCGACGACAAGGCGCCAGTCGATCGCGGTGGCAGGCTTGACCTCACCAAGCCAATGGAAGGAATCGGCTGCGATCTCCGTAAAACTCCAGCGCGTCAGGTCGCCCGCATCGGTCGTGCCTTCCTGAACGATGTCCTCGCCGCGCGGGCGGCCGGTCTGCTGGCGGAACACGCAGCGCGCAGGATCGAACCAGGAAATCCGCCACGCGGAAATGGAGGGATCGTAGACCCGCAGCGTCGTGCCGTACCAATTGCCGGCGATGGGAAAGGCGGGGCTGCCTGCCGGCCGGGGAATGATCCAGACGTCCTGCACGGCGCGGCCCTCCAGCACCCAGCCGAAATGGATTTCGCCGGGCGTTGTGTGCCTGGTTCCATCGGGGCCGTGAGCGGTGATCTCGGCATCCCAGTCGCCGACGAAGCGGCCGTAAAGCTGGAGCGCCGCTGCGTGCTCGGGGTTCGGTCCGTCCGCGTGCAACAATCTTGCGAAGTCGGTCATGTCGATCTCCTGTGGTACGGAAATCAGCATGAGCGAACGGCAATCGACTTGGAGAAAGTTGCGCCTCAGACGCCGTCGAGGATGATCACGGTCGGTTTCGCCGGCAGCATATCCCGCGACATGCGCAGGAAGCGCTCGCTGCGCCGGTCGATCTCGAACTGCTGACCGATCAGGTGCATGAATTCGTCGAGCGGGGTGGCGAAGCGGTGCATCGGCAGCACCACCGAGGCGCGCAGCCGCTTGGTGATCTCCGAGACGCCGTCGAGCGACATGGTGTAGGTGCCGTCGATCGGCACCATCACGATGTCGAGCCGCCCGATCTGGGCAAAATGGCTGTCGTCGAGCTTGTGATGGAGATGGCCGAGATGGCCGATGCAGAGGCCGGCGACCTCGAAGATGAAGATCGAATTGCCGTCGCGGATCATGTCGGTGCCGGAATCGTCGCCGAAATAGCGGCGGATGTCGGTGGTGACGTTGCGGATGAATGTGTCGCCGATCCGTTCCGACACGATGGCGGGCTTGCCGTCCTCGCTCCAGCCATGCAGCACATGGGGAATGCGCTTGTCGGGATGTAAAGAGTAGTGCGTGCTGTGCGCCCGGTTCATGGTGACGACGTCGGGCAGCCGTCCCACCTGATAGGCGCCGCTATAATCGGTCGCGATGCGCAAGCCGCCGGGCGTGTCGATGAAGTAGGTGGAATGGCCGGCATAGGTGATCTCGACCTCGGCGGCAGAAGCAGCCTGCCGGAATGCGACCGGCATCGCGCGTGGCGCGGCATTGGCCATCGCCAGGCATTCGCTGCGTTGAGGCTGCTGGGCGAGGGCAGGGGTGAGGATTGCGCCGAACAGCGCCAGAGCCGCCGAAACCAGTCGCCACATGAATCCGTCCCCGATGACGCCCAAGCGGAAAGTCTAGCGTGCAATGCAGCGCGAGGCCAACAGCCAGCATTCAACAGCGCGTCAGTGTCGCACCCTCATCCCCGCCTCTTATTGGCGCCTTGGACTGAATTTCCAGGTGATGGCAACGAGGCCGGCTGTGATCAGGCCGCTGATCAGGCCTGCGATGGGGAGAGCCAGCAGAAGTGCCGCGCTGGCGGCCCAGCCGATCGAGGAGAACGCTTCCGCGAAGGTCGCAAGTCGCGACGATGTCTGGCGGCGGCGGAATTGGCTGCGCCTTGCCTGCACGCGGAACCAGAGCTGGATCGCGGTCGCGGACGCTGCGCTGGTGATAACGGCCCCGGCGCTGACCGCGGCCTGGAACGGCGAGGCAAAACCGAGCGCAGCAATCAACGGGCAGAAGATGACGGCGATGGCGATCAGCACCACCTCGATCTTGGCGCGGATGACGCTGGACGGTGTCAAAGGCGCCGTCGCGACCAGATCGGGCGCGTCCTCGCCCGAGATCGTCAGCCAGGCGAGCCCGCCGGCGAGCTGTCCTGCCGCCATCACGATGACAGGTGTGATCAGCGTCAGCGCCGCGGAGCTGTCGGCAAAGTTACGCCAGAGCAGCAGCGCCGGCGGCACCAGATAGAGCAGCTGCATCAGGGTCTGCGAGATCAGCCAGGGATCGCGCCACAGCAGCATGAATTCCTTGCGCCGCAGCGCCTGTTGCCGCGATCCGCCGCGGAACGGGCGTTCCTTCGCGCGCCTGCGGCCGGAGGTGCCGTAAGCGGCGGCATCGATCGCGGTATCGGCGAAGCGGCGCGAGAAGATCGCCATCACGCTTCCGAGCAACACGAGCCCGAGCGCGAGGAGCAGCAGCAGCGCTTCGCTGTCGCCCATGGTCGCGCGCGCCGGCCACCACCAGACGCTGTCGACATCAGGCGCGTAGGCGGCGAGGCTCTCCGAGGTCAGGATGGTGAAGCGCGACAGCGTGCCGTAGGACATGATCGCGGCGACCTGGAGCGCGATCACGAAGCCGGCTCCGATGATCGCGGCGAGGATCTGGGCTATGAGGCGTGTGCGCGCCGGGCCGATCAGGCGGAACAGCAGGATGGTGACGGCGATCGCGATCGCCGCGGCGGAGAGGCCCATGGCGATGACGACGCCGAACGCCGCAAGCCATCGCGCGCCGCCGCCGAACACCAGCACGTCGATGAAGGGCGTCGAGAACAAGAGCGCCATCACCGTGACGGTGAGCGCGATCGCGGCGATGCGTACCGAGAACAGATTGGCCAGCGTCGCGGGCGAGGACATGATGAGGTCGAGGTCGGCGCGGGCGTAAAACACCCGCGTCACGGATTCGATCGCCTGCGACAGCATCAATGTCCAGGCGAGGAAGATCGTCGCCGAGATCACGATCAGCGAGGATTTGTCGAGCGGCAGTTGCAGATCGGCGAAGCGGCCGATCACCGCCCAGGCGGGCACATGCAGCAGTGCGGCGAAGAAGAGCAGGCCAATGACGGCCGCGCGCGCCCGCTTGCGCCGGCCGCCGGTCATCATGGCGAACCATTCGCGCCAGGCGAGCCGGAGCTCGTGACGGGCAAACCAGGACAGGGCGGTCGCCGAGCTCATGCGGCTTCCGGAAGGGTCACCAGCGCGATGAAGAGATCTTCCAGGCTGGTGTCGGCATGGCCGTTCTGCTGGCGCAGCTCGGTCAGCGTGCCCTCGGCCACCAGACGGCCCGAGGCGATCACGCCGATGCGATCGGCCATGCGTTCGGCAACCTCGAGAATATGCGTGGTCATGATGATGGTGCAGCCAGCCTGAACGCGCTGGCTGAGAAGACCCTTCACGTGGCGGGCGGAAACGGCATCGAGGCCCGTCAGGGGTTCGTCGAGGATGATGAGGCGGGGATCGTGCACCAGCGCACCGGCCAGTGCCACCTTCTGGCGCATGCCCTTGGAAAAGCCCTCGCAGCGTTCGTGCCGGTGCGGCTCGAGCCCGAGTGAGCTCAGCAGCTCCTCGGCGACCGGTTCCGAGACAGATGGCGCGATGCCCCAGAGCCCGGCGACGAATTCGAGATATTCGAGCGGGGTGAGCTTGTCGTAGATCATCGGCTCGTCGGAGACCCACGCCATCACCTGCTTGGCGGCGACCGGATTCTGGAGCGCGTCGATGCCGAAGATCGAGACCGCGCCGGCATCGGGCCTGAGCAGGCCCGCAACCATGCGCAAAGTGGTGGTCTTGCCGGCGCCGTTGGGGCCGACCAGCGCATAGAATTCGCCGGCATGGATGGTGAGATCGAGGCTGTCGACCGCCAGACGGTCAAAACGCTTCGTTAACCCCAGGACTTCCAGTGCCGACTTGTCCCGCTTCATGACGGCCACACCATCCGGTTTTGCATCGCTCGCGACCATGAGCCCAAGATGTTTCGGCACCGTGAATTTACGGCCTACAAATTCCGCCATCCGGCTTCGACTAAAGGCAAGTCACCGTTTGTTGACAGCGTTGGACGGTTCAGGCTGAATTGGCACCGGGACAAATGACGCTAACGCGGCGAAACGACTGCGTAGCGACTGGACACAAGATGCGGCAAGGCGGTCACGAAGAACCGCTCGTTGCATCGGGAGGATGCGCGGCGATGCTGGATTTCGTTCAGCAGCTGGTCAGCGGTGTTGCGCTCGGCTGCGTCTACGGCCTGATCGCGCTCGGCTTCGTGCTCGTCTACAAGGCCACCGAGGTCGTCAATTTCGCCCAGGGCGATTTGATGATGCTGGGCGGCTTCTTCGCCTTCACCTTCATCGGCATGCTGGGACTGAATTACTGGATCGGCTTTGCCGGTGCGGTGGCCGCCATGGCGTTGTTCGGCATGCTGGCGGAACGCGTGGTGGTGCGGCCGATCCTCGGCTATCCGCAATTCTCCATCATCATGGCCACGATCGGCCTCGGCTATTTCCTGCGCTCGGTCGCCGGCATGATCTGGGGCACCGACGATTTGAAGATCGAGACACCGTTCAGCCAGGGCGTGCTGCGCGTCGGCTCGCTGGTGCTCGCCTACGACAAGCTCTCGGTGATCGCGGCAACGATGATCCTGTGCACGCTGCTCTGGCTGTTCTTCAACAAGACCACGCTCGGCACCGCGATGCGCGCCAGCTCCGAGAACATGCTGGCGGCCTATTACATGGGCATCCCGGTGAAGCGCGTGGTGTCGGTGGTCTGGGCGATCAGCGCGGCGGTCGCGACCTGCGCCGGCGTGCTGCTGGCACCGATCACCTTCATCCATTCCAATGTCGGCCTCGTGCTCGGCCTGAAGGCGTTTCCCGCCGCGGTCCTCGGCGGATTCGGGTCGATCCCCGGCGCGGTCGTCGGCGGCGTCCTGATCGGCGTGATCGAGAGCATGGCCGGCTTCTATCTGGCGGAGGGCTGGAAGGACGTCGCACCCTATGTCGTGCTGCTCGCCGTGCTGCTCTTGAAGCCTGAAGGCCTGTTCGGCCTCCACGTTCGCAAGAAGGTCTGAACGCCATGCGGTTCCTGTTCAAGACCAGCTATGACGACGACATCAAGCTGTTTCCGCATTCGGGCTATGTCGTCTCCTACGGCATCCTGCTCGCGCTGCTGCTGATCGCGCCCTACGTGCTCTCCAGCTATCTGATGAGCCAGCTCGTCTTCGTCTGCATCTACGCGACCGTTGGCGTCGCCCTTCTGATCCTGACCGGCTTTACCGGGCAAGCCTCGCTCGGGCATGCCGCGTTCCTCGCGATCGGCGCCTACACGGCGGCGTACCTCCAGAAATACAATGTGCCGTTCCCGGTCTACTTCCTCGCGGCGGGCGCCCTGACCGGCCTGATCGGCGCGATGGTCGGCTTTCCGGCGCTGCGGCTCCAGGGCATCTACCTCGTCATCGCCACCATCTCCTTTGCCTTGATCGTCGAGGAGATCCTGGCGCGCTGGGAGAGTGTCACCAATGGCAACGAGGGCATGCGGGTCAAGACGCTGTCGCTGCTCGGCGTCCCCGTGCCGCGCGACAGTCCGGCCTTCTATTTCCTCTGCCTCGCCGTGCTGGTTCTGACCATCGTCGGCACGCTCAATCTGTTGCGCTCGCCGACGGGGCGCGCCTTCGTCGCGATCCGCGACAGCGAGACCGCGGCGCGCAGCATGGGCGTCAATGTCGCGCTGTACAAGGTGAAGTCCTTTGCGATCTCGGCGGCGATCACCGGCTTTGCCGGCGTCCTGTTCGCCCACAAGCTCTCCTTCATCTCGCCGGAGATGTTCACGCTCCAGCTCTCGATCGAGTTCATCATCGTGATCCTGATCGGCGGTACCTTCAGCCTGCACGGCGCGGTGCTGGGCGCGATCTTCATCGTGATGATCGATCCGTTCCTGACCTATCTGAAGGACGACATGCCCGGCATCATCGCCGGCATCGCCGCAACGTTCGGAGCGGGCTCTGCGACGGCCGCCAACGTCCAGTCCAAGGTCGCGGCCTTCGCCTCGCTGAACGGGCTGAAGGGTGCGATCTACGGCATCATCATCGTGCTGTTCGTGCTGTTCGAGCCGCTCGGGCTCTACGGCCGCTGGCTCAAGATCAAGCTCTTCTTCCAGCTGTTCCCGCTCTACAAGCGCGCCACCTTCAAGCGTCAGAAGATCTACGTGAAGTCGGAGCGCAACCGATGAGCTATTTCCGCGCCGAGAACCTGTCGCTGCATTTCGGAGGCCTGAAGGCCGTCGATGCCGTGTCGTTCGCGGTCGAGAAGGGCGAGATCCTCTCGATCATCGGGCCGAACGGCGCCGGCAAGAGCTCGATCTTCAATTTGATCTCGCGGATCTACCGGCCGACCTCGGGCCGCATCTTCTTCGAGGACCAGGACATCACCGAGCAGCCGCCCTACGACATCGCCAGGCTCGGCATCGCCCGCACCTTCCAGAACATCGAGCTGTTCGAGAACGCCACCGTGCTGTCGAACCTTCTGGTTGGGCGCCACCGGCATTCGACCACGCAGCTCTGGCAGGAGCTGCTGTTCCTGCCGAGCGTGCGCGCCAACGAGAAAATGCACCGTCGCCGGGTCGAGCAGGTGATCGAATTCCTCGATCTCGAACCCTATCGCGACAAGCTGATCTCCGGCCTGCCCTACGGCGTGCGCAAGGTGATCGAACTGGCGCGCGCGCTGTGCTCGGAGCCAAAACTGATCCTGCTCGACGAGCCGTCCTCCGGCCTGAACGTCGAGGAGACCGGCGACATGTCGTTCTGGATCCGCGACCTGAAGAACGAGCTCGGCGTCACCGTGCTGATGGTCGAGCACGACATGTCGCTGGTCAACCGCGTCTCCGATCGCGTCATCGCGCTGAACTATGGCCGGGTGCTCGCCATGGGCTCGCCTGCCGAAGTGCAGCAGCATCCCGATGTCGTCGCCGCGTATCTGGGAGCCTGACGCATGGACGCCGCCGTCACGCCCGAGATCATCTTGAAGCTCTCCAACATCGAGAGCTATTACGGGCCGATCATGGCGATCCGCGGCATCTCGCTGGAGGTGCCGCGCGGCCGCATCGTCACCCTGCTTGGTGCCAACGGCGCCGGCAAGACCACGGTGCTGAAGACGATCTCGGGCATTCTGGATCCGCAGAAAGGCGCGATCGAATTCATGGGCAAGTCGATCCAGCGCATGGAGGCGGACCGCATCGTGCGGCTGGGCCTCAGCCATGTGCCGGAGGGGCGCGAGGTGTTCCCGTTCCTCTCGGTGCGCGAGAACCTGATGATGGGGGCGTATCCGCGCAAGGACCGTGATGGCGTTGTGGAGGATCTGGAGCGCGTCTACGGCTATTTCCCGCGGCTGAAGGAACGCATCAACCAGCCGGCCGGCCAACTTTCCGGCGGGGAGCAGCAGATGCTCGCGATCGGGCGTGCGCTGATGAACCGGCCGACGCTGCTGCTGCTCGACGAGCCCTCGCTCGGCCTGTCGCCGCTGCTGGTGAAGGAGATCTTCACGATCATCCGCCGCGTCAACGAAGAGCAGGGCATGTCGATCCTGCTGGTCGAGCAGAACGCCAAGGTGGCGCTGGAGACGGCACATTACGGCTATGTGCTGGAGATCGGCCGGATCGTGATGAACGACACCTGCGACCGCTTGATGCATTCCCAGGACATCCAGGAATTCTACCTTGGCGCCAAGGAAGCGGGCGCACGAGGCGAGCGGCGCTGGAAAAAGAAGAAGACGTGGCGTTAGATAGGTGATCCCTCCGCCAACAAAGACCGCCGGCAAGGCAGGCAGCGGAGGGGAAGGCGACAAGGAGGAGAGGCGCATGGTCCGGCCGGCGGTGCTGACGGTCGCTGATACGATCGCGAAAAGCTTCTTGCGCGCCGCCGAGACGCGGGGCGACAGGCCGGCTATCCGCGAGAAGAAATTCGGCATCTGGCAGCCGACCAGCTGGCGCGAATGGCTGGAGATTTCGAAGGAGGTCGCCTACGCGCTCCGTGCCTCCGGCTTCATGCCCGGCGACGTCGCCTCCATCATCGCCAACGCCGTTCCGGAATGGGTTCATGCCGACATGGGCATCCTGTGCGCCGGCGGCGTCTCCTCGGGCATCTATCCGACCGACGCATCGTCCCAGGTCGAATATCTGGTCAACGATTCCCGGACCAGGGTGATCTTCGCCGAGGACGAGGAGCAGCTCGACAAGGTGCTCACTTGCCGCGCGCGCTGTCCCTCTCTGCAGAAAATCGTCGTGTTCGACATGGAAGGCCTCAGCGGCTTTTCCGACGACATGGTGATGTCGCTCGACGAGTTTCGCGCGCTCGGCCGCAACCACATGGTCGGCCGCGAGGCGCTGTGGCAGGAGATGATCGACAGCCGCAGCGCCGGCGACCTCGCGGTGCTCGTCTACACCTCGGGTACGACCGGTCCGCCCAAGGGCGCGATGCACGCCAACCGCAGCGTGACGCATCAGATGCGGCACGCCAACGACTTCATCCCGGCACAGGAGGACGAGGACCGGCTGATCTTCCTGCCGCTCTGTCATGTCGCCGAGCGCATCGGCGGCTACTACATCTCCGTCGCGCTGGGCTCGGTGATGAACTTTGCCGAGAGCCCCGAGACGGTCCCTGACAATCTGCGCGAGGTGCAGCCGACCATCTTCCTCGCGGTGCCGCGGATCTGGGAGAAATTCTATTCCGCGATCACCATCGCGCTGAAGGATGCGACGCCGCTCCAGCAATGGGTCTATCGCCGCGCCATCGCCGTCGGCTATCGCATGGTCGATTGCCGGATCGAGGGCAAGGCGCCGCCGCTCTCGCTGCGCATCGCCAACAAGATCGCCTACCGGCTCGCGTTCCGCAACATCCGCCGCATGATCGGGCTCGATCGTTGCCGCATCGCGTTCACGGGCGCCGCGCCCATCGCGCCGGAGCTGATCCGCTGGTATCTCGCGCTCGGCATCGACATGCACGAGGTCTACGGCCAGACCGAGAATTGCGGGGTGGCGACCATGATGCCGGCGGAGCGCATCAAGCTCGGCTCGGTCGGCACAGCCGTGTCCTGGGGCGAAGTCGCGCTGTCGCCCGACGGCGAGATCCTGATCAAGGGCGACTTCCTGTTCATGGGCTATCTGAATCAGCCGGAGAAGACGGCCGAGACCATCGACCATCGCGGCTGGCTGCACACCGGCGATGTCGGCACCATCGACAACGAAGGTTTCGTCCGCATCACCGACCGGATGAAGGACATCATCATCACCTCCGGCGGAAAGAACGTCACGCCGTCCGAGATCGAGAACCAGCTCAAATTCTCACCCTACATCTCGGATGCCGTGGTGATCGGCGACAAGCGGCCGTATCTGACCTGCCTCGTGATGATCGACCAGGAGAATGTCGAGAAATTCGCCCAGGACCACGACATCCCCTTCACCAATTATGCGAGCCTGTGTCGCGCGACGGAGATCCAGGACCTGATCTGGCGCGAGATCGAGGCGGTCAACGGCAATTTCGCCCGCGTCGAGACCATCAAGAGATTCTACCTGATCGAGCGTCAGCTCACTCCGGAGGATGAGGAACTGACGCCGACCATGAAGCTGAAGCGCGGCTTCGTGAACAAGCGCTACGCCGTCGAGATCGAGGCGATGTATCGCCAGCGTGCGGTCGCCTGAATCATTTCGTTCGAGAAAGCGAAGGAGCCGTGGCCCCGCCCTTCGCGCAATACGGGCCCAAGGAGAGGAGAGGTCAATGTCGAGATCGTTGAGAGCGTTCGGCCTTGCGGTAGGCGCGGTTGCGCTCACCTGTCTGCCGGCGGCTGCGCAAACCAAGGTCACCAATGACGGCATCTCGGCCAGCGAGATCGTCATCGGCACGCATCAGGATCTGTCCGGCCCGATCAAGGGCTGGGGCGTGCCGGTTGCAAACGGCATGAAGATGGCGACCGAGGAGGTCAACGCCGCCGGCGGGATCAACGGTCGAAAGATCCGGCTGGTGGTCGAGGACAGCGGTTACGATCCGAAGAAGGCCGTACTGGCGTCGCAAAAACTGATCGAGCGCGACAAGATCTTCGCGATGGTGGGACCGATGGGGTCGCCGACCGTGCTCGCCGCGCAGGACATCCTGTTCGACGCCGGCGTGTTTCAGCTCTTCCCGCTGACGGCGGCCGAGTTCACCTTCAAGTTCGATCCGGCGAAGCCGCAGGAGCGGCTGAAGTTCAACAATTTGCTGCCCTATGTCGAGAGCACGCGGGCGGCGCTGAAATACATGATGGAGTGGAAGAAATTCCAGAAGCCCTGCATCATGCATCAGGACGACGAGTACGGAAAGAATGTGCTCGACGGCTTCAACCAGCAGCTCACTGCCATGAAGTTGCAGCCGGCCTCGATCACCAGCTACAAGCGCGGCGCCTCGGACTTCAGCGCGCAGGTCGCCAAGATGAAGTCGGACGGCTGCGATCTCGTCGTGCTCGGCACCATCCTCCGCGAGACCATCGGCGCGATGACGGAGGCCAAAAAGCTCGGTTGGGACGTCACCTTCCTGGGCGCCTCGCCGACCAACGTGCAGGAAGTGCCGATGTTGGGCAAGGACGCCGTCGAAGGCCTCTATGCGGCGAGCCTGTTCGAGATCCCCTACGAGGACAGCGCCAAGGGCAAGGTGAAGGACTGGCTGGTCAACTACAAGAAGATGTTCAACTCCGACGCCAACACGCAGGCGATCATCGGCTACAACGCGATGATGACCTTCGCCTTCTATGCCGCCAAGGCGGGCAAGGATCTGACCGGACAGAAGATGCTGGACTCGCTCGAGTCGGGCGAGAAATTCCTCGACATCTTCAACTCGCCCCCGACGAAGTTCTCCAAGACCGACCACCTCGCCAACACCATCACCCAGGTGCAGCAGGTCAAGGGCGGCCGCTGGGTGCTGGTGAAGGACAATCTGATGTTTTGATGGAAGGGCGGCCCTCGCGGCGCGTACGGTGCACCCTCTCCCCTTGTGGGAGAGGGTGGATCGCCGCGGAGCGGCGAGCCGGGTGAGGGGTCTCTGTCCTCACGAGGAGTGTTGCGAGTGGAGAGAACCCCTCATCCGGCGCCATAGCCGAAGCCTTGCTTCGGCGTTCCTAAGAACGGCGGCCGAAGGCCGCCTAAGCCACCTTCTCCCACAAGGGGAGAAGGAAGAAAGAGAGAGTTGGGTAAGCGCTCCTACGATCCCCCGCCCGCGGTGCCCGAATTCACCGGCGCCAATTCGTCCTCCCGGCAACGCCAGCCGTCGGCGGCTTTGACGAACGCAAAGGTCCGCTGGATCCTCAGCCGGCGCGTCACGTTGAAGGCCTCGCCGGATCGCTCCCTGTTGCCGGCCCCCGGTTGCGGGCGGCCGGTCCTGGGGTCCCAGCAGGTGCCGGTGCAGGTGGAGGCGACCTTGCTGCACGTGGTGAAGGGCGCCAGCACCACCATCTCGATCTCGCCTGTGACCTGCGCCTCCTGGTCGGTCACCTGGCTGTCGAGCGCGTAGACGCGGTTGATGCGGAGGAAATTGCCGCACGAATTGGCGGCGTGAATCCGCGCAGCGCAGAAGTCGACGGCGTCGGTGTCGGGGATGCGGGCCGCGACCTGCCGGCCGAACACCTTCTTCGGATCGCCTTTGGCAGCAACGATCTGCTCAGTTCTATGCTTGAGATAATCGGCGAGACACTCTTCCGCGGAGCCAAGCTCGGCGAGCGGCACGTTCTCCTTGCCGACGAGATTGCATTTGCGATCGCGCTCTCTTGTCCACCTTCCGTATTCGGCGAAGGCAAAGCGTGCCGCGGTCGGGTCCAGCCTGCCGATCAGGCCGAGCACCTGGCTGTTGAGCTCGGTTTCGCTGAGCGCCAGCGACGGGTCTGCGCAGATCAGCGCGCCCGCCGCGGTGTTGGCCGCGAGACAGTCGAAATCCGGATCACGCACGATGGCGGCGCGCTCTTCGGTGACCTTGAGAAGACACGCCTTCACCCGGTCGAAATCATCGGTGCGGATGGCAGTCTGGCCGACGATGCCGCAGCCGAGGTTGCGCTGCCGGATCCAGATCGCATTCTCCTCGATTCCAGGCAGTCGATCGGGCAGGCGGGCGAGCCGGGCCTCGATCGCCGTGCCGAGCTTCTCGGCGGCGGCAGACAGCTCGGCGTCACCGCAGAACAATTGATTGCCGGGATCGCGGATTTGCTGGCAGTTGTTGCTGGCAAACAGCGGCAGCCTGTCGGCAATGGAGCGGTCGGATGGGCTCGATTGCGCGAAGCCCGGTGCCGCCGGCATGACCAGCAGCGCAAGCACAGACAGCACGATGAACCGCATTCCAGTCGCCCCCGCATGGAAGGCGCCATGCTAGCGTCCCGGATCGCGCGGCGAAACGGCTTTGTGGGCGATATGGTTTGTGCGGAATCGTAGCCCGGATGGAGCGAAGCGCAATCCGGGATTCGTGCAGCAGGCGATAAAGACCCCGGATTTCGCGGAGCCTGTCATCGGGCGGCGCTTTGCGCCGACCCGTTAGCTCCATCCGGGCTACAAGCTAGGGCGTGTACTCGTAAATGCCTCGAATGCAGAAGTTTTGCCTTGGTTCGAAAAGCTAGCGTCCTCATCGGTCAGCAACCAGAGTGCGCCGTCAAAAGTTCTTTTTGGTGACCATCGAGCGGGTATAATCTTGTTTGCGGCTGCCGACGGGAAACGCCGAATTCCCGGTGGTGCGACACAGGCAGCCGTCGTGCCGTCGGCAGGCAAACACATCTCAAATTACGATTTTTAGTTTCTGTTAGCGATTGGGCGCCGTCCCATCGCTTTGCACCGGGAGGTCACAATGAATCGGAAGACTCTTTTGGCCGGCATTCTAGCCGCTGGCTTCATGGCAGCGTCTGTGATGGCTCCTAGCGTCGGGCACGCTCAGGCAGACCCGAGGGTCACAAAATCCATGGAGACCCTCAAGTCCATGACAGCGAAACTGGGAGCGCCAAAGCTCGAGGGCAATGACGCGGTCGGCGGCAAGGAAGCTCCTGCCCTGTATTTCGGTACGACCAAGCTCAACAACAATTTCGATATTGTTGACGCAATTGGAAAGGAAGACGGCAAAGGGATGACGGCCACTCTGTTCGCGAAAAGTGGAGACGAATACATCCGCGTCTCCACGAGTGTACCGAAGCCCGACGGCAGCGGTCGAGCGGTGGGCACCGTACTGGCAGGACCGGCGCTCGAGTCGATCAAAGCAGGCAAAGCGCATTATGGCGAAGTCCCTATTCTGGGAATACCGTACATAACGGGCTACGAGCCGATGAAGGATAGCTCGGGCGCTCAAATTGGCGTCTACTATGTGGGCTACAAGAAGTAACTAGCCCCTTCTCGGAGTTTTCTTGCTCAAAACCGCCGAGCCGGAACGAACTCGACGGGGCGGGGACTATTTTGCGTAGCAGGGGTGCCAGTCGCGCTGACCCGCCTGCGTCGGTTTATGAGTACACGCCCTAGATCAACGCGCCTCGGCGGCGGCCATCGACAGCCGCACTGGTTCGTCGACATATTTCATCACGGCGGACTGGTAGAGCACGAACAGCGGCTGGTAGGTCCGCGCGGCGTCGTCCTCGACCATCGCCATGCGGCGGTTGTCGAGCATCAGCCAGTGGCCGTCGAGCTTTGCTGCGGCAACCGCATGCTCTTCGCCGGCCCTGACGTCGCGCACCACGACGATGCGGAGGTCCTCACTGGCAACGCCGGCGAGCCGCAGCGCGGCCAGCTTGGCGATGGCATAGTCTTCGCAATCGCCGGCGCCCCGTGCGAAGGTCGCGAGCGGCGAGCTCCAGATGTCATCGGCGCCATCATCGGCAGCCCGGATGGCAAGATTGATGGCGCGGTTGGTTTCGCCGAGGCGCGCGCGGCCGTCACGGCTGCGGGCCTGGTCGACGATGGCGAGCAGCTTGAGCGCCGCCGGCGACGCGCAATTGTCCCGGTCGCCATCGCACAGCGCGAGCTGCACCATGTCGTCGTCGAGCTTCTGCTTCAGCGCGAACCATTTCTGTTGCAGGCGGCCGGAAGAGATGGCGAAGGCGAACACGCCGAACGGTTCGGCGGATTTGCGCACGAGGACGCCGGCTCCAGGCGACAAGAGCGTGCCGGCGCGAAGGTCGGCGGCCGATCCGAGCAGGATCAATCCGCACAGGACAAGAATCGCACGCCAGGCGCGCGAGCGAGCAGCGGTCTCCATCTGACATCCCCTTCCGGCTTCGCCAGGTCCCCGTCGACCTGGTCGTGCCGGGCTTTGTTGCTTTCGCGGAGATAGTGCGAGAGAGGCCGTTTTGTTCGGCTTAATGCGCGCGGCCGGGGTTCCAAAACCGCGGGACAGGCTGAAACGAGCCTGCCCAAATTGCGTAAAATTTTACGATTCGGGGCTAGGAGGACTCCCGGTACCGGGAGACGGGACCAATTACAGGCGAAAGTTGTGGGAGGGCCGAATCTGCTCTTTATGCCTAACGACCCGCGATTTCACGGGTTCTGTTAGCTGGATCACAGATTTCGCTCCGTATTTACCGCAGGATGCTGCGGGGCACCACGAAGCAAAGATGACAAAAGTATCTGTCGTCTAATTATACGATAGATTACTTTTGGCGAGGGGAAATGCGTTCAACTAAACTCCGGTAATCTTCAGAATTCTTCAATCACTACTTCCCTTTCTCTAAGGAAGTGCTGCCTCGTAGGGGCTCCTACGGCCAAGTGACGCGAAATCACACAAGCAATAGACGGTTTCGCTAAGGACTTGGTAATGCTATGCAAGCTTAGGCGGTCGATACTTACTTAGATTTTAACTCTTTTTACGGTGCGCGCGCGGTTGAATTACGCTGGCAAATTTGACGGCGCGATCTCTTGGAATGGCCAGAGTTCCAGCTCGCCAGTCTATAGCCATGTCGATTCTTTTACCGCCAAGTCTTTTACTGCCAAGGCGCACGGGCACGTGCCTGACGGCGCGGTCGTTGTTCCCGATCCGAACCTGATCTTCAACGGCGAGTTCAAGCGCACAGGTCTCGACCTCGTGCTGTCCCACGAGGGGCGCGAGTTCGTCGTTCACGATTATTTCAAGGGCGACAAGCGCGCAGCGATCGCTTCGCCCGATGGTGCGCACCTCACCGGCGACACCGTCAACGCGCTCACGGGCCATGTGCAATACGCGCAGGCCGCGCCCGGCATCGCCGCTGCCCAGGTCATCGGCCACGTCACCAAGCTCTCCGGAAGCGCGACTGCGGTGCGCAATGGGGTCTCGGTGACCTTGAACAACGGCGACAACGTCGAGAAGGGCGATGTGGTCTCGACCGGCGCCGATTCGACGCTGGGCATCACCTTCATCGACGGCACTGTGTTCGGCCTGTCCTCCAATGCGCGGATGGTGCTGAACGAGATGGTCTACGACCCCAACGGGTCGAGCAACTCCTCGCTGCTCAGCCTGGTCGCGGGCACCATCACCTTCGTCGCCGGCGAGACCGCCAAGCACGGCGACATGAAGATCGACACGCCGGTCGCCACCATGGGCATCCGCGGCACGGCGGTGCTGACCCAGATCAACTTCGTCGTTCCCGCCGGCGGCGGCGATCCGCAGCCGCAGGCGAGCTTCCAGGTGCTGGTCGAGCCGAACGGCACGACGGGCTCCTACATCCTGTTCGACAAGGTCACGCTGCTGCCGATCGCGACGGTCAACCAGGCCGGCCAGATGATCCAGATCAGCGGCGGCAACGTCTCGATCACCAACGGGCTGCTGTCGCCGGACGTTCAGAAGCTGATCACGGACGTGTTCACGCTGAAGTTCACCGACAACAACACCAACACCAAGCTGACCACGAACTTCACCGACACGATCACGCAGACCAGTGATGGCCTGGTGATCAAGACGCCGGCCGGCTACATCGCGACCGCGGTCTTCACGAACCTCAATCCGCAGGGACCGCAGGGGCCGGGCAATTCCACGCCGACCGTCAACCGTTATCCCGGTAAGCCCGATGCGCGTAGCCTCGATAGCAGCGGCAATGTGAAGACGGCGTTCGCGCTGACCGAACGCGCGGACACGACCGGCGACACGACGCACTCCGATACGATCTCCGGCCGGATCACCTTCGTCGATCAAAACCTCGGCGACCGGCCCACGGTGAGCGTGAATCTCGCCGAGGCGCCGAACTATGTCTACAAGAGCGCCGGCCAGCAGGACGTCACCGGCTCGCTCACCGCGCTCCAGAAGCAGGACATCGCGGCGACGCAGATCCAGATCAGTGTCGTCGCCGACGGCGGCAACACCAACAACGGCTCGGCGGTCTGGACCTACACGATTCCCGACCACGCCTTCGATTTTCTCGCGGCCGGCGAAACGCTGACGCTGACCTACATGGTCCGCGTCGACAACAATTTCGCAGTCAGCCCCGAAACCACCCTCATCCCCATCACCATCACGATCACGGGCACCAACGACAAGCCGGTGCTTGCGACGTCGGGCGGCACCGTCATCGAGAAGGTCGGGACCGGCAACACGGCCCTCGACACCATTACCGGCACCGTCACCTTCAGCGACGTCGATCTGACGGACCGGCCGGTCGTGGGCGCGGCGCTCTCGTCCACCCAGCCGTTCAAATATCTCGATGCGCAGGGCCACGATGTCACGGCATCGCTGACGCCGGAGCAACTCGCCGCGATCAAGGCCGTCGAGGTGCCGCTGACCGTGGTGCAGGGCGCGGGAAACAGCAACAACGGTTCAGCCACCTGGACCTATAGCGTCCCCGATCACCTCTTCGACTTCCTCGCCGAAGGCGAGACGCTGGTCCTCAACTACGTGGTGCAGGTCGATGACGGGCACGGCGGCGTCGTCAGCACGCCGGTCACGGTGTCCATCAATGGTGCCGACGTCAACGTCGAAGGCACCAACGACGTTCCGACGATCGTCGCGGACCTGACCACGGCGACCGGCGCAGTGGCCGAGGATGCGGCGGCAACCCTGGCGGCGAACGGCACCATTACCTTCCGCGATCCCGACCTCACGGACACGCACACCGCCAGTTTCGTTCTGAAGTCGTCGGATGCAAGCGCCAACCTGCCTGGCTATTCCGAGACCGCGCCGCTCAGCAAGATCGGCACGTTCGCACTCACCGCGGTCAGCGAGCAACCCGGCGTCAGCTCCATCGGGTCGGTCGGCTGGACCTTCACGCTCGACGACAACGATCCGGTGCTGCAGTCGCTGGCCGAAGGCCAGACCATCACCCAGGTCTACACCGTCACCATCGACGATCATCACGGTGGAACGGTCACCCAGGACGTGACGGTCGTCATCACCGGCAAAAACGACGCGCCGACCATGGCCAGCAGCGCAGCGGCGGCGACTGGCAAGGTGACCGAGGACACGGGCCTGACGCTGTCGATCGATGGCACGCTGGCGATCCAGGACCTCGACCTGATCGACACCCATACGGCGCAGGCGGTATTCAAGTCGTCGTCGTCGAGCGCGCATCTGCCCGGCTTTGCGGATGGCGTCACGAATCTCGGCACCTTCACCATCGATCCGACGGTGGCGGAGCTGAGCACGGACACCAATAACGGCGCGACGCTGGGCTGGCACTTCACGCTCGACAACAGCAATGCGATGCTGCAGTCGCTGGCCGAAGGTCAGACCATCACCCAGGTCTACACCGTCACCTTCACCGACAATCACAACGCGTCGGTCACGCAGGACGTCACGGTCACGATCACGGGCGTCAACGACGCGCCGACGATTGCGAGCGATGCTGCGGCGGCGACGGGCAAGGTCACCGAGGACACGGGCCTGACGCTGTCGCTCGACGGCACGCTGGCGATCCAGGACCTCGATCTGATCGACACCCATACGGCGCAGGCGGTGTTCAAATCGTCGTCCGTCAGTTCGGCTCTGCCGGGCTTCGACGACGACGTCACGAATCTCGGCACCTTCACCATCGATCCGGCGGTGACGGAGCTGACCACCGACAGCAGCAACGGCGCAACGCTGGGCTGGCACTTCACGCTCGACAACAGCAATGCGATGCTGCAGTCGCTGGCCGAAGGTCAGATCATCACCCAGGTCTACACCGTTACCTTCACCGACAATCACAACGCGTCGGTCACGCAGGACGTCACGGTCACCATCATCGGCACGAACGACGCGCCGACCGTCATCAGCAGCGCTGCGGCGGCAACGGGCAAGGTCACCGAAGACACGGGCCTGACGCTGTCGATCGACGGCACGCTGGCGATCCAGGACCTCGACCTGATCGACACCCATACGGCGCAGGCGGTGTTCAAGTCGTCGTCCGTCAGCGCGGCTTTGCCGGGCTTCGACGACGACGCCACGAATATCGGCACCTTCACCATCGATCAATCGGTGACGGAGCTGACCACCGACAGCAGCAACGGCGCGACGTTGGGCTGGCACTTCACGCTCGACAACAGCAACGCGATGCTGCAGTCGCTGGCCGAAGGGCAGACCATCACCCAGGTCTACACCGTCACCTTCACCGACAATCACCATGCGTCGGTGACACAGGACGTCACCGTCACGATCAACGGCGCCAACGACGCCCCGACCATCACCAGCGATGCCGCCGCGGCGACTGGCGCGGTTACCGAGGATGAGAGCTCGTCGCTGTCGACCTGCGGCACGCTGGCGATCCAGGACCTCGACCTGATCGACACCCACACCGCGCAGGCGGTGTTCAAATCGTCGTCTGTCAGTTCCGCTCTGCCGGGCTTCGACGACGACGCCACGAATATCGGCACCTTCACGATCGATCCGTCGGTGACGGAGCTGACCACGGACAGCAGCAACGGCGCGACGCTGGGCTGGCATTTCACGCTCGATAACAGCGATCCGCTCCTGCAGTCGCTGGCCGCGGGCCAGACCATCACCCAGGTCTACACCGTTACCTTCACCGACAATCACAACGCGTCGGTGACGCAGGACGTCACGGTCACCATCACCGGCACGAACGACGCGCCGACGCTCGCCGATGCGACGCTGACGTCCGTCGTCGGCAACGACAATGATCCGGACGGCGCGACGATCGGCAGCCTCTTCGCGAGCAAGTTCGCCGATGTCGATGCCGGCTCGAGCCTGAAGGCGATTGTCGTGACGTCGGACACGGCTGCGGCCACCCAGGGCGTCTGGCAGTACGAGCTCGCCGGCACGCATCAATGGGTCGATATCGGTTCGGTTGGCGAGACGCACGGGCTCGTGCTGAGCCCGGATACGCTGATCCGGTTTGTGCCGGCCGACGGCTTTACCGGCACGCCGGGCGCGCTGGGCGTCCATGCCCTCGACGACACCTATGCCGGCGACGTCACGACCGCAGGCTCGCCGGAAATCATCGACCTCACCACTACGGGCACCGGCGGCACCACGCCGGTGTCGGACAATGTCGCCACGATCGGCACCGACGTGACGGCCCCGGCGGCGGGCGGGCCGGTCATCGATACCGAGAGCTTCCAGGTCGAGCACATCATAGAGAGCATCCCCCCCGTCGACGTCATCACCAATCTGGTGGTCACCGACACCGATCCCGGCGCATCGACCGATACCTTCACCGTCACGGCGACCACCGCCCATGCACCCGACAGCAACGTCTATCTGTCGTCGAGCTCCGGCCTGCTCAGCGCGATCAATCTCGGCTTCGAGAACGGCATCACCTACGATCCCGGCCTGTCGCCGCCGGAGACCGACCAGATCACGCTGACGGTGACGGACACGACCACGGGCCAGTCCGATACTGTCCACTTCATCTTCAAGGAGGCGGGCGACACCAGCCAGGGCATCACGCTGGAAGGGACCGCCGGCAAGGACGTCATTTTCGCGACCGATTCGAGCGACACGCTGATCGGTGGCGGCGCCAAGGACCAGTTCGTGTTCGCGCCGACGTCGTCGCAGACCGCGGTCCAGCACACCGTGAACGATTTCGAGACCGGCCTCGACAAGATCGACCTGCGGCAGTTCACCGGCATCACGTCGTGGACGCAGGTGTCCGCGCTGGCGGAGCAGCAGGGCACCGATACCCTGCTCACTCTCGACGCCAACGACAAGATCCTCCTGAAGAACACCGTTGCCGGCAATCTCCACGCCAGCGATTTCATCCTTCACGTAAGCTAGGCTGCTCCTTCGAGCGGCGCCTCATTCCGCTTTGACCGCGGCAAAAAATCCTTATCCTCTGCCGCCGAAGCGATGGCCATTTGCGTCATGGCGTTCCATGATCCGCGCACGGCCTGATGCGAGGCAGGAAGTCCGATCCGAATGAAACGTCTGAAGATCCTGCGGCGGTGGTTTGCGCGGAAGTTCGGCTTTGCGCGGCTGATGTGCCTTGCGCTGCTGGTGGTGTTTGCCGGTGCTCGTCTCTGGGATCCGCCGCCGATCCAGGAATTGCGGCTGCGTACCTTCGACATGTTTCAGTTGATCGACCCGCGCCACAAGACGGCGCGGCCGGTCACCATCGTCGACATCGACGACAAGAGCCTCGCCAGGCTCGGCCAGTGGCCGTGGCCGCGCACGCGGATCGCCGACCTGATCCAGAACCTCACCAGTAACGGCGCGGTCGCGATCGGCTTCGACGTGGTGTTCTCGGAAGCCGACCGGCTCAACCCGGATCTGGTCGCGAGCCAGATGCGCTATCTGGACGACGCAACCCGGGCCAAGCTGCGCGAGCTGCCGACCAACGACCAGATCCTCGCCGAGGCGATCGGGCGCTCGCGCGTGGTGCTGGGCGAGACGGGACAGCGGGCCATATCCTCCGAGGTCGACAAGACGCTGCCCTTCACCGGCGTCGCGACGGTCGGCGAGGAGGGGGCCGAACGCTTCCTGTTCGAATTCCCCGGCCTGCTCCGCAACGTCCCCGTCATCGAGAAGGTCGCCGCCGGCCGCGGCCTGTTCTCGATCAGGACCGAGCGCGACGGTCTGATCCGGCGCGTGCCGATGGTCATGCGCGCCCAGGGCATGGTCATGCCCTCGCTCAGCCTGGAGATCCTGCGCGTCGTCACGGGAACGCCGACGCTGCTGGTCCGGACCGACAAGACCGGCGTGCGGGCCGTGCGCCTCAAGGGCGTCGAGATCCCGACCGACAAGAACGGCCAGCTCTGGGTGCACTATGCCCGTCAGGATCCTTCGATCTACGTGTCGGCGGCCGATGTGCTCGACAACACCGCGCCGCAGGGCAAGATCGCCGGCAAGCTGGTGCTGGTCGGCACCTCCGCGGTCGGACTGAACGACATCAAGACCACGCCGGTGTCCTCGACCATGCCGGGCGTCGAGATCCATGCGCAGGTGCTGGAGAGCGTGCTGAGCGGCGCCGTGATCTCCCAGCCGAACTACGCGCTCGGCGTCGAGCTGATCGCGGCGCTGATCATCGGCCTGCTCGTAATCATCTTCACGCCGAACCTCGGGCCGGTGCGCCTCGTGCTCGCGGGTGCGATGTTCGCCGCCATCCTGGTCGGCGTGTCCTGGTTCTTCTATGCGCAGTATCGCTATCTCATCGACTTCACCTATCCGCTGCTGTCGACCACCGCGATCTACCTGACGCTGATCTTCGCCAGCTTCGTGCGCGAGCAGCGTCAGCGCGTGCAGATCCGCGGCATGTTCGCGCAATACATGTCGCCGGTGCTGGTCGAACAGCTCGCGCAGTCGCCGGAAAAGCTCGTGCTCGGCGGCGAGGAGCGCCAGATGACGATCATGTTCTCCGACGTGCGCGGCTTCACCACCATATCGGAAACCTACAAGAACGACCCGCAAGGCCTCATCGCGCTGATGAACCGCTTTCTGACGCCGCTGACCGACGTCATCATCGATCAGAAGGGCTACATCGACAAATACATGGGCGACGCCATCATGGCGTTCTGGAATGCGCCGCTCGACGATGCCGAGCACGAGGTCAACGCCTGCGAGGCCGCGATCCAGATGCTGGAGCAGATCGACGCGGTCAACAAGGAGCGCGAGCAGGAAGCCGCCGACGGCGGTCACGTCTACATCCCGCTCAATGTCGGCATCGGCCTCAACACCGGTATCGGCGTGGTCGGCAACATGGGCTCCGACCTGAAGAAGAACTATTCCGTGCTCGGCGACAGCGTGAACCTCGCCTCGCGCCTCGAAGGTCAGTCGAAGGAATACGGCTTTCCCATCATTGTCGGCTCCAGGACCGCGCTTGCCGCCAAGGACAAGTTCGCGATCCTCGAGCTCGACTTCATCATGGTCAAGGGCAAGACCGAGCCCGAGGTGATCTACGCCATCGCCGGCCGCGAGGACGTGATGCATTCGGGCGCCTTCCAGCGCCTGCGCAACGTCACCATCGAGATGCTCGGCTGCTACCGCGGCCGCAACTGGCAGGGCGCGCTGGATGCGATCGACCGCGGCCGTCGCAGCGAGGACGCCGACACGCTGGAAAAGCTGTTCAAGCTCTATGAAGCGCGGATCAAGGATTTCCAGCTCAATCCGCCGCCGGAAGGCTGGACGGGAGCCTATGCGCTGCTGACGAAGTAGGGTCCGCGTCGCCGCCCTCGTAAGGTGGGCAAAGGCGCGAAGCGTCGTGCCCACCATCGCTTTCACCGTGGCGAGACGGTGGGCACGCTTGCGCTTTGCCCACCCTACGATAGCTGTGCTCGCCGCCCCCTCACTCCGTCCCGATCGTCGTCAAATCCTGGAACCAGTGCTGCGCCTGCACGAACTGCTTCACCTTCGGCGACAGCGCATGCGGGTTGGTGTCGTGGACGACCCAGACCAGCACGGCGTCGTCGACGATCAGGGCGTGCGCCTGCGCGATGAGATCGTCCTGCTTGGCGGTGTCGAACGTCTGCTTGGCTTCATTGATCAGTGCGTCGACCTTCGGATTCTTGTAGCCGCCCCAGTTGACGCCGACGGGTGCGATCTGGTCGGAGGCGAAGAAGCGGACGATGGCGTAGAGCGGATCGGAGGTCACGTAGGCGATATTGTTGGCGGTGATGCCGGCGTTCATCTCGTCGGCCGCGCCCTTGCGCCAGTGCGTATAGAGTGTCTCGAGCTCGACCACCTTGAAGTCGATATCGATGCCGATCTCCTTGAAGCTCTGCTGCAAAAATTCATTCATCGGCAGCGACAGCATCTGGCCGGTGCCGCCCTGCGCGATGATGAAGGTGGCCTTCAGCGGTTTTGCTTTGGAGTAGCCGGCTTCCTCGACCAGCTTCTTGGCCGCGGCGAGATCGTATTTCAGCTCGAAGCTCGGCTTGCCGAACCACGGGCTCGACGGGTCGACCTGGCCCTTCGCAGGTTTCGCCAGCCCGTTCATCAGGCCCACCACCGCCTCGCGATCGATGGCAAGGTTCAGTGCCTTGCGCAGGCGGATGTCGGTCCAGGGCGAGCCCGGCAGCACGCTGAGGTGATAATTCCACACATGCGGCGTGACGTTGTCGACGATCTTCATGCCGGCGGCTTTCAGCTGCGGCACGGCATCCGGCGCCGGCGTCTCGATCAGATCCACTTGCCCTGCGAGCAGCGCGTTGGTGCGCGTCAGCGCTTCCGGCATCGGCACCAGCACGATCTTGTCGGCCTTCGGAATGCGCTTCTTGTTCCAGTAGTCCGGATTCTTCGTGAGCTCCGCGAGCTCGCGCGGCACCAGTTTCGTCAGCTTGAACGGACCGGTGCCGGAGGGCTGGCTCGCGAACTTGTCCCAATCCTTGCCGAGCTTTTCGTACTGCGCCGGGCTCGACACCAGGAACCACAGCATCTGATAGGGAAAGAAGGAGTCGACCGTCTTGGTGGTGATCTCCACGGTGAAATCGTCGATCTTCGCGTAGCTGGCGACCGAGGGCAGGCGGGTCTTCACCTGCGCGCTCTGCCGCTTGTCGAATTGCGGCGCCTTGTCGTTGAGCACCTTGTCCAGATTCCAGATCACCGCGTCGGCATTGAACTCGCTCCCGTCATGAAATTTCACATCCTTGCGCAGCGTGAAGCGCCATTTCTTCTTGTCGGTATCATCCACCTTCCATTCGGTCGCGAGCCCCGGCACCAGCTTTCCCGGCCGGTCGGCGACGTCCATCTCCCAGGCGACCAGGGGATCGTAGATCGTGTAGGCCGTGAACTGATAGGCGCCGGCGCCGCGGTCGGGCTGGCCCGTCGTCAGCGGGATGTCCGCCATCGAGATGCCGTAGCGCACCACTGTTTCGGCGCGCGCCGGAATTGCGGACAACGCCAGCGCGAGCACGGCGAGACAGGTCGATAGTCGGATACGCATGGCCCCAGGGCTCCCAAGAAGAAATCGGGGCCAAACTTGCAATCTTGATGCCAGAATAGGCAGCGGGGCTGCTTTGCCGTCTCGCGATCACAAGGACTTGTCGCCGCAGGGGCAATTCACGGAAAAAGTTTCTCCTTGGCATAGCCATTGCATACGATTGCATCAAAATTAATCATCGTAAGCCGGAAGAGGAATGAGACGATGCTTATCAAGACGACGACACGCGCGGCATTGATCGCCGCGCTGGCCCTGACGACTGCGGCCGCATGGCCGCGCGTTGCCGGTGCCGACACAGTGCTGCGCATCGGCATGACCGCTGCCGATATTCCGCGCACGCTGGGCCAGCCCGATCAGGGTTTTGAGGGCAATCGCTTCACCGGCCTCACCATGTATGACGGGCTCACCGGCTGGGACCTGTCCTCGGCGGACAAGGCGAGCACGGTGATCCCGGGCCTTGCCACCGAATGGAAGGTCGACGAATCCGACAAGACCAAATGGACCTTCAAGCTGCGCCCCGGCGTCACCTTCCATGACGGCTCGCCGTTCAACGCCGATGCGGTGGTGTGGAACGTCGAGAAGGTGCTGAAGCAGGACGCGCCGCAGTTCGACGCCAGCCAGGTCGGCGTCACCGCCTCGCGCATGCCGACGCTGGCGTCCGCGAAGAAGATCGACGACATGACGGTCGAGCTCACCACCAAGGAGCCCGACAGCTTCCTGCCGATCAACCTCACCAACCTCTTCATGGCGAGCCCGGCGAAGTGGCAGGCGTTCTATGACAAGGCCGAAGGCGCCGACGCCAAGGCGAAATCGCAGGCGGCCTGGACCGCGTTTGCCAAGGACGCTTCGGGTACCGGCCCGTGGAAGATGGCGAGCTTCACGCCGCGCGAGCGGCTCGAGTTGGTCAAGAACGCGAGCTATTGGGACAAGGCGCGCGTGCCCAAGGTCGACAAGATGGTGCTGCTGCCGATGCCGGAAGCGAACGCGCGCACCGCGGCGCTGCTCTCCGGACAGGTCGATTGGGTCGAGGCGCCGGCGCCGGACGCGCTGCCCGAGCTCAAGCAGCGCGGCTTCAAGCTCTACGCCAACGAGCAGCCGCATGTCTGGCCGTGGCAATTCTCGCGCGTGGAAGGCTCGCCCTGGAACGACATCCGCGTCCGCAAGGCGGCAAATCTCTGCATCGATCGCGAAGGCCTCAAGGACGGCCTGCTCGCCGGCCTGATGGTGCCGGCGACCGGCACCTTCGAGCCCGGACACCCCTGGCGCGGCAAGCCGGGCTTCGAGATCAAGTATGACAAGGCGGCCGCGCAGAAGCTGATGCAGGAGGCCGGCTTCGGTCCTGCGAAGAAGCTGATGGTGAAGATCCAGACCTCGGCGTCGGGCTCGGGCCAGATGCAGCCGCTGCCGATGAACGAATATCTCCAGCAGGCGCTCGCCGAATGCTATTTCGACGTGAAGCTCGACGTCATCGAGTGGAACACGCTGTTCACCAACTGGCGCCGCGGTGCCAAGGACCCCAGCGCCAACGGCTCGAACGCGACCAACGTCACCTATGCGGCGATGGACCCGTTCTTTGCGCTGGTGCGCTTCCTGCAGTCGGGCATGGCGCCGCCGGTCTCGAACAATTGGGGCTTCATCAACGAGCCCAGGTTCGACGAGCTGGTGAAGAAGGCGCGCCAGACCTTCGATCCCGCCGCGCGCGACGCTGCGCTCGCCGAGCTGCACGCGGCCTCCGTCGACGACGCAGCCTTCCTCTACGTCGCCCACGACGTCGGCCCCCGCGCCATCAGCCCGAAGGTGACGGGCGTCGTGCAACCCAAGAGCTGGTTCATCGACTTCTCGCTGGTGTCGATGCAGTAGGAGCCTGGCGGCTTGCTCGATGCACCCTCTCCCCTTGTGGGAGAGGGTGCATCGCGTTAGCGAAGCCGGGTGAGGGGTCTCTCTCCGCGGAGAGAGCTCTTGCTTTTGAAACAACTGCATCCGCGGATAGATACCCCTCATCCGGCGCTTGCGCGCCACCTTCTCCCACAAGGGGAGAAGGAAAAGAGAAACAACGTGCTCGCCTATATCGCCAGACGCATCGTCTATGTCATCCCGATCGTGATCAGCGTGGCGCTGGTGTGCTTCCTGCTCGTGCACATCACGCCGGGCGATCCGCTCGTTGCCGTGCTCCCCGCAGACGCCTCGCAGGAGCTGGCGGCGCAGCTGCGTGCCGCCTACGGTTTCGACCGGCCGCTGCCGGTGCAGTTCGGGCTTTGGCTGCTCCGTGCCCTGCATGGCGATCTCGGCAATTCCATCGCGACCGGGCGGCCCGTGCTCGCCGAGGTCATGCGCGCGGTCAGCAACACCGTCACGCTCGCGATTGCCGCTGCCATCATCGGCTTCACCATGGGCATCCTGCTCGGCCTGATCGCGGGCTATTTCCGCGAGACCTGGATCGATAAGGTCGCGACCTCCTTTGCCATCGCCGGCGTCTCCGTGCCGCATTACTGGCTCGGCATGGTGCTCGTCATCATCTTCTCGGTGCAGCTGAACTGGCTGCCCGCGGTCGGCGCGGGGCCGAACGGTTCCAACTCTTGGGCCTGGGACTGGGCGCATCTGAAATATCTCGTGCTGCCGGCGATCACCACCTCGGTGATCCCGATGGGCATCGTCACCCGCACCGTGCGCGCGCTCACCGGCGACATCCTCTCGCAGGACTTCGTCGAGGCGTTGCGCGCAAAAGGCCTGCATGAAATCGGCGTGTTCCGCCATGTCATCAAGAACGCCGCGCCCACCGCGCTTGCCGTGATGGGGCTTCAGCTGGGCTATATGCTCGGCGGCTCGATCCTGATCGAGACCGTGTTCTCCTGGCCGGGCTCGGGCTTCCTGCTCAACTCCGCGATCTTCCAGCGCGACCTGCCGCTGCTCCAGGGCACGATCCTGATCCTGGCGCTGTTCTTCGTCTTCCTCAATCTGCTGGTCGACATCGCGCAAGCCGCGATCGATCCGCGCATCAAGCGGGGCTAGCGATGAGCGAGCTTCCGTTGTCCGCCACCGCCGATGCCGCGCTGCAGGCCGCGCCCGCCACCAAGGCGCGTGGCTATTGGGCGACCGTCGGCCGCCGCATTACGCGCGACAAGGTCAGCATGGCCTGCGCGCTGGTGCTGCTGCTGATCTTCCTCTCCGCGATCCTTGCGCCTTGGCTGGGCCTCGAAGATCCCTACAAGGGCTCGATGATCCGCCGTCTGCGCCACATCGGCACGGCAGGCTACCCGCTCGGCACCGACGAGCTCGGCCGCGACATGCTAGCGCGTCTCGTCTATGGCGGGCGGCTGTCGCTGGTCATCGGCATTTTGCCCGTGATCCTCGCCTTCTGCATCGGCACCTCGCTCGGCCTCATTGCCGGCTATGTCGGCGGCAAGCTCAACACCGCGATCATGCGCACGATCGACGTGTTCTACGCCTTCCCCTCCGTGTTGCTCGCGATCGCGATCTCCGGGGCGCTGGGCGCCGGCATCCTCAACTCCATCGTGTCGTTGACGGTGGTGTTCGTGCCGCAGATCACCCGCGTCGCCGAGAGCGTCACGACGGGCGTGCGCAACATGGACTTCGTCGAAGCCGCGCGCGCGTCGGGTGCGGGGCCCTTCACGATCATGCGCGTGCATATCCTCGGCAACGTGCTGGGGGCGATCTTCGTCTATGCGACGAGCCTGATCTCGGTCTCGATGATCCTCGCGGCCGGTCTCTCCTTCCTCGGTCTCGGCACAAAGCCGCCGGAACCGGAATGGGGCCTGATGCTGAACACCTTGCGCACCGCGATCTACGTCAATCCCTGGGTCGCAGCCCTTCCGGGTGCGATGATCTTCGCGGTTTCGATCTGCTTTAACCTGCTCTCGGACGGACTGCGTAGCGCCATGGACATCAGGAACTAGCCATGAGCGAGAGCAACACTTCGAGCGTCATGCTGGAGCAGGTTGAGGACGTCGGCGGCGTCGCGCAGCCGTTGCTCCAGGTCAACGGCCTGACAAAACACTTCCCGGTGCGCGGCGGGCTGTTCTCCGCGAAGCGCACCGTGCGCGCCGTCGATAACGTCTCCTTCGCTGTTGCCAAGGGCGAGACCGTCGGCATCGTCGGCGAATCCGGCTGCGGCAAGTCGACCACCGCGCGCCTCTTGATGCATCTGATGCCGCGCGACACCGGCGACATCATCTATGACGGCATGACCGTCGGCCAATCGCTGTCGTTGCGCGAGCTGCGCCGCGGCATGCAGATGGTGTTCCAGGATTCCTACGCCTCGCTCAATCCGCGCCTGACGATCGAGGAATCCATCGCCTTCGGCCCCAAGGTCCACGGCATGGCCGACGGTGCGGCGCGCGCATTGGCCCGCGAGCTGCTCGGCAAGGTGGGCCTGGTCCCGGCAAATTTCGCCAACCGCTATCCCCACGAAATCTCCGGCGGCCAGCGCCAGCGCGTCAACATCGCACGCGCACTGGCGCTGTCGCCGCGGCTGGTGATTCTGGACGAGGCGGTCTCCGCGCTCGACAAATCGGTCGAGGCGCAGGTGCTCAATCTGCTCGCCGATCTCAAGCGCGAGTTCGGCCTGACCTATCTCTTCATCAGCCACGATCTCAACGTTGTCCGCTACATCAGCGATCGTGTGCTGGTGATGTATCTCGGCGAGGTCGTCGAGCTCGGTCCGGTCGACCAGGTCTGGGACAAGCCGGCGCATCCCTATACGCGTGCGCTGCTGGCTGCGATGCCGTCCTCCGATCCGGATCGCCGGACCGAGAAGCCGCCGATCACGGGCGATCCGCCCAATCCGATCGATCCGCCCTCGGGCTGCCGTTTCCACACCCGCTGCCCGTTTGCGGAGCCGCTCTGCGCAAATGCGACACCAAAGCTCACAGCGCTCGATACAATGGGCCACGAAGCCGCGTGCTACATGGCGATTCCGGGTTCAGGCCATAGCCGCGCGCTTAGGGAGGAAACCGTATGACGAGACCGACACCGAAAGAGATCAAGCCGATCGCGCAAGTCGCCGGCGTTCCCGTGGACGACGAGATCGCGACGCGCATCTCCAATTCCATCGGACCGGCCTTCGAAGGCTTTGCGGCCATCGCCGGCACGCTGCCATTCGACCTCGAGCCCGCGCTCTATCCGATCGCGCAGACGGAGAAGGTGTCGAAATGAGCCGTGAGCCTGCATTGATGACGCTCACCGAGGTCGCGCGCGCGATCGCGATGAAGCAGGTGTCCTCGCATGAGGTGACGCGCGCGCTGCTGCACCGCATCGCGCAGTGGCAGCCGCATCTGAACGCCTTCATGGCGGTTGAAGCCGAGTCCGCGTTGAAGGCCGCCGAGGCCGCCGATGCCGAGCTTGCCAAGGGCAATGTCCGCGGTCCGCTGCATGGCGTGCCGCTCGCGCACAAGGACATGTATTACGACGCCGGCAAAATCTCGACCTGCGGCTCGCTGATCCGCCGCGATTTCGTGCCGAGCGTGACGTCCACCGCTTTGCAGCGGTTGAAGGATGCCGGCCAGGTCCGCCTCGGCACGCTGCATCTGGCCGAATTCGCCTATGGCCCGACCGGCCACAACGCCCATTATGGCCCGGTCCGCAACCCCTGGAACGTCGCGCATATCACCGGCGGCTCGTCGTCGGGCTCCGGCTCGGCGGTCGCGGCGCGGCTGACCTATGCGGCGCTCGGCTCCGATACCGGCGGCTCGATCCGCATGCCCGCGCATTTCTGCGGCGTCACGGGCTTGAAGACCACCGTCGGTCGCGTCAGCCGCGCCGGCGCGATGCCGCTGTCGCAATCGCTCGACACGGTCGGCCCGCTCGCCCGCACCGCCGAGGACTGCGCGCTGCTGCTGGCACTGATGGCCGGTGCGGACCCTGCGGATTCCACCTGCAGCCACGAGCCGCTCTCCGACTATGTCGGCGCGACCAGGGGCTCGCTGAAGGGCCTCAAGATCGGCGTGCCTGCCTCCTTCTATGTCGACGATCTCGACAGCGAGGTCGCGCGCGTGCTGGACGAGACCATCGCGGTGCTCAAGCGCGAGGGCGCCGACATCGTCACGGTCGAGCTGCCGGACCAGCGGCAATTGTCCTCGGCAAGCCAGCTCGTGCTCGCCGCCGAAGCGGCGGCCTTCCACAAGCGCTGGATGATTGAGCGTCCGCAGGATTACGGCCCGCAGGTCCTGATGCGGCTGCAGAACGGTCTTGCAGTTCCCGCCATCACCTATCTCGAGGCGATGCGCTGGCGCGGCCCGGCACTCGCTGCGCACAATGCGGCGACCGCAGGCGTCGATGCGGTGATCGCACCGGCCTCGCCCGTGCCGGCGCCGACCATCGAGGAGAGCGATGTCGGCGGCGGCCCGAACGCGCCGGCCATGGTGCAGCGGCTGACGCTGTTCACCCGACCGGTGAATTTCCTCGGCCTGCCGTCGCTGACCATTCCCTCGGGCTTCACCAAAAGCGGCCTTCCTGTTGGCATGCAGCTGATCGGCCGTTCCTTCGATGAAGCGACCCTGCTCACCATCGGCGCCGCGTTCCAGCGCGTCACCGACTATCACGATCGATTGCCAAAACTGCCGTCATGACAAAACTCGTCGAGATCTCGGGCCTCAACATCCGCTTCACCGGGGAGCGCACGGTCTATGCCGTGAACGACCTCAATCTCTCGCTCGGTGACGGCGAGGTGCTGGGCCTGCTCGGCGAGTCCGGTTCCGGCAAGAGCGTGACGTTGCGTGCGCTGATGCGGCTGTTGCCGAAGAAGCGCACGCAGATCACGGGCAAGGTCAACGTGATGGGGCAAGACGTGCTCGCCATGAACGACGAGCAGCTGTCGTCGTTCCGCGGCCAGACCGTCTCGATGATCTTTCAGGAGCCGGCGCTGGCGCTCGATCCGGTCTACACCATCGGCGCGCAGATCGCCGAGAGCGTCGTGCGCCACGAAGGCAAGAGCTTTGCAGAGGGCCGCGCGAGAGCGCTGGAAATGCTCGAGGTCGTGCGCATTCCCTCGGCAAAGCGCCGGCTGGATGCCTATCCGCACGAGATGTCCGGCGGCATGCGCCAGCGCGCGATGATCGCGCTGGCGCTCGCCTGCCGTCCCAAGATCTTGCTGGCGGACGAGCCGACCACCGCGCTCGATGCCACCGTGCAGATTCAGATCCTCTTGCTGCTGCGCGAGCTGCAGCGCGAGTTCGGCATGTCCGTCATCTTCGTCACCCACGATATCGGCGTCGCGATCGAGATCTGCGACCGCGTCGCGGTGATGTATGCCGGCCAGATCGTGGAGCAGGGCACGCTTCGCGACATCGTGCGCACACCGGTGCACCCCTACGCCAAGGGCCTGCTCGCCTCCACCATCCACGGCGCCAAGCGGGGGCAGCGCCTCGAAACCATCCCCGGCACGCCGCCGTCGCTGTCTGAGAAGCCCCACAACTGTTCCTTCGCCCCCCGCTGCAGGCTCGCCGAGCCCAGGTGCCTGCAGCAATTGCCTGACAATGTGGAGGTCGGGCCGGGCCGGGCGGCAAGGTGCGTGCTGGCAGAGCCGGTGGGCGCGTCGTAGCGTCGGTCGCATTTATCTCGCAGCGTTTGTCGATATCAGCTGAGGTGCAGCCACGCGCACCGCTGCGCTCCCTCCCCCCTTGCGGGGGAGGGCGGGGGAGAGGGGTAGCCACAAACTCAGACCTCGCCCGTGGCTACCCCTCTCCCTGCCCCTCCCCCCGCAAGGGGGGAGGGAATGAGAGAGCAGTGTCCCTCACTTTCGCAAAAATGAGAGCGCAGCGCGCTCCGTTATTGTGAAGCGCGCGCCTCTCCAGAATTCCCCCACGACAACACCGAGTTGTCACAGTTCACCTCGCGCCGCCGACGAAGTCCGCCTCTACTGTGCATGGGGTTGTTTTCGACCTTTTTGTTTCCGCAGCCGCAACCGGCCGGTGGGAACAAGCATTCACACCCCATTCATCCCGGTTCCCGTTCCATGCCGGGCATTCACGCTGGAGGGACCTCACTTATGCACATTTCGAACGAAGGCCTGCTCGTCATCCTGTTCGTCGGCCTGGTCGCCGGCTGGCTGGCCGGGAAGATCGTGCGGGGCGCCGGGTTCGGCATCATCGGCGACATCGTGATCGGCATCTGCGGCGCGCTGGTCGCGAGCCTTCTGTTTCCTAAGCTCGGCATCCGCCTCGGCACCGGCCTCGTCTCCGAGATCGTCTACTCCGCCATCGGCGCGGTCATCCTGCTGCTGGTGGTCCGGCTGGTGCGCGGCGGCGGCCGGCTCTAGCGTCACATTCGCTCGGCGAACTCGAATATTTCGCCTCTCCCCTGCTGGGGAGAGGCCGCGATGTCTGCTATAAAAAGCCGCAAAGACTGTGAAATACCGGACTTGCGTGCGGGGCCGTCAGGGGATGATGTGGCCCATCAGGGCCTGGAGGAATTCGGCCGCTCTGGCCGCAGCGGAAGACGATGTTAATCCGGGTCGGGTACCCCTGAACGGCCTATGAAATCCGGGGCTTTGCCCCTTACCTGAAAGAGATCAGACTGATGGCAGCCGTACCTGGCGTCCGCCGTTCAGAGCTCGGTGACGCCTTGCGCGCTTGTCGCACGGCGTTCGTCGGCGTCGGCTTGATGAGCTGCATGATCAACCTGCTCTATCTGACTGGGTCGATCTTCATGCTGGAGGTCTACGACCGGGTTTTGCCGAGCCGCAGCGTTCCGACACTGGTCGGCCTGATCATCCTCGCCAGCTTCCTCTACATGGCGCAGGGCGTGCTCGACATGATCCGCAACCGGATCCTGGGGCGGATCGGCACCGCGCTGGACGAGGCCCTCAACAAGCGCGTGTTCGACACCATCGTGCGCCTGCCGCTCCTGGTCGGCAGCCGCAACGAGGGCCTGCAGCCGCTGCGCGACCTCGACAATGTCCGCTCCTTCCTCGGTGGCATGGGCCCGAGCGCGTTCTTCGACCTGCCTTGGCTGCCGCTCTATCTCGCCATCTGCTTCGCCTTCCACGTCATGATCGGCGTCACCGCTTTGGTCGGCGCCATCATCCTGGTCGGGCTGACGATGGCCACCGAGTTCCTGTCCCGCCAGCCGGCGAAGGAGGCGATGGGCCTTGCCGCCCAGCGCAACGATCTCGCCGCCGCCAGCCGCCGCAACGCCGAAGTCATGGTGTCGATGGGCATGACCGGCCGGATGAACCAGCGCTGGAGCGAGGCCAACGAAAAATACCTCGACGGCAACCAGCGTGCCAGCGACGTCGCCGGCGGTCTCGGTGCGGTCGCAAAAGTGCTGCGTATGATGCTGCAATCGGCCGTGCTCGCGGTCGGCGCCTATCTCGTCATCCACCAGGAGGCGACCGCCGGCATCATCATCGCCGGCTCGATCCTCTCCGCCCGCGCGCTGGCGCCAGTCGATCTTGCCATCGCGCACTGGAAATCCTTTGTCGCGGCCCGCCAGAGCTGGCAGCGCCTCACGCGCCTGCTCGAGCAGATGCCGGCGCAGGCGATGCCGACCCAGTTGCAGGCGCCCACCAGCCGGCTCTCGGTCGAAGGCATTGCCATGGTGCCGCCGGGCGATCAGCGCCTCATCGTGCAGGACGTGACCTTCGCGCTCGCCGCCGGCAACGGCCTCGGCGTGATCGGGCCGAGCGGCTCCGGCAAGTCGTCGCTGATTCGCGCGCTTGTCGGCGTCTGGCAACCGGTGCGCGGCAAGGTGCGGCTCGACGGCGCGGCGCTCGACCAGTGGTCCTCCGACATGCTCGGCCGCCACATCGGCTATCTGCCGCAGGACGTCGAGCTGTTCGGCGGCAGCATCGCGCAGAACATCAGCCGCTTCGATCCCGAAGCGACGTCTGACGGCATCATCGCCGCGGCGAAGGAAGCCGGCGTGCACGAGATGATCATCAAGATGCGCGAGGGCTACAACACGCAGGTCGGCGAGCAGGGCTCCGCGCTCTCCGCAGGCCAGGCGCAGCGCGTGGCGCTGGCGCGCGCGCTCTACGGCAACCCGTTCCTGATCGTGCTCGACGAGCCGAATTCCAATCTCGACACCGAAGGCGACGAGGCGCTGACCCGCGCCATCCGTGCCGCCCGCGAGCGCGGTGCCATCGTCATCGTGGTCGCGCACCGCCCGATCGGCGTCGAGGCGGTCGACCAGATCCTGGTGCTGCGCGACGGCCGCATGCAGGCCTTCGGGCCGAAGGAGCAGGTGCTTGCCCAGGTGCTCCAGCCGCGCGTGACGCCGCCGGCACCGATCAAGATCGTCAGCGAAGGCGGAGTGCCAAAATCATGAGCACAATGGCGATCGGCGGCGGAAAGCCCGCCGCGAAGAAGACCGTGCGGGAATCGATCCGGTTTCACCTGATGCTCGGGCTCGGGATCGTGCTGGTCCTGGTCGTCGGTCTCGGCGGCTGGTCGTCGACCGTGCTGATCTCGGGTGCGCTGATCGCGCCGGGCCAGATCGTGGTCGAATCCAACGTCAAGAAGGTGCAGCACCCGACCGGCGGCGTGGTCGGCGAGCTGCGCGCCCGCGATGGCGACGTGGTCAAGGCCGGCGACATCCTGGTACGGCTCGACGACACCGTCACCAAGGCGAACCTCGCCATCGTTACCAAGAATCTCGACGCCGCGCAGGCGCGCACAGCCCGGCTCCAGGCCGAGCAGCGCGGTCTGGACAAGATCGAATTTCCGCAAGGCTTGCTCGATCGCAGCAGCGACCCCGACGTCAAGGCATTGCTCGCCGCCGAGACCAAGCTGTTCGACGTCCGCGTCAACGGCCGCGCCGGCCAGAAGGCGCAGCTCCGCGAGCGCGTCCTGCAGCTCAACGAGGAGATCGAGGGCCTCTCCGCGCAGGAGACCGCCAAGGACAAGGAGATCGGGCTGGTTCTGAACGAACTCACCGGCGTCCGCGACCTCTATGACAAGCGTCTGGTGCAGATCTCGCGTCTGACCCAGCTTGAGCGCGACTCGGCACGGCTGAACGGTGAGCGCGCGCAATACATTGCCTCGCGCGCGCAGGCCAAGGGCAAGATCACCGAGACCGAGCTTCAGATCATCCAGGTCGACAAGGACATGGTGAGCGAGGTCTCCAAGGATCTGCGCGAGACCAACGACAAGATCGGCGAAATGATCGAGCGCAAGGTCGCGGCCGAGGACCAGCTTCGCCGCGTCGACATCCGCGCGCCGCAGGACGGCATGGTGCTGCAATCGACGGTGCACACCGTCGGCGGCGTCGTCACCGCCGGAGACGCCCTGATGCTGATCGTGCCGCAGGCCGACGATCTCCAGGTCGAAGCCAAGGTCAATCCGGTCGATATCGACAAGCTCCAGATCGGCCAGAAGACGCTGCTGCGGCTGTCCGCCTTCAATCAGCGGACCACGCCCGAGCTCAACGGCGTCGTCAGCCGCGTTTCGCCCGACGTCACCACCGACCAGCGCACCGGCCAGAGCTACTACACGATCCGTGTCTCGATGTCCGCCGAGGAGGTCGCCCGTCTCGGCGACGTCAAGATGATCCCCGGCATGCCGGTGGAAGCCTTCGTCCAGACCGGCGACCGCACCATGCTGTCCTACCTGATGAAGCCGCTGCACGACCAGCTGATGCGGGCATTCCGCGAGAAGTGACGCGCGAAAAGCGCGTCATCCCGGAGCGCGCTCAGCGCGCATCCGGGATCCCGTGCCGCAGTCTCGGTCTCGTAGGGTGGGTTAGGCGAAGCCGTAACCCACCACTTCTCTATCCGCGGAAATGGGAGTGGTGGGTTACGCTTCGCTAACCCACCCTACAGCACCGCCTTCTTTGCTATAGTTCGACTCAAGCCCCAGCAACCCGGCGGTCGAACCATGCAATCCCCACCCTCCATCGCCACCAAATCCTTCACCGATGCTGACCTCGCCGTCGCCCGCCTCGAGGAGATCTACGAGCGAAATACGAAATTCCTGCGCGACCGGTTCGAGGCCTATGTCAACGGCGAGGCGATCACGATGCGGGTGCGGGCCTACTATCCTTTCGTCCGCGTCACCACCGCGACACATGCGCGGCTGGACTCGCGTCTGGCCTACGGCTTCGTCGCCGGCCCCGGCGTGCACGAGACCAGCGTCACGCGGCCGGACCTGTTCCGCGCCTATCTCACCGAGCAGATCGGACTGTTGATCCAGAACCACGGCGTTCCCGTCGAGATCGGCGAATCGGCCGAGCCGATCCCGATCCACTTCGCCTATCGCCGCGACATCAACATCGAGGCCGCCATCACCACTAGCGAGAATTCCCCGGTGGCGCGATCGCTGCGCGACGCGTTCGACGTGCCCGATCTCGCCACCATGGACGATTCCATCGCCGACGGCACCTTCGAGCTTCAGCCCGGCGCGCCCGAGCCGCTGTCGCTGTTCCGGGCCGCTCGCGTCGATTACTCGCTGCGGCGGCTCTATCACTACACCGGCACCGATCCCGAGCATTTCCAGAACTTCGTCATTTTCACCAACTACCAGTTCTACGTCGATGCTTTCGCGCAGCTCTGCCAGGAGCGGCTCCAGTCCGGCGAGGCTGGCCTCGATGCGTTCGTCGCGCCCGGCAATTTGATCACGCGCAGCGGCGGCGCGACGAGCGGGGCAGCGCCCGTCCGCGCGCCGCAGATGCCGGCCTTCCATCTGGTCACACCGGGCTATCGCGGCATCACCCTGATCAATATCGGCACCGGCCCGTCGAATGCGCGCAACGTCACCGACCACGTCGCGGTGCTGCGCCCGCATGCTTGGCTGATGCTCGGCCATTGCGCCGGCTTGCGCAACACGCAGCGGCTCGGCGACTACGTGCTCGCCCATGGCTATGTGCGCGAGGACCACGTGCTCGACCACGAGCTGCCGCTCTGGGTGCCGATCCCGGCGCTGGCCGAGATGCAGGTCGCGCTGGAACAGGCGGTCGAGGACGTCACCGGCCTCGAAGGCTTCGAGCTCAAGCGCCTGATGCGCACCGGCACGGTCGCCAGCGTCGACAACCGCAACTGGGAGATTTCGGGGCCCGAGGTGATCCGCCGCATGTCGCAGTCGCGCGCGGTCGCGCTCGACATGGAATCGGCCGCGATCGCCGCCAACGGCTACCGCTTCCGCGTCCCCTACGGCACGCTGCTGTGCGTCTCGGACAAGCCGCTCCATGGCGAGATCAAGCTTGCGGGCATGGCCAGCGAATTCTACCGCCGCCGCGTCGGCCAGCATCTCGAGATCGGCCTGAAAGCGCTGGAGCGGCTCAAGCAGCAGGAGTCGGAACGACTGCATTCGCGCAAGCTCCGCAGCTTCGCCGAGGTGGCGTTCCAGTAAAGGACAACAGAACTGTCGTGTGAACGTTGACGTCTCCGTGAGCGCAGTGCCCCGGAATATCGCTGCCATGGCAGGGTTATCGATTCGTCCGGGGCCGCTTGAAACAGGACAGGAGACAGACATGATCACCGCGATGATCAGACTCGTCACGCTGGGTACATTTGCGGCGGCGTTGTTGAGCTCGCCGGTGTTTGCCGCGGGCGGAGGCGGGGGTGGTGGAGGCGGCGGAGGTGGTATTAGCTCCAGCGATCCCTATGCCGGCGCTTATTCGGACCAGAGGCCGCAACCGACCTATCCGAAACGTCCGGGCACCAGGGCCACCCAGAAGGGCAAGAAGCCGAACAACCAGTCCAGCATCGGCGATCCCGCATTCGCGGCCGGCTACCGCGTCGCCTATGACACCATCTACGAGCGCAACGACTATGCGGCCGCGATCGCGCAGCTGAAGTCGCTTGGCCACGACGACTATCCGAACGTCGCCAACCTCATCGGCTACTCCTATCGCAAGCTCGGCGACTACGAGCAATCGCAGGTCTGGTATGAGCGCGCATTGCAGGCAGATCCGAACCACGTGCTGACGTGGCAGTATTATGGCCTGTGGCAGCTCGAGCGGGGCAATCGCGAGCAGGCGCTCTATCACCTCGGCCGGATTGCTTCCATCTGCGGTACCGATTGCGAGGAATATCGATCGCTGGCGGCGGCACTCGACAAGCCGACCGGCACGGCGATCGTCTACTGAGGTTGGAGAGCCGCCAGCTGATGCGGCGCACGGTTGACAGGCGCCGCATGACCGCCATGTCTCCCGGCGCGGATGGTGACAAGGCGCCAGATTTTCAGCATTGTCCCGTTCGGGGGCGCGAACGGAACAATTGGATGCCGCTGACGCGCGACAAGATCATCGGCCATGACCTCGAACGGCTGGCCTTCCGCTTCACCATGATGAGCGCGGACGAGGTCGTGCAGTGCCAGATCAGCGACGCCGCGATGGACGAGCTCGCGGGCATGCAAGGCACCGAAAGCAGCGCGCGCCAGGCGCAGTTCCTGTCCCTGCGCGAGACCATCGAGCGGATCGCGTCGGATATTTATGACGAGGCGCCGAGGGTGCAGGGATATGTGGTGCGGATTTTCATGCGGCATTTGGGGCGGTGACTGCCGCTCCAGTTTCCGCGGTCATGCCCCGGCTTGACCGGGGTATCCAGTACGCCGCGGCCCACCGATTCAATTACAACTGTCTCGGAGTACTGGATCGCCCGGTCGCGCCGGGCGATGACAGCAGTCTGCGTGGTGAGATTGCACGGTCTCGCTCACATGCGGCAGCAGCTCACCCTTCCAGCTTCTTCAGCAACAGCTTCAGCGCCGTCGCAGCGAACACCTGCATATTGCCAAACCGGTCGCCGTCCGCCGTCTCCAGCGTGATCACCTCTGCCGCAGGTCCCGAAACCGCCATGCAGCTGTGGCCGGCGGCGTCGCCGTAGCGGTTGCCGGTGGGACCGGCTGCGCCGGTCTCGGACAGGCCCCAGTCGGAGCTGAAGCGGCTGCGCATCTGGTCGGCGAGGAGTTTTGCGTAGGGCTCTGACGAGGAGCGGAAGCCTTTCATTCCTTCGTCCGAAATATCCATCAGCACGCGCCTGGCATCGCGGGTGTAGACCACCGCGCCGCCGAGGAAATAGGCCGACGCACCTGGAACGGCGAGCAGGCTGGCCGCAATCAGGCCGCCGGCCGAGGATTCGGCCACAGCGATGGTCTGTTTGCGCGCGATCAGTTTGGCTGCGACCTGTTCCGCAATGCCGACGAGCTCTTTCATCCCTGAAATCCCTTGTTCCTTCGCAACGGAGCTCAGCCTTCCTAGCATATGACAGAAGCCTTGGCCGAGTTGCGGGCGACGGGCAGGCCTGCTTGAATGGCAGACGAGATGGCAGCCACGAAGCGCTGCTCCGGGACAAGACGAGGAAACGTGAGAAGGGAGACGTGATGGCGTCCCTGATCGCCGGCGGGGTGGATTGCGATGTGCATCCGGCCGTGCCGCATCTGACCAGCCTGCTGCCGTACCTGAACGACTATTGGCGCGATCAGGTGACGACGCGCGGCATGGTCGACCTTGTCTCGCAATCCTATCCGCAGAACTCGCCGATCGTGGCGCGTCCCGATTGGCGGCCGGAAACCGGCAAGCCCGGCGAAAGCCTGGAGGACATGCAGCGCCATCTGCTCGATCCCTTCCAGCTCACGCACGCCATCTGCAATCCGCTCTACGGCGTGCAGATGGTGTTTTCGGAAGACTTGCAGGCCGCCTTCTGCCGCGCGCTGAACGAATGGCTCGTGAAGGAATGGCTCGATCGCGACGAGCGGCTGCGCGGCTCGATCGTGATCCCGACGCAAAGTGTCGAGAAGGCCGTCGCCGAGATCGAGCGCTGCGCACAGGATCGACGCTTCGTGCAGGTGCTGATGCTGGTGATGGGCGACACGCCGCTCGGCAAGCGCGCGTGGTGGCCGATCTATGAGGCGGCGGAACGGCTCGCGCTGCCCGTCGGGATTCATGCCGGTTCCGCCTATCACAATCCGCCGACCGCGGTGGGGTGGGGTTCCTATCACATCGAGGACTATGTCGGTCAGGCCCAGGCGTTCCAGACCCAGCTCACCAGCCTGATCGTCGAGGGCGTGTTCGCCAAATATCCGCGTCTGAAGATGGTGATGCTGGAGTCCGGCGTGTCCTGGATCTCTCCCTTTCTCTGGCGGCTGCACAAGTTCTGGCGCGGGGTGCGGATGGAGACGCCCTGGGTCGATCGCGCGCCGCTCGAGATTGTGCGCAGCAACATCCGTTTCTCGTTACAGCCATTTGATGCGCCGCCGGAACCTGAGACATTAATTCGCCTGTTTGATCATATGCAGTCGGACGAATTGGTCCTATTCTCCACGGACTATCCGCACTGGCAGTTCGAGGGCCAGGACGCGCTGCCCGAGGGTCTGTCCCCCGATCTCGTGCGCAAGATCATGATCGATAATCCGCATGCAACCTATCCCCGCCTGACTTAGCCCGCTGCCAAAGGAGGCAAGGCGATGAATATCCAGTTCCGCGAGAGCTCCGAAACCGCATCCCCCCTGACTGCGAAAACCGCGATCGCGGATTGCGACATCCATCCGGCCCGCGCCACGCGCACCGAGCTCTATCCCTATCTCGCCAAACGCTGGCAACATCATCTCGAGGTCTACGGCGTCCATGCCTATCAGGGCATGATGGAAGGCCCGCCCTATCCGAAGGCCCAGCCCAACGCCTCGCGCCGCGATGCCTATCCGCCGGAGGGCGGCCCACAGGGGTCCTCGCTCTCCTTCATGCAGAAGCAGCTGCTCGATCCCAACAACGTGCAACTCGGCGTGCTCAATCCGCTCAACACCGGGCAGGGCATCCGCAATCACGAGCTCTCGGCGGCGCTGTGCTCCGCGATCAACGACTGGCAGATCGACAAATGGACCTCGAAGGACAAGCGCCTCAAGGCCTCGATCGTCGTCGGCAATGAGGACGGCTTGTCGGCCGCCGCCGAAATCCGCGAGCGCGCCGGCGACAAGAATTTCGTGCAGGTGCTCCTGCTCAGCCGCAACGTCGAGCCGCTCGGCCAGCGCCGTTACTGGCCGATCTATCAGGCCGCGGAGGAGGCGGGGCTTCCCGTCGGCGTGCACGCCTTCGGCTTCGGCGGCAATCCGATCACGCCGTCGGGGTGGCCTTCCTATTACATCGAGGAGATGGTCGGCCACTCGCAGTGCCAGCAATCGGCGCTGGCGAGCCTTGTCTTGGAAGGCGTGTTCGCGCGCTTCCCGAAGCTGAAGATGGTGATGATCGAGGCCGGCTTCGGCTGGGCTCCGTCGCTCGCCTGGCGGCTCGACAAGGTCTGGCAGCGGCTGCGCAGCGAGGTGCCGCATGTGAAGCGGCCGCCGTCGGAATATATCCGCGAGCAGGTGTGGTGGACCACGCAGCCGATGGAGGACCCGGAGCGGCGCGAGGACCTGTTCGACGTCATCAAGTGGATCGGCTGGGACCGGCTGCTGTTCGCGACCGACTATCCGCATTGGGACTATGACGAGCCGTCGCGTGTGCTGCCGGCCGGCGTCAGCGACGACAATCGCGCGGCGTTCTATTTCGGCAATGCGCAGAAGCTGTACGGCATTTCCTGATGGCAAGACACGTCATTGCGCCGGTGGACGAGTTACCGCCGGGCACGCGAAAATTTCTGGAGATCGACGGACGGCCGATCGCGGTCTTCAACATCAAGGGCGAGTATTTCGGCCTGATGAACCGCTGCCCGCATCAGGGCGCGGCGCTGTGCGAGGGCCCGCTGATCGGGCTCGCGCAATCAAAGGACCCCGGCGAGATCGAGTACACCAAGCTCGGCGAGATCATCCGCTGCCCGTGGCACGGCTGGGAGTTCGATATCCGCACCGGCCAGTCCTATTGCGACCCCCGCCGCTTCCGCGTGAAGGCCTATCCGGCGCATGTCGAGCCGGGCGCGAGCGTGGTGAAGGGGCCGTATGTCGCCGAGACTGTCACGGTCAGGGTCGAGAGCGACTACGTGGTGGTGGAGCTGTAGGCCTCCGCCGTCATTCCGGGGCGATGCGAAGCATCGAGCCCGGAATCCATCGTGCAACGGAACCGCTGGGAGGCATGGATTCCGGGCTCGCGCTACGCGCGCCCCGGAATGACACCTAATGCCCCGCAACCGGCTCCGCCACCGCGTCATATGTCGGCACCGTCTTGCCGCCGCCGCGATAGACGACCGACGCGGCGATGATGCCGAGCACCGCGGCGAACATCAGCCAGAAGCCGGGCGATGCCTTGTCGCCTGTATGCTCGATCAGCAAGGTCGAGGCGAACGGTGTGAAGGTGCCGAACAGCGCGGCGGCGAGCGCAAACGCGAGCGAGAAGCAGGTGGTGCGCACATGCGCCGGCACGATCTCGACCAGCGCGCCGAGCATGGTGCCGCTGTAGACGCCGAAATAGAACGAGAACATCATCTCGACCGCGAGCAGCTTGCCGAAGGTCGGTGCCGCCACCAGCCAGTGCAGCGCCGGGTAGGCGGTGACGAGCGCCAGGCAGGCGATGGTGAGCAGCACCGGCTTGCGGCCGATCCGGTCGGACACCGCGCCGCCGACCGGATTCCAGAAGAAGTTGGTCACGGCGACGAGCAGCGTCACGAGCAGTGCGTCCTGCGTCGAGAGCTTCAGCACGGTCTTGCCGAAGGTCGGCGTGTACACGGTGACGAAGTAGAACGTCGTCGTGGTCAGGACCGCGATCATCATGCCGAGGATGACGATGCGCCAGTTGGCGAGCGCGGAGGCGAACACTTCGCTGGCGGTCGGATGCTTCTTCATGGCGAGGAAGGCCGGCGTCTCCTCCAGCGTCCGCCGCAGGAAGAAGATCAGGGGAATGATCAGGCAGCCGACGAAGAAGGGAATGCGCCAGCCCCAGGCGGCAACGGTGTCGGCCGGCATCACCTCCGACAGGATGTAGCCGAGGATCGAGGCCACGAAGATCGCGACCTGCTGGCTCGAGGACTGGAACGAGGTGTAGAAGCCGCGATTGCCGGGCGTCGAGATCTCCGCGAGATACACCGAGACGCCGCCGAGCTCGACGCCGGCGGAGAAGCCCTGCAGCAGCCGGCCGATCAGCACGATGATTGGCGCGGCGATGCCGATGGTCGCGTAGCTCGGGCAGAACGCGATCACGACCGTGCCGAAGGCCATGATACCGAGCGTGACGATGAGACCCTGGCGGCGGCCGATGCGGTCGATGTAAGCGCCGAGCACGATCGCGCCGACGGGGCGCATCAAGGCGCCGAGCCAGAACACGCCGAACGTGTTGAGCAGCGACGCCGTCTCGTTGGAGGAGGGAAAGAACGCCTTGCCGATCGCGGCGGCGTAGAAGCCGAACAGGAAGAAATCGAACTGCTCGAGGAAGTTGCCGGAGGTGGCGCGCAGGATCGCGCCGATGCGCGACTTGATCTCGGGCGGATTGGTTGCTGATCCAGCCATGACGTTACTCCCCTGGAAGGCGTGGCCGGACCGGAACTCATTTCACGGCAAGGCAACAGATTGAAGCTGCGACAATCTGTCCTACCCCTCCCGCGCGGGGCGCGGCGAGTCAATCGATTTCAGCGCGGAAGCCGATGATTTTTCAGGCTTTATTCTGCGTTGCAGCGATCATCCATTCGCGGAACGCCGCCAGCTTCGGCGCCTCGCGCCGGCCCTCGGGCGCGACGAGGTAGAAGCCGGCGTCGGCCGGCAGCGCGATCTTGAAGGGCACCACGAGACGGCCCTTGGCGATGTCGTCCTGGACGTAGGAGGTCCGACCCATCGCCACGCCGATGCCGTCGATCGCGGCCTGGATGGTCATGAAGATCATGTCGAAGGTGATGCCGGGCTGCCTCGCGATGTCGGCCGGCAGGCCTGCCGCCGTCAGCCAAAGCCGCCAGTCATCGCTGTTGGCGTTCGAGGTGTGCAACAGCGGATAGCCCTTGAGATCCTCGGGCTGGCGTAACGGCCTGTCGCCGCGCAGCAGCGACGGACTGCACACCGGAAACAGCTCGTCCGCCATCAGCCAGTCGGCGCGCAGCCCCGGCCACTGGCCGCGGCCATAGCGAATCGCGGCATCGACATTGTCGCGCTGGAAATCGACGAGGCTGGTCGAGGTGGTGATGCGGACATCGATGCCGGGATGCTGCTCCTGGAAATCGGTCAGCCGCGGCAGCAGCCATTTCGCGGCGAGTGATGCCAGCGTCGAGACCGTCAGCACCTTGTCGTCGTCCTTGCGCAGCAGGCGATCGGTCGCGAGGCGGAGGTCGTTGAAGGCGGCGCGGACACCCGGCAAATAGTCGCGCGCTTCCGGCGTCAGCGTCAGCGCGCGGTTCTGCCGGACGAACAGGCGGATGCCGAGCTCCTCCTCGAGCCGCCGGATCTGATGGCTGATCGCGGTCTGGGTCACGTTCAGCTCGGAAGCCGCCAGCGTGAAGCTGAGATGGCGTGCGGCGGCCTCAAACGCCCTCAATCCGTTCAGGGATGGCAATCTGGCAGTCATTTGGCAGCAGGATGCATGACGTTATTTCATGCGAAAAGGTACAAATTGTCGTTTGTCGCAGCGCGGAAGGAAGCAGATATTAGCGATCAAGTTAGCTCAAGGAGCTGAAAATGTCTACTTTGACCCACAATTCGATGACAAATCATCATGCACCGGGCCTGATCCAGCAGATCGGCGAGACGCTTCATGTCTGGCACGAGCGCTACCGGACCCGCCGCGAACTCACCCACTGGACGGCCCGCGATCTCCACGACGTTGGCCTGTCCTGGACCGACATCGCCTATGAGGCGGACAAACCCTTCTGGCGGGCCTGATTGGCCGCCAGGCCGGCGCCGCCTGACTGTGGGGGCGCCGGCGGTCCCTTTCTCCCTGAAGTCCCCTTGGGGGGCCTGTGTCATGAGCACTCTTCGCCTGGAAGATCTGAAGCAATATTCGGATGTCCTGCGCACCCGTCAGGGCGAGCCGGTCAACGTTCGCTTCGTCGAGCCGCGCGACACCGAGGAGCTTCAGCACTATTTCCGCTCGCTCTCGACCCGCTCCCGCTACAACCGCTTCTTCGGGGCGATCAGCGAATTGCCGAAGGGCTTGCTGCACGAATTCCTACAGGTCGGCGAGCGCGAACGTTTCACGGTCGTCGCGACCAGGATGGTCGACGGCTTCGAGACCATCGTCGCCGAAGCGCGCTACGCCTTCCATGCCGAGACCGCGACACTCGAATTCGGCCTGTCGGTCCACGACCGCTGGCAGGGCCACGGCATCGCAACCGCGCTGATGAAGAATCTCGAATGTCGCGCCGCCGCGCTTGGCGCCGAGCATATGTTCGGCGACACGTTGCGTTCCAACGAGGCCATGATCTCCCTGTCGCGCAAATCCGGCTTCGCTTTCGTCAACCATCCCGACGACTGGAAGCTGGTGCGCTTCGACAAGGAGATCGCGGTCGCACCGAAAGACATTCCCTGCGCGAGCTGGCGCCTCGCCGCCCTTTCCCGTCAGGCCGACAGCCCCTCAGCCTCGGCCTGACACCACTCCAAGCCCGGCCTGGCACAGCCAGAGCCGGGCTTTTTTTGTCCTCATTTTGCGCCGTCGACGGTGAAGTCGGTCGAGGTCGCCACAGACCGCCAACCGGCCAGCTCGCGTGCCACGAAGATGTTCTTGGCCTCGATCCGCTCCACCGTGTCGCTGCCGAGCGGCAGCCGCAGCGGCGGGGTCTTGGCATCGACCAGCTTCAGGAAGGCCTGCGCCAGCTTGCGCGGGTCGCCGCGCTGGCCGCCATTGACGTCGGCCGCGTGCGCGCGGGTCTTGCCGACGCTGTCGTGATAATCGTCGATCTCCTGCGCGGTGCGCGACAGCGAGCTCTCGTCGAGGAAGTCGGTGCGGAAGAAGCCAGGCTCGACCACCGTCACCTTGATGCCGAGCGGCGCAACTTCGCCCGCCAGCGCTTCGCTCAAGCCTTCGACCGCGAACTTGGTGGCGCCGTAAACGCCCCAGCCGGGAAAGCCGGCGTAGCCGCCCACCGACGAGATGTTGATGACATGGCCGGAGCGCTGGCGGCGCATATGCGGCAGCACTGCGCGGGTGACGCTGAGCAGGCCGAACACGTTGGTGCCGAACAGCTTCTGCGTTTCCGCATCGCTGGCTTCCTCGATCGCGCCCAACAGGCCGTAGCCGGCATTGTTGACGAGGATGTCGATGCGGCCGAAGCGCTTCACGGCCTGGCCTGCGGCCTCGTGCGCCTCGGTCTCACGGGTGACGTCGAGCCGGGTCGCCAGCAGCCGCTCGTGAGCGCCCAGCCGCGCAGTGACGGTCGAAGGATCGCGCGCGGTCGCGACGACGGCATCGCCGGCCTTCAAGGCGGCCTCGGCGATCAACGCGCCAAATCCGCGGGATGCTCCTGTGATGAACCAGACACGCATGATGTTGCCCTTTCCATTTTGGCCCGGCGATTTGCCGGAGCCGATGGGCAAGGTGTAGCGGCTCGCCATAGCTGAGATAATCCGCTATGTATTTCGCAAGCTAGTGAGAAAAATTCATCAATGCGGATCGACCCGTCCGACCTCGCGACTTTCCTCGCCATCGCCCGCCACCGTAGCTTTCGCGCGGCGGCGACCGAGCTTGGTGTCACGCCCTCGGCGCTGTCCCACGCCTTGCGCAATGTCGAGGAGCGGCTGGGCCTGCGGCTCGTCAACCGCACCACCCGCAGCGTGGCGCTCACCGAAGCCGGCGAGCTTCTGTTCGCCCGCATCACGCCGGCCTTCCGCGACATCGACGATGCGCTCGAGGATCTCAATAATTTCCGCGGCAAGCCCGCCGGCACGCTGCGTTTCACCGCCGCGCGCCAATCCGCGCAGCTCGTGCTGCTGCCGATCGTGACACGCTTCCTGAAAGCGTTTCCGGATGTCAGCGTCGAGATTGTCATCAACGACGCCCTGATCGACATGGTCGCAGCCGGCTTCGATGCCGGCGTCCGCTTCGGCGAGACCATTGCCGCCGACATGATCGCCGTGCCGATCGGTCCGCGGCCCCGTTTTGCCGTGGTCGGCGCGCCCGTCTTCTTCAAGTCCCACAAGCCGCCCATCACGCCGCGCGACCTGAAGGGCCTGCCCTGCATCCGCTACCGCTTCGCCTCCGGCGCGCTCTATCACTGGGAATTCGAGCGCGGCGGCATCGAGCTCGCCATCGACGTGACGGGGCCGCTGACCATGAACGACCAGGATCTGATGGTGGGTGCCGCGCTCGACGGTCTCGGCCTCGCTTACGTGTTCGAGGCGCAGGTCGAACCGCTGCTGGCAAAACGCAAGCTGGTGCGCGTGCTCGCCGACTGGTGCCCGGCCTATCCCGGCTTCTTCCTGTACTACCCCAGCCGCCGCCAACTGCCCGCGGCGCTGCGGGCGTTCGTGGATTTTGCGCGGACGGCGATCGCGTAGCCAACTGCGTAGCTCGGATGACCAACTACTTCCCGCTAAACACCGCTTTCCGCTTCTCGATGAACGCCTGCACCGCTTCCTTGTGATCGGCGGTCGTGGTCAGGCGAATCAGGCGTTCGGCCTCGTGGTCGCGGGCGGTCTCGAAATCGAACAGCAGGGCTTCGTCGAGATTTTCCTTCATGTAGCGCAGCGCGAGGCGCGGGCCTTCGGCGAGCGACTTTGCCAGGGTGAAGGCCTCAGTCTGCAATTTGTCGTCGGGCACGACGCGGTTGACGAGGCCGATGGCTTCGGCGCGCGCGGCATCGACGCGATCGCCGGTGAACATCAATTCGCGCGCCCGTGCGGTGCCGACGAGGCGGGTGAGCAGCCAGGCGATGCCGTAATCGCCGCTGAGCGCGATGCGGGCGTAACCGGTGGCGACGAAGGCGGATTGCGCGGCGATACGGATGTCGCAGGCCATGGCGATGGCGAGCCCCGCACCGACCGCGGGGCCGGGCAGCGCGGCGATGGTCGGCTTCCGGATCGAGACCAGCGCGCCGGTGAGCAGCCGCTGTCGCTCCTGGAGGTCGGCGACCTTGTCGTCGAAGGACATTTCGAGCTTCTTCGGGTCGCGATGTGCGCCCATGCCCTTGACGTTGCCGCCGGCGCAGAACGCTTCGCCCGCGCCAGTGAGCAGCAGCGCGCCGACACCGGGATTCTCGCCGCAGGCACGGATCATCGCGCGCAGCGCCGGCGTCAGCGCGTCCGACAGCGAGTTGCGCGCGTCCGGCCGGTTCAGTGTGATCACCGCCACGCGGTCGCGGATGACGCAGAGGAGTTCATTGGTGCCGGTGTCGATGGTGGCTTCCGTGGTCATTGATTCTCCCTGCTCTCGTAGGGTGGGCAAAGCGAAGCGTGCCCACGAATTCCTTTCGGGTCCGAGATGGTGGGCACGGCGCTTTGCACCTTTGCCCACCCTACGGCAGTCTTGCTCAAAACTTCTCCACCCAGGGCCGCAGCTCCAACTCCCAGCTCCAGGCGCTGCGCGGCTGTTGCAACACGTTCCAATAGCTCAGCGCGATCGCGTCGGGATCGAGCATCGAATCCGGCTTGTCGTCCGGTTCCGTGTACGTCGCGCTCTTGATGCCGCCGTCGATCACGAAATGCGCGACGTGGATGCCCTGCGGCGAGAGTTCGCGCGCCAGGCTCTGCGCGAGCCCGCGCAGCGCGAACTTGCCCATCGCGAAGGACGCCGACTGCGCATAGCCCTTGACGCTGGCGGAGGCGCCGGTGAACAGGATTGCGCCGTGCTTGTTCGGCAGCATGCGCTTCGCCGCCTGCTGCGCCACCAGGAAGCCGCCATAAGCGCTGACCGCGATCGCCTGCGCGACGTCGGCCGGAACAAGGTCGACGAACGGCCCGCGCGTGCGGCCGCTGGCATTGTAGACGACGAGGTCGGGGGTGCCTATCTCGCGTTCGACCAGGCCGAACAGGCGCTCGACCTCATCCGGGTCGGTGGCGTTGCAGGCATAAGCCTTCGCGCCGGTCTCGCTGCAGAGCGCGCCGAGCTTCTCGATTTTCCGCGCGGCCAGCGCGACGCGGATGCCCTGGGCAGACAGCAGCCGCGCCAGCGAGGCGCTCAAGCCTTCGCCAGCGCCGACGATGAGGGCGATCTTGTATTTCGGATGTTCCATGGAGTGATCTCTCGGAGACGGGAAGCCGCTGATCTATGTATCGGCCGCGCGGACAACCAGCCGGGGCGATCACAATTCCGCAGAGCGAATTGCTCCTTCACGGCGATCATGCCTCCCTGACAATTTGCGGCTTTATCACGCTCCGCGGCTGGAGCATGATCGACATCATTCAACGCGGCAAGCGCTAAAGCAGCGCGGATATGTGCGCGCGGCGGAAACCAAGAGGACGATCATGCACAAGCCGGTCACAGGTGAGCCAGAAAATGTCGCGGCCGCACCATCCGGCCTGCTGGCGCCCGATACTACTGGCATGAATTTCTACCGCGCCGACCAGGCGCTGGCGGATCTGTTGCGCATCCATCTCCCGGAGAATTTGTTCCGTCACATCGAGCCGCATCTCGATCGCCTCGGCGAGCTCGCCGGCGGCCGTCTCGACGACTGCGCGCGCCTCGCCGACCGGCACACGCCGGTGCTGCACCAGCGCGACAAGTTCGGCCGCGACGTGCAGTGGATCGAGTACCACCCGGCCTATCGCGAATTGGAGAACGCCGCCTTCGGCGAGTTCGGCATCCACGCGCTCTCGATCCGCAAGGGCATCATGGGCTGGCCGGACAAATATCCGGTCGTGGCAAAACACGCCTTCACTTTCCTGTTCAACCAGACCGAATTCGGCATGGGCTGCCCGATCAACGTCACCGACGGCTGCGCCAAGCTGCTCGCCAATTTCGGCAGTGAGGCCCTGAAGGCGAAATATCTCGACGGCCTGACCCAGACCGACATGAGCAAGCTGACGCAGGGCGGCCAGTTCATGACCGAGAAGGAGGGCGGCTCCGACGTCGGCACGCTGACCACGCGCGCAGTGCAGGAGGGCGACCATTGGCGCCTCTATGGCGAAAAGTGGTTCTGCTCGAACGCCGACGCCAAGGTCGTGATGCTGCTGGCGCGCCCCGAAGGCGCCGGCCCCGGCACCCGCGGCGTCGGCCTGTTCCTGATGCCGCGTTTCCTCGACGACGGTTCGCAGAACCACTACCGAATCGTGCGTCTGAAGGACAAGCTCGGCACGCGCTCGATGGCCTCGGGCGAGATCAAGCTCGAAGGCGCGGTCGCGTACGCCGTCGGCAAGCTCGATCGCGGCTTCGTGCAGATGGCCGAGATGGTGAACTCGTCGCGGCTCTCCAACGGCGTCAAGTCGACCGCGCTGATGCGCCGCGCCTACCACGACGCGATGACGGTGGCGAAGAACCGCGTCGTGTTCGGCAATCGCATCATCGACTTGCCGCTTGGGCGCCGGCAGATGCTGAAGATCATGCTGCCGGTCGAGCAAGCGCTGTCGATGAGCTTTCTCACGGCCGATGCGCTCGACCGCGCCGAGGCCGGCAGCCAGGATGCGGCGGCGCTGCTGCGTATCCTCACGCCGACCTTGAAATTCCGCGCCACGCGCGACGCGCGAAAGGTCTGCGGCGATGCGCTCGAAATGCGCGGCGGCATCGGCTATATCGAGGAGTTTGCGACGCCGCGCCTGCTGCGCGATGCGCATCTCGGCTCCGTCTGGGAAGGCACCGGCAACATCGTCGCGATGGATGCGCTGCGGCGCGCGGTCGGACGTCACGGCGCCGAATCCGCGCTCGCCGCCGATCTGCATGCCCGGCTCGACGACAGCGCGTCCGTGCCGCAAGCCTGGCGCGACCGTTTACGCGGTCTCGTCGATCGTGCGGTCGGCTTTGCGCGCGAGGTCGCGGGCAAGGCCGACAACGAGGCCGATGCGCGGCGCGCCACCAGCCTGCTTTATCATGTCGCCAGCGCGGTGGCGCTCGCCTGGGAAGCGCACCGCATCCACGAGATGCGCGGCGATGCGCGGCGGCTGCTGCTCTCGCGCCTCGTGATCGACCATCGGGTGACGGCGGCCGATCCGTTCCGGCTGACGGAAAATGCCGCGCAAGCGAAGATCGCGGAGCTGCTGCTCGGCGATCGCGTGGCCTCCATGAGCGAGGTTGGCGAACTGGTTCTGGCAGCGTAGGCTGCGCGCCACGATCAAACAAAAAACGCGACAGGGAGTGCTCGATGAAGGCCGCCGTCCTCTATGAAGTCAACCAGCCGCTGGTCATCGAGGATGTCAGCCTGCCGAAGCCGGGCCCGCGCGAGGTCCTGATCCGCACGGCGGTCGCGGGCCTCTGCCATTCCGATCTGCACTTCATGGAAGGCCTTTATCCGCATCCGCTGCCCGCGGTGCTCGGGCACGAATCCGCCGGCATCGTCGAGCAGGTCGGCTCCGACGTCACCTATGTGAAACCGGGCGACCACGTCGTGACCTGCCTCTCCGTGTTCTGCGGCACCTGCGACAATTGCACCACCGGCCGCACCGTGCTCTGCACCGACACCACGGTGAAACTGCTGCCGGGCGCCTCCAACCGGATGCAGTGGTCGAAGCCTGAGAAGCTGCACCAGTTCCTCAACCTTTCATCCTTCGCCGAGCAGATGCTCGTGCACGAGAATGCGATCGTCAAGATCCGCAAGGAGATGCCGCTCGATCTCGCCGCGCTGATCGGCTGCGGTGTCATCACTGGCTATGGCGCGGTGGTGAACACGGCGAAGGTGACGGCAGGCGAGACCGTGGCGGTGATCGGCTGCGGCGGCGTCGGCATGGCCGCGATCAACGGCGCGCAGATCGCCGGTGCCGGCCGCATCATCGCCATCGACACCAATCCGGCAAAGCTCCAGCTCGCGACCAAGCTGGGGGCGACCGACATCATCAATCCCGCCGACGGCGACGTCGTGAAGCAGGTGCGCGACCTCACCAATGGCGGCGTGCATCATTCCTTCGAGGTGCTCGGCCGCAAGGAGACCGCCGAGCAGGCGTTTGGCATGCTGGCATCAGGCGGCACGGCCACCATCGTCGGCATGATCCCGTTCGGCCAGAAGATCGAGCTGCATGGCTTCGACTTCCTGCGCGAACGCAGGATCCAGGGCTCGTCGATGGGCTCCAACCATTTTCGCGTGGACATGCCGCGGCTGGTCGATTTTTACCTGCGGGGACGGCTGCACCTGGAAGACTGGATCTCGGCGAAACTGAAGCTGTCGGAGATCAACGAGGGCTTTGCCAACATGAAAGCCGGCAAGACGCTGCGCAGCGTGATCATGTTCGATAGCTGACGGAGGCGCGGCCTCACCGCGACACGTGCGCGGACACTGCGAGCCATTTGCCGTTCTGCCTGGCCCAGCAATCGGTGTAGCGGCCTGACGCCTGCTGGCCATCGGCCGTGGTGTAGCTGGTCGCGGCGTGGATGATGGCGAAGTCGCCCATGATGCGGATCACGACGTCGTGCGCCTGCAAATTGCGGATCGCGATCGGCCGCGCCGTCTGCTCCAGGAAGGAAGCGCGGTCGACCAGCGTCTTGTCGGGATTGGAGCAGTAGAACTCCGGCGCCAGGATCTCGTCGAAACGCTTGACGTCGCAGTTCTGCACCGAGGCGACGTAGTCGCGGTTGAGCGCGGTGAGCTGTTCGAGGTCCTGGCTCATGTTGTTCCTCTCCCTTGTCGACCCTCATGGTGAGGAGGCGCGTCAGCGCCGTCTCGAACCATGAAGGCCATGATGTCTCATCCTTCGAGACGCGCGCCTTGCGCGCTCCTCAGGATGAGGCTTCTCAATCGTCAAACATCTTCGGCGGCACAAACCCGCCGAACTCGCGCTCGATCAGCTCGGCGAGCTTCAGGGGCGTCCTGTCTTCGAGGAAGGGCCCGATGATCTGCACGCCGACGGGCAGGCCGTCCTTCGACAGGCCGAGCGGAATAGCCGTTGCCGGCAGCCCCGTCAGCGTGGCGATGCCGGGCCAGGCAAGCTGGTCCGGATAGGCAAAGTCCTTGCCGTCGATGTTGATCCGGCGCGCCTCCTGCTGCGGCGAATGATCATGCGGATAGGCCGGGGTCGGCATGATCGGGCAGATCACCGCATCGAATGTCCTGAACAATTGCCGCCATTGCGCGCGCAGGCCGGCGCGGGCGCCCTCGTCGAACACCCAGGCCTGATGCGTACAGGTCATGCCGCGCAGCCGCTCCGCGAACAGGCTCTTGTCCTCGGGTGAGAGCTGCGCCGCCCCGGCACGCGCGCCGGCGAGAATGTCCGGCGGAAGGAAGGCGCCCAGAAAGCTCATTAGCATGCGCATGTAGAGGCGCGAGGCATCCGTGAAGTCGGGAAACAGCGGGCTTTCGCGCGCGATGCTCACGCCGGCGCTCGACAATCGCTCCGCCAGCTTCTCGATCGCGCCGTGAATCTCGGCATTCGCAGGCAGCAACCGGTGGCTGTCGATCACCAGCACGCGGAAATCCTTGAGCTCGCGATGTCGCGCCTCCGGCAGCGCGAGCTTGTAGCCGACGCCGAGGTCCAGCGGATCGGGGCCTGCCATCACGTCCAGGAGCAGGGGCAGATCGGCCGCACTCCGCGCCATCGGACCGATCACCGCCATGTCGCGCTCCATCGGAATCGCCGGAAATGGCGGTGGCGTATGGCCGCGCGTCGGACAGAGATTGTAGGTCGGCTTGTGCGCATAGACCCCGCAATGGAAGGCGGGAACGCGCAGCGAGCCGCCGATGTCGGAGCCGAGCGAGAGCGGTCCGTAGCCTGCCGCGAGCGCCGCAGACGAGCCGCCCGATGAGCCGCCGGGCGTGCGGCCGAGATCGAACGGATTGTTCGTCGTGCCGTAGATATCGTTGTAGCTCTGCCAATCCGCGAGCCCGGCGGGAACGTTGGTCTTGCCGAGGATGACGCCGCCGGCGTTCTTCACCCGGGAGATCGACAGCGCGTCCTCCGCCGGCCTGAAATCCTTCTGCGGCGTCCAGCCCCAGGTCGTGGGCAGGCCGGCGACGTTGTAGGATTCCTTCACCGTGACGGGGAGGCCGAGCAGCGGCTTCCGCTCGCCGCGCGCCAGCGCCGCATCCGCCTCGCGCGCCGCAACGAGCGCACGGTCGAAATCCCGTACGCAGATCGCGTTGATCTTGTCGTCATGCCGTTCGATGCGGTCGATCGCATCCTGCGTGAGCTCGACCGCGGAGACCTTCTTCGCGCTCAACGCGGCCGACAGCTCGACCGCGCTCTTGAAACTCCATTCCGATTTGGCCACGGCGCTTCTCCTGCTCTTATTGCCGGTAGAATGATGCGCAGTTTGGCCGAATGCCGCAATGGCTGTTTGATCGCGATTGCCATGCGATGGGGAAACGTTACGCCGCCCCGATCAATATCCCCACCGCCAGCACGATCGCCCCGCCCAGCACGATCTGGAACACGGCCTGGAGGAACGGCGTGTCCATGTAGCGCGCGCGGATGAAGGCGATCGCCCACAATTCGAAGAACACGACGACGCCGGCGATTCCCGTCGCGATCCAGAATGCGTTCGGCCAGCTGTCCGGGACGAGATAAGGCAGGGTGTGGCCGAGCCCGCCGAGCGTCGTCATCGCGCCGCAGGTGATGCCGCGCAGCCAGGGCGAGCCGCGCCCCGTGAGCGAGCCGTCGTCGGACAGCGCTTCCGCGAATCCCATGCTGATGCCGGCGCCGATCGACGCGGCGAGGCCGACCAGGAACGCCTGCCAGTTCTGGTGCGTGGCGAAGGCCGCGGCGAACAACGGCGCCAGTGTCGAGACCGATCCGTCCATCAGGCCGGCAAGGCCCGGCTGCACATATTGCAGCACGAACATCCGCCGCCGCGTGCGGTCTTCCTCGGCGCGCACGTCGGGCTTCAGGATCTCGTCGGTGAGCGCGACGGCGCGATTCTCGTGATGCTTTTCCTCCTCGGCGAGATCGCCGAGCAGGCGGCGCACGCCGACATCCTCGGCCTGCTCGGCGGCGCGCGCGTAGAAGCGCTCGGCCTCGAGCTCCATGGTCTCGACCTCTTTCCGGATCGTATCGAGCGGCAGGTTCTTGGTCAGCCAGATCGGGCGCCGGCGCAAAAAGCCTTTGACGTCCTCGCGGCGGATCGGCGGCAGATGCTGGCCGAAGCGCTCCTCGTAGAGTTTCAGCAGGCGATGCCGGTGGCCGCGTTCCTCCTCGGCCATCTCCTCGAAAATCTTCGCCGTATCAGGGTAACGCTCGCGCAGATCCTCGGCGAAGGTCATGTAGATGCGGCTGTCCTGCTCCTCGGAGGAGATCGCGACCGCAAGCACCTCGCGCTCGGTCAGATCGGCAAAAGTCTTCACGGCGGCCCTGTTTTGATAGTTTAGAATTATTCTAAACTATATAGGGCGCCGTGGTTCCCGGGTCAAATCAGGCCGCACCTGCTTTCGTCAGGAAATTGAGCAGAAGCCGGCTCACCTCGGCCGGTTGCTCCTGCTGCACCCAATGGCCGGCGCCGTCGACGAGATGGCAGCCGAGCAGCTTCGTGCAGCCGCGCCCCTGCATCGCCTCGAACACGCCGGGGCGCTGATAGGTGCCCCAATCCTGCTGGCCGGAAATGAAGCAGGAGGGCACGTCGATGCTGCGGCCCGCAAACAGCTTCATCTCGTTGTTGAGAACGCCTGACGTACCGTAGCGATACCATTGCAGCCCGCCCTGGAATCCGGTGCGGCCATACTCGGCGCTGTAAAAAGCGAGATCGCTGTCCGGCAGCCATTGGTTGGCGGCGATCGCGGCGGGCGAGGGCATCTCCTTCGCGACCGTCTCGGCCATGGTCTCGCCGAGGTCCATCACATAATAAGTCGGCAGCTTTGCGAGCTCATCCGCCGACCACGATGTCAGCGGATAGGGCTTGTTGTCGGTCCAGTCCGCACTCTTGTGATGGTAGTAGGCGCGCAGGAAATCATGCACGCCCTGTGGCGCGTGCATCATGTCGGCATTGGCTGGGCGCGTCGAATAGTACCATTGATAGTGAATGCGCGGGCGCGGCAGCGCGGCGAGCTCGCGATGAACGGGATCTTCGACAGGCGGCTTCGCTGGCGCATCGGCCGTGTTGAATGGCAGCGCCGGCGCGCCACCGAAAGGCGCGCTCATCAACGTCACTGTGCGAAACACGTCGGGCCGTATCAGCGCGCACCAGGCCGCGACAGGGCTGCCGAAATCGTGGCCGGCAAGGTCCACCTGCCTGTAGCCGAACGCCGACACCAGCGCGAGCGCATCGCGCACGAGGTTCGGAAGCGAGAACGGCGTGAGATCGCCGTCGTAATCGGCGGTCCATCCCGTGGCGCGGCCATAGCCGCGCTGGTCCGGCGCGATCACGTGATAGCCCGCAGCCGCGAGCGCCGGCATCACCTTGCGCCAGGAGAAGGCGAGCTCGGGAAAACCGTGCAGCAGCAGGATGCAGGGACGGCCTTTCGACTCGAACCCGGCTTCGAGCACATGCATCCGCAAGCCGTTGATGCCGTCGACATAGCGCGAGCGGATCCCGGCGGGCAGGGGGATGTCGGGGAGTGTTGTCATGTTTCCCTCCACTCGGGTGGAATCGTAGGGTGGGTTAGCCTCGCGGATTGCGCGAAGCGCAAACCGCCAGGCGTAACCCACCACTTCCGTCTCTGCGGCAAACTAAAGAGGTGGGTTACGCCAAGGGACTGCGCTTCGCGCAGCCCGGGGCTAACCCACCCTACGAGCTACACCGCCACACACTCGAACGCATTCCCCTTGCGCCTGATCTTCCCCACCGACGGTGACGGAAAATGCGCGGTGCAGCACAGCGTGTCGGTGTCGCAATAGCGTTCCAGAAAGCTGCGGCGAGTCTTCGCCGCGGCTGCCTGATCGACGTCGAACTTGATCGACAGCTGCGGATAGAGCGTCTGCAGCGGCGAGTGCATGAGATCGCCGGAAAACACCGCGTCGTCCTTGCCGCGTCCCATCGCGATGGCGATGTGGCCGGGCGTATGGCCCGGCGTCGGCACGATACGGACATGATCGCCGATCTGGTGATCGTTGCCGACGAGCTCATGGCGCTTGGCCTCGACCACCGGCAGCACGCTGTCGGCGAAGGGCGGGATCTCCGCCTTCGCATTCTCCGCGAACCAGTGGTCGTATTCCTGCTTGGCGAAGAGGTAACGCGCCTTGGGGAAGGTCGGCACCCAGCGGCCGTTCTCCAGCCGCGTGTTCCAGCCGACGTGGTCGACATGCAGATGCGTGCACATCACGAAGTCGATGTCATCGACCGAGAGGCCCGCGGCCTTGAGCGCGCGCAAATAGGTATCGTCGGTCTTCATGTTCCATTTCGGACGATTGGGCCGCGGCTTGTCGTTGCCGATGCAGCTGTCGACCAGGATAGTGTGGTGCGGCGTCTTCACCACATAGGACTGGAAACACAGCAGCAGCACGTCCTGCTCGTCCAGCGCCTTGGCCTGGCGCATCCACGCCCGGTTCTCGGCGAGCACCTCGCTCGTCAGTCCCGGCAGCATTTCCAGTGCCGGGACGAACGAGGTTTCCTGCTCGATGACGCGATGGATGGTGAGATCGCCGACCGCGTATTTCAGGCTCATGAGAACTCCCGAGATTTATGCCGCCGGCGGCACCGAGATCTTCACGGAGGGGCGCTCCAGCATCTTCTGGTGGAAGGCGTCGAGCTTCGGATAGGCCTTGCGCCAGCCGCAATCGGCGAAGCGGAAGTCGGCATAGCCGAGCACGCAGACGAGGCCGATCTGCGAGATGTCGAACGGGCCGTCGAGAACTTCAGGCATGTTCTCGAAACGCGCCATGCCGGTCCAGGCCCGGTTCCAGTGGTCGTCCGACCAGGCCTGCCATTGCAGACCCTGCGGCCGCACCATCTTCTCGTAGCGGCACAGCAGCATGGAATCGAGCATGCCGTTGATCAGGGAGTGATTGGTCTTGGCCTTCCAGCGCCGCGGACCGTAATCCGGGATCAGGCTGCCGCCGGCCATCTCGTTGAGATATTCGACGATGACGTAGGAATCCAGAATGACGTCGCCGTCATTGGTGATCAGCACCGGCAGCTTCTTCAGCGGCGTGATGCGCGAATAATCCTCGTTGACCGTGCCCGGCGCGACGGTGGCGGGCGTCAGCTCGATCTTGTCGATCAGCCCGAGCTCGATCGCGGCGATGCGCACCTTGCGAGCAAAGGGCGAGGCTTGGGAGAAGGAGAGTTTCATGGGAAATAACCTCTATCCAGACAGATGGTCCTCATCCTGAGGAGCGCGCCCGTTGGCGCGCGTCTCGAAGGATGGATAACGAGGGATTTTCTCTCGCCACCCGGCGCATACGTCGGGTGGCGGTGTTCTTGGCGCATCCATCGAGACGCGCGCGTTGCGCGCCCCTCAGGATGAGGCGAAGACTTTACGCCCCGATGATCTCCTGCCTCTGCTCGCCGAGGCCTTCGATGCCGAGCGTGACGACGTCGCCGACGTTGAGGAAGGTCGGCGGCTTCATGCCGAGGCCGACGCCGGGCGGGGTGCCCGTGGTGACGATGTCGCCCGGCAGCAGGGTCATGAACTGCGAGACATAGGAGATGCACTGGGCCATGGAGAAGATCATGGTCTTGGTCGAACCGGTCTGGCGGCGCTGGCCGTTGACGTCGAGCCACATCGAGAGGTTCTGCACGTCCTTGACCTCGTCCTTGGTGGCGAGCCACGGACCGACCGGGCCGAACGTGTCGTGCGACTTGCCCTTGGTCCACTGACCCAGGCGCTCGGTCTGGAAGGCGCGCTCGGAGACGTCGTTGCAGACGCAATAGCCGGCGACGTAGTTCAGCGCGTCGGCTTCCGAGACATACTTCGCGCGGGTGCCGATGATGGCGGCGATCTCGACCTCCCAGTCGAGCTTGGTCGAGCCGCGCGGCTTTTCGACCGCGTCGTTCGGGCCGGACAGCGAGGTGTTCGCCTTCATGAAGATGATCGGCTCGGTCGGGATCGCCGCACCGGTCTCCTTGGCGTGGTCGCTGTAATTGAGGCCGATGGCGACGAATTTCGAGATGCCGGTGACGGGCGCGCCGAAGCGCGGCTTGCCGGAGACGGCGGGCAGGGAGGCGGGGTCGAGGCCTGCGAGTTTCTTCAGGGACTCGGGCGAATAGGCTTCGCCGGTGAGGTCCTTCACATGCGCCGACAGGTCGCGCAACTGGCCGGATTTGTCGATCAGGCCGGGCTTTTCCGCACCCTTTTCGCCATAACGAACAAGCTTCATTCTCGTTTCTCCCTGGAGATGGACCGATCGGTTAAATAGCTTCATGGAACAGGGCGGCGGGAAATTCAACCGCCGAAAAGGGATGCATTGCAGCCCTTCCTTGTAGGGTGGGTTAGCCGCAGGCGTAACCCACCACTTTTCTCCGCGGAAGCGGACAGTGGTGGATTACGCCGAGCGGTTTGCGCTTCGCGCAATCCGCAGGGCTAATCCACCCTACGATTGCAGCGCCACAAACCTGAACGCGTCGCCGTCCCGCTTGATGTGTCCGGCCGAGAAATGCCCGCCGATCACCAGCGTCGGAGTATCCGCAAACCGTCCGAACAGCGCTGCCCGCGTCGCGGCCGATTGCGCCTGGTCGGAATCCGCAGTCGAGGACCAGCCGAGATGCGCCATCTGGCAGGGGTGATGGGCGACGTCGCCGGCGAGCAGACCCTGCTCACCGTCCGACTGGATCAAAACGCTCATATGGCCGGGGCTGTGGCCCGGGGTCGGGATCATGCTGATCTCCTCGCAGAGCCGGTGGTCGCTCGGGACCAGATCGGCCCTGTCGGCATCGACGATCGGCTTCACGGAATCGCCAAACACTGCCGCCTTGTCCGGCTCAATCGAATGTTCCAGCCAGTGCTCGTATTCGGTCCGGCCGAAGACATAGCGCGCTTTCGGAAAGGTCGGCACCCATTTGCCGCCCACGAGCTTCGTGTTCCAGCCGACATGATCGACATGAAGGTGCGTGCACAGCACGGTGTCGATGCTGTCAGGGGCAAAGCCCGCTTCCGTCATCGTCTCCAGGAATGGTGTGGTGCGGTTATTCCAGGCCGGGACGTTGCGGCCCTGCTTGTCGTTACCGAGGCTGGTGTCGACCACAATGCGTTGCGAGGGTGTTTCCACCACCAGCGAATGGATCGACATCTTCAGCCGGCCCTCTTCGGTGGCGAAATGCGGGATCAGCCAGGGCAGCTTCTGGATTTCGTCGTTGCTCGCCAAAGGCAGGATGAAGCGGGTCGAGCCGACCGTCTCCATTTCCACGATTTTGGTGATTTTGACCTTGCCCACTTTCCACGGCATGCGGCGTGCCCCTCATTTTCTTGCTTTCGCGAAAAGATGCGGCTTTCCGCCGTCGAACGCAATGGATCATCTGCTTCGATGTCGCGTTATCGGAGGAACCCGGCAACAGCCTTAAGGGGGAGTCCATGCCAGAGCTTGCCATATCCACCGACAAGGTCGCCTTCATCATCGAGAAGGCCCGCGAATTCGACGTCAAGGAAGCCGCGTCCGATCCGGACTCGGGGTCCAACCCTTCCGACGATGACGAGATCGACGTGCTGGAGGACTCCAATTCCGATCCGGTCGCAGCCGAGCTCTCCGGCTTCATCCGGGCGCTGAACGAGGACGAGCAGCTCGACCTCGTCACGCTGATGTGGCTCGGCCGCGGCGACGGCGAAGTGGAGGAGTGGGACGATCTGCGCGCTCGCGCCGCCGAGGCGCGCGCCGAATACAAGGCTCCCCGGCGCGAGGCGGTGCAGTATCTCCTCGGCGAGCCGATGCTGGGCGATCTCCTGGCCGACGGCATGGACGAGCTCGGCATCGACTGGACCGACGAGCGGACCACGCCGGTTTCGTAACCCCTATCGCGCGCAGTCCACGATCACGGTCCCGAGCTTGTCGCCCTTCTCGACGGCGAGATGGGCCTGCGCCGTGTCCGACAGCGCGAACTGCGCCGCGATGTTGTGGATCCGCGGTCCTGCCGCCAGCCATTTCGTGATGTCGGCCTGCGCCGCTGCAAGCAGCGCCGGCGGCAGCGCGAACAGCACGAGCGACCGCAAGTTGATGCACTTCTCCATCAGCTCGCGCATCGGCACGACCGGTGTGCGGTTGCCGTTGGTGGCATAGACCGCAATCGTCGAATTCATCGCCATCAGCTTGAGCGTGGTCGCGATGTTGCCGCCGAAATCGACGTCGACGACATGATCGACACCGCGCCCGCCGGTGAAGGCCATCGCCCTGGCGATGACGTCCTCGTCCCTGTAATTGACCACGAGATCGGCGCCGGCCTGCCGCGCCTGCTCGCCCTTCATCGCCGAGCTGACCGTCGCGATCACCTGCGCGCCGCCCCATTTCGCAAGCTGCACCGCATAATGGCCGACCGCGCCGGCACCGCCGGTGACCAGCACGGTCTTGCCGACGATCGGCCCGTCCGCAAACAGCGAGCACCACGCGGTCATTGCTGGGATGCCAAGCGTCGCGCCTTCCGCAAAGGAAAGGTGATCCGGCAGCGGCGTCACCAGCTGCTCGGCGAGCGCGATATATTCGGCCGCGGTGCCGAAGGCGCGGCCGTTGCGCTGGCCGTTGAACAGCCAGACGCGATCGCCGATCTTGAAGCGCGTCACGCCGTCGCGACCTGGTCGACAAAGCCCGCGCCGTCGCTGTTCGGGATCACGCGCGAAAATTCCATCGCGCGATAGCTGCCGCCGCGTCGTCCGACATCGGCCGGATTGACGCCGGAGGCTTCCAGGCGAATGCGAACTTCGCCCGGGCCTGCGACCGGCGTCGCCATCTCACCATAGGTGAGAACGTCCGCCGCCGGTCCCGTCTGCTCGTACCAGACTGCTCTCACAGCGTCCCTGGGAAGGCGCCACCATCAAGCAGGATGTTCTGCCCGGTAATGAAGCCGGCCTTGGCGCCGCACAGGAAGGCGCAGGCATAGCCGAACTCGTCGGGCTGGCCGAAGCGGCCGGCCGGGTTGAGCTTGGCGCGTTCGGCCAGGATCTGCTCGGGCGTCGTGCCGCGCTTGTCGGCCTCGGCCTTGGCCGTGCCCGTCAGACGGTCGGTCTCGAACGGGCCCGGCAACAGGCCATTGATGGTGACGTTGTTGATCACGGTCTTGCGCGACAGGCCGGCGATGAAGCCGGTGAGGCCGGCGCGCGCGCCGTTGGAGAGGCCGAGGATGTCGATCGGCGCCTTCACCGCCGCCGAGGTGATGTTGACGACACGGCCGAACTTGCGCGCCATCATGCCGTCGACGGTCGCCTTGATCAGCTCGATCGGGGTGAGCATGTTGGCGTCGATCGCCTTGATCCAGTCGTCGCGGGTCCAGTTGCGGAAATCGCCGGGCGGCGGGCCGCCGGCATTGTTGATCAGGATATCCGGCTCGGGGCAGGCCTTCAGCACGGCCTCGCGGCCGGCAGGCGTCGTGATGTCGCCGACGATCTCGGTGACCTTCACGCCAGGATAGGCCTTGCGGATGTCGTCGGCCGTCTTCTTCAGGGCTTCGGCGCCGCGCGCCGTCAGCGTGACGTCAACGCCGGCTTCGGCCAGCGAGATGGCGCAGGCGCGTCCGAGGCCCTTGCTGGATGCGCAGACGATGGCGCGGCGACCTTTGATCCCAAGATCCACAGTTTCACTCCCGTAATGTCAGGCAGGTTTTAGAGGGCGGCACTCTAGCCAAACCCGGCGGCCCTGATAAGGGATCGAGCCGCGTCAAAATGCATGGCGCGTCGTGCGGCGATGCAAACCGGCATGATCCGGAAAAGTGTGTAGCGCTTTTCCGAAAAGATCATGCCCAGATAACGGAGCGCGATCTTATCGCGCCCTAGATGCGCCGTTCCTGCTTGAGGCGGTCGATGGCTGCGGCGGCCTCCGGCGGCAATGTCTTGAAACCCATCCGGCCGGCCGCCGAAAACAGCGGCCGCAGATGCGAGCCGGCGAGGAACGGCGGCTGGCGGTTGGCCGGGACGATCTGGTCGAACACCAGCACCAGCGTGGTCGCGACGAGGCAGACCCTGATCGCGCCGAGCGCGGCGCCGCCGAGCCGGTCGCCGATGCCGGCCTGGCGGATCGTGTCGCTCAGCGCGAGGCGGCCGATATATCCAAACAGCATGCCGACCACCACGAAGATGCCGAAGAACCAGATCCAGTTCTGAAGGAACGGCGAATTCGGGTTGCCGGCGACCTGCGGAACGATCAGCGGCATCAGCGCGACGGCGATGGGGGCGGCGAGGAGATAGGCGAGGATGGTCATGGCGCTGCCGAGCAGGCCGGTCCTGAAACCGAGGCCGATCGCGATGGCGAACGCCGCATAGACCGCGAGATCGAAACTGTTCATGAACCCTGCCTTGGAACGCTAACGTCGATGGAACGAATGAACGCCGAACCGATCATTCCGGTTTCAGATCGCTAAAATCGTCTGTATTGATGCTCCAAAGCTCAGGGACATCGCGCAAGGAAACGTCATGTCAGACCTATTCGACGTCAGTCAAGAAACCATCCTCGTAACAGGTGCGAGTCAGGGACTGGGGCGGCAATTTGCCCGGGTTCTGGCGGCCAACGGCGCGGCGGTTGCGCTCGCGGCGCGGCAGACCGACAAGCTGAAGAGCCTGGAAGAGGATATCCGCGGCAAGGGCGGCCGCGCCGCCGCCGTCGCGCTCGACGTCACCGACACCGCTTCGATCGCGAAGGCCGTCGATGCCACGGAAGCCGCGCTCGGCCCGATCACGGTGCTGATCAACAATGCCGGCATCGCCATCGAGAAGCTCGCGACCGAGCAGACCGAAGCCGACTGGGACGCGGTGATCGGCGCCAATCTCAAGGGCGCCTATTTCCTCGCGACGGAAGTCGCGCGGCGCATGATCGCGCGCAAGCAGGAAGGCAATATCGTCAATATCGCTTCCGTGCTCGGCACCGGCGTGTTGAAGGCGGTGTCGCCTTACGCGATCTCTAAGGCGGGCATCCTCCAGGCAACCAAGGCGATGGCGCTGGAGCTCGCGGGGCAAAACATCCGCATCAATGCGCTGGCGCCCGGCTACATCGACACCGAGATGAACCACGCCTTCTGGTCGACGCCACCAGGCGAGCGCCTGACCAAACGCATCCCGCAGCGCCGCGTCGGCGCCGAGTCCGATCTCGACGGCGCGATCCTGCTGCTGGCATCGAAGGCGTCGCGGTACATGACGGGGAGTGTTGTGACCGTGGACGGCGGCTTCTTGTTGAATTGAGTTTTCTGAGGCTCAGCGGCATCTCTGCCCGCGTAAATGGCTGCCACGAACTCCGTCCTCATCCTGAGGAGCGCGCCTTGGCGCGCGTCTCGAAGGATGGCCGCGAGGACGGCGCCAGCAATATCGCCACGATCTGGACGATCAGCAGCCCGCCGGTGATGCCGGCGAGGCGCTCGATGCCGGGAATGATGCTGGACGGCGGTCCTGATCCCTGCACCATCGTCATGATGAAGACGACCGCGCCCTGCGTGCCGACATAGCCGATATCGCGCGCGCTCGCCTGAACATGCGCGCCGATCCAGACGCCGATGGCGAGCGCTGCAAGCCAGGGCAGGAAATTTTCGAACGAGACGACCAGCACTGCGAGGCCGGCGAGGCCGCCGATCAGGCAACCGAGGATGCGATGCGTGCCGCGCGCCGCGATCTTCTCGCGATTTGCAGCATCGTCGTCGGACATCGCCGGCACGGCCATCACGGCCGCGACCGTGATCGCGGCCTGCGAGAAGCTCGGCAATTGCAGCCAGCTCCATGCCAGCGGCACCAGCATCACACCAAGGCCCGCGCGCATTGCGTGCTGGGTCGAGGCCCATTGCGCGCCGAGAAGGTCGGACCAGCCCGGCGCCTGCGGACGCGGCGGCGCATGATCCTCGCGCGGCGACAGCAGGTGCGAGACCAGAATGGCGGCGAGCGTGCCGATCGTCACCTCGGCAGTGCGATTGCAGGCGACGGACAGCGCCGAGGTCGGATCGTCGAGCGTTGCAAGCAGCACCATGTCGGCTGTGACGGCGCCGAGCAGCCAGGCATAGCCGTGGCGACTGACTTGCAGGCCGAGCACGCCGATGCTGCTTGCGATGAACAGTGCGAGGCTCAGTGCAACCTGGTCCTCGATCAGCCACGGGCTCAAGAGCAGGCCTGCAGCGGCACCGATCGCCGTGCCGACGATGCGCAGGGCGCCGCGACGCAAGGAAGAGGGCGCCGTGACCTGCGTCGAGACCAAGGCACTGATCGCCGCCCACCATGGTGCGTCCACCCGCAGCACGAGCGCCACGATCACGGCCAGCATGACGGCCAGTGCAACGCGACTGCAATGATGGCCGCGTGGGCTGGCCAGATCGATGTCCAGGAACTCCCGCCGCAACGCGGAGATTGCTCTTGCCGCGGCCCCGCTCATGGCAGCACGACCACCCTGGCGTCGGCACCCATATAGAGTCTCAGGCCGGGCGGCGGATCGACCAGCCTCAGCGTCACCGGAAAGCGGCGCTTGAGCCGGATCCAGTCAGTGGTCGGCGCCACGTAGTTGAGGAGGCGATTGGGCACGGGGTCGCGGCTGATGCCACGGGCGATGCCGGTAACCTTGGCGCGCTGCAGATGCCAGGGATTCGAGTCCAGCGACACCCAGGCCGTGCTGCCGACGGCAAAGCCGCGGATGTAGCTCTCCTTGAAGTTGGCGACAATGCGCCAGGCACTGGCATCGACGATGCCGATCAGCGGCACGTCGGCCTGTGCAGTGTCGCCGACGCGCAGGCTCAGCGACGTGACCGTGCCGCCGGTCGGTGCGACCAGCTTGGTGCGGGCGAACTGCCACTCGGCCAGCGCCAGCGCCGAATTGGCGCGGGCTTCGCTCGCCTGATGCATGGATAGCGTGGCCTCCGCCGCCGCGACCGACTCCTGCGCGGCGTCGCGTGCCGCATTCGCGCGCCGCAGCGTATCGCCCGCCTGGTCGAGCGCGACGCGGGAGACATCCTGGGCCGAGGCGAGCGTCGTCAGGCGCTTTTCGTTTTCGCGTGCAAAATCCGCGGCCGAGCTCGCCGCCGCCAACGCGTCCCGTGCCGAGGCGATCCGGTGCTGGCCGGAGGCGATCTGTGCGCGGGCCTCAGCAAGATCGGCGCGCCGCTGATCCACGGCCAACTGGAATGGTACGGGATCGATGCTGGCAAGCAGGTCGCCCTCGGCCACGTCCTGATTGTCGGCGATATGTACGGCAATGATGCGCCCAGTCACCTGAGGCGCAAGCGCGACCAGATCGGACTGCACATAGGCGTCGTCGGTGAAGGCGACAAACGACGATATCACCTCATAGGCAACGAAGAGCGCCAGCGCGATCGCTGCCGCAATTCCGACCCGTCGTCCACGCGTCATGTCAGGCAAAACTCCGAGGCAGCGGCGTGCATCAACTTCTCCGGGCTGGATGAGCAGTCTATCGCGGCTGGTCGCAGCTCGAAAAGTCCCGTTCCCGCCGCACCGCTAATTTGTCCGGATCTCCCCCCTGATCATATCCGCCGCCTTCTCCCCGATCATGATGGTCGGCGCGTTGGTGTTGCCGCCGATCAGCGTTGGCATGATCGAGGCGTCCACGACGCGCAAACCATCCACGCCGTGCACCTTCAGCGCCGGATCGACCACGGCCATCGCATCCGTGCCCATCTTGCAGGTGCCGACAGGGTGATACACGGTGTCGACGCGATTGCGCAGGATGGCGCGGATGTCGTCGTCCGTCTTCACATCGGACGTGAACATGTCCTTCTTCTGCAACGCGCGCAGCGCAGGCGTCTCCATCAGTCGCCGTGTGGTCTTGAAGCCAGCGACCATCGCTTCGAGATCCTCCGCCTCGCCCAGGAAGTTCGGATCAATCATTGGAGCCGCGAGCGGATCGGCGCTTTTCAGCGATACGCTGCCGCGGCTCTTCGGTCGCAACAGGCAGACATGGCATGAGAAACCCGCCTCCTTGTGCTTCTTGCGGCCATGGTCGTCGAGCATCGCGATGACGAAGTGGAGCTGGATGTCGGGCACGTCGAGATCGGGCCGGGTCTTGAGGAAGCCGCCGCACTCGGCGAAATTGGTGGTCATCAGTCCGCGGCGCTCCTTGCGGTAGCGCTGGATGGCGCGGAGCAGGGATGGCAACCGACTGATCGAGGCGTGAACGAAGTGCGGATAGTCGGAGGCGTAGACGAACACGAAATCCGGATGGTCCTGCAGATTGCGCCCGACGCCCGGCAAATGATGCACGACGCCAATGCCGTGCGTGCGAAGCGCATCGCCGTCGCCGATGCCCGACAGCATCAGCAATTGCGGTGACTGGAAGGCGCCGGAGGCGAGGATCACCTCGCGGCGAGCGCGGAGCTGCCTTGTCTGCTTGCCCTGCACATATTCGATGCCGACGGCGCGCCCTGCTTCGAACAGGATCTTCGTGGCCTGCGCCCCCGTCTCGACGCGCAGATTCGCGCGCTGGTCCATGTGGGGCTGCAGATAGGCGCGTGCCGCGCTCCAGCGCTCGCCATGGTGCTGCGTCACCTGGTAGCTGCCGAGCCCTTCGTGGTCCTCTTCATTGAAGTCCTCGCGGATGCGGAACTGCGCCTCGCGCGCGGCCTGATGGAAGACGTCATGGATCGGATTGTCCGAGCGCAGTCTGTTGACATGCAGCGGGCCGCCCTTGCCGTGATACTCGCCGTCGAAATCGGCGTTGTGCTCCGAGCGCTTGAAATAGGGCAGCACGTCCGCGTACGACCAGCCTGCATTGCCGAGCGCGGCCCAGTGGTCGTAGTCCCATTTGTGGCCGCGGATATAGACCATGGCGTTGATCGCCGAGGAGCCGCCGAGCCCCTTGCCGCGTGGTTGATAGCCGATACGGCCGTTCAATCCCTTCTGTGGCACGGTATCGAAGGCCCAATTGGCCGCGCTGTAGGGCAAGGCGAGCCCGAACGGCGTGGTGATCCGCCAATTGTCGTTTCGTCCGCCGGCATCGAGCAGCGCCACGGACGTTGCCGCATCCTCCGACAGCCGCCCCGCCACCGCGCAGCCGCCGGAGCCCGCGCCCACGACGACGAAATCGAATGTGTCCGTCACTGATGTTTCCCCCACGAAAGTTTCTTTGTTGTCTCTCAGCTCCTCATCCTGAGGAGCGCGGAACGCGCGTCTCGAAGGATGAAGGCCCGTCTGTGGCCTCGCCCTTCGAGACGCGCGCCGCTGGCGCGCTCCTCAGGGTGAGGGTCTAACTTTGCATCGCCTCGCAATGACGGTGTCTGTGGCTGCTACGACATGAACCGAATCAACTTCTCCAGCCGCGCGATCTTGCCGCCGTAGGGCGGATAGAGGTCGGCGAGGCGGTTGAACTTGGAGCGATAGAACACCGGCTTCAGCTTGCTGAACGTGCGAAAACCCCATTCGCCGTGATAGGCGCCGGTGCCGGATGCGCCGACGCCGCCCATCGGCTGGTTGATTTGGGTGAAGTGGAACAGGCAGTCGTTGACGGTGACGCCGCCGGACATGGTGCGACACAGCACCTCGTCGCGGGCCGTACGATCCTTGCCGAACCAATACAGCGCGAGCGGCCGGTCGCGGGCGTTGACGAAAGCGATCGCCTCCGCCGGATCGCGATAGCCCAGCACCGGCAGAACGGGACCGAAAATCTCCTCCTGCATCGCGGCCATCGCCTCGGTCGCACCGACGATCAAGGTCGGCGGGAATTTGCGGTGTGCCTTCCAGTTCGGATCGTCCGCCTTCGCCGGTTGCAGGATCTTTGCGCCGCGCTGGACGGCGTCCGCGACGAGATTTTCCAGCCGCGCATAGTGCCGGTCGGAGATCACGGAGGTGTAGTCCTTGTTGGCCGGATCGGTGCCGAACATGCGCCGCATCTGCGCGCGCACCTTTTCGGCGAAGGCCTGCAGCGAGCGCTCGGGCACCAGCACGTAATCCGGCGCGATGCAGGTCTGCCCGGCATTGAGCAGCTTTCCGTAGGCGATGCGCTCGGCCGCCTCCTCGAGATCGGCGGAGGCGTCGATGATTGCCGGCGACTTGCCGCCAAGCTCGAGCGTCACGGGCGTCAGATTGCGCCCCGCGGCCTCCGCGACCAGCCGCCCGACCCGGGTCGAGCCGGTGAAGACGAGATGGTCGAACGGCAGGTGTGCGAAGGCCTTCGCGATCTCGTCCTCGATGCCGGTGACGAGCATCTCGGTGGTATCGAACCTTTGCGCGATCGTCTCCTTCAGCAGCGCCGAGAAATGGGCTACCTGTTCGCTCGGCTTGATGATGACGCGGTTGCCGGCGGCGATCGCGCCGATCGCGGGCGCGAGCGTGAGCTGGAGCGGATAATTCCAGGGCGCGATGATGCCGACGACACCGAGCGGCTGCGGCATCAGCCGGTTGCGCGCGGGCAGGAATTGCAGCGCGGTGGCCACGCGCTGCGGCGCCATCCAGCTCTTCAGATGCTTGGCCGCATGCCGGATCTCGGAGAACACCAGCATGGTCTCGGCGATGGTGGTCTCGACCGCCGAGCGGTGGCCGAAATCGGCCGAGATCGCCTGCCGGAAACGCTCCTCGTTGTCGGCGAGGACGGAGCGCAGCCGCGCCAGCCGGTCGAGCCGCTCGGCGAGGTCAGGCGCCGGTTCTGCCCGCGACCGCGCGACCATGGCCTGGAAGGCATCCTCGAGGCTCCGGAGCGGGGCACTTTTCGGGAATCGGTCCGGGGTTTGGTCCAAGGCGTGGTCCATGGCGTTCCTCCCCGAAACGGCGTTTCGCCTCTGTTTTGTTGCCGCAAGCTGGCCCTTTGTGGAACTTCTGGCAAGTGTGCGGCAAATCAACCGGAATCCGGTCCATTGGCCTGTCACAAAGTCGAAAAAAACGTCCCCGCAGCCCTTTCCAAAGGCAGCCCGCCTTGATACATACGCCCCGCACCCGAGGGCTTTGCCCGGGGTTGCCTTCCAAGGAAGTCTTTGGGGCGGAGAAGCAAGCCACGCGAACAGCGTCGGCCCTCAATCCACCGTCCCCGGCATTTTCACGAAGGCAAAGCAACGGTTTAACGCGGGGTGGAGCAGCCCGGTAGCTCGTCAGGCTCATAACCTGAAGGTCATAGGTTCAAATCCTATCCCCGCAACCAAATTCGGAATGACCGGTTCCGATACGAAAATGGCCCGCGACAAGCGGGCCATTTTTGTTTTGGCGGGCAGCCGTTCGTTACGCCTCGACTGCAGGCGAGATGGTCTCGAGCGAAACATCGTGGCGTCGCTGCCAGAAGGGCGCGTCGGGAAAGCGGCGTTGGGATGCATACATTGCTCGCTGCGTGACCAGATAGGTTGCGATCCCCTCCAGAAACTGCCGTTCGTAGTGCCGGGATGTCGTTGGATCCCCCGTGAGGGCGCCGGCTATGCTCTCGGCGGCCTGAATGCCGCTCCACAGCGCGGTGGCAAGGCCGTTCGCTCCCAGAGGATCGAGCGCACTCGCGGCGTCGCCTGCCCGGACGATGCGATGGTCGATCATCCCTGACATCGTGGTGGTGCTCGCCGGCGCAAACTCCAGCTTCGCGCACGCAGCGACATCGATGCCCAGGCTCGTCACGCGTGCAGAGATCGCATGGGTCTGCGAAACCATGTCGGCCCACAGAGTTATGTCCTTGCGCAGTCCGGCCGGGAGCAAGTCCGAATCTGTGAAGAAGCAGAGCAGGATGCGGTTGCCTGGCATCAGGGACATGTACCACCATCCCTCCGCTACGGCCTCAACCAGCGTCGCCGGCACGGCTTCGACATCCTCCTCAAGGTGGAAAATGCCGTAGCAGGCCACGAGCTTGTCGAGACGGCGTAGCGGTGTTTCGCACCCGGACGTAACCGAGGCGCGGCCGGAGCAGTCGATCACAAACCCCGCTTCGATCGAGCTGCCATCGGCAAGATCGACAACGACATTGGCCGGTGTTCGCGAGAGCTGACGGGCCTCGGCCCACTGCCGCGCGACGCCGTCGGCGTCGAGCGTCTCGGCCATGCGGGTTTCGAGCCGCTGCCGGTCGATATGCCAGCCCGACGCTTTCTCCTGGTGAAACGCATCCCGCCGCAGCGTGGTGCTCCCCCACACCGAATAGCGGCCCTGACATGCGATCGCAGTCTCCGCGTCGAGCAACCCAAGCCAGCCGAGACTCTCGAGATGGGGAGACGCGCGAAACGAAAGCGTTTCGCCACGATTGGCGACGTCATGACCGGGCGCAATGAGGAGCGGGCGGTATCCCCGCCTGAGCAGGGTGCGCGCGCAGGCCATCCCTGCCATTCCCGCACCCAGAATCACGACTTGGTGCATGCGTTTAGGAGCGGTCCTTGATCGGGGAAAGATCCAGCGTGCCGCGCTGCACTTCGACAAAGACGTCCTTGGGAATGCCCGGGACGTCCTTCGGTCCGGCGCGGCGGACGACGACGCCCATTCGCGTCCACAGCTCGATCATTCGCCGCAATCCGTCGGTGTAGCTCGCCTCGACATGCAAGCCGATGCCGGCCGCACCGCGCGACCAGGCAACCCGCGAATGATAGAACCGCAGCCGCTCTTCCGCCGAGAGATCCGCACGCATCATCTGCTTGTAGAAACCTTCCGGCAGGACATCGACGGGAAGCAGCGCAGGCCACCAGACGGGCGTCGGGAAGCCCTCGGCCGTCAGGACGGACTGGCAGCTGAAGGCATCGCCCTGCCAGGGAACGCCCATCCATCGCGTGAGATCGCCCGGCGCCTGCGGCCCCACGGGTGCGCCATCGTCCTTCCGGTTGGGATGACCGGCGAAGACATTCTGCGGATTGAGCTGCAAGCCGACATCCTGAACGAGGCTCTTCCTTGTCGAGATCGCGATGCGGAAGGGGAGCGGTGTTTCTGTCGTAGGCCGGTACAGCGCGGCATGGCGGACCGGCCATGTGATCTCGACGCCGGGGTGAAACGCACCGCCCGAACAGGCATCCAATGCCGCACGTGTGAGCGCCTCCGGCCGGAGCGACAACGGCATGTCGTCGAGCTTCTCGACCGCGTTGGCGGCGGCGTCGTTGAGGTCGTCGGTGAACTCGCCTTTGGCCCAGTGGCTCAGGATCTGGTACTGGGTCGGCGTCAGCGTGAGCCAGCCGGTCGGGCTTCCCGGGAAGTTGACTCCATCCCCGAGCATGGGAGGCAGCGCGTCAGGGCGCCGGTCGTCGCTGCCGGGCTTGCGGAACGCGGCCAGAACCTTTTCGCGCGCGGGACGCGCTTTCTCCGTGGGGTCCGCAAGCGACTGGACGACGGCGGGGTCGGACAGATCGTCGAGATCGATCCAAGCCTTGCTGAGATAGGAGGCCTGCACGATCCATTGCATCATGCCGGAGCGCCGCAGGATCGGAAGCACATCCCGGCGAAACGACACTGCAGCGGACAGCGGTTTCATATGCCCGGACGCAATCATTGCTTCCCGTGCCGCGTCGTAGAGACTGACGATCGGCTCGATCTGCGGTGCGAATTTCGGACCGCAGCAGACAACCCAGGCCGGCTCGCAGGCGATGTCCGTGCCGCCAACCCGGACGTTGGCCTTGACCCAGCCGTCGCACCAGTCGTCGTGCCATCCGTCATTGTTGGTGAAGTCGCGCACCGGATTCTGCGGCAGCGCGGATTCGGAGATGCCGTCGGCAGGAAAAGCCAGCAGCCGCCCGGCCTCGTCGGTGCGCAGATGACCGAGCGTCACCGGCATCGTCTTCCAGAACTTGCCGGCCATGCGATAGGCCGCGTCACGGCCGTCGGCGTTCTTCGAAGCGCCGTCGATCCGGACCGGACCCGCGTCGATCACCAGCATTTCCCCGCGGCGGGCCGGCTCGATCGCGGCATTGCGCAACGCGCCGGGAATGCCCGGTGCATTGTCACCACCGTCCATTGCGTTCGAATAGCCGTACCAGGCCGCCTTGCTGTTCGCCACGTGCACGGTCCATCGCAAGCCGTCAGCCTCGCCGAGCTCACGCACGACGCGGCCCTGATCGTCATAGCCGTAGACGCGAAAACGCTGGACCTGCTTCTTGATGCGGCTCGGTCCCTGCTTGAACCCGCCCGCAGGTTCATTCATCAGGCCAGGCACTTCAGGCGCGAGGAACCATTCATCGCCATTGCCGACGCGCGAAAAGCCGATCGCCGGGAAAATCGCCGCGCGCACGATCGATGCACCTGCAGGTGCCTGTGCCTGCGCCAGCGCCGGCAAAACGGCCGCCCTGAAAAGGGCAGGCGCTGCAAAACCGACGGCTGATGCGCTAATCAAGAAGTCACGGCGTTTCACTGGCGAATGTCTCCGGTTGATGACCCACGATGACGCATGACCAGGCTTCGCACGGGGAGCGCTACATCAATGAACCGACGAGGAGCGCATTGGGCGAGGGCGAGGCATCAATTGGATCGAATGTAGAGAACGCGATCGGCTGGTTGAGCGATCACTAGGTAGAAATCTTTAAGATGTGGTTCTCTCGCGTTCGAGGCTCGCGTCTTTCCGCAAGTGTCGGCCTGCCGCTTGGCGTCAGTGAGCCCCTTCTTTTCGGCGGTCGACAGCGGCAAGGCGCGACGACCGCTCTCCGAGCGAGGCGACTCGCATACTGGAGCTAGCGAATCATCGTGATGCGACAGGCCCGTGACGGGACATGGGACAGGCGCGAGAGGTAGCGGCTGCGGCGACGGCTCCTAGCCGACGCGAAGCTGACAGTGGCGGGCGGTCCTGTCATGGGCGGCCCGAAAGCAAATGCCTCTCGCATGCCCGGGGCGCGCGAGAGGCGATGGCAGTCATTCTCTTGATCGCGCAGAACGCGCGCGAGATCAGTCCCGGTGCGGGCAGACCATCGTCAGATGGAGCAGCGTCGGCCTATCCGCGCCCTTCTTGTACTCCCACTCCAGCCGGATCTCGTGCCGGTGGGCATAGGCATCGTTCGGCGCGTGGACGATGATGTTGGTCTTCATCGGGATCGGCGGCTCGGAATTGAAGCATTTCCGGACGCAGGCATCGAGCAGATCACAACGCGTCAGCGGGATCACGCCCGGCTCGTCCCGGGACAGGGGGACTGTGTTCGGCTGGGTACTGAGATCGAGACGAGCCCGGCCCTTCTCCTTGTGCCAGTACTTGGCGCTGTCCTGCGGCCACTTCGAGGCGGGCGTCAGAATCAGGTGATACTGGCCGTATTCCAGCGTCGGCAGATCGATGTCGTCCGATGCCTTGAGCTTGGCCACGCTCTTCTTCATGTTCGCCAGCGGGTAGTAATTGCTGTTCATCAAGTCTCTGAACTGCTTGCCGTTGTAGGTTTTAGTGCCCATCGCCCCATTCCTGTTGTGACTTCGCTGCCCCGGGAAAGTAAGTGAATCTGCAATAACAGCTGCCCCTGCGGTGCTCCGGCGCAGCGAAAAACTCATGCCTCGTTATTGATCGATTCTGGCAAAGTATCATCGGCGGCTGCGCTTCGTCCAGCAAAGGCAGTACAGTTGGAATGCCCCAAGGCTCATTGCTAAGAAGTCCTCGACCGGTAATCATGGTATCTCATCGCTCGCGGGGATGATCATCCATCTTCCCGAGACATTGAAGGCGCTCGGATGCACTGTTTGACGTGTCAGTCGACGATCGATCAAGATGATGGTCGGTGTCCGAAATGCGGTGCTGCGGTCCACCGGCGGGAAGATCCCGAGAGCGAGCGTAGGTTCGTCACGATCCTTCGCGCAGATGTGATCGATTCGACGGGCTTGGTCGCCGAGCTGGAGCCGGAAGAGGCCGTCTCGCGGCTTGAACCGGCACTCGCAGCCATGCGGGGCGCGGTGCGCCAGTTCGGCGGCATCGTCAGCAAGGAGCTGGGGGACGGGTTGGCCGCCGTATTCGGCGCTCCGATCGCCGACGACAATCATGCCCCGATGGCCTGCCACGCGGCGATCGAGCTGGTCCGGCGCGTCATCGGCCTGGGTGATGCCGGACTTCAGGTTCGGGTGGGCCTCCACTCAGGCCATGTCGTCGCCTACATGGTCGCGAGCGAGTTTTCCAAGGTTTACGAAATCGGCGGTGCCGCCCAGCACCTCGCCGCTAGGCTGGAGTCGGCAGCCGAGGCGAACCAGATCCTCGTGTCCGAGGCCTGCCAGAAGCTTGCGGAAGGGCACGTCCGTTTCGACCTTCTCGGTCGCAAGGCGTTGCGTGGGTTCAACGAGCCGCTTCCGGTATACCGGCTTCTGGGCGCCAGTGATCTTTCGAGCTGGCGGGTGCGCCGCGCGCGTAGCGTCTCCCGGTTTGTCGACCGCACGACGGAGCGGGCGCTGCTCTGGCGCGCTACGGAAAGGGTTGTCACAAATCGGCAGACGGTTCTGCTGATGGGGGATGCCGGCATCGGAAAGTCCCGCCTTGCCCATGAGTTTGTGCAGGACCTCCGAGCTGGCGGCTGGCGGCTGATCGACGCCGAGTGCAGCCCGAATCTTCAGGGCGCACCTTACAGCGCTCTCAAGCGTTTGTTGTTGTCGATACTTGATGCCGCTGCGCGGAATCCGGCCCGGGCGGACGATCCTAGAGACTCGTTGCCGGTGGTCCATCAGCGGGCCGTCGATGCAGTCCTGGACCTGCCGATTTCTGATCCGCAATGGGACGAATTGGGGCCTCACGCGCGCGGGCGCGCAATCTCGGACGCCAGCTGCGCGCTGGTGGAGGGGACTGCTCGTCGCCAGCGCACAGTGCTTCTGATCGAGGACGTGCATTGGATTGATCGGGCGAGCGATGCGGTTATTGCCGCACTCGCCGGACTACAGAGTCCCGATTTGCTTGTGCTACTGACGACCCGGCCGCATGGAATGCCGGTGTGGATCGCGCGTTGCCAAGCGGAAATCGTGGCGATGCGGCCTCTTGACGACGATTCGGGGCTGGCCATGCTCGCGGAGATGCTTGGTCCGGCCACGTCGAATGCGGACCTGAAGAGCCGGATCATCTCTCATACGGCCAACGTTCCGCTGTTCATCGAGGAAGTCTGCCGCAGTCTGAAGGACAGCGGTATGCTTCTCGGCCAGTGGGGTGACCTTTCGCTTGCACGTCCCGTTGGCGAGCTCGGCATCCCCAGCAGCATTCAGGGTGTGATCGCGGCGCGGCTGGATCGCTTGTCACGACAGGAACGGTCGCTGCTCCAGATCGCCGCGGCGCTTGGACCCCGGGCGAACCCGGCCATACTGCGGAAAGTGGCAGTCTTGCCGGAAGACGTCCTCCAGGATTGCCTGACCGCGCTCGATCGGGCCGAACTGCTCGTCAGGATCGATAGCGAGTTGGAGGACTCGCTCGAATTTCGGCACGAGATGGTCAGGCAGGTGACCTACGATTCGATGGTCGAAAAGGTGCGCGAAGGCATACATGCGAGCATTCTCGCGGCTATCGAGACCGATGAGGCATTGGCCGATGGTCCGGACGCGCTCTGCTATCACGCGACCCGGGCGAAGGATTGGCACAAGGCGTTCCACCACGGCAAAAGGGCCGCGCAAAAGTGTTTCGCGCGCTCGGCGTTTGCCGACGCCGCCAATTATTTCGTCATTGCGATGAACTCTCTGGACAAGACGGACCCCACTCGTTCGCGAGAGGCAAGTGCGATCGACCTCCGGCTGGAGGCGCGTTTGGCGTTCATGGCATCTGGTCAGGTGTTCGATTGGCTGGATCACGGGAAGGAAGCTGAGCGGCGGGCCAACGCGATCGATGATATAGAGCGCAAGGTTGCCGCGATGACAGTCTCTGCTGCTGCTCAGAACTTCTACGGCACGCCTGCCGAAGCGGTTGCGATCAGCGAGGACGTTATCGTCCTCGCGAAGGAGTGGGGCAATCTGGGCTGGCTGAATGCCGCCGGATACGGTCTCGGGCAGGCGTATTTTCTCGCCGGGCGTTATCAGGAGGCCGAGCAGGCGTTTGCGCGCGTCCGCACCCAACTGCGGGGGGCGGATGCCAGTCCGCCCACCGGCACGCCCCCGAAATACACACTCCTCCTCTGCTGCATGATGAAGAGCTTCACCCATACCGTCATGGGCGAACTCAACGCCGCCGAGCAGCTCCAGCAACAGGCCGCCGCGATCGCGGAGGAAACGGGCCGCCCCTACGACCGCGTCGCCGCCGCCTATAGCGGCGGCTGGCTGAAGCTCGGCCGCAACGAGCCGGCGGCGGCGGCAGCCATACTCGAAGACGGATTTGTCCTTGCGCAGAAGCACGGCATCCGGCTGTTCGTGCCGGTGCTGGCCTGCCATCTCGGCATGGCCTATCTGGAGCAGGGGCTGTTCGACCGGGCGCGCGGCATGCTGACGGAGGCGCGCGAGGAGGCGAAGGCGGTCGGCTATACCTCGGCGGTGCTGCGCAGCTCGATCTACCTTGCGCTCGCGACCTGGCGCCTCGGCGATATCAGGGCCGCGCAGAACATGCTGCGCGAGGCGCGCAACACCGCGCGGCAGCAGGGCTTCTCCGGGCTCGAGGCCGAGGCCCTGTTCGGCGAAGCCGTGGTGACGCCACCCTCGGACGACGAGGGCAAGGCGGCCATCCTCGCGGCCCTGCGTGCTGCAATCGCGATCGCCTCCGAAAGCGGCGCGCTGCCGCTCCGGCACAAGGCCGAGGCGATGCTGAACGAGATGCTGGCGCGGGACGACGAGCTGACCTGACACCGCTCCCCGGCCGGTCAGCGATGGCGGCGCCACGGCCGATATCTGCCCGACGCGTCAAATAAATCCCGCAGGCAGCGCAAGGGCTTAGCTACTGTGCATGGGGTTGTTTTCGCTGCCTTGAAGGCCGCCCCCTTGATGCAGGGCGCAAGGCCGGCCCGGCGGTGCTGCCCGTCACGATGACGAAGTCCCTTGCGTGCCCACCAAGGTGGGTTACCGTTGGCGCGCTAGCCGCAAGGCCAGGTGACTTTTGATCGACAATTTTTAGCATTCCATTTTTCGGCGCCGCGACGGCGCGACGCCCACCGGACGAGGCGGGTCATGATCACACGGGACCAGTCGGCTCTGTTGGCGCCGGTCGAGCGCGATTTGCGGCTCGATCTCTTCCGCGGCATCGGGTTGTGGATGATCTTCCTCGATCACATCCCGCACGACGTCGTGGCCTGGCTGACCTTGCGCAACTACGGCTTCAGCGACGCCGCTGAGTTCTTCGTCTTCATCTCCGGCTATCTGGTCGGCTGGATCTACGGGCCGATCGTCGCGGGCGGCTGGTTTCTCGCCGCGCTGAAGCGGCTGTGGCGGCGTGCGATCGAGATGTATGTCGCCCACATCATGCTGTTCCTGCTGTTCACGGCGCAGATCGCCCGCACCGCGCGCCGCTTCGACAATCCGATGTACGAGCACGAGTTCAACGTCTTCAACTTCCTGTCCCATCCGGACGAGCTGATCGGGCAGGCGATCCTCCTGAAGTACAAGCCGGTCAATCTCGACGTGCTGCCGCTCTACATCACCCTGGTGTTCGCCTCGCCCTTCATCGTGTGGTGCCTGGTGCGCCGGCCGAACCTGACGCTCGCCGCGTCCGTGGTGCTGTACATGCTGTCGCGCCGGTTCGACTGGAACATCGCCTCCTATCCGCCCGGCACGACCTGGTACTTCAATCCGTTCTGCTGGCAGCTGATGTTCGTGTTCGCCGCTTGGTGCGGCATCGGCCAGATCGACAAGATCGCAAAATGGGTGTGGTCGAAAGCGGCGATGACGCTGGCCGCGGCCTGGCTTCTCTTCGCGCTGCTGATCGTGATGACCTGGCACCTCCCCGCGCTCGAGGCCTTGATCCCGAAATGGATGATCAAGGCGATCTACCCGATCGACAAGACCGACCTCGACATGCTGCGCTTCACGCACTTCCTGGCGCTGGCGATCTGGGTGACCCATTTCGTCTCGCGCAGATGGCGGACGCTGCATGCGGCCTGGCTGCGGCCCGTCATCCTCTGCGGCCAGCATTCGCTGCCGATCTTCTGCCTCGGCGTGTTCCTGTCGTTCTCGGCGCACTGGATCCTGACCCAGTACACCAAGGGCGTCTGGGAGCAGCTCGCCGTCTCCGTCGTCGGCATTCTCATCATGATCGGCGCGGCCTGGCTGCTCGGCCGCGCCGAGCGGGTGCCGAACCTGTTCGTGAAGGTGACGGAGGTGGAGGAGGCTGACGCGGCTTTGGACAACGCTCCGGCCACGACGGCCGCAGCGGCGCCCGCAGGTCGTTGAGCATCGCCCGCCTGCATCTCGTGGAGAGGTCCAACGGAGAGGTTCATGTCCAGACGTTTGCTGACGATCGCCGCCGCCCTTCTGCTTTTCGCCTGTGGTGCATCGGCAGAGGCGCCGTCGCCGGAGGCGCTGAACGCGGCCCGCAAGCTCGTCGTCACCCTGAAGATCGCGGATCAGTATCGCTTGCTGTTGCCGCAACTCCTGCTCAAGCTCCGCCCCGTGGTCGCGCAGGACCGCCCGGAGATCGAGCGCGATTATGATGCGATGACGGCCCCGGGCTCCGAGATCTACACCCCGGCCCTGACGTCGCTGATCGACCAGGTCGCCGCCCTCTACGCCCAAAGCTTCAGCGCCGATGAGCTGCGCCAGATCGAGGCGTTCTACGCCAGCCCTGCGGGCCGAAAACTCCTGGAGAAGTCCGATGCGCTAGCGCAGGCGAGCGTGCAGATCGGCCAGGACGTCAGCCAGAAGGCCGCCGACGAACTGAAACAGCGCCTGATCGAGGCGCTGCGCCAGAAGGGGCACAAGCTCTAGACTGTTTGCTAGTGGATCGCCGCGTACATGATCCTCTCCTCCGTCGCGTCCAGCGCGGAGAATTCTTCGACGACCTTGCCCTGGCGCGAGACCAGGATGCGGTCCGAGAGCGCCATGATCTCGGGCAAATAGGATGAGATGACCACGACCGCCTTGCCCTCGTCCGCGAGCTGGTTGATCAGCTCGTGGATCTCGACGATCGCGCCGACGTCCACGCCGCGGGTCGGCTCGTCGAAGATGATCAGGTCGGGCTCCTGCACCAGCGATTTGGCGATCACCACTTTCTGCTGATTGCCGCCGGACAGCTCGACCACCTTGCCGTGGTCGCCGATGGCGCGAACCCTGAGCTTCTCGATCCAGGTCTTGCCGACCGTGTCGGTCTCCCGCCGCGACAGCATCATGCGTCCCTTGGGAAACTTCGACAGCAGGCCGAGATAGATGTTGCGCGCAATCGAGGACGTCTCGAAGAAGCCCTCGACCTTGCGGTCCTCGGTGACATAGGCGATGCCGGCCTTGACCGCCGGTGCCGGCACCCGATAGCGCACCGGCTTGTCGTGCAGCAGGATCTCGCCGCCGTGGAAGAAGTCGCGCTTGAGCACGCCGGAGACGATCTTGAACGTCTCGGTGCGGCCCGCGCCGACCAGGCCAAACACGCCGGTGATCTGTCCCGCGAACACCGACAGCGAATTGTTCTTCACCATCGGGGCCATCTTCAAATTCTGGACCGTGAGGACGCGCGTGCCGGCCGGACGCACGGTGCTCTTTCGCGCGCCGTAGAGCGTATTGGAAAGGTCGCGTCCGACCATTGCCTGAACGATGGCGGCGCGGTCGAATTTTGCGGCGTCGTCGGTCACGACGTGCTTGCCGTCGCGCAGCACCGTGATCCGGTCGGCCAGCAGCAGCGCCTCTTCCAGGGCATGCGAGATGAAGACGATCGAGACGCCGCGCTTCCTGAGATCGCGGACGAGGTCGAAGAAGTATTTCTTCTCCTCCGGTGTCAGCGACGCGGTCGGCTCGTCGAAGATGATGACCTTGGCGCGGTGCAGGACCGCCCGCGCGATCTCCACCATCTGCTTCTTGGCCGCGCCGAGGCCGCTCACGGTCGCGGTCGGCGTGACGTCGAAATTGAGCGACTGCAGGAACTGTTGTGCGGCGATGTAGATACCGCGCAAGCGGTTGTAGAATTTCTCCTGCCCGAGAAACAGGTTCTGCGCGACCGTCATGGTCGGTACCAGGCTGTTCTCCTGGAACACCATGGCGATGCCGAGATGGCGCGCCTCCAGCGGCGTCCTTGGCGCGACGTCGGTGCCGTCGACCGTCATGGTGCCCGAGGTCAACGTCACGACGCCTGCCATCACCTTGGTCAGAGTTGACTTGCCGGCGCCGTTCTCGCCGACCAGCGCGTGGATCTCGCCACGGCGGAGATCGAAGTCGACCCCGTCGATGGCGGGTACGCCGGCGTAGAGCTTTGTGGCCTTGTGCAGCGAGAGCACGATGTCGCTCATGAGCAGAACTCCTCGGCAAGGCCGGCGAGGGGGAGCCGGAGGACCCGGCCCGGTCCCTTGGCGATCAGCACGAGATCGTTGCCCATCTCGATGGCCGCGACGACGCCGTGATTGACGCCGTCGACCCGGCTGTGCAGCGAATAAAGCGGCTGCCCATCTGCGTTGAGGCGAATGACAAGGCCGTAGGAGCGCGGCGGCGCCCATGGCTTGATGACACCCATGGTCTTGATGTGCGCGCCCTGCATCGGCTCCTTGAACGAGAGGCCCGAGCGCAGGCGCGGCGCGACCCAGTACGCGGGGTCGATCTCGGCCATCATGCGGCGGCGGTAAGCCGGCTCGCGTAACACGAACTCGATCAGCTGGGTGCGCGCGGTGAACGCGGTGAGCCAGTAGCCGCCCCCCGAGGCCTTCGACAGCCGCGACGGATAGACGGGAAGGTGAGCGAGCACTGTTCGCGGCGAAGCGCCCGGCGCCACCAGGACGAGACGGTGGCGCCAGCTCTCGCTGACAAGCGCGCCGTCGCCATGCGCGCAGGCGCCAAAGGCATGGCCGAGCCCCTGGGCCAGCGGCGTGACGGTCTTGCTGCCGGGATCGAGCCTGAACACGCGGCCGGTGCGGTTGAGCTCCATCAGGTCGCGCGCCCAGTCGTCGACGCTGCATGTCGCCGAGCCGTCCGTCGCAATCAGCGAGTTGTCGCTCGCGAGTGCCAGCGCGTTGATCGCGTTGAAGGCCGCATCGGCGAACGTCACGCTGGGTACGTCGGCTGAAGGATTTGCGTAAAGACGCACCTCGCGTCCCCCGAGCGCGACCGCAAGGCCGCCGCCGGGAAGGGCGCACAGCCCCGAGATCGGCCGCTCGAAGCTGCGGAGCTCCGATGCCGAACCGCCATTCAGGGACATCAGCCGCTGACCGTCCGCGATGAAGAGATTGCTTCCATCGGTGGCGAGGTCCTCTGGCGCGTCGCAGGTCAGCAAGGTCTCGGCGGATTCCAGCTTCTGGTTCGGCTTCAACGCGCCGTCGAAGGACGGCACGGTGATGGTGGCGTCGCCGCGCCCGAGAAAGCGGTTGGCGAATTCCCTGACGGCTGCGATCACGACTGCTTCCCCCACCTCTTGTCATACTGGACGAAGTTCGGATCGGCGTTGTCGAGCTTGTAGCGGCCGATCCGGTTGTTGAGGATGCCGCCGAGATAGAGATAGCCGCGATGCTCGCGCATCGAGGTGATCATCGGATGGTTTTCGCCCCGGAGGTCCCAGAACGACTCGACGATCTTGCCCTGCTCGTTGAACTTGACCACGCAGCCCGTGTTGATGTTGGGGAATAGCCATTCGTCCACGGGCACGCGCTTGCCCATGCGACGCCGGAAGCCGGGCATCTTCCAGGCGAGGTCGAGCGAGGGGCTGCGCATGCCGACCAGCGCCAGCCAGTAATTGCCGTCCGAGGCGAGGTTGATGTTGTCAGGGTAGCCCGGGAGGTTATCCATGACCACTTCGACCTTGCCCTTCTTCGGTCCCGCGAACCAATAGCGCTTGATCGAGCAGCCGAACGTCTCGGCGAACAGGATCGATCGGCCGTCGCTGGCCACGCAGATGCCGTTGGGGAATTTGAGCCCGCGCAGCTCCGTGCGCGTGACGCCGGTCTTGGTGTCGTAAGAGATGATGCGGCCGTTGCCGCGCGCCTCGAGGCCGTCGATCGGCCACTCGTCCATCTCGTAACGCACGGTGGCTTCCGAGAAGAAGATCAGGCCGTCGTCGGTGATGTCCAGGTCGTCCGCGAGCCGCAGGCGGCTGTCGTCGTTGACCGAACGCATGCTGCGGTTGGTCTCGTCAGTCGCCTTTTCCACCGTGCCGTCAGGCTTGATCCGGTAGAGCCCCATGCCGCCGATGCAGACGTAGAGATTGTCCTCGCGGTCGAAGGCCATGCCGAGCGGCTGGCCGCCGATATGGGCGAACACTTCCATCTTCTGATAGTCGGGGGCGAGGAAGCGCATGATGTCGCCGTGGCGCGAGCCCGCATAGAGATTGTCGTGGCGATCGAGGATGACGTCCTCCGGCGCCTCGATCCGGCCGAGGCCGATCGCCTCGACGTTGCGCAGCTTGTCATTCTGCTCGAACGGACCGCCTTGCCCGATCTCGGTCGGCGGAGGCGGCGGCAGTGCATGATAGGTCGGCGCGACATAGACCTTGCTGATGATGCGGGTCCGGTTCTTCTGCCAGCGGATATCGACCATCGCCGCGACGAGCAGGATGCCCGCGAGCGCCATCCGGTTGACGCCGCCGCGCGCGTTCATGGTCGTCAGACCATTGGTGATCAGGAGCACGATCAGTACGCCGACCGCCGATTTGGCGACCGAGCCCTTGCCGCCGCCGAGCGTGATGCCGCCCAGCACGGTTGCGGTCAACACGATCACCTCGAGGCCGACGCCGATGTCGCCGCCGACAGTGCCGAGCCGGGATGCGAAGAACAATGCGCCGATGCTGGTGAGCACGCCGCTCGCGACGTAGCAGAGTGCGATCGTGCGACGGACGGGAATGCCCGAATTGTACGCCGAACGGCGCGAGCCGCCGATTGCGGTGATGTGCCAGCCCGGACGCAGCCGGGTCAGGAAGATGTGGCCGAAGATGGCGATGACGATATAGACGAGCGCGACGGTCGGAATGCCGAAGACGCTGCCGCCGCCGATGAAATCCCAGGACGGGATGTCGGGGAAGGCCGAGGCGATCGCGTTGGAATAGCGCTGGATCAGGAGGTCGTAAGCCGAGCGGTAGATGATCAGGGTGATCAGCGTGGTGATGAAGGCGCGCAGCCGCAGATATCCGATCAGGACGCCGTTGACTGCGCCGAGCAGCGCGCCGCAGAGCAGCGTGGCGGCCACCACCGCCGGGACCGGCCAGCCCAGCACGTCGAGCAGATAGAGCGCGCAGAAATCAGTCAGTGCGAAGATCGAGCCGACGGAAAGATCAATGCCGCCGACGATGACGACCAGCGCCAGCCCGAGCGCGATGAAGCCGATCTCTCCGGCCTGACGCGCGGTGTCGGCGAGACTCGCAGGCGACAGGAAGTTGTCGATGGATCGGCTGAGCGCGAGACCGACGATGAGGAGAAGGATGACCGGGATAGCCGTCTCGGTCCATCGCTTGGACAGGATTTCGCCAAGGAGATGATCGGGCCAGTAGCGGTAACGCAGGCTTGTCAGTGTGTCGCGCATCGGCATTCCAGCAGGGCATGGAGAATGTACGGGAGCGGGATCCCCGGGGCTTAGATGTCCCGGGGATCGGGAGCGTCAGCGCAAAACTATTTCTTGAGGTCGCTGAGATTCCAGCAGGCCATCTGGCTGTCGGCATTCTCCTTGGTGATCGGAATCAGCGTGGTGTATTCCGATCCTTTGACGGAGCCGGGCTTGACGCCCGACGACAGCAGCCACTTGATCGTGCCGGCCATCTGCGCGGCCTGGGTCGGCACGTCGTAGCTCATGTTGAGATCGAACGCGCCTGACTTCACCAGCTCGCACGCGCCCTTGCGTTCGCCGCCGCCCGAGGTCGCCACGAACACCTTGCCGGTGAGGCCCGCTTCCTTGACGGCGGCAGCGGTGCCGATGTCCATGCCGTCCCAGAATCCGACGATGCCGCAGAGATCGGGATTTTGCTTCAGCACCGTTTGCGTAATCGCCTTGGCCTTGGCGGCGTCCCAATCGGCGGCCTGGCTCGACACCACCTTGATTTCGGGGTGCTTGGCCAGCACGTTCTCGACGCCCTTGAGCGTATAGGCGCTCGCGGCCGCCGACAGCGCCCCCTGGATGATCGCGATCTTGTTCGACTTGCCCTCGCAGGCCTTGACCACGCCTTCGGTCTGGCGTTCGCCGATCTCGACCCAATTGGCGCCGACGAAGGCGGAGCTGCGATAGGCCGAACCCATGTTGATCTGGATGACGTAGATGCCTTCGTTCTCGGCGCGCTGTAGCAGCTTGGCGTAGGTCTGCACGTCCGGATTGTGAACCACCATCACCGCCGGCTTCTCGGAGATCAGCGAGGTCACGGCCTGTGCGCCGGCATTGGTGTTCCAGTTCGCATCACGGATCACGAACTTGACGCCGAACGGCTCGAGCTCCTTCTTCAGGCCGGCATACCAGCCTTCGGTGAGGTCGAAGTTCATGGCCACCGGCACGTAAGCCACCGTCTTGCCGGCCAGCGCTTCCTTGAAAGGCTTCTGGAACGGCTCGTCCAGGCCCTGCTGGGCGAGGGCCGGTGCAGTCATTGCCGCAAGAGCCAGCGCGGCAACGATTGCCTTTGTCGGGCTGCCGAAATGCTTCATAGCTTCCTCCTTGGTTGTGGTTGTCGTTATTTTTCGGATCGTTCAGATATCGCCCTGCTGGGCCGTCTCCTCGTTGCGCGGATTCAGGAAGGAATCCGTGATGACCGCGAGCAGCAGCACGACGCCCTTGATGAGATTTTGTCCGGCGTAGGAGATGTCCATGATGGTCATGCCGTTGAGCATCGTGCCGATCACGAGCGTGCCGATGACGACGTTCAGCACGCCGCCGCGTCCGCCTGACAGCCCGATGCCGCCGAGCACCACGACCAGGATGACGTCGTAGATCAGCGTCGAGTTGAAGATGCGGGTCGGCATCGAATTGACCGATGCGGCCAGCACGAGGCCGGCGAAGCAACCGATCAGGGCGGTGATCACATATTGCAGGACGATGATCGGGCGGGAGGGAATGCCGGTGACGCGCGCGGCGTAGGGATTGTCGCCGATTGCGTAGATATAGGCTCCCCAGCGCGTCTGGCGCAGCAGGAACGCGACCACGATGCAGGCGATCGCGAACATCACGATCGATGTCGGGATGCCGAGAATGGTGCCCTGTCCAAGCCGCTCGAAGCCGGCCATGCCGGGGCTCCATTGCACGACGTCGAGTTGGAACAATGCGGCCTGCCCGAGACCGGCGAGGAGAAGGCCGGTCGCCAGCGTCGCAAACAGCGAGGGCACTTCGGCATAAGCGATCAGCCAGCCGTTGACGAGGCCGAACGCGATGGTGAGCAGCACGGCGGTTAGCAGCGAGGCCGGCAGCGAGTGACCGTTCTGCACCATCTGCAAGACCAGCCCCGGCGGTACCGCAAGCGCAGCGATCAGCGAGATGTCGATGCCGCGTCCGATCACGACGATCGCCATGGCAAGGCCGAGGATGCCGAGCACGGAGACGTTCTGAAGCAGCGTCAGCATGTTGTCCGACGTGAGGAAGCCGCGCAGGAATATCGAGAACAGCAGGAACAGCAGCGCGAAGACGGCGAAGACGATTTCCTGCTGATTGAACCGAATGCGCTTCATCCCAGTCTTGCCTTTCTTCGACGTCGGCTTCTTGCGGGTCCGTTATGACGATCGGGTGGTGATGCGATAAGTCTGTGGAAGCGGTGTCAGGCTTTCGGCGAGTGCCTTGGCCAGATCTTGATCGCTGGAGTCCACGGAGATGTGGACCAGCGTGTTCAGCCTGGCGTCCTTCTCGACGCGAATGTCGGCTGCGGTGTCCGGTCCGAAGATGCGATCGATCTCGCTCCTGACCTTCTCCTGAACGGCGAGGTCGCGGAGCGCGGGCTTGAAGATCTTGCCGACCGCGGTGACCGGAAGGCTTTCGAGCTGGACGACGCGCTTCGGCCGCGCGGGCGGCTCATTGACGTTCCGCTCGAGATGCTCGCGCAGCTGCGGCAGGTCGATGGTCTGTCCGGGAGACGGCACCACAAAGAGAATAGGCACCTCGCCGGCATAGCCGTCCGGCATGCCGACGGCTGAACTCATCTGCACGCCGGGGAAGGCATTGGCGACGTCCTCGATCGCGGCTGGATCGATGTTGTGACCGCTGCGCACGATCAGGTCCTTCTCGCGCCCGGTCAGCACCAGGCGCTGATCCGCCGTGAGATAGCCGACGTCGCCGGTGACGATCCAGTGGTCTTCGGTGAGCACGCCCTTGTTGTGCTGGGGATCGAGATATCCGGGAAACACTTGCGGCCCCCTGACGAGGACGAGACCGCTGGTGAGAGGCGGGCATTCCGTCCTGAGGTCGGCATCATCAAGCGCGACGATCTTTGTCTGTGCAAACGGCGCCCGGAAGCCGACGCTGCCCTGCACGGGAGTTCCGCGGCCGGGATTGAACGCGATCGCCGCTGCGGTCTCGGTCATGCCGTAGGTCTCGAACAGCGTAATCCCCGTGCGTGCCTGAAACCTCTCGCTCACGGCCTTCGGCGCCACGGCGCCGCCGGTGAGCGCCATGCGAACGGTGCGGATATCGGAAGGTCCGACCGGTACTTCGGCGAGCGCGGCAATCGATGTTGGCACGCCACTGACGATGGTTGCGCCGAACCGCTCGACGGTGTGCCAATAGTCTCTGATGGCATCGGGACTTCTGAGGCTGTAGGGCGAGGGAATGATCACGTGGCCGCCGGCAGCGAGGATCGACAGGCCGATCGTCATCGTGCCGCCGACGTGAAACAGCGGAAAGCCGTTCACGGCGGCATCCAGCTCATCCAACCCGTGAACCTGCGCAAAGCTCCAGGCTGCATGGATCTGGTTGCCATGGGTCAGGCGAACGAGCTTTGGCCGTCCGGTGGTGCCGCCGGTGTGGAAGAGCGCGCAGACGGCCTGGCGGTCCGTCGATGGCTCGAAGTCTAGCGTGTCGCGCGCTCCCGCAATCGCCTCGTCGAAGTTTAGAAAACCTCCAGGCAGAGGACCGTTCGCGCCGATCACAAAGATGGTCTTCAGCGATGGGACGCGCTTCGCGACGTTGGCCGCCTTGGCCCAGATCGCGCGATCGGCTGTTTCGGCGGGGATGACCAGCACCGTCGCGTTCTGCGCCTCGAGCAGGTCGGCGATCGCATCCTCGTTCAGGAGATAGTTGATCGAGCTGGCAACGCCGGCGATCTGGGCGCCGAGCAGCGCCGGAAACAGCGGCGGCAGGATTGGGCAAAGAAATGCGACAGTGCCGCCGGTTTGTCCGATGCCGCGCGATCTGAACAGATTGGCCGCGCGCGCGATCTCCGCGAGCAATTGCCGGTGCGTCAGCGTGACATCGCCTGACACGCGCGAGCCCTTGGTCAGGACGGTCAGCGCGGGGCGGTCCGGATGCAGGCGCGCCGTGGCTTCGAAGAGATGGAAGAGATTGCGGGCAGGGACGAGGGACTCGTAAGACTGCTGCTCCAGCGCCTCGATATCGGCGATGGTTTTAACCGGTTGCGTGAACCGTGTTGTGATCGGCGATGACAAGACGCTGCTCACGCGCACCGCCATTCAAGCGGCACGGCAGATTGCGCAGCTGCTGGTCCGGGCTGGTGCAAGCGAATGTTTCCCGCCTATCTCATTGACCGTTTTTTGTTCTTCATAGGCCACATGCCGGAACGCGGCTTGCTCCGGAGCGCAAAGCTTTTGCTTCTCCGCGCAAACCGGTCTTGCGTGTACGCGGCGGCCATCTAGAATCTCGATGCTCGGCCCGCTTGTGCGATGCACAAACGACGTTCATCATGGCCTCGCAACGGATGGGCGGACGATGAACCTGGTATTCACGACGGACGATCTGGAGCCGTCCAAGCGCTATGCCGCGTGGCAAGGTGCCATTTGCGATGTCTACGTCCATGTCGACGTGAACGCCGAGGAGCGATCCGACTATCACGGCTTCATTCGCGAGGCGCGGTTCGGCGCCGTCACGATGACGGACGTCCTTTTGTCCGAGCAGCGCATCTCGCGCCGCGAGCGGCACATCGCGAAGCTAGACAAGGATTGCTACTACCTCGAATTCGTTCAGCAGGGCCGCATCAACGTTCTCCAGGCGGGCCAGACCCTGCTGTCGAATCCCGGTGTGAGCACGATCTTCTCGGCCTCAGAGGCCTATGACCTCGAATGTGTCGGCAAGGTGCGATCGCTCTACCTCGAAATCCCGCGCGCGGAATTCTCGACGCGCTTCAGCGATGGTCGATTGCCTGTGATCACGACAATGGCGACGAGCCGCGGCCTTGGAAGGATCGCCGCCGAATTCTGCGCGACGCTTGCCGCGGAGGGCGCGACGCTGGACGAGACCGCGAGGACCCGGCTCGGCGGCGAGTTGATGGACGTGCTGGCACTCGCCCTCGACATGGGCGACCGGGACGAGTTCTCGGAGGATGCGAGCGCGCAGCAGGCCCGCCTGCGCTCGGTCAAGGCCTGGATCGAGGCGCACCTCACCGATGCGGACCTGTCGCTGGAGAAGATCGCCAAGAACAACGGGGTGTCGCTCAGGCATCTGCATTATCTCTTCCGGCTTACCGATGTCTCCGTATCCGAATGGATTTTGGATCGCCGGCTTCAGCGCTGTTACGACGTCCTGACCCGGCCTGAGCTGCGCTCCCTGTCGATCACGGAAGTCGCCTATCAGCTGGGCTTCAGCAGCTCGTCCTATTTCAGCACGGTGTTTCGCAGGAAGTTCGGGCACAGCCCGTCGGACTTGCGGCGGCGCTAGGTGACCTGCATCGCGCGAGGCGATGCAGGTCCGTCATTGCGAAGCCTCACTTCACCAGCGGGCAGCCGCCGTCCTTCAGCGGACGGAAGGCCTGGTCGGCGGGTACTTCCGCGAGCAGCTTGTAATAGTCCCACGGGCCCTTGGATTCCTCGGGCTTCTTCACCTGGAACAAGTACATGCTGTGCACCATGCGGCCGTCCTCGCGCAGCACGCCGTTGTCGGTGAAGGCGTCCTTCACCGGCAGCTCGCGCATCTTCGCCATCACCGTCTTGGTGTCCCTGGTGCCGGCGGCCTGCACGGCCTTGAGGTAGTGCAGCGTCGCGCTGTAGGTCGCGGCCTGGTTCATGGTCGGCATGCGCTTGACGCGCTCGATGAAGCGCTTGCCGAAGGCGCGGGTCTTGTCGTTGAGGTCCCAGTAATAGGCCTCGGTGATGATCAGCCCTTGTGCGAGCTTCAGCCCCAGGCTGTGCACGTCGGAGATGAACATCACGATCGCCGCCAGGTTCTGCCCGCCGGCGACGATGCCGAACTCGCCGGCCTGCTTGATCGCGTTGATGGTGTCGCCGCCGCCATTGGCAAGCCCAATGATCTTGGCCTTGGAGGCCTGGGCCTGGAGCAGGAATGACGAGAAATCAGCCGTGTTGAGCGGATGCTTGACGCTGCCGAGCACCTTGCCGCCCGCGGCCTTCACGACGTCGGAGGTGTCGCGCTCGACCGAATGGCCGAACACGTAGTCGGCGGTGAGGAAGAACCAGCTGTCGCCGCCGTTCTTGACGATGGCGCTGCCGACGGTGTGGGCGTTGGCGTAGGTGTCGTAAGTCCAGTGCGCCGTGTAGGGCGAGCAGGATTTTCCGGTGATGTCGGAGCTCGCCGCGTCCGTCACGATCATGATCTTCTCATTTTGCTTCGACAGCTCCATCACTGCGAGTGCGGTGGCCGAGGTCGGCAGGTCGATGATCATGTCGACGCCCTCGGTCTCCCACCATTTGCGGGCGATGGTGGAGGCGACGTCGGGCTTGTTGAGCACGTCGGCCGCGACCATGTCGATCGGCTTGCCGAACATCTGGCCGCCGAAATCCTCGATGGCCATCTTGGTGGCCTCGACATTCCCCTGGCCGCCGATGTCGGAATAGACCGAGGAGAAGTCGGAGAGCACGCCGATCTTGAGCGGCGCCTGCTGGGCGGAAGCGGGGATGGTCAGGGCAGCCGACAGCAAGCCGGCCGCAGACACGAGGGCTGCGATAGGTCTCATGGATACGTTTCCTCTTGTGCGGGACTATGCTGTCCCTTTGTCCGACAAAGTTAGAACGAGGTTCCCAAGGAGTCAATTTGCTGCAGATGCGGCATCAATGACGCAGTTTGACGCGCTTTCGGGTCGATCCTATAGTTTGTCCGACAATCACCATTGGAGCTGAATGTGCCCCTCGCGCCGCTGTTCCGTCCGATCGATGTCGCGCCGGCCTATCAGAAGGTCGCCGACGCCATCGAGCGCGAGATCGTCAATGGCCGTATCAAGCCGGGCGATCCCATCGGGACCGAGCACGATCTGGTCCGGCAGTTCGGCGTCAACCGCTCCACCATTCGCGAAGGCATTCGTGTGCTGGAGGAGGGCGGGCTGATCAGCCGCGATTCCTCGCGCCGGCTGCACGCCTGCCTGCCGCGCTACAGCAAGCTCGCAAGCCGCCTTAGCCGCGCGCTGGTGCTGCACGAGGTGACCTTCCGCGAGCTCTACGAGGCTTCGATGACGCTGGAGGTGGCGGGCATCGAGGGCGCGGTGGAACGCGCGACGGAGGAGAACCTCGCCGAACTCGATGATAATCTCTTGCGCAGTGAGGCCGTGGTCGGCGATCCCGCGGCACTTGCCGAGTGCGACGCCGAATTCCACGTGCTGGTCGCAAAGGCCTCGCAGAACCGCGTGCTCCAGCTCGCGCGCGAGCCGGCGGCACAGCTGTTCTATCCGACCACCGAGATGATCGTGACGGGCGTCGCCGAAGGCGGACCGCGCCTCGTCGCCGCGCACCGCCATCTCATCGATGCGATCCGCCGCCGGGACCGCGAGGCCGGCGTGCTGTGGACGCGCCGCCATTTGCAGGACTGGCAGCGTGGTTTCGAGAAGATCGCCTCGCTCGATCGCTCGGTCGAGCACATGTACATGGAGCACGCGCAGGCGGCCCGGCGCAGATAGCGCACGATCCGGACCCGAAGGGCCGCGCTAGCGCAAAGTGTGAAGCGGTTTTCCGAAAGATCATGCGCAAAAAGACAAGACGCAAGATTTCAAGCAACAAATCCAACAAACAAAGACATCACACGGAGGGACACATGACCGGCGACACCGCAGCCACCATCTCGAAAGCGCGCGAGCATTCCATCGGTGATCTCCTGCGCCGCTCTGCGGGCCGCGAGCCGAACAAGCTTGCGGTGAGCTGCGGCAATGTGAGCTGGACCTTCGCCGAGATGGACGCGATCTGCAACCGGCTCGGCCGCGGCCTGCTCGGGCTCGGCGCCAGGAAGGGCGACCGTCTCGCCGTGCTCTCGCGCAACTCGCATGCCTTCGCCGCGCTGCGTTTCGCACTGGCGCGGATCGGCGCGGTGCTGGTGCCGATCAACTTCATGCTCAATCCGGACGAGATCAATTTCATCCTGAAGAGCTCCGGTGCAAAGCTGCTCGCGACAGGTCCGGATTTCGTCGAGCCGGCGCGCGCCGCGTCAGCCAGGGATTGCGCGGTCGAGAAGATGATCTGGCTGCCGGGCGAGGACCCCGCCACGGCGCCCGCGGGCCTCACCACCTTCGACGATCTGCTTGATGCCGACAGCTCGTTCCTGGAGGCATCGGTCGATAGCCGCGATCTCGCGCAGATCGTCTACACCAGCGGCACGGAGTCCCTGCCCAAGGGCGCGATGCTGACCCATGAAGCCGTGATGTGGCAGTATGTCAGCTGCATCATCGACGGCAGCATGAGCGTGGAGGACAAATTCCTGCACGCGCTGCCGCTCTATCATTGCGCCCAGCTCGACGTCTTCCTGGGGCCGCAAGTGTATCTCGGCGCTTCCGGCGTGATCACGGGCAAGCCGACCGCCGACAACATTCTGGCGCTGATCCAGGCGCACAAGATCACCTCGTTCTTTGCGCCGCCGACGATCTGGATCGCGATGCTGCGCTCGCCGAATTTCGACAAGACCGACCTGTCGACGCTTCAGAAGGGCTACTACGGCGCCTCCATCATGCCGGTTGAGGTGCTTCTCGAATTGCAGCGTCGCCTGCCCAACGTAAAATTCTGGAATTTCTACGGCCAGACCGAGATCGCACCGCTCGCGACCGTGCTGCGGCCCGAAGACCAGCTGCGCAAGGCCGGCTCGGCCGGCAAGCCCGTGCTCAATGTCGAGACCCGCGTGGTCAACAATTCGATGGAGGATGTGAAAGTCGGTGAGGTCGGCGAGATCGTGCACCGCTCGCCGCATCTGCTCTCCGGCTATTACAACGATCCCGTGAAGACGGCGGCGGCATTCGCCGGCGGCTGGTTTCACTCGGGCGATCTCGCCACCGTCGACGAAGAGGGCCACATCACCGTGGTCGACCGCGTCAAGGACATGATCAAGACCGGCGGCGAGAATGTCGCGAGCCGCGAGGTCGAGGAGATGGTCTACCGCATCCCCGAGGTCTCCGAGGTCGCCGTCGTCGGCCTGCCCGATCCGCGCTGGATCGAGGCGGTCACCGCGATCGTCGTGGTCAAGGCCGGGGAGAAGCTGGACGAGGATGCCGTCATCAAGCACTGCGCCGGCCAGATGGCGCATTTCAAGGTGCCCAAGCGCGTGATCTTCGTCGATGCGCTGCCGAAAAACCCGAGCGGCAAGCTGCTCAAGCGCGAGCTGCGCCAGCGCTTCGTCGGCGGCGAGACGCTCGACAAGGCGGTCCAGAAGAGCTTTGGCACCTGAGGCGGAGCATTCGCCATGAAAGCCTGGCAGGTTGCGCGCGACTGGTCGATCGAGGGAATGGAGCTGGCCGATCTGCCCGAGCCCGCGCCTGGCCCGGGCCAGGTCGCGGTGCGGATTCGGGCGGCATCCCTGAACTACCGCGATCTGCTCACGGTGCAGGGTAGGGGCGGCGTTACCAGATTGCCGCTGATCCCGTTCTCGGACGGCGCGGGTGAGGTGATCGCCGTCGGCGAGGGCGTTAGCCGCGCTGCGGTCGGAGACCGTGTCTGTCCGATGTTCTTCCAGTCCTGGATCGACGGGAAGGTCTCGGCGACCAGCCGCCGCTACGCGCTCGGCGGCACGCGTCCGGGTGTGTTGCAGGAGGTCATGCTGCTCGACGCCGAGGGCGTCAGTCGCATCCCGTCGCACCTGTCTTTCCTGGAGGCGGCGACGTTGCCTTGCGCAGGCCTTACCGCCTGGCGCGCGCTGTTCGAGGAGGCAAAAGTGCAGCCCGGCGACACCGTGCTGGTGCAGGGCACCGGCGGCGTGTCGATCTTCGCTCTGCAATTCGCAAAGCTCGCAGGCGCAAGCGTAATCGTGACGTCGTCGAGCGACGAAAAGCTCGCGCGCGCCAAGGCGCTCGGCGCCGACCACACCATCAACTATCGTTCGGTGCCGGAATGGGGCAAGGCCGCATCGGAGTTGACCGGCGGCGGTGTCGATCACGTCGTCGAGGTCGGTGGCAAGGACACCTTTGCGCAATCGCTCGAAGCGGCGCGGGTCGGCGGCAACATTCTGGTGATCGGCGTGCTCACGGGCTTCTCGCAGCAGATCGCGATCCCGAGCCTGTTCTCCAAGAATTTGCACGTAATCGGCCTGTCCGTCGGCAGCCGTCGCATGTTCGAGGGAATGACGGCCGCGATCGGGCGAAACGGCATGAAGCCGGTCATCGACCGTGTATTCGATTTCGACGCCGTGCCAGATGCGCTGCGGCTGATGCAGCAGGGCGGCCATTTCGGCAAGATCGTGGTCGAATTCGCCTAATTCGCCTCGCCGGCCAGCTTCCTGACGTCGTCGGGCGTCCGTCCGAAGCGGCGGCGGAATGCGCGATGGAAGTAGGAGACGTCGTGAAATCCGGCGAGCTGCGCGATCTCGATGATCTTGCGCGTGCGCAGGTTCGGGTTTCGAAGCAGCCGTTCGGCGCGCAGCAGCCGCTGTTCCAGCACGAATCCGCTATAGGTGATGCCGGCCTGCTCGAACAGCAGCTGGATGGTGCGCGGGCTGACCCTATGCGCGGCCGAAAGGACGGTGAGCGACAGCGCGGGGCTGTCCAGCTGTGCGAGGATGTCGGATTTGAGCGTTTCGAGGCGCGCTGCCGCAAGCCCGCGCATGCGAGCTTCCTCGGCGACATCGCCGCGCGCTCCGATCATCAGCACGGCGAGGTCGAACAAATGCTGTGAGACGGCATCGAGCTCCGCGGGTGCGAGCTTGTCGGCATAGGTATGCGCAAGGTCGTAATACCGCAAATACATCGACGTGATCGGATTGGCGCCGGAGATCGACCGCGCGATCAAATCCTCGGCATTCGGGCACGCCCGCAGCAGCGCCTTGCGCGGCAGCAGCGCGGTCTGGAAATTGCCGTGCGCCGTCTGGGTGATGTAGGCGCCCCTGATCGAGGGGTCGCCGATCGTGACGTCGCCGGCGGCAATCTCCAGCGGGCGCTTCCCCATTGTGCCGCTCAAGGCCGAATTGGGCGACGTCGTAATCACCAGTTCATCGTTCGTCCCGAGCGAGACGAAAGATATCGGCGTGCCGAACGAGGCCGAGAGTCGGAGACGTGGAAGAATCGCCGGCGAAATGGTCCGGTGAACGCGTCCTTCCCCGATCGGAACGAAATCGACGTCCGCGACCTGGCGGCAAAACTGCTCGCGCCATCTTTCGTAGGCCGGGCCATTGGGGTCGCCGTCGAATGAGAGTTGAGGCTGGATCATCGATCGGGAAGCAGGCGTTTGTTGGCGATTTGCTGCAGGTTGTATCGTCAGGCTGGTGCGCTGCAACGACAAAAGCGCGGGATTGCGTGATAAGCCACTCGCGATGACGTGCTGAGACCGCGACCAGGTGCCGCAGCCGGTGTGCCCGGATCGCAACAGGCACCGCCATTGTCGTTGCCTTTCATTTCAGTCCATGCGCCCGTTCGTCCCTCTCCACGAACCAGGATCGCATCCCGCCTATCGTCGCCAGCAATGGTGGACGATTGGAAGGGAATGATTCGATGACCCGTCATGCGAGCGGTCTCCTGCCGGCTCTTCTGGCGCTTGGCCTTGGTGCGTTTTGCGCCACTGACGCAACCGCCGCCGACATGGCGCTGAAAGCGCCGCCTGCACCGCTGCCGGTGTTCAGCTGGACAGGCTTCTATGCCGGCGTCCATGCCGGTTACGGCACCGGCGACGGCAACTCGGCGAGTGTCGATCCCAGTGCGCTGCTGGCGCTGTTTCCCGGCGTGAACAATCTGACCTCGACCGCGTCGGCGCCGTTCACGCTCGGCGTCGGCCAGTCCGGCTGGCTGGGTGGATTGCAGGCAGGCTACAACTGGCAGACCGGCCACGTCGTCGCCGGTGTCGAAGCCGACGTGAGCGTCGCCGGGATTGGCGGGCGGGCGTCAGGTTCTTATGCGTTCCGCCCCGTTTTTCTGATCGGCGATTTCGACAATTACACCGGCACTGTGACCGTGACCCAGGACATCGATTATCTCGGCACGCTGCGCGGCCGCCTGGGCTACGCCAGCAATAACTGGCTGCTCTATGCGACCGGCGGTCTCGCCTGGGCACATGTCAAGGCAAGCCTCGACAGTGCTCATATCCGATTGACCAACAACTTCCCGATCCCCGGGCTTCCGGCGGCGTTGGATGGACATGCGAGTGCGAGCGGCTTCAATGTCGGCTATGCGGTCGGCGGCGGCGGAGAATGGTCGTTCGCGCCGCGCTGGTCGCTAAAGGCGGAATATCTGTATCTCAACCTTGGCCGCCAGCTTTCTTTGTCGATTCCCGCGACCAGCATGCCGGCCAGCGACATCGAGCTTCACACCTTCAGGGTCGGTCTGAACCGGCAATTCGCGCCGTGAGATCGGCGCCGGTGGAGCTCAATACTTCCTCACCGCCGCGCCGAACGCCATCCACAGCGCCATCGAGGCGAGTCCGAAGCCGCCGAGCAGCAGGAAGGTCGGGCCGTAGCCGATCCATTGTGCGATCCAGCCGCCGAGCGCGGGGCTCAGGCTCGCGCCGACGCCTTGCACGGTGATGACGGCCCCCTGGCCGAGATTGATGCGGCCGGTGCCGTCGAGCGAGCGCGCGACCATGCCTGGAACGGCGACGGTCTGAAGCCCCGTGCCGATGCCGTCGAGCACCTGCATCGGCACGACGCCCCACCATCCCGTGACGAAGAAGGCGAGCACGCCGCGGATGGGCAGGAACATGAAGGAGACCAGGATCACCGGCCAGTAGTTACGTTTGCTCGCCGCCTTCATCGCGATCAGCGACGTCACGATCATCACGCCCTGCGCGATCACGACGGTGGTCGCGACGAAGGTCGGGCCGTTGGCCTGGCCTTCGGCCACCGCTGCAAGTCCGTAGAGCGGCACGATCGCGGCGTTGCCGAGATGAAACAGCGCGAGCGCCAGCGCCAGCACGAGCAGCGCCCGGTGCCTGATCAATATGGTGAACGCGTCCGGCGCGCTGTCGGGATCATCCTCCTTGCAGCCGCGCGAGGCGCGATCGTCGATCGCCTTTGCGGGAATCATCAGCACGCAGGCGATCGCGATGGCGCCGAACACGGCCGCCAACACGAACACGGACACATAGCCGAACCTGTAGCCGAGATAGCCCGACAGCGCGGCGCCGACCATGTTGCCGGCGTGGTTGAAGGCCTGGTTGCGGCCGTTCAGCGCATTGAAACCCTTCTGCCTCGCGATGCCGAGGGTGATGCCCGTGACCGCCGGCACGATCGCGGCGCTCGCCAGCGATTGGGCGACCTGGGAGAACGTCACGGCCCAGAAATTCTGCGAGATGAGGATGATTGCGGACGCAAGCACCACGCAGATGCCGGGAATGACCACCCACAGCCGCTTGTTGCGGCTGGAATCGATGAAGCCGCCGATCGGCGTCGTGACCAGCATGCCCGCGACATTGCCGATTGTCATGGCGGTGCCGATCAATCCGCTCGCCCAACCGCGATCCTGGAGGAACACGCCGACGAACGGGCCGATGCCCGACTGCATGTCGGCCATGAAGAAGTTGACTGCGTAGAGGGGCCAGAGGCGGGGCGAGGAGGGGCGCGATGTCATCGAGACGCGTAAGACTGCCGATCGAAAGTGGTCTCCGAGCGGAGATGGCCGGCTCATTGTGCCGGGGCGGACCAGAAAGTAACCTGCGCTAACCTCCTTGGTTCCGACCGTGGTTGCAGTCGCAGGAGCGCGATGCCATTTCATGCCTGCGACAGTCTCATTTCTGGATCATGACTCATGCCCCTCTGGACCTGCGAAACCTGCGGCGCCCAATTCCCGGACAGTGGAAATCCGCCGGCGTCGTGTCCGATCTGTGAGGACGAACGGCAGTTCGTGAACTGGAAGGGCCAGACTTTCCTCACGCGGGATGCGCTCGCGGAAGGTCACCGCGTTGCCTGGCGCGATGATCTCGGCCTGACAGGCATGGCGCTCGAGCCGAGCTTTGCCATCGGCCAGCGCGCGCTGCTGGTGCCGCTGGGTGGCGGCTGCGCGATGTGGGACTGCGTGCCGCTGGCGACGCCGGAGGCGATCGCGCATGTGCGCTCGCTCGGCGGGCTGAAAGCCATCGCGATCTCGCATCCGCATTACTATGGCGCGCTCGCCGACTGGAGCGACGCGTTCGGCGGCATTCCGGTCTATCTGCACGCGGATGATCGGCAATGGGTGACGCGTCCGCATCCGTCAATCGTGCACTGGAGCGGCGATCATCATCGCATTTCCGATGATTTGCTGCTGCTCCGCACCGGCGGCCATTTCGCGGGTGCCACCATGCTGCACCATGCGCGCGGTGCGGATGGCAAGGGCGCGCTGCTCACCGGCGATATCGCGCAGGTGACCATGGACCGCCGCTTCGTCAGCTTCATGTACTCCTATCCGAACTACACACCGCTCAACGCTTCCGCCGTCCGGCGGATCGCGGCTGCGGTCGCGCCGCTCGCCTTTGACCGCATCTACGGCGCGTGGTGGGGACGCAACATCGCCGCGGGCGCCAAGACCGCGTTCGCGGCTTCGGTGGAGCGATACATCGCGGCCATCGCCTGAGCCGCCGCGCCGGCCGGAATCCGTGTTGCCGTGACCAAATAACTGTACTATAGGTACAGTTATTGAGCGCGGCGCAACGATGCGTTTGCCGGTTCGGCACGAACGATGCATCGTCGTTTCAGCGGCGCTTTTGCGGCCGCGTGAGCGGGAGTTGGATGCATGACGACACAGCGCGACTACGAGATCTTTGAGGCCGGTGACGTCACGCTTCAGTCCGGCGCCGTCTTCCCCGCGATGAAGCTCGCCTACAAGACCTACGGCACGCTGAGCGCGACGAAGGACAACGTCATCCTCTACCCGACCTCGTTCAGCGCGCAGCATTTCGACACCGAATGGCTGATCGGCCCAGATGGCGTGCTCGATCCCACGCGCTATTTCATCATCATCCCGAACCTGTTCGGCAATGGCCTGTCGTCCTCGCCCTCAAACTCCGGCGACGCGCCATTTCCGCAGCTCAGCTATCACGATGCCATCGCGGTCCAGCACAGGCTGCTCACCGAGCGCTTCGGCGTGACCAAGCTCGCGCTGGTTTATGGCTGGTCGATGGGCGGCATGCAGACCTATCACTGGGCGGCGCTGCATCCCGATATGGTCGCGCGCGCAGCCATCGTCTGCGGCAGCGCACGCTGCTCGCCCTATAATTACGTCTTCCTGGAAAGCGTGAAGGCCGCGCTATCGGGCGATCCCGCCTTCCGCGACGGCCGCTTCGTCGAGAAGCCTGTCGCGGGCTATCGTGCCATGGGGCGTGTCTATGCCGGTTGGGCGATGTCGCATGGCTTCTATCGCGACGAGCTCTGGCGCGAGGCGGGTTTTACCTCGCTCGAGGATTATCTCGTCCGCACCTGGGACACGACCTTCGCCAGGCGCGACGCCAACGATCTGCTGGCGCAGGCCGGCATCTGGCAGCGCGGCGACATCAGCGCTTGCGCGGCCTTCGGCGGTGATCTCGATCGCGCACTCGCCGCGATCAAGGCGCATATGCTGCTGATGCCGGGCGCGACCGACCGCTATTTCGACGTCCGCGACAACGAGGACGAGCTCGGCAAGCTGGTCAATGCAAAGTCGGCCGTGCTGCATCCGATCCCCTCGCTGCACGGCCATCGCGCCGGCAATCCCGTCAGCAATCCGCCCGACCAGGCCTTCCTCAAGGCCGAGATCGCCGCGCTTCTCAGCAAGTAATACAGGCCCGATCATGACTGACGCGACCGCTCCAGAGCCCGGCCATCGCCTGAAGCCGTTGACACCGGCCATGCTGCGCGAATTGTCGGTGCGCTCGAACCTCCGGGGCGCCGTGCAGAGTTTTGGCCATTACGGGATGATCGTATTGGTCGGCGCGCTGATCTGGACGGTCACGTCACGCTATGGCGTGCTCTGGGCGCTGCCGCTGATGGCGGCGCAAGGCTATCTCGTCGCCTTCCTGTTCATGGCGGTGCACGAGACCGCGCACAAGACGGCCTTCAAGAGCCGTGGCCTCAACCTCGCGGTCGGCTATCTCTCGGCCTTCATCATCGGATTGCCCTACGAATATTACTGCCTGTTCCACTGGGATCATCATCGCTACACCCAGGATCCCGACAAGGATCCGGAGCTGATCGTCGGCGTGAAGCCGGCCTCCGACACGCAGCTTGCGATCGCCTATAGCGGCCTGCTTCAGGTCGCCGGCCGTCTCCGGCTGATGCTCGGCCATGCCGTCACCGGCAAGGTCGTCGTGCCCTGGATCCCCGAAAACAGGCGCGCCACCATCGTGACCGAGGCGCGCGCCTATGTCGCGCTCTATGTGCTGCTGCTCGCGCCCTCGCTGGGGTTCGCCTCGGCGCTGCTGCTCTGGGTGTGGATCGTCCCGCTCGTGATCGGGCAGTTCTTCCTGCGGCCCTATCTCTATGCCGAGCACACCGGCTGCGACCGCACCCGCAGCGCTTTCGAGAACACCCGCACCACCTATACCGGCGCGGTCGTCAAATGGTTCGCGTGGAACATGCCCTACCATGTCGAGCACCACGCCTATCCCTCGATTCCCTTTCACGCGCTGCCGAGGCTGAACGGGATCGTCGACGGCGAGATCGTCCATCGCGGCCGCGGCTACGTCAGGACGACGCGCGAGACCTGGGCCTGGTTTCGCCGGAATCGGCAAGCCGGCTAGCTCAAGGATTGCTTAACCAAATACAAAGCCCCGGCCGCAGCGCGACCGGGGCTTCGTTTTGAAGGCGAGCGATCAGTAGATCCCGTAGGCGCAGACATTCACGACGCGGACGCGCATGCCGTGACGAGTGCGAACGAGGCGCTCCTGGTAGCAGTTGCTGACGCCGGTGTTGACATAGATGCCGCCGTAGCCCCAGCCCGGGCCCCAGCCATGACCCCAGTGGTGATGATGGAAGCCGCCGGCCGACGCCGCGGTGGGCGCGAGAGCGGCAGCGCCGAGCGAACCGGCGGCGATCAGACCAAGAGCAAGCTTACGAAACATTTTCATTCTCCAGTGTGGCGCTAGGGCCGTTGTTGTGTCCCTGCTTCTCGGTCGGGCCGAGATGCGATCGCGTTCACATGGTGCGAGGAGAATCGTGTTTCAGGATTGTTTCGTGGCCCGCGGCGAGATGCGCCGCCGTCAGGTTTTCCGCGCCGCTGCGCGATAACGCGCAGCCATCGCCCGGGTCATCTCCGCCATCTTCTCGCGGAGGTCGGCGGGCTCCAGCACTTCGGCTTCGGGCCCGAGGCGCAGCAATTCGGCCGCGGCATGCCACGACGTCTTGCCGGTCGGCACCCTGGCGGTGCGCCAGCCGTCCGCATCGATGGCCTCTTCAAGCTGCGTACGCGCCCTGACGTAAGGCTGGCTCAGCGCGTCGAGCAGCTTGACGCCGAACGGCGACAGCCGGACGACCGCGACATTGGGATGCATCTCGGCCTCGAGACGCAGCGTTGCGTCCCGCCAATAGGCCGCGAGATCGAACTCGGCGGGACGATCGAAGCGGTCGTCGAGCGCGGTGCAGTCGAGCACGCGCGCGACGCGATAGGTGCGCACGCTGCCGTCGACTTGCCCGGCGAGATACCAGCTGCCGCCTTTCAGCACGAGCCCGAGCGGTGCGACGCGGCGCTGCTTCTCCGAGCGCCAGCTCTGGTAGCGGATCTTGATCAGCGTCCCGCGCAAGGCCGCGCCGGCAATGATGCGCAGATGTTTTGGCTCTTCCGTCTCGCCGAACCAGCCGGGTGCGTCCAGGTGAAAGCGCTCCTGCATCCGCCCGGCGTCTTCGCGAAGGTTGGCAGGCAAGGCCGCCATCAGCTTGTTCTGCGCGGCGATCATCGCCGCGTCCAGCCCGAGCGCCGCGGCCGGTCCCGGCAGTCCCGCGAGGAACAGAGCTTCCGCCTCGTTCTGCGACAGCCCGTTCAAACGCACGCGATAACCGTCGAGCAGGCGATAGCCGCCCTCCGCGCCGCGATCGGCATAGACGGGCACGCCCGATGCCGCGAGCGCGTCGATGTCGCGATAGATCGTGCGCACCGACACCTCGCAGGCCTCCGCCAGCTCGGGCGCAGTGACCTGCCCCTTGGCCTGGAGGGTGGTGAGGATCGACATCATCCGGCTCGCGCGCATGATCCCTTAAACCATACCTGACACAGGATGTCAGGTATGGTCCGCTACAAACGCCATCGCCAGCCCGCCAGATGGAGACCACCATGACCGATCCGAACCGCATCACGCTGTATTATTCGCCGCAGACGCGCGCCACCGGCACCCGGGTGCTGATGGAGGAGCTTGGCGCGCCCTACGATCTCCATGTTCTCAACATGAAGGCCGGCGAGCAGCGCCAGGGCGCCTATCTCGCCATCAATCCGCTGGGCAAGGTGCCGGCGATCCGCTGCGGGGAAGCGCTCGTGACCGAGCAGGTCGCGATCACCATCTATCTCGCCGATCTGTTCCCGCAGGCCGGCCTCACGCCCGCGCTGAACGATCCGCTCCGCGGTCCCTATTTGCGCTGGATCACCTATTACGGGTCATCCTTCGAGCCGGCCCTGATCGACAAGTTCATGCAGCGCGAGCCGGCGCCGATCACGCAGTCGCCCTATGCCGATTACGACACCATGCTGGGCGCGCTCGAGGCGCAATTGTCGAGAGGGCCGTACCTGCTCGGCGAACGCATGACGGCCGCGGATGTGCTGTGGGGCGTCGCGTTCAGCTGGACCATGATGTTCGGCATCGTGCCGAAGAAAGACGTCTTCGTCCGCTATGCCGAACGCATGACCTTGCGGCCCGCGTTCCAGCGCATCAATGCGGCCGATGATGAGATGGCGGCGCAGCATGCCAAGGCGGCCGGTGGTTGAATGATCCGGGGTTGCGGATGACGAAGCCGATGCACACGACCAACTGCTTCAACACTTTCATCCGGGTTGCTGAAGACTGTCCTGCGCGGACTGGCGAGGAGCCGCCGCTCCGCGGGGGAAAGCCGACGGTGGCGTGCCTGCAATACGGGATGATCGCCAAGGCGCCCTACAAATACACGTCCGACGACGTGATCTTCGCCACGTCTGCGCCGGGACGCGAGCTCGATGTGAAGGCGACGAAGACGGAGAAGCATGCGGCCCGTGAAGCGTTCTTCTCCCGGGGGCAGGCGTGCATGAGGGCGTCGAGCCTGGGCAAGCGCTTCGGCTGGGGCGTTCATGCCGACAGTGAGGGCCGGATCGCGATCTACGCCGTCGACAGCAAACGCTACCAGGCGCTCGTCCGCGATTCCAAGCTCACGCAGGTGCGCGCGATGCGGTCGAAGCGGGCGTGATCAGAATTTTGGCGGTCGCTTCTCCGCAAACGCCTTGATGCCTTCCTTGATCTCGTCGCCGCGCATGCTGTCGCGGTGGCGTTGATCGGCGGCGGCTTCGTCCAGCTCGCCGCGGGCGAATTCGTTGATGGCGCGCTTCATCCCGCGCATTGCCTGCGGCGCGTTGCCGGCGAGGACGCCGGCGAGCTTTTCGACTTCCTCGTCCAGGAACTCCACCGGCACCATGGCGGTGAGATAGCCGATCCGCAGCATCTCCGGCGCGGTGATCTTCTGCGCGGTCAGGAACAGCTTCTTCGCATTGTCGAGGCCGAGCCGCGTCACGTAACGCTTGATGCCGCTTCTGTAATAGTGCAGCCCGAGCCGCGCCGCCGGCATGAACATCTCGGCGGTGTCGACGCCGATGCGGAAATCGCAAGCGAGCGCGAGGTCCGTCGAGCCGCCATAGACGCCGCCATTGAGCCGGCAGATCGTCGGCACGCCGAGATCCTCCAGCCGGTTGACGACGACCTCGAACGCCGAGCCCGCGCTCTGCTGCTCGTTGGCGCTGACCGCGCGCTCGGCGACCGAGTTGAGGTCGTAGCCCGCCGAAAAGGCCCGCCCCGTGCCGGTCAGCACCAGCACGCGGATATCAGGATCGGCCTCGATCCGGTCGAACAGCTTGACCAGCTCGCCGAGATCCTCGGCCTGCAGCCGGTTGAGATGCTTTGGCCTGTTGAGGCGGATGGTGGCGCGTGCGCCATTGATTTCGAGCACGGGGCTGGATGCCGCGTCGGCTGTGTCCGACATTCTTGTCTCCATTTACTTGTTTTCGAGCGTGCGGCGCCTGGCTTCCGCATCGATGGTCTCGGCGAGATCCGGATGCCGCGCCATCAGCACGCGGAAGTCGACGAGGTCGAGCACCAGCAGCCGCGACACCTTTGTGGTCGAGACATTGGCGCCGCGCAAATTGTTGCCGAGCAGCGCCATCTCGCCGAAGAATGCGCCCTCGCCAAGCTGCACCTTCTTGCCGGGCAGGTCGACCTCGACCTCGCCGGCGGCGATGAAATACATGCAGTCGCCCTGCGCCCCCTTGCGGATGATCATGGTGCGCGCCGGCAGCTCCATGGTGCGCAGCATGTGGGTGACGTCGGCGATGGCCGCGGGCCCGAGCGCTGCGAAGAACGGCACCTTGCTGACGGATTCCCAGGTCTTGAGGAAATTGTCGCGCCGCGTCTCCGCCGCGAAGCCGGTCGCCAAAATACCGGTCCACAGGCCGAAAACGCCGAGGCCGGAGATCATCACCAGGGCCGCTACCATGCGGCCGAGCGGCGTCACCGGCACGACGTCGCCGTAGCCCGTCGTCGTCAGCGTGACGACGGCCCACCACAGCGCGGACGGTACGCTGCCGAAGGTCTGGGGCTGCACCTCCCGCTCGAGGAAATATTCGGCGACCGAGGCCAGGAAGACCACCATCAGGAAGATCACGAGCACGCTCACCAGCGGCCCCGATTCCAGCACCAGCACGCGGCGGAGCTGCCGCAGGCCCGGAATGCCCGGCACCACCTTCAGTACCCAGAGCACGCTGAGCAGCCACGCCGTCTTCGGCTCGACGCCGAGCATCAGCGCGACCGGCACGGCGACTGCTCCGATCGCATCGACCAGCCCGGCGGAGGAGGACATGTAGAGCGAAAGGCGCCCATGCCGTGCCATGTGGCGCAGCCGGACCACCCACTCGAACACGAAATAGACGAGGCAGGCCCACAGCAGGGCATCGACCCAGCGGTAGGCTGTTTCATAAGCCGGCTTGACCGTCAGCAGCACCATGCCGAGCACGCCGGCGCCGACTGCCAGGTAGGCCGCCTTGGTCATGTTGCGGCCGGCCGTGGCGGCCACGAACTGGGCCAGAGCGGGGATCAGCGGCTTGGACATGCGGGAAGGCGGCTCGGTTTTGTCTTTTGCGGTCCCGGCTGGAACCTCGGTGCCAAAGTGCATGCCCGGGCCAAGGCCGTCAACGACGGGCGCGGGCCGCCTGCAACGTCGTGGAACAGGGGGTACGGAGGCTTGGCGCAGCAGCTGGACCCGCGGGCCGTTACCTGAAATGCGGCGGCTCGTCGTAGCCGCGACGGCTGCTGAAGAACAGCAGCACCATCAAGCCAACGCCGACAATAACGGAAAATCCGGCCCCCAGCGCCAGCGCCACATAACCTTCCGTCGGGATCGGCTCGCCCTCGACCGCCATTGCCGAATAGGCGAAATAGCCAACCGCCACCAGCATTCCCAGAAGGATCATGATGAGGAGCGCACGCATGGAGCGTTCTCCGGTTGCATCCGGAGCAAACGGTTGTGGACCGGGACGGTTCCCGAATCAGGCGCGGTGATTTCCGGGAAATGTTGGCAAAGCGCCGCTGCAAGACCGCCAAATCGATAGGTCAGGCACTCTGAGCTGTCTTCACCACCACGATATTGCTCTCGTCCTGCTGGGGAGGGGCCGTATCCTGGGCGACCTTGTCGGCCTCGCTGGCATGGCGCTTGAGGTAGTCGCGGCGCATGCCGATCTCATCGCGGACGAACTCGTAGCCGAGCTTGAAGGTGTCGAGCCCGTCGGTACTGATCGTGCCGTCTCGAAGGCCGATGACGGCGCCGCGCAATATGCCCTCCAGCTCGTCCTGGAGACATTCGAGCTGATCCAGCGAATGCGCGTGCTCGATGCGCTCGCCGATGTCGAGGATGGCGGTGGAGAGCTCGCTGGCCTTCTCCGGCGCGATCCGCGTGATCTTGGCGTAGATCGCGGCGAAGATCGAGCCGATGACGCTGAGCGCGGCGGCGCCCAGATACATCAGGTCGCTGTATTTATCCATGAACGACTTGGTGTCGTCGTTGATGTAGTCGGCCGCCCCCTGATGCGCCATCACATAGGCGTCCTTCTCGACGGAGGCCGGCTCGATCCTGCTGGCGAAGCCGTTGTCGAGCCCGAGCGCGGATTTGTTCTCGTAGACGATGCGTGCGAGCTCGCCCGCCGTGCTCGCCGACATCCTGGATTGCGTGACCAGAAGCCATTCGAGCCCGATCGTGTCGAGGTCGTCGTCGGGAATTTCCGGCGATGCAGACAGCGTGCCCGCAGTCAGCGTCTCGCTGGAAATGCCGGGAATCCTGCGCGCCAGCGCCTTGGCCTCGTCGATCGCGTTGAGCGTGAAGCCGCCGCGCCTGGCGGCTTGCTCATAGGCCTTGTCCCGCACCGCCCTCGAGGCATGGACAATGGCGATCACTGCGCCAAAGCCGTTTGCCGGCGCAAACAGCTTGTCGAGTGTCATGCCTTGCGGCGCCATCTGGACCATCTTCGCGGCATCGGAGCCATCGGGGATGTCGAGAATGCTGCGCACGAAGGCGAGCGAGGAGTCGTTCGCGGCGACGACCGCGACCTTCTTCTTCTTCAGTTCGGCGAGCGACTTGATCTTCTTGCTGCCGGGGCCGAGCAGGAGCACCAGATCGTGCTCGAGGATCGCGAGCGTGCGCGCCCGCAGCGGCACCTTGGCGTCGGTGCGCAACACGGCGAGATCGGCCTGCTTGCGGTCGAACTGGGCGAGCGCCTTGGCGTTATCAGGATTGTTGACGATCTTGATCCGAAAGCGCGAGGCGTTGTTCTTCAGCACGGTGGCGAGCTTGGCCGCGAACAGCGCCTCGTCGGTGTTGGGGGCGCCGACGGCAAAGGTCAGCGTCTCCGAATTGTGCAGCATGGCGCGGCCGCCCCAGACGGTGGCGAGCGACAGGAGCAAGGTCAGCACGACGTAGAGAAAGACCTGTTGCTGATTGGTCTTGATCACCTTGGGGCGCCGCGGCGGCGGCTCAGATGGTGACGAGGTCGGGCCTTCGGTACTCATGGCGGCACTCTGGCCTTGCTGCTTTGGTGGCGGGCGGCTCGCGAATGTGATCGCGGTGGGCGGCCTGCAATTCCTAAACGTCTGAAAAAAGAACGATATTTTCTGCCTGCAATGATACCGTGCCGAGATCGGAATGCAAATTTCGAGCCGCAGGTAACCTTACTCGATCCCGCCGCGGCGATTGGTCATCCTATCACCAGTTAGCCACAGTTGGCGATTTTCCGGTTCCCCCCGGCTGCATTCCGTCGCGGGAGATGTCATAAATCACACGTCCCGGCGATTTGACCGGTCCAAGAAGAAGCTGCGCTGAACGCTCCGGTTTTTCTTGTCACGTCAATGAGGGCGTCAGCTTTGTCGTTTCCACCCATGTCATCGGCGGTTCCGGTCGAAGCGCTCATTGGCTGGATGCTGCTGCTCACCTTCAAGCACATCATCGCCGATTTCGTCCTTCAGACCGCCTGGATGGCGCAAGGCAAGGACCAGAAGCACGGCTGGGCCTTGCCGCTTCTGGTGCATTGCCTGATTCACCTCGCGGTTGCGCTGCCGCTGATCCTGATCGTGGCGCCGCGATTCTGGTTCGTCGCGTTCATCGACTTCGTGATCCACATCACGATCGACCGCGCGAAGGGGATGGTCTCCGCCAATTTCGGGGTCGACCTCGCGCATCCCTGGTTCTGGACCCTGATCGGCGTCGACCAGGCGCTGCACCATCTGACCGGCTTCGGCCTCTCCATCTTCATGGCGGCGAACTGAGGCCGGCGGCCTTTCGGCCTCCGGGTCGAGGCAATCGCTATCGGCACGAAAGGTCGTCATGCCCGGGCTTGTCCCGGGCATCCACGTTCTTCGCGCCATGCGGCCAGACGTGGATGGCCGGGACAAGCCCGGCCATGACGCTGTGGCGGCGGTTGCACGCCCCACCGGCGCCCTCCGATTCGCCGCGAGGGCGCAAGCACCCCGGGTGACTACCGGGCGGCGTGGTTAACCTTTCGTTAGAGAATTGCGCTGCATCTTCCGGACACGAGGGAGAACTGCAATGTTTTCAAGCCGCGACACCTATGAAAGCGATTTCTGCCCGGTCCGCGACGAGCTCCTTGGCGAGATGTATCGCGCCAGCGAGAGTGGCCTGCCGAGGCTGGTTGAGAGTGTTTCCCCTGACGCCCGCGCCAGGCTGGCGCTGTTTTGCTATCGCCGCAGCCATCTGCATTCGCTGGCCGTCGCGATCGCAGCCAGCTGTCACGAGCGTGACCTGATCGAGAACGGTGGCCGCGTCGGCTCGACGCTCTACGCGCTGTCGCGCGAAGCCGCCGTCAAATCGTCGCCGTCACTGTCGGGGGGCCGCAAGCCGATCACGCTGTCGACCAAGCCGCTCTCGGTGCTTGCACCGCTCGAGGACGAGTTCGACGACGAGATCAGCGAAGCCGTTCCCGCTTAAGCGTGGTCTATCGGCGCATGATCTCCGCGCAAACGCGTCCCGCGTTTGTCGCGAGGGAAAACCGCGACACAGTTTTCTGGATCATGCGTTAGCGATCACCGGCAGCCCGAACTTCCGCCGCGCCATGGCGCATTCGGCATCGCCCGGCATGCAGGTGCGGCACACCTCCGGCCGCACCGCATAGATGCCGCACGCGGTCGCCTTGCCGATTTCCCCCTGCAACGCCGAACAGCGATCCCTCTCGCAGCGCATGCCGGATTGACGCGCGTTGACGAGCGCTTCCGGGATCGCCGCAAGCTCCTCGTCGCTCTCGATCGAGAAGCGTGGCCAGTTCTCCGAATAGCCGCAGCAGGCGCCGCAGCTCTGGCAGCAGGTCGAGAGATCGATTTCTTCCATCGCGCTCACGTGTCCATTTCACGTATCTTTGGGCGGGCCCCAGACCAGGCTCTGCCGCCACCTCGCGCGCAGCACGTCGCGCCGCTCCGGATATCTTTCGTCGAGATAGTTCGCATCCACCACGCGGTCGGTGCGGAAACTGCGGAAGTCGCCGCGCAGCTCGCACCAGGCGGCGAGCAGGCGTACAGCTTCGAGATAGCCGACCGAGATCGGCCAGATCATGCGCTCGCTGGGGCGGCCCTGCTCGTCGCGATAGCGCAGCATGATCTTCTTGCCTTCGTGGATCTGGGTGCGCGTGCGCACCATGTCCAGGCGGTCCGGCTCCCTGTTCCAGCTCGGCCGCGCGCGGCTCGCGGGCTCCAGCACGAAGGGACGCAGGCGCTCGGGCACGGTGTCGGCGATCTTGGCCATCAAATCTTCGGCCGCGCGCGCCAGCGCTGAGTCGGCATGGCCCGCGACCCATTGCGCGCCGAGCACCGCCGCTTCGATCTCGTCGGGCGTCAGCATCAAAGGCGGCAGGTCAAATCCCTTTTCCAGGATGTAGCCCATGCCGGCCTCGCCGCGGATCGGCACGCGCTGGCCGATCAAGGTGGCGATGTCGCGATAGATCGTGCGCTTCGAGGTTTCGAGCTCGGCCGCGATGGCGTCCGCCGTCAGCGGCTTACGCGTGCGCCTCAGCACCTGGATGATCTGAAACAGCCGGTCGGCGCGTCTCATGACAATTCTCTTATCGATGGTCTTTTCAGAAGGCGGTGCGCGGCTGCTGACAGGATGTTGGCAGCAGGGGGGTTCTATACCGGGACAACACATCGACTGAAGAGGATTTGTCCATGATCATTCCAACCCATTTCGGCCCGGCCGCTCCGTTGTGGCGCGCCCAGATGTGGCAGGCGAGGGCGTTCAGCCGCCTCGTTTCGCTCGATCTCATGGCCGTCGACCTCCGATTTGCATTCGCAAGCGTGGTGACACGCTCGCTGGTCCAGGCCGCGGACGCGCTGGTCCGCCATGTGATGGGCCGCGCCTGGCGGGGGGCCCGTTTCGCAGAAGATATCACGGCTGCTGCCACCATGGTGGCAGCAGCCCGGCACTAGGTTCCGTCAACTCTTTCGGTCGTTCAGGAGAGCTCAGATGATCACGCTTTACGGCTTCGGCACCGGCTTCGGCCTGCCGGAAATCAGCCCCTTCGTCACCAAGACGGAGGTGCAGCTCAAGATGGCGGGACTGCCCTACCGGAAGGAGCGCGCGATGCCGCCGGCCTCGCCCAAGGGGCAGCTGCCGTTCATCGACGATGGCGGCGAGGCGGTGGCCGATTCCACCTTCATCCGCGCCCATATCGAGCGCCGCTATGGCTTCGATTTCGACGCCGGGCTGTCGCTGGCCGAGCGTGCGCAGGCCTGGGCGTTCGAGCGCATGGTCGAGCATCATGTCTATTGGGCGCTGGTCGGGGCGCGCTGGGTCGATCCGGTCAACTTCGCCAAGGGGCCAGCGCATTTCTTCGACGGCGCGCCGGAGCACAATCGCGAAAAGTTGCGCGAGGATGCGCAATTCCGTGTCGCTGAGAACTATCTGCTGTCCGGCCTCGGCCGCCACGCGCCCGATGACGACGTCGATCTCGCGGTGCGTTCGCTGTTCGCGCTCTCGGTGCAGCTCGGCGACAAATCCTATCTGATGGGCAACAAGCCCTGCGGCGTCGATGCCACCGCCTTCGGCGCGCTCGCCGGGATCCTGACGCCGTTCTTCGAATCGTCCTTGCGCCAGCGTGCCGAGGGATTTCCGAACCTCACCGCCTATGTCGACCGCATGATGGACCATTACTACCCGGAGTTCTCCTGGACCCCGCTGCGGCAGGCGGCCTGAGGCACGAGCTCGGATCGCAAAGCAAAAGAGCCGGCCCGATGGGCCGGCTCTCGTCGTCTCAAAGCTTTCGCCGCGCCTACTTCACCAGCGTGTACTTGCCGTTCTTCACCGTGAGCAGGATGCGCGAGCGCTCGTCGAGGCCGTAGCGGTCCTTTTCGGTGAAGTTGTAGACGCCCTGGCTCGCCGCCAGCTCCTTCTCGGTCAGCAGCGCCTGTCGGATCGCTTCGCGGAATTCCGGCATGCCGGGCTTGGCGGTCTTCAGCGCCGTCGGGATGATGCGCTTCAGGATCTCGAAGGCGTCGTAGGAATGACCTGCGAACTGGCTGCGGCTGTTCGGGCCGTACTTGGCCTCATAGGCCGTGTTGAGCGCGAGGCCCGGCTTCTTGGTCGCGGCCTCGTCCGGCTGGTCCTCGGGATCCATGACGGGACCCGACGCCATCAGCACGTCTTCCGCCGCTTTGCCGGCGATGCGGATGAAGTCCATGCTGGCGGCGCCATGGGTCTGGTAGATCAGACCCTGATAGCCGCGCTCGCGCAGCTCGGTCTGCGGCAGCGCGGCCGCGGTGCCGGAAGCGCCGACCAGGATCGCGTCCGGATTCGCGGCGACGAGCTTAAGCACCTGTCCGGTCACCGACGTATCGGGGCGGGCGAAACGCTCCTCATCGGCGATCGTCATGCCCATCGGCACGGCCTGGGCCTTCAGGTCGTTGAACCAGAGGTCGCCATAGGAGTCGGAATAGCCGATGTAGCCGAGGGTCTTCACGCCCTTCGACTTCATGTGATCGTACAGCACCTTGCCCACGATCGGGATCGGCTGCGGCATCGCCACCGACCACTTCATGCGCTCCGGCGTGATCGGGAACGGCGCCAGGCCGAAATGCGGAATGCCGGCTTCGTTGGCGACGTTGGAGACCGCGATCGTCGGCGGCGTCAGCGCCGAGCCCATGATGATGTCGGCCTTGGATTCGGTCACGAAGCGGCGCGCGTTGGTGGTTGCCGTGGTGGGATCGCCGCCGTCGTCGAGCACGATCACTTTCAGCGGCACGCCGCCGATCTCCTTCGGCACGAATTCCAGCGCGTTGCGCTCGGGAATGCCGAGGGCCGCGCCCGGGCCGGTCGTGGTGGTGGTGATGCCGATGGTGATTTCGCTGGTCTGGGCCAGTGCGGGCAGGGCCGGCAGGGCGAGCGTCGCAGCCGTGATGGCGGCGGTCAGGTAAAAGCGTTTCATCTATTCCTCCCTTGACGTGTTTCTTTGAAAGCAGAAATCGGGGGGTAATTCAGCCCCCTCTTTTGGCGATGCGGCGATTGGCTCCGGACCTAGCTCCCCGTGAATTTGGCTACCATTTCCGCCGGGAACGGTGCCGATTTCAGCTTGTCGGGGTTAACGGGATCGCGGCCGACCAGGACGCGGGTCTCAAAGCCCTCGATCGCCAGCGCATCGCCCTTGTAGACGTTGTGCTTCACCTCGAAGCTCGAGCGCTTGATGCTCTCGATCTTCGTTTCGATGGTGATCCAGTCGCCATAGGTCGAGGGGATGTAGAACCTGGACCGCGTGTCGACCATGGGAATCCCCACCAGGCCGTATTTGCGGACCAGGTCCTGCTTGGAGAACCCGGCGACCTCGAACAGGGTCGACGTCGAATCGTCGAACATCGCGAAGTAACGCGGATAGTAGACGATGTTGGCGGGGTCGCAGTCGCCCCACTGGATCTGGACGTCGCGCCGGTTTACGAACATGCTTGTTCTCTTACTTCGGCGCCATGCGCAGCGAGCCGTCGAGCCGCACCACTTCGCCGTTCAGGTACGAATTCTCGACCATGTGCAGCGCCAGCGCGGCGAACTCGTCGGCGTGGCCGAGCCGGCGCGGGAACGGGATCGCGGCGGCGAGCGAGTCCTGGGCTTCCTGCGGCAGGTTGGCGAGCAGGGGCGTGAGGAACAGGCCGGGCGCGATGGTCAGCACGCGGACGCCGAACTGCGCCAGCTCGCGCGCGATCGGCAGCGTCATGCCGACGATGCCGCCCTTGGAGGCCGAATAGGCCGACTGCCCGATCTGGCCGTCATAGGCGGCAACGGACGCCGTATTGATGATGACGCCGCGCTCGCCGGTCGCCTGCGGCTCGAGCTTGGACATCTCGGTCGCGGCGAGGCGCAGCATGTTGAAGGTGCCGATGAGGTTGACCTTGATCACCTTGTCGAAATCGGCAAGCGCCATCGGCCCGTCGCGGCCGACCACGCGCTTGGCGACGCCGATGCCGGCGCAGTTGACCAGCACGCGCGGCGCGCCGAGGGCCTTGGTCGCCTGCGCGATCGCGGCTTCAGCGGAAGCCGCATCGGAGACGTCGCAGGTCACGGCGACGCCCTTGATCTCGGCGGCGACACTCTCAGCGAGCTTGGCATTGAGATCGCACACCGCGACCTTGGCGCCCTGCGCCGCCAGTTTTCGCGCGGTCGCAGCGCCCAGTCCCGATGCGCCGCCGGTGACGATGGCTGCCTGATCCTTCAACAACATGGCGTTCTCCTTTGGCGATGATTTCTTACCCGACCGATATCACACGGTCCGATGGATTGGCAGCGTAGAGCTCCTCGATCAGCGCGCCGCGATGCTCCAGCACCGCGCGCTGGTTGATCGAGCCCTTGTCGGTGACTTCGCCCTTGTCGATCGAGAGCGGCGTATCCAGCAGGATCGCGCGCGTGATCCGCGTCGAGGATCCGGTGGCCTCGCTGAGGAAGCGCGTCAGGCGCTCGCGGAAGGCCTCGCGGACCAGCCGGTCGCGGGCGGTGACGGTAAGATCGTCGGCCGCCAGCGTCGGGTTGATCAGCCGGCAGCCGTCGAGATCGAGCAGCACCAGCGCGGAGATCTCGTCGCGATTGATGCCGGCGATGACGACGTCGCGCACCAGCGGCGCGCAGGCCGCGACAAAGCGCGCACGCAGCGGGCCGACGCTGACCCAGGTACCGCTGCCGAGCTTGAAGTCTTCGCTGACGCGGCCGTCGAAATCGAAGCCGGCGTTGAGATCGTCGGGATCGACCGGCTTGAGCGCATCGCCCATCTTGTAGAATCCTTCCTCGTCGAAGGATTTTTCGGTGATGTCTGGTTGGCGCCAATAGCCGGGCATCACGTTCGGCCCCCTAGCGCGCACTTCCATCTTGCCGTTGTTCGGCACCAGCTTGGCGTCGTTGCCCGACACGGGCAAGCCGACATGGCCGGAGCGGCTGGTGCGCGGATTGACCGACATGAAGAACGGCGCGGTCTCGGTGGCACCCAGGCCGGTCAGCATCGGCACGCGGTAGCCTTTTTCCTTCACCGCGAGCTCGTCGAGGCTGTTCCAGACGAACGGCGACAGCGCTGCGCCCGAGAAGAACATCGCGTGCAGCCGGTCGAAGAACTTTGCGCGCAGGCCCTGGTCGTCGCGCAAGTACGGCAGCAGCGACTCGTAACCCTTGGGGACGTTGAAATAGACCGTCGGCGAGATCTCCTGGAGATTGCGCACGGTCTCCTCGATGCCGCCAGGCACCGGCTTGCCGGCGTCCAGATACATCGAGCCGCCATTGTAGAGCGTCAGCCCGATATTGTGGTTGCCGCCAAAGGTGTGATTCCAGGGCAGCCAGTCGATGATGACGGGCGGCTCGTCCTTGAGGAAGGCGAGCGTCTCACGCAGCATGACCTGGTTGGCGCAGATCATGCGCTGGGTGTTGATGACGGCCTTGGGATTGCCGGTTGAGCCCGACGTCAGCAGGAACTTTGCGATCGTGTCCGGACCGATATTGCCGTGCAGCTCGTCGAGATCGCTGCGGAGCGGCGTCGCCATGAGGTCGGCGAGCAGGGTGACGTCGCGGCCCGGCACTTGGCCCCAGGACGCGGCGATCTCGGTGCCGGGCGAGACGTTGGCTGCGAGCGCATCCGCGAACTTGCCGGCGTCCTCGGCGAAGACGAGGCCGGGTGTCAGCAGCTTCATCAGGTAAGACAGCTTGCCGTAATCCTTCGACACCAGCGAATAGGCCGGCGACACCGGGCAGAACGGAATTCCGGCATAGAACGCGCCGAACGCGAGCAGCGCGTGGTCGATCGAATTGCCCGAGAGGATGACGACCGGCCGCTCCGCCGACAGGCCGCGCGCAATCAGGCCGGAAGCAATGTGCCGGCTTGCGGCGAGCAGCTCGGCATAGGTGATCTTGCGCCAGCCGCGGCCGCCTTCGCGCTCGGCCATGAAAACGCGGTCCGGCGTCGTCCTGGCCCAGTGATGCAGGCGGTCGGTGATGCGGACGGGATAGTCGCCGAGTGGCTGTTTCGGCCGCAGGTAAATCGTGCCGTCGTCGCGCCGCTCGATGTTGACGACGGGATCGCCGAACGAAATGGGCCGCAGCGGGGAAGTGCTCGCGCCGCGCTCCATGCTGGAAGAGGACGGCTGCGCGCTCATGACTTCGGCTTCACCTTTGCGGTCTTGTGTTCGAGGAATTCGCGGATCCTGCGCTTTGCCTCCTTGTCGCTCTGCGCCACGGTCGCCATCAGCGATTCCATGAGCAGGCCGGCCTGCGGATTGGCCTCCGCGATCATCGGCAGCGCCTGGAGCACGGCGAAATTCGTCAGCGGCGCGTTGGAGGCGACCTTGGTCGCAAGCTCCAGCGCCTTGCCGAGCCCGTTGCCGGCCTCGGTCACATATTGCGCAAAGCCGTAGGAGGCGCCTTCGGTCGCGCTATAGACGCGGCCGGTCAGCATCATGTCCATCATCCTGGCGACGCCGATCAGCCGCGGCAGCCGCACCGAGCCGCCGCCGCCGACGAAGATGCCGCGCTGCCCTTCCGGCAGGGCGAAATAGGTCGAAGGCTCGGCGACGCGGATATGGGCGGCGCAGGCAAGCTCCAGCCCGCCGCCGATCACGGCGCCCCTCAGCGCCGCGATGACGGGCACGCGGCTGTACTGGATGCGGTCGAACACCCGGTGCCACATTTGAGAATGCAGCAGCCCGCCGGTCGCGTCGTGGTCCTGGAGCTCGGAGAGGTCGAGGCCGCTGGAGAAATGATCGCCGATGCCGTGGATGACCACCGCGCCGATATCCTCGGGCAGGGACGCAAAACACTCGCCGATTTCCAGGATGATGCCGTCGTTGAGCGCATTGCGCTTGGCCGGCCGGTTCAGCCCCACGGTCAGAACCCGGTCCGCCCGCTCGATCCTCAAAAGCCCGGTGGCGCCCGCGCCAGCGGTCTCGGCGTTTCCCTGTGTCATTTGCGTCCTTGTCAGAATAGTTATGTTGTATAACGAATTTCGGGAGAGTCAAGGAGGGGAGCCCTCCCAGTCAGCGGGGCAGCTACGCTCGCCTCGGCTCCCCCAGGAACGGGTAACCGCTCGCTGTCATCAGCCCATCGCGACTTGGTCGCCCTTCACCCCGTGCTCGCGTTGGTCGAGCCACATCGTGCCGAGCGCGAACGCCAGCCACCCGAAATTGTAGGCAAAGCCCATGATCAGGATGACCCAGCCGGGAATCGGTCCGACCGCAGCGCGATCGATAAGCTCCGTCAAGGTCACCGCGGGCGTAGGATGGATAGCAATCTTGCCGTAATAGGCGGTCGCCTGGATGGCGAGAATCCAAACGTAGTTCCGACGCAACCGCCGTCCCGCAGCGCGGACGAGCGAGATATGGTGGCGGGGTGCAGTGTAGTCGCGCGCCAGGATAGCCTTCCAGCTGTCGTCGTGCGCTTCACCGGTGAAAATTGGCGCATAGAAATTCTTCTCCAGCCAACGAGCCCGGGCACGCCAGACATTGAAATAGCGATAACGCCGGGCCTCCATCCCGAGGAACACGGCAAGGAGCAGTCCGACGAGCACGAGTGGCAGAGGCGAAGCCTCCGGGCTCGAAAAGGTCGTCGACAGCGCGATGCCCATCGTGACGATCGACCAATTGGTCGTGTTGTCGAGCCGCGTTCGCCAGATCGTCGAGCGATAGACCTCGCCGCGGTAGAGATGAGCGATGGCGCCCATTTCGGCGGAATCGAAGGAATGTTGGGGGCTTGGTTCGCTGGAAGCCATAAGAGACATGGTGGGACTCCCGTGGTCTACACAACTTTGCGCAGATCACATCCTGAACCAGGTCCGTCCCCGGGCAAAGACAGATTCCTCACACCACCTGATGCACGTCGATCACCACGCGGTCCGCGTGGCGTGCGGCCGAGCCGACGAAGATGTGCTCCATCAGCCAGCGATACTTTTCGTGCCCGGTCTCGAACTTCGGCACGGTGCGGAAATAGATCAATTTCGGATCGACCGGCTCGCCGCGCTTGAGCTTTTGCAGCAGCTCGACCGGGCCGAAGCGCATGCCCTTGTTCTCGACATAGACGATCGCGCCGTCGTCGGTCTCGAAGGCGTATTTCGCCTCGAGGTCGATCAGCTCGTTGGGGCGGATGGTCTGGAAGTCGGCGCCGAACGGCAGCACCTTGCCGTTGATCGCGCCCGTCACCGCGCCGCCGATGATCGGAATGATGCGCCGGACGCCGATGCCGGTCTCGCCTGCGGTGACGACGTCGCCGATGCGGGCGGTAATGGTGAAGACGTATCTGGTTTCGAGGGTGGGTGTGGTCATTGGTCACCTCTAGAACGTAAGACGCCGTTTCTTCGCCTCTCCCCGCTTGCGGGGAGAGGCCGAAATTCAAGCGCAGCTTGAATTTCGGGTGAGGGGGACTCTCCGCGAGTCCAACTCTCACCATCCTCGCGGAGGCTCCCCCTCACCCCGACCCTCTCCCCGCAAGCGGGGCGACGGAGGTCACCGCCGTTGCGGCGAGAGGCTGCGCCCAATATCCATCTTCAATGCGCCATCATCCGCGTCGGCAGCCATGTTGCCAGCAGCGGGAACGCGATCAGGATCACGAGGCGCACGAGGTCCGTCGCCACGAACGGGATCACGCCCTTGAAGATCGTGGAGAAGGAGACGTCCTTCACCACGCTTTTGATGACGAAGACGTTCATGCCGACCGGCGGATGGATCAGGCCGAGCTCGACGGTCATGACGATGATGACGCCGAACCAGATCGGATCGAAGCCCAGATGGGTGATGACGGGGAAGATGATCGGCACGGTCAGGATGATCATCGCCATGGCGTCCATCAGGCAGCCGAGCACGAGATACATCACCATGATCAGCGCCAGCACGCCGTAGGGGCCGAGGCCGAGCCCCGTGAGGAACTCGGTGACCTTCTGCGGCGTCTGCGTCACCGTGAGGAAATACCCGAAGATCAGGGCGCCGATCAGCACGGTAAACACGGCGGCCGCGGTGCGCGTCGCCTGCAGCAGCGAGGCCAGGATCTTCTCGCGGTCGAGCCGGCCCGTGACGACGCCGATGATGAAGGCGCCCGCGGCGCCGACGCCGCCGGCTTCGGTCGGCGTGAAGCGCGGCAGGAAGGGCAGGCCGTAGAGGCCGCCGATGACGAAGATGAACAGCAGCACCGGCGCCCAGATGTCCTTGAGGCCGGCAAAGCGCTCGCGCCACGGCAGCACCTTGCCCTTGGGCAGGAAGTCCGGGCGGAAATAGCCGATCAGGAAGATCGTGATCATGTACATGGTCATCGCCAGCAGGCCCGGAATGATGCCGGCGATGAAGAGCTTTCCGATGTCCTGCTCGGTGATGATGCCGTAGACCGCGAGCACGGTGGAGGGCGGCAGCATCGCGCCCAGCGTGCCGCCGGCCGCGATCACGCCCGTGGCGAACGACTGCGGATAGCCGAACCGGCGCATCTCGGGATAGGCCACGGCGGAGAAGGTCGCGGCGGTTGCGACGGAAGAGCCGCAGATCGCGGCAAAGCCGCCGCAGGCGCCGACCGTGGCGATGCCGAGCCCGCCGCGCAAATGCCCGACGAAACCGTTGGCGGCGCGGAACAGCTCGCGGCTCATGCCGGAATGGCTGACGAAGGAGCCCATCAGCAAAAACATCGGGATGACGCCAAAGGTGTAGTCGGTGACCGTGCGCATCGAGGTCTGGCCGACCAGCTTCAGCGCCGCCGTCCCGTTGACGAGATAGGCGAAGCCGGAGACGCCGACGAGCCCCATGGCCATGCCGACCGGCACGCGCAGCAGCATCAGGACGAACAGGGAAACGAAGCCGATAACGGCGACGGCATCGGTGCTCATGATTACTCCGTCGCCTTCAGCTTGGGGTCATGCATGTCTTCGGGATGGAAGATCAATCGGTAGGTGCGGATCGCGATCAGCAGCACCGCGGAGACGTCGCCGATCCAGGCGATCGCGAAGAACGGCCAGGTCGGCATGTGCATGTCGAAGGTCTGGACGTTGTCGTTGTAGGTGCCGCGTACCTTGTCGAACAGCGTCCAGGTCTGCACGGTCACGACGAACAGCAGCACCAGCGTCGCGAACACGTCGATCCAGCGCTGATAGCGCGGCCCGACATTGCCCCAGACGAGGTCAACCGTGATGTGGGTGCCGCGATAGGAGGTCGCGGCGATGCCCCAGAAGATGAGGATGCCGAGCAGCATGCGGCCGATGTCGAAACTGTCGGGGATCGAATAGTTCAGCGTGTTGCGCAGCAGCACCGACAGGAAGATGTCGAGCGCGACGATGCCAACGAAGCCGGCCGCGATCCATTCGATCGTGTCGATGATGCGGTCCATCCAGGAGCGCTTCATGGGAGTTTCCTACGTGATGTCATTCTCGCTCTCGACTCCAGCCGCGGTCCTTCGCCTCTCCCCGCTTGCGGGGAGAGGCCGGAATTCGCGCGCTAGCGCGGATTCCGGGTGAGGGGGACTCTCCGCGAGTCCATTTGTCAGTATCTTTGCGGAAGCAGCCCCTCACCCCGACCCTCTCCCCGTAAGAACGGGGCGAGGGGGAAGACGAGAGCCGGCCGCGGCCGCAGCTTGGCGTCACTCCGCCAGAGCGTTGTACTTCTTCAGCGATGCCTTGAGGTCCGCGAGCGCGGCGTCCGGGTCAGCGCCGGCCTTTTTCGCGCCGTCGGACCAGGTCTTGACCAGCGGCTCGGCGGCCTTCTTCCAGGCGGCGGTCTGCTCGGGTGTCAGCTTGTAGACCTCGTGGCCGGATTCCGCCTTGACCTTGTCGATGCCGGCATCCTCGAACTTGCCCCAGTGCTCGCCGACCGCGCCGGCCATCTCGACCGTGCAATTCTTGTCGATCGCGGCCTTCTGCTTGTCGGACATCGAATTGTACTTGTCCTTGTTGATCACGAACACGAAGGTCGTGGTGTAGAGCGGCGCCTCCATGTCGTACTTGGTCACCTTGTCGATGCCGAACAGCACGAGGGAGCCCCAGGGGAAGGTGACGCCGTCGGCGACGCCGCGCTCGATGATGTCGCGCACTTCCGGCGCCGAGGACTGCACATTGGTGCCGCCGAGCGAGGTCACGAAATTCGCCATGGTGGCGTGCGCCGGGCGGATCTTTAGGCCCTTCACATCCTCCGGCATCACGATCTTCTTGGTCTTGGAGTGGAAGGAGGAGGGTGAGTGGACGAAGGCGAGGCAGTACTTGACGTCCTTCATCTCCTTCTCGGCATATTTGCGATACCAGGCGTCCAGCCCCATCGAGCCGCCCTTGGCATCCGAGATCAGGAACGGCAATTCGCCGGCGCCGATGATCGGGAAGCGGCCGGGCTGGTAGCCGGGATTGACATAGGTGACGTCGGCGATGCCGTCGCGCGCCATGTCGTAATGGTCGAACGCCTTGCCGAGCTGCTGGGCCGGAAACACCTTGCCCGTGATGGTGCCGCCGGAATCCTTGTTCACCGCGGCCACCCAGTCTTCCAGCGACTTCTGCAGCGGGTGCGACGCCGGCACCCAGTGCGAAACCTTCAGATCGAAGGTCTTGTCCTGCGCGAACGCAGGCGTCACGCTTGCTGCCAGCAGCAACGCCAGACAGGCTTTTCTCATCACGCGTCTCTCCCTGTTTTCGACCGCGGGCTTCGATGGCCCGGTCTCTTTAATTAACATGTTATCTAATTGGCCCGTGCGTTCAAGCCGGAACTGGCGCGGCGTGCCGCCGCGTCGTCTATGTCAGCCATGTTGCATGGATTTGTCGCTGCCGGGCGACCACCGCTCCCCTTTTGCCCAACCGTTATATGATATAATTATCGTGCGCGGCCTGAAGCGACAAGCGAGCCGCGACGAAAACCTACAGGATCGGGAGGAGCAAGTATTGCGGACAAAAGTCGCAATCATCGGGGCCGGGCCGGCTGGATTGTTGCTTGGGCAACTGCTGCATCAATACGGCATCGACAATCTCATCCTCGAGCGGCAGAGCCCGGATTACGTGCTCGGCCGCATCCGCGCCGGCCTCCTGGAGGAGGGAACCGTGGCGCTGCTCGACCAGATCGGCGCCAGCGCGCGGGCGCATGCCGAAGGCCTGCTGCATGAAGGCATCGAGCTCGCCTTTTCCGGCCGCCGTCACCGCATCGACATGAAGGCAGCGACCGGCAAGACGGTCATGATCTACGGCCAGACCGAGGTCACGCTCGACCTGATGAACGCGCGCAAGGCCGCCGGCCTCACCTCGGTCTACGAGGCCAGGGACGTGCAGCCGCACGATTTCGACGGCAGTCACCCGCGCGTAACCTACGTCAAGGACGGCGTCACCCATACGATTGACTGCGACTTCATCGCCGGTTGCGACGGCTTCCACGGCGTCAGCCGCGCCAGTGTCCCGGCCACGGCGATCGAGGAGTTCGAGCGGGTCTACCCGTTCGGCTGGCTCGGCATCCTCTCCGATACGCCCCCGGTCAGCCACGAGCTGATCTATTCCAACCACGCCCGCGGCTTTGCGCTGTGCACCATGCGCTCGACCAGGCGCAGCCGTTACTATGTGCAGTGCGCGCTCGACGAGCATGTCGACCAATGGCCGGACGACCGCTTCTGGGACGAATTGAGGCGCCGGCTGGACCAGGAGGCCGCCGACAGCCTCGTCACCGGCCCCTCGATCGAGAAGAGCATCGCGCCCTTGCGCAGCTTCGTCGCCGAGCCGATGCGCTTCGGACGGATGTTCCTGTGCGGCGACGCCGCCCACATCGTGCCGCCGACCGGCGCGAAGGGGCTGAACCTGGCTGCAAGCGACGCACATTATCTGTCGAGCGCGCTCCGCGAATTCTACGACGAGAAATCGAGCGCCGGGATCGGCGCCTACTCCGCCAAGGCGCTGGCGCGGGTCTGGAAAGCGGTGCGCTTCTCCTGGTGGATGACCTCGATGCTGCACAAATTCCCGGACACCGGCACCATTGGCGCGCGCATCCAGCTCGCCGAACTCGACTACGTCACGCAGTCGCAGGCCGCGATGACGTCGTTGTCGGAGAACTATGTGGGGCTGCCGTTTTAGGGCGGCACTCACGGTGCCGTAGGGTGGGCAAAGCGAAGCGTGCCCACCAGCGCTATCAGTTGTGTAAGATGGTGGGCACGGCGCTTTGCGCCTTTGCCCACCCTACGGCATCGCGCAGCGTCTGCGTTTCAAACGCCCGCGCAAATCCCGTTTAAAACTTTGTAATTGATGCGTCCGTCACGTCCATCGCGTTCAATGCTGGCAACTCACCAGCAACGCGAGATGCAGATGACCGACACCGACATCCCCGAGGGCTTCGAGCCGCTGTTCCGCAAGAGCCCGCTCACCGAGCCCTGGGAGCCGCTTTACGCCAAGAAGACCGACAAGGCCGTCATCATCGGCCTTCGCCTCGCCAGGCCGCATACCAACGGCCGCGGCCTGATCCATGGCGGCCTCATCGCCGCGCTCGCCGACAACGCCATGGGCTATAGCTGCGCGCAGGCGACGGGCTGGACCACGTCTTTCGTGACGGTGTCACTCACGGTTGATTTCGTCGGCTCCGCCGAGATTGGCCAGTGGCTTGCGATCGAGAGCGACGTGATCAGGACCGGCAAGACGATCTGTTTCGCGCAGAGCCTCGCAAAGGCCGACGATGTCGTGATCGCGCGGGCGAGCGGCACGTTCCGGGTGGTGCCGAAGAAAGGGTAGCTCCGCTCTCTCGTGTCCCGGACGCGGTGCGGCACGAAGTGCCGCTCCGCAGAGCCGGGACCCATCTATCGACTCGACCCTGGGCCGCTTTATGGGTCCCGGCTCTGCGCAGCAACGCTACGCGTTGCAGCGCGTCCGGGACAAGAGCGTCACCCGAACCGCCACTCCGCCGTCTCCACCACGAGATCGATGAACGCGCGCACCTTGGCCGAGAGCAGGCGCGATGTCGGATAGACGATGTGGATCGGCAGCGCCGGCTGCTCGTATTTGGCCAGCACGATCTTGAGCCGCCCGCGCTTCAGGCCCTCGGCGGCCTGATAGGCCAGCACGCGCGTCACGCCGCCGCCGGCTTCGGCATATTGCAAGGCTACGTCGGCGCTGTTGCTGGTGAAGCGCGGAGATAGGGCCACCTCGATATCGCGGCCGTCCTGCGCGAAGCGCCAGCTGGCCGATGGGCCGAATGCTATGGTCTGGTGCGCGAGCAATTCCTCCGGCGTCTTCGGTTCGCCATGACGCTTGAGATAGCCGGATGTTGCCACCACGATTCGCCGCATCTCGCCGACCTGGCGCGCGACCAGTGAGGAATCGGCGAGATGGCCGATGCGGACGGCGGCGTCGACGGCGTCTTCCACGAGATTGACGAGGTGATCCGACAGCCTGAGCTCGCAGGCGACCTCGGGATAGCGTTTGAGGTAGGCCGTCATCACCGGCCCGACATGGAGCCGGCCGAAGCCGACCGGGGCCGACACCACCAGCCGCCCGCTCGGCCGGTTGCGCTCCTCCCGCGCGGAGCCGTCGGCCTCCTCGACATCGGCGAGGATGCGGCGGGCGCGCTCCAGATAGCGCGTGCCGACGTCGGTCAATCTGACCTGCCGGGTGGTCCGTTGCAGCAGCCGCGCGCCGAGATGGTCCTCTAGCGCCGCGATCAGCCGCGTCACCGCCGAAGGCGACAGCCGCAGCTTGCGTGCCGCCGGCGCAAAGCCGCGCAGATCGGCGACGGTGACGAAGACGTGCATGGCCTCGAGGCGGTCCATCGCATTATTGCATATACCGCAATGATGAAGTGTCAAGCGGCCAGATTGTTTTAAGCGCTGGAAGGTCCACTTTAGAGAGCGAAAAGACGCAGAGATGCGCCGGGATTCCAGGAGATATTCCGATGACGGCAACTCACACCTACGCCAGCGATGTGGCCTTCACGCCGGCGGTGAAATCGATCCAGACCCGAAAGGGGTCACGCGAAGGCTATGCTATCGCCGAGCAGCGCGGCTGGCGCACCGAGGTCGATGAGAACCTCGCGGCGTTCCTGGCTGATGCCAACAGTTTTTACTTCGCCACCGCCGCGGCCGATGGCCAGCCCTACATCCAGCATCGTGGCGGCCCGAAGGGCTTTCTGAAGGTGCTGGACAAGCAGACCTTGGCCTTCACGGACTACGCCGGCAACCGGCAATACATCACGCAGGGGAACCTGTCGGAGAATCCAAAGGCCTACATCTTCGTGATGGACTACGCCCATCGCCGCCGGGTGAAGATCTGGGGTGAGGCGCGCGTGGTCGAGGACGACGAGGCGATGACGACGGCCCTGATGCCGAAAGGCTACCGCGCGCGGCCGGAGCAGGTGATCCTGTTCAAGATCACGGCGTGGGACACCAATTGCCCGCAGCACATCCCGCAGAAGTTCGATGCAGCGGATGTCGCAGCGGCGCTGGCGGCAAGGGATGCGCGGATTGCGGAGCTCGAGGCGGAGCTGGCGGCGTTGAAGGGGGAGAAGGCGGCGACATAAGCCGCTGCTTGCTTACCCTCCCCTGGAGGGGGAGGGTCGATCGCGCGCAGCGCGAGCGGGGTGGGGTGATCTCTCCACTCGGGCGCTGTTGGATGTGGAGAGACTTTCACCCCACCCCGTCTCACATTTCGCTGCGCTCCATGTGAGCCGACCCTCCCCCTCCAGGGGAGGGTAAGACAAATTACAGCCCGCTCGCGCCCTCATGCTGGAAGCCGAGATAGCTGGCTGCCACGCGCTCGTTCGCCGCGATGTCGCTGGCCTTGCCGCTGAGCACGAACTCGCCGAGCTCCATCACATAGGCCTGGTCCGCGATCTTCAACGCGGCCTGCGCGTTCTGCTCGACCAGCAGCACGGAGACGCCGCTGGCGCGCAGCTCGGTGACGATCCGGAAGATGTCGGCGACGATGATCGGCGCGAGGCCGAGGCTGGGCTCGTCCAGCATCAGCAGTTTCGGCTCGCCCATCAGCGCGCGGCCCATCGCGAGCATCTGCTGCTCGCCACCGGAGAGCGTGCCGGCCAACTGCTTGCGCCGCTCCTTCAGCCGCGGAAACAGCGTGTAAACGCGCTCCATCGAGGCTTTCGCCTTGCTTCTCTCGATGCGGAAGGCCCCCAGCTCGAGATTGTCCTCGACATTCATGGTCACGAACAATTCGCGGTGCTCGGGAACGAGGCCGAGCCCCATCGCGACGCGGTCCTCGATGTCGAGCCGTGACAGATCCTGGCCTGCGAAGGTGACGCGGCCCTTCAGCGGCAGGATACCCATGATGGCCGACAGCAGCGTGGTCTTGCCGGCGCCATTGGCGCCGACGATGGTCACGATCTGGTTGGCGCCGACCTCGAGCGAGACCGAGCGCACGGCCTCGACCTTGCCATAGGCGACATGCGCGTCGGTGACGGACAACAGCGCGCTCATGCCGCCACTCCGAGATAGGCCTTGATCACTTCGGGGTTGGTCTTGATCGTGGCGGGCGTGCCTTCCGCGATCTTGGTGCCGAAATCCAGCACCACGATGCGGTCGGCGAGGTTCATCACGAAGCCCATGTCGTGCTCGACCAGCAGCACGCTCATGCCGCCGTCGCGCAATTCGCGCAGCAGCGCGGCCAGCCGCTGCTTCTCCATGTGGCGCAGGCCGGCGGCCGGCTCGTCGAGCAGCAGCAGCATCGGGTCGACGCAGAGCGCGCGGGCGATCTCGACGATGCGCTGCTGGCCCAGCGAGAGCGAGCCTGCGAGCTGATGCATCTGCTCGGCGAGGCCCACGCGCTCGATCTGGCGGGCGGCCTCCGCGAGCAGCCTGGCTTCATCGGCACGGTCGAGCCGCAGCATCGAGGAGATCGGCCCCGCATGGCCGCGCAGATGTGCGCCGATCGCGACGTTCTCCAGCACGGTCATGTCGGGGACGAGCTTCACATGCTGGAAGGTGCGGGAGATGCCGAGCTTGACGATCTCCTGCGGTGGCGCCCTGTCGACCTTCTTGCCGAGCACCGAGATCGAGCCCGATGTCGCCGACAGCACGCCGGTGATCAGGTTGAACGTCGTGCTCTTGCCGGCGCCGTTCGGCCCGATCAGCGCGACGATCTCGCGGGCCTGCACGTCGAAGGAGACGTTGTTGACCGCGATAACGCCGCCGAACTGTTTTCGCGCTTTCTCGACCTGGAGCAGCACGCCGTCTTGTCCGGACAGGCGGGTGCGCTGCTCCAGTTTCAGCGAGGTGTCCGGCTTCCTGCCACCGGTGCGTTCGGGCAGGAACGACATCAGCCAGGGCCAGACGCCGCCGGGCGCGAGTTGCAGCAGCGCCACCAGCATGATGCCGAACACGATGGTCTCGACCTGCCCGGAGCCCGGCAGGATCAGCGGCAGATAGCTCTGCAGCACCTCCTTCAGGACCACGACGATCGCAGCGCCCAGCACGCCGCCCCAGACATAACCGGCGCCGCCGACCACGGCGATGAAGAGATATTCGATGCCGGCCTGCGCGCCGAACGGCGTCGGGTTCACGGCGCGCTGAAGGTGCGCGTAGAGCCAGCCGGAGAGGCCGGCGAGCACGGCGGCATGGATGAACACCAGGAGCTTGGCGCGCGGCGTGTGGACGCCGAACGCCTCGGCCGCGACGTGACCGCGGCGCAGCGCGCGAATGGCGCGGCCGGTGCGGGAGTCCAGCAGGTTCATCGTCAGCAAGGCCGAGAGGATCACGGCAACCCAGATCGCGTAATAGATCGAGCCGGGCGAGAGCATCTTGAACGCGCCGATCGACAGCGGCGGGATCGCCGAGATGCCGTCGTTCCTCCCGAGGAATTCCAGCTTGCTGAAGAGATAGAACAGGCCAAGTCCCCAGGCGAGCGTGCCGAGCGGCAGATAGTGTCCGGAGAGACGGACGGTCACCAGCCCGAGCAGCACCGCCAACGATCCGCTGACGAGCAGCGACAGCGGCAGGGTCAGCCACGGCGACAGGCCATAGGCCGTCGACAGCACCGCGGTGGTGTAGGCGCCGAAGCCGACGAAAGCTGCTTGTCCAAAAGAGGTCAGGCCGCCGACGCCGGTCAGCAGCACGAGGCCCATCGCGACGAGGGCGGCGAGGCCGATATTGTCGAGCAGCACGATCCAGAACGGCGGCATGCCCGGGACAAACGGGATCGCCGCCATGAGAAGCGCGAAGACGAGGATGGGAAGCCGGCTCTGCATCTTGGCGTCAGTCCTTCTCTTCCTCGACCGCGGGCGCGGCGAGCGAGCGCAGCAGCAGCACGGGAATCAGCAGCATGAAAACGATCACCTCCTTGTAGTTGGAGGCATAGAAGGACGAGAACGCCTCGACGATGCCGACGACCAGCGCCGCGACGGCGGTCAGGGGATAGCTGACGAGGCCGCCGATGATCGCGGCGACGAAACCCTTGAGGCCGATCAGGAAGCCCGAGTCGTAATAAAGCGTCGTGATCGGCACGATCATGATGCCCGACAGCGCGCCGATCACGGACGCCAGCAGGAAGGCGATCTGGCCGGACAGCGTGGTGCGGATGCCGGCAAGGCGGGCGCCGAGCCGGTTCACGGCGGTCGCGCGCAGCGCCTTGCCGTAGAGCGTCAGGCCGAAGAACAGCCAGAGCCCGACGATGAAGGCGGCGGTAATGGCATAGACGGTGATGCTCTGGCCGGTGAAGCGCAGCGCGCCGGCGGTGAAGGAGCCGGACAGCACGGCAGGTCCGCGCTGGCCTTCGGCGCCGAAGAACAAGAGGCCCAGTCCCTGAAGCGCGAGATGGACGCCCACCGAGGCGATCAGCAGCACCAGCACCGAAGTGTGCGCCAGCGGCTGGAACGCGATGCGGTAGAGATACAGACCGATCATCGCGACGATCACCAGCGACAGCGCGATGCAGACCGCCACCGGGGGCTTCTGGCTGGCGAAGTAGACCGTCAGCGCCAGCACGATGGCCGGCAGCACGATGTTGGCGACGAGGCTGCGTACGATCAGGCGCCCGTGCAGCGCCTTGCGCGCCACGAACAGGTCGAAGGCGAAGGCGCCGATGCCGAGGGCCAGCGCCAGCTTGGCCGTGCCCGGCATCTGGCCCGCGGCCAGCGAGGCATAGGTCAGCGCGCCGTAGGTGACGAATTCGCCCTGGGGGATCAGGATCACGCGGGTGACGGCGAACACCAGCACCAGCGCCAGGCCGAGCAGCGCATAGATCGCGCCATTGGTGATGCCGTCCTGTACCAGGAACAGCATGATGGTGGTATTCAAGACCGGACGCTCCCCCTCAAAAATCCGGACCCGTCCCCCCGATTGTGGTGGACGGTCCGCTCACAGCCATTGAAAAACGCTGACGATATTTGATATGGTCCATAACAATTATCAAATATAATCTCAAGGGTGGCGGAACGACCCGCCCCGAATTTAGCGGGATCACGAGCACGTGGCGATGACCGTTTCCAAAACCGCTGAAAAGTCTTCCGAAAAGTCCGGCGACGCGGCCAAGGGCCGCAAGGACGCCGCCGAGGCGCAGCCTGAAGCCCTCCAGCTTGGCGAGCTCTCCGAGCAGCTCGGCTATGTGCTGAAGCGGGCGCAGCTCAAGGTGTTCGAGAACTTCCTGCGCTGCATGGCCTCGCTCCAGCTCACGCCCGCGCAGTTCTCCGTGCTGCTGCTGGTCGAGAAGAATCCGGGCCGTAACCAGACCGAGATCGCCTCGACCCTCGGCATCCTGCGCCCGAATTTCGTGGCCTTGCTCGACAATCTGGAGAGCCGCGACCTTTGCGCGCGGATCCGCTCCACCAACGACCGCCGCTCGCACATCCTGGTCTTGACTGACAAGGGCAAGGCCGTGCTGACGCGGGCGAAAAAGCTCGTCGCCACCAAGCACGAGTCGCGGCTGAACGAACTTTTGGGGCAGGCCAACCGCGAAGCCCTGCTGGCGATGCTCTCGAAGATCGCCAACGAGTTTTGAGGCTTACCCTCCCCTGGAGGGGGAGGGTCGGCTCATATTGAGCGCAGCGAAATATGAGACGGGGTGGGGTGACGGTCCCTCCGCGACGAACAGTGCCCAAGTGGAGAGATCACCCCACCCCGCTCGCGCTTTGCGCGATCGACCCTCCCCCTCCAGGGGAGGGTGGAAGTCTCAATCCACCAAGATCACCCTGATGTCGTTCACGTTCGTCAGCGTCGGGCCCGGCATCAGCAGATCTCCGGTCGCCTCGAAGAACGTGGTCGCATCGTTGTTGTCCAGATACGCCTGCGGCTTAAGCCCCTGCGCCGTCATCTTCGCAAAGGTGGCCGCGTCGATCAGCGCGCCGGCGGGATCGGTGGGGTGGCCGGCACCGCCGTCGGCGCCGTCGGTGTCACCGGCCAGCGCCGAGATGTCGGGCGTGTCTTTCAACAACGCGGCGAGTGCCAGCGCGTATTCCTGGTTCGGACCGCCGCGCCCATTGCCGCGCACGGTGACCGTGAGCTCGCCGCCCGAGAGGATCGCGATGCGCTTGCCTTGCGCGCGCGCATCTAGCGCCAGCCTCGCATGAGCGGCGGCGACATCGCGGGCCTCGCCTTCGAGATCGGCGCCGAGATCGATGGTCTCGTAACCGGCCTCCTTCGCGAGCTTCACCGCGGCGTCGAGCGATTGCTTGGGACGCGCGATCAGCTCGAAATGCGCGCGCGCAAAGGCGGCGTCGCCGGGCTTGCAGCTTTCGTTACTGGAATCATCGAGCGCGCGGCGGACGGCATCGTCGACGGCGAGCTTGTATTTCGCGACGATCGCGCGCGCGTCCGCCAGCGTGCTCGGATCCGGCACGGTCGGACCGGAGGCGATCGCCGAGGGATCGTCATGCGGCACGTCGGAGATCGCGAGCGTCACGATCTCGGCGGCATTCTGGCCGGCGCGCGCCAGCCGGCCGCCCTTGATCCGCGACAGATGTTTCCTGACGATGTTCATCTCGCCGATCGGCGCGCCCGAGCGCAGCAGCGCCTTGTTGACCGCCTGCTTCTGCGCGAAGCTGACGCCGTCCACCGGCGCGATCCAGTTCGCCGAGCCGCCGCCGGTGAGCAGCACCAGCAGCAGATCGTCGGGGCCAGCCTCGCCGGCGAGCGCGAGCGTATCGGCGGCGCCCTTCAAGCCGGCTTCGTCGGGCACGGGATGGCCGGCCTCGACCACGCGGATGCGGCGCGTCGGTACGCCATAGCCGTGGCGGGTGGTGGCGATGCCGACGAGGCGCTCCGGCGCGAGCTTGAGCGTGTCGAGATAATGCCGCTCGGCGGCCGCGGCCATCGCGCCTGCGCCCTTGCCGGCGGCAAGGCAGATCACGCGTCCCCTTGGCGCGGGCCGCAAGTGAGCCGCCAGAATCGCGCTGGGATGGGCGGCGGCAACGGCGGCGTCGTAGAGCGCGCGGAGCAGGGGACGTCGGTCGGTCATGACGAGGGCCTTGAGCGGACGGAAGAGACGGGCGGCAGGCGTGCCGATCCCATGCCTACCGCATTGGCTGCGAAAGCGTAAGCAGGCTTTGCCATCATTCGATTGTGCAATCGCGTGATCATAATCGGGACGCAAAACAAAAACCCCCTGCGCGACCAGCGCCGGGGGTTTTGTCGTCTCGTGTGTGTCTGGCGACTAGCCGCCGACGTCGGCGCTGATCACGTCACCGAACAGTTCCCAGCGCTCGCCCTTGAATTTCTCGAGGCGGAGCTGGCTGATCGGCGCGAAGTCGGTCGCAGACGTGTTGATCTGGATTCCCGGCAGCAGCGCTTCGGTGCGGAAGTCCTTCACGTTCGCGGCTTGCTTCATGACGTTCTCGCGCGTGAGATTGTCGCCGCACTGCTTCAGCACATGAACCAGCGTCTGCGCCACCGCGTAGCCGACGATGGTGCCCTTGTCGAGCTTGTCGCCTTCCGGGAAGTATTTTGTCATGAAGGCGATAAATTCCTTCATGCCGGCGTCGTTGTTCCACTCGGGATCGGAGACGTCCTTCAGATAGTCGGCCGAGATGATGTCCTGGCCGTTCTCGAAGCCGGCCGGCTTCATCACGCTGCCGACGGAGGCCGAGACGTTGTTGAGGAAGTGCAGCGGCTTCCAGCCGATCTCGGCATTCTTCTTGATCGCCTGCGCCGCGAATTTCGGCGTCGTGATGTTCATGAAGACGTCGGCGCCGGTCGACTTCAGCTTCACGATGTGGTTGTCGATGGTCGGCTCGGAGGTCTCGTAGCTCTCTTCGATGATGATCATCGAGGCGGCTTTCGAGCCAAGGCCGTCCTTCAGGCCCTTCAGATAGTCCTTGCCGTAATCGTCGTTCTGGAAGAGCACGGCGATCTTGGCGTCCGGCTTGTTCTTGAGCAGCCACTTCGCATAGATCTGCGTTTCGCTTTGGTAGTTGGGCTGCCAGCCCATGGTCCAGGGGAAGTTCTGCGGATCGTTCCACTTGGTGGCGCCGGTCGCGACGAACAGCTGCGGCACCTTCTTCGAGTTCATGTATTTGTGGATCGCCGAGTTCGGCGGCGTGCCGAGCGAGTTGAAGATGAAGAGCACCTCGTCGCTCTCGACCAGCTTGCGGGCCTGCTCCACCGTCTTCGGCGGCGAGTAGGCGTCGTCATAGGAGATGAAATTGATCTTGCGGCCGTTGATGCCGCCCTCTTCGTTGATCTTCTTGAAGTAGGCGGCTTCGGTCCGTCCGATGATGCCGTAGGCGGAGGCCGGTCCGCTGTAGGGCATGATGTTGCCGATCTTGATCTCGGTATCGGTCGCGCCGGTATCGTATTTCTTCTGGGCCGATGCGGTGGAGGCCGAGGCAGCAATGAGCGCAAGCGCCAGTGACGCGGCCGCAAGTTTGCCGGTGACAGCAGGCATTCCTATCTCCCTATTTTCTTGGTGTGTGTGCGTCCTTTTTTTGGCTTGACCGTTCTTGGCGACGTCGCCGCAATTCAACCCGATTTAGCAGGCGCCTTCAACAGAAAGCCCCCGTGACGGCGTCGCAGGGGCTGCTCCTTTAGTAGTCAGGGACCGGTGTGCTCTCGTGTGCGACTGCGAGAAGGTGTCGCTTCCTCTGATTGACGAATATACTGCTATCAATCTTCGGTTTCGTAGGGTGGGCAAAGGCGCATTCTTCGCGCCGTGCCCACGATCTGCCTGGGTTGGATAGAGGTGGTGGGCACGCTTCGCTTTGCCCACCCTACGAACTGTCGCCAAGCCATATCGAGTTGAGAGCTTTCAGTGGCCGAGCCCGCTCGAGATGATGTCACCGAACAGCTCCCATTTCCTGCCCTTGAACCGCATCATCTGGAGCTGCTCGATCGGGGCGTAATTATCGGCTGCGGTGTTGATCTTGATGCCGGGCAGCAGCGTGTCGGGCTCGAAATCCTTCAGGCTGGCGGCCTGCTTCATGACGTTCTCGCGGGTGAGATCGTCGCCGCACATTTGCAGCACCTTCACCATGGTCTGGGCCGCGCCATAGCCGAACACCACGCCGGCATCGAGCTTGTTGGCCTTGGGATCGAATTGGGCGAGGAAGTCATAGAACTTCTTCATGCCGTCATCGGCATTCCATTGCGGGTCGGAGCCGTCCTTGGCGTAGCTCGCCGACAGGATGCCTTGCGAGATCTCGAGCCCCGCCGGCTCGAGCACGCCCCCGACCGAGGCCGAGACGTTGGAGATGATGTGGACCGGATGCCAGTTGATCTCGGCGGCCTTCTTGATCGCCTGCGCTGCGAATTTCGGCGTGGTGATGCTGATGAAGACGTCGGCGCCCGAGGCCTTCAATTTCACGACGTGCTCGTCGATGGCGGGCTCCGAAGTGTCGTAGCCGTCTTCCAATACGATCATCGACGCCTTGGCGCCGAGGCCGTCCTTCAGGCCCTTCAGGTAATCCTTGCCGAAATCGTCGTTCTGGTAGAGCACGCCGATCTTCGCGTCCGGCTTCTCCTTCATGACGTATTTGGCGTAGATGCGCGCCTCGCTGGCGTAGCTCGGCTGCCAGCCCATGGTCCACGGATATTGCTTGGGGTCGTTCCACTTCGAGGCGCCGCTCGCCACGAACAATTGCGGCACCTTCTTGTCGTTCATGTATTTGCGGATGGCGCCGTTGGTGGAGGTGCCGAGCGAGCCGAAGATCAGCAGCACGCCGTCGCTCTCGACCAGCTTGCGTGCCTGTTCCACCGTCTTCGGCGGCGAATAGCCGTCGTCGTAGGAGATGAACTTGATCTTGCGGCCGTTGATGCCGCCTCCGGCATTGATCTTGTTGAAATAGGCTTCCTCGGCCTTGCCGATCGCGGCATAGGCGGAGGCCGGCCCGCTATAGGGCATGATGTTGCCGATCTTGATCTCGGTATCGGAAGCGCCGCTGTCGTATTTCTTTTGCGCGAGTGCCGGGCTGCTCATCGCAGTGCACAACGCGAGCGCGGCCGAAATGGCCACAACCTGAAATCGAACGGCAGTCATTTTTCTCCACCCGGAATGGATCGGCGCCGCATTGAACAAGATTGACGCCGGACGTCAACAAAAAGCCCCCGCGGTCACCCGCGGGGGCTTTGTCGATTTGGACCAGGTTTGGACTATGACGTCAGCACGTCACTCGGAGGCGACGTCGCCGCTGATGATCTCGCCGAACAGTTCCCATTTCTCGCCCTTGAAGCGCTGCATCTGCAGCTGCGAAATCGGAGCGAAGTCGGTGGCGCTGGTGTTGATCTTGACGCCGGGCAGCAGGGTGTCCGGCGCAAAGTCCTTCAGGCTCGCCGCCTGCTTCATCAGGTTGGCGCGGGTGAGGTCGTCGCCGCACATTTCCAGAGTCTTGACGAGGGTCGATGCCGCGCCGTAGCCGTAGACCATGCCGGTGTCGGTCTTGTCTGCGCCGGGCATGTACTTGTCGACGAACTCGTTCCACTTCTTCATGCCGGGGTCGTTGTTCCACTGCGGGTCGGTGGAGTCCTTGGCGTAGGCGGCCGACAGCACGTCCTGCGAGGCCTCGAAGCCGGCCGGCTTCATCACGCTGCCGACCGAGATCGACACGTTGGTGAGGATCTGGAGCGGCTTCCAGCTGAGCTCGGCGGTCTTCTTGATGGTCTGGGCCGCGAACTTCGGCGTCGCGTAGATCAGCAGCACGTCGGGATTGGCGGCCTTGATCTTGACGATGTGGCCGTCGATCGACGGCTCGGAGATCTCATAGCTCTCTTCCATGATGATCATGGACGCGCCCTTGGCGCCGAGACCATCCTTGGTGCCCTTGAGGTAGTCTTTGCCGAAATCGTCGTTCTGATAGAGGATCGCGACCTTGGCGTTCGGCTTCTCCTTCATCAGCCATTTCGCGTAGATCTGCGCTTCGCTCTGGTAGGACGGCTGCCAGCCCATGGTCCAGGGGAAGCCCTTCGGGTCGTTCCACTTGGTGGCGCCGGTGGCGACGAAGAGCTGCGGGATCTTCTTGGCGTTCAGGTACTTCTGGATCGCGGTGTTCGAGGGCGTGCCGAGCGGATTATACACGGCCAGCACCTCGTCGCTCTCGACGAGCTTGCGGACCTGCTCGACGGCCTTCGGCGGCGAATAGGCGTCGTCATAGGTGACGAAGTTGATCTTGCGGCCGTTGATGCCGCCCTTGTCGTTGATCATCTTGAAATAGGCTTCTTCGGTCTTGCCGATGATGCCATAGGCCGACGCCGGACCGCTGTACGGCATGATGTTGCCGATCTTGATCTCGGTGTCACTTGCGCCGGTGTCGTATTTCTTCTGGGCGAGTGCTGCGCTGGAGGCGAGGGTTGCGACCGCAGTCGCGAGCGCTGCGGTTCGCAGTGTTGTTCGGAAAAGCAATTGGGTCTCCTTGGTTAAACAAACAGTCGTGACGGGAGTTTCAGTTCTTCCTGAGCTTGCCGGCGAGTTGCTGGCCCAGGATCGCGACCTGCCTTGCGCCGTGCGGCACGAGGTAGATGACGAGGAACAGCAGCACGCCGAACACGGCGCCGGAGAGGCCTTTGGAAATGCTCTCCGCCATGTTCGGCACGAAGATGATGAAGGCCGCACCGACGAACGAGCCGGGCAGCCAGCCGACGCCGCCGACGACCATGCCGAGGAACAGCGAGATCGCGAGCGTGATGGTGTAGCTGTCGGGCGCCACGAACTGCACCGCGATGGCGCCGAGCGAGCCGGCGACGCCGGTGATTGCCGCCGACACGCCGAAGGCCAGCGTCTTGTAGAGCGCGACGTTGACACCCATCGAGGAAGCCGCGATCTCGTTGTCCCGGATTGCCATGAAGGCGCGGCCGGACCTCGAGCGCAACAGGTTCACGGAGAAGATGTAGATCGCAATCGTCACGATGAGCGTGAAGTAGTACAGCCACATGTCCTGCGACATCGGCAGGCCGAACGGCGCGTCGGGCTTGGTGACGACGAGGCCCTGCACGCCGCCGGTCCAGTGTTCCAGGAAGTTCAGCTTCAGGAGCTGCGGCATCGCGGTGGCGAGTGCGAAGGTCGCAAGCGCGAGATAGACGCCCGACAGCCGCAGGGCCGGTTTGCCGAACAGGTAACCGAACCCGAAGCAGACCGCGGCGGAAACCGGAATGGTCAGCGCGTAGTTGATGTTGGCGTGCTCCATCAGCACCGCCGACGTATAGGCGCCGACGGCATAGAACGCGCTCTGGCCGAGCGAGAACTGGCCGCTGCCGCCGGTCAGGATGTTCAGCGCCAGCACGGCAAGCCCGTAGATCAGGAGCATCGTCATCTGGAAGATGATGAAGTTCTTGACGAACAGCGGCACGATCAGGAGCACCGCCAGCACCACCAGCGAGGTGCCGGTGCCCAGCGTCATGGCCCGCTTCGGAACGGCCTCGACCGCCTGGTGGCCTTCTGCAACGACTTCTTCTGCAGCGCTCATGATCAAACTCGCTTGACGATGTGCCGGCCGAACAGGCCAGCGGGTTTGACGACCAGGACGGAGATGATCAGCGCGAGCGCGATCGGAAGTTTCAGCTCGTTACCGACGCCGGGGATGTAGGTGCCGGCGAGGTTCTCGAAGATGCCGACCAGGAAGCCGCCGACCACGGCGCCGAACGGGCTGGTCAGGCCGCCGAGCACCGCGGCGGCAAAGCCGTAGATCAGCACGCCGCCCATCATGTTGGGCTCGAGGAACACGACCGGAGCGATCAGCATGCCGGCGATCGCGCCGATCGCGGTCGCCATGCCCCAGCCGAGCGCGATCATCCAGGACGTGTTGATGCCGACCAGCCGCGCCGATTCAGGCACGGAGGCGGCCGCGCGCATCGCAAGGCCGATGCGCGTGTACTGGAAGAAGAAGTAGAGGCCGAGCAGCAGCAGCACCGTGACGCCGATCATGCCGGCCTGGTGGGTCGAGATCAGCTGGCTGCCCAGGAACGGCGCGGAGCCGAACGGGGTCGGATACTGCTTGATGGTAAAGTCCCAGATCAGGCCGGCCGAGGAGTTGATGATCGCGAACAGTGCGATGAAGCCGGCGACGTTGGTCAGCACCGGCGCTTTCGCCAGCGGCTTGAACAGAATGCGCTCGATCGCGATGCCGGCTACGAAGGAGAACGCCAGCGTGATGACGAAGGCGGCCCAATAGGGCACGCCCCACTGCATCAGCTGCCAGGAGATGAAGGTCGAGAACATCGCCATCTCGCCCTGCGCGAAGTTGAGATGGTCGATCGCCTGGTAGATCATGACCACGGCCAGCGCCATGCAGGCGTAGATCGCGCCCGTGGCGATGCCGGCCAGCACTTGGTTGGTGAACAGCTCCATCGTGCCGGCTCCTCAGTAACCCAGATAGGATTTGCGGATTTCTTCGTTGTTCGCGATGTCCTTGGCATTACCCGACATCACGATGCGTCCGGTCTCGATCACATAGGCCTGGTCGGCGAGCTCGAGCGCGAGCTGGGCGTTCTGCTCCACCACCAGGATCGACACCTTGTCCTCGCGATTGATCTTGCCGAGGATGCCGAACAGGTCCCGCACGACGAGTGGCGCGAGGCCGAAGGACGGTTCGTCGAGCAGCATCAGGCGCGGCCGCAGCATCAGCGCGCGGGCGACCGCGAGCATCTGCTGCTCGCCGCCCGAGAGCGTGCCGGCCTGCTGGGTGTGGCGCTGCTTCAGCACCGGGAAATGCGCGTACATGCGCTCGATGTCGGAAACGATGCCGGCGCTATCCTTGCGGGTGATGGCCCCCAGCTGGAGGTTCTCCTCGACCGTCATGGTGGTGAAGGTGCCGCGGCCCTGCGGCACATGGGCGATGCCGAACCGCACGATGCTCTCGGTGGAGCGATTGCTGAGCGGCTTGCCCTCGAACTCGATCGCACCGGTGGAACGCACCATGTTGCAGATCGCGCGCAAGGTGGTGGTCTTGCCGGCGCCATTGGCGCCGAGCAGCGTCGTCAGCGATCCTTCGTTGAGCGAGAAGGACAGGCCGTGGAGCGCCTGGACCTGGCCGTAATAGGCGCGCAGGTCCTTGACGTTGAGCAGCGTCGTCATTGGTCCTTGCTCCCGAGATAGGCCTTGATGACGTCGGGGTCTGCCTGCACCTGGGCGGGCGTGCCTTCCGCGAGCTTCTTGCCGAAATTCAGCGCGACGACGTGGTCGGCAATCGACATCACGAGACCCATGTGGTGCTCGACCAGCAGCACGGTCATGTGGCGTTCGTCACGAATTTTGCGGATGAGGTCGCCGAGCACATAGACTTCCTCGTGGTTGAGGCCGCCGGCGGGCTCGTCGAGCAGCAGGATCTTGGGGTCGGCCGCGAGCGCACGCGCCAGCTCGACGCGCTTCTGCGTGCCGAAGGGCAGGCCGGACACGACGGTGTGGGCGACGTCCTCGAGCTTGAGATAGGCGAGGATCTCGTGGACCTTCTTGTTGACGTCAGTCTCGCTGCGCCGGACCCAGGCGAGCCGAAGCGAGTCGCTGATGATGTCGCTGGAGGTCTTCGAATGAGCGCCGACGCGGACGTTGTCCATCACCGACAGGTTCGGAAACAGCGCCACGTTCTGGAAGGTGCGGCCGATGCCGATCTCGGCGATCCGGTGCGGAGGCCGCGACAGGATGCTCACGCCTTCCATCAGGATGTCGCCCGACGAGGGCTGATAGAGCCGGGAGAGACAGTTGAAGAGCGTGGTCTTGCCGGCGCCGTTGGGGCCGATCAATCCGAGGATGGCGCCCTTGTGCATGTCAAAGGACACGCCGTTGAGCGCAATGATGCCGCCGAACACGACGCTGACGTCGCGAACCGCGAGCAGGGGCGATGTCCCCTGCGCGAGCTGTGCCTGCGTCATCTCGTCTCGCCCACGCACTTCAGTGGGCGAAGGGGCGATGCGAACCGCTCCCGGTGATGACAAAGGCTATCTGAACCCCTCGGCCACACGAGCAAGTTTCCCTCCTGATTTCAGCTTTTTGCTGACTTCTTTTTTGGATTGCGGCATCAGTCCCCCGAGTGCCGCTTCGATGTTCCTTACCATCGCAAGCAGACGCGGTCCAATGTCGTTGATCAAACGCTCTTCCGTGAAGCGGAATGCGGGCGCGCCGCAATTGAATGCGTAAGGTCCGGTTCCGTCGTTGAGCTTGAGCGCGACGCCGGCAGCGCCGATGTCGTCGTGCCAGTCGCCGACCGACATCGCGAAACCGTATTTCGCGACGGTCTCGCCGGAACGTTCGAGGCCATCGCGCATCTTCGGCCAGCGGCTGCCGTAATGTTCGCGCAGGATGCGGGACACTTCAGCGCGGCCCTCGTCGTCGAGCGCCCAGAAATAGGCGCGGCCCATCGCGCTGGTTGCAATCGGGACGCGGGAGCCGACGTCAAGTTGAACGCCGACCGTCTCGCTGCCACGGCTTTGCCCGAAATAGATCATGCTGTGGCGGTCGCGGCCGCCGATTGCGACGGCGCCTCCGGTCGCGCGCATCATTTCCTCGCGGAACGGTTCGGACAAATGCCGAACGCCGAGATTGGCCAGCGCCGCGTAGCCGAGCGCCATCGCCGCCGGCGCGAGCTGGTATTTCTCGAAACGGGGAACCGGCGTCAGATAACCGAGCTTCGTCAACGTGTAGGTCAGCCGCGAAACGGTCGGTTTGGGCAGATTGGTGCGCGCCGCGATCTCCTGATTGCCAAGAAGGCCGTCGTTGGGGTGGAATGCGCGCAATACATCTAGTCCGCGGGAAAGCGCGACGACGAAATTCCGATCGGTCGCTGTCTTCTTTCCTGTACGCTTCATCCCTGATCTGCTTCTTGCGCGGAGTCGTTGACAACGTCCGTGCTTCAAAATAACCCTGCCGTCAAGATGCGGAATTAAATTCCGCACCGCGAAATCGAACAAAAGTAAATCCCCACCAAGGAGGGAAACCGTGAGCGAAGTGGTCAAGCTTGAGCGTCATGACGAAGTCGGGATCGTCACGGTGAACAGCCCTCCGGTCAATGCGCTGAGTGCCGCAGTGCGCGGTGGCATTCTGGAGTGCATCAAGGCCGCGATTGCCGATCCCGCGATCAAGGGCATCGTGCTGACCTGCGCCGGCCGCACCTTCATCGCCGGTGCCGACATCACCGAATTCGGCAAGCCGCCGAAGCCGCCCGCCCTCAACGACGTGCTCGCCGAGATCGAGAACTCGCCGAAGCCGGTCGTTGCCGCGATCCACGGCACCGCGCTCGGCGGCGGCCTCGAGGTCGCGCTGGCCTGTCATTTCCGCGTCGCCGTGAAGGAAGCCAAGCTCGGCCTGCCCGAGGTGAAGCTGGGCCTGCTGCCGGGCGCCGGCGGCACCCAGCGCCTGCCGCGCGCGGTGGGCCCCGAGCTCGCCGTCAAGATGATCGTCGGCGGCGATCCGATCGGTGCCGCGGATGCGCTCAAGCACGGCCTGATCGAGGAGATCGTCGAGGGCCCGGCCTCCGGCGCTGAAGCCTTCGTGCGCAAATTGATCGCCGAGAAGCGTCCGCTGCGGCGCCTGCGCGACGACGATTCCAAGATCGCGGCGGCCAAGGCCGATCGCTCGATCTTCACCAATGCGGTCGCCGCTATGACCAAGAAGGCGCGCGGCCTGGAAGCGCCGTTCGCGGCGGCCGACGCCGTCGGCTATGCCATCGACCTGCCGTTCGACGAAGGGCTGAAGAAGGAGCGCGAGGGCTTCCTCAAGCTCGTCGCCAGCGACCAGTCCAAGGCGCAGCGCTATGCCTTCTTCGCCGAGCGCGAGGCCAGCAAGATCGCGGGCGTCCCTGACGGCACCAAGTCGCGGCCCGTGAACCGCGTCGCCATCCTCGGTGCCGGCACCATGGGCGGCGGCATCGCGATGTCCTTTGCCAATGCCGGCGTTCCCGTCACCCTGATCGAGACCGGCGAGGAGCAGCTCAAGCGCGGCATGGGCATCATGCAGAAGAACTGGGAAGCGACCGCCGCCCGCGGCGGCATCCCGGCGGACGCGCCCGCCAAGCGCATGGCGCTGATCAACGGCGTCGTCGGCATCGAGAATGTCGGCGATGCCGACCTCGTCATCGAAGCCGTGTTCGAGACCATGGCGGTGAAGAAGGAAGTGTTCGGCAAGCTCGACCAGTACGTCAAGCCCGGCGCGGTGCTCGCCTCCAACACCTCGTACCTGAACATCGACGAGATCGCGAAATCGACCAAGCGTCCGCAGGACGTGCTCGGCATGCACTTCTTCTCGCCGGCCAACGTCATGAAGCTGTGCGAGATCGTGCGCGCCGACAAGACCGCGCCGGATGCGCTGGTCACCGCCGTGACCATCGCGCGCAGGATCGCGAAAGTGCCGACCGTGGTCGGCGTCTGCGACGGCTTTGTCGGCAATCGCATGCTGGCGCAGCGCGGCAAGCAGTCGGAAAAGCTGCTGTTCGAAGGCGCTCTGCCGCAGCAGGTCGATGCCGTCGTGACCAAGTTCGGCATGCCGATGGGGCCGTTCGCGATGGGCGATCTCGCCGGCCTCGACATCGGCTGGCGCTCGCGCAAGGACCGCGGCATCAAGTCGGAGATCGCGGACGCGCTCTGCGAAGCCGGCCGTTTCGGCCAGAAGACCGGCAAGGGCTACTACAAGTATGAAGCGGGCTCGCGCTCGGCGCTGCCCGATCCGGAGGTCGAAAAGCTGATCGACGAGACGCTGCTCCGTCTCGGCCGCAAGAAGCGCGTCGTCAGCGACGAGGAGATCCTCGAGCGCATGATGTACCCGATGATCAACGAGGGCGCGAAGATCCTCGAAGAGGGCGTCGCGGCGCGTCCGTCCGACATCGACGTGGTCTGGCTCTACGGCTACGGCTGGCCGGTCTATCGCGGCGGCCCGATGTTCTGGGCCGACACCGTCGGCCTCAAGCACATCGCCGATCGCCTTTCCTTCTACGCCAAGGAGACCAACGACCCGAGCCTCGAGCCCGCGCCGCTGCTGAAGAAGCTCGCGGCGGAGGGCAAAACGTTCGCCTCGCTGGCCGCGGCGTCGAAGGCGGCGTGAGGGAGCTTTGTGCTCCAACTCTCAGTCATTCCGGGGCGCCCGTAGGGCGAACCCGGAATCTCGAGATTCCGGGTTCGATGCTCCGGCGTCGCGCTTCGCGATCCCGTCGCATCGCCCCGGAATGACGGTCTGCGGTTTAAGGAAGCAATGACCCATCCCGGCGAACAGTTTTATCCCGAGGGCGTGCGTTGGGACGACACCATCGTCCAAGGCTCGCTGCCTGACCTGTTGTCGACAGCCGCCGCCGAGTTCGGCCCGCGCACCGCGCTGGAATTCCGCGATCGGCCGATCAGCTACACCGAGCTCGCCGGGATGGCCGATCGCGCGGCTGCGGCCTTTCTGCGCGCCGGCTGCGGCAAGAACAATTCCGTCGCGCTGTTCCTCGGCAACACGCCGGACCATCCCGTCAATTTCTTCGGCGCGCTGAAGGCAGGCAGCCGCGTCGCGCATCTCTCGCCGCTCGACGGCGAGATCGCGCTGACGCACAAGGTCTCGGATTCCGGCTCGCGCCTGCTCGTCACCTCGAACCTCCAGGCACTGCTGCCGACCGCGCTGAAATTCCTGGAAAAGGGACTGATCGACCGCCTCGTCGTCTGCGAGGACGACAATTGGGGCAAGGTCGGCACGCCGCAGGCACAGATCCCCGATGATCCCCGCATCGTCACCTTCAAGACGTTCGTCGAGGGTGCCACCGCGCCTGCGCAGTGGCCGTCCGTGACGGCCGACGACGTCGCGCTGCTGCAATATACCGGCGGCACCACGGGCCTGCCCAAGGGCGCGATGCTCACCCACGGCAACCTCACCTCCGCGGTGTCGATCTACGACGTCTGGGGCAAGCCGACGCGCGCGGCGCGCGGCGACGTCGTCGAGCGCGTGATCTGCGTGCTGCCGCTGTTCCACATCTATGCGCTCACCGTCGTGCTGCTGTCCTCGCTCAGCCGCGGCAATCTGATCTCGCTGCATCAGCGTTTCGACGTCGAGGCCGTGATGCGCGACATCGAAATCAGGCGCGCGACCTACTTCCCGGGCGTGCCGACGATGTGGATCGCGATCGCCGCGCTCCCTGATCTGGACAAGCGCGACTTCTCCTCGCTCAGCGCCATCGGCTCCGGCGGGGCGCCGCTGCCGGTGGAGGTCGCGAGCTTCTTCGAGCGCAAGGTCGGCAAGAAGCTGCGCAGCGGCTGGGGCATGACCGAGACCTGCTCGCCCGGCACCGGCCATCCGCCGACAGGACCGGACAAGCCCGGGTCGATCGGCCTCATGCTGCCCGGCATCGAGCTCGACGTCGTCTCGCTGGACGATCCCGCAAAGGTGCTGCCGCCGGGCGAAGTCGGCGAGATCCGCATCAAGGGCCCGAACGTCACCCAGGGCTACTGGAACAAGCCGAAGGAATCCGCGGAGTCATTTTCCGAAGGCCGCTTCCTTACCGGCGACATCGGCTATGTCGACACCGACGGCTACTTCTTCCTGGTCGACCGCAAGAAGGACATGATCATCTCCGGCGGCTTCAACGTCTATCCGCAGATGATCGAGCAGGCGATCTACACCATACCCGGCGTGCACGAGGTGATCGTGCTCGGCATTCCCGACCAGTATCGGGGTGAGGCCGCAAAAGCCTTCATCAAGCTGAAGCCGGATGCGAAGCCGTTCTCGCTCGACGAGCTGCGCGCGCAGCTCGCCGGCAAGGTCGGCAAGCACGAGCTGCCGGCCGAGGTCGAGTTCGTCGACGACCTGCCGCGCACGCCGGTCGGAAAGCTGTCGCGCCACGAGTTGCGCCGGCAGCAGAAACCATCACAATCCACGCAACCAGGAGGTCGCTCTTGACCGACGCCGTCATCGTTTCCACCGCCCGCACGCCGATCGGCAAGGCCTATCGCGGCATGCTCAACGCCACCGAGGGCGCAACCTTGCTCGGCCACGCCATCGGGGAGGCCGTCGCGCGCGCCAAGGTCGACCCGAAGGAGGTCGAGGACGTCGTGATGGGCGCAGCGCTCCAGCAGGGCGCGACCGGCGGCAACATCGCGCGCAAGGCGCTGCTCCGTGCCGGCCTCCCCGTCACCGTCGCCGGCACCACCATCGACCGGCAGTGTGCCTCGGGCCTGCAGGCGATCGCGCTCGCCGCGCGCTCGGTGATCTTCGATGGCGTCGAGATCGCGGTCGGCGGCGGCGGCGAGTCGATCTCGCTCGTGCAGAACGACAAGATGAACGGCTTCCACGCCCAGGATCCGGCGCTGCTGAAGATCAAGGGCGAGGTCTACATGCCCATGATCGACACCGCCGAAGTCGTCGCCAAGCGCTACGGCATCTCGCGCGAGAAGCAGGACGAATATTCCCTGGAGAGCCAGCGCCGCACCGCAGCGGCCCAGCAGGGCGGCAAGTTCAAGGACGAGCTCGCGCCGATCACGACGCAGATGGCGGTCACCGACAAGGCGACCGGCGCCGTGTCGATGAAGGAGGTTACGCTGTCGCAGGACGAAGGCCCGCGCCCCGAGACCACCGCAGAAGGCCTCGCCGGCCTCAAGCCCGTCCGCGGCGAGGGCTTTTCGATCACCGCCGGCAACGCCAGCCAGCTTTCCGACGGCGCCAGCGCCTCGGTGATCATGAGCGACAAGGAAGCCTCAAAGCGCGGCCTCAAGCCGCTCGGCATCTTCCGCGGCTTCGTCTCGGCCGGCTGTGAGCCGGACGAGATGGGCATCGGTCCGGTCTTCGCCGTGCCGCGCCTGCTCAAGCGCCACGGTCTCACCGTCGACGACATCGGGCTCTGGGAGCTCAACGAAGCCTTCGCGGTGCAGGTGCTGTATTGCCGCGACAAGCTCGGCATCGATCCCGAGAAGATCAACGTCGACGGCGGCGCGATCTCGGTCGGCCACCCCTACGGCATGTCGGGGGCGCGCCTCACTGGTCACGCGCTGATCGAAGGCCGCCGCCGCAAGGCCAAGTATGCGGTCGTCACCATGTGCGTCGGCGGCGGCATGGGCGCTGCCGGGTTGTTTGAGATTTTGCAGTAATTCACAGGAGGATCCGATGGATCTCGCATTCACGAAAGAAGAGCAGGCGTTTCGCGAGGAAGTGCGATCGTTCTTCCGCGACAACGTGCCGCCGGATACGCGGCGCAAGCTGGTCGAGGGCCGTCATCTCTCGAAGGACGAGATGGTGACGTGGTGGCGCATCCTCAACAAGAAGGGCTGGGGCGTCAGCCATTGGCCCAAGCAATATGGCGGCACCGGCTGGACCTCCGTGCAGCATTACATCTTCAACGAGGAGCTGCAGTCCTATCCGGCGCCGCAGCCGCTCGCCTTCGGCGTCAGCATGGTCGGCCCCGTCATCTACACCTTCGGCAACGAAGAGCAGAAGAAGCAGTATCTGCCGCGCATCGCCAATGTCGACGACTGGTGGTGCCAGGGCTTCTCCGAGCCCGGCTCCGGCTCCGACCTCGCTTCGCTGAAGACCAAGGCCGAGCGCAAGGGCGACAAGTGGATCATCAACGGCCAGAAGACCTGGACCACGCTGGCCCAGCACGCCGACATGATCTTCTGCCTCTGCCGCACCGACGCGACCGCCAAGAAGCAGATGGGCATCTCCTTCATCGTCTTCTCGATGAAGTCGAAGGGCGTCACCGTGCGCCCGATCCAGACCATCGACGGCGGCGTCGAGGTCAACGAAGTCTTCTTCGACGACGTCGAGGTGCCCTACGAGAACCTGATCGGCGAGGAGAACAAGGGCTGGGATTACGCAAAATTCCTGCTCGGCAATGAGCGTACCGGCATCGCGCGGGTCGGCGTCTCCAAGGAGCGGCTGCGCCGCATCCGCGATCTCGCCTCCAAGGTCGAATCCGGCGGCAAGCCGATCATCCAGGACGCAGCCTTCCGCGAGAAGCTGGCGGCCTGCGAGATCGAGCTGAAGGCGCTCGAGCTGACGCAGCTGCGCGTCGTCGCCGACGAGGGCAAGCACGGCAAGGGCAAGCCCAATCCGGCCTCGTCCGTGCTGAAGATCAAGGGCTCGGAGATCCAGCAGACCACCACCGAGCTGCTGATGGAAGTGATCGGCCCGTTCGCCGCGCCCTACGACGTGCACGGCGACGACGGCTCCAACGAAGCCATGGAGTGGACCGCCCAGATCGCGCCGAGCTACTTCAACAACCGCAAGGTCTCGATCTACGGCGGCTCCAACGAGATCCAGCGCAACATCATCGCCAAGGCGGTGCTGGGGCTCTAGACGACTGTCATTCCGGGGCGCGCGAAGCGCGAACCCGGAATCTCGCGCCACAACCTCTGGATTCCGGGTTCACGCGCTATCGCGCGTGCCCCGGAATGACGAAGCCAAATAAGTCCGGGTACGAGGAACCAAAGAAATGGATTTTGATCTGAACGAGGAGCAGCGGCTTCTCAAGGACAGCATCGACGGCCTGCTGACCGATTCCTACGATTTCGAGAGCCGCAAGAAGTACATGAAGGAGAAGGGCGGCTGGAGCCAGGCTGTCTGGGGCAAGCTCGCCGAGCAGGGCCTGCTCGGTCTGCCCTTCGCGGAGGCCGATGGCGGCTTCGGCGGCGGCGGTGTCGAGACCATGATCGTGATGGAAGCGCTCGGCAAGGCGCTGGTGCTCGAGCCGTATCTGGCGACGGTCGTGATCGGCGGCGGCTTCCTGCGCCATGCGGGCAGCGATGCACAGAAGGCCGCGCACGTGCCCGGGATCATCGACGGCAGCAAGACGCTGGCATTCGCCCAGCTCGAGAAGAACTCGCGCTACGATCTCTTCGACGTCTCCACGACCGCGAAGAAGAAGGGCGACGGCTGGGTGATCGACGGCGAGAAGTTCGTCGTGCTCAACGGCGAGAACGCGCAGACGCTTGTCGTCACCGCCCGCACCAAGGGTGACCGTCGCGACAAGACGGGCATCGGCGTGTTCCTGGTGCCGGCGAATGCCAAGGGCGTGACCAAGAAGTCGTACCCGACCCAGGACGGCCTGCACGCCGCCGACATCACCTTCACCGGCGTCGAAGTTGGCAGCGATGCGGCGATCGGCAATCCCGACGACTCGCTTGCGCTGATCGAGCGCGTCGTGGACGAAGCCCGCGTCGCGCTCTGCGCCGAAGCGGTCGGGCTGATGGACGAGTCGCTCAAGACCACAGTCGAGTACATCAAGACCCGAAAGCAGTTCGGCGTGGCGATCGGCTCGTTCCAGTCGTTGCAGCACCGTGCCTCCGACATGTTCGTCGCCGCGGAGCAGGCCCGCTCGATGTCGATGTTCGCGACCATGGCCGGTGATTTCGAGGACGCCAAGGAGCGTTCCAACGCGATCGCCGCGGCCAAGGTGCAGATCGGCAAGTCCCTGAAGTTCGTGGGACAGCAGGCGATCCAGCTTCACGGCGGCATCGGCATGACCATGGAGGCCAAGATCGGCCACTACTTCAAGCGCCTCACCATGATCGAGAACTCGTTCGGCGACACCGACTACCACCAGCGCCGCGTCGCGGATGGCGGCGGGTTGATCTGAGCCGATCTAACCACACGAAAACTGTCATGCCCCGGCTTGACCGGGGCATCCAGTACGCCGCGGCGGCAGTTCGTTCACGCAACTTCAGCCGCGGCGTACTGGATCGCCCGCCTTCGCGGGCGATGACACCGACAAGCGGCATCAGCGGAGCAACAACAATGAAAAACACCCCGTTCGATCTCACCGGCAAGGTCGCCGTGGTCACCGGCTCCAGCCGCGGCATCGGCCGCTCCTCCGCAGAGCTGCTCGCAAAGCTCGGGGCCAAGGTCGTGGTGTCCTCGCGCAAGGCCGACGCCTGCAAGGAGGTGGCCGACGGCATCAATGCATCGGGCGGCGATGCCACCGTCATTCCCTGCAACATCGCGCGCAAGGCCGAGGTCGAGGCGCTGATCTCGGGCACCATCAAGCATTACGGCAAGATCGACATCCTCGTCTGCAATGCGGCCGTCAATCCGTATTACGGCCCGCTGCTCGACATCACGGACGAGGCCTTCGACAAGATCATGGGCAGCAACGTCAAGAGCAACATCTGGCTGTCCGCGCTGGCGATCCCGCAAATGGCCGAGCGCGGCAACGGCTCCGTCGTCATCATCTCCTCGATCGGGGGCCTGCGCGGCTCGACCGTGATCGGCGCCTACGGCATCTCGAAAGCCGCCGATTTCGCGCTGTGCCGCTCGCTCGCCGGCGAGTGGGGCCCGAAAGGCGTCCGCGTCAACTGCATCGCGCCCGGCCTCGTCAAGACCGACTTCGCGCGCGCGCTGTGGGAAGACGAAGCTATGCTGAAGCGCCGCACCGCCACCACGCCGCTCCGCCGCATCGGCGAACCCGACGAAATCGCCGGCGCCGTCGCCTATCTCGCCTCCGACGCCTCGAGCTTCATGACCGGCCAGACCATCGTGATCGACGGCGGCGTGACGACGGCGGCGGTGTAAGTTACTGCGAGATCTCTCGGCTCGTCGTCCCGGACAAGCGAAGCGCAGATCCGGGACCCATAACCACAGGGAGTGGTTTGGCGAAGACTCGTGGTGACCAACTCGGTCTCCAACTTCTCCTTGGGGTTCTGGGTCCCTGCTTTCGCAGGGACGACGACTGAGCGTGAGGCGCGCTCAAGGATATTGACCTTCCGCCTCCAATCCGCTCCCTTTGGCGCGACACAATGATCCCTCACGGGAAAACGCCAAGGTAAGCTTCCATGTCTTTCGTCCTCGCCATCGACCAGGGCACCACCTCCTCGCGCGCCATCGTCTTTCGCAGCGACATCTCGATCGCCGCCCGCGCGCAGCAGGAATTTCCGCAGCATTTTCCGGCCTCGGGCTGGGTGGAGCACGAGCCGGAGGACATCTGGACCTCGACCGTGATGGTCTGCCGCGAGGCGATCGAGCAGGCCGGCATCGGCGCCAAGGACATCGCCGCGATCGGCATCACCAATCAGCGCGAGACCACCGTGGTGTGGGACCGTGCCACGGGCCAGGCCGTGCACCGCGCCATCGTCTGGCAGGACCGGCGCACCGCCGACGTCTGCGCCAAACTCAAGGCCGACGGCCGCGAGCCCCTGATCTCGCAAAAGACCGGCCTGATCATCGATCCCTATTTCTCCGGCACCAAGGTCGCATGGATCCTCGATCACGTCCCCGGTGCGCGGGCGCGCGCCGCGCGCGGCGAATTGATGTTCGGCACCATCGACTGTTACCTGCTCTGGCGCCTCACCGGCGGCAAGGTGCACGCCACCGATGCCACCAACGCCTCGCGCACGCTGCTGTTCAACATCCACACCGGCCAGTGGGACGACGAGCTCCTGGAGATCATCGGCGTGCCGCGCTCGATGCTGCCCGAGGTGAAGGATTCCTCGGCCCGCTTCGGCGAGAGCACGCCCGACCTGTTCGGCGGCGCCATCGCTATCTCCGGCATCGCCGGCGACCAGCAGGCCGCGACCATCGGCCAGGCCTGCTTCCGCCCGGGCATGATGAAGTCCACCTACGGCACCGGCTGCTTCGCGCTGCTCAACACCGGCACCACGCCCGTGGTGTCGAAGAACAAGCTGCTCACCACCGTCGCCTATCAGCTCGACGGCAAACGCACCTACGCGCTCGAAGGCTCGATCTTCGTCGCAGGCAGTGCGGTGCAGTGGCTGCGCGACGGCCTCGGCATCATCAAGCACGCGGCCGAGACCGGCCCGCTCGCCGATCAATCCGATTCCATGCAGAGCGTCTATCTGGTGCCGGCTTTCGTCGGCATGGGCGCGCCCTACTGGAATCCGCGCGTGCGCGGCGCGCTGTTCGGCCTCACCCGCAACACCGGCCCGGCCGAGCTCGCGCACGCCGCGCTGGAGAGCGTGTGCTACCAGACCTTCGATCTCTGGGCGGCGATGCGCGCCGACTGGCCGAGCTCGGAAACCGCCAGCGTCGTGCTGCGCGTCGACGGTGGCATGACCGCATCCGACTGGACCATGCAGCGCCTCGCAGACCTCCTCGACGCGCCGGTCGATCGCCCCGTGATCCAGGAGACCACGGCACTGGGCGCCGCCTATCTCGCCGGCCTCCAGGCGGGCGTCTATCCCGAGCCGACGAAATTCGCCGACAACTGGCGCCTCGAGCACCGCTTCAAGCCGAACATGAGCCAGGCGACGCGCGAGCGAAAGCTCGCGGGATGGGCGCGGGCGGTGAAGGGCGTGCTGGCGAGCGACGAGGGGGAGGGGTAGCGGCCGAGTAAATTTCGTAGCCTGGATGGAGCTTGGCTCCATCCGGGCTACACATCTGCCTCCACCGTCATTGCGAGCGCAGCGAAGCAATCCAGTCTGCCTCCGCGGAAAGAGTCTGGATTGCTTCGCTGCGCTCGCAATGACGGCGTGGGGGCATCGCCGTCGCTCTTCGAACTTCAACATGACGCACAATAAAACGGGCAAAGAATGATCCTCCCCGACGGTTACTCCGATGTGCCCGACGGCAAGATCGCCGCCGTCGTCACCCATCTCGAGATGACCGCACGCCCTGCGCGCCGCGACGATCCACCAGGTGCGTGGACCTTGCGTAAAGTCGACGCCCCCGCGATCGCCTGGTACCGCGATCTCTTCCGCCGCGTCGGCGAGGAGTGGCTGTGGTTTTCGCGGGCGCGCATGAACGACGCGCAGCTTACCGCGGTCATTCACGCACCGGGGATCGAAGTCTACGCGCTGATGGTGGACGGCCGCGACGAAGGCCTGCTGGAGCTGGATTTCCGCGAGGCCGCCCAGTGCGAGCTGGTCTATTTCGGCGTCACCGCGCCCTTGATCGGACGCGGCGCCGCCCGCTTCCTGATGAACCGGGCACTTGAGATCGCGTGGTCACGCGACCTCCGCCGCGTCTGGGTGCACACCTGCACCTTCGACCACCCGTCCGCCGTCGCGTTCTACCAGCGCTCCGGCTTCCGCCCCTTCCGCCGCCAGATCGAGATCGCCGACGACCCGCGCCTCGACGGAACGGCGCCGCGCGATGCGGCGAAGCATGTGCCGATCATTGAGTAATGCGCTGGGCCGTAGCCCGGAGGAGCGCGGCGAAATCCGGGGCGAGCGCAATGCTCTCCTTCCAAGAAGTTTGTTGCGGCCGGCGCGCATTGGCGATGAACTGGGCGGCGCAGCCGTAGCCAACGAACGAGAAGCGTGAAAACCATGTTCCTGATCGGCCAATACGACTCCCCCTTCGTCCGTCGCGTCGCGATTGCGCTGCGGCTTTACGGCCTCGCCTTCGAGCATCGGCCGTGGTCGACCTTCGGTGATGCCGACAGGATCGCGCCGTACAATCCGCTGCGGCGCGTGCCGACGCTGGTGCTCGACGACGGCGAGGCGCTGATCGAGAGCACGATCGTCCTGGACTATCTCGACGAACGCGTCGGGCCGGACAAGGCCATGCTGCCGCAGGCCGGTGCCGAGCGGCGCAAGCACTTGCGCATCTGCGCGCTTGCCTGCGGTCTCGGCGACAAGGCGGTCAGCCTGCTCTATGAGCGCGTGCTGCGGAAGGAGCAGCTTGCGCTGTGGGTCGAGCGCTGCCAGGCGCAGATTCTCGACGTGCTCGGCGTGCTGGAGGCCGAGCGCGCGAAGGTGACGACGCCGTACTGGCTTGGCGACCGCATCGGCCATGCCGACGTCGCGGTTGCCTGCGTCGTCCGCTTCACCCGCGAAGCGCATCCGCAATTGTTCGACGCGGCGCGCTATCCGGCGCTGTCAGCGCATGCCGAGCGCTGCGAGGCCCTCGCGCCGTTTCAGGAGATCGTGCAGCCGCTGGCGCCGCCGAAGGGGTGAAGGTGGCGTAGCCCGGATGGAGCGCAGCGAAATCCGGAGCAGCGTCCCCGCATTCTGCTCCGCTCCATGCGGGCTACAACCCGATGTTATTTCCGCGAACAGGGTTTGATCTCGCCCGCCGCGGTCTTCAGCACGATCGGATTCGGCGACAGCCTTATCCCGAAGAACAATTGGGAGCCGGACACCTTGTCGTCCGATCCTTCGTGTGCCTCCAGCTCGAGCTTTGCTGCGATCTCGGATGTCAGCTTGGCCCGCTCCTCCATCGAAATCTTGTTGTGATATTTGATCTCGTAGACGACATCGGCCTCGAGCACGGACCGCGTCTGGCACACGAGGCTGCCGCTCGAAATGTTCTGGGTGACCGCGTCCTCGCAGTCGGCCTTCAGCAATGCATTCCGGGTCGAGATCAGCAATTCGTCGGAAATCAGCAGAATGTTGGCGTTCTCGAGCTTGAGGTGAATCGAATCGACCTGCTCCATCCCGGCGACGGCGGAGAGCTTGTCCCTGATCTGGGCGGATACGTCGAGATTCTTCTCGAGCGACTGCTTCAAGTCCCGGTCCATGGTCCGGGATTTCTGAATCTTGCCGGTCAGGAGCGCGG